>NZ_FOYG01000013.1:0-67134 GCF_900116035.1 Paenibacillus sp. cl130
TTCAGATTGTCGAGAAACCCCGTCTTTTTGAGACGTGGGTTTCTTTTTCCTTACACCATAATGGTCTGGTATCTGGAAAAACGGGGTGTTACCCCTGTTTTTCTAGGCGATCCAGGTGGATCGCCATCTTCTTCATGTTCTGCACGGCTGCCGTCATGAGGGCTTGTTCCCTGACGTTCGGAAGTCCGCGCAAACGGCAATAGCGAAACCCATGGAGCTCTTTGGCATCCGCGAAGCTTCGCTCAATCGTCTCTTTTCGTTTGCGGTATAGCTGTTTCCCGGATGGGCTCAGCCGGTTGCTTCGCACCCACTCTTTGCTGTCTTCCCAGACATGTCGAGTCACCACTTTGCGGTGGTTTTGAGACTGGGTACACTGGCCCAGTAGCGGGCAATGCTGGCACTGAGCTGGGTCAGAGGCATACTGCCTGTATCCCTTACGGTCCGTCGTTCGGTAGGGCAGTTCCTGTTGGGCCGGGCATCTATACACATTGCGTTTGGCATCGTATTCAAACTTCCATTTTGGAAACAGTCCTTGTCTGGGATGGAATCTTCGGTGAGCAATCACGGCAAAAATCTTTCGGTTTTGTAAACCTCGACAAATCGGCGTCGTTAAATAACCGGAGTCTAGCGCCACGGCTTCTACTTGAAAACCAAAACGTTCTCTTTGGCGGTCCAAACGGGACAAATAGGGGATGGAATCATGTACATTTCCCGGTGTCACATGCACATCGGTAATGAGATTGTACTTCATATCCACCGTTCGGTGGTCCAGATAGAAGAAGCCTTCGGGCTTGCCATCACGGATCATATAGCCGCTGTCCGGGTCGGTTTTGCTTACTTTTATTTCTTTTTCTTCGTTCACTTCCTCTCGAGATTTTAATGCTTTTTTCCGTGGTTTCTCCGGTCCTCCTTCACCGCTTCGTTAAGCTCGTCCATATACTCTTTGGTATTCTGCAATACTTCCTCTTTGGTGTACTGATGTTTGTTAGCATTGGCCTTGAGGTGGGTGGAATCGGTCATGAGAACACGCCCGCCCACCATTCGGTGAGAGATCGCCTGCAACACAATTTCATCGAAGATATCTTGAAAGATCGTGGTGTCTTTAAAGCGAGTGCGGCGATTCCAGCTAATCGTCGTATGGTCCGGTACTTTATCGGTTAAGCCCAGCCCCAGGAACCAACGATAAGCCAAGTTCGTCTGGATTTCTCGCTCGAGTTGCCGTTCTGAGCGAATGCCATAGAAATAACCGAGAAAGATCATTTTAAACAATACGGTAGGATCAATGGCAGGACGCCCATTGTCCGCACAATACAGCGGGCTTACCTTCTCATGAATAAAGGAGAAGTCTATATATGTATCCACTTTGCGAAGCAAATGATCTTGCGGCACCAGTTCTTCCAGGGAAACCAATTCAAAGGATTGTTGTTTGTCTCGATAAGATCGCAGCATACCAACACCGTCCGTTCTACAATAGTTACCTATATTATACAACATTAACGCGCTGTCGTCTTAAACAAAATCAACATAAAAATAGCTGTCGAGACTTTCTCGACAGCCTGAAAAAACTCCCTTTATGGGAGTTTTTTTATACTTCAGGATTTTGCAAAATCCTCACTTATGAATATTCGAAGCAAATTACCGCTTTACTTAATTCTTGGTCGTAAAATAAATAGACGGTATCCGCCCCACACGCTTGAAAATAATACCCGGTAATGGAACCGATATAGGCAAAAGTCTCACCATTGGGACATTTAGGTACATGAAGCAGGTTGGTTTGCTCGAATTGGAGCATCTCTTCCAGAGATTCGTCATATTCCTTGATGTAACTTTGAGCCTTGTCAGACTGAAAAGCGATATCATCCAAAATTCCATTAACTTCAGGGAAACTCAGCCCCCAACCGCTGGATTGCTTTTCCTCAAAATCACGGGTGAGCTCTTCCACAGGCTTTTGGGCCTCCCCAAAGGAGGAATATGGATAAATTTTTTTGTTTTCCAGGAAAATGCTTTGCGAGCTTGGTAGTCTTGTTCATTAGCCATATACACCTGTTCCAGTCCGTCCAACGCCATAACTTCTCTCTTCATACGTAGGTACGCTTTATCCCCGGTAGATTTCAGCGCTTCATAGGTGGCTTCCAATTGCTCTTTCTGATGAAGGCTAAAATAATTCCAGTCCGCTTCAAATTTGTATTTGCCGTCAATTACATCGAAACCCAGCATATCTTCCTTGGTATATGAGGTATGAAATTGCTGAGTATTTTCACCCACACAGCCTTCGTGTATTTCTTTTACGGAAACAAAATGCAGCCACTCGTCCTGCTCCGGGAATAAAAACTGAAGATTAATCGAGCAAATCGGCAGAAAGTGCTTGCGATGATGTTCAAGATCGCTGGCAAATACGTCCTCGTATGCTGGAAAACGTTTGATGAATCTCTCAGGTATGTTCATGGTACTCCCCCTATATTGAATGGTTTTCCGGCAGCCTTCTGATCTGAAACGTTCCTTCATTGGAAATCACACTATAGAGTTCATCAAATCCTTCTTCGTAGCTTGGGATCTCTAGTTTACTCATTACACTTTTAATACCGATTTCAGGAATATACTCTTTGCCTGTGCGCTGCTCATTACGCTTAATAGATTCTGCAAAATCGGGCTCAAAATAGTAGCCAATAATTTTAAATCCCTTATTTATACAAGTATCTATATATTTCTTCCGTTCTATAACAGTGGCATTTGTATTATCTACAACAAAGCGCTGCATTGTTTCGATGGAGGCATGTAGATAAATATTTTCCCTATTCCGTGTTTTAAGCATATCAAGGTTTATTCGCATATGTGTTTTGAAGAAATGTTCTTTATAAAATGTCGACTTGCCCGAAGCCTGAATTCCTATAAAAATGACACACTCCAAATCTACACATCCTTGTCCAAGTATACATATTGGTTAATATAATCTCTATTCTGTGAAAAAATCGGTGTCTCATGATCAACATCCCACTTGCTTCTGACGGCTTCGCCTTTGTTGTACTGTTGTTTGGTAATGCAAATTCCCCGCTTTTGCCAGACCGGAAGTTCGTTCCAGTTTATCCCTTTTTCCACAAAAAGCTTGTCTTGGAGCTGATTTCCGTTCAACCCTTCTAATTCTGAATGCCTGAAATGGGCTTGAGCTACCATAGAAATGCTATTTTTAGTAGCATCTTGTTGTCTCCATAGAAAGTAGTTTGTAACCTCATCCTGGGGCAAGACCCATGCTCTCGCATCAAAAGTGGCTAAAGGCTGACCTGGGTAAACCTTTTGGATTTCCTCATTAAATTTGGCTGTAGCCAGAGAAGCAGATATGGACACCATCTTTTGAAGATTATTTTCAAACCAGGATTGCGTCGTTAATTTGTCATAATTCGTAAGAAGCAGTGAAATTTCATCGCTCTGATGATACACCAGTTTACATCCCATAATGTTATAGGCCAAATATTTACACGTCTCCCATAATGCAAAAATTAGTTTCTCATCAAAAGGTTTCGTCATCCCACGTGTAAAGGTATGAAAATGCGCACCATCAATTCTGATGATTACGGGTAAACGGCGTGGTAGGCTTAATCTATAGGCATTTTCATATTCCTTCATCCTATTTCCAAAATCATTTCTTTTCATAAACTATGTAGGTTCCTTTCATGCTCCGTGATTTGCGCATAGAGTAAAACAATGTCTATCTTCCCCAATTGACATATATAAGAATTGTAACAAATTGGCTGATACATCGCTAGGAATTAAGAAAGACAAAAAAACTTAGCAGATGGACTTGCAGAGTCTTTCATTTTTTCTTGGTATCTATTCTCCAAATGTTAGGCTATAATAATTTCAGTTTTTACTTTATTCCGATATGAAAAGGATGATATATATGAGCCAAAATCCATCTTCCATTCCGCGTCCGTTAGTCAGGGCTAATCAATGGGTAATTGTTTTATCTGTAGTTTTTACTTGGATTACAGGGGGATATGGGGTGCTAGTTATTCCTCTTATCGCGGGGTTGCTCGGCGTCCTTTTTAACTTCAATCCAGTAATGCGGATAGCCAAGCATTTCTTGAAGAAAAGCCCCTCCTCGTATGTGCAGGAGGACCGAGAGCAGCAAAGGTTTAATCAGCTTCTTGCCGTCTTTTTTCTGTTGGTCGCTTGGGTAGGATTTATGCTCCAGTGGAGTATTGTCGCTTATGTATTCTCGGCCATGGTCCTGGTGGCGGCCTTGGTGGCTATCCTTGGTTTTTGCATAGGATGTTTTGTTCTCTACCAATGGTCCCAATATCAATATCGAAGAAGAAAAAACGTGTAAACAGAAACAGCTCTCTTTTCATTCCATTAGGACATCGTTAATTAAATCGAAGGTGCAGCCGAACTCTCCGACAATATGGATGCTATGTCGGTTCCGCCTTCTTTTTATTTTGCAGTAATATTATCTTCAAATACAAAAACGGAGATGGCTATATCTTCCTCCACTTTAATATCTGAAAAGAGGTGCAGCAGCCGGGAATCCATGTAATCCTCCAGTTCTTTATTGAAGTGTGTGGGATATATTTTTTGAACCATTTTGGTTCGGGCTGCATGCACCATCTCTTTCCCGGATTCTTCTTGTGCAAGAAACTTTTCAGATGGGGTTAAATTTCCATACAGCATCGTGATGGCCATATTATCTACAAAGGTCGTATGTATGCGTTCCGGGCCTTTCCCAAACAGCTCTTTACGTACTTTTCGAATAATTTCGTTAAAACCCGTTTCCCTTCTCATATCGCACCGCTCTCCTAAAATCTACTAAAATCCCTATTACTATTTCCATCATAACCGATTCCTATCATATAAAACAGAGACTAGCGAAAGTGATTTTTGGAACATGATTTTATCTGCAATTATAAGCGTTCATTAATTTTGATTAACATTTCCTCTAAAATTCGCTTCTCCTCTTCGGTCAGGGCTTGAACAATTTCGTCCTCCACCTTTTGGAAAGAGTCACTAAAAGCTTCAATCAATTCAATGGCTTTTGGTAAAACATAAATATTTTTTTGCCGTTCATTATTGGCCGGGATTTTGCGCTCGATGAATCCTTTTTGCTCAAGACCTTGAAGTATGCTTGTAATGCTGGCTCCGCGCAGATGAAACCGATCGGCAAGATCCTTCTGAATTAAATCATTTTCTTGATTCTCGTAGATATATTTAATCATTTTTCCTTGTTGAGCATTTAATCCCAACTCTTTTATGCTCTCGTCCGCTCTTTTCTTTAACTTAAGACCAATAATCTGAAACAAATCCAGATAAACCGTATCCTTTTGGGTTTTCATAATCATATCTCCTCAAATTATTAGAAGTCTAATTGTCAGTAAATAAACTATATAAATCTCTAAACTGTTTGTCAAATGAAAATTAGTTTATTGACAGTTATAAAACTAATAGTTAGAATTCTAAGTGTTTAAGATTGAACACTAAGGAGGAACGACATGAAGAATGTAACTCAAAGCTCTACGGTAGAAAAAGTTACAGCGATTACGAATGTACGTATTTTCGATGGTGAAAAAGTTATTGAGCCCAGAAATGTTGTCATCCATGGGGAAACCATTATTTCGGTAGGCGGAGACCTTCCGACACATGCAACGATCATCGATGGGGAAAATGCGACATTATTGCCCGGCCTGATTGATGCGCATGTCCACACTTCAATCGGTGGGTTACGAGATGCTTTAAAATTCGGCGTCACGACAGAACTCGAAATGAACGGCAGTTTTACAGAAAGAGGGCGCAAGATCCAGTTGAAAAACGTGAATGACGTCGCCGAAGTCCGTTCTGCCGGCACAGCGATCACTGCTCCAGGTGGTCATCCGGATGAATTATTGCAGGATGAGGATGAAATTCCGGAGTTCGTATTAAAGGAATTGGAGAAGTTACCTAAGGAAGACCGGGAAGCTATGCTAGCCGCCTACGCTCACGATCACGAAGAGGTGCCCCAAGTGACGACAGTGGAAGAAGCGATCAAACATGTGCATACCCAGGTGGAGAGTGGCGCCGACTATATTAAAATCATGATTGAAGAAGGGACGGTCTTGGGTGCCCCTGGACTACCTATTTTAAGCGACGAGATTTTAAAAGCAGCCGTGGCAGAAGCCCATAAATTCGATAAAATTGTCATAGCCCACGTCTTGACGGCTGATTCTTCGCAAACCGCCATCGATATGGGAGTCGACGGATTGGGTCACTTATTTCTCGACAGGCCCGAATGCACATCCGAGTTGGTGAAATCCATAGCGGATTCAGGCGCATTTGTTATACCGTGCTTAGTATTGAACTCATCCATTCTGGGAAATCCGGCATCAGAATTGGCGAATGATTCACGTGTTTATTCCAAATTAAGTCCAGAATGGATCGATATTTTGAACTCAAGCTTCCATACTTTCCCGCAAGGCAATTTGGAGAATAGCTTTAAAAATGTGATGGATCTTCACCGTGCCGGTGTGGATATTCTGGTCGGGACGGATGTCGCCCCCGTTCCTGTTCCCAATCTTGGCGGTCTTGCTCATGGAGCCAGCGTTCATCATGAAATGCAATTGCTGGTTGAGGCCGGATTTACTCCCATAGAAGCGCTTCAGTCGGCTACTGCGAAACCGGCCCGTTGCTTTGGGCTTTACGATCGCGGCTGTATTACCGAAGGTGCGCTCGCTGACCTTATACTAGTAAACGGTGATCCGACAACCAACATCTCGGATACCTTGTCGATCAAGTCCGTATGGTTCAAAGGTGTACAACAACTATGTTAATCAGAGCCTCTCGAACAGAAACAACCATCTAATCTCATTTGTACGACTTCCATTTTTACTTTCCGAGGATAGCTTAATCTTGTTGCCAACGCAAAAACACCTCCAAAGTTTATCCTCATATCTTACGACATGGGGATTCTCTTTGAAGGTGTTTTAATTGCAAGGAACATTGTAAAAACGTACAAGCAGCGGCCCCACATAGTTTCGCTATGCACTAGTCATAAAATATAGGACTTACTCGTAGGCACCGATGTTCACCGCGGCTCCCTGTACTCTGGGCTTCCCGTCAATATCCAGTGTTCCAATGATGGCACGGTCCGTGTTCCCGGCATCGATCGCCGGTGACGAAGACTGCAAATGGAAGTCGCTGTTCGCGGCATTCACGAATTTAGGATCGGCAAACAGAGAATGCGTATCGTTGCCGGTCCCCGATTTGTACGCAGAGAATCCCGTATACTCTTTATTTTTCCAGATCCAGTTAGCTTCCGAACTGCCGCTCGGAGCAAAGTATAAGTTATAATCCACAACATTGCCGGAATTTTTGGTGTATCCATTGGAGATCAGCATATCTGTGGAGCTGGCCACGAAAATATTGTTTTTGATCACATTGTTTCGCGTATCGTACTGAACCAAAAGCTGGCCGCTTCCGTCGTCAAATGTATCGTTCTTGTATAGCGTATTGTTCACGATCTTGCAGTTTACCGTTGAGCCGCGCTCCTCATTGTAACCGCCCATGGCAATACCAGTCAGCCGGTTGTTATATATCACGTTGCTGCGGACTGTAATACTGCTGGTGGCTTTGCCGGCATGCTCGGAGGCCATTTCGACGCCGATGTCGTTGTTGTAGCTGTAGTTCTGCTCGATAATACTGTCCTTGCCTCCATCCACATAAATACCACCGGCCGAGTTGTCATCGCTCTTGTAAGATGGGTTATTTTGAACAGAATTATTGTACACCCGGTTGCCCTTCACTAGCCCGTTTCGCGCCTGATCGTAAGCAGTATTCGGCGCAGTTCCCTCAAAACCGATCAGATCAATCCCGATGTTGTCATTATCGTGAATGCGGTTGTCGGTCACCGCAAAGCCGTCCACGTTGCCGTTTAAAACGAGCGATTCGCTGGAGCCCAGCACGAGATTGTACAGCTCATTACCGCTGATCGTAAGGTCGTGAATCGAAGCCGGAGCTTTCGTGCCATAAACAGCGATACCGTGAGCGTCCCGGCCCAGCCGATCTTTGCCGGTCGGGGTGACCGTGTTTTTGATGTCATGGATTTTGTTGTTGGACAGATTAATGAAGCCGCCCGAACCGTGGACATAAATACCTACGGGCACCGTGTTCTTGGAAGCAGTGGTAAAATTACGGATTTCAAACCCCTGAACGGTAACGTGATTGACATCGGCCAGTTCGATCAGCCCTTCGTTCCCGCTGACCGAAAGTCCGCTGCCATCAATAATGGCGGTCTCTGTCCCATAGTTGGTGAACACAATTGGACCCTGCGAAGCGGAGCCAGAGCGGGTAATCTTTAATTTCTGCTTGTACACGCCGCCTCGGACGTAAACCGTGCTGCCCGCAGGAGCCACGTCAGCCGCGTGCTGCAACGTCTTCCACGGCGCATCGTTCGTTCCGGCATTAGAGTCGCTGCCGCTCGTGGACACATAATATTCTGTACCGGCCGCGGAAGCAGCGGGAGGTTGCACATTTCCGGCCACCAGACCAAGCCCGAAAACCATGGCTAAACCTACCAGAAACATTTGCCCGAATTTCTTCATGGTTCCCCATCTCCCTTTGCTTATTTTTTTGTAAATTATACCACAAAAATTCACCGAATCTGTTACGCCTGCAAACGGAGTACCGCCTCGACCTTCCGCGAGTCTCCAGTACCTCGAATGCCAAGAGTTGGAGAGTGAATGAAGAAGTCTAAGAGTTTTATTTTCTCAAGACAAATAAAACACAGCCTACCCTATCGGCAGACTGCGCATGTTCTTACTCCAAAAGAGCTAATCCTTTACCAGTCGATTTGAAAGCATCAACATGATAAAAGAGAATAAAATGATGACAGCTACCCAGCTCCAAGAGAGTGTCATATTTCCGACCTCGGACGCGGTGTAAATCGCTGTAGGCAGGGTTTGGGTCTGTTCAGGAATATTACCTGCAAGCATCAGCGTAGCGCCAAATTCCCCTAACCCTCGGGCAAATCCGAGAATGTATCCTGAAATGAGCGGTCGGTAGGCAAGGGGCATCGTAATGTGGCGAAACACTTGCCATTCGTTGGCACCTTGCGCACGTGCAGCCTGCTCTACCTCAGGGTCTACAGCTTCAAAACCTGCTTTAATGGTACGGTAAGCCAGTGGAAAAGCAACAACTACGGCCGCCACCACTGCAGCTCCCCATGTAAATACAATCGTCTGCTGGAACAGGCTTTCGAAGGCTGTGCCGATCCAGCTTTTCCTTCCCAGCAAGATGAGCAAAATAAAGCCGACAACAGTGGGAGGCAAAACGAGCGGAAGAAGTAGGACGGTCTCGATCACGCTGGTTCCCCTCCGCGGCGTGCAGTTCGCCATCATCCGCGCTACCACAGTAGCTAATAAAAAGACGATGATGCTGGCGACGACAGCAACTTTAACAGATACGATAACCGGAGGAAGAAAAGCTGACCAATCCAACGGAACCCCCTCCTTTATCTGTGAATTCTATTTTCCCGCCATTTCTGTAGGGGCTGAAAATCCATCTTTACTGAACACACTCATAGCTTCATCTGTCCGTAGAAAATTAAGAAACTCGCCTGCTTCCTGGCTGTGTTTGGTTGCTTTTACAATGCCTTCAGGATACAGGATGGGTGCATGCAATTCCTCAGGCACTTCCAGTGCTATGACCGTTTTATCAGATGATTTGGCATCCGTCAGATAGACGAGTCCTGCATCGGCGTTGCCTGTTTCAACATAATTTAATACCTGTCTTACGTCCTTGGCGAATACCATCTTAGGTTCCAGCTTGTCCCATAGTCCAGCCTTCGTTAACGATTCTTTGGAATACTGTCCGGCGGGAACGGTAGTAGGCTCCCCAACAGCCACTTTCAGGTAAGAAGGACCCATCAAGTCATTGAGCGTAATGCTTTTGTTATCTGTGCTTTTCGCCTTATCTTGTGGAACAACCACAACCAGTTTATTTTGAAGCAACACGTTATCCTTTTCCACCAATGAAGCATCCGTTAATGCCTTCATTTGCTTCATGCCCGCCGAAATAAATACGTCAGCGGGTGCGCCTTGTTCAATTTGTTTTTGTAATGTACCAGATGAAGCGTAGTTAAAGGTAAGTTTGATATCTGGGTGCTGTTTCTCATACTGGTCCTTGAGCGTATTCAGACTATCTTGAAGACTTGCAGCGGCAGATACGACTAGTTCTGTCTTGGGTGCAGACTGTGCCGACTGTACAGCAGCCGGAGACGAGCACCCCGCCAGAACCCATGCCAACAATCCAACGAACGTGAATATGTACCCAAATTTCTTTTTCAATTTGTTCTTCCCCTATCCTATAAATTCCAAAATGAGATGACGAAAATGTGATGGCGAAAATAAGAAAACATTGTACATCTCATAACGGTTCGAATCTATTGGGTCAACCCAAATATTTGTGATAAATCGATCTCGCCTCAGCGATGTCCTTCGTGCCATGAATTAAGACGCGTCCATCCTGAAAAAGAACAATTCGATGCGTTCCGATAACAACGGATACCAGGTATGGATTATGCTCCACTTTGCCCCCCTGACGGGATAACAAACGTGCCGCTTCATTCAGATCACGTACAGTACCCGGGGCCGGGCGGATTTGAACCGTATCTCGTCCGCACAAGACAGCCGTTTTAGCCTGATGCTCCGATTGTAAAAAAGGATACACAGGGTACTCACCACATGTTGGACAATCGGCTTTCTTCATGGCGCTGATTTGGATCGCCTGATACTGATTGTTCCACAGATCGAAGGAAATCAGCTTACCCTGTAAGGCTGATTCGTTCCCGGTGAGCAGCTTCAATGCCTCGGCGCTTTGATAAGCCGCCACCATCTGTACAGCCGGGCTAATCACACCGACCGTATCACAGGTCGCACCGCCGAGCGGTACGGTTCCGAGCAGGCAATGCAGGCACGGTGTCTGCCCTGGCACGATGGTAAAGGTTGTCCCATAGCTGCCCACACACGCCCCGTAAATCCAAGGGATTCGATGCTTGACCGCATAATCGTTCATAAGCAGACGTGTATCGAAATTGTCGGTGGCATCTACGATGAGATCCACCCCTGCTGCGATATCGTCGATTTCATCTAGCGAGACGTCCCGGACTAGCGCACGAATGTCCACGTCCGAATTGATTTGCTGCAATCGCTTCTGCGCGGCCACTGCCTTGGGGATCTGATCACGGGCATCCGCTTCGTCATAGAGCTGTTGGCGCTGCAAATTGCTCCAATCTACATAATCGCGGTCTACCAACGTCAGCCGTCCGATGCCCGCTCGCACCAGCATGTCAGCATTGGCAGTGCCCAGTGCGCCGGCCCCCACCATCAGCACGTGCTTACTACGGATATTTTGCTGGCCTGTCGGTCCAATTTTCGAGAATAATTCCTGTCTAGAATAACGGGCATGAGACGCATGCGCATGTGCTTGTGCAGCAACTTCTATTTTCTGGATTTTGTCCATTTCTGACATCGTTGGTTTACCCTCCATACTTATCCATTGATAGCTACAAGTTGATCAGACAAGCTAAAAGCTCAGATGTCCTCGTCCTTATTCGAAAGCTTTGGGGTATTTTGAGGATTCCAGCCACCCAGCTGATGCCCCTTCCATTCTGAGCCGTCCTCCCACACTTCCTTTTTCCAAATCGGTACGATTTGCTTTAACTGTTCAATGGCATGGCGGCTGGCTTCGTAGCAAGTATCGCGGTGTGCAGCAGAGACAGCAATCACCACACTCGTCTCTCCAATTCTGACCGTGCCAAGCCGATGTGTAATCGCAGTACGTGTAGAAGGCCAACGCTCTGCAATTTCGTCACCAATCTGCTTCATCGTGTTCATGGCCATCGGGACATACGCCTCATATTCAAGCAGCACCGTTCGCTGACCTTGCGTGAATTCCCGAGTCGTACCATTAAAGGTCAGCGAGGCGCCATGAGAAGGGTCGAGCACCTTTGAGGTTACTTCATCGGCATCAATCGGGTCGTACGTAATGGCAAATAAACCACATTTTGAAACGACCGTCTCCATCCCGGGTGCTGACTGATGAAGAGCAATTGCATCTGATGGAAGCACAAGTTCATCTGGAGAAGCCAGCTTTTTATGATGGGTAAAAAAAGAACCTGGCAGTTGTGAAGTCACTTCCGGGTACAGCTCATTCAGCCTTTTTCGAATGTCTGCCATGGTCACCGTTTCCTGTGAAAGTTCTACTGTGATCACATCACCAAGTTGCTCCGCCATACCTGCGAATAGCTGAATACGGTATTGCATATGATCTGCCCCCTTGCACCTATTCTATCGAATTCATCTATCTATATAATAGAATTTACCCTCCTGAAACCGGAGGAATAATCGCAATCTCATCATATATACTCACGAGGTCCTCAGGAGCGGCGTAGGCTTGATTTCTGGCAACAAAAGAACCCTGCAACTGAGCTGCCGATTCAGGGAAACACTCGGATAGCAAGTCTTTTAACGCGGCAACGGTCATCGTTTCTTGCTCAGTAGGCACCATAATTATAGGCCCTCCCATCTGTTCCGCAAGTCCGGCAAATACTTGAATATGATAGTTCATTTAACATGCCCTCCTTTTCAGTACAGTGAATGTCCACCACATATGTACCAAGAAAAACCAACATGAATGAATACCCCGAAAGGTTTTATTCCATGCTGGTTAACTATGACGGTGTACATTGAAGATTTTTATATTATATTTTAGATTCGACCAGTTCATCAATCCGTTCAGTATGCGTATACACATTCAGAGAACGACTGCGTATAAAGCCGACGGTCGTAATTCCCAGATCCTCAGCCAACTCAAGTGCAAGCTCTGTGGGAGCTGACTTGGACAAAACAACTTCACAGCCAATCTTCGCAACCTTCAACAAAATTTCAGACGAAATGCGTCCGCTGAATACTATGATTTTGTCTTGCAATACAATATCATGTTTTAAGCAATGTCCATAGATTTTATCCAGCGCATTGTGTCGGCCGATATCTATTCTGGACAGGATCATGCCGTCTTTATCGCACAACGCTGCATTATGAACACCACCGGTCTGTTGGAACGTAAGTGCCGAGCTTTGCATTAAATTCATCAAGCGGAAGCAATCGTCAAAGGACAGCGTAACATGGGTGTCATTCATTCTTTTTGCCACTTTGGCATCATTCATAAAATAAAAGCCCTGTCTACTTTTACCGCAGCAGGAGGTAATGTACCGTTTGGAATGAAAGTTTTGATAAAACTCATTCATTCGACGGGTTTTAATATGAACAAAACCTTCTTTTTCCTGAACCCAAATATCTTCGATATCATCGTACCGTTGAATGACGCCTTCAGAGGCCAAAAAACCTACCGCCATATCCTCCACATACTCCGGTGTACAAACCATGGTAGCAAATTCCTGCTGATTGATTTTGATGGTCACTGGATGCTCCGTCACCACAGTGTCTTCAAAACGCTTGATCTGACCGTCACGATAACGTAGAATCTCACGTTTTACCTCAGCTGGCTTTTCCATGTGCTCCACTCCCTTGTTTCTGACAGGCTGGCTCTTCGGCTCACCCGCCGATGTGTGACATTTCAATTTTAGATGTTGCTTGCTGTGTATGATTCAGCCGTTCCTCTGAATAGCGATCGGTACGTTCTCTCCAAACACGCTCAATGTAAGCTCTAATCTCGTCATCGGACTGTTCGGAACGCAGCATCGCGCGAAGCTTGTACCCTTGCGAGGCAAACAGGCACGTGTACAAGGAGCCTTCAGCAGAAATTCTCGCTCGTGTACATGTGGAGCAGAAGGCGTCCGTAACAGACGAAATAATGCCGATTTCCCCGTCTCTGTCCTGATACCTGTAGCGCGTCGCCACCTCACCTTTGTACTGGGGTGGGACAGGCTCTAACGGCATATGCTCGTGAATGGCTTCGATGATCTGCTGCTTGGAAACGACCTGATCCAATTTCCAGCCATTGGTGTTGCCTACATCCATAAACTCAACAAAACGTAAAATATGCTTTTTCTTTTGGAAATAGTCGGCCATGGGAACAATATCCTGATCGTTAAAGCCCTTTTGCACGACCATGTTTATTTTCACCTGCATCCCTGCTTGAGCCGCAGCCTCAATACCATCCAGCACCGCCTTTACACTGCTTCTGCCCCCGTTCATTTGGCGGAACCGATCATCATCGAGCGAATCCAGACTAACCGTCACTCTCTTTAGTCCCGCCTCTCGCAGTGCTACAGCATATTTAGGCAAAAATACGCCGTTTGTCGTCATTGCAATATCCTCAACCCCATCGAGTTGAGTTAACGAATGAATAAGCGAGGATAAATTTTTCCTCAGCAACGGCTCACCACCAGTAATGCGCAGCTTCGTAACACCCAGCGAGACAAAAATACGGGAAAGGCGCGTAATTTCCTCAAAGGTCAATATTTTTTCTTTTGGCAAAAACGGATAGTCATGGCCAAATATTTCTTCCGGCATACAATATCGGCACCGAAAATTACATCGGTCTATGACGGATATTCTTAAGTCCCGTAACGGACGATTCCATTGATCGTCGCTCCGGTTCGCCATCCTGTTCACCTCAATCCGTCTTCATTAATAAAACTCTTTACACTCTAAATTGGGACGGTATTTCCATTCATTTTATACTGAACCAAAAAACCGGCATCACAACAACTTCTTCGCTTATGAATATCGAAGAATCTGCTAAATGCCGGTTAATTTATCTACATCAGGATTTTACGAATCCCACATCATGTGATATAGAAAAATCAAACTAACAAGCGCTGCGACAAATAAAATATACGCGATTCCCACGTACACTCCATTTACGATTGCTCTGAAATAGATTACATTCCTATTGTTAGCAATCCTGGAACGTTTGTCAATGATTTTTCGATTTCTCAGACGATAATCATTATCAATTAAAAAATTAATAATGTACCGTTGAACTATCTTAAATTTTACGTTATAGTTACACGAGATGAAATGCAGAAAATGACATATCTAAGTTATTCAGAAGTTATTGATATACAGACGGTGCGTACTGTCTGTTATTAATACATATTCAAATGGCGGATTGGCCTCCAGGACCTAGAGCTTGGTCACTACTCCACCATAAACACAAGTGCTGGAACACGAGCACTTGTGTTTATGGTGGAGTTTTTTTATTCCTAATTTTTAAATTTAAAATCTGAAAGGAGCCTGAACGGTGACTGATAGTGCGATCAAAATTACATTAAACGGACAGGAACTGAAAACGAAGAACAGCGCAACGATTCTTGAAGTGATTAACGAAAACAACATCGCCCATCCCCAGCTGTGTTACGTTCCCGAAGTCGATCCGATTCGTACCTGTGACACATGTATCGTGGAAGTGGACGGAAAGCTTATGCGTTCCTGCTCGACACTGGCTTCCGATGGAATGAATATTCATTTACATTCGGATCGCGCGAAAGCAGCTCAAACCGAGGCTATGGACCGATTGCTGGAAAATCATCTCCTCTACTGCACAGTGTGCGATAACAACAACGGTAATTGTACTTTGCATAATACAGCAGAGCTTATGGAAATTGAACATCAAAAATATCCGTATCAACCGAAAGTTGGCCCGACAGAAGTAGATATGTCTCATCCTTTCTACCGATATGACCCCAATCAATGTATTGCATGCGGCCAATGCGTAGAGGTATGCCAAAACCTTCAGGTCAATGAAACGCTGTCCCTCGACTGGGAAGCTGAACGCCCTCGCGTCATATGGGATGACAGGGTTGCGATTAACGATTCCTCCTGCGTTAGCTGTGGTCAGTGTGTAACCGTCTGCCCATGCAATGCCTTGATGGAGAAATCCATGCTGGGAGAAGCAGGCTTCATGAGTGGCATGAACAAGGATTTATTAAATCCGATGGTGGATTTAATAAAGGAAGTGGAGCCGGGCTATAGTGGGATTTTTGCTATTTCCGAAGCCGAAGCAGCGATGCGTGAAACCCGTACGAAAAAAACGAAAACCGTCTGTACGTTTTGCGGTGTAGGTTGCAGCTTTGAGGTTTGGACCAAAGGCCGCAAAATTTTGAAGGTACAACCTACCTCTGAGGGACCTGTTAACGGTATCTCGACATGCGTAAAAGGGAAATTTGGCTGGGATTTTGTGAACAGCGATCAGCGTTTGACCTCCCCTTTAATTCGTCAAGGGGACGAATTTGTGGAAGCTACCTGGGAAGAAGCCTTGAGCCTGATGGCCAGCAAAATGGGAGCTATTCAAGAAACTTACGGTGGCGAAGCACTCGGCTTTATTTCTTCGTCCAAATTTACCAATGAAGAAAACTATTTGATGCAGAAGTTGGCTCGTCAGGTCTTCCAAACGAATAACGTCGATAATTGCTCACGGTATTGCCAATCTCCTGCGTCATGGGGGCTGCAATACACCGGAGGCATCGGTGGGGACAGCGGTACGATTAAAGACATTGCCAAAGCAGGTTTGGTCATGCTGGTCGGTTGCGCGCCGGGAGAAGGACATCCAGTGCTGGCTACTCGTATCAAACGTGCGCATAAGCTGCACGGTCAAAAGTTGATCTCGGTCGACCTGCGCAAGCATGAAATGGCAGAACGCGCAGATCTGTTCATTCGTCCGAAGCAAGGTACTGATTATGTATGGTTATCCGCTGTAGCCAAATACATCATTGAGCAAAACTGGCATGATGCAAAATTCATTGAAGAGCATGTAAACTTCTATCCTGAATATTTGAAGTTGCTAGAGCGTTTCACCCTGGAATTTGCCGAACAGGAAACTGGTATTTCCAAAGAGACACTGATTGAGGTAGCGACTTTGATTCACGAAGCCGACGGCACTGCCATTTGTTGGGGCATGGGTGTGACGCAAAACATCGCAGGCTCTTACACTTCGATTGCAATTGCCAACCTGCTGCTGGTGACTGGAAACTTTATGCGTCCGGGTGCAGGCGCATATCCGCTTCGCGGACATAACAATGTGCAGGGTGCTGCCGATATGGGTACGATGCCGGATATTTTCCCGGGCTATCAGCCCGTGACGAACGATGTCATTCGTGCCAAGTTTGAAGCGGCCTACGGCGTACAAATTCCAGGTCAACGCGGACTGGACAACATTCAGATGCTGGAAGCCATTGAAACAGGTAAGCTCAAAGCGATGTATATCGCTGGAGAAGAGATGGCATGGGTGGATGCCGACTCCAACCATACCCAAGAAATGCTGGCGAACTTGGATTTCCTTGTCGTTCAGGATGTATTTCTGAGCAAGACAGCTGAATTCGCTGACGTTATTTTGCCAGCCGTACCTTCACTCGAAAAAGACGGAACCTTTACGAACACCGAACGTCGTGTTCAGCGTCTATATGAAGCACTCCGCCCTCTAGGAGACAGCAAACCAGATTGGTGGATTTTCAGCCAATTTGCCAAGCATATGGGATTTGATTGGGATTACAGCCATCCAAGTGAAATTTTTGAGGAAATGGCGTCGCTCACTCCATTTTTCTCCCAATGTAATTATGACGTATTGGAAGGCTGGAACAGCTTCCACTGGGGATCGCCGGATGGTAGCAATACACCGTTGCTGCACAGCAACGGCTTTAACTTTCCGGATAAAAAAGCGCGTTTGGGACTTTTCGAATATGTACCACCGAAAGAGTACCCCGTTGAATTCGATTTGACCTTAAATAATGGTCGACTGCTCGAACAGTTTCATGAAGGAAATATGACGACCAAATCAGCGGGTATTCAGCTCAAACTTCCAAAAGTATTTGTGGAAGTGTCACCTGAATTGGCTGAGGAGCGCGGAATCACTAATGGATCGCTGGTTCGACTGGAATCCCCTTATGGTGCGGTCAAGCTACGTGTTCTGGTGACAGACCGGGTGCAGGGAACTGAAATTTATGTGCCAATGCACTCTACCAGCCATGATGGTGCGGTCAATCTGTTAACTGGTGGAGCGTTCGATGTGGTCACCCGTACACCGGCCTATAAACAAGCCAAAGTACGGATGCAAATTTTGGAGGTAGACGGTCAAAATCCACTACCACGTATCAATCCGCGTTACAAAAAACGTCATCCGCAAAATGGGGTTGAAGTGGACCGTAAGTGGAACCGTCCCGGTTACGTCGATTTGGTGGATCAAAAATAAGGAGGTCAAGCCGTGGCTAAGCCTATTTCAATTGTGAGAAAACACGTTCTGACAGAAGAAGAACGGCAAAAACAATCGCTGGATCAGCTTACTGCTGATCTGGCGGACAATGGGGCGGCATTGCAGAAGACGCTTGAAATCGTACGCGAGCTGCACGACAGTGGTCTTCTCGAAGCAGCTCAGTCTATGCTAAAAGCCAAAGAAAGCATCGCCAAAATCGCTGTAGGACAAGCGACGCGTAAGCCTGTGACGAACATCATCAATAATCTCATGGGAGCAGCAGGGATGCTGTCTGAGGTAGACCCCGAGCTGATGAAAAAGCTGACAAATAGCGTTACCAATGGCCTGAACGAAGCCGAAGAACATCTAAAGCAGAATAAAAAGACTCGTCTGCGCGATCTTATGAAGGCGATGAATGATCCAGATGTAAACCGGGCAATGGGATTTGGTATTCATTTTCTCAAAGGAGTGGGAAAAAGTTTGTCTGATAAATAATTCATAGAGCGTGAAGATGGAAGACTAGTAAACAACAGACAATAAAAAGAGCTGGCTCCGAAAACGGGGGCAGCTCTTTTTATTTATTTTTTATCCACCTGCAATAGCGTCACCGTTTTAAGAGAAACAGCATCTTTTATTTGCTCCTCTGCGATGACCTTGAGCTTAAGCAAACTGGCAATCTTCGACGTATCCGGCTTGGAAAACAAGCGCCATAGCTGCGGATCAGGCAGTGAATCATACAGCTTTGTATGATCGTATTCCTTGCGGTGCTGCTGTATAATCTTGACTCGGTAGTTGCCAATTTCCCAATCTGATACT
Source organism: Paenibacillus sp. cl130 (assembly GCF_900116035.1). NCBI lineage: Bacteria > Bacillati > Bacillota > Bacilli > Caryophanales > Paenibacillaceae > Paenibacillus > Paenibacillus sp. cl130. The sequence continues at coordinate 18,985 of NZ_FOYG01000013.1, forward strand.
TCCTGCTGTGCACAATGAGCGGTAATGTCATTACGCAAATCAGTCAGTTCACCTTCAATTTCTTTTTGCTTTTGCTTTAACTGGTAATAGCGACGTACCTTGTTTTCCAATCCCATCACGCTCCTCTGCTTACATATGTATGTTTGCAGAAGCGTTTTAGGACAAGTTTTGTAATGTTAGGATTGAAGGTATAACTGCAAAAGCATTTCCCGGGTAATGGAAAGGTCCATAAGTTGAGATCATTATCATCCAAACTTTATTTAGGTATATTCGCCCCTGGATTTACAGGCCCCGCTTCTTGGGATTTCCCCTTACGCTTCATATAATTGGCCCAGTATGCCGTCAGAATAGGTACCAAAATCGAGGTCACAATGACCGAAGCAGCAACTAAGGCCGTTGCAGATTGCGCAACAGGCAGGAACTCAGGCTTGATATTGGCGACAATGACTGGATTGGCTACTGCTGCTCCTGCTGTACTAGAGGCTGCAATTCCTGCTGTACCGTTGCCACCACCGATATATTTGTCCGCCAAAATCAGTGGAATACCTGTAACGATAATTACAAAAATACCCAATAAGATACCAAGCATACCTGTCTGGACAATGACACTCAGGTCAATGGAACAACCAAGTGCAAAACCGAAAAATGGAATCAAAGCTTGCGTTGCGTTCCCAAAATATTTTCGGAAATCATGATCCAGATTGCCCAACATAAAGCCGACCAAAAATGGTAATACCGCCCCCACAAATGTCTGCGGTTCAAAAACGGCCAGCCCGGTGCTACCTAAAATAATCATGGTCACCAACGGACCCGATTCCAGTGACATCAGTACAAATGCTCCTGCCTCTTCCTTGGAGCCATACTGCTGCATAATGGAGGCGTATAACCCGCCGTTCGTCATATCCATAGCCGAGATCAGCGCCAGCACTGACAAACCTGCAAATAGTCCACTTTCTACACCACCAACAGGCAGCAATCTGGATGCAATGATCGCCACTACCCACGCGACCGCGATTTTAGTCAATACGAGCGTTCCTGATTTACGCAATACAGTACCCGTCGCTCGCACATCTATAGAAGCACCCATACAAAAAAACCACACTGCTAAAATGGGTACCGTACCTGTCATCAGCCCCTTGGTAAAAGATCCAAAATAGTCGCCTGCCCATGGAGTAAATGTATGAAAAAGTGCGCCAATAAACAGCGGCACCAGCATAATGCCCCCTGGAATTTTATCAATGTTTTGTTTGATTTTCATTACTTCGTTCAACCCTTTCGTTTTTGCCAATGCAAAAACAAGGCCGTATTACTTGCGGCTCAAGCCGAGCTCGGGAATCAGTCTTGCGAAGGTATCATGACTCTCCTTCAGTTGCTGCGCGAATGCCTCTGCATCCTGGACACGCAATCCCAACCCATGCTTACGCATTTCCTCCCTGAATTCCTCGTCTTTCGTCCCCTTGATCAGTGCATCCGTCAGCGTTTGAGCAACTTCATCCGGTGTATCCTTGGGTACAGCCAGCCCTCTCCAAGTGCCAATAAAATGTACACGCAGCCCAGTGGCTTGCTGTAGTGTCGGCACTTTTGGAAACGCTTCCGAAATAGTGTCTGCCTGGATCGCCAGTATGCGAAGTTTCCCTTCGTCCACGTATTTCTTCACTTCTGCGGGACTGACGGGTACAGCATCCACGAATCCGCTCATTAAAGCGGAGACGGCTGGGCCTGCTCCCTCATAAGGGATATGGGTAAAGCGGACTCCGCTTTTCTGCTCCAGCATTGCGGCAGCAAGGTGCCATATGCTCCCCGTGCCTGCATTCCCCATTTTGAGCTTGCCGGGATGGGCCCCAGCATCCTCCAGAAATGCCTCCGCTGTCTTCCATGGTGCATCCGCCCGGACCGTAATGGCGGAAGGGTCCATATTGGTTTGAAGCAGCGGCTTAAATCGCTCATAGGTGAGCGGTAGCAGTCCCAAATGAGGCAACGTAGTCAGCTCAGCGACCAGATACGTTACGGTATAACCGTCCGCCTGCGCCTCAGCCCCTTCCATCAGCCCGACAGAACCGCCTCCTCCCGTTCGATTAACGACGATTATCGGCTGACCGAGATGCTTTTCGGCGGCTTTCGCCAACGCTCTCGCGGTAATATCTGTACCGCCTCCAGCCGCATAAGGAACGACGAGTGTTATTGGCTTCGTAGGAAATATACGGCTGTGATCCTGCAGGGTGCGGTGATCCACATATTCACTGATACTCAAGGCAGAAAGCATAGCTACTCCCGCCGCAACCAGCACATATTTTTGCCATGGCTTTTTCTTCATTATGTTTCCTCTTCTCCAAAAATGAACTGGGCCCGTCATGCGCCCGTTTTCACCTCCAACGTTTTCGGTCTTGTTGTTTGCGTTTACATGAAGTCAATGTACCGCAACGTGGAGGGCTACAGCTATCGCTTAATCTTCGTATTTATCTTCTATTTCGCCAAAGTATCGGCCTTTTGACCGATCTGCATATTCATTGGAAGATTTGCTGATTTGTCTGAATTTCCCTGGGGTCACTTGTTTGTGCTTGCGGAATACCCGAATAAAGCTGTTCTCATTTCGGTATCCGACCTGTTCTGCAATTTCACCGATTTTCAAATGGGTTTCACATAGTAATGTGCATGCCTTTTTTACGCGTAATCCAGTCAAATAATCGTAAACGGTGGTCCCCGTTTCTTCCTTGAACATGCTGCTCACCGAGGACACGCTCATGTGAACATGATCCGCAATTTCCTGAAGCCCGATGTTCAAATGCAAATTATGTTCCATATATTCGATCATCTCTTGTACACGCACAAAATCTTTGGACTGAATGCGACCGTGCCATTTTTCTTCGATATCAGTCAACATAATGACCAGCAATACCTCAATGTCTTGAAGGTCTAGTGTCAGAATCTGATTCCAGTGGTAATCAGCAAGCTGATCCGGCGGCGTCACACTCTGAGTGGTACACCATTTTAGCAAATCTTCCAGCAATTCATGAACAAACAAGTAAACCTGGGCTGGGGATGTTCTGTGGAGTCGAAGTTCTTCTACCCAGTGGCTGATTAACTTTACACTTGCACCAGGTTCCTGTGACTCCAGGGCACGAATCATTTCCACACGCCGATTGTCCAGCAATGTTGAATCCTGAATCTGCTCCTTTGACTGTTCATCCACTGTGTTATCCTTTTTCACACTTATGCTGCTGTCTATATTCGTATATGAACTTCCATACCCCTCATACAAACGCAAATTAAGGGCCTCTTTTCCTTTTATAAAAGACGCCCGTGCCTCTTGAATATCCGTGACCATATGACCAATCCCTATAGAAATAGTCAAAGGAAGATACTCACCGACAACCTGAATCAGCCTATCCACACTTTTCTGAAGCAAAATGCTCTCTTGGAGATCAGTCTCTGTACCAACTTCATTCGAACTCTCACTGAACTGTAACAGCACAATAAAACCACTTTCCTCCTCCGGCGAGCATACTGCTTTCCAGTAAGGTTCGAGCATCTCTAGCAAAATATTGTTCAGCGCATACTTGAGCAGCATTTTATCTTCTTCTGGAAAGCTTGCAGCCCACGCAGAATACCGGTCGATGGACACGATCATGACAAACAAAGAATGGCCGTCCCAATCAGAAAAATACTGTTCCCATTTCATACGCATTTCCTGTATGCCCATTCTACGCTGGATGACATCTTCCATATATTTGGAACGCAGCTCCGGCAGGCTTCGCTCTACCACCAATGATTTGCGGTGAAACTCTCCAACCAGTTTGCTAATCACAGGTTCCAGGTCATACAATCCTCCTTGGCGCGTTCCCTTATTGCCCGAATTTAATAGGCTATTAATTTTTTTCATGGGGCGAAAAGCTGCATAATTGTAATAGTAAACTGCTGAGCACCCAGCCAGTATGGAGATAAAGGCCAGCCACAGCATCATATTGCGCGCCAGCTTTACATTTTTCAGCAGCTTGTCCATCGGAACGAGCGATACTAGACGCCAGCCCGTTACATCTGAAAAGGTTTGGTTGGCCATATATTCCATGTCCCCTATCTCCACATAAGCATAGGGACTCACATCCAGTTCTTTCAAAATCCTGCCCATATCATTTAAGGGTAAGGACGATCTCAGCTTGGGATAGATTAACTCGCCCTCCAGATCATACACGTATTGTGAGTTGGATAAATGAATATAGAGTTTGGAGAAAAAACGGTCATAATCCAGATTGATTAGCACCGCACCCATGACCTGACCATCCTCTACTATGGGCCTGGCCAGCGAAAGCAGCTCTACTGTCCCCTGCTCACGATCGGTGCCGTACCATCTCCGCTTAATCAACAACGGCTTTTTTTGAATGTCCTGAATCCAGGGAACCCATGTGGTATCCGGTGCCTGCTTCCAATCAGGCATGTAACCATAATTGCTGGATACGAGAGCATGATTGTCCAAAGAAATAACTTCAACCGAATAAATTTCTTCGTGCGAAGAAAGGGTTTTCAAGTATTTGTGAAGCCGATCTATGACGGAGACGTTGTCTTCCAGCGATTTCCCATCCGTTTGGACACGTACAAAAGCCTCTACATCCGGATGATAGGCTGCGTCCAGCGCCTTGTTATCAGACTCACGAAAAGCCCGATTGGTCACATCCAGATTGATTTGCAATAATTCTATATTGGGTGTGTTCAGCTCGGTATCCAAACCTTCACGGTATCCTGAATACGATAGCAAGCCGATCACGCTAATCACAAGCGACACGCACAGAGTAAGCAGTAGAATCAATCTTGTCTGTTTATTTTTCAGTATCAATCGAAGCTTAAGTCGCAGCATTCCCGTAACTTCATCCTTCCGGACTTCGTTGTCCATCTTCCTCTGACCCATATAATGGTGACATATTCTCCCTATTACTATTTGACGCAAGAGTCGGAATTCCCTGCCTATGTAATTCAAACTTAATATAAGGAACAACATTCATATAAAAAAGAAGAGGTCTCCCTGTACAAGGTAGAACTTCTTCTTTGGCACTGCTTGTATTCATTATTCAGCAAAAACAGATACTTGCTTCACAGGTTTTAGCTTGTCTTTTCCACCTGAAAACGATCTAGCTCCCGCTGCATTTCCTCGCGAATCTGACGAAGCTCTTTTACCTTCTCAGCCGATTCCTCAAATGAACGCTTCTGCTCTACCGTGGAAGCCGTAATCTCTTCACTGCCTGCGGCGGATTGCTGAGTGATTGCGCTGATATTTTCGATAGCTTGCTGTACCTGTACGCTCAGTTCTCGCGATACATTCATGTCCGTTGATAACTTGCTGACTTGGCCGGCAATTTGCTGCACTTTGCCACTAATCTCTGTAAACGATTCTCCGGTTGAGGAGGTTGCCTTCTCCTGCTCACGGAACAGCTCCTGACTTTGCGCCACAGAAGTCTTCACCTTATCCATAGCCTGCGTGATACTGTCAACAGCAGTATAAATTTTCTTTACAGCAGACTCTGATTGATTCGCCAGCTTTTTCACTTCATTGGCAACAACAGCAAAACCTTTTCCTGCTTCACCTGCACGTGCAGCTTCAATAGAAGCATTCAAGGACAACAGCGATGTTTGGCTGGCAATTTCGGATACGTATCCAGTCATGGTTGTAATCTCGGCTGCATTAGCCTCCAGCTCCTTGACCGTCTGCTCCACTTCGGACATGGCTGAACGATTTTCTGCAACAATACGCAGTTGATCGCTCATGACCCGCGTACCCTGCTCAATGACACGCAAAGCATCCTCACTATACGCGGTCGATTGTGTGGTTTCCAGTAGATTCGATTCAAACTTCTGCTGCATCTCGTCCACAACGCCAACTGTCGACGACAGATCCTCAGCAATTTTCTGACTGCCTATTGCCAGTTCCTCTGTTGACGTGCTGACTTGTGTCACAATTTCCTTCATGGCCTCATTATGCTGATCAATATCCCGAGCCATCAGATCGACACGATTACCCGCCTGATCAATGGAGAGTACAATGCTGCGCAAGTTCCCGATCATCACCCGGAAAGATTCATTGAGCTCGTCCAGCTCATCGCGTCCCTTGGTTTGGGCAAGCTGCACTGTCAGATTTCCCTCAGCAATTTGCTTTGCGGCATCCGTTAATTTGCGTGTTCTAAGGGCAAGCTGCCTGGATGTATATGTATTATATAGCCCAACCGCCACCAGAAGTATAACTGCACCTGCCAAGGCCAATTGCCATGTAAAACGAATGCTCTTGGTCAAATCTTCTGTGTATTGGTCATAACGTGCCTTGGTCAGCAGATCCAGCATAAATACATCGTTCTGAATCCCTTGGGCACGCATGGCCTCCCGCTTGGACTCCGGGCTGTTTTGGGTACTCATGGCTTTCTCCGTTGCTACTTTCAATTGGCTGAATTTTGTTTTAATCGTATTCAGTCGCTTTTGCTGCGCTTCGGTTTGCAACATGCCCTGTGAAAGCAAAGCAATCGTCTTTTCAGACTGAGTCAGTTGATTTTGCACATCGGCTTTGTTGCTCTCCGTCATGGAAGCTGAATAATTTTGCAGTGCCTGCCCTGACTGAATTAAATAGGCATTGAGCTGCTGTACATTCAACATAGCCGGAACCAGATTACTACTTTGCGAGTTAATACGAATTAATTCAAAAATGATATATGCCACTAAAGCCAGGCAAGCGATCAAGGAAATCATCGCGTTCAGTACCAGTTTACCTTGCAGTTTCATCAGCCTTCATCCTCCGTTTGCGAAAATTTATTGGGTGGGAACAGTCAGTGTGCCGGATTTGATTTTTTCCTTTAAATCATCCAACAACTTTTGCTGATCCGGACTCAGTGTCACGACACGAATAGGCGCCAAACCTACACCATCTTCTGCAAGACCAAACACCATATCCTTCTCCGTAAATTTTCTTTGATGATCTGCAAAGCCTTTGATTGCTGTATAAATTGCAATGTCTACATTTTTAAACATCGAGGTCACTACCGCTTTTTCCGCAATAAAAAACTGGTCACTATCGACCCCGATGGCTAATTTTTGCTGCTTTTGCGCTTCCTGTAGCGCACCTACACCCGTAAGACCTGCGGCTGCAAATATAACATCAATCTGATCCTGATTAATCATGTCATCTGCAATTTCCGTACCCAGTTCCGGCTTTCCAAAATCTCCTGCATACGTTGCAGTAACTTTGGCATTAGGCTTGACTGATTGCACCCCTGCGCGATACCCAATTTCAAATTTTTTCAACAAAGGAGATTCCGCACCTCCGAGAAAACCTACCTGTTCGGTTCGACTCGTCAAACCCGCAACGACCCCAGCCATAAAACTGCCCTCTTCTGCTTTGAAGCTAATAGAGGCCACATTCGGTAAATCTGATTTCTCATCCACGATTAAAAATTTACGGTCTGGATATTTTTTGGCAATAGATTCTAAACTGTCCTTCACCATGTAACCCAGCCCAATGATTAAGTCTGCTTTTTCTTGAGCAAGCTGCTCAAAAGCCGCATCATACGTCTTGGTCTCAGTTATTTCCCGGTATTCAAAAACAATCTTCCCCTCATCCCTTGCCTTGACCAAACCTCGAAAAGCCGCGTCGCTGTAAGATTGGTCACCCAGACCAATATCTGACAGTACGATTCCCACCTTAATGGGCTGAGCCTTGGTTTGTGCTGCCGACTGCCCACATGCACTTAGCAATAATGCAAAGACTGTGACAATGGGAATCCACCTAAAATTCAACAATTTTGCTCGCTTCTTCATGACATATCACCTCAGCATAATTTGGAAATCCCCAACATCTTTATATCGGTTATAAAAGCATATTTTTTCATAAGAGTTTCTGTAAATTCATTGTAAATAGAACATAATAAATGAGATTATTTTTCTCTATATGTAAAAAATGTATATTTTTATGCTTCTTTTATTATACGAACTGTCCAAATTCACTTATTTTCGTTTATATCGTAAGAATAAAGTGTAATTTGGAAAACATAGGTACTCTGAAACCATCACTCTATTTCAATCCGAAAGGAGCAACATTAAAAATGACTTCGACAGATTTAATTCCACAGCCCAAAACTTATGGTCCCTTAGGTAATCTGCCCTTGATCGATACACATGCCCCTGTCCAGTCTTTGGTTAAGCTTTCTTATGAGTACGGTCCAATTTTTCGCATGGATCTGCCTGAAGGAACGAACATTTATATTTCCGGTCATAAGCTGGTCGCAGATGCTTGTGATGAATCCCGTTTCGACAAACAAGTGTGGGCTCCATTACAAAAAGTACGAGCTTTTGCAGGAGACGGACTATTCACAAGCTGGACTGAGGAACCGAACTGGCGCAAGGCCCACCAAATTTTGCTACCAAGCTTCAGTCAGAGGGCTATGAAGGGTTACCACAATATGATGCTTGATCTTGCTGTTCAGCTGATACAGAAATGGTCTCGGCTTAATCCCGATGAAAGTGTAGAGGTACCGGAAGATATGACCCGGCTGACTTTGGATACCATCGGATTATGCGGCTTTAATTATCGTTTTAACAGCTTCTACCGCGATCAGCCCCATCCGTTCGTGACCAGCATGACACGCGCATTAGATGAAGCGATGGGTCAGCTGCAACGCCTTAATCTGCAAAACAAGCTGATGTTATCGAAGAAAAAGCAGTTTAAAAACGATATCGAAACGATGTTTTCTCGGGTAGACAGCATTATTCAAGAACGCAAAACCCTTGGCAACCAAGGAGAAGAGGATTTACTGGCACGTATGCTGGAAGGCAAAGATCCAGAAACTGGTGAGACGCTGGATGATGAAAATATCCGCTATCAGATCATCACCTTCCTCATCGCCGGTCATGAAACGACCAGTGGGCTTTTATCCTTTGCCATTTACTATTTGCTTAAGAATCCGCGAACGCTAACCAAGACTTATGAAGAAGTGGATCGCGTGCTCACCGATTCGCTGCCTTCTTATACTCAGGTTCGTGAACTCAAGTACATAAGGATGATACTGAATGAAGCTCTGCGACTATGGCCGACAGCGCCCGCCTTCTCTCTCTTTGCCAAAGAAAATACGTTGCTCGACGGAACCTACCCACTTAAAAAAGGTGACAGCGTCAATGTACTCATTCCAAAACTGCACCGTGATACCGAGGCTTGGGGCGAAGATGTTGAGGAATTTCGACCGGAACGCTTCGAGGACCCATCCGCCATTCCGCAAGATGCCTACAAACCGTTTGGCAACGGTCAACGCGCCTGTATTGGACAGCAGTTTGCCTTACAGGAGGCCACTCTTGTGCTGGGTATGGTACTGAAACATTTTGAGCTGATTGATCATACTCATTATGAGTTGAAAGTCAAAGAAACGCTCACACTCAAGCCGGAGGGCTTCACCATTCAAGTACGCCCGCGCAGCACACAGACTGCCGTCATGCTGCCAGGTGCCGCTCAAGAACTTCATGAACAAGAGGAACAAAAGGTTGCACCCCCCCATGCCGAAAAGCATGATACTTCTTTGCTGTCTTTGTACGGCTCGAATCTGGGTACAGCTGAGGGACTTGCAGGTGAACTAGCCGATTTAGGTCGAAATTGGGGTTTCAACAGTAGCATAGCAACTCTGAATGATCGTGTGGACAATTTGCCTAAAGAAGGCGTGGTACTTATTACGACCGCATCTTATAACGGGCATCCGCCGGATAATGCTGATGCCTTTGTACAATGGTTGGAGCAGGCAGGCGAAGGGCAACTGGCAGGCGTAAGGTATGCTGTATTCGGCTGCGGTGACCGCAATTGGGCCAGCACGTATCAGCGTATTCCAAGGCTGATCGACGAGCTGATGTATGCCAAAGGGGCGAAGCGACTGTATGACCGGGGTGAGGGCGATGCCAGCGGTGACTTCGAGAAGGATTGGGAAGTCTGGAACCACGGCTTATGGCCGGATTTGTTGAATGCTTTCGGGGTAGAGCACAATGATACAGAACCACAGGACAGCAACAGCCTGAGCATAGAGTTCGTCAGCGCCATACTCAGTACACCTCTTGCAGACAACTACGGAGCAGTCACCGCCGTCGTTACGGCGAATCGTGAGCTGCTTGCTGCTGAAAGTGAACGCAGTACACGACATCTGGAGCTCAAATTACCGACCGGATTGTCCTATCGCGAAGGTGACCACCTTGGTGTGTTGCCGCGTAATCCTGCTTCGCTGGTCAAAAGGGTGATGCAACGCTTTAAATTACAGGAACAGGATTACATCGTATTGAGAGGCAGTGACCGGGATGCGGCGCATCTCCCCTTAGATCGGCCTGTCAGCATAGGAGATTTGCTCACTCTCAGTGTGGAACTGCAAGAACCGGCAACGAGAGCCCAGCTACGGCAACTGGCATCCTTTACAGTGTGTCCACCGCACAAGAAAGAAATTGAAGCTTTGCTGGAGGACACATCCTTCGAGCAAGAGATACGGCAGAAGCGCATCACGATGCTGGATATTCTGGAGAAGTATCCAGCCTGCGAGCTGCCATTTGAAAACTTTATTGCGCTCTTACCGCCACTCAAGCCCCGCTACTATAGCATCTCCAGTTCACCTCTTGAATTGGCGAATTCGGTGAGTATAACAGTGGGCGTCGTGCGTGGACCAGCCCGTAGCGGACAGGGCGAATACCTAGGAATTGCCTCTAATTATTTGGCACAGCTCCAACCAGATGATCCTATTGTCATTTTTGTGCGTAAGCCTCAGTCGGGCTTCCGTTTACCGGAAGATCCAGCCGTGCCTGTCATCATGATCGGTCCGGGTACTGGAGTGGCACCATTCCGCGGATTCCTACAGACACGCTATGTACTTAAGGAGAGAGGAGAGCAGCTCGGCGAGGCTCATCTATACTATGGCTGCCGTAATCCGAAGCTTGACTATCTGTACAAGCAAGAGCTGCAAGCCTGGGAGCAGGAGGGAATCGTTACGCTTCATACAGCCTTTTCACGTCTGCCCGATCAACCCAAAAGATACGTGCAGCATGTCATGAAGGAAGATGCGGACACTCTGATTCACTTGCTTGATGAAGGAGCGCATCTGTATGTATGCGGTGATGGTAGCCGGATGGCTCCCGGTGTAGAAGACACCCTTTGTGCTGCTTACGCGGAAGCACACCATACCAGTAAAGAAGAAGCACAGCAATGGTTGGATCGTCTCCAACAGGAGAAACGCTATGCTAAGGATGTCTGGACAGGCATCTAATGTTAACAATATAAGAGCAAGCATTATGTTAAAAAATAAAAGGGACTGATTACTGGGCTTCGATCTCGTCACCAGTAATTCAGTCCCTTTTATGATTATCTTTCACTCCATTTGGAAGCAATCACTTCGGTTTTACTTTCTATGAGATCCATGACTTCCTCGCGGCGTTTCGTCTTGAATAAATCAATCATGTCGATCAAGTCGTTGCGGTCTAATAATTTAACCCCGTTGACAGCAGCAAGTGTTTTACAGGATTCCGTATACCGGCCGGAGGTGATGACGAGGGACTTGTCAGCTGCATAATAACGCATAGAGGTATAGATCTCCTGCACTGCTCCCAGGCCTACCGGATGTTGTACCCCATAACGTTTGGCCTGTATGACAACTCTGACGCCTTCACGGTCTGTAAAAACCAGATCCGCTCCAAAATCCCGGCTACTGGTTGTTTTATAGATGTCCTTATAGCCAAGCGCGGATAATAACCGTTGCAAATAAAGCTCAAATTCCGAGCCATCCTCCATACGATCTATATCCTGAATTCCAATTTTGCGTGGGTCCAGATCACGTAAAATCCGATTTCTGCGACTACGTATCAGTCCTCTGATGATGAGCGCAAACAACACTAAAAGTACAATGAGTCCTATTCCTAATTCCTTGTATGCCAATAATTTCTCTAGCAACATCCAACTCTCCCTTTTCTACCATAAGCGTAGCCATATCATCCTTGACAGGACACTCCCCTATGCACGCTGGCTCCCGTATTACATCTGTGTTATCACATAACAATAGCCCCGCCAGATTCGACGGGGCTATCTTCGTCTTGCCTCAAAGCTGTCTAAACTCCATACTCCGCATCATTATTCGCGATTCAGCAAAGATTCTCCGGCAATACCAGGCTGAGTCATTTGGTACGGGTCCAATATAATGTCCAGCTCCTCCTCGGTCAGTACATTGTACAGCAAGCACAACTCACGCACCGATTTCCCAGTCGTAATTGCTTCGCGAGCAATACGTGATACCACCTCATATCCAAGATGCGGATTAAGCGCTGTAATAATGCCTACACTGTTCTCTACATATTCACGACAACGCTCCACATTCGCTTCAATTCCTTCCACACAATGAATGCGGAAGACGTGGAAGCCCTGCTTCATAATTTCCAGCGATTGCAGCAGATTGTAGACCAGTACAGGCTCCATCACATTCAGCTCGAGCTGACCAGCCTCAGAAGCCAAGCAGATTGTATGATCATTACCAATGACTTGGAAAGCAATTTGGTTAATAACCTCACACATCACCGGATTTACCTTGCCCGGCATAATGGATGACCCTGGCTGACGAGCAGGCAGACTCAGTTCTCCTAGACCTGCACGAGGTCCGGAAGCCATTAACCGGATGTCATTTGCCACCTTAGACATATTCATCATACAAATTTTCAAGGCAGCAGACACTTCAGTATAAGCATCCGTATTTTGTGTAGCATCTACAAGATTTTCGTCAGCTTCCACAGGGAAGCCACTGACTTCTGCCAGTACCTCTGCGACACGCTGAATATAACGACGGTCTGCATTCAGGCCAGTACCCACCGCAGTTGCACCCATATTAATCGTTAGCAGGTGCTGCTTGGTCGCACGGACGCGTCCGATATCACGACCCAGCACACGCGCATAAGCCTGAAACTCCTGCCCTAATCGTATGGGCACTGCATCCTGCAAGTGAGTCCGGCCCATTTTAATCACACTATCAAACTCATTTGCCTTCCGGGAAAATGCTTCCTGAAGCTCACTCATGGTGGCTAACAGCTTATCAATCATACTTAATACAGCCAAGTGTACGGCAGTAGGAAAAGCATCGTTCGTCGATTGCGCCATATTAACATGATTATTAGGACTGATCTCCTGATAATCTCCGCGTTGCTTGCCAATCAGCTCCAACGCGCGGTTCGCAATCACTTCATTTGTATTCATATTAATGGACGTGCCTGCGCCGCCCTGAATCGGATCGACGATGAAATGATCATGCAACTGTCCTTGTATAATCTCATCAGCAGCCTGAATAATGGCCTCTGCTTTGGGGCGATGTAAACGGGTTAGTTCCATATTTACCGTCGCTGCTCCCTTTTTCACGATCGCCATGGCTTTAATCAACTCAGGGTGCAGTCTTTGGCCTGTAATTGGAAAATTTTCTTTTGCTCTCAGCGTTTGTACACCGTAATAGGCATCTGATGGCACTTCCTTGGTACCTAAAAAATCATGCTCCAACCTCATATTCTCTGATTCCTCCGCTGTGTTTGCTACGTTCTTCAATTCAGTACACCCAAATTGACATAAAAAGACCTTTTCTGATCCCCTCTTTATTATACGTTTCTATTCCCGTGCTTTTCCAGTCGAATAAACGCGGAAAAAACTATGTAATCCTATGACAAGTTATGATTACCCGTATATACCACAATTATTCAGTAAATGCTCAGCTATGACTAGAATACAGATTTAATGGCTTATAATAATATCGAGTGGCGTGCAGCTGACCATCGGCTGATTGAGCATAACCCGGAATAACACCAGCTTCTACGAACCCGATCGATTCGTATAGTCCATTGGAGGGGTCACCCACCCGCGTATCGAGCACCAGTAACGTTCTATCCTGACTTAGTGCCTCTTCTTCCGCTACCTTCATTAACTGTCGTGCGATCCCCAGTCTGCGTCCGGACGGATGCACCATAAGCTTTGCAATTTCCGCACGATGAATAGCGTTAGCTTTTTGAGCCAAATGAAGCTGCACCGTCCCTACAGGTACTCCGTCCTTCTCAGCAATCCACAGAACTACACCGTCCTCAAGTACATTGTTCCAATAAGTTGCTGCTTCCTCATAACCTAATGGGGGTAAGAAACCTATAGATGCACCGTCTGCAACCACGTCGATTAACAGTCGACTCAGTGAATCTGCCAGGGCTTCGCTCAGAGCTTGAACAGGGTAGACTCTCATTTCGTTAGACATTGTGATTCCTCCCGGTGAGTTCGATAACATACAATAAAGAAAGCAAACTATCTTTTGAGGATAGCTTACTTTCCATAATACTTCGTTTACTTCATCATTCTTATTTCCATTACTGCTCTGCCATATAAAAGAACTCCCACAGATGACCATCCAAATCCTGAAAGCTCCATCCATACATAAAACCATGATCTTGAGGTTCGTTCGAGGGCTTACCGCCTGCTTCCAAAGCCTTGTGGACGATCTCGTCCACCTTTTCTCGGCTCTCTACCGATAAGGCAACAATCGCTTCTGTACTTTTTGTAGCATCTGAAATTTCTTTTGTCGTGAACGCTTTAAAACGTTCTTCAACCAATAACATGACAAAAATATGCTCACTAACAACCATACAGGTTGCATGTTCATCAGTGAACTGAGCGCTGAATTCAAATCCGATGGTAGTGAAAAAATCAATGGACTGTTGCAGGTTTTTAACTGGTAAATTCACAAAAATTTGTTTAGCTGTTACTCCCACGACATTTCACCTCTTCATTCGTCATTCATTCTACTTTATCATACTACCTCTCCACAAAAGATAACTTAACTATCGTATAAAGTCAATCAATCTGACATTTGTGTAGTGAAGTCTCCTATTCCCAATGTAGCTTATCCAGTGTGCGTGATAATACAGCCGCTGCTTCTGCCCTCGTCACAGATGTATCCGGGCCAAAACAGCCTTTCTCGTCTCCCTTCATAATACCTAGTCCAGACAAAGTCTTCACAGCCGGAGCTGCCCATGTAGAGATCTCCTGCGCATCCGATAATGATACGGATATACTCTCACTCACTTCTCCTGTATGTTCTTCTGTGTTCCCAGCGAAGCGCAAGGCTCTCTCTGTGATCACAGCCAGTTCCTCCCTCGATACCGGTGTATCAGGTCGGAAGCTTCCGTCAGCATAGCCGTTGATCAGCCCGGCTGCTGCTGCGGTACGTACGGAATCCGCATACCACGATTCGGTTAGAACGTCGTCAAAGCTCGTCAGCGTGCGATCTGTACGCTCCAGTCCAAGCACACGAACCAGCATCGCTGCCAGTTCAGAGCGTCGCACCTGGCCTTCAGGCTCAAAATGCATGTTCGCTAAGTCACTTTCACGAGTCGCACTAGCTGTAGACGCTGTCGAATCGGTCCCCGTCACAAGCAGGCGAGTCGCCAGCCGTGTAATATCCTGCTGCGCCCAATGACCGGATATATCTATGAACGATCTGACTTCACCAGAAGCCCCGCCATCAAGCACAGCGTAAGTCCCTCCCGAACGTCCATACACGGTTATTTCCTCACTCGCAGCGTGAAAAGGAACAGGTTGATAGGACAGCTGTCCGGCTTGGTTGGTCGATACCTTCACTACAGCAAGCTGGTCTGCATCGACCGTTGCAGGAACACGTAACAGATAACGTTCATACCCACTACCAGAGTCTCCGTTACCTGCCAAAAGCTGTTTCCGTCCATCCTCACTTCTCAGTTCAGCTGTGATATCCAAAGCCTGTAACAGTTTGCGCCCTGTCGGAACATCCAAGCGTTTAGCCAATTCTTCGTTCAAAGCGACGGAAACATTCAAGGAAATTTGTTTTACAGGCACCTGCCAGGTATCAGCCAGTTTCTGAAGAGACAAACGACTTGTTGCTACTTCATATCCACCCTGTGGCGTTTCCACTCGAAGAGTACGAATACGGTCGTTCAAGACGGCTCCCAAAGCTTCACCGTTTAAATGAACCTCGTACGTCCTCGCTTCTACTTGCTCCCCTGCACGGATCACAAGCGTACCCTTCGCGCCATTTTGAATGGCCTTTTGTATTTCAGCAGCTGTTACTTGAGCAACTGCCTTTTTCAGTCCGTTTTGCTCCACTCCGATCATTACAGACTTGACTTGCACCACATTTGTACCAGACAGGCTGCTTCCATTGGGTTCACTGCTGGCAGTCTGACCCTGCCCATTTACCGTTCCATTCATGTTACTGCTACTGCTATTCCCAGCGTTGGCGTTTCCAACGTTATCCTGCTGATCCTCATCGTCATCGTCATCGTCATTTCGGCCACTCCCACCATCTGTTGGTGGTTCTTCCGTTTTGCGCGGCAAATCTATTTGCGCAACCAACGGATCATGATCGCTTACCCGCCCGTCCGCCGCACTAAAGTCTGCATTCATATGAACGATATCCAGCACGGATGTTTTGCTCAGTGACGGGCTGACCAGCATATGATCCAATGTTTGCGAGTTACCTTCATAAATATAGGAGTACCGTTCCTTTTCATCCAAGTTGTCAATCAGATTGGTCAATCCCTGCCCCCGTAGCAAAGCCAGCGTTTCCGAAAATTGAAAATCATTCAGGTCACCGAGCACCACTATATTGGCCTTAGGGTTCACTTGCAGTACCGACTTTACAAAGCCATTCACAATCGTTGCAATCTTCGCACGCTGTATTTCGCTGCTTCGCACAGGTGGCTGAATTCCTCCAAATGGCGCTTGATCGCCCCCTTTGGAATTAAAATGGTTAGCGACCACAATCACCTGCTGGCCTTGAAACTCAAATTCAGCGGCCAACGGCTTGCGCGAGTCTTCAAATGACGCATTCAGGGGATCAATCCGACCCGGGTTGAGAGAGAGTCCCTGCACTCCATAAGTGACAGACGTAACTGAATCCCCCTTGGGCTTGTCGGTCAGCGTAACACGTTGCGGATTGTACAAGAAGCCAACACGGATGTTGCCACCGGGGGCACCGCCATCCTTATTATTTTCAGGGGCAATATCTGTAAAAGCGTACTCCGGGCCTCCATGAGCACGAATCGCCTCTATGAGCACTCGGAAGCTTTCGGAAGCGTCTGTGGTGCCATCGTCTTTCTCACCGTTATTATCCTGCACTTCCAGCAATCCTATGATATCCGGATGATTCAAATTTACGGCAATAGCCTGCCCCAGCTGATCTATTCGTTTTCCATCACCGGGATCGAAGTTTTCCACATTAAAAGAAGCTACTGTCAGCTTACGATCATCGCGTAACAAACGCGTGTTGGCTGGCTGGAGGCCGCCAGGTACAACATCCGGCATACGCTCTGGCAGCAGCTTATAATTGCTAAAGCTATAGCTCACCACACCTGTGATAGGACCCGCAAAACGATCGCCTGTCTTCAACGATGTCGAAGGCTTCGCATCAATCAGAATCCGTTGCGGGTTCAGACTTCTTTCTGTCAGCATGAGTCCGCCTGCCTCCGTTACAACCTCACCTGTGTTTGGACCGTTATCAATTCGGACTGGAATTTCATAACCATAAGGACCAATCACAGTGGCATCCTTCAACTCTACACGCATGCCTTCCAGGCTTTCGAAAAAGTCCAAGCCATCCTCCTGTGGATCAAACACCGTCATTCCGTCATGATCCACAACAGATGTCGGCATCACACGTCCCTGTTCACCTAGCAAAATTGGAGATGGCAATGGACGGTCATTGGCAATTACCTTAACCGAAGAAGCCACAATTTCTGTGGTCGTCAAGTCGATTGGCTTACTTCCATATGTTCTTTCCGTGTATTCCTTCACCGAACCGCTAACCCTTACCTCATCCCCTACCTGTGCACCGTGACTAGGCTTGTACACTAGAATGGCCTCGGATGTTTTTTCATCCTGATCCACTTGATCATCCATCTCTTGGATATAGAAGCTGCTCCCCTTCACCATTGTGACAACGCCTTCAATATCCGCTACTTTTTGTCCTTCATATGGAGAACGGTGTGCTACCCCCTGTATATCGTGGATGCGAAGCTTTTTAGGAAAATAGACATCTGCATATACACTTGCCCCTACAGTTACGGGTGAAGGTTGCACCTCTTTTCCTGCAAAAGATGCAGGCTCTGCCGAAGCTTTTCCACTGGACAACCCTACCGGCCCTCCAGCCGAAAGCACCAGTATGACACTGAGCCATGTGATTCCGAACCTTTTTAATTTCGTGGGTAATATTTTTACTATGTATTCTTGTTTCATCAAAAGATACTCCCCTCCCCATTTTTACTATGATTACGCTTACAAATATATTCTTCTTTTAAGATACCATAAATTAGTCAATTTAGTACCTTAATTATGTAAGGATTTTGCAAAATTCGATTCCAGTCGCTCCAAAGTGCAATATATAGACGCACTAGACCACTTCGGTCTATATATTGTTCATTGGAAGTCGCTTATTGGATTTTTGCAAAACCATCATATAAAAATGAATTCTTCTTGCCGTAGCATATTCAGATCAAATTATTGTAAACTTGTTCTAATACAGAAAAAGGTGGCACATAAGCTATGGAGCATTTGCTTAACGATCAGGTTAAAAACATTCAAATCAGCGGCATCCGCAAAATCGCCAACAAAGTTGCCGCATTACCCGGAACCCTGTCATTAACGATCGGACAGCCGGACTTCCCTACCCCTGCGCATATTATGGAAGCTGCCCATCGGGCGATTAACGAAGGACGCACCTCCTATACACCTAATCCGGGACTGCCGGAATTACGAGAAGCCGCAGCGGCGTTTGTAGCTCGTAAATACGGCCTAAATTACCGTGGACAGGATGAGGTTATCGTAACGAACGGAGCCAGTGAAGCGCTGGATATTACCTTACGCACGATTTTGTCACCCGGCGATGAAGTCATTCTGCCAGTGCCGATTTACCCAGGATATGAGCCATTGATCCGTTTGTCAGGTGGCATTCCAGTGTTGGCTGACACCCGCAACAGCGGATTCAAGCTAACGGCAGAGGTACTGGAGCCTTATCTGACTGAGCGGACAAAAGCAGTCATTCTCGGCTATCCTTCGAATCCGACCGGACGGGTGATGAGTCACCAAGAACTGGAAGCAGTCGCGGATTTACTCAAGGAACGCGATCTGTTTATCATTTCGGATGAAATATACAGTGAACTGATTTACGATACCCCCCACGTGTCCATTGCAACTCTGCCAGGTATGCGTGAGCGCACCATCGTCATTAACGGTCTGTCCAAATCACATTCCATGACGGGATGGCGCATTGGTTTTACACTTGCACCCGCTGAAATTACACAGCACATGGTCAAAGTCCATCAGTACAACGTAACCTGTGCCAGCTCGATTAGCCAATATGCTGCCCTGGAAGCCTTGACCACTGGTGTCGATGATGCACTTCCGATGCGTGAGGAATACCGCAAGCGTCGTGATTATGTACATGGAAGGCTGACAGACATGGGTATCCCGCTGGAGAAACCCGAGGGAGCCTTTTACCTTTTCCCTTCCATCGCGCATTTTGGATTAAGCTCTATGGATTTTACCTTGAAGCTGCTGGAAGAGCATGGAGTGGCTGTCGTACCTGGAGATGCCTTTTCTTCCTATGGCGAAGGATACATTCGCTTGTCTTATGCTTACGGGCAGGATGTGCTGGAGCAAGGGTTGGATAAAATAGAGAGGTTTGTTAAAGGGTTATAGGGAGTTAAGGCGGGAGGAGGCGCTACGCAGTCCATTTGATCTTCCGATCGCCGTTGCGGTGGGATTCTTGAATTGGATAAAACATTTATAGGTAAGAATCCCACAGCAAAAGCGAACACTACCGCTTCTCCAGATTCAAATGGCCCGCTTCGCTCACTGCCCGCCTTAAAATCCCACAATTCTCTAACGTGTGTGGGAGACGCAGGGGTAAAAAAATACTCACCCGCTTTACACGGTGAGTAAACATAAAAAAGGCCTCTGAGCCACCCGTACAGGTGGCTCAGAGGCCTTTTCGCTCTTCCACTACTCCCACCGGCTATCGGCGTAGGGATTCATGGGTGCGTACCTTTAAGCACGGTGCAGCGGAGGGGGCGGAATGGTGCTGGACAAGCGGAGCGGTCGCCTTTAAATTCCGATTTTCACCTTTAAATATTCAATCATAAAAATCGGAATTTAACAGCGATGGTAAGCACCATCCGCCACCGCAGCGACCTTTAAAGCACCAACCCCTAATCTCAACGCCACTCCCCTACTTTAAATGCATTTTGAATTGCAGGAACAATTCATTGTAATGAGCGAGCATACGCTTGCCTAGATTGTTGTATACTTCAAGCTTATCTGTAATTTCGGACGGAGGGTAAAAACGCTCGTCGCCAGAGATATCTTCAGGCAACAACTTCTTTCCATCCTCGTTGGGTGTGGAGTATCCTACAAACTCGGCATTTTGAGCGGCTACATCGGGCTGCATCATGAAATTGATGAACTTATGGGCCGCATCCACATGCGTAGCAGTTTTTGGAATAACCATATTATCAAACCACAAGTTGGAGCCTTCATCCGGCACGATGTAATCGAGCTTCTCGTTCTCATCCATGATTTCAGACGCATCACCGGACCATACAACCCCGGCAGCAGCTTCCTCGTTTGCCAGCAGCATTTTAATCTCGTCACCGACAACCGCCTTGACATTGGGCGCTAATTTCTCCAACTTCGTCAAAGCCTGCTGTAAATGTGCCTCATTCGTATCGTTCAAGGAATAGTGAAGGCTGTTCAGTGACATCCCTACGACTTCCCTCGCACCATCAACCAACAGTAGGTTATTACGTAGCTTTGGATTCCACAGACCGTTCCAGCTATGAAAATCAATGCCTTTCGTCAGCTCAGGGTTAAACACAATCCCGACTGTACCCCAAAAATACGGTACCGAGTATTCATTATTCGGGTCAAACGAAAGGTTTAGAAAATGAGAATCCACATGCTTCAAATTCGGCAGCTTGCTGTGGTCCAACGGGAGCAACAAGTGCTCCTGCTTCATTTTAGCCAAAGCATATTCCGAGGGAACCGCTACGTCAAACGAAGTTCCTCCCTGCTCGATTTTCGTCAGCATCGCCTCATTGGAGTCAAAGGTCTGATAAATGACAGTAATCCCCGTCTCCTTCTGAAACCGTTCCAACAGCTCAGGATCAATGTAGTCTCCCCAGTTGTACACCGTCAGTGTGTTGCCACCGGAGTAGCCTTGACTGGAATTAAGCCATGCGGCCACCCCCATCAGCCCAAACGAGATGATGAAGATGGACAGAAACACGCGCACAAGTGACTTCATCTAGGCACCCCCATTTCTGCCGCAGGCTCTTTTTTACCGTTACGATTCGCCTTGCGCATAATAAAGTAGTAACCCACCACCAGCAGCACAGTAAACAGGAAAATGAGCGTGGATAGCGCATTGATGGACAAGGAAACCCCTTGACGGGCACGTGAGTATATTTCCACCGATAAGGTCGAATAGCCACTACCTGTCACAAAAAAGGTCACCGCAAAATCATCCAGCGAGTATGTTAACGCCATAAAGAAGCCCGCATAAATCCCTGGCTTGATAAAGGGTAGAATCACCTTGGTCAGCACATCCATTCGGCTGGCACCCAAATCACGCGCGGCATCGACCAGAGATGGACTCATTTCCTGCAACCGCGGCAAAATCATAATGACCGCAATCGGCACACTAAATGCAATATGGGATAATAAAACGGAGTAGAAACCCAGCTTAATCCCGACCATCGTGAACAAAATGAGGAAGGAAGCGCCAATAATGACGTCCGGGTTCACGATCAATACATTATTGAGCGACAGCAGCGTATTCTTGACTCGACGGTTCTGCATCTGATGAATAGCCAGCGCACCCATGATGCCAATAATCGTAGCTAACGCAGACGACAGCAGAGCAATCACCAAGGTGTTAATGACAATAATGATCAAGCGAGTGTCTGCAAACACCTCTTTGTAATATTGAAGTGTAAAACCTTCAAACTCATGCATCGTCCCGCCACTGTTGAAGGAATAGTACATCAAATACAAAATAGGTGCGTACAACACGAGAAAAACAATCACCAAATAAATATTCCCGAATCGGTTTTTATTTACCATGCCGCACCCTCCGTTTCGTTCCCGAGGTGAGCAGCATAATGATCCCCATCGCCAAAATCAGGAACACGGCAACCGTAGAGCCCATACCCCAATCCTGAGTAACCAGAAAATGCTGCTCTATCGCTGTCCCCAGTGTAATCACACGGTTACCTGCAATCAGGCGGGTAATCATAAACAGCGACAACGCTGGAATAAACACAGCCATGCAACCGGATCGCACACCCGCAAGCGTTAACGGGAAAATAACCCTGCGAAACGCGGTCCACCTGGAGGCTCCCAAATCACGGGCTGCGTCCAGCAATGAAGGGTTTAAACCTTCCAACGCGTTATAGATGGGCAAAATCATAAAAGGCACAAAAATATAAACCGACACAAACACAAAGCTGGAGCTGGTAAACAATAATTGCTGACCTCCCAACCCAACCATACCTAACACCGCATTCACCGGGCCATAGGTACCAAAGATCCCGATAAAAGCATACGTTTTGAGTAACAGGTTAATCCAGGTCGGCAAAATAATGAGCAACAGCCACAGCTGCTTATGCTTGGTGCGTGTGAGCAAATATGCTGCCGGGTAAGCAACTAACAGTGAAAATACAGTGATCAGAAATGCATACCAGAACGAGCTAAGCGTCATGCTCAAATAAACAGGTGTCAGAAACTGAGCGTAGTTGTTGAAGGTGAGATGACCATCCACATCAAATAATGAATAGTAAAACACAAGTACAACCGGAGCTGCCACGAACAGCACAATCCATAAATAGTAAGGCAGCAGATACGCTGCTCTTGTATTACCGGACATGCTGATCCACCTCTTCATAGGCTTCCAGACGCCGATCAAATTCTTCCTCTGTTTCCCCGAACCGCATCACATGGATCGCTTCCGGGTCAAATCGCAGACCGATTTCACTGCCCAGCTCCGCCTTTTTGGTAGAATGTACGAGCCACTCCTGACCCGAATCATCATAGCAGCTTATTTCATAGTGAACACCTCGGAACAATTGGGTATCCACTTTTACACGTAGCTTGCCTTCAGCCACACTCGTAATCTCCAAGTCCTCTGGCCGGATCACAATTTCAATGGGCTCGTTCGGACGTAATCCTCCGTCAACACATTCAAACTGTCGACCGTTAAATTCCACTTGGTAATCCGCAATCATCCGTCCTGGGACAATATTGGATTCGCCGATGAAATCAGCAACAAACCGATTAATCGGCTCATCATAAATATCATTAGGCGTACCACTCTGCTCAATCTTACCTTTGTTCATGACAAAAATTTCGTCCGACATGGCCAGCGCTTCCTCCTGATCATGCGTAACGAAAATAAAGGTAATTCCAAGGCGCTGCTGCATTTCGCGCAAAATGTACTGCATTTCTGTACGCAGCTTTAAATCCAGTGCAGACAACGGTTCATCCAACAACAGAACATCAGGCTCATTGACGATAGCCCGTGCGATGGCTACACGCTGACGCTGTCCCCCGGACATCTCAGAAATTTCTCGCTCACCGTAGCCTTCCAGATTGACAAAGGACAACGCCTGTGTCACCTTCTCCTGAATGTCCTTTTTGTTCATCTTTTTGATGCGCAGACCAAAGGCTACATTTTCAAACACATTCAGATGCGGAAATAGCGCATAATCTTGAAAAACCGTATTGACCTGCCGCTCATTGGCTGGAACACGATTAATGAGTTTTCCATTTAAATAAATAGAGCCTTCTGTCGGCTCCGCAAAACCTGCAATCATACGCAGAATCGTTGTTTTACCACAGCCGGAAGGACCCAGCAGTGTATAAAATTTACCACGCTCAATCTCAAAGCTGACGTCCGCCAGCACTGGGGGATCGTTGTCATATTGCTTGGTCACCCGTTCAAATCGGATGATGGTTTGCTCTCCCATAACACCCTCCTTCAAAAATTCGACTTCATTCCATTTCATTCTTCTCATTAAACATAATTATTCAGGGCGTATCATTTACCCTTGTGACTTCCATGTAAAATAGTCTGTCAGCACACGAATGGCTACACCAATCGCTTCCTCCGCAGGCTCCAGCTTCGCATGATGCAAACCATAAGGCGTATCAACACCAAGCCAGAACATTAGACCGGGAATTCGCTCCAGAAAATACCCGAAGTCTTCTCCGGTCATCGCTTCTCCGCATTCAATAAGCTGCACATCCTGCCGGTTACTGACCCAGTTCATAAATTCCTCGGTCACCTGAGCTTCATTGTACACTTGCAAATAGTTTGAGCCATAGTGAATCTCTGCATGGCATTCAAATCCAGCTTCAACACCGCGTACCAGCGCTTCAATCCGTGATTTAACCAGCATCATTGTATCGGCTGACAACGTTCGAATCGTACCCTCCAAACGGGCGGTTTCCGCTATAATATTTTGCTTCGTGCCTCCGCTAACCTTACCCACGGTAATGACCGCTGCATCGAGTGGATTCACATTACGGGCTACAACCGTCTGTAATTGTCCCACCAGTTGGCAAGCAGCTACTACCATATCATTCGCCTTGTGTGGATACGCAGCATGCCCGCCCATACCCTTCAGGTCGATGAAAAGCTCCGACGTATTGGCAAATAGGATGCCCGGGCGAGTCGCAATTGTACCGACAGGATATTCAGGTGCAACGTGCAGCGCGACAATTTCATCGGGTATCCAGTCTGCCAGCTCCGTGCTGTCCCGCATAGGCAAGGCTCCGCCCGGCCCTTCCTCAGCCGGTTGAAACAACACAACCAGGTCATCCTTAATCGGATGGCTTGCAAAGTGAGTAACAATTCCCAATCCAATCGTCATATGTAAATCGTGTCCACAAGCATGCATATAGCCGGGATGAGTCGAACGGAAATCGTAACCTGTCTCTTCTTCAATCGGCAAACCATCCATATCACAACGATATCCATAGCGGCGTTCAGGAGCTGTTCCATGAATGAACACCAACACGCCCGTACGCCATGTACGAATTTCCAACCGCTCCTGAGGGAGCGTTTCCAAATAATCCAGCAAATATTGTTGTGTTTTGTATTCCTCAAAACCCGGCTCGGGAATTTGGTGTAAATCTCTTCGTATTTGGACAAAAGAACGATAGTCGACCGTACTCATTACCGCTACGCCTCCTCTTTATAGCTCATCAGCTCTTATCTGGCAAAAGAACAAAAGGACAAAAGCCCGGCGCAGCCGCCGAGCCTTGTCCGTTGTGCTTCGTCCCTAAGTTATGCTGTCAGTGCATCATGCTTCTGACAAGGAATCGTTCACCTTTGGTACATAAAAAACTTTTGCCTTCTTACAGAACGCGCAGTTCTTTCAAAATCTCAGTTTTAGATTTGGTCTTATCGTCGACCTGTTTGATCACACGTGCAGGTGTACCCGCCACTACGGAGTATTCAGGTACATCTTCAGTTACGACAGCTCCGGCTGCAACAACTGCACCTTTACCAATTCGCACGCCTTCCAATACAACCGAATTCGCACCGATCAATACATCGTCTTCTACTACAACTGGCTGTGCAGATGGTGGTTCAATGACACCCGCCAGGACAACGCCTGCACCGATGTGACACATGTTACCTACTTTAACACGACCGCCCAGCACAGCATTCATATCAATCATCGTGCCTTCACCAATGGTGACACCGATGTTAATCACTGCACCCATCATGATGACTGCATTGTTACCGATGCCAACCATGTCACGAATATATGCGCCTGGCTCAATGCGGGCATTGATGCCTTTCAGATCGAGCATAGGAACAGCAGAGTTACGGCGGTCATTTTCCACCACGTAGTCTTCTTCTTTCGCGTTTGCGCTATCCAGTACAGGCTTGATATCAGCCCAATCCCCAAATACAACACCACTGTCTCCAGAAATAAAAGCTTGAACATTCTCGCCAAAAGATGCGGAAGCCAAAGCTCCTTTTACATATACTTTAACAGGCGTCTTTTTCTTGCTGTTTTTAATCACGTTGATGACTTCTTGTGTATTCATTTCGATGGACATAGTAAATCTAACAACTCCTTCATCGCTTCATACGACTTCGCAAGCCGGAATGATCTTATTCTCTCATCCTTTATAGCACAAAAGTGCAGGTCTCGCAATTATAGATTAGACCCTTATAGCTCTAACCTAGCCCTTAAAATAACTATTTTCAGCGGCAAAACTGCCTTAAATTCATAATTGTAAGCCGCCGACCATCCCACACCAAAGTAGGGTTATTTATTAGCTTGCAGGCTCTCCAGCGATGTATAAATGAAGGATTCGAATCCTTCAGCAGGTTCACCTTGTGGAATGTTCACTTTCACGATGAAACCGCCTGTTTTATTTTCTACAACAATATATTGCTGCGTCATCTTCGAACTGCTCGCTTGTAAGAACAGACGGCTACTGGATAACGCTTCAGGTACGGCTGTTTTGTCCAGCTTTTGCACCTTGCCGATGGAAGCTAGATCCTTTTCGCCTTCTTTTTGAAGTTCATCCAGATTAAAATCGGAGGGCAGCTTTGTAATTTCAGCATAATAGTTATCATCTACAGCCAAGGCAACACGGTTTTGATCGGGAAACAGGGACATCGGATCAAACACATACAGTGAATATCCCTCTCCTTTTGCCAATGTTGCTGTCTGCTTTTCCTTTTTTCCTTCAAGGGTAAGCTCAAAAGCTTGAGTTTTCGAGCGTTCCCCACCTACTGCTTGACTGGAACTTCCGTTTTGACTGCTATCTGTTGCAGCCTCTGTTTTTTGTATTTTCGTTAAAGTCAGTTGCTTCGCCGTCGCGTCGCCCTCTACTGTTTTTTCGTTGTATTCAAAAGCTACTGTATCGCCTTCTTTAAGTCCAGCTATTACCGTGTCCAGTCCCTCCCCCAATTGGAAGGATTGGGCTTCGCCATTGGTTTCAATCTCTACCGTATGCGGGTCAGCAGCTCCATTGTATACACCTGTGCCTTTTTTAACCTCCGGCTCAGCGATTGGCTCCGGTTTAACTTGCGGCTGCTGTTGCGTTTGCGGTTGGTCTGCCCCTTGAGGTGCGTTGTTATTGGTTTGCGGTTTCGTTCCACAGGCTGACAGAGCCAGCACTGCGACTACAGTCAGTAGTATGATTGAAAATGTGTTTTGTTTTTTCATAAAATCCACCTCCACTATGATAGACGAGCTTGTGCAGCAAAAGTTCTACGCAGCATCTCACTTAAAATCCTACCTCCTGCTCCCGTTTATAATATTCTCAGGATTTTGCAAAATCCTAATACCACGGGAATGTCAGGTACGGTATAATGAGCTGTATTAAACCTATTTTTTGAGATACCGATGGAAGGAACATAGACGTATTTACTTTCTGCCATACGGATGGAGCTGCCACATGAATCAAGCACACAAACCGTCGTTTTCCTTTGAATTTTTGTACATCGTAGGTATTATCGCTATTTCGTTCTCCTCGATCTTCGTAAGATGGTCTGAAGCCGAGGTGTCCGTCATCGCTATGTACCGTTTGTACCTAACCAATCTGATCATGCTGCCCTTAGTCTGGAAATACCGCACTGAGCTGTTTAGCCTGACCCGCAAGCAGTGGATGCTGATCCTCTGGTCCGGCATTGCGCTGGGGCTGCATTTCTTGCTCTGGATGGGCTCACTGCGACTGACCACCGTTGCAAGCTCTACCGTTATTATGACATTGGAGCCGATCCTTGTCATGCTCGGTTCTTTTTTGTTTTTCCGGACGGGCACGAATCGCGCTATGCTCATCGGAATGGGTATGGCTTTTATCGGCTCACTGGCCATCGGAGCTGGAGACTTCCATGTCTCGGGACAAGCCCTGCTCGGGGACGCACTGTCCTTCTTGGGTATGGTAGCCGTGTCCATCCATATGCTGATGGGCAAGCATCTGCGCGAGCATTTGAGCGCGTTTGTGTATAATTTTTGGGTTTTCGCCATCGCAGCCACCTCACTTGCGCTGTATAATGTGGTCAATGCCATTCCTTTTACCGGATACGCTCCACGGGAATGGGGACTGTTCCTGCTGCTTGCCATTGTGCCTACGCTGTTCGGACATTACCTGTTTAACTGGCTACTCAAATACATTAACGCCACCGCGGTGTCGATGGCGGTACTCGGCGAACCCGTTATTTCTTCCCTGCTAGCTTGGGTGCTGCTCGGGGAAAGGCTGTCTACTTTACAATTTGGTGCAGGCTTTTTCATCCTGTTCGGGGTATGGATTTTTATCCGATACGGAGCGGATTTTAAAAAGAAAGTCATCCACCAAAGTGAGTTGCCCGACACTGAGCATCCCCTGAAGGCCAGCTCATAACTTATTTACCCCATTTTTATAAGCTATACTCAATGGATTAAATTTACTGTTAAATAAAGGAAGGCGGAATCCTCTATGAAATCCATCGTATCCAAACGCTGGCTGCTGGCCCGATTGTATGAGCCGGACATGATCATTGCTGACTGCCGTTCCCTGCTCGGACAAGCTGGGGCTGGACGGACTCAATTTAATGAAGACCATATTCCAGGGGCGGTTCACTTCGATTTGGAAGAAGACCTTACTGCTCCTCTTGGTGAGCATGGTGGTCGCCATCCATTACCTGATGCGGATACACTTGCCGCACGTCTGAGTCGTGCCGGAATCAACGCATCTTCACGCATCGTCGCTTATGATGACCAAGGGGGTATGATGGCCTCCCGCTTCTGGTGGCTTCTGCGCTATCTCGGGCATGAGCAGGTATATGTGCTGGAAGAGGGCTACAGCGCTTGGAAAGAAGCGAAGTTCCCCGTTACGTCAGACCAGCCAATTCGCATTCCAAGTACATTCACACCGAATGTACAGCCGCAAATGCTCACAAGTATGAAAGAAGTACAACATATATCCGAAGATTCTGCTCCTGTTGGCTCCTATATCGGTTTTTCACCTATACTGATCGACTCCAGAGAGCGGCCGCGCTACCTGGGACTGGAAGAGCCCATAGATCAAGCTGCGGGGCATATCCCCGGTGCGGTGAATTACTTTTGGAAAGAAGTATTGGACGAAAAAGGCAGCTTTAAAAATGCGGAACAATTGCAGCAGCACTTTGCCGACCTTGATCCAAACGCAGAAATTATCGTGTATTGCGGTTCTGGCGTATCCGCCTGTCCCAACGTACTCGCCTTGAATGAAGCTGGATTTAGTAAGGTCCGTTTATATCCGGGAAGCTGGAGCGACTGGATCAGCTATGAGGAGAATCCGGTGGCGACCGGGGAGGAATAAAAAGTTTTCAACGGATATACAGGTTCTAAATACAAATACACTGTCCTAGCGATTAGGCTTACGGCAGTGTATTTGCTTTGTTCAAAAGTACACAAAAAATCAACTTGAGCTGAGTGAAGCAATAAAACGATGTAGAAGAAGTTGCTTGCTTCTTAGAATAGCTATCCAATCTTTTGAACAAATATATATCTTAATTCATATTTTTTCTGTTGTTTTTCTGCATATATTAGAGTCTCTCTTATGGAACCCGTTTCTAATATATTCAAATCATTAAAATGTCCTTTTAAATCTTCTTCAGTAAAGAAGTGAGCATATTTACCCTTCTTGTATTCGTATGTTCCTTCTTCAATTTCCCTACCCACACCATTATTAAAATCACAATTAGAAAAACATGTGAAATACATTACTCCCAATTCCTTCAAATGCTTCACGCAATTCTGTATCAGTTTTTTTCGGTCTTCTAACAAAAATAAATGCAATAAATCATAACAATATATTCCATCATATCTTTGGCATGTACTAAACTCTAATACCGATTCTTGAATAAAATTCGTTTTTAAGTCCCATTCTTTTGCTAGATTTATAGCTGAACTAGATATCTCAATTCCATCAACCTGAAAATAAGAAGAGAACGCCTTTGTATTTCTTCCATATCCAGCACCAGGAACCAAAATATCATGTACATTATTCTTTTTGAACAAATCTATAGCTTGGGTTACAGTTTGACTTGGTTCACAACCCCAAATCATCCCTTCTTCAGTAAATCTTTTGTTCCAATAATCCCCCATATGATTCACCCGCCTATATACTCACATAGCTCTTCTTTTAAGCTCATCAATCTGTCTGATATGATGTTGATCATGCCAGATAAAATCTCTTAAATATGATATTACAGTAAACTTCCCGTCAGCATATTCTTTAGTAAACTTGTCGTCTTCAAAACTTTCTATACTCTCCAATATCATGTTACGGTACTGAATAGTCAATTTAATTAATTCTTCTTTCGTTTTTGTTTTTCCATATTCAATAGCATCCTGATTAAATTGTTCAAAATCCATATGTGTTAATGTCAAAGGTGTATTGTTTAATATGGGACTTATTGCTGCTTCAAAAAAGTATTTATCCCACAGTAGTATATGACTTACGATATCCTGAACTGACCATTTACCTTCAGCAATCGTTATTTGCCAATCCATTTCACGAATCTCAGAAACAAAACTGATCCATTCTTTGAACTCCTCTAGTAACCGTGACTTCTCATTCATGGTATCACGCTCCT
This sequence comes from Paenibacillus sp. cl130, assembly GCF_900116035.1. Classification (NCBI taxonomy): domain Bacteria; kingdom Bacillati; phylum Bacillota; class Bacilli; order Caryophanales; family Paenibacillaceae; genus Paenibacillus; species Paenibacillus sp. cl130. The sequence goes on from NZ_FOYG01000013.1 coordinate 49,647, forward strand.
TTTTTCAAATTATTCATTGCTCCTTTGCCATTCATCTGCCAAAATCGCATATTGATATGCATTATGCCAAATGGGTTGTCCTTCTTCCGTTTTATGGAAAAATGCTTTCTTGATATGGTGACCTTCTTTTCGCATCAACAAGCGCTCCAATAATCTCCACGATCAGGCGTTTTCTGGATTACACATTGCAATAATCCGATGAGCCTTTAACTCTTCAAATCCATATTGCAATACTCTTCTACTTGCCTCAGTAGCATATCCATTTCCATAGTATCTTGGGTTGAATATGTATCCTATTTCCCATGTTAAAAACTCAAACGGTACGGTTTGATTAAAATAAATGTGTCCTATCATTTTATTGTTTTCTCTTAATACAACTGCCATAAAAATATTGCTTTGCGATCGTTCCAATGTCATCTGCTTACAATCTTCCTCATTACAAACTTCCCCAGGTTCATACTTCAATACTTCTTCTATTGATAAGTAATCATGTAGGTCATTCCAATCATCAGATCGAAAATTTCTTATAAGTAATCTTTCTGACTCTAAATCTATCATAATTATCGCCTCTGATACGTTTATTTAGCCTTTGCCTGAATTACTTTTAACGATCATTTAATCCCTCTCCATTGAGAATTTTTCTACATACATTTTTCAACCCTTGACTCCCGAGTTTTAGATTGTTTGGGTGCACTCAGAATCCGTAAGGAGCCGCTGCTTGGATATGATGTTAGGCGATACCCTTGATTTCTTTTGAGTTCCTTAAAATAGTCTTATTACTACTGTATTTTAACTTCTCAAATCGACAACCATCGTGATTGATGAATCAACTTTCCCAACTTCTTTAAATCCGAATCTCTCGTAGAGTTTCATTGCGGCTGCATTGCTCGGATCAACACTGAGGGATAATTTTTTTATATTCCTCTTCCTAGCTTCTTTAAATAATTCATCCATTAAGGCCATTCCGATTTTTCTTCCCCTGTATTCTTTTAACAAAGCCATTCCTAGTTCGGGTACATCATTATCAATAAATCCAAATCCCTTATTATCCTCGTTAAAATATCGAACTGTTATTGATCCGACGGGTTCACCCTCATGGTTCATTGCTATAAATCCAAAATCCCCCTCTCTTCCCCAACCTTCAATATACTTTGATATATAAGGGTCTTTTATTATCGCTTTATCGAATGGCTCTTGACCTTCTGGGACAAATAATGATTCATATAACATCTCCCATAAAAAAAACACATCATCTTCTATTATTGGTCGGATTCTGTATTGCATCATTGAAGTTACCTCATTTCTAGATTCTCAAAGGTTTCGCATAACGTTTCTGTATTCATGAACCCCAAAGGGGTTGTCTGCTGAAATCCTCTTCGAATTTCAACTCCCAGACCTAGGCTCCATTGTGAACGCAGCTTGAATATTATATTTTAAATGTCACTTCCTTCATTGATTTCCTCAACGTTAATTTTTGTTCAACTCCTTTGTCAGTATTATTTCCAGAGGTTCGTTCTCAAGCATTAAACATCCAGCATCTCTATATCCAAGCTTTCTATAAAAATGTTGAGCTCCTTCATTCGACTGCGTTGAGGTCATGACCATTTCAAATCCTTTTTGTTTCATTAATTCTTCCCAATACTGGACAACCTTTTTACCAATACCTGTTCCTCTATACTCCTCATCTATCCATATCATATTCATAAATGGTGTGTTGTCCCAAAAAAATCCGTATCTCATCCAACCTATTTCTTGATTGGATTCTCTAATTATTAGAATTTCATTTTCTTTTATTTTTGGTCTTATAAGTGTCTTATGTATGTGCTTGTCTCTTAACGCGATATACTCATAATCTGATTCAATCGCAAAATCAATCTGCATTGTAAATCCTCCCTTTCACTCTTTTCATTGAATAGCTTCTTGGTAACACTCAGCACTGATGTCTCATAACGTTTGTACATTACATAAGTTTATAAAGTCTTTTTAAAAATGTATAAGTCACCTTCTTCTCTAACCTTAGTAAACCCACACTTTGAATAGAAGTGATGATTCTTCACACTCCAGCTAGGAGTATCCAGCCACCATTCAGTGCTGTCTGGAAATTTACTTTCAATTTTCTCCATCACCTTCGTTCCGATTCCTTGATTTTTAAAATTTGGATCAATAAAGATTCTTCCTAGATTATGCACTTGATTACATTCTACAAATATCATAGCACCCCCGATTATTTCTCCATTAAAGAGTACCTTGAAATATTCGCAATTTTGCATCATCTCTTCTTGCCAACTTATGGAGTCATATCCTATTGGCCCAACGGTTTCGTTATTCTTAAAATGCTTTGATTCATCCTCAAAACTGGCCTTTTGTATTTCAGCAAGTTTTTGTGCATCATTTTTTCTAGCTTTTTCTAATGTCAGCACCAAACATACCTCCATTGTCTTTTTATTTTTTCCGGGGTTGTCTGCTGAAATGCCTCCTCGAACTCCATCCCAACAGGCTAAGGCTCCGTGAGGATTCTTATGCTTGAATATTATGTTATCAGAAGTTACCGAACTTCTTCACTATGCATTCAAAATCAATGGGCAAATTTTTTTATCAGCGAATTTTCTTATATGGTCTTTTTCCATTTTGTAGTTTGATTATTAGTTCATATGCATCTTTTCGAATTATATTAATTCCAATTGGCAAAGAGTATATCCATAAAATGACCTCCAGATCTTTCGTGTTCTTTATACTATAGTTTTTAGTACTTTTGAAATCTTATTATTATGTTTTAGTAATTCAAGAATTTCTGATAACGTTTGTGTATAAAGCCTCTAAATTAGAGACTCAAATGGACGATGTTCGTTCGTGTCCCTCGACACCACGGTTCAGCAAATTCCAAAATTGTTCAACCATGACCGATGCCGGATATGGCATCGAATGGGTAATCCACCATTCCAATACCCCCACTGCCGCTGAAATTAAAAATTGCACCGTAATGTCCCTGTTCATTTCCTGATCGAGGTTGATCGAATCCAGATGCTCGCTCAGACTTTGCCAAAACATTGTCTCCATTTGGTTCCGAAAAATCGTACTTCCCTTGTTCGTCAGCATTCTAGAATAGAATGAAGCATGCTGCTCCAAATATTCAAACGTACGCAGTAATGCGGTTTTGGAAGGGAGATGAAAGAAGTTATCTTCAGACATAAAATTGCGTAGTAACTCGTTAATTTGAGCTTCCATGCATTGATCACGCAGATCGTACTTGTCAGCGAAATGCAAATAAACCGTTCCGCGATTGACATTCGCTTCCTCCGCAATTTGATTGATCGTAATTCTCTCGGATTCCTTTTCTGACATCAGCCTCATAAAAGCATCAATAATGGCTTGCCTCGATTTTTGAATACGCCTGTCCATATCCTTCTCCCCTTTGCACCATCCGAAAAAATGAACATTTCGAAGTCCTCTGTTGAAAAATCAACAACCACGCTTGTTTTAACCATTGAACCCCATATACCGCTCTGATACATTCACTTTATAAAATTTATGTTGATGATTCAACATATGTTCAATTTTAGAGGAGCCATACTTATGAAAGCTATTGTTTTACAATCTTTGGATAATTTAATTTACAATGAATTAGGAGGGTTTAAAAATTGAAACTTACAGGAAACACGATTTTTATTACAGGCGGCGGTTCGGGAATTGGACGTGCGTTAGCAGAAGCTCTCCACAATCTTGGAAACAAAGTTATTATCTCCGGTCGACGTAAAGAGCGTCTGGAGGAGACGATCAAAGCGAATCCCGGCATGTCCGCAGTGGAATTGAATGTACAAGATCCTGCCCGCATAGAGGCGGCCGCCAAGCAGTTAATCGAGAATACCCGGATGTTAATGTCTTGATTAACAACGCTGGCATCATACAGTCCGATGACGCGGCGGGCGTGATCGATGAAGATGTTTTAATTTCGACTGTCACTACAAACTTGCTAGGTCCCATTCGGTTGACTTCTGCATTCATCGAGCATTTGAAGTCCAAAGAAGAAGCGGTTGTCATCAACACGACTTCAATACTCGGATATGTACCATTAGCAACAACTGCTGTATACTCCGCGACGAAAGCAGCACTTCATACCTATACGCTGTCCCAAAGGTACATGCTTAAAGACACATCGGTAAAAGTAATAGAAATTGTGCCCCCATGGGTTCAAAGCAACAACGATGAACCACGGGCGATGCCACTTACTTCATTCATTGATGCAACAATAAAGATACTTGGCACGGATACAGACGAAGTTCTAGTGGAAGAAGCGAAAATATTTCGAAATAACCCTGGTCCGAACGAAAATGTTTTTGTGACCCAGCTTAACGATACGATGAATTCCGAACCTCCAAAGATCCATTGATCCATCTGTAATTCAATTCTCAAAAATTTAGGCGAACATGAAGTAAACACTCAGTTCCGTCTACTTCATGTTCATTTTTATTGCAACTTGCTCGTGAAGCAAGAATACACGCCAAGCGGTCACACCCATGTTTACCTCTTAAATAATTATGTTGATTTCACAATATTCCCGCAGTTCAAACAGCCCTTTGTTAGGTGATGTCGGGGACATTCTCAATTTACTAAAAAAATGTTTTCATGATCTTACTTCATTTAAAAATCTTGTTATTATCGGTAGGTCGGGAGGACTTATTTGGTTGGGTATCTTGTTTAAATCAAAAAATCGTATATCTTGTACTTCAGCTTCATCACCTTTAATTATTCCACTGTATTCTTTACATATATAAGCTGCAACTACGTTATATACTTCATCTCCATGCGGATATCGATAGTAGAGTTCCGGGCCTGAAAATATATCAAGTAATTCTAACTCTTCGGCTTCTAAGCCTACCTCTTCAAAAAGTTCCCGGCTTGCAACCTCCTTCATATTCTCACCAGGCTCCATTGAACCTCCTGGTAATCCCCATAGACCATTGTCAGTTCTTTGCTGCAATAATAATCGTCCCTCATCATCTATGAGAATCACACATGCTCCTGCCATAATTATAGGTCGGGTACCTACTAACTCTCTTAATTCTTTTATGTAATTCAATATCTTCACGCCCCTTTGAGATCCTTTAACAGACCAAGGCTCCGTTAGGAGCCACTGCTTGAATTTAACGTTATATGACGGATTCACTTCTAAAATCTACTTTCGTCAATGGATAAGGTACGTAGTCTGGGTGGCTCTGCCACTTAGCCGGTTGAATGTTTCCGGTGAATCCGCCCTTCCGAAATGCATCTTCCGGGCTAAGGGTCGGGCTTGTCCCGGCCAGATGAGTTGAATGCTATGTTAGATAACGTTGACTTTTTTCGAGTTAAGTAATTATTATTCTCGTTTCCATTTATGTGTTTCGAGTAGTTTTCCAGTTTCATAAAAATACTTTATTACTTCAAGCATAGGAATTAATTCTATACAAATGTTATCGCAATAATTGCCTAACTGGCCACCAGCAACCAGATGAATTTCACCGTTTCCCTGTTTATCGTTCATAAGAGTATATATATTACCATCAATTGTAATAGACACTATAAAATATTCCGGTCCGCCTCCAACCAATGCTGAATCTGTATCTGATACCTCAAAAAAAACTAATGTAAATTTATCTCCATCGAGTTTTTTCAAAAAACTTAAAGTGTCTGCCCACGTAGGATTCATAACTATTTCTTCATTGAATGTGGTCCCAATCCATTCATCAATACTAATAGATTTTATCACTTTTTCTTTTCATCCTTTTTAGATGGTTTTATTTATTCGGGGGCTTTCATCTAACGATTCTACATTCACGATCCCAGCGAATGCTCAGGTGTCCTACAGTGATCTCCTTTTCCGAAATCCTTCTGCCGGGCCGAGGGCGTATGCCGATGTGTGACACTATGTTATCAGATGGACTATGACAACTTTGAGGATATTTACAAAATTTCTTCTCCCTTTAATATTTTATTTGAGAACTGGTCCACAGCCAACCACGTTGAAACATCCTCTTTGATATTCTTATTCCAAGCAACTAAAAAATGTACTTGACATATCTCATTAGAATCAATTAGTATCATAGGAATTTTAATGCCTTTATCAGAACTTAGGATAAAACCGTGCTTTTCAAAGTCAAGTTTAAACATAGCGATTTAGGAATCATATCTCCTTGATTTCTTCTTGCCATTAACATATCCCCGTCTTGTGTCCCCAAGTGTAAACGGTATACCTGATTCTCGTATTCGACAGCTTCAAGATCTTCCCCAGTATTAGATCCATAATCTGTCCAACTGTAACCCTCCTTCCAAGAAGCAGAAAAGCTGCACGTACTTATTTGAGTGTTCGCATGAGGCTTTATTCTAAATACTGCTCCCCAACATTCTTCTACTGTCAGATGTAAAGCGAGATTGAGCTTGGGTCTACAGACAACTAGCTCACAATCAAATGAATCATAATAATATTTATATAATGACCCACCATTTTTGAGTTTATAACTTTGTTCTGGATGATAGAAGTGATCAGAGACTGTGAGTGAAAATTCAATTATTCCAAGAGGAGTATGTATTTGTGGCTGTAAGAGATTGTTTTCTTTAATTAAGACTTGTTCTCCATGAAATAGCTTCATTTTTTCCCTCCTCATAGTCTTTCTAATAACATTCCTGTATGCATGAAACCCAACTCGCAGACCTAGGCTCCGAAGGAGACGCAACTTGAATATTATGTTATATGATGGGGATGTCTTCTTCGAATTTTCTACAGTCTATTTTAGTATTCTCCATTGTATTCAATAAAACCGGTTTGTTTAAAGAGTGTAATATGATATGGGGTATAAACATACTTTGAATTTGGACTTAAGACTTCAATAAAACTAATTGCTGCATCTATATAGTCATCTGATGAGAAAACATCTTCATCTAGAAATCCACTTAAGAGTGCTGCATCTCCTTTATATTTCAAACAAAGATAGCCATACCCAGGGTCAACTATAACTAAATTTATTATGTCATCTTCTTCTTGTTCTTTGGAGCTATCGAAATATCTAACTATTATGTCCTTATCTTTGTAATAAATCTCGGTGTCACAGGATAATTTATTATGACTAAACTTCATTGTGCTATTCCCCCCTTTTGGATTTTTTTAGCTGTTTTAAAAACTAATTTTTGCTTCCCTTTCACATAACCTTCTTGTATCTACGAATCCGAGAGGCTTAAGGCGCAAAGTGCCGGTTCCAACGGACTTAGCTTCGCAGGGTTGTGAGTTGATCCCGGCTTCTCTGCTTTCCACTTCTAGTGAATCAAGGGCAACGCCCGCAGCGTAGATGCGATGTTATATGAGGTCAATTCTTCTTCGAGCCAACTAATAATTATGCTTCCTTGCTAGTTCCCACTTCATGAATAAATTTATATCACTTATAGCATCTAATATTATTCCTTTATGTTCTATATTATTTTTTAATTCTTTCAAAATGATTGGTTTTACTAGTCTTTTATCTAACTGTTTTTTAGTTCTTGCTATATGTGCTAATCCCAATACAGAATTCGCTCTTACATTTGGATTATCATGTTGCGCTGATTTAAGACATATATCTTGAGCAAACTTCCAATTGTGATGATACATTCCAACTGAAAGTGGTAAATATATAAGTTCTTCTACTTCTTGACGAGTTAAAATATCTTTTGTTTCCTGATCTGTGTATTCCTTGATATGCTTGTAAATTCGCTCCATAGTACTTGCTCCTAAATATAATCTTTTATACCTAGCTGATTTCACGTAACGTTTCTGAATTCAAGACGTCCGGCGTATGCCGGATATGTTCGGCTGATTCTACTTCATGGCTTCTCAACTTCTGCCGAACCGAGGAGCGAATGCGACGATGCTTGGATGTGATGTTATACAAAGGTACCATGAATTCATTGAATCTACTTAGAAATCCTGTTTAATTCACCATCACCATTCTCTCCATTCTTCTGTAATATCTTGATCTTCCTCAATTTCTAATCCAGCTAGTCTTGCTGCCTTGTCTATAAATTCAGCCAATTCTTCACGCTCCATCGTTTCAATAAAATAGTCGTTCTTTTCATTCAATTCATTAAACGTAATTACAATTTCTTCTACAGCCTTCATAATACTTTCAGGATGTTTAGTTTCTTGTAATAATATTAATTGGTTTAGATAGTTATCCAGGACTTTATTAGACATTAATAATCTCTCTTCCGTAAAAAGGTCATCTCCGTATTCAACCATTCTTTTGTACCACAATTGAGTTGGTTTTTCATTAAATAGGTCCTGTAATGTCATTGGGCATATCCCTCATTTTCTGGTTTTTGTTTTAATAGATTTTCAAAAATTGTTGCATGGTATTTCACCTATGAGTTTGCTTACTAACTTGCTTTTCACTTCACTTATCTAATTTTTTCTTTGATTCATTTTTTTTCATCTGTTAGTACACCCTTAATGAAAGACCAAGTATGGTCAACATCTAGTCAGTACAATTGGCTTGGAGGGTTTATTCCCTTCTAAGTCTCAGGTAATAAAAACCCACCTTCGGCTCTTAACCTTTAGGTGATTTTTTACCTTCTCTTGTTGTTATTGATGCATGTTAAAAATGCAAGAATAGATGTCCAAAATAGTAACATTAGAGTCACCGCATCTTTTACTTCCATGGTCTCACTTTTCGAAGGAAAACCATACCCACCCAAGAGTCAATTGTATCTATATTTTACCTGTGTTCACGTCTACAAACAAGTGTTCTCATCTATTTTCTTACATTTTTCTTTTATTCTATTTGTTGTCCATCATTTCTAGCATATAACGTTTCTGTGTTCACGATGTTCCTCTGACTTATGCGAACGAAATGAGCGGCCGCCGTGCGTATGTGTCCGCCTGCCCCCACTCCCTGGCAATCCTCTTTGCCGGACCGAGGAACCGCCAGGCTCCGATGCGTGGATATGATGTTATCTGATGGATTGGCCATAAAAAAACAGTTCAACTTTCCCTCTATGACATAAGGCAAAGATGAACTGTCTTTAGTTCCTGTTAAAATCTCTATGAGCACAAGTAGCAACTTCTTCTCCCATCAAGCCAACAAAGCCTGAGCGATCTGATCCACAATGCCATTGATGCCTGTGGGTCCATAACAGCCGATCCATGTCGCGGCATCGACCGAGTGTATGTGCTGGCGCTCAACGGTATCAAGCATTCCCCAGACACGTTGCTCTGTCGCGGATATTCCCTCCTGCATGAGTTCATGGCTAAGCAAGAAGTAATGGCTAGCATGTACAGCTGGTAGTCTGTCAACTGAGATGTGATAGGCCGTGTCGGAGGTATCTGCCACAAATAACGGAACAGGCAGACCTAGATCATGGTACAGCACAGCCCCTGTACGATGAGAGGCAGAATGCACGCGAACCAGAGAATCCAGCGGACGGATCAGTGCCACGCTCTTGCCTGCCAGAACGGGAGCAAGTTCTTCGGACAGCAATGTGGTTCGTCGGTGATAATCCGCTATAATACGCTTTGCCTCTTCTCGTTTGCCTGTCAGTTCACCGAACAGAGTCAGAATAGTCTGCCAGTTTTCATTGCGCTTAAACATGAGAACTGGAGCGATCCGGCTTAACTGTTCATAGTGCGACTCATGTACCTCGGTGCAAATAATTAGATCCGGAGACAGTCGTTCCACTGCAAGCAGGTCGGGGTACTCATATGTTCCGAGTAATTCAGTATTCTGAAGTCCTGCCCTGATCGTTTGAGGGAAATGTAACACTGCATTGCCTAGTCCTACACTACCTGCTGGAGAGAGCCCCAGCGCAAGCAAATGATCGGCATATTGCACATCGAGTACAGCGATACGCTTCGGAGATCCGATAACATAGTATTCCCCTCGCATATGGCATATCACCGAGCCTTGGGCCGACTCATATGAAGAAGCTGTGCGGTTCCGCTGCAAGGAATGAGCATAGTCTATATCTGTTTTCGAAGCGGCATCAAGCCTATAACGCAGCGGAGGGACGCCATAATATTTCTTAAACGCCCTACTGAAATAATACATGTCGCGATAGCCCATTCTGTCAGCAATTTCACCGATGGGAGCATCCGTGTGACGCAGCATCCGCGATGCACTCTCCATGCGCAACTGAATGACATACTCAGTCAGTCCGAGCTGCTTCTCTTGTTTAAATCGTCGCTGCAGCTGTCTTAAGCTGCATCCAGCAAGGGCTGCCAGCTCTTTAAGCTCCAGATTCTGGCGATAATGCGACGCTATATATGAAGCGACAACATCCACCATGTCAGACGCTTCTCCTCCCTGACCACGTTCGTAATCCATGATCAGTTCGTAGATCATACCCTGAAGCAACGCATTGGCATGAAAACGTTCCATCCCTTCGCCACGACGCCATTTGGCAACGATTTTTTCTGCATTCTCGATCCATTCTGCTTGGGTTACCGAATTTTGCACAAATGAAGTGCGCAACGGATGTTTTCGATATGAAGGCAAAACAAGAGAGGCTCCCTCCATAGAAGAAGCCTTGTACATGATCACGATATAATAAATGTCGTCTGATCTGGCCGTCAGCGTTAAGGATGTCCCCTTAACAACATGACCAGCAAAAAAAGCTCCAATGTGGCAAACCTCACCATTCATTGCAAGCTCTCCTTCCCCTCCGTATGCCAGCAACAACACATTCGAGGTTAATTCCGTTTCGCGAAGAACACTGCCTGTCTGCAAAGTACCGCTATACTCGTCAAGCATCTTGATCGTTGTATCACTCCATAGACTTGTCTGTTCTTGTAGCGGCATTTCTCTCATCTCCTGACAATAGCATCCTTTGCTAGAGTGACTCTCATGACTGGACTTAACCAATTAACTACAACCAGGCCTGTTAGCAAAGTAAAATTGTTGCTGTTGTCATTTTAATTGAGATTTATTCTCATTGTCAATTTTCGGACATTTTCTGCAATATTCCCCTGACATCTGGTAATAAAAACAACAGGTGGTACGCTTGCTTTTCACGGCTGGAATGCTGTCCTTATTTTTTGTGAACCGGGTGAACGGATTTCTTTTTACACCGAACAAATGCCCGGGCGCTCCTTGCGTCAGATATGAAAAATCTGCCTGGATGTGCTGACTTCCTTGCTCAGCATTGTCTACTTCAGGAGTATATAATGGGACAATGCGTATCATGATATTCTCCCAAAGGATACTCATCGAAAGAGGAGCAATCGCAGCAAGCGTCTTTAACAGCGGTGTAAGGTGTAACGCAAACATCTCCTTTACCACCTTTTCCCGCCACACTTCCCTGTCTCCAGTTAGTGCTTCTGCCCGAAGCCCGTTCATAGCTAGAAAAGGAAAATGCGTCCCCCCCTCGTTAGCTGTGAGCGTCGGATGATAGAGAAAGCTGTTGTCTAGCCGAAAAGAAACATGCTGATGATGAACGGTCATCGCGGTCAGCAACGGAGCAATCCACAGGTAGCCGATTCGCTTAGCTAACATCGAAGCAGCTACTCTCATGTCAGGCGCACCAATATACTCTTGAAGCCAGCTTAAATACTCTCGGCATGCAGCTTCTTCATGTAGTTGACTCAAAGCAATAATACGGACATTATCTTCAGACGGCTCACCAAGCCGAATCGAGTGTTCATCCGCCGTTTGCTGCCATAAGTCAGTCGATAGATAATGGTCCATTTTAATTCGATCCCAACAGTGCTTCCGATGCCTGATCTACAATAATATTAATTGCAAGTGGGCCATAATAAGCGATCCAAAGTGTAGAATTAACATCATATGCACGGTTATTTTTGACTGCATCAAGGGATTTCCATACTGAACTGCTATCCAAAGCCTCTGCCTCTGCCGCAAACAACTCATCAGACAGAACAAAATAATGATCTGCTCCAATCTCAGGAACTTTCTCCATCGAGATTTCAACGGAGGTATCATCTTTGATCTTCTGGACTAATGCAGGCATTTTTAAGCCCAAATCCTCATACAGAATGCCGCCTGTTCGATGCTCAAGACCATGAACACGAATGCCTTCTTTTCTCGGACGAATAAGTGCTACCGTTTCCTCTCCCAACTTCTCCGACAGCTTCTCCTTCAGTCCTGCAATTTTGTCCTCATAAGCCTTACGCACAGTTTCTGCCTCTGCCTGCTTACCTGTGATCGCAGCCACTGTAGCTAACGTATCTCGCCAATCCTCGTAGAAGTCAAGTACGATTGTGGGTGCTATTTTGCTTACATTCTCATACTCTTTCTCTTGAAAATCAGTCATTAAAATAAGATCCGGGTCCAATGCTACAATCGCTTCCAGGTTGGGCTTGTCCCGTGTACCTAAAACCCGTACGTCACCCGGCTTATCCCCTAAATATTCTGGAAATGTGCTATTGCCTTCAGCGATAACACTGCCTGCCGGCTGCTCGCCAACGGCTAGCAATTGATCCAGAAATTTGACATCAAGCACAGCAATTTTCTTTGGTTTCTCGTTAAGCGTATACTGACCCTTCATATGCGAGATCGTAACCGGGAAGGCTCCGGCAGTCTGAGACGCTCCATTCGAAGGCGTGTCCGTTGGAGTTGTAGCAGACTCATTGCCGCCATTTGTACCTGCTCCGGCACCGCAAGCCGTCAGTACAAGAACAAGGGCCAGCATCCAGCCCATTAAAAATCGTGATTTATGGTCACCATGTGCCATGCTTCCGGCAGCTTGCCTCTTTGTTCCTTTATTCATGGTGAATCCTCCTTATGTATGATAATGATTTTCATTATCGAAATATAAGGCGAGTATAATATATCTCCACATCGCGTTACCATGTACTTTTGCGACATTTCAGCCGGACTAATGCGACATGTAAACCGCTTACCCAGCTTTTAATTTTTCTGCAAATATACAATTGCAATTTGTAAATGTCCGAGTATGGAATATAAACTCCCGTATTCGAAAGCTTCTCCATATATATCTTCATTTACAATTCTATCAGCTCTTTTACTAATTACTGCATAATCATCGTCTAATGTATCAAGCCAACAAAACCAAGAATCTCCCATTTTTTCTTTCCATTCATTTGGGAGTTCCGTTATTTCTAATCTAGCAACAACTATTTGATCTTCATTTTCTTCAAAAGAATATTTTTCTTTTCATTGATTTCTACCTCTTGCGTCAATGTACATTCCATATCCATTTGTTCCATTGAAACTACAACAAAGGTTTGTATGATAAATTTGTGGGTACTCTTCATTAAATTCTGAATGTGGAAACTCATAAAATGTTCCTTTGGATTCATAAGCCATTTTCGATGAAACATCTATCTTTAATACCCTTTCATCCGCAGATATTTCTATAACATTTTGCTTTCTCCTTTTATCAAGTATTTCCTATAACGTTCTTGTATTTATGAACCCGTTAGGGGGTGTCTGCTGAAATTCCTCTCCGACACCCTTCTCACAGACCCAGGCTCCAAAGGAGCCGCTGCTTGAATATTATGTTATGTGTAGTTATCACTCCAATGATTTACATTCTATTTTACGCCTTCCAACCCATCTCTTTATACAATCTTCTAATCTGTTTTATAAAACTATCATCTTCTCTACCCTTATTTATAATCTCTTCATCGGTGGTTACAGCCCATCTAAAAATTTGTTCAATACTCCCGTAGCTACGTTTAAATCCTTTGGCCAACTTCAGTATGTTTTCTTTAGTTGCGGCAAATGATAATACTACTCTTAACTCTTCATCTGTCCAAGATCTCCCCTTATTTTCTGTACTATACGCTTGTTTTTTCTCATATTCAAAAATCAACAATTTCGTTTTGTGGATTACTTGGTCTGTTGTTAGTTCTTCAATTCCTTCATTAAGTAATTCAATTAATCTATCTTTATATTCTTTCTTTTTCATACATTGCCCCTCCATGATCTTTTCAATAATTGCACATAACGTTTCTATATTCATGAACCCCAACGGGGTTGTCTGCTGAAATGCCTCTCCGAAATTCACCGCAGACCAAGGCTCCATTAGAGCCGCAGCTTGAATATTATGTTATCATATTTCAGCGTCTTCCTTGAATTACTTACAACAATCATTTTTTGTTTTTAATCACCAAACTGATAGTCTTGTCCTTGTATCATTTTCATCAGTTATATATTCCAGAGATTTATATCCCTTTCTCTTTATGTGATCATATAAGTCCTCAAGTTTTTCAAGGTCTTTGCAGTAAACTGTTATGTACACACTATCAATCACAAGAAGAATAATCTGACACTCACTCGCAATATATTCTTCATATGACATTACATCTATTATATTTGCTCCTTTTGGATACGCCTTTAAATTCGCAAATATTAAGTAGTACTTGTTGTAATCAATAATCTTTTTAAGATCTTCTCCATCCATTCCAGTAACCATGTCTGGAAAGAGATTACCCCCTAAAGTATCATCAACAATAAAATATGACTCTTCTCCACCAATAAACCAACTGAAAGTAGTTATATCTATTGGCTTTAAAATCTCTCCAAGATGGCTTCCATAAGAATTTGGAATTTCAAAACTTATGCCTCTATTCATTTATTCACCCACTTCACGCTGATTTCTGATAACGTTCCCGTATTCACGACTCAGCGTATGCTGAGTGTCCGACGCATGTCGGACCAAAAGCGAATGCTCGCAGCGTGAATATTATGTTATATGCTGCCTGTGCTCTTCCAATTTCTCTTAATCTTATTTGATCTTTTCCTTCTTTAATTCTATGCTTTCTTTCTGTCTTTCTCCAATGATTTTTTAGTTCTTCCTCGATTGTTTAGCTCTTCCTCAATCTTTTTCAAATTTCCTTTGGTTTAAAATGCTTTCCAAACTCCCTTTCTTCATTCGTCTGATCGGAAACGACTCCGTGCTTCCTATTTCAAATCTGGACTTCATGCCTTAATCGTTCTTATCTCTGTAAATCGTTCTGATTTTTTAAATGTTTTTAATCTTAAACAAAAAACGCCGATAGGGAACTCGGCGCTTTGCAATCTTATTCTTTCCCTCATGGGTTCCCAGTTTTTCAGGTTACATAGAACGTTTCCGCAGTTCCCGACGTTCCTTCCTTTTTATGCCACAGCAAAAAAAGTGGCGCAGTACTTGCTTCGTAACAGCTGTGAATCGGAAGGAATGTAGTAAATTGTCGTGTTATAGGATGTTTGTTTCGTTTAATATACAAATGCATACAATCGAAGCATATTTCACTTTATTTAATTTTCAAATATTTACCTCTTAGCTTACACAAAAAATCCGTTTCTTCGAATTCATTTTGGCTCAATATAGTCATATCAATCTGAATTCCACTATATTCATACATAATAGAACTTATTTCCTCAGAATCATATAAAACCTTATTTGTTAATTCATCGTATACTAATAAAATATCAACATCGTTTAGAATCTTATTCAAAGATAATATCGAGCCAAATAAGTATACATTTGAAAATGAATCAAACAAGGACTGATGTTGAACAAAACTATAGTAAATTTTATAAATCTTATTTAAGTCTATTAACGTATACATAAAATTTATCCATTGTTAATAATGTGACAGCCATTTCGTCAGCCAAAGCATAAGCTTCACTCGATATACATCCCTTACCATTCCAATTGTGTAGATTTACTAGAATGCTATTTTCAGATGGAGTTAGTTTCATTAGGTCTACTTTACTGAGACAGTAATTATAAATGAAGATCATTTTTTTCCCTTTCACTATAACCTCTCTCAAATTAGTGTAATCATTAAACTCAAACATAACACCTCTAGTTTTTATAAATTTATAAGCAAAGTTTAAACTGTCCAATCGAACTTTCGCTCCCCGAAAACAACCATAGTCAAAATAGAATTGTCTTAGTCTAGGTGTATCATTTAAATACAATTTAACCACATTACCATCTTCGAGAAGCTCTATGTATGGATTATCAGTGCCTAAAACTATCCCTACGAATTCACCTTGCCTTTGTAGCTTATTTATCAATATTTCTAACGACTCAACTGAGGGTAATAGTGACTGATCGACGGGTTCTATTCCAAACAAAGAGTTTATCTCTTCTGGGAACAGAACCTGTCTATGTTTTTCAACAGTAGGTCTAGTTGATTCAAATTCGGCTATATGAACAAGAAATGTGTCAATTATCGCTAAATTTGAGTAACTTTCATCGCTATGCCTTTGAATTAAATTTCGATTTTGCTCAAGCAACTTCTTTAACATATTATTATTTGCTAAAATCTTACCTTCAAACACGTTCCAAAGTTCTTTTTTATCACCAATATAGTAGTTTTCAAAAATTACTTTATTTTCTTTCAGTAATGGAGCCACTCTACTTCTGAGTTCATCAAATGCACTAAATTTTTCACCAAAAAATCTATCAAATTCTTCTTTTCTATTCTGTTTCCACATTGTCACGTGAACTTTCGTGAATGCAGAATTCTTGTCAAAATCAGTATGACAATTTGGACACAGGACTACTAAATTTTCGAATGAGTTATCTTCTGAATCGCAGAAGGGCGTTAAATGCGCTTTCTCAATTATGTCTCCATTATCTCTAAACAACTCAACCTTACAATCAGGGTTCATACACCGCCCCATTGATTCGGCATACAACATTCTTTGAACGTGATCACTAATTTTTCTGCCCATAATCTACTTCGCCTCCAGCTAGTTTATTACTCATTTATTTTGAATATCAACATTTAATTGTTTTCATAAAGTTAAACAAAACCTTCAGATGAGAAAATAATATCCTATAACATTCCTGTATTCACAACTTATCGCATGCTGAGTGTCCGGCGTCTGTCGGACCAAAGGCGTAGATACATGTCGAGTGTCTAGCGAATGCTAGACTAAGGGCTTATGCCCGCAGCGTGAATATTATGTTAGATAATGCCTATGTCCTTCCAAATCCTCTTAATCTTATTCGATCTTCCCCTTCTTCAATTCTATGCTTTCTTTCTGTCTTTCACCAATGATTTTTTAGCTCTTCCTCCATCTTTTTCAAATCCCCTTCGGTTTGAAATGCTTTCCAAATTCCCTTTCTTCATTCGTCTGATCGGAAGCGACACCGTGCTTCCTATTTCAACTCTTGGCCCCGTGCTTTAATCGTTCTTAGATCTGTAAATTCCTTTGATTTTTCAAATACTTTTACCCTAAACCAAAAACGTCGATAGGGAACTCGGCGCTTCGTTATCTTATTCTTCACCTATGATTTCCCAGTCTTTCAGGTTGCATATAACGTTTGGGCATTCCTGACGTTGACTTCCCTTAGATAGCTCTTATCTTAGGGAAATCAATGTGTCACCTGAATCTTCTTCTTCGAGATACCTCCGGTGACCAAGGGGCGAACGTCCCGCAGTAGAAATGCGATGTTAGGCGATTTATTCGTCTTCCTGTATTATCAAACAGTTTATTTGTCACTTATTCGTTTATTTTCTTGGCTCTTAAACCAGTTTCTAATTCCCTTTCCTGCAAAAGGTTCATCT
>NZ_FOYG01000007.1:0-372721 GCF_900116035.1 Paenibacillus sp. cl130
TAATATTGCAGTATTCGCAATTCTCCATTTCTATCTCCTTTAAGTTAATAAGGTTATAAATGCTTTTCAACGCACTTCGAATATTTCACCTAACGTTCCTGTATCTACGAACCCGAGAGGCTTAAGGCGCATCGCGCCGGGTCCGACGGACTTAGCCTCGCAGGGTTGTGAGCTGATTCAACTTCCCAGCACTATTACTTCTTGCGAACCAAGGGCAACGCCTGCAGCGTAGATATGTTGTTAGATGATGCATCTGACATCTTTGAATCTACTCTCATTAACCTCCAATATGATAGTAATCAGGATCCAAGACAATCTCACTACCATTCTTATCTAGCCACTCATTACTGATTGTTATAACATCCCAAATTCGTTTCGAAAGTTTATTCCTCGAATCGAAATTTATATTATGAAAAGATAAAAGAGGTTCTTTCTGACCAATGTTTATTATCGCTTTGTTGACTACCCTAAACTTTCCCTCAGCATCTTTCTTTGCAAGAATATATGAATTAATTGGGTTTAAAGAGTTCATTTTAGATGCGGAAATCACATCATACTTATCATCTATTTTCTTAACGTCTTGAAATATATTCAAGTTACTCCTCGGTGAAATGCTCCACCTATAACTCCTTATCCAATCTCTAAATTTTAAAATTGTTATAGCCCATTCAACTGGATAAGTATTGGAGGTAGTAATCACAGTGTAAAGATCATCTAACTTTTCACTTACATCATTCAGATTATTATATACAAAGAAACCAAGTATCTCTTTATCTTCTTGTAGCTTCTCATTTAATGTTGATTCGGTTAAATTTAGAAGTTCAGTCACTCTAGCTAATGATTCAGACATTGAAACAGTCCCAAACACGAATGAAGTCATATGCTTTAGTATTTCAAGCAAACAGAAATCTATTTTTCCTTTAATGTGATCCTTTATGGGATTAAACAATATGCCCTTTGAATGTATTTCAGAAATACTTTGATAAATTATTTTTGATACTCTCTCTTTTTCATCTAATTCATCTGAGTCGTAAAATAATATACGCTTGTGATTTAGATCAAATGGAACATCTCGTACATTTCCAAATTTCTTATTAAAGAGACATATTATTTTTTCCCATCCTAATACCTTCGCTGCATAACCTAATTCTAATAACACATTAGGATTAGGTGTCTTTCTGCCACCGTAGTCTTGATTAATTATTGATACGTCACATATAAAAATATCTGTCTTATCGATTTTATTAAATATTGTTTCACTAATGTCCGGAGAACCAGTTACACCGAGAGTATCTCGGTCATAATCGAAATAAATCGAATATCCAGTGTTTTTACTTCTTTTTATTGCCTTTTTGATCACATCTTCAATAAAGGAGCGATTTGTATTATTGGGTAAATCAGATTGCCAAGAATAAAAAATGGTATAATTCAAAAGATCAACCTCACTATCCTTTAGGTTTACAGATGTTTCATCTAACGTTCGCACATTCCTGACGTTCAAGCGGCTTAAGTGACCATAGGGAACGGGTCGTTAGACTTAGCCGATTGAATGTGTCGCCAGAATTAACTTCTCCGAAATCCCTCTTGGCGACCGAGGACGCGACGTTGTAGGAATGTAATGTTAGGTGATGTCATCGGTTCTAAGAGTTACCTGAGGTTCATTAGAAATTATTGATGGATCGTTTGTTATAAAATCGATGATCTTAATAATGTCTGTTTTTACACTTGAAAAATACTCATCTATTGCTTCCTTAGTAATCACGTTTATTACAGTATGCGGCATCCCAACAATTGGGTTTCTCCATACCATAACTCCTTTAGAAACCTCAATTACAGACATCTCATTACTTTCATTTAAATAAGTTTCAAATAGTTTACCGTCGATCACTATTACAGGCAAACAGATACTTACATATCTATCATTCTTTCTTGAATCTACACTTTTTGATATAGCTCTAGTTGCTTTAGAAACCGAAACACATGAATTATATGCAACATCATTCCCGTTTGTAAAAGCTTGTGTAAGTCCATAACCGGGGCGTTCTGGTAAGCTAAATAGATTAAGGTCTTGAATTTCTTTTTTATGTGCTAAGTTTCTCAATACAATATTTCCAATTCTTGAGCCAGCTCTTTGAGCTATTCTAGCTGGAGGAGCTAATCTTGTATTCTCTGAGGTAAATATTATCCATGGTTTATCTTTCGATACTTTGCATTCAATTATCAGGCTTATTCTAACAAGTTTATTACCAATCTCTTTTTGAAGACTTGCAACTATATCTATCTCTCTTTGTTGAGTTGACTCATCATCAATAAAATACTCCGATTGAATAACATTAAATTTTAAGTTCAGTAAAACTTCTGCCACACTCATCTCTAATGGATAGCCCTGAGAATTTAACCAATCCATTATTCGTGTATTAATATTATTGTCTGACAATATCTTCACCTTTTCCTTTCACGATGATTTCACCTAACGTTCCTGTATTCATGAACCCCGAAGGGTTGTCTGCTGAAATGCTTCCCTGAAATCCTTCTCGCAGACCAAGGCTCCGAAAGGAGCCGCTGCTTGAATACTATGTTATATGACGGAATCACTTCTTCGATTAACCAACAGTCATTCTTGATTATAATCAGTCATTGTTCTGCTATATGTTCCAATAAATCTCCTGGCTGACAACCTAAAGCCGCACATAATTTATCAATCACTTCTAATGACACATATTCGTTCGTATTGAGTTTCGCCATTGTAGCAGACGAAATACCTGTCATTTTCAATAAATCCTGCTTCTTAATCTCCCTGTCGATCAATAATTTTTGAAAAGGTTTATAACTAATCATCTGATATTCCTTTCACACATCAAGTGAATTTTTCTTTAATTATATGAAAGTATATTTTCTTTATCAAAAACATCTTCAACATGTATTGACTTAATTGTTTTACATGTTAAAATTATATTTAATAAGTTAAACTTTAATTCATAAAGTCAAATGAATTGGATGGTGTTCAGAATGCATAATTCTTTGGAAGTCTTACTTGATTCACTGATTCAGACTCGAATTGAATCTTTATATGGCGAGCTTATCAAAAACAACTCCAGCTACAACCAGTTCTCATCCGAACGGAATCTCTACTTCAAGCAGTTACATGAAGGAGTACCGGAGAATATACAGAAGATCCTATTCCTTTACGATGATGCTGAGCTTTCTGTTCAAGCTATTTTAGAACGTGAAATTTATTTGCAAGGTTTTAAGGACGCTCTTCATCTGCATAACGAATTACATATATCTTTAGATTGAGAGCCTTCAGGCTCTTTTTCATTTTGATTCTGTCATATAAAGTTTTGCCCATTCACGAACTCCGTCAGGAGTTATCTGCCACGATTTTTCGGCAGATCAAGGAACATATTAACGGTGCGTGAATGGAATGTTATGCGGAGTACTTGTCGTCACTGAATTATTTACTGACCTCCTTAGTTTCCTCGTTCGCAACAATTGCTTCAGCCTTATAATCCATCATTGTTCTCAAGTGTTTTTTATAGGCTGAAAATGTTGAATAAATATAGTAAACGTAAAATACTGGGATACCGATACCCAGATACATTAACAAGTCACCAAGTAACAATTCTGTCGAAAAAAGATTGATTTTGTTATTAATGCTGGAGTTATTATTTGTATAAAGACCTAAGATAAATATTATAATGGGTATGGGTGAGAACGTTTTTAACAGATCTAATTTTGTTTTAGTTATTTCAACAAAAGTCCCTGACCACACTGCATACATCTCTAACCTTGCATAAGATAATTTTTCTTTTTTAGTTTTATAAATCAAGTTCATGTGTCTAGAAAACTCAATAATTTCTTTATAATCCTTATAACATATACCAATTATTATGATCGAATAAATTAACCAAAAATAAAATGAAAACATAAATTTTGATACATCAGGAAAAAAAGTTTTTCCCAAATATGAAACTATAATCATTAGAATAATCTTAGATATAAAGGAATAAATAGATCGTTTTAAGTGATAGTTCAATTGTTTGTCTCCTTTTACAAGAATTTCGTATAACATTCTCGTATTCATGAACCCCAAAGGGGTTGTCTGCTGAAATCCCTCCCCGAAATCCATCTTGTAGACCAAGGCTCCATTAGGAGCCGCAGCTTGAAAATTATGTTATATGGTATAGGCCACTTCCTCGAAAGCATGCTATATTATTTCATAAATCTTCAAACTTCTAATCTTTGAATCTAGATACCTACTTGTTCCTAGTGACTCTGAATATATGGTTTCAATGCAGTGCTCAATAATTTTGTCTTTTACTCCTGTAAAATTCATAATTACTTTAGGATTCACATCAATCTTAAGCATCTCGGTAATTGCATATTTTATAATTCCTGTAAGTCCACCTCTCCCTGTTATTTCCTTCAATAAAGTTACTCTTGAGCTTGTTTTTTCTGGTAAATCGCTCCCATCAAATTGTATTAATAATTTCGTGGAAATTGACTTACTGTCACGTATATAAATATATTCATTAAGTTGTCCTACAAGTTGCTCTGGAAGATGTATAGAAAATTCGTTAATTGTTATTATCCCAATATTCTCTTTATACGAGGTTCTAGGTAAATCAATAATTTCTCTATATGCAATTCCAGTAAATATAGTTAACTTATAAATTATTGCAGACAATAGTTTATTAAAACTAATCGAATCAGATTCTGCATACCTTGATACATCCTGTATGACGCTATTACATTCATTAATTAAATCTATAATCTCTTCTTCAGTGAATCGGCTTGACTTCCCAGATTCTTTAAGGATTGGGTGATCAGAAACTGCTTTATTTATTGAATACCTAAATGAATCAATTTTATGCGCAGGTAAACCAATAGCCTTTAACAGAGGCTCATTCTTAACATGCCCTACAGTCATTATGTATACAAAAAATTCCTTTACCGCTGAAACAAACCTCTGAACAGTTGACACAGATGTTACGTTGTTCTTCGTGATATAATAATTAATACAATCAATTATTATATCAGTTGAAATTCCCCTTAAATATTCGTTAATATTTTTTTCTGTTACATCTTTACTTTCAAGAAAATCATGAAATACACCTAAATCCTTATAATATCCAACGACATTCCTTGATTGTTCATTTTGCTTTGCTTGAATGAACTCATCAATTAAATCTTTTAGCTTCATGTAAATTCCCCCACAAGAGTAATAGAACTTCTAATTATTCGGGTTATGTCATATAACGTCCTATTTACGAACTTTATGAATCCTGCACTTTTCCCCTTATTCTCGCACTTTCTGCGTTTCTATCCTCCAGCCCGCTCATCCGGTCCAACGGACTTTGATTCCCCCCAATGTCCCGTCTGCTCACATGTGTATACCGCTCCTCGTTCGCACACTCTGATGCCCTAGCAGTTCCTGAATATATAGTGAAGATCGATCCTATTCTCCAGTAAGTGGGTCGCAAAGCAATGCCTTAGCGAATGGATACTCACCTGTTTGCGAATGTCCGCTTCAACCAGCGCTTTTTCAAACACTTTCTGCGCTGAACGTTCCGTCAGGTGGCAGCCTTCTCTCTGCCCTGGAAATAGTCAGTCTTCTAGCTGTCCAACCCTTATGTACTGCTCGGCCACCGCAAAGGCCACTTTGGAGAGCAGCGTTTGCCGAACCTTCCTGCTTCATCCCGATAGAGTAGGTTTATCTTCATCTCACTTGTCTCCTTAGTATATCAGCCGTTCAAAAATTTGGAAATCTAATTTTGCACAAAAAAAGGGCCTTAAGATGGAAATTTACCTTAAGTCCCTGATTCTTTCGGATCAAATTATTGATCCTTTAAGTTCAATTTTCATTATATAATTACTTGAAATAAGACTCCGAAAACAGTGGAATAATGTAACGTTAATCTCTTGTATAAGGATACGCGGCTAAAAAGCATAGTTTCTCGCCGCTTTTTTCAAGCAAACCGCTTGTATTACAATCATATATAAAGAACAACGAATTATATTTACCATCTATTTTACTCAAATCATGTAATAGTGGAGATAAAAAAGAATCAACATAGGAAACATCTTTTATACCATCATCGGTCCCGTCAACCTGAAAGACTCCTTCAGCAAAATCTTCGTCAAAATCATCTATTTCATGATCATTTAAAAAACCGCTAAAAACATCCTCATTCTCATCTTCCGGGTATTTGATCTCAACATATTCAAACAACTCATCTTCAGAGGCAAAGTGACCGTACCAGACGGACACAACATTTTTTTCAAAGCAATCCATATCTTCACCCCGCTAATATTTCAGTTTATACGTATAGTCTATCTGTATCCCGCACCAGCTACCATGCTCTCTATCCCACAACAGCTGTTAAAGCTAAAAAGCCCGCGCTGATCGCGGGCTTTGCTGTATATAAGTCAAAATCATGCCTAGTAGACTTGCTACTCAACCTTAAACTGCTTTAATTCGTCTTGCAGCTTATTGGACAATTGATTTAATTGTTTGGATAGTTCAGCAACCTGTTCGAAGCTCTCCAATTGTTCCTGCGTGCTGGCGCTGACCTCTTCGGTTGAAGCGGAATTCTCTTCTGTGGTAGAAGAGATGATCTCCAGCGCCTGTAAAATCTCATCTTTGTGCTTGTGGACTTTGGAAGTGTTCGTGCTGATCTGGATCATTCGCAATTTCAAATCTTCCAAATCCTTGTTAATGCTAAAGAATACTTGCTTCGTGTCCTCCACCGATCTCGCGTTTTCTTCTGCAATTTTCAGACCGTGAACCGTATGCTCAACTGATACACTGGTTTTTTCTTCGATGACACGGACCTTCTTGTAGATTTCCTGTGTCGCCAGTGCAGTCTGCTCAGCCAGCTTGCGAACCTCCCCGGCAACCACAGCAAACCCTTTGCCCTGTTCTCCTGCACGTGCAGCTTCAATAGAAGCATTGAGCGCCAGCAGGTTGGTCTGCGTTGCAATTTGGTTGACCGTATCCACGATGCTGGAAATCTCATGACGGCTCAGATCAATCTCCTGAATAATAGACGACATCGCTTGTGTGGAATTGTGATTTTCTTCCGCCCATCTGGATAACTGATCTACTACCGCAAGCCCCTGTCCGCTTTGCTCAACAGAGATTTGTACCATCGTTTCGATGGCTCTGGCATCATTGGCAATTTCGTCAATTTGGCCGGATAATGCTCCGGTTTTTTGTAAAATGTTATCCGTTTCGATGGATTGGTAGTTCGTTGCATTGGCAATCTCATTAATTGCTGTCGCAGTATCGTTCATAGTGATCGCGGTTCTGGAAGAAATGGATTGCAAATCATGAGAAGACTGATTCAAGACTTGAGCTGAGCCGCCCACCATTTGGAGCATGCCTTGAATTTTTTGAACCATATTGTAAATTCCTTGAGAAATTTGCCCGATTTCATTGTTGGATTGCGTATCAAACTGAACGGTCAAATCTCCATTTTCAATCAGCTTGATTTTTGCAAGCAATTTCGGGATTGATCTCAACAGATAACGGAGCGTTATATAACAAATCACAACGAGCAGGATGGTGGCTGCGGCAAAGCCGCCAATGGTAAGCCAGGTAAAGGTTTTTAATTCTGTGAGCACCTCTTCTTCAGAAATGGTTAAGCCTACAGACCACCCCGTATCTTTACTGGTTGCATACCCAATATAACGAGGTTCCCCATTATCATTAATTAGCTGTACTCCGGACTCGCCGGCAATCATTTTCTTTCCAATCTCCCCAAGGTCACCTGTGCTTTCGTTAATCTTTTCTTTCAGCACTTTATTTTGATCGGGGTGATACAAAATATCACCTGTTTTGGACGCAAGAATCGAATAACCTGTGCTTCCAAGCGAATAGCTTTGCATAACGGCAGGGATGTCTTTGAAAGCAATATCAACTGCAGCAAATCCGATTAATTGGTTACTGCTATCTTTAATCGGATAGAAAATGCCCATGAGCACATTACCCGAATTGACGTCCTTATAGGGTTCTGAGTAGTATAAACCGTCTGCTTCAACAGCTGGCTTGAAGTATGGGCGTGTATGGATATCAAAATCCGGTTTAGAAGCAACACCATCATTCTGAAGAAAGAAGCCTTTACCAGATATTCCTGCAATCCAGGCGTCGGCAAAAGATGGCTCTGCCTTTACAATGGCTGCCAGAGTCGCTACTGTTTCCGCAGCATAAGGAGAAGTTTTCACCATTTCTGCCGATGGGGTGGTTTCTAAATATTGCTTAAAAAGATTGTTCGTTGACATTTGTTTGACAAGTGATCCCTTTTCCTTAAACAACGCATCAAATTGAGTGACAACGGCCTGCGTCTTGGTTTGGAGCATGGCCTCTTGCTGCTTGACAAGTATGCTTTGCGTGCTTGCAAACATGAACGTCCCCAAGGTTGCAAAGACGACAACGATAATGACTAACAAGACCATGGCCAATGTGTTGGCGATGCTGGATGATCTGAATACGCGCTTCTTAATATTTTGTGACATGCTGCCATCTCCCCGAGGAATATTGAGCGAAAAGCTCTTAGATAATATGTCGGAAGTTTGCAGCTATTTTAATAGGTTTTTAGTATACACAATTTAAAGTTTCGCTATCTGATTCCTCATAGATTCCCTCCCAACCTGTTCGGTAACTCCAGCAAAAGATTAGGACAGCACAAAGAGCCTCCGTCAGACGTAGGCTCTTTACTAAAAGCTATATATGAGAACGCAGGGTTTTGCGGATTTAGAGCGTTTCAGCGATCCGTAAGCTCAACCCTCATCCTCCGTCGTTAACCCAACTGCATCGTTGTGATACACGTATCGTTTTTCTCATATGTAGAGAATTCAGTTTCAGCCGTTTTACCTTCATGATTCACGCTAATACGGTATGTTTTATCCCTCGGTAGCCATAGATCAATAAAACCATTGGATTGTGATTTTATGGCGGCATTCTCCATGATGACATTCCCTTCGGAGTCGTGAACGGTCACATTGAACGCTCCGTTTTTTATTTCGCCTTGGCAGCCCGTTAGACTATGAGTTGCACAAGGGTGGGTCTGTTCCACATATGGCGCAATCGAAACAAAAAACTCGTTGTCAGGCAAATCATAATTCATGGTCTGAGTATCGTCCCCTGTGACAATCAACTGACTGGAATTAATGGAAGCGGACTGGGGTGTTGCCTTGCCTGCACTGATATCATGCACCAATTGCTTGATGTCTGTGGTCTCGTGGTTTTCTGCCCCTTCTTTCTGAATATTTCCTGCAATTAGGTATGTCCCCAATGCGGCAATAACCAACCCTGAAGCGACCAAGATTCCTTTTTTCATCTGGAGTTCATCTCCTCGTCTGTTTTGTATTATTATAAGGGAGAATGCACCATAATGGGCAAAATGGGGTGCTGAAGTCACCAGATATTCACATTCAACGTAAAAATACCCCATTACTCTTGTGGAGCATTGGGGTACACTCGTTTTTAACGGTCCCTGTTCACGACATAATGTATTAAGTGCTTCAGAAAAGCAATATTACGTGGGATTTCTTCCAATGCTTCCATCGCGAGGCAATAGTGTTCCCACATCTCTTTACTGGCACCTTCAATACCGAGGATGGACACGAAATTCGAATTGTTATTATCAGAATCTTGGCCAACAGGTTTTCCGAGTACGAGCATATCTCCTTCCACATCCAGCAAATCATCTTTAATCTGAAAAGCAATCCCCATATGATAGGCGAAGTTCTTCAAAGCAGCAATTTCCGACTCCTTGACCTGTGCAAGCATGGCTGGCATAACCAGACAAGCCTCAAACGCCACCCCTGTTTTGTAAAAGCACACCATATTCAGCTGCTCCAAGGTCAGTGCCTTTCCTTTGGAATCCAGATCCATCGCCTGACCCATACACATATCCTCTGCCTTACGGGCCGAGTATTGTATCAAAGCAAGCACCGTTTCAGCATTGAACTGGTCAAGTGACGATTGTTCCCCAATCGCCTTCTGGATCAGATACAGACCGGTTAGTTCCGCAGTGGCGCTATTGTGCACCTGATGCAAGGTTTGACGCCCTCTACGGGTAGACGCATTATCCTGGGAAGGAAGATCATCAAAGATCAGGGATGCGGTATGCATATATTCCAGTGACCTCAGAAGAGGCACGATTGCCGATGCATCTAATCCATATTCGTTCACGCCCATGACCCAAGTCAATATAGGCCGTATCCGCTTCCCGTCCCCTTCGAGACTGTAATTTGCAGCCTCAATAAGCTGTTCTTTCATGGCCGGAATCCCTTGTGGCTTGGTAATTTTCAATTGGTTGTTAATCTGCTCACGGACCATTTTGACCGTATTGAAAAAGTCTTCTTTTTCCCTCGCATCGTTTTTCAGATGGGTAATCATCTGGTCCCGAAGCAGCTTATCTAAGAAATCTACATCATCCGCTTTTTGTACCATCTTCTGAATAAGATTATTAAATTCCGGATTTCCGGATGCAAAGATCTCCATCGTTTCGTCATACTTTTCAATACCTACACGTTCTTTATAACGTTTGAGTCCATTCATTGCCCGATCCAGTATCACCTCACGAGCCATGGCATCGGAGTCATATACATTATGGATCAAATAGGAAATAACCGCCCAGTATAATTCAAAGGGATTGATCAAATCCGATCTCTGATGATGATATTTTAAATAGTAGGTATAGGGTGTTACCGCACCGTCTCTCATATCGTCAACCATATCCGCAAAATCATCAGCAAGCTGGTTATAGATGCCATAAAAGAATGTTCGTTGCTCAAAACCCTCATCCGCAGGAACACTAATCACGGAACGGACAATCAATCGGGACGAAGAGGACTTCAAAATAACGGGTATATAAAGCTCTTCATTGGTATAAGTAACTCGCGTTAGGTCCTTAACACGGTCAATATCTTGAGCATGAAAAAAAACATAGGACTGCTCGAAAAAGGTTTGCTGTGTGTCTGGCCGCTGATGTTCCTTAATATACTCAAATGCATCCGAGAGCTCCGAATGTATGTATTGAATCAACTCCATATGATTTCCGGTCCAATCGCCCAACTCAGGCACAGATCCACTAAGAAGCGCGGTACGTATCATACGGGAATATTGTTCTTTTTCTTCAACCGTCAAAACCTGGGAATCGAGAAGATCATCAATGAAAGGATAGGTTAGACCATAGGAGTACCCAAGCCTGATGGCTTCATCAAGTCTGCGAGCACGTTCCACAGGCAACACTGTATCGTCCATTTCTTCCATCACATGCAGAATAACCCCGATAATGATCTTAATCAGTTTGCGCTGGGCTTGCTCGGCATCCATCTCCATGGGAATATGGGAGGATACAGACCTAAGTTTGTTGATCACCCAAATTATCGCGGTTTCTATACCTTCCCTCTGGGCCCACCGATACACCCCGGCCAAATTCATAAATTCCGGTTGGTCTCCCCCGTTTGCACTGGTGGATTGGATCAAGTGTTTTTTTACGTCTGCAATGACACGCTGAATCCGGGTATGTGTGTCAGGAGAATTCAGAGCTTTGCCTAGGTCCCTCATATAAATATAGGAGACACTTCGGTCCAGATAATCATCCAATTTGCCTGTATAATTCAGCCATTGAATGTATCTATTATAGTCCCGAGTATCAGGTTTTCTCTTTCTCCGTGAAAAAAAGGATAACCATGAGGAATGATGAATATGATTTTTTTTCCACTTTTGAACGTCTTCTGTCAGGGTGGTCACATAAGATTTGTCTAAGACCTGATCATACAGTAATGCAAAATACTGAATCGCCTTCCGCTCAGCCAGCTGATATCCTGTATTGGCTTGTAATTTTTCATTCATATAATGCATTACCTCAACTTCTCATTTTGTTAAACATGGTTGCATTTCTCCCTGAGGGAACGAACTTGGATCATGTTTTTATCTTTATACGGAAAAAAAACTGTAAGGTTACGAAATTATCATGCTGCTTATCGATACCCCCTCTTTGGCAATATCCATGAATTTAAAACAAGAATATAGGCTCAAATTACTTCCAATCAACAAAAAAACCCACGTCTGACGTGGGTTTTTATAATAACTCTTCTATCGCCACCTGGTACAACAGAGAACCTTCACGGAGCAGCAGGCGGTTTTTTCTGAAATCCTGTTCGTGCGGCTGAAGAAACTCTTGATCGTCATTTAAAAAACGGATGTTTTGCCCTTTGCTCAAACTACCTGGCTTCACATTCTTTTTCAGGACATATTGTCCACTCTTTCCATACCCGCCATCGAATAAAAAGTGATATCCATCTGTAGCCACCCCAGAGCAGCCAGAAATCCTCGGATTCATTAACGTAATATTCGTGTGGTCACTACCGGAAATACGTCCTAATGAAAAGTCTGAATAGTAATAAAACCAGATTTCCTGTTCGCTGACTACGTTTAATGCATAGCAATCATCAATGGCTGCTGCTTGGTTCTCATATATTTTATCTCCCTTTTCATTCCAGGCAACAAGGCCGGAGGACCCAACAGGCTCAACCCAACCATAATTGCCAAATATACCTTCGTCAAAATAACTGGTCCAGATCGTACCTTCTTCTGTTACCTGAACACTCTGGATGCCGTCTCCAAGCAACATCTCATTGACGGTATGACCTTCATAATCAAGGATTTTACCATTTAGATCGTATTGACCAGGTCCGTAATAATGGCACCGTGCTCCGACGAGTAACAAATGATTTTTTAGAGGCTGTACATAATGATAGTTGAACTGCTGCCCCTCCACACACACTTCTTCGATGTGATCGTCTAGGATGAGTACCTTGTAAGTATGTCTGTCTTTAAGAGAGGCAGGCGTGAACATCCCCCGCACTCGTTCTGGGGCTTTATCAATCAGCAAAATATACACGCGCCCATCAGGGCCAAATTGGGTCGAAACGATCTCAAATCCTTTTATATCATTGGAAATATCAACAAATGAATGAAGCTGTTTAAATAGATGTGACAAGGTAATTCCTCCTCTGAAGGGTCAATAAAGTGAAGTGTTATTTGTATTGAACTCATTTTGTCATAACGGCATGTTGCTGAGTAGGGCGGAAGTATGGCGATATAGTGAACAAAAAAAGCTGGGTTCTGCTTCATAAGAATAGCAGCCCAGCTTGATCTTTATAGATGTTCCCCTTGGAGCGTTTGGTCCTTCTCAACCTTCTGCCATAAAGCCTCAGTCAGTTCATCTATCGTCTCCTTCATCGCCAGCTTCTCGCGCCAACGACTCGGAATACCGCTTATTCCGTAATAAGCTCCTGCAATTTGCCCGTACACCGCCCCAGTCGTATCAGCATCATCCCCCAGATTCACTGCCAACAGTGCTCCCTCTTCAAATGAAGTCGAATGGTGGAATGCCCACAACGCAGCCTCAAGGGAACGAATGACATACCCGGTTCCTTGTATTTCAGGCGGCTCTTTATGCCGGTAAGATCCCCGAATTATTTCTTCAATGGCTACCGAATAAGCGGGCTCGTCCTGCCGCCACTTATAACAGACGTCCGCCGATAACATGGATTCTTTGTCCGCTCCTCGCAGACCTGCCACAAGGATTGAAGCAAGCACAGCACAGGACTCCACACTTTCGACTGCTCCATGAGTGGTTCGTGAGCTCATCTCAGCGTACATCACCGCCTCTTCCGGACGGTTCGCATAGGCCATAGCTACAGGTGCAAGCCTCATAATAGAGCCATTGCCGGCAGTCATGGGGTCAACGGACCCACTGTACGGATCTCCGGTAGCTTCGAAGCGATGCAGTGCTGCTCTCGTTGCACCACCGATATCAAAGCACGTTCCCGTGCTGCTCATATATCCCAAGTGGTACCAATTGGTGTATCGGCGCATTTGATCTGCCGGATCAAAGCCATCTTTTCGCACCATACTCTCGGCCAAGCAGAGCGCCATCGACGTATCGTCCGTCCACTGGCCCGGCTTTAACCCAAATACACCGCCGCCCACGATATCCGTTACAGGTTCAAATGTACCTGGACTGCTGAATTCCACAGTGGTTCCCAAAGCATCGCCCACAGCCAGCCCAACCAGACATCCCAAAAAACGATCCTTGATAAGTGCCATTTTGGTTTTACGCCCCTTTTCAAATGTAATAACTAACGCATATTTTCCCATCTCGCCAGGAAGGAAGCCCGACACTGCCATTTATTCGTAGCTTAAGGCCTTACAACGACTATCCGGTTTCAATTCAATGAAAATTCCTGCCTCTTGATGGTAAACGAGTGGAAACCGCTCCGTATCTACATATTCCCGCACACCGCTTGAAAGCCGCCATACCTGAAGCGGGACTCCTTTTCCCCATAAGAATAATCGGTCGTCGCAAATGGCCATATCCGCTTGGGGGTAAGGAAAAGCCCCGTCTTCAACAGGCTTACAATTTAGGGATGGGATCGCTGGAAGCACACGCCGGTACCCGGGCTGGGTCATATCGAATAGGACAACAGCCGGTTCAACTCCTTCCTCTCCCCAATCTTCCTCCTCCAGCAAATCGGCATCCATCTGTCCCCAAACCGCCAATGTATCGGGTCCTGTCCAGTACACCGGCCCATCCCAATCTATGGTTTGCCAAAGATGGCGAACTGACGGACCATTCTCCGATTCCCATGGGTTCATCAGCCAATCGGATAAGGACCAAGTTCGGACCACTCCTAATGGAGCCCATACCCATCCCGTATCCGCAATCCACTTTCCACCTGGTGAAATCAGCAGCCTCCCATGAAAATAATCTAGATAGTGCTCATTTTTGCTTTCGCTGTTATAAACAGGAGTAGGTCTTGCTGTCAAAAGCATGCCTGTTTCTACATCCGTCAGATCAAGCCGGTTCCATTCCGTCCCATGAACAAGAATATATGCACCGTCTTGATGTACAAATGCCAGGGGAAACATACTTTTATCGTAGTGATATTCGTCCCGTGATAATTTCATTTTTTCTTGAGCATGGACTAAATCATACACTGCCGCATGCCGTCCAAAACGATTGGAGATAGCTACGTAGCTGCCGTCAGAACTGGTAACCATTTGGACAGGTTGCATGGGATTAAAATCAGGAATACAAATACGTGTGCACAATTCTGCGCTGCCTGAGCGAAGTTCTAGTCTCCACAGTTCTGCTTGTGTGTTTAGTGCCAGCAGGGTTATGCTTTCCTGAGAGTCGCCCTGTAGTGGATGAATGGCTGTAAGGCGCCCGATAGACGGTGGTAAATCAGGTAAAGAAACGTGATGGAATGGCATCATTAAACCCCTTTTATTCTGGATAAATAATAATTTATACCCGCATTTGTGAAGCTGGATTTATCAACAAAAAATCTGATATCAAGCAATGCAGTTAATATTTTAATAAAAACTCCCGGTTTTTTCGTGCAAAACAACTTAAGATATGTAATTTCGCTAGGATTACTTTTGAGAACAAAATAGGAGTAATTCATCAAGATCAAGTTGGAGATGAACTGCTCTGTTGGAGATTGATGCTCATTGATACAGTCGATCAGCACCTCTAACACCCTATTTTTATCAGACTTGTAGGCTTGCATAAATATCGTTGCTTCTACAAACGGCTTGTTGAAATCATCGAGTGGAAAATCATATACATCATGACTACCCAGTATGAAGTTAACCCATTGGCCTTGTAAAAATTTTATTTTTTCCAGCGCTGCTTGTGTATCCATATCCATCTTACTTTTGTGAATATGCTCATGCAAAATGTTAATAAGAATGTGCAGATCATAATGTTGTGCGTCTTCCATTCTGTACATAATCCTATTATTTTCAATCGTTAAACGATCATAAATGTCGTCACCTAAACCCAGTTCAAATAAAAGATGTTGAAGGAAAAATAGTCTGTCCTGAGCAAACGTGAATTCATTGCCTCTCTCTGCTAGATGTGAAACTTGATATTGATAATAAAAACAACATAAGTTTTTTCTCCTATAAGCAACATCTTTATGTATATCAAAAACATTAAAAATGAGCGAAAGCAATCGAATCAGGCGTTCAGCATCCAGTTCGCCTCGAATGACATGATCCATTTTTGTAAATAGCGACCTGTCAAACAGATCATGCCATCGCACTAGAGAAACATAATCCTGCTCGTTTATATTCAGGGTTAATATTCTTAAATTTTGCTCTTGATCGGGATAAGAATAAAATAGATATTCATGACTTAAATCAGAAATACGCTCATTAAAATAAGCTCTTAATTTGTAATCGTATATTTTAGAAAATGACATACCTATCCTCCTTACAAGTAAGCCTGAGCATATTAAACTAAGCACAAAACATTTTCGAACTCCTATATTGTAAAATTAATCTGGATAGACTGGCAAGGCGGCACAATTACAGAAACATATGTTCTCCATATCTATATTATGATATCTTTACGATAGAAGTAAAACGTGATGTCGGAAATCATAGCCTACGATTAGAAAGGAATGACAACCTATGAAACAGCTAAGCGAAGCTCTGGCCCGTTTTGTACAACAACAAAACTTATATAATGAAGCCTACGGGCTGTTCCAAAACCACGACATCCAGCCCCGGATGGAGAAACTAGCAGATTGCTGGGACAGTCAGATTCCTGTATCCCCTGAGCTTAAGTACCTGTATAGCCATTATGAAATGATCGATGCCAAGGCAGCGGGAACACACAAATTAAAAAATGCAGCAGTTGAAATCGGGGATGCCGCGGTTCTCTTTTTTGCCGCACCAGAACATCTGTATCGCCAACAGCTGGGCTATCGCTGGATTACATCTGGTGAGCTTGTCCAAGAATCTTCTTCGTGGCCGCCCCATCATATCGTGATTGCCACTTTTAATGACGATCCAGTCATTGTCGATACTAGCGCACTCGGTTCCCCTGTATATGCTGCATTCGAAGGCGGTGTCCCGCAGCAGATTGCTGACTCTTTAGCTAACTTCTTTACGGCTCTCTCCATCCTGATTGAAGGTGCCTGTACCTTTAAGGGAGAATTGAAAGATGAGGAGACCTACGAAACCAAAGCAGAATATATCGAGCACGTAAAACCGCTGCTGCATCATTGGTTGGGCGACAATCAAACTACGTTTTTATTGGAATACCTATCCCTTTGTTAGAAATCCTTTTTTTTGAAGAGAGGTGGAGCTTATATGATCTATATCGCATTACTGCGAGGCATCAATGTTGGCGGCAACAACAAGATCGAGATGAAGAAGCTCAAGCAAACGTTTGAAAATGTAGGTTTGGGGCATGTGACGACTTACATTAATTCTGGAAACATCATCTTTTCCAGTCAAGGTGATTCCAACGAGGAACTATCGCTCAAACTGGAACAGGCGATTCTGGAGGATTTTAGCTTACCCATCCGCGTCATCGTCCGTAACATGAAAGAGATTCAGAGCATTATGGAGGCACTGCCGAATGAATGGTCTAATGATACACAGATGAAAAGTGATGTAATGTTTCTGTGGGATGAAATTAACGATATTTCCGTTCTGGACAAGCTTCCTTTAAAAACAGGAATAGGCCATGTAATATATACGACCGGGGCCGTTCTGTACTCTGTCAGCAAAGAACAAGTCACAAAAAGCGGGTTAACGAAATTAGTCGGAACCAAGCTGTATCAGCAAATGACGGTGCGGAATGTGAACACAACTCGTCAGATTTATAAGCTGATGCAAATGGCTGAACAGGAAGAGTTGCAGGATACGAGTTCTTGACTGTAATCCAAAAGCAACGTTGGGAGGGTAAACTTAAAAAGGAGCCTTTTTAGGGCTCCCCAACTGTTTTTCTTCGATGTAAAGTTTTCCCTAGTCTTTATATATTGTCTCGTTAAATTTTAAAGCCTTCGACCAGTTCATTCAGTCGGGCCGCGCTTTCCTTCACCTGATCAGACTGGTGTGCCACTTCAAGAGATTTCTCCGTCGATGAAACCATATTCTCTGCAATGTGCTGAGTGGATATAGCGGACTGTTCGCTGGCTGTTGCAATCTCATGAATCGCTCTCACCATCGTTTGGATGGTTGCATTCACCTGCTTAGAGGTGGCGTTCAAATCATTGACCGTGTTCGTATGCTCCACGGCATCATTGTAATATTGTCCTGCTGTATCCTCAAGCAGCTGATAATCCTTGCCTACCTGGGCTTGCAGGAAGTGCAGTAATTCTTCGGCATTAGTAGTTAAATTCTCTACCGATTGCACAACTTCTTGAGTAACACTCTGAATTTGGTCTACCGCGTGTTTGGAGCCGTCTGCCAACTTGCGAATCTCGTTAGCCACAACCGCAAACCCTCGACCTGACTCACCCGCACGAGCCGCTTCAATGGATGCATTTAGAGCCAGCAAATTGGTTTGTGCCGTAATTTCTAAGATAGACTGAGAAAGTAAACGAATTTGGTCTACGGCCTTGGCTCGTTCTAACGCTTCCTTCATCTTTTCATTGGCCTTCCGGTAAATTTCCTTGGCCGCTTTATTGGATTCACTTGCCGCATGCTTCAATGTTTCGGCTTTTACACTTGTATCATGGGCAGACTGAGCTCTTTCTTGAGTTTTGACCGAAATGTACTCTGCTGCCCGCTGCATTTCTTCCGCCGAATGGTTCATATTTTCGGTGTATGCCGAAGTCTCTTCCATAGCTGCTGACAGCTGTTCGACCGTGGCAGATACATCTCTAATCCGCTCATTGAGATCTGTCATATTATGATTCGTCTGATCACTCAGTTGGTTAATTTGGCGTGACTCTTTGATAACCCCCGTAATGACCATTGAGGTTGAATCTGTCATTTGTTGAATGGCACGCGCAATCACAGCGATCTCATTATTTCCTTTAAGCAAGGCAGGATCAAGTGCTGCCGTTAAATTTCCTTGGGTAATCTCCTCACAGTATTTCGTAATTGTACTCATCCGAAAACGGATATTTCGAATGGCCGCAAAGGAGATGGTGATAAGAATAGCCAGCACGAGGGCCAGAACTGTGATCAAAACAATTGTACGCATTTTAATCTCATTTTGCGTATTTTGATATAAGTTAGCGGATTGCTCATTGTTATAATCTGAAATCGTAGTCAGCATCGTAACAATTGCCGTACTGGATTTATTAATTCGGCCTCTTTCTTCCGTGTCATACGTTCCACTATTTTTTTTGACTGCCATGATTTGCTCAATATCCTGATAATATGTGTCTATACTCCCCCGTAGTTCCTCGTACATTTTCTGTTCCTTAGCATCCAAATTCCTTTGTGAGAATTCATTTAGTCCGGTTGTAACGCTATCTTTTCCTTTCTGCACCTGCTTATACTGTTTATCTGTGTACTCCTTATTGTCGAGTATTTTTGTATAATTAGCCCGCATATTATAGAAATCACTTTTGACTTCAAGAATATTCGTTTGGTGTTGAAAGCGATCCACATACAAAATACCTTGACCCTCTTTAGCTTGATACATACCGATAACCCCTACCAACGATACAATGAGTAAACCCACTAAGCTGATTACAATCATGGAAATCATCGTTGTCGTAACCTTTAAATCTCTAAAACCCTTCCCTTTTTTAGTCCTGTCTGATAGCTTGTTACTCATCCAAACCCCTCCAGATCGTCTATGGATAATAGTTCACGCTGCTCTCAACTTTCACGAGTTTCCGCTCGGTCTCCTTGACATTGCCCTCCAAACAACACAATGAAGCAGATCACAGAACGTGATGATATCTATATTTATATATATCGGTAGAAAGCGCTTAAATTTATAAGTAAGATAACAGTGATGCAAAAATAAAGAATATTATAATAGGCAACTTCATAGTTGGACTTGCTATGTAACTCAAAAATTTTGATGCTCATGGGCTTAAAGAATTTGCTAAACCTATCTACTATTTACATTTAGCCATAGGATAACAAGCCCCGATGATAAGTTATTCCATCGGGGTATATTATCCTATGGCTATGGCCTTCTTCTCTTTATTATTAAGTCTTCAATTTAAAACCTAGTGTGATAATTTCATGCGGCTTTACAGACTGAAGTAACTCATCAGAAGAATCCATTACGATGTCTTCTCCTTGTTCTTCGAGGATATTACTTTTATAAAAATCGTATTGCTGCGTCCTGGGCTTGATAATTAATTCGGCTATACTATGACTCATATTGTACCAGCGTAACAGCACATCCCCCGACAGCTCATTCATTTTCATAGAGGAAAAGGCAAGCTCCGTGCTTTTCCAATCAAACGGCGCATAATCTGGAGCAACTGTACCCTCATGAATCCCCGTTTGTTTTACAATCCAAGGAATTTGGTATTGATAGGCTTCTCTATACGCGCCGGACTGAATACCGTCGCCATCATGTGGAATGATTTCCAGACGGGCGGTATGCTCACCTGGACATTGCGCTTCCGGCGTCGGGAACCATCCCCAATCACCCAGCTCGCCAACTGAGCGAAGCAGCGTTACTGCAATCGTGTTACGTCCATCACGCAGCACTTCATATTCATTCAACCCGAGATTGGCCACGGTCAGACCGGTTTGTTCCCCGCTTACATCCACAAACGCCTGCTGATGTTGTGTATTGCTTGGGTTTTCCCACTCAGGTGCGGGTTCATTGTCCCGGATTGCAATTTCAAACATGGAGTCCACCCGATGCTCGCCAGAGTGTATTTCTGTCGGAAACAGCGCGCGTAGTCGGTGGTCCTTGGCTTGGTTGTTGAAGGTGGTTTCC
The DNA here is from genome assembly GCF_900116035.1 of Paenibacillus sp. cl130. Classification (NCBI taxonomy): domain Bacteria; kingdom Bacillati; phylum Bacillota; class Bacilli; order Caryophanales; family Paenibacillaceae; genus Paenibacillus; species Paenibacillus sp. cl130. The sequence continues at coordinate 20,745 of NZ_FOYG01000007.1, forward strand.
ATGGAAACACCCCTGCTGTTCCGAGATAAAGAAATGACAGTCCGTATCGTCAGCGGAACGGTCTGTCGGGAGCGCTGAGCCTGACGATACGGATAATAAACCAGTTCTCGCTGCTCCTGCCCCAGCGTTTCATCCGCAGAGGCTGGTATTTCCCAATGATGGATAATCTCCAAGGATGCGAGAAAAGGTGTATCTTCAAGCACACGGATGTCAGCGATCAAATCTTCGGTGGTCCGCGCCTGCTCTCCCTCGGGATGTCTGAACATATACTCGTTGCCGATATCACCAACATTTTCATATACGCCAAGGTCTTTGTAGCTGCAGCCTGTACGCTTATCCGTCAGGGTAAAAGAGCCGTTATCCGCAATTTCGACGTGAAGCAGATCATTTTCCATACTTCGACTGCCTTGAAAAAGTGAAGAGGAGTCAGTCTCGACATTGCTTTTCAGCCAAGCATAGGTTTTTAAGCCTAAAAGGGGCACACGTTCTACCTCAAAGGTAAGGCGAACCCGACGAGACATGTAAGGCTGGCGGAATCGATCATCCGGCAAATCATAACCGAACTGTAGCCCGAGGTCCTCCACCTTGCATGCCACCGGACACCCTTCACTGTCCACCAGTACGCGCCCGGAAAGATCCACTTTCTTCGCTCGATGAGAGGCCTCCTCAAGCGTGTATCCTTCACGGAAGTACAGACGCACCACTTCCAGTTCTGCCGACACTATACCACTGCGTTCCCAGCCTGACGTATTAAAAATCACGAGTGGCAACGCATCTTCTCCAAAGCGACTGAAGCCCGTCGTATCCACTGCTTGCGCAATGACCTCAATGCTTTCATCCACAATGCTCTCGGCTACATGACGGCTCTTATCAAACCGGGTCACCATCTCACGGTGCACCTCGTCCACACTACAGCCGCAAATACTGTCATGCGGATGGTTCTGCATCAGTGTTTTCCAGGCATAGGTGAACAAATGGTGAGGGTAAGCCTGCCCCAACAGATGCGCGAAGGTTGCAAGCGGCTCAGCCACTTTTTCCAGCATCACTTGTCCCAACTGGTTCATCTGTTTCAAATACACCCGGGCAGAAGCCGTATTCACCAGCGTTCCCCAGCCGTCCGTGCGCTGACTGCGAAACTCTCCCTTCACTGACGAGAGTTGCCTTTGGGTAGCCCGTTTCAGAGAGGTCAGATAATCGTTGAAATTAGAATGAATAAACTCGATATCCGGATAAAGCTTCTGTGCCGTACGGATTGCTTCCGGTAAATCAAGCTGTAAAGGCTGGTGATCGCATCCGTTCATGAACAGCAGCTCGCCAGTTGAAGCATATTTTTGCGCATCATCCAGTTTACGCTTCCAATAAACCTTGGCTTCCGCCTCATCTACCGGAACCTCATTGCCGTTGGAATACCAGTTAGCGAATAAAATACCGAGTACCTCCGATCCGTCTGGCCCCGTCCATAACAGTTCCGAAAAGGAGGACTCGTAGCCTCTATCCGACACTGTATTGTTAAACCCTGTGGGCTTTACGCCCCTTCCGAAGAAAACATTCGTAATCCCCGACTGTAGCATTAACTGCGGAGTCTGCCCAACCAGACCAAACGTATCGGGGAAGTATCCGATCTTGGACGGATTGCCGTAACGTTCAGCATCGCGGTGCCCGATCTGCATATTACGTACATTGGCTTCGCCGCTGGTCAGAAAAGCATCCTGCAAAATGTACCAGGGTCCGATAAAAATACGACCATTGCGAATATGCTGCTCCAGCCGTTCCTTATGCTCGGGGCGAACCTGTAGATAATCCTCCAGAATGATCGTCTGCCCGTCCAGATAAAAGCTTTTAAAATCCGGGTCCTGCTCCAGCTTATCCAGTAGAGAATCCATCAGGCTAATCAGGCGCATATGGTGCTTCTCATAAGGCAAATACCACTCCCGATCCCAGTGGGTATGCGAAATAATATGTGCTGTCGTCTTGCTACCCGTATATGTGTCTACTTCCCTGCTTATCGCTTGATTGCTGATTGATTCATCCCTTTGCTCGCTCATCGCATATCTCCTCACCGTATGTCTTGACCTGCCATTGTTCACTGTATCACTTCAATCGTCACGTCCTCAGGACGATATACTGCTAGCAACTGACCTTCTCGATCCACAGCAAACAAGACAGAGCGGCTCCTTGGCAACAGAAAAGCGTAGGATAATCCAGTCGCCTTATCTCGAACACGCACTTGCGTATCCCGGGAAAACTCCGATACGAAAATATACAAGCCCCCATTCTCGAAATTCAGCTTACGTCCATATAGTCCCGGCTGATCGCCACCGTCTATCCACTCCAGTTCTCGCTCCACCCCGGCGGCAGTGAGGGCATAGCGATATAGCTCACCAATCGGCTCATCCCTGCCATTCAACTCCAGTGGAAGCGGACTCCAGATCAAGCGCCCCTTGCCAAGCGGCAGGTTCACGACTTCATCCCCCATCGCTCCATCCGCTTCCGGTGACAGTTGTTCCTCCTTAGCCACCTCAGCAATTCGCCGCTGACCGAATGAGACAGGGAAGGTTTGACCCTCCAGACTCATCATTTCCTCCCGTTGGACGTTCCCCAGCGTACGCTGCCCAATAATATCATCGACTCGGTCGCTCACTTTCCAGTAAGGATCAAGGCCCAACGGTCCGGTGACTAGTAAAGTCACACCGAAGGATCGCACCATTTCCAGAAGATGTTCCAGCGATGTACTGTCGAAATTGTGCGCGCTAGGGATCATAATCAGTTTCGGTAACTGCCGCTTGAGCGAGTCCAGATGATACTCGGAGACGGCACGGAATGGCTGCTTGAGATCATAGGACATCACCCGGGTAAGCCGTGTCGTGGCATCAAAGGCAAGCGATCGGTTGGAGAAATCATTCGAGTACGGGAATACAACAGCCGTTTCCTCCAGTTTTCGGTCTGTAAACAGATCGCGAATATCATTCATAAAACGCCCAAAATCGTAAGATACCTCTGCTTCCGGCTTCTCGGTCCCATCCGCACGTAACGCACCGATGTGAGATTCATTGGCATTATCCATATAAAAGTTCGTATTCCATATCCAATGAATCGCACCCGCTCCACCAGTCGAAAAGGCATACGCATACTTGCGCTCCAGCATGTCGCGCAGCTCCGCCTCTGAACGCTTGGCTCGACCATCCGGCGTCTCAACATACATTATTCCGGTTTCCTGCACGAGATTCGGTTTGTCTGGTGTTTTGGCAAAAATACCGTCCCACACCAAATGGTCATTCAGCCACCATGAATGCACCGTCGTATAATCCACCACAGCCTCATAAAAAAACGGAGACGGCCGCTGCGCGCCCATTGCCTCGTCCTGTCCTACAGTTACCAAATGCCCGGGACAAAGCTCTCGAATCGTAGTCGCCAATTGCTCGGCCCACAGATTGTGCATATCCATTGAAAACAGACAGTAATCCAGCCACTTGGCTCCCTTTTTGGCCTGATGCATATCCTGAACGTCGAAGTTTATCTCCTCCGGCTCGGGAATTGTGGCAGAAGCAAAACAGGGAAGCTGCTGTGGCGTCATATTCCATGCTTCCTGCAAACCCTCAATGCTGCCGTGCCGTTGCCCCAGCCATGTGCTGAATGCCTCCTGTTCCCATGAGTTCCTCGCAGAACGCGGACCATCCGCGAAAATGCGCGACGGATCAAACATGGAAGGCTCGTTAATCAGATCCCAGTCTACATGGGTTGTAGTCGTGTGACGGCTGACAATACTGCGAATGAACCGCTTTTGTGCTTCAACGCTTTGCGGATCGAGATAAGGGTTAACCCCTTCCCATGTTTCCGGTGTAAAAGAAAAGAACGTGAACGTCACCTGCAATCCATGCCTTTTGGCTGTCAGCAAAAAAGCATCAATTGCTCGAAGCGCCTCTTCCGAGGCGTGCCCGTCTATCTGCATCATGTTGCGATAAGCCGTCCATACCCCTGTACGAATCCAGTTGATGCCCGCTTTGGCCATCTGGGCCATATCCCGGTCCCAAATTGCTGCATTGGGCAAAAACAGAAACTTCCGTGCTACATCTGAGGTCATATAGGTCATGCCGACAACAGGCAACGGGCGCCCATCCTTTATAAAATAGTCCCGACTGCGCATGATGATCTGTCCTTCAGCCAGCAGTTCGGCATCCTGCCCCCAAAAGCCCTGTCGCAATATACGCACTTCACCATCCGATGACTCGGCTCGGCAAATGACCCGATATAAACCGCTTAGGATGAAAAAGGAAAGGGGAATACGTACAAAGTCCTGTTCTCTGCTAACTTCAATCTGCAAGCGCTTGCTCCATACCTCCTGACTGTGATCATCCAATATTTGCTCCACCGTCAGGTCAAAGCTCCATATCTCGTGATATCTGGGCGTGGCTCCTCCTCGCTGCAATCTTTGGGTTTGAAGTGTCAGTACGGCTTGTTCCCCAGGCTCATAAGCAGCATAGTTTGGCTTGATAGATAGCTCCGTCATCCCCTTGGCGCAAAAACGTGCCCATTGGGCAAGCAACTGCTCCCCATCCTGTTCCCAAAAGGAAGCTGTCAACGGCAATTGGACAAACATCCAGCGTGCGCCGGCAAACAGACCTCGGGCATGCTCCCATAGCACCACTGGGGCGGCAATGTCCCGTCCGTCCTTACTTACTCCCTTGAGCAAAGGATAAATTCGCGTATTCATCGGCCCGGCAGAGCCCATTTGGTGCGGCAGATCGCTGCTTTTGGTCGTATGTGGAACGAGATTCCACGTATCCGCCACCTGGAACAGAGACTCCTGACCACACAGCACAGAAATATCCTCTGATGCGACCAGAGAAGTCACCTTCGACGCGTCTACTCTCAGCACCTCATGAATATGCAATTCCTGATGATATGCAGTCTGCTCAGTCTCAATTACCCAGTCTCCATGCTCATCAGCAGGATCGCGGACCGGATTCTTAAAGGGTGCTCCCCCGACGTTAAGCAGCCCCCCTCCCCTGTGGAGAAATGCCACGATTTCGGTCCAGGCGGACTTGGGGAAGTACGGTGCATGCAGATTGACAAAGCAGCCGTTGTCCATATGCTTTAGCGTTTCAGCCAGTTCATCGGCTCGTACGACCACCACGTCTGCAACTCCCTGAAATGCCTCGTCTGGCAACAGGCTCCCTATAGCGGGAAAGCCTTGCTCACTGAAAACAACGATGGATAGGTTTACTATGGATTCATTCATAACAAGCCATCCTTCATGGCCTTATACACAAGCTGGGCAAACAGACTGTTGGACCAGGCGAACCATTTTCTCGTATAAACCGTGGGATCATCTGCATGAAAGCCTTCATGCATATATCCGGTGTCGCCATCGGTCGCTTCCAGCATCCGGATCATCTCCAGCTTTTCTTCTGTGGTCTGGGCCGTTAACCCTTGCATAGACAGGGACATATGCCAGATGTAACCCGGCAGAGTGTGCGGACTTCCGATGCCTTTAGCCGCCTTGCCTTCATAGTAAAACGGATTCTCCTGACTTAAAGCGAAGAGTCTCGTATTTTGATAGATAGGATCGTCCGCCGTCGTATAGCCCAAATACGGAATGGACATCAATCCCGGCGTACCTGCGTCATCCATCAGGCAGTAGTTGCCAAATCCGTCCGTTTCATAAGCATATATAGGCCCGAATACCGGGTGGCGGTAAATGCCGTACAAGCGGATACCGTGCTCCACCTCAGCCTCCAGCTCCTTCAGCTCGTTCAGAAAGTCCATATCACGAAATACCCACTCCGCAAACTCCTGCATCTGCCGTAAAGCAACTACCGCAAACATATTACCGGGTATATTGTAGTGGAAATCGCAAGCATCATCACTGGAACGGAAGCCCGACCAAATCATCCCTGTATAGTTTACAGGCATACCGAGTCCCTGATTGCGCAAGGAATCGGTGAAAATGCCGTTATTACGCGTAAACCGATACGCAGATTGCTCTTGGTGACGCTGCTCCGTTTTGAACACATCCACCATTTTACGCAGAGCCATCTTGAATTTTGAATCAAAAATATCGGTAAGCTCCGTTTCCTTCCAGTACATATAAGCCAGCCGAATGACAAAGCAAAGCGAGTCGATTTCAAATTTTCGTTCCCACACCCATGGCGACATTTCCGTCTCATCGGCCGCGTTCCAGTGCCAGTCATTCGCCGTCTCATTGAACGCATTCGCATACGGGTCTATGAGGACATAATGAATATGGCGCTTGATCAGACCACCAATGATACGCTGTAAATCAGCATCCTCCCTGGCTAACGGCACATAATGAATGACCTGCTCTACGGAATCCCGCAACCAAAGAGCCGGAATATCACCTGTAATGAGAAACGTTGTCCCATCATCCATTAGTTTGGTCGTTGTCTCCAGTGAATTTGGAAAACAGTTTTTAAACAGCTTCAGCAGCTTCGGCCTGTGAGCCAGTGCTTGCTCCGCTTCCTTAAGTACGTCCTGAACAGCCTGCGGCAAGTCAAGGTCGGGCATCGGTATTTTGGGAAGTCTGAATTGTTCCAATAGCTTTTTCGCTCCTTTATCATATCTATTGCAAGCGTATCGTTTTAATTTCATAAGGTGTAAAAGACAATGTGAGACAGCTACCTTCCAGCTCAAGCGGCTGAAGGGGTTCCTCCAGCGCATTCGACACGTAGGCTGCGTTGAACGTGTAAGGCCAGAGCAACTTGATCGTTTCCCGTCCCCCAGAAGATTCGTACAAACGAAGAATCGTCCCCAGTCCATCTTCGGCCGGCTTGATCGTATCCAGCATAACGTGACGGCTATCAAAGTTAATGAACGATCCGCTGCTCGGCAGCACTCCGGTGCTGCGCTTTTGCTGTTGCACAACAGGCATATCTTGGTTCAGCTCAGCCGCATGACGCAAGGTATGGGCGCTGCGCCAGTCTCCCACATGCGGATATAGCGAATACGTAAAATCGTGCTCGCCCAGATCGGCATCTTTATCCGGCCATTTGGGTGCACGCAGCAGAGACAGACGGATGGTGCTGTCTTGAATGTCGTAGCCATATTTGCAATCATTGAGCAGACTCACGCCATACCCGTGCTCGGAAACATCCGCAAATCGGTGTCCACACACTTCATACTGCGCCTGCTCCCAGCTCGTATTCCGATGGGTCGGCCGCTCCAAAGCACCAAAAGGAATTTCATATGTCGCCTTGTCCGTAACCACATCTATAGGAAAGCCTACCTTTAGCAACTTGTGCGCTTCATTCCAGCTCACATGCGTCTTGAAATCAATTCGCCGCTCATGATGATAAAAGATCACATCCTGTGTCATTTCAGATTGATGGATTCGCCATCGGAAGCGCAGCACATCCTTCGTTTTCCCCTGGAGCACTACTTGTTTTTCCAGCAACTCGGCTTCTCCTGCTACCTGTTCCTCATAGCGGTCATCCAAGTCCCATGCATCCCACAAGGTCGGGCGGTCATGGAAAAAATGAAAACGGTTTGCCCGTTCCCCTTGCTTCAAGATTTCACGGTTTGCCGCTTTATCCAGCAGACGAATCATTTCGCCCCGCTCATTAAATTGCACCTTATAAAATCCCGTCTCCCAGATATCCCCCAGCGATCCAGATATCACAGCTAGCTCGGGCTTCTCACCTGTTTGAGCCTGTTCTCGCTCCAACCAAATCGTTTTGTAGCCCAGTGCAGGAACATCCGGAATACGCACCGAAATGCCGCCTTCCTCCACATCGATGTCCAGCCGCTCGGCTTCATCATTAGCGTAGTGGTAGGCATACAATCCCTTTGCCGATTCCGTAGCGATATGGATCATGGCACTACGGCTCCAGCCCAGGCTGTTAAACACAAGATACGGCATTCCTGTTCTCGAGCCTTCCGTGTTCACTTGAGCCGCCAGCGTCGTAATCCCCTGTTGAAGCCCGACATGTCCCCATTCGAAAATTTGCTGATACTCCTTATCCGAAGTCCCGTAAACCTCGGTAATCGCAGAGCCGGGGATAATATCGTGGAACTGATTCAACAAAATCAGCTTCCAGCCCTCATGCAATGCCGAACAGATGTCCTGCACCTGCTTCGGCTCCAGCTTTGGTAATGCTAGCGTGCTCCATAGCTCTGCCTCGCGGTAGACTCCCTCCGCTTTCCGGTTATTACGTTTGTTGCGAGCATGGGTCGTGTAGGTTCCCCGGTGCAACTCAAGGTACAAGTCACCATGCCATTGGGGAAGCTTCGGATGTGCCTGATCTATGCCTGCGAAAAACTGCCCCGCCGTGCTGAACCGACTCGCAGGCAGTCCCACCATTAGCGGAGAACGCTCTATATATTCCAGCATTTCACGCGTAACTCCACCGCCGCCGTCTCCATGTCCATAGAGCAACATGTGCTCAGGATGAGCCGATTTTTCACGATAGGACTGCCAATGGTCATGAATGTCCTGTGGCCGTGTATTTTCATTCACGCCATGATTGAGGTAGGACAACATCGAAGTACCATCGATGCCCACCCAGTGGAACAAATCGTAAGGAAACACATTCGTATCATTCCAGCCGAGCTTGGTTGTCATAAAATAGTCTATCTTCCCATGCTTTAAAATCTGCGGCAGGGACGCACAGTAGCCGAACGTATCCGGTAGCCATTCGATATGAGAGGTTTTGCCGAATTCCTGTTGGTAAAAACGCTGACCATACAGCATTTGGCGGATGAGTGATTCGCCACTAGGCAGGTTCAAATCAGGCTCTACCCACATCCCCCCAACCAGCTCCCACCGTCCTTCGGCGACTCTCGCTTTGACCCGTTCATACAGCTCTGGATCATTTTCTTTTACAAAAGAGAACAGCAGCGGCTGGCTCTGTGCATATTGATATGCCGGGTATTCATCCATCAGCGCATCCACCGTTGAGAAGGTTCGGCTTGTTTTCCGTACGGTCTCGCGCATCGGCCACAGCCAGGCAATGTCAATGTGCGACTGTCCTACCATGTGCTCCAAACCTTGCGCATTCCCACCGATCTCCTGAACTTGCTGAATGAGCTCCTTTTCTGTCGCTGAGATCGCTCCCCCTTCTCGAATGGCGTCTTCCTCCAAATTCGCAAAGCAATCCATCACCCCATACAGAGCTTTCAGCAGGCGTATTCTGCGGATATCGCCCTCAGGCAGCAGTAGAGCGGCTTCGCTAATAACGGTAACGGTATACATCAGACTCTGCACGGGCTTGTTTAGCCGTACAAGATAGCTTGTAATAGAAGAAATCGGAGGTTGAATGACAGCCTGCCGATTAAGTGGATCAACGGGTTCGGGTACAGGATCAAACAGTTCTATATCCAATACCGGTGAAGGCCCGATGACCTGCGGATTAAGCGTGACATAGGTATGATTGCGATCAAGCCCGTGATAGGCAGCACCATTGACCCGCAGCAATCCTTCTCCCCCGGACTCAAACACCAATCCAAAAGGTTTTCTCAACCACGCTGTCGGTACATCCAACTGCGTTTGAAAAAAATAAGTCGTCCCCTGACTGCTGGGGAATCGCTTGAGGTCCAGTCCTTCCGATAAAGGTGCGGCGTCTTCGTATTGACCTGGTGTTTGGTAAGTGGAGCGTGTAATGTTCCAGCTTCGCAAATCCAGCTTCTCCAGCCATTGGCATTCCGACAATTCCCGAATCAGGCGTTTGATACGCTCCATTATTCATCCTCCCGTACGATCAACTCGGCACACAGGGTATCTTTGGAGTGCCTGCCTACTTGAATAGAAAATCGCCCTGCCTCAACGACCGGCTGTAGATCACGCCCTATATATTGCAGCTTGTCGGAGCCTACAACAAACTCAACCGTCCGTGTTTCTCCCGGCTTTAATACAACTTTGCAGAAGCCCTTGAGCTCCCTGATTGGGCGGGTCACCAAACTCACCGTGTCCGAGATATAAAGCTGTACCACCTCAGCCCCTTCCCGTTCTCCCGTGTTGGTTACATCGACTGTAACCGTAACGGATTCGTCCGCTCGGATCGAGTCGGTGCTTAATGTAAGCCTTTCATAGCTAAATGTCGTGTAGCTGAGACCGTAGCCAAACGGATAGCACGGCTCGGAATCGTCCTCCAGATACCGCTTGCCCCGGGAACGCTTGCCATTGTAATATACCGGCAACTGGCCGACATGCTTAGGGATGGAGAGGGTCAAACGTCCCGAAGGATTTACATCCCCAAATAAAATATCCGCGATTGCATGTCCCCCCTCCTGACCGGGATACCATGCTTCCACAATGGCGTGCGCATGCTGCTCCACCCACGGCTCAGCAATCGGTCGCCCGTTCATATAAATGACGACCAGTTCCTTTCCCAGCCTGTAGACTTCCTGCATGAGTTGGAGCTGTACCCCCGCAAGCCCCAACGTCATCCGGTCGATGCCTTCGCCGCATTCCATGTCGTTCCAATCGTGATCCGATACCTTCGACGCGCCGGTTTTAAGATCAATCGTCCCTTCCCCGAAATCGCGGGCGCTGGACCCTCCAACCACCATCACCACTGTATCGGCCTCAGCCGCACATGCCAGTGCATTTTCAAAGCCTTCCCGGGATTCTCCCTTGATCCGGCAGCCAGGTGCGTACAGAACGCTAACCTGATCCTTGCCCAGCTTGCCACGGATACCATCAAGTACAGTTATCACGCGGGATCTCGGCTGCGGTGATGTATAATCTCCCAACTGATTGTAGACCTGATCCGCATTCGGGCCGATGACCGCAATACGCTTGGAGGTTTTCGGCAGGGGGAGCGTTCCATCGACGTTTTTGAGCAGCACAATCCCTTCTGTCGCAAGCTGACGAGCCAACCGAATATGCTCCGCCTGACCAATCACCTGCTCTGCTCGTTCCGCATCCACATACGGTTTGTCAAACAGACCCAGCCTGAATTTTAGCGTGAGCACCCTGCGAACCGCCCGATCCAGCACACTCGTCTCCAGCTTGCCAACGCGAACCGCCTCGGCCAGATGACTTCCGAACATTTCGCCGGACATTTCCATATCAATCCCTGTGCGAATCGCCTGCACAGCGGCATCCGATCCATCCTCGGCCACATCGTGCCCGCTCGCCAACATTTCAATCGCGCCACAGTCCGTAATGATCACACCATCAAATCCCCACGCCTGACGAAGAATATCGTCCAATAGCTCAGCATTCACTGTACACGGGACCCCGTCGATTTCGTTATAGGCTGGCATAACAGATTGCGCCCCTGCTTCCACTGCTTTTTGAAATGGATACAGATCCACCTCTAAAAGCTCGCGCCAGCCCATATGCACAGGTCCGGCGTTACGTCCGCCTTCCGAGCTGCCATAGCCTGCAAAATGCTTTAATGTAGCAGCTACGCTATGTTCGCTGAGTAAGCTTTCCCCCTGAAGCCCCTCCACTGCGGCAACAGCAAATTCACCGATGAGATAAGGATCTTCGCCGAAGCATTCCTCTGTGCGTCCCCAGCGCGGATCACGCACAACATCAAGCACGGGCGAGTACGTGACCGCCCCGCCCTGAGCGCGGGTTTCACTCGCAACCGCACGGCACATATCGCGGTACAGATCGACATTCCATGTGCTGCCGATGGACAGCGGAACCGGAAACACAGTGCCGTCAATCGCCATATGCCCATGAGAGCATTCCTCACCGATCAGTATCGGGATGCCCAGCCGGGAATGCTCTACTGCATAGCGCTGGATCAAGTTCACAGCCTTCGCCCCTTGCTTGGCAGATAAGCCATTCTCCAAGGTCACCCCGGTCCACGGATCAGCGCGAAGTACCCCGTATAAGGAACCGACTCCCCCATTTTGCACCTGCTGCTTGAAATCATGATGTAGGGACAATCCCCCATCTGTGTGCTCATACACTTGCCAGCCAAAGGGCTGCACAAGCTGTCCCACCTTTTCCTCTATTGTCATCAAACCGATTAAGTGCTCCACCCGTTCTTCGATCGGTTTGCTTTTATCTTTATAAATCAACATGGTCATGCCCTCTCCTCCCCTGTTATTCCTTCACAGCCCCAACCGTAAGCCCCTGCACAAAATAACGCTGGAAAAATGGATAAGCGAATATAATAGGTAGCGTCGCCAGTACTACCATCGCCATTCGTGAAGTATCCTGCGGAATGGATTGAAGCGCAGCCAGGCTCATAGAGCTATTCTGCGAATTTTGCTGGATGAACTGAATGCTGGATTCAATCCGCATCAGCATGGACTGAAGTGGCACCAGATTGGGATTGTCAATATACAACAGGGCATTAAACCAGTCGTTCCAGTAACCAAGCGTGCTGAATAAACCAATGGTCGCAAGTCCAGGCAGAGAGAGCGGAAGCACCATTTTTAAAAAGGTGTAAAACTCGCCTGCCCCATCTATTTTGGCTGATTCGACGATGGCATCTGGCACGCTGGTGCTATAGAATGTGCGCAGGATCATAATATAAAAGGCATTCATAGCCAGCGGTAAAATCAAAGCCCAAATCGTATCCTTAAGCCCGAGCAATTGGGAAACGACCATATAGGTCGGGATCATTCCGCCATTAAAGAGCATGGTTAAAATTGCAAAAACCGAAAAAAATCTTCTATAACGGAAGCTCTTTCGTGAAATAGCATACGCATATAATGAAATAAGAATGAGACTGATCACCGTACCGATGACCGTTACAGCAATCGTCACCCCATAGGAGCGCAGTAGCGTATCACTGGTACGAAATATGAAACGATAAGCCTCCAGACTCCATTGGGACGGGAGTAACCGATATCCGTCCCGCGCCAGCGTTTTCTCATCGGTTAGGGAAATAATGACGACGAATAAAAAGGGAAATACACACAAGAACGCGAACACCCCTGCTACCACATTCAGAACAACATTCCAGCCCCGTGAAATATGATGGAAATCTCGTTTTTTTCTTTCTTTTCCAGAAGCCACAGTCCACACCCCTCTCCTCTTTTTTAGAACAAAGCGCTGTCTTTATCTATTTTTCGCACAACATGATTGGATAGGATGACGAGAACGAAGCCAACCACCGACTGATACAAACCTGCGGCTGTACTCATCCCAATTTCCCCTGTCGTTTTCAACCCGCGATATACATAGGTGTCGATGACGTTCGTTACCGAATACAAGGTGCCCGAATCTCTTGGAACCTGATAGAACAAACCAAAATCCGCATAAAAAATCCGACCAACCGCAAGCAGCGTCATTATGATAATGATCGGCGAGAGCAAAGGGAGCGTCACATTACGAATTTGCTGCCACTTGCTGGCTCCATCTATCATGGCTGCTTCATACAAGGCTTTGTCGATCCCCAAAATCGAAGCCAGATAAACGACACTGTTATATCCGATCGCCTTCCATAGACTGACTAGAATCAAGATATACGGCCAATAAGCAGCCTCCGAATACCACTGAACCGGCTCGATGTCAAACCCTGCGAGAATTTGATTCAGCATCCCCCGATCCATGCTCAGAAAGCTGAAGGCAAAGTAGCCCACAATGACCCATGACAGGAAATACGGGAGAAACATGCCTGTCTGGTACAGCTTCGCCAATCGTTTATTAATCAGTTCGGAGAGCAGAATAGCCATAGCTACCGAAAACACAAGTCCGAGAATAATAAAGACCAGGTTATACAAAAGGGTATTTCGCGTGATGACATAGGCATCGTTGTTATTGAACAGAAACTTGAAGTTATCCCAACCCACCCACTTGCTCGTATAAATACTGGCCCAGAATCCTTCCCTGTTAAAACGATATTGCTTGAAAGCAGCCACTGTCCCGACCAGCGGCAGATATGAAAAGAAGAAGAACCAGATAGCGCCGGGCAGCACCATGAACAGCATAACTTTGTTTCTAATCACATTTTTGAAAAATGCGGCCATAGGTATCCCCTCCCAATCTGTTATGAGAAAAGCAGCTAAAAAAGCTATTGGAAAAAGATCGGGCGTAACTTACACCCGCCCGATCTCTCCTATATTTCACGACCTAAAATATTATTTGCTGTTTTTTTCCTTCCAGGCATCAAGCTGGGATTGCGCTTCCACCATCACCTTATCCAGACCAGCCTGCTTGAATTTCTCAATCACTTTCGGGAGATTCGTTTCCGGGTCCAGCGTACCTGTCATCAGCGAAGCCCAAAATTGCTCTTTGACGTTCTGAACGGCTGCCATCTCCGCAGATACTTTACTGCTGTCAAAGTTGAAGCTTAGGATTGGAGAGTTTTTTCCTTCCGAATTGAACTTCTTGAATTGCTCCCATTTATCAGCCGGATCATTCGGATTCAGATACAACAGCATATTGTTGCCGAGTGAATACGAAGGCATATCATAGTTTTTGGAATTAGCCAGATTTTCGATATACTGGCCATCTGTTTTTTTGTAATGCACTCCTTCAATACCGGAGTCAACCATATTGCGTAATACCGGATCTGTATTCAGCAGGTTCAGGAACTGCATCGCCTTTTCAGGGTTTGCCGAGTTTGCCGAGATCGCCATAATGGAGCCCTGTACAGACGTATTGGTCACAATTGGATCGCTGGCAGGTGTCGATATAACCGGATAACCGTAGCTTGCAGACCACAGGTTATCGGCCAGCGGTTGAGTTTGCGCACGATCCAGAAACCAGTTCCCGGACGTAGTTAAATCATTGGTCGAGCCTGTGGTTGCAGCTTCCGGTGATACGTATCCGGCCTTGTAATACTTATGCATCGTCTTCAGCGCCTGCTTCATTTCAGGCGTTTCCAAGATGTTTACGATCTTATAATCCGTGGTATCCAGTTTGACAGCCATCGGCAGGTTTTGAATGATATAGTCATATGGAACATAAGGAACATAGTTTTTGTCCATGCCGAATGCAGTTACGCCAGGCTCGTTTTCTTTAATCGTTTTGAGCAGAGGCTCCAGGCTATCCAATGAGCGGACATTTGAAAGGTCCAGCTTGTATTGCGTCAGCAATTTGTTATTGAACCGCCATACCTCTTGCTGCGGAAGCTCCTTATTGGCAGGAATGCCATAATGATGTCCATCCACCTTAGAGCCTTCCAGAAACGCAGGGTCAATCGTCTTTTTAAGATCCTGGCCGTACTTGTCAAGCAAGTCGTCCAGTTCCATGAAAGCGCCCTTTCTGGCATTTTGCACATAATCAAAGCCACCGGAAGCCGTGAATACAATATCCATGGGCTCTCCCGAAGCCACGTTCACCTGCATTTTTTGCGGGTAGTCGCCCCAATCGACCATTTTCATTCTAATCGTGGCGTTTATTTTCTTTTGGGTATACTTGCTAACCTCATCCATCACCCGATCTACATCTTTTTGAGGCGTACCAATGGTGTACCAGATCAGTTCTACCGGTTTTTCCGCTCCTCCATTCGTCGTTTCCCCGCCACCGCTGCTTCCTCCACAAGCACTGAGAACGAGCGTCAGCACCGTACACATCACGAGAACAAGCGAGTATCCTCTTTTGTTTTTACCCATGTATGATCCTCCCTTATGAATTGGAATTTGACCCTATCTTGTTCATTGGAAGTCGCTTATGGGATTTTTGCAAAATCCTCATTTATGAAGCAACTACATTAACCTTAACTAATGTAAGCACTTTCATAAAGAAGATAAACTTAATAAACCAAGGTACAAATTAAAGAAATCCATGTACACCTGGTATTTATCCCAATCCTTTATAGTCTGTCGGGGAAATGCCCACATATTTTCTGAACTGCTTATAAAAATATCCCGTCTCCCAATACCCCACGTTCCGCGCAATTTCGTGTACCTTGAGATTGGTGTTTTTAAGCTGTTCCTTGGCTTTTTTAATCCGGTACTGATTGATATATTCAGCAAAGGTTTCGCCCGTTTCCTTATGAAACAACTGACCGAGATAAACGGGATGAAGGTGGTACTGGTATCCTAATATTTTTAATGATAGCTCCTTGGCATAATGAACATGGATATAGGACAGCACCTGACTTACGATAGGGTTTTTCATATCTTGTAGCAGTGAATTCACCGTCTCTGTCGCCACATGCTGAAGCGCACTCACCAGCTCTGCCAATGTCGTACAGCATTTTATCTGGTGAAGCCCCTGCTGAAACCGTTCCGACTCATTGGAATGCTTGATGTTCTCCAGCTCCATCTTGAACCGGATCACCAACTCCAGCGCCATATTCCGCAGTTCATCCGGGGTAACACTTTCGAGATGCTGAAGCTGCTCAAAATCACTCTGAATTCGTGCGGTAAGCGCATCTAGGTCTCTTGCTATAATCAGCTTCACATAATCCTTCCAGTCGATGGAACAAGTCTCACCAGCGTTGCCCTCGCTCTCCTCCAGCATTGTATAGTCAATGATCCGGCGGTCATTATATATCATAAAATATTCCAAAGATTTTTTAGCTTCATTATAGCTGCGTGGAGCTGCAGCAAGCGAACCGGCGCTGCCTATCCCGATATACACCGTTTCTTCCCCGTCCGTCGACCACTGAACAGAAAAATCCTCCAACAGCGTTAACAAGTCCTGTCTGCCCTCTTCATAATTCGGTAGTGCGGCAATGATTACACTAACCGCATCAACATCGCGAAACAATGTTAAATCGGGCTGGTGTTGAATGTACTGCCTTAACTGTTGATGCATTCCTGCCGAATTCCCTTCCGTCCGTAACACAGCTACCTCCATGAAGGGGATATTTAACGAAAAACCTATCAATTCAGCACGTTCCTGGAATTCTGTAGGCGCAATCTGTCCTGTCAGCCAACGGTACAACGTATTTTCCTTGAGAACTTGCACCCCAAACGTCTCATATTGTTGATCCAACCGGGACCTGTCCAACTTCTCCATTGTATTGCATAAAGTGGATTCCAGTTCCTCCACATTAATCGGCTTCAAAAGGTAATTTTCGATGCCCAGCTTCATGCCTTCCTTCAAGTAATCAAATTCATTAAATCCACTCAACACAATCGCCTTCAAGTCAGCATACAGCTTTCTCGCCTCATGAATCAGCCTGAGACCATCCATCGTCGGCATAGAAATGTCCGTAATCAGTACGTCCACGGGTCTGGAGGCCAGCGCTTCCAGCGCTAAAGATCCATTTTCCGCATGTCCGACAATTTCTAGCCCAAAAGAGGTCCAATCCACAATATCGTATAATCCCTCAATGATAAAAGGCTCATCGTCTACAATAAATACTTTATACATATATGGCATCCATCCCTTCCCTGTTAGGGCATCGTACCCGAATCGTCGTTCCCTCGCCGCTGCGGCTCTCCAGTTCAATCCCGGAATCGGCTCCGTGTAAAAACCGAAGTCGGGTGTGCACACTGCGTAGTCCAAACATTTGTCCGTCTTCTTCCTGGCGTTCCAGTTCCTCCAGAATCTGTTTCAAACGCTCCCCTTCAATGCCCTTCCCATTGTCACGGATCTCAACCAGCAGAACCTCCCCCGTTTCACTCACTTCAATGGTCAGCACATTATCATTCCGGTCGCTTTGGATACCATGAACAATATAATTCTCAATAATGGGTTGAAGCATCAGCTTCATGACAGAACGAGTATACAACTCGGGGTCGACCGTAATCGTGTAATTGAACCTTTCCTTGTAGCGTATTCTGAACAACTCAAGATATAATCTGCAAGCCTCCAATTCATCTTTAAGCGTGTATATTTTTTTCTGCTGAACCAGGCTTTTGAACAATACCGATAAGCTATAGATCATTTCTCCTACATCCTTGGCTCCCTGGGAAATCGCCCTCATACGTATCACTTCAAGCGTGTTATACAAAAAATGTGGATGAATACGTGCCTGCAAGGCAACAAGCTCCGTTTGCTTTTGCTTGATCTCTGCTTTATACACCCGTTCAATATATAGATTAAGATCGTCCAGCATATCGTTGAAGCTTCGAGAGATTTGTCCCAGCTCATCCTCTTGGGGGTCTTGGATACGAGCTGTAAGATCGCCATTTTTCACCTGACGAGTGAATTTAATAATCCGATTCGTTCGTTTAGCAAAGTTAATGACGAAAAAGGCAGGGAACAGCACAGCAAACAGAATACAAACGACACTGATTGTCAAAATCGTATTACGGATACCCCGATACGATTCCGCCATTTCCTCATTAGGGACAGCGCCAATCACGACATACCCTTCGTCCGGAGAAATCAGCTTGTTAATATACATATTTTGCTTCGCCTGAATGATCCCGGCATCGGAATCCACATCGTCATATAATGATCGGGTCACTTCCACATAAGGGTACGTTTTTCCGTAATAGTTATTCCTTGAATCGAACAGAACGGTTCCATGGGTGGACAGAACGATAATTTCTCCCTTCAGGTTGTTCCCGTAGCTGGCAAGTGCATTGGAGATACTTTTGGAATTTAGAAACACCAGAAGCTGACCGGTATTTTTGAGTGTTTGCTTATTGTTAATGGGGACTTGTAACGAATATAACGAGGGGCTCCACTGATCGATCGCCTTCCGAATCCAGTAATTCGGAGCAGAGACGCTTTTGCTTTCGGCAGCCATCACATCCGGTACAAAGGAACGCGCCGCATGCACCGGGAATTGCTTGAATTGCTTGCTCTCATTGAAGGTGGACAAATATTGCTGGTCGGCACTGTACAATATCAAATTGCTAATATCGCTATTTTCATCCAGCCAATTTTTAAAATAAGTGAGCACATCTGTTGAATAATCATGACTCTCCATGTACGTTTCGTCCATGCGGTGCTGTACATATTCGGAATACGCGTGGTCCATAAAAAAAGAAACGTTCATCGAGAGCGCCTCATTCCGGTACATATCCCGCACCATGTTCTGAACGGATTCATGCCGGAGATGGATATAGCGGTCAACACTCTCCATCGCTGCTTTCTGGGTATCCAGTTCCCGTCGAATCATGGATTGCGATATGGATATATACGTGACATATGCAATCGTAATAATTGACAAAATGGCAATACAGGAGAACAACAATAGTATCCTCAGGAACATGTTGTTTTTAAAATAAGCTGTGTATCTATTGCCCCTTTTCATCGTATAAGCCCTCCAGGATCGTTCATGCGTAAATAAAGTATACCATGTCCTTCGCTGGATATAAGTAAGCGCATTCATGAAAATGAGGATTTTCTTTAATTTAAACGCCATATCTTTAATTTAGCCTCTATGTAAAAACCGTTTTATTGATTATCTTTAGGGGGGATAAATACTCGTTAGGGGGATGAGCTATGAAACGTAACAAGGTTCACAAGTTCGCTTTAAAATGGACTGCGCTGGTTTTGACTTCTGTCCTGTTAAGTCAAACCCTCTCTCCATCCGTTTATGCAGGCGATACCCTCCCATATGAAGGAGAAAGCGCCAAAGGGCCGAATCAGCCTTATCAGCACGGATACGCCAGCTCACATATTTTGGACTGGACTCCTACCAAAGATGTCTATGGAGATATGCTTCGCGCTCGCGTCCCTCTGCAACAACGTAACAGCTCCTTCGCCGCTACACAGGCCCAACCTGCTTTAAGCCCTGACACGCAAATGTTTACACTTAGCGGCGATTATGGAAACGCTTTTTTTGATAGCTATTCCTATACCAATAAATTCAGTCAATACTTGTTTAACTATTGGCAGTATACCGACTATTACGGCTACTGGCATGGCATGCCTACCGCCCATGTACCCGAAGAGCTATACGATCCCCAAAAGGATTGGACGGAAAAATGGTTCGAGTTCGGCATTCTGAACATTCCAAATCCGGGTTATACGAATGCGGCGCACAAAAACGGCGTTCTCTCCATCGCCTGCATTTTTTTCTCGGATAATGACCGTGGACCGCAAACGTATAAGCAAATGCTCGTGCAGGATGCTCAGGGTGGATTTCCAGTAGCCAAAAAATTGATCGAAATGGCGAAATATTATGGCTATGACGGCTACTTCATCAACCAGGAGGAAGCTTCAAAAGGCGTAGCTACAGAGGACATCCCCCGTTACAAGCAGTTTATGAAATACTTGCGAGATCAGGGCATGTATGTGCAATGGTACGACTCCACCGTAAACGAAACCGGTAAAATTGCTTATCAAAATGAGTTTAATGCCGTGAACAGCCCGTTTGTCAAAGACAAGCAATACGGACAGGTGTCCGATTCTATTTTTCTCAATTATTGGTGGGACAAAGCGAAGCTGAAAAGCTCCGGCGACCATGCCAAGCAATTGGGTCTGGACCCTCTTAAAACCGTTTTTGCTGGGATTGAGGGCGGGAACGGTGACTTTGGCAGATGGAAGCAAAAATACGATCTACGTCTGAATATCGGTGAGAACGGGCAGCCAATGAACAGTATCGCGACGTTGGGAGCAGATTTCACACATAATGCGCTGGATGAAGAGTTTGGCGGACAGGACACCAATCGCAGAGCTGACAATGCCTATCAATGGATGACCTTTATCCGCGACCGTGTCTGGTGGTCAGGTCCGAATCAGAATCCCGTCCGTGCACAAAGAAACCCAAGTGTAGATTTGTCCGATGTAAAAGCTTCGGGCGCAAACTGGGACGGTATCGCGGCATATATCGCCGAACGTTCTGTCATCCGTGGCTCCCATTTTAATACCAGCTTCAATACCGGACATGGCTTGCAGTATGTCGTGAATGGAGTCATCTCCAATCCCAAGGAATGGTCCAACATCAATATTCAGGATATCCCGGTAACTTGGCAATGGTGGCTCGATACCAAAGGTAAACCGCTCTCGGTTGACTATGACTATGGTCCGAATTATACCAAAGGCACTCGGTTTACCTATCAGCCTGTGGGCGCTTATCAGGGTGGCAGCTCCCTCGTCGTTAACGGAGAGCTGAATTCAGATAACTTTTTACGCCTGTATAAAACGGATCTGTCGGTAAATAAGAATTCAAACTTGTCCATCACGTACAATAAGCCTTCCTCCGATGACAGCTCGGTGCTGAGTATCGGACTTATTTTCAAAAATAACCCCGGCCAAGTCGTAAAAGTCAGCATCCCTAACTCTGGTAAACAAACCACGGGCTGGGTAAGCCACAATCTGGACTTGAGTGCCTATAAAGGAGAAACAATTGTAGCTTTGGGTTTATCTTTTGATAACGCAAATAAAACAATCAAAAACTATCAGATGAATATCGGCCAAATCAAGATAACAGACCATTCTGTCCTGAAACCAGCCGCGCCGACGGGATTCAAAATGACTCATCCTATTATATTAAATCCCTAAACCATAAATCCGGTGAATTAATGCTTACTGCAGTTGGGGCTGATGGAACGGAAAGCGAACCGGCTCGATTAAGCTACGATCTGAATGCTGCCGTCAGTCATATTAAGGTGGAGACTCAAGAAAACGGTGAAGCTACAGTAACATGGAAAAATCCCTCTGAAGCGGACGGAACGGTTAAATTGAACTTGATCACCGACTATACGGACACCGTATTCCATAAAACCATTACGGCGGACAATGGCGCTGAAACGGCTACGTTTACCGATCTGCCCACAAACGGTGATAGCTACACACTACGTATCGCTATCGGCAATCATGAACCTGTAGCATACACCGGGCATCTCGCAGACACGACGATAGAGCCTTATGTAGAAGAGAATGTGACGGTCACTGGGTCAACGTATACGCTTGCTCTACCAACCTTGAAGGACTGGCATCGTTTATATGTATACGAAAACGATGTGCCCAAGCAATTTGGCGTAACTTATGTATCGAAAAAGTTTCCTTACATTGTCCGGGGAAGAACAAAATTAAGTGAACTGACTTTTACCCCTACTTCTCGTACCAGCTCGCTAAAGATCGTGCTTGAAGATTATGCCGGCAATCAGGCCACAACATATGTAAGATAGCTTTGTGCAAGAATCCCATGGTCCTGATTGTGTATCGCATATCCGCTACAAACAGTCCCAATGAAGAGTTCCTTCAATGGGACTGTTTGTAGACTTCTCACTATTGGCTATATATTGGGCAGAATCATGCAGGTATCAATACAATGCCCATTTTTCCGTACACAGCTCTATAAATGAATGGGCAACCTGTTCACATTCGTCATATCCCAGACTACCAGAATGAGCAAAAAGAACGGGATACTCATTGTTTCTTTTTTCCTCTCTCATATCAAACATATAGTGGTTTCCGCACCCATCCATCGCAAACGACACAGCACCCGGCATATATTCCGGCAACTCGTAGGCGAGGTTCATTTCTCTCAAATCTTCGGTATTGAAAAACTGAAAATAACGTTCTCCATTTTGAAACTCCCCACCATTAGAATATTTCAAAAACTCCATATAGCTGTCAGGAAATTGTCCTTGGGGCAGATGCCAGCCAACAGGATCTAAAGGTTTATATTGATCATAGAAAGGAGACGACTTTGGAAAAGGGTTCACTTGTCTTTGCTTGATTTCGTGAATCTCTTGCTCGGATAGCTTTATGTTCCATGTTTTCAAAAAATTCGCGATTTGTTCATCAGTTGCTTCCTGACTTATTACAAACGGTTGTTCAAATTGAATACTCCACATATGTGCCAACCTCCATGCCTTGATGCCTCTAAGAGTTGTTGTTTCTACCACAAAAGCTATTCCTTATCCAATGCCACCTGCCATGCATTTGTAATGTCTATAGGCGACTTGCTGCTGGTCTCCCCTCCACCTTCTTGGGTCCATAGCGGCGGATAATATGCAAATACCTCTCCCTGCTGAAGTTGCTCCATATCCTTCTGCCAACCGTTCCAGCGGAATGTCTGGTAGAACAAGCCCAAATCTCCCTCAGCCAACCAGCTCAAGAAACCGGAATAGGCCAGCTCAGTGGATTCCCATTCCAATGCATCTGGTGCAAAATAGTAGATGTGACCGCTACGTCCGAATTTCCCTATATCCAATCCAAAAAATCCACCTGCTGCATCATAGGCCACCATTAGCATCCCCTCAAGCGCAGGAACACTTTCCGGTTCTTGAAGCCCGTTCCATGAGGTCAAGCTACCGAAAATTCCAGAGCCACCCGCACCCAGCAAGGTGATCCAACCGTAATCAAACACGATTCCTCCTGTCTCATAGGCAACTGTTCCCAAATACGATTTCGTACTCACCTGCAAACGGTACAGCGTGTCCCCCGTAGCGGATTCCGATTCGGCCGATACAATTTGATGTGAATTCCGGCCTTCTTTCAGAATATTTCTGACCTCTTCCCATGCATGGTTATCCTTATCCACCAGTTCATCAACCGTTAAAGTATGCATGTTCATTCCCCTTCCCGCATATCCCAAAATTCACTTTCAACCTGCGAACTGATTTTTGAAAACCTGCGTTTGATCTAAAATCACCCACTGATTCACTTCGTCGTATCCTTTTACAATTGCCGTGACCTCATGCTTCGGATACATCCACTCGGATGGTGTCTTTTCCTCATATGTACGAGTGTCTGACAATCCGACCGCATGATGCTGGAAAATATGAATAAGCGTACCGTGTGGAAAAAATACTTCAATATAACCCTTTACCTTAGTTCCAACGGGCAGTGCATTTTTGATTTGATGCCATTCCTGGTTCAAGGTGTGAAGATAATTGGACCAGACTTCTTCAAACTCTTTTTTTGTAATTTGCGTATAATAGGGCTCTGTATATTCAATCGCTTTCTCAGCTAATAAGAAATGATACTGCTCGTGCTTGCGATTAGAGGCGATATACGTGCCGTCATCCTGGATAACAATTTGTCGATAAGCTATTCCATCCGAATCTATTTCAAAATACCAGGTTCCCATGCCTGGTTCCGGGCAATCCTTAAGATATTTCATGGGCCCCTCCTATTAAAAAATTCAATTCGTTTGTATCACTTTTTCCCGCCATAGGTTCTTGCCAAATATGCGAGATATTCCGAACGCGTGAGTCCTCCCGTTTGACGGTTGAACTCATCATACGAAATGTCTTCCGGGAATCCGAATTCGGCCAGTGCTTTTCGACGCTCATCCTGATGTAACGGATTATCCAGCGTTTTGTGCCACTCCCGCTCTTCCCAGGAGCCAAAACAGTCGGCAACGATACCTGAATAAGCACCGTTATTTGAAAATTTTCGCGAGGACTTGAACACGGTCTCCCCTTCCGGTTTGGAAACCGTGCCCGTTCCCCAGGACAGACTATATGTTTTTTCTTTTCTACTATCCGTACTACAGCCATAGCCGATGGGGAACACAATATCCTCTTCCACTAACAGCTTATGCCCTACTCGCTCATAGGCACCCCGCATAAAGGAATCATCCATAACAATCCAGGTCGTTTCGGATAATGGGGCGGATGTGATAGATTCCAAAGCTGTTGAACGGTCACGACTCGTAAACAAATATGGACGTACGAATAAAGGCATGGTCATGACACTGTTCCAAATGCTCTCCTCTGAAAACAACTGATCCTTTTGCATTTGGCGCAAATCTCCAACGACCAGCACATATCCATCTGTGAAAAGGTCTATTTCCACGCGGAAGATGTCTCCTGGGACCGTTTTATAACGCTGGTTTTTCATATGCTTCAACCGGTGCAACCTGCGATCGTAATCCTTGGGCACAAGTGACGGATATTGCTGAAGCCAATCGATGATCTCTTCTTTACTATGTAAATGCTCACATCCCGTAATAGGGAGTTTCACACCCGTTTTGCTATTCACAGCAGTAACATAACTAAGAGGACGATCCCTTCGAATGCCTGCTGAAAAGGTCACGCCTTCTGCCTTGATGCTCGAAACACTTGTGTAATTCAGCTTTTTCTCTTTGCCACGAGCCGTTTTAGGCAAAACAAATGCCCGGTCACGCGTAAAAATCTCTACATCGGTTTCTCCATAAGTATCCTCAGTGGAAGAAATTCGCTTGCGAATAACGTCTCCATCCACACAAATAAAGTATCCTTCTTTAATTTCTACCACATCCCAATGCTCTTCCAGCACCTCCAGCCCGAAGTACGGTCGTAACGCGTTCGTTAGCCAACTATTCATCTGTTCCTCCAGTTCCAAGTACATCTCAATGCACCCGGGTTCAATTTTCCCAAAGATTATAACATAACGCAGCATGTAGCTCGTTTATTCCTACACTGTTCCAGCTTGGACCAACTCCTCCTGAATCCAGCTACTGCTGGTGGAAAGCTGGCGCAAGTCGGCAGAGATCTGTTTGACCTGCTCTTGCAATACGTGTGACTGATCCGTTCCTTCCAGAAAGCGACTCAAAAAATGAAGAAATACGTCTACCTTCCTAAGCAGCATCAATATAGGCACAGCATCAATCTCGGTGTGGCTTAAATGAACCTGGCGGCTGAAGCCCCGGCAAAAATCCCGAACTGCTGTCGTCTCCTCTGGTTGTCCCAAAAATCCTGATAAGATGACCGCCGGCTCCATGACCCGAACGTCTAGCGTACAAAATTCGAAATCAAGCAGTGCGGTTACTAGACTATGATCAGAATCCTTTACTAACAAATTGGAAGCGTTCAAGTCTCCATGTACAAGCTGATGCGGCAACTCTTCCAATGCATGAAGCGAATCTGTAATCTCTTCATAAGCTTCCCCTATTAATCGCAGCTCTTCATGCAAATCCTTTAGAGGCTCAGGCGGATGTAAACAAAAGCCCTGAACCGTTTCACGGTTACACAACGGATAGGATTGCTTCAAAGCATAATACGGTCGATAGACTGGAGTCATATCAAGATTGAATGTCGCAAGCACAGCCGATAATTCCCCCGTAGTCTCGCCCAAAGAATAGGCAAAGCTTGAATCCTGCTCCAGGGGTGATATGCCTTCTATGTATTCGAACAGACACACATATTTACCGCTTTCCTTCTCCAGCTGAGCGAGCGTCTCTCCCCTGACCGTCGGAATAGGCGTGGGTGTCCTGAACGATAGTGAACGCTTACTCAGCTTCTGCAAAACTGCATGCTCAAATTCAATTTTGTCCCGATCCTTGTGTGTATCGTAGACGCGCAGCACTCCGTTTCGCCCACCACTCTTAACAAAATACGTCGTATTATTCCAACCCCCGGTTTGTTTCTGCAGCGTTCCGTTCCACTCCGGCCAGTGACGTCTTAGTATTGCCTCCAAGGATGTACCCTCCCTTATAAACACCAGCTTATGAATTTGCAGATATTATAACAAATATAGACGCCCATTAGAATTGGACGTCCTTGTATATCCTTCATTTCCTCAACTGTTTGTTTCGGATATTTTGCGGGGTGGCACCATATGCTGTTTTAAACTTTTTATAGAAAAAACTCATGCTGTTATATCCCACCTGTTTAAATATCATTTCGAACGGCAGATTGGTATTCACTACCAAAGAATAGGCTGCATTGAGTTTAATGTTGGCAATAAGCTGAGTGTAAGTAAGACCGGTTACTTTTTTTAACTTATTACTTAAATACGTACTATTGTAATTAAAATGGTTAGATAATTGCTGTAGGCTTAAATGCTGATAGTGCTCTTCCATGTAATTCAGAATAGAGGTAATATTATCTTCCTGCTGGTTTAAGTGAATATTATGCTCGCTTTCCAATACACGGACCAATTCTCCAAATACAATTTGCAAATAAGCCTTCACCAATTCCATCGAATCCTCTTGCCTGGAATAATATTCGATTAAGATTCTACGCAATATATATTGAAGGTTTTCATTATGCTGCGACTCAAAAATAATAAAGTGATTATGGTGCTGATGCTGGAGGACAGAGTTGGCTAGAAATTCGCCAATCAGGCTTTTTTTCTTAGATAGCCGCTGCAGAAATAGGGATGAAATTGTTTCTCTTTGTAGCAAGATATTAATCAGTATATCGTCTTCTCCCAAAGGAGCGATGCTGTGCGGCACATCCTTATCCAGGACACATACTTGGCCTTCACAAAGCTGAATTTCTTTGCCTGCTATGATTTGGTTGCACTTACCTGAGTAAACATAGTTTAATTCAATAAATTCATGCATGTGTTCCAGCATCGGAGCAAATCTATTGTGCTTGCTAATATAAATATCATGTTCTCCAAAGAAAAATAAAGCGGGCATACGGTATATATTCTGATTTATATCAAAAAAACGCTCATTCTCCGATTCTTTGGAGAGATCATTAATCACCTGATTGTTTTGCTGTTGTAAAAGTTCAATTTCCGTTTTGTTTCTCAGCAACTGATCCAACTCATGAAGGTTCATAAATACTGACTCCTCCTTCAGACTCCCCATTAACTGTGGACTGCCGCTTGAGTTTTGCTTCCCTTTCCTCTAATAGCGATTCCCAGACAAAGGAGTGCCGCAATCGTAAATACAATCGCAGAAACAAGGAAGGAAAATGAAGCCGTTTCATTTCCAGACAACACGCCAACTAACTTGATCACATAAGGCGAAGCAAACGCTCCCAAATTGGACCCTACCATCGCAATGGAAATGGATAAAGTCTCACTGCCTTTAGGTACGATTTTAGTTAGTATGGTAAAAATATAAGGAATAAACAGCGCAAAACTAAAGCCAATGATCAACATAGCAACGGTAACCATGGTCACATTCTGAGCAAACCATAGTAGTACAAAACCTGTTGCTGTTAATAGACTGGAGATAAAGGGAGCGTAATTTCTAAACCATTTATAGATTCTACCAAACAAGAAGCCTGCAATCATGGTGGACAAGGAAAACAGCGTTAACGCAGTTCCTAAAAAACCAGCATTGGGCATGCTCTTTTCAGCAATCATAATGCCTGTTTTGGTATATACAATCATGATAAAAGTCATAAACAGAAAAAGTGCAGCCCCTAATCCAAGTACAGGTATGGATATTCCCCCGCTCTTGTGACCCTTTTCTGTCGAATCCTCTACTGTAGGCTCACCGCGCTCTGGTTCGGGAATGATCAGAAAGAATAATAGCGCAATAGGAATGGTGATTCCATAGCATAAAAAAGCGAACTGCCAGTCAATTAGGGCGAGCTGCCCTGCCACAAAGGTAGCCAAGCTGCTTCCGAGTCCTTGAACGGCGCTTTGAAAGCCTACTAATTGAGCGCGTTCATCCCCTTCAAAAAAATCACTAATTAAACTGACGGCCAGTGAATTGAACATCCCGAGACCTGCACCTAGTACCAAACGCAGCGCAAGAATCCATGTAATATTAGTCGTGAACATAGGAAGTATTCCGCCGATGACCACCAGCAAAAGTCCTAGCAGGACTGTATTTTTCTTACCCAATCGGGAAGAAATCGGACCACTCAACAGCACAAACAGCATCATCGAGAAGGATGGAATCGTGACTACGCTTTCAATCAGCGAACTGGAGACGCCTGATAATTGGTTCAGCATCATCGGTATGACAGCCGAAATGGCACTCGCTGACGTCAGGACTAAGGAAATGGATAGCAACGCCGTTTTAAACAAAACTTTGTTCTTTATATTCATTAAGCTCTCACCTCTAGTCTATGTTATTTAGCCTCTAGTTGCATCTGTACTGGAACGTATACTGTCCAGAACCGACCGTAAACGTCATTTCATGATCTCCGCCCCTTTGGAAAATCGCCTGTTCCCCTGTAGAACCTAATTTCCCGGCCAGCTCCTGTGGCACATCACCAGGCGGATACTGAATCGACGGATATTGCATAGCAATGGTCTGCTGTAGTGCATCCGGCTCCATAACGCCCGGAAGTGTAATCTCAGCCGTCGTATTATGTGGTACGTGAACCGTCATCTTCATTTCTTTATTCGCGATTTCCCATTGGACTTCAAGCGTGCCATATGGCGTCTCCAGCTTGCCATGGGCCGAAGTAAGATTGGCAGGCGGTTTAGGAGCTAAACGTGATTTTTTATAGCCCGCTTCAAGCACATCGATTCCAGCAATATTTTGGTACATAAAGTCTCCTACTGAACCGTAGGAATAGTGATTGAACGAGTTCATATCGGTGCTCCAGAATGAGCCGTCCACTTTGATGCTATCCCAATGCTCCCACATGGTCGTTGCTCCCCGTTCAACCTGATAGAGCCATGAAGGATAATCATTTTGAAATAAAATGTTATAAGCGACATCCGTATAGCCATGGTCGGATAAAACCAGACATAGATAGGGGGTGCCCACAAAGCCGGTATCCAGATGCATATCATTTTTTTCGATGAGCCGTACGAGCTCCTGGATCACTTGCGTTTTATACTTTTCTGGCACCAATCCGAAGTGCAAAGCCACAACCTGTGCAGTCTGGGTATTGGAGGTCAATTTGCCCGCGTCATCGAAGTAGCGGTTCGCAAAAGCCGTTTTAATCCCATCATGTAAGCTTTTATATGTGTTGTAATCGGTATAGCGATTCAGAAGTTTGGCCGTCTGTGCCAAAATATGAGTCGAATACGCAAAATAAGCAGTGGCCACTAGCGTTCCGTCCGTCGCCCCAAAATAGCTTCCTTCCTCGCTATCCAGCGCCAACCAATCTCCCAGCTGCAAACCGGTATCCCAAAGACACTCTTCGTCCCCTTGGGCGCGAATATAATCCACCCATGCTTTCATACTGTCATACTGCTGCACTAAGATTTGCTTATCCCCATAGCATTGATATAGGGTCCACGGACATATAACCGCCGCGTCTCCCCATGCTGCCGTCGTTTTGTCCATATTATCGGCAAAGGTTCCTTTGAGGACATCCGGCACTACAAAAGGCACTGCCCCATTTTCCAGCTGGTTGTAAGCCAAATCCCTAAGCCACTTTCGGAAGAAGGAAGCCGCATTCATATTGAAGCTGGCAGTTCTAGCAAAAATCTGTGCATCGCCGGTCCAGCCTAATCGCTCATCACGCTGCGGACAATCGGTTGGCACATCCAGGAAGTTCCCCTTTTGCCCCCACACAATATTGTGTTGAAGTTGATTCAGCTTTGGATCAGATGTCTCAAACACCCCGATCGTCTCCATGTCCGAATGCAGAACAACACCCGTAAAATCTTCAATCGTAACGCCATCAGGAAAGCCCTCAAGCTTCACATATTGAAAGCCTTGAAAAGTGAAATGCGGCCTAAATATCTCCGTCCCCTTCCCGCTACAAATGTACGTAATCTGCTGCGCTGCATCCCGAATATTATCTCTGTAAAAGTTCCCTTGCTGATCCAGCACTTCACCATGAACCAGATTCAGAACCGTACCTTCGGGGGCTTCCACTTTAAATTCCAGCCAGCCTACCATATTTTGACCCAAGTTAAGCACCAGCTCACCTTTAGGAGTTCGAATGAGTTCAACAGGCTTCAATCGGTTCATCACACGGACAGGCTCGTTCTCCTGAGCAATCAGATGACTTAACGGGAACGAGACGACCTGCATCATTTTCCGTTCGGTTAAGGAGCTATGTTCGGCTGCCTGGTGCTCAAGTCGGGCATCATAGATTTCGCCGTTATAAATATCCGACATTAAAATGGCACAGCTCGCTTCCTCCCAGGAAGAATCAGAGCAAATGACTTCAGAACGGCCATCTTCATAACTAATCTTCATTTGAAATAACAATGCATTCGTGTTCCCGTAGGTGTCCTTGCGCTTTTGCCAGCCCAGATAACCGCTGTACCAGCCTTCTCCCACCGTGGCTGTGATTCGATTATGTTGTTCTCGAATGGTAGAAGTCACGTCATATGCTTGCACCTGGACACGATCGTTATAATCCGTCCATCCCGGGGTAAAGTAGGCATCGCCCACCCTTTGTCCATTGAACTCCAGTTCATACAACCCAAGACTTGTAGCATAAATGACTGCTTTTTTCACTTTTCCCTCAACCGAAAAATATTTGGAAGCGGCAAAAGGAGCTCTTGTCTGAAACTGTTCATGGATGCTCCGCTCCTTCACTGTGATCCATTGTGCTTTCCAGTCCTGCTCATGGAGCAGCCCCATCTCCCAAAAGCCGGACTCACTCCATTCCGATTCTTCCGGTTCTGTGTCACCTGCTCCCTGAGCCCATACTTTTACCCGATAATAATATCTTTGTCCTGATTCCAGCGGGGGGCCTTCATAGGGAAACAAAATGGATTGATCCGAATAGGTAAAATGATTCCAAATCAGCGGTTCAAAAGTGGGATGAACGGATACTTGCAATTGGAAACGTTTTTGAGAAACATACATTTTTTCAGATTCGATCTGCCAACTTAACCGCGGTTTTAGACAACCCAATCCAATCGGATTATTTAAATGCTCGCATCTAAGCGCTTTCACTTTTAGCATTCTTATGTCCTCCCTGAGGTCTTCTTTTGTATTTCTATATTCAAATTAAAACGCTTCCATTGATTGTGCGCAATGTTGTATCCCTGCATGTTATATGCTTGATTTACAGGTGTTGAAATTCCACCCCTTATATTGAATCTTAAAATGGATTTATTGGAAAAATATGTGCGTTTGCAGAACAGCTACACTTAAAAAAAAGCCTGAATCCGTTTGAGAAGGATTCAGGCTTGATTCTTGCTAGAAGGTTTATCTATTCTTTTTCAGCTGGCCTATGCCTGTCCAGCTAGCGCTTGTTCGGGCGTGGAAGCTGGATACAAGTGACAGGCTACCTGTCGCC
Source organism: Paenibacillus sp. cl130 (assembly GCF_900116035.1). NCBI lineage: Bacteria > Bacillati > Bacillota > Bacilli > Caryophanales > Paenibacillaceae > Paenibacillus > Paenibacillus sp. cl130. Next base: position 52,254 of record NZ_FOYG01000007.1, read on the forward strand.
CTGGTGCAGCTTCGGCAAAGATGGGCTGTACTTTGCTGCATATCTCCATGGCTGCCGGGCAGCGATTATGAAACGCACAACCACTTGGCGGATTTTCTGGACTGGGCACATCCCCTTTGAGTACAATCCGATCACGCTCCGCTTCCGGATCAGCTACAGGTACCGCAGACATTAGCGCCTTTGTATACGGATGCAGCGGCTTTCTGAACACTTCTTGGGTCGGTGCGAGTTCGACCAACTTGCCCAGGTACATCACACCCACGCGGTCGCTGATAAATTTGACGACCGACAGATCATGGGAAATGAACATATACGTCAGGTCATATTGTTTTTGCAGGTCCTTCATCAGATTGAGCACTTGCGCCTGAATCGACACATCGAGGGCCGAGACTGGCTCGTCACACACGATAAATTTGGGATGAAGCGCCAGTGCCCGTGCGATCCCGATCCGCTGGCGTTGACCACCCGAGAACTCGTGCGGATAACGATGTGCGTGATAAGGAGACAATCCGACCACTTCGAGCAGCTCTTCCACCCGCTCTTTGAGCTGCGTTTTGCTTAGCTTTTCATGCGTGATGAGCGGTTCTTCCAGCACCTGCTGTACCGTCCATCTGGGATCAAGCGAAGCAAACGGATCTTGAAACACCATCTGCATATCCGTTCTGAATTTGCGCAGCTGCTCTGTGTTTAGCTTACGTATATCCGTGCCGTTAAACAGAATCTCTCCATCCGTCGGTTCGATCAATCTGAGAATTGCCCGTCCAGTTGTGGATTTGCCGCAGCCGGATTCTCCCACGATTGCCAGGGTTTCACCCTGCTGTACAGTCAGGTTAATACCATCCACCGCTTTGACTGCTCCCACTTGTTTGGAAAAAAGTCCTTTTTTGATCGGGTAGTGTTTTTTCAAATTACGTATTTCAAGCAGTGTACTCATGATATCCCTCCTGCTGTAGCAAGCAGCGGCTTTTGTGTCCGGGTTCCACTTCTGTAAGCTCCGGGGCCTCTGCACGGCAAATTTCCTTGGCAAACTGACAACGTGGTGCAAAGCGGCAGCCATGTGGCATATCAAGTGGGTTGGGAACCTGGCCCGGAATGGAAGCCAGACGCTCCTGATCACTGTTTAATTGTGGCAGTGAAGCTAGCAAACTTTGTGTATACGGATGCTTGGGCTCTTTAAAAAGCGTTTTTACATCGGTTTCTTCTACCACTTGTCCGGCGTACATAATCACGACCCGATCGCACATTTCAGCAACGACACCAAGGTCATGAGTAATCATCAGAATGGAAGTTCCTTCGGACTTCTGCAGCTCACGCATCAAGTCAAGAATCTGTGCTTGAATGGTTACGTCTAGTGCCGTTGTCGGTTCATCGGCGATCAGCAGCTTCGGATTGCACACCATCGCCATCGCAATCATCACCCGTTGGCGCATCCCGCCCGAGAGTTCATGCGGATAAGAAGCGGCTACTTTTTCTGGACGTGGAATTCCCACTTTCGTCAGCATGTCCACAGCCATGTCTTTCGCTTTGTGTTTGCTTACACCGTGGTGGTATCGGGCAGACTCCGCAATTTGCTTGCCGATTTTGAACACAGGATTTAGCGAAGTCATCGGCTCCTGAAAAATCATGGCCATCTCGTTGCCACGAATCGAGCGCATTTTCCGCTCCGAAAAATCCAGCATGTTTTCACCGTTAAACCGTACTTCACCAGCGGCTACTTTCCCAAGTCCCTTGGGGAGGAGCTGCATAATGGAAAGGGAGGTAATGCTCTTGCCGCACCCGGATTCGCCAACGATTCCGAGTGTTTCGCCTTTGCCAACCGATAGATCGACGCCGTCCACAGCCCGGATGGTGCCAGCCGCAGTCTTGAACTCCGTCCGGAGGTTGGTTACTTCAAGCAGTTGTGCCATGCCCTCTTCCTCCTCCTTGTCCATCATTGAACCTTCATGTTCTTTTTAACTTAGGGAATAAAGCTTATTCAGACTTGCCCATCGTTTGTAGATGCTTCATAGTACCGTACAATTTAGTAATATGTTGAAACTCCTTTTCCGAATGAAAAGAGCATTGCCCACGTCCATAAGCTTTGGCTGTTTCTACAGCCAATTTGGCCGCCAGCGCAATATCGCTTTCGTGGCTGGCCCCCGTTGCACTGCCTGGGACAGGAGCAGCTGCCGTGATGGCTACACCAACCACTGGAGCGGAAGTTGCCACCGCTGGTTGCAAAATGCTGTTGATGTGATACAGGTCGTTACCATAAGGTGTGATGTCCTGCGTAGTTACAGCAAACGTGACACACGGTTCGCCAGTAACGGTCTGAACAATATCGACGAGGTCTTCACTAATTCGTAGCACATAGCCTTGACGTACCGTCGGGGAAATGGCAATACCTTTATGGTTAATGACCCGATTCCCTTTGGTCGTATCAATGGATAGGATCGCTTCCATTTCGGGTGTCACTTCATATTTGTTCATCGTCAAAATATCTACGGGTGAATCCATAAATGGAACCGGATCATGGGGCTGAGTGGGTGCATCTGGACAAATATGTGTACAGATGATCACATCTCCGTCAAGCACATCTCCTTTGGACTGCATGCACAATAGTTTAGCCGCCGCCGAAATTGCCGCTGCCGCACCGTCACCATCGGATACAAATCCGATCATTTCCGGTCGTGCTCCAAGTCCACCAAGTCGCCCTACTACACCCAAGGTTGGAGAATCGCCCCCCTGAATGCGACCCGTTTTACCGGCAATGACAATTTTAATAAAATCCGTAGAGCCCTTTTCACCTTTCACGGTGGAGACCGTAATCTCCGCTTGACCCAGTTGTTCCAAATAAGCTTTGACTTCTGCCCCGCTGGCAAACGGGCTATCCAAAAGGTCATAGACTTCAAAAACTTGTTTCATCATACGGCAGATCCCCTTATGCTTCTTTTTGTGTTGTTTTCAGATATTTAAGCGCCGTCAAGGCGTATACTTTCGCAGATTGAATGATCTGCCATACCGGAGCTTTTTCATTAAAATTGTGAATGGTCGACAGTTCGGCAGGCCCGTATTGCAATACCGGGATATTGTATTTGCGGAATGCACGTGCATCGCTGGTTGCCCATTGCAGTACGCCATAGGCCTCTTTACCGCTGACCTCAGCGATAGATTCCACAAGCTCCTGTACAATCGGCTCGGTTGGAGGGGTCCAGTTGGCATTACCATAAAATCCGAATTGTTTGGGTTCCGCGTCAATGCCTACACTTGCAAGCAATTCTTTGGCTTTGGCCAGTACATCGCGGTGGTCTACGCCAAATGGAACACGGGAATCCACTTGCACTGTGCAACGGTCTGCAACCACATTGACTTTGGTGCCTCCCTGAATCGTACCAATGTTCACTGTTACATGATCAAACGCTTGTCCATAGCTTGGGTTCTCCCGTTCACTTGCATAACGCTTGGAAATTTCAATGATCTCTTTGACTTCTTCCGGGATGTCCGGCTTGATGTCCCACAGTTGTTGCAGCGCTTCAATTCCTTTTGCTGCCTTCAAAATAGCACTTTCACCTGCAATCGGCTGCAAACTGCCATGACCCGGTGTGCCTTCAACGGTAAATTCAAACCAGCAGCTTCCTTTTTGCCCGATGGTCGGGTTTTGCGGGCCTGAAGGCTCTGCGATCACAGCAGCTGTTCCTTCAATCAGCTTTCTTTCCAGCACCCAAGGTACTCCGAGATGTCCCCCAGTTTCCTCGTCTGGAACTACAAGCAACGACAACGCACCTTCGAGTGGTACGCCTAGTTTGGAGAAAAGCGCAACGGTAAATATTAATCCGCCCAGTCCTGCTTTCATGTCCGAAGCACCGCGACCCAGGAGATAGCCATCACGTATCTCACCACAAAACGGATCAAAATCCCAACGAGTACGGTCCCCTGCCGGCACGACGTCTGTATGCCCACAGAAAATCAATTTTTTTCCGTCCGCCGTTTCAGCGCCATAATCAGAAATGAGATTCCACATATTCGGCCCGGATTCATGCACCGTTGTTTCTATACCTGCTTCTTTAAGATAGTCCATAATGAACTGACTAATTTCGCGTGAATCACCTGGAGGATTTTCCGAAGGAAACTGAATCAACCGCGAGCATAGCTCAAGCAATTCGTCCTGCCGTTTATCTATTTCATCAAGAACTAACGTTTTCCAATCTGTCATTTCCATTCAATCCCTTCACGTTTTTCATTTAGCCAACTAAATTTTTTACGATCCATCGGGATCAGCTTCATACTTCAGGTGTAAAATGATAGCCTTCGGCTGTAAAAACCGAAGGCATAAGGTAAGATCACAACTTACTCTTTATTCAATGAATAGAATCGGATAACCTCATCTGGGTAGTAAACATATCCAGTGACGTCTTTGCTCATGCCAACAACCCGATTGTATTCATACAGGTACGCCCATGGCGAATCTTGATTTATAAGCTCTTGTGCTTTGCCATACAGCTCTTTACGTTTATTTTCATCTTGCTCTTTGCCTGCTTGTTCCCAAAGCTTATCCACTTCTGCATTAGCATAATGCATATAATTCGAAGAACCGCCGCTGTACATCAGGAACCCGAGATGGTAACCAGGGTCGTTGACGAAGGAAGTCCATTTGGAAATGTATGCTGTCAGGTTGCCTTCTCGTTGCTGTTCAAGGAACTGTGCACGGGCAACATTGACAACATTCATCTTTACGCCAATCTTGGCAAGTTCAGCTTGAATCAATACAGCATCATCTGCCCAGTCCTGGAAGCCGGAACCCAGTGTCAGATCAAAATTAAACCCATTAGGATAACCCGCTTCTGTAAGCAGCTGTTTTGCTTTGTCCAAGTCGTGCTTGTAGCTGTAGCCCGCATCCGTGTAGCCAGGCGTGTTACTCGCTACAGAACTCTTCATTTGCTTTGCTTGACCGTACATGACATCGTCGATTAATTGGTCGTAAGGAATAGCATAAGCAATGGCTTGACGCACTTTTGGATCATTAAAAGGTTTGACTTTGTTATTCATGGCGAAATACAGAATCCGGTTACTTGCATTGGATTGAACCTTCAGATCAGCGTTGGTTTCCAGCTTCGAAACGTCCTTTGCAGGAATTTCAATCGCCATGTCCACATCGCCTTTATCTAGCAGAAGTACACGGTTGGAAGCTTCCTTGGTAAACTTCATCGTTACTTTGCTCAGATTTGGCGCTCCTTGCCAGTAGCTGGCATTAGCATTAAAGACAGCTTCTGTCGCAGGGTCCCATTTTTCAAGCTTGAACGGACCTGAACCTGCCGCATGTGTTTTCAAATAGTCGCCATCGCCATTTTCTTTGACAAGCACATCATCCACAATAGAGAAGTTGTACAATGACAGGATTTGCAGAAACATATGATTGGGTTGGGACAATGTAACGACAACGGTGTGCTCATCAGACGCTGTAGTGGTTTTAATGGAGCTCATACCATACAGGAAGCTACCGGAATCGGAATTTTTAAGCCGCTCAAAGGAATACAACACAGAATTGGCGGTCAGCGGGTTGCCGCTTTGGAATTTAACGTCTTTACGCAGATGGAGCGTATAAGTCATGTTATCAGCGGACACATCCCATTTTTCAGCCAGCATGGGCTTAATTGCTTCCGTATCTGCCACTTCACCGCTATCCGTAGACTTTTTGCCGTAGGTCACAAGCTGATCATAGAGCGCAAGCACAAGGGTGTCCGAGGTAAGATCACTTGCTTCAGCAGGGTCCATGGTTGACCCTCCCTCCGAGTAAGCAAGTGTAATCGTCTTTGGTGGGGATGGGGCATCTGCGCCTTTCTCTCCAGATGAAGCGGACGGGCTGTTAGCATTGCTCGCACAGCCTGCCGTCCATAGCAACGTAGACAAGACGACAATTAGAGAAAGACTTTTTTTCAACATGGCTTACGTTCTCCCCTTTAATGATCTATTTATTTTTATTTGCTAGAGCGCAGTCTAGGATCAAGAACATCCCGCAAACCGTCTCCAAGCAAATTGAAGCCCAAAATAGCTGTCGCAATTCCAAGACCTGGGAAGGTTACAATCCACCACTCACCGGAAATGATATACGCTCGCCCTTCTGAAATCATTGCACCCCATTCAGCAATCGGGGGTTTCACACCGAGCCCCAGGAAGCTGAGACTGGCTGAGGTGAGGATGGCGAAGCCCATTCCGAGCGTTGCATTCACAAGCAGTGGGGCAAGTGCATTAGGCAAGATGTGGCGAAACAGGATCGTTCCGTTCGTTACACCAATTGCCCGGCTGGCCTCAACAAACTCCTTTTCCCGGAGAGAGATGGTTTGTCCGTGAATCAGTCTGGCGAATTCGGGTATGCCTACAATGCCCACAGCGATGAGTGCACTCATCAGTCCTGGTCCCATCGCTGCAGCAATGGCCATGGCGAGTACCAGCGACGGGAAAGCCAACAGAATATCCATACAGCGCATAATAATGCTGCCCATTCGACCGCCATAGAAACCTGCGATGGCTCCAAGCGGTACGCCGATGATAAATGAGATCGACACGGCAATCATCCCGGTCCATATGCTGATTCTGGCTCCGTAAATGACACGGCTGAGAATGTCACGTCCGTAATTATCGGTCCCAAACCAATGTTCTGCACTTGGCGGCAGCAGCTTGTTCGCCGGGTCGGTTACATAAGGATCATGTGGAACGATCCATGATGAGAGGATGGCAATGAGCGTCCAGCCAACGATAAAGATGAATCCGATTAAAGCGAGTTTATTGCCAAACAGTAATCGCCAAAAGGTCTTGCGTTTCGGTATAGCGGCTGCATTGGGCTGAGGTACAGCCGCTTTTGCCACCAAATCACTTGCAGTGCTCATCCGAGTACCTCCCCCTACTTTTGTGCTTCGTTCATTATTCGTACCGGATACGTGGATCAATCAATCCGTAAACCAAGTCGACTCCAAGATTGATAAAGCTGTAAATCAGCGCACTTACGAGGGTAAATGCTTGAATCGGTGCGTAGTCAGCCGCCAAAATGGAGTCCGTCACATAGCTGCCCACTCCTGGCCAGGTAAAAATGGTTTCGGTAATAACCGCTCCACCAATCAGGTAACCGACCTGCAAACCAAGTACGGTAAGTGTTGGAATAAAGGCGTTAATGAGTGCGTGCTTATAAATAACAATTCCTTCGCGCAGACCTTTGGCTCTGGCTGTGCGAACAAAATCCTGACCGATCACTTCCAGCATGCTGGAACGCATCATCCGTGCCACAATCGCCATAGTGCCTGTACTGAGACAGACTGCTGGCAGAACCAAATGGGATAAACTGCTTTTTAAAGCTACAAAATCACCGGTCATCAAACTATCGAGTACATAAAGTCCCGTAACGTGCGTCGGCGGATTGATGTCACCGCTAATTCGACCCATGGGCGCAGGAGCGATGCCCCATTTAGCATAGAAGATATAAATGAATAACAGGCCAATCCAGAAAATGGGCATACATGCACCGATCAAGGAAAACACACGTGAAATGTGATCCACAATCGATTCTTTACGGGTTGCTGCCAGGATGCCGATTGGGATTGCCACCAGAATCGCAATAACCAAGCTTGCCAGCGCCAACTCGATGGTTGCTGGAAACCGGGTAGCAAAGTCGCTTGCCACTGACTGTCCGGTGTGATAAGCCTGACCCAGATCACCTTGGAACAATCCAACTACATAATGAAAAAATTGAATGTACTTCGGTTGATCCAGTCCCATGCTGCTTCGAATATTTTCAATCGTCTCGGGTGTAGCCTGTTCCCCCGCAAGCATCACGGCAGGATCACCCGGAAGCACTCTTGAGATCATGAATGTAATGACGACAATACCAAGCAGTGCCGGAATCATTTGTATCAATCTACGTAGTGTGTATACGGCCACAGCCTGTCCCCCCTTATCCGTAATTCCTCGTGTATTTGTCACCTTTCTTTTCATCGCTTGTTATTTTTATTCATTGTACTAAGGAACAAGAACGGTTTCCACGTCCTGAATAACTAAAAATAATGACGAATTTTGTCGTTTGCGCACTAAAGTTACTCATCATGTTATTTAAATGTCGTGTTTTATTCGAATATAGAAATCAAAATCAGCATGATGCCAAACAAGCGATCCCCTTTCAAAAGGAAATCGCTTGTTTTTTTATATATAGAGATTGTAGTATTAGGCCGATCAGGAAAGGAGAAATAATCGCGAGCACTGCAAAAAACGAGGTGTTCGACTCAGCAGCTTGCTGTCCGGTCGCACCTTAAAGCGAGGGGTAGCGAAAATACGTATTGCTTTGTCTTTCTCTATAGATTTCCAGTCACGATAATACCATTTGCTCGCTTCAGGTGTGCTCTGACCCAAGCTATAAAGGAATCGATAAATATGCGCAATTCCGGCTCCTTGGCAGGCCAAGCATCCAATTCTGTTAATATCTCATGCCATATCGACTCCGGAATCGGATTATCCCAACAGGGATCAAAAGCCTCATACGTTTCCCCCGTATCAGGATCGTCAAGTGGATATTTGGACTTTAACGCAGACAACACGATATCAAAGTCATCTGCGTAGATAAAGATTATCTCCTCCAGCTTTGGTTCATCCGTATCCCCATAACGCAGCGGTTCAAAAGTATATCCAATATTGGCTCGTGGACCACTATAGCGATAGATTAGTGTCTGAATCTCTTTTTTGTCCTTCTTACTCAATCTCACCACTCCTTTCTTCGGCTACAGATCGAACCATTCCGCAGCACGCTCCTCTTCTTCCAGCACCCTGTACATTCCTTCCCTCCACTTCACCGCATCTTCGCCACCAATATGAAATAGACAATAGATATAAGGTTCACCGTCTTTTAACCCTTCAATATTCCTTGCCTCTTCCACTGAAACTTGGAGCGCCTCAGGCCAATCGGGATCATTTTGAAGCAGGACAAAGCCATCCTCATCCCTTTGCATCCGATATCCATCAATCCTAGGCAATGCTTCAGCTAAACGATCCATTAGCACTTGAATATCTTTAACATCTGCGACTTTAATTCCATACTCCCAACCCATCTGCATCCCTCCAATTTTATGAACTCCTCCTTAACTATCCCCCCCCCTAAATCGGATTTCACCTTCTCATTCACCTCAGGAGTTCAGTCGTAGTCCGCATATAAGAGGTACTTTTTTGTTTAAAACCACCCACTTTTGCTGGATTTCCATGAGCCTCCCACTTTCCTTCTGCTTTCCCTGAATTTTCTTAAAACTTATTATAATAGATATCTAAACTATGTAGTTTATGAATTAGCAAATTGAGACCTTTTGACTATCATTCAAACCAGCAAACAAAATAGGCTTCTCGTGAATATAGCACGGAAGCCTATGGGTTCATCAAACAATTCTTTTATTTATTTGGTCCTCTGAGATACCAGCTCACTATTCCCTTTTCTCTTTCTTACCCCCAACATAATGATGGCCATAACAGCTACTAGAGCTGCTATAAGAGCAAAAGGAATATATTTGTCCACCCGATATAGCGTCGTTGTCAAAATAGGAGCAATAATTGCAGAAATCCCTTGGACAGTGGCCACCAGACCAGCGGCTCCCCCTTGCTGTTCTTTACTAACAGAAAGAGAAGCCCCAGCCATAAATCCAGGCATAAGCAAGCCTGTACCTATACCAAACATAAAGAACGCTAAATAGTAAACAACCATGCTGGCTGACATGAGGAATATCAGCATACCGGCAATAAGGAACAGAGAACCGAGCAAAATCATCGGCTTGGGTTGCCATTTAAGCCATTTCATCTGAACGATCTGTACAATCAACATGGCTGCACCGGAAAACATAAGTCCAAAGGAAACCACTCTTGCTGTTTCTTCGGATGAAAGGCCTAGTTGATCTTGAAAATAAAATCCGCCTATAACCTGGATGGTCACAATACTAATCATCGTAACCAAACCTGCAAACAAATACATTCGTAGACCGGGTTGAAACGGGTTAATCCGAGCTGGCTTTTGCTGAATAACGGGCTTGGCAGACGGAATTGCCAGCAAGGCCACTACAAATGCTACAGCAGCAATTACAATCCCAAAATATAGAGGCCACAGCAAGCCTATTAAAGTAAAGGCACCTGCAATAGCAGGACCAAATACTAATCCAAGTCCATTGGCTGCGCTAATGATCGCCATCCCACTGCCTCGATCTTCTCCCTCGGTCACATCTCCCATATAAGCTTGGGAGGATGACAATACCGCCGGGATAAACCCGCCGATCAAACCGCGTGTAACAATTAACAGGACTAACAGCAGCCCACCGCTGAGCCAACCTTTTAATCCTGCAAAAAGAGTAAGCGTAAACAGCAAGCAGCTTACACACATCCCTATGAATCCAAGCAGAATCACAGGCTTGCGTCCCTTTGCATCACTCAGATTTCCCCATATTGGGGCCATTAAGGCCATCGTTATGGAGCCAAGCGATATAATTAACCCAGAATGACTTTCTCTTAATCCCAACTCACGAATAAGGGGCGGCATAATTGGAGCAATGAGCATGAGCCCTAGCATAGCCACAAATACACTGAAAAAGATGCTCCCTTTTATTCTGTTCATCCTCGCACACTCCTCTGTTATAGATTCTCTCTATGCAGAAGTATACGAGTCACAGCACCACTCTACTGCCTATATACGGATTATTCTACGGTTAAACGGATTTTATTTTAAAATACCTTCTTTAAGGATGATGGCTTCACTCCGTATTCCCGGAAAAATTGCTCTGAAAATGCACTCACATTGCTATATCCTACAGCCATCGCAGCTTCAGTCACATTGCTTTCTTGGCTTCGGAGCAGCTTCATCGCATAATCAAGACGAATTTGGCGCAAATATTCAAATACAGTAGTTCCAAAGCAGGCTTTGAATCCTTTTTTTAATTTAAAATCGTTTAATCCAACCTTTTTGGATAATGTGATCAGTGAGGGTGGATCAATCATGCTGAACTCAAGTATCTCCCGAGCCATATGCAGCTTTCTAACATCTTCTTTAGACAAACCTTCGGGCATAGGTGTTAAATCAAATAATTGAATCATAAATCGATTTAAAATCTCAAGTGCTGCTGCTTCCATTAACAAAGGCGATTTATGCACACTTTTCAAGTCTTTGATCAAATGTTCAATCATCACTATACTTCTGTGATCCAGTTCAAAACTAAAGTGATGGAATGCAGCTCCCTTAAGAATTTGATTAAATTCAATAGCTACCTGCCGACGAGCCGCTAACTGTGAAGCCGCATAATTAAACAACGAAATCGGAATGCCAAGTGCAAATGATTTGTATTGTTCGTTAACCGGAGGATGAAAGCAAGCTTTAAAATCCTGTAAAAAAATAAGTGCCCCCTGTCCCATCGGGAGTGTATAATCCAACCCAGCCACATTCACATGACGTTGACCCGAAAGCGCAAATTGGAGCTCAATCATTTGTCCACTGGAAGCAAAGTTGGTCGGATACGGCTCGTGATATTGAATATGCGAATACACGATCTCAATTCCACTATAAGTTGTAACTCGGTAGATATGTCCATGGCCCGCTTCCGGTAAAATCATATACGTATGCTCGTTCTGTTGTCTGAACGGGGTCTTTTCCAAATAATGCTGATATATTAATGATAACGAATTTGAATTCACAAGCGTCCACCTCAAATGTTTTCATTCATCCTGATCCTTCGAATGAGAATCGTTATCAATAATAGTAGCTGAATTTGTATGGTTTGACCAGACCTATTGGAGTAAGCTGTGGAGACATTCGGGGGCTTTTATAATAAAAAGCCCGCCGTAAGAGGCAGGCTCGGCTAATTAGCTCTAAGGCGTGTCAGCTCTTAATTCCCTTTATTAAGACTTTATCTATCTCTTTACGAGATTTGCTGAATGAGTGACCCGATTTCTCCCGCCACTTTTGGAAGTATACAGAGCCAAATCCGCTTGATGAACCATCGTTTGTTCCGTATCCTCTTGCGTCACCGTTGCCACACCAATACTCACAGTAATAGCATATTCTCCCCAATCCATCGAGGCCGTCGTGGAGCGGTATCTTTCCGCTGTAAGAATAGCTTCTTCTTGATCGTTGCCCGGAAGAATAATTACGAACTCCTCGCCGCCATACCGAGCGACAATGTCCCTATCCCGTGACATGGATTGCAGTAATTCTGCCAGATTCGTAAGCACTAGGTCGCCCACTGGATGACCATAAGTATCGTTAATACTTTTGAAACGATCAATATCAATGATAAGCAGCGAAAAAGATATTCCACTCTCACGAAAGGACGCGAGGCTAGCTAGTAATTGATCTTGGAAATACCTTCTATTTTTAAGACCGGTTAACGGGTCCGTTGATGCCATCGTTTCAAGCTGGAGATTAATCCTTTCTAGCTCCTGCTGTTTGATTTCATATTCTTCGTGCAACCGTTCAAGCTTCTGGTTCGCTTCATTCGTAGCCTGATATAATTCCTGAAGCTTGGTTTTGGTCTGCAGAATATCTCTCTCATGTTCAATTCGCTTACGCATCATAAGCACTACACAATCAATAACAGTTTCTCCGTTGCGTTCCTGGCGCACCCCGTTTAGAAGTACAGGCACATCCTGTCGATCACTTGTCCGAAACGAAAAGTACATCTCATCGACATGCCCGTACAACTGAATATAGGGATAAAAATAAGTATGAAAAAATAGCTTGTTGGTAACAGACATTGTGGATTCAATCGGCCGTCCGAGCAATTCATTACGGTCATAAAGTAGCATATCCAATAAAGTTTGGTTTACCGATTGAATGAAGCCAGAATCCGAGATTGAGAAATATCCACAGGGAGCTTTATCTAATTGAATATCCATTTCATGACTGCCTTTCTCCTGATATTACACACTGGCTAAATACTCTTTAATCAGATCGCTTGTTTCTCCAGGTTGACTTAAGTGAGGATAATGCCCCTTTGCCCTCATCTGTTGAAGCCTGCTGTTTTTAAGATGAGTATGTAAATAATTCCCTACTTCAATCGGAGCAATGCTATCGTCCGAGCACTGGAGAATCAGTGTAGGAATCGAAGCATGCTGGAGATCGACACGGCAATCCGAAAAAAAAGTCACTTCCGCAAATTGTCGTGCAATATGAGGGTCTCTTGAGCAAAAGGTTTTCTCCAACTCTTCGGTTAATTCCTGTCGTTCAGGATTCTGCATAACAATGGGTGCCAGGTAACTAGCCCAGCCAATGAAGTTCATTTGCATCATATCAAGCAATTCATCGATGTCACTCTTATCGAAGCCTCCATAATAATAGGGGAGGTCATTCACATAACGAGGAGAGGGACCGAGCATGACGATGCGCTCAAAATATTGGGGATTGCGGATAGAAGCAAGCATTCCGATCATACTACTAACAGAGTGTCCGACGAATATGACATTTCTTAATTCTAGCGCTTCCATAATATCTAGCACATCTTGGGCATACCCTTGTAAGTCGCTGTATTTTTCTGAATCATAGTACTTAATTTGAGATTCTCCGGAACCTACGTAATCAAATAAGACGATTTGGTAGTTGTCGATAAAGCTAGGGACGATATAACGCCACATATCCTGATCGCATCCAAAGCCATGAGCAAATACGATCGTTTGGCTGCCTGAGCCCAGCACTTTTACATTATTACGTACGAGGATGTCAACGGTCATTATAAATCACCTCTCTGAGGTAGTATCTGTTCTATCAGCTTCTTTTCATTATTATATCGGAAAAGATTTGATTATGGATAATGAATCTCATTCAGAAATACATGTACCCAATATTCTTCTAGTTCGGAGTAACTCTGTTCATTTAACTCATTCAAATTCATATCTGTATCCTCTCCGAGGCATTTATTCATCTAAATGAAAATATTTTTTTATAGGCAAGGGCATCGCAGAGAATATTAATTCGCCTAATTGCTCTGGAGATTCCTTCATGCCGTTCTCAAGCCAGTCCTTAGTCACATTCACTCCTCCATAAGCGTTAAATCTTATAGCAAAAAGGATGTCGGGAGGCAACGAAGTCCTATTTGTTTTCTTAAGAATATAATTGGTGTGGCATTCAACCGTATAGTTAAAAATATTATTATAAAAAGACAAGTGCGTATTGTCGTCAAAAGCCTTTTTAAAATAGATGTAATCCTCTTTAATAAACTCAACAATTCTCCCGGCAACACGTCCCCAAGGCTCTTTTTCTATATATTGTTCAATAATTTTATCTGCCTTATCACTATATATCCATGAGATCAGGTCATATTTACTGGAAAAATGATAATAAAACATCTGTCTGCTAACCTGACAATTGTCAGTAATATCCGTTACGGTGATGGACTGGATTGGATGTATTTTGGCTAAGTCTATCAAAGATTCAGCAAGAAGTTCCTTAGGAGTTGTTTTTCGAATCATGTTAGCCCTCACAAAATTTTATTTTACATTTGTACACTATGAAGCATTTGTCTACATTTTTAACACTCTTAAAAATCAGTCTATTATTATTTAATTGCCTATATTTTATACTAATGATGTAAATAGAAGCTGGACAGCCATCTACCAAATGAAAAGGTAATGGTTCAAAATCTTTTTTATAAAGGAGAATAACAGCATGAATCCCAAAAAGATTAAAAATGTAACTATTAATGCTTCATTCAACAGCGAGAATGAAGTTGCTAAAAAGAACATGGATGTCATTGTAGACTTTTTTTCTTTATATTTAGGAGATACGGACAAATTTTATTCTTTGTGGGTTGAAGATAATCCGGCTGTAATCACCCCATTTACCACTGATGATGTGGCAGTTTTGCACAATTCTGTTCAAGAAGGCTGGGATGCTGTAAAAGGCTTCTTTAATCCCATTTTTAATGATATGAAAGGGAAATTCGAATGGACCATCGATGAGTTTATAGTCGGAGAAAATCCTAACACGATTGTGACAAAAACACGCAGCCATATTGATATCACAGCGAATGGACCATGGGGAGAAAATAAAAAAATAAAATACAACGGGATCTATGTCCAGATCTTTAAATTTGAAAACAATAAAATCAAATCTTTCGAAGAGTATTATGATACTGCACTGTTAAACCAACAATACTCGTAAATATTTACTATTAGAAAAAGTCTCGGCCTGTAATCTACATTTCCATACGGAATGTACAATTCACAGACCGAGACTTTTTTTCATTCTTTATTCTGCTTCAACATCATCCGTGATTTTTTCTACTAACCCTCTCAAGCCGTGGTTGGTTACATTTAATTGATCAATAATATTCATAAATTCCGTAACAAGCTTGGCTTGCTCTTGGGAGGATACCGCAATCTGTGTGATTTCTTGTTCCATGTTATAAACCGATTGTCTGACGGCTTGCAAGGACTGCTCAATCCGTCCGGTTGCTTCCTTGGTGCCCGTAGACATTTTTCGGATTTCTGTAGCCACAACCCCAAAACCAGCTCCTGCCTCACCCACTCGGGCTGCTTCAATTGCTGCATTTAATCCAAGCAAGTTCGTCTGCTCTGAAATTTCCTTAATGTAGCCGGCCACCTCAGTCACGTTACCGGAGTCCTCAACCGCCTGTTTAGTATTGCTTAGAATTTCTTCGGCTGTCGCACTAAGCTCCTCCGAATGGGCCGCCACATGCTGAATCCCTTCAACTAGCTTGCTTGTAACATCCTCGGCTTGAGTCATCAACTTCTTCAGTTGATCTTGATTATCCATACTATAGGTGATACACATTACGGCCTCGATCTCATTCTGTTCATTCTTAATCGGATGAAAGTAAGAATCAGCAGCGATGCCGAAAACTTCAGCAGCGTAACGCTCTCTGGTCTTTTCACCGCCTACTAGCATTTTGAAGTCTCTGTGTACATCAGGAAGAGGATCGCCTGCTTTGAAATCATAAACTAAGCTTTTACCCGACTGAAAGAACAGAAATTTTTCCCTGTCCATTACGGAAATTGAAACATCTTGTCGTGCAGCTTCTTTGATAAATGGCATGGCGGTCAAAACAGCTTCTACTTGATTCATAATATGTATCCACTTCCTTATATTTTGATATAAGTCCTATCTTCTTTTTCGACATTTTCATCCCATGTGTTTAGTGAATTTTAAAATACATGGATGATGTTGAGCCCCTACCTATAAACAATCTCCGTAGTTTCCTGAAGGGAATCCATTTTTACGACCGGGATGCATATCCATTTAAGGTATTGTTTTCATTTCATAATAAATACAAGCAGCGCGTACCGATTAAAATTGGCACGCGCTGACGGTATGACTTTTATGAAACAGGCACTAAGATTTAATCCAACTGCTCTCCATTGGTTTCAATCACATTCTTATACCAATAGAAGCTCTTCTTTCTGGATCTGGCAAGTGTCCCTTTGCCTTCATTATCCTTATCGACATATATAAACCCATAACGCTTTTTCATTTCACCGGTTCCCGCACTTACCAGATCAATACATCCCCAAGGCGTATACCCTATTAAGTCTACTCCATCAGCAATCGCTTCTTTCATTTGCTCAATGTGTTGCTTTAGATAATCAATTCGATAATCATCGTGAATGGAGCCGTCTTCTTCTACTGAATCTACGGCGCCAAGGCCATTTTCAACAACCATTAACGGGATTTCATATCGGTTGTAAATGTTATTGAGGGACCATCTCAACCCCTGTGGATCGATCTGCCAATCCCAGGCACTTGCTTTCAAATGAGGATTCTTTAAGCCCATAGATAAATTTCCTCCCACCTTCTCCTGGTTGGGATCGGCACTGACACAAGTAGAGGAATAATAGCTGAAGGTATAGAAATCTACGCAGCCTTCCTTTAAGATGTCCTCATCCTCTTCTTGCATTTTGATCTGAATGTTATGATCTCTAAAATAGCGTTTGGCAAATCCCGGATAAGCGCCTCTTACTTGAACATCTGAGCATAAGAAATTACTTAAGTTATCCTTTTGTTGAGCTAGCAGAAGATCATCAGGATGGCATGTAAGTGGGTAGGAACACATATAAGCAATCATACAACCGATTTTAAAGTCCTTATTGATTTCATGACCCAGCTTTACAGCCTTTGCACTGGCAATAAATTGATGATGCAACGCCTGATACAAAACCTGCTCATCCTTCACTGTAGCATGGGCAAGCTCTCCATTCCCCTCCGGCATCATAGCTCCAGCCATGAATGCGCCAAATGACAAGGTTAAAATATTGATTTCATTAAAGGTTAACCAGTATTTCACAACATCTTTGTATCTGTTAAAAAGCACTTCACAATATCTCACATAAAAATCTACGACTCTGCGATCTGACCAACCATTATATTTTTGGGTCAAATGAAACGGTGCTTCATAATGTGAGATTGTAACCAAAGGCTCAATATTATACTTTTTCAATTCTGCGAATACACGATCATAGAACTGCAAGCCTTGCTCATTCGGCTCTGCATCATCTCCGTTAGGAAATATTCTTGACCACGCAATGGACATTCTAAAGACCTTGAATCCCATCTCTGCAAATAAGCGGATATCCTCTTGATAGTGGTGGAAAAAATCAATAGCCTCGTGACTCGGATAGTTCACTCCTTCTTCCAGTATAGGTGTAATTCTTCGGGAAGTCGTATGCGTTCCAGCCGTAATCACATCCGCAGTGCTTAAGCCTTTCCCTTCTTCATTATATCCACCTTCAAATTGGTTGGCAGCCGTTGCACCTCCCCATAAAAATCCTTGTGGAAATTCCAATTTAGTTGTATTTTCCATTGTTAATTCCTCCTCAACATTTAATTAAGATTAGACTACGACGGTCAATAAATCCTCTTGATACTCAATCGCCTTCTTCTCTGTTTCAATGACATCCAGGTAATTCGTAGTATTGGCAACGATAACGGGTGTGGTCAAAACATAACCAGCCTCTTTTATAGCTTCCATATCAAACTCCATAAGCAGCTGGCCTTTTTTAACAGCATCTCCCTGTTTTACTTTAGGATAAAAATGTTTGCCTTTTAATTTGACCGTATCTTTGCCTACATGGATGAGGACCTCAACACCGTGATCACTTGTAATTCCAATCGCATGACCTGACGAAAATAATGATGTTAATACACCATCTACAGGTGAAACGACCTTACCTTCAGAAGGTTCAATGGCGATCCCTTTACCCAGAGCACCTGTCGAAAAGGCTTCATCTGTTACTTCAGATAAAGACTTCACTTCACCTTTTAATGGACTCATCACCGTCTCTTGTTTTACTAAAACTTCTCCTCTTGCCGCTCCTGGTGTACTGTCTTCCTTTTTTGCTTCTTTCACTTCATCATCTTTAAATCCGCCAAAGAACATAAGCAAGAAACCTAATACAAAGCTTACCAGGATACCGATAACAGCCCCATAAAATCCGTTGTCTATACCTGCAGGACTGATATAGCTCGGGATAGCGAAAATACCCAATCCACCAATAATGTAACCTTTAGTTCCCATCATTCCTATAATACCGCCGCCTACTGCGGATGCTATACAGCTTAAAATAAATGGTTTCTTACGTGGTAATGTAATCCCGTATATTGCTGGTTCTGTCACACCAAAAATCCCGGAGATGACAGCTGGAATGGAAAGTGATCTCAGTTTTACATTTTTGGTTTTAAACAAAATCGCCAGTACGACGCCCGTCTGAGCAAAGGAAGCTCCCAGTGTAGCCGCAAGAATCGGATCGAATTTAAGCACTGCTAAATTGTTCATAGCGATAGGAACAAGTCCCCAGTGTAATCCAAAAATAACAAACACTTGCCAGAAAGCGCCCATGAGCATACCTTCAATAATCGGACTTAAGTTATACACAAAGAGGGTTCCAGCGCCAAGCAGTTGACCTGCCCAAGTCGAGAGAGGTCCAATCACAATCAACGCTAAGGGTACAATAACTAACAATGTGAAAAACGGAACCAAAAATGTTCTCACTACGCTAGGGATTACCTTTTTAAAGAAGTTTTCTATTTTTGAGCCTACATAGGTGGATATGATAATCGGAAGAACGGTTGACGCATAACTCATCAGAATGACCGGAATACCTAAGAAGGTGATATATACCGGTGACTCAAATATAGTACCGCTAAATAGAGTATATAGTGGTTTGCCCGAGGCTGTTATCGTGCTAAATGTTGGGTACACAAGCGATGCACCTATAGCCATGCCTATAAAAATGTTGGCATTGAATTTTTTAGCTGACGTATACCCCAGGAAAATAGGAAAGAAGTAAAACAAACAATCACCTAAAGCATTGAGAATTTGATAGGTACCCGATGTAGTGGCCAGCCAGCCCAAAGCTACAAATAAGGCGGTGAAGCCCTTAATCATACCTGTGGCACTTAAGACACCCAGCGTGGGTGTAAATACACCTGAAATGGTATCAATGAATCTATTGAACAAACTCATTTTTTCACCTGATGCTTCTTCTGAATCTCCTGTTTGAAAACCGCCTACAGCAGTAACATCAGCATAAACCTCAGGTACATGGTTACCTATAACAACCTGGTATTGCCCGCCACTCTTTACCACAGTGACAACACCATCCATATTTTTCAAAACCTCTGTATTGGCTTTACTTTCATCTTTTAATTTGAAGCGCAAGCGTGTAATACAATGAGTTAGACTATTCACATTTTCTTTGCCGCCGACATTTCTGATGATGTCTTTTGCTAATGTCTCATACTTCATTGTAACTTCCCCTTTAATTGTATTTATAAAAAAAGGCAAAACCAAAATAGATCAAATTCGATCTAGGTTGGTTTCGCCTGCATTACCAGTAACAATCCAAGTGTTATTCAATTTTCTCTTTGGGTCACACGCTGAATATGAATCGTTATATACAGCTTTTCCTCATCTGACAATACCATATCCAAGTATTTCTCAATCTTCAGCATGCAGCCATAAGCCTTTTTGTACTTTGCTTTCACTTGCCTCCACAAAAAATCGTCTTCCAGTTCTACTTTTTCTTTTTTATTTAATCGCTGAAAGAAGAACCTTAAATGCGTAATAAATCGCTCATAACTGATCGAGCGTTCATCTATGGTGGTATTATAAGAGTATTTAATAATATTCAAGATGTCGTGTATTTTTTGAGTTTGCTGAGCAACATCTGCTACCTTGTTGTAGGAGCTGTTTACTTGAGCATTTATTAAATGAAGAGCAATATTACCTGCTTCATCTTCTGACAATCGTTTGCCTGTTTCGTCTTCAATGAACTCCAGTGCTTTTAATCCAACCGCAAATTCTTTGGGATAAAATTTTTTAATCTCCCAAATTAATGGATTTGCATTTTTAAACCCTTCATCAAACATTTTAAATGCATTGTTCATGTGATCCGTAAGCGAAACATATATATAATCGCTCAATTGTGCTTCTAATATGCTTTTTCCATATTCAATGATGTCATAGCATAACGAAACATATTCTGATGGAACATCCTCTAACAATAACTTAAATTTCTCTGAAGCATCTTTATGTTTAAGCACAAAGACCTTTTCAATTAGATGCTCTTCTACTTGTTCACCTGCACTCTTTTTGAATGCAATACCACGACCCATAACAACAAATTCATCTCTTTTTTGATCTTTGGCTATTATGGCGTTGTTATTAAATATCTTCGTTATGATCATCTAACTGCCCCCCTTATCCCATCAAATTTAAAAAAGGATTTAGTTGCTGGGCGAAATTTCAGATAGGTCACAAGACGGTAATAGCCGATCAAACCTTCGTCATAAATCAAATTCAAATGTATTGATTTACAATTCCGTGTTATGAAAACGCATTCATAATAAGAGACAAAGCCTTACGTTTTCCCTGAATGATCTTGAGTGCTTCCAAACCGATCTGATATTCCGTTTTGAAAATGAATATAGTCGGTTAACCACGTCCTATGACATCATTTTTCGGATGTCGATTCGTTGGTCGACGTCATCATCTTTGTTGTTCAGCACTTGTAAGGCTTTATATCACTCACCTTTCTGCGTTATGGCTGGGCCATATATTCATATCATGCAGGATATCGTAAAGCTTGTATTCTAAAAAGAAAAGGCAAAACCCAACACATGGAAATCTAATTCCATGCCTCGGGTTTTGCCTTTTCAGTAACAATCCCAAGATCATAATAACATCGAATTTAAGTTTTGCCAACAAAAATGTTTGCGCTTTCTTTTTCGAGGCAACCACATCAAATACAGCACATTCTCATGGTATAAAATGTCAGCCGCCAATGTAGGACATGTTAATCTTTTTTTTGTTGTTGGCTGTCTGCTCCGTACGTTCATCGGAATACCGGTCTGTGCGTTGCTCCCATACAGAAGTAATCACATCGAGTAATTCCTGGTCATTCGCTCCATTACGAAGCATCTGACGTAGATCAAATCCGCCTGAAGCAAACAAACATGTATAAAACTTGCCATCGCACGATAAGCGGGCACGTGTACAAGACGAACAAAACGATTCAGAAACCGAAGTAATAAAACCAATCTGTGCGTCGCTGTCTTTATAACGGTAACGCTTTGCTACTTCTCCAAAGTAATCCTGATCCATCGGCTCCAGCTCGTACGCATTCTTAAGTCGTTCAACGATTTCTTTTTTGGTTAGTACCTTTTTGAAGCTCCATCCGTTGTCATTACCTACATCCATAAACTCGATAAAGCGAAGGGTTATTCCCTGCTCCTTAAAATAGGCGGCCATCGGCAAAATCTCCGAGTCATTAACGCCTTTTTGAACTACCATATTGACCTTGATTTCAAAGCCGATTTCTCTTGCATATTCGATCTGCTTCAAAATAATATCAGGCTTAATCCCCCGCCCATTCAACCGCCCAAATAGCTCGGGGTCCAGAGCGTCCAGACTGACATTAAGCCGTCGTAGCCCCGCGTCATAGAGAGGCTTAGCCTGCTGTCCTAGCAGCACACCGTTGGTGGTCAAGCCGACATCTTCCACTCCGTCAATGGACAGGATTTGGGAGACCAGGTCGGGTAGATTCCTGCGCATTAATGGTTCGCCGCCCGTGAGTCGGATCTTTTTTACACCCAGGGATACAAAGAGCTTCGTCAGCCGGTGAATCTCTTCAAACGACAGACATTCATTTTGGGGAAGAAAGGCGTAATCGTCACCGAAAATTTCTTTAGGCATGCAATAGGAACAGCGGAAATTGCAGCGGTCTGTAACCGATATACGCAGGTCACGAATCGGCCGCTGCAACTTGTCTTTCAGTGGATGAAAATTCATACGCCCCCTCCTTTCTAGTTGTTTAGCATCGTTTTCATTAGCCGCCGCTGACTGGGGGAATGAAAGCTGCAATATCTCCATCCTGTAATACATCCGTAGACAACGCATACTCCTCGTTTATCGCAATTCGCACAGACTTGATCGGCATATCTGGATATTGATCTGTTATCCAACTGGATAAATCGCCTACCGTTTGGCCCGCCAAATCTGCCAATTCTTCTGCTTTTCCCGTCACCTCACGGAGTCCCGCAAAGTAGTACAGCTTAATCATGACTGATCTCCCCTGGCTTTTTCTTTTGATCTCCGACCCACTGCGTTCCATCTTCCCAAATCTCTCGTTTCCAAATAGGAACTATTTCTTTGATTCGCTCGATCGCGTATTCATTCGCCTCATACGCATCCGAACGGTGAGGGGAAGAAACGGCAATGACAACGGCGATATCACCGATTTGAAGCTCGCCAATGCGGTGCGCGATCGCCACTCGCGTCCCTTCCCATTTCTGTTCGATTTCGCGACCAATCTCTGCGAGTTTTTTTTGAGCCATAGGGACATAGGCCTCATAAGCAAGGTATAAGGTCCGTACGCCTTGAGTCCATTCTCGTACGTGCCCTGTAAAAATAGTCACCGCTCCTGCTTCCGGCCTTAGGACATAATCTGCATAAGCCTGCGGGATAATGGGCTCCGTTACGATTTCAAATACACTCATCTTTTCCACCTTCCAGCCACCGGACAAGCCACTCTCCGGTGACAGACTCTTTTAAATGTTTCTGCTTTTTGTATCTACATCTCATTTAACCGAACAGCTGATGATATAGTTTTTGACCGTTGGCAACACTCCGTACCCCGTGTATGAGAAGCCTTCCGTTTTTGAATAAAATCATTCGATGCTTAAAAGCATAAAATTCAACGAAATAAGGGGTTCTTTTTACACGATCTGCTATAAGCCTGCCCATTTTCTCTGCATCATCGAGCGTGATCGGACGTTGTGGGTCTGGAAGAACCTGTACCACGTTCCGTCCGCACAGAGCCGCATACGCCGAGCGACGTGATGCTGTCAGTGCAGGAAACGTAGGATGCTCTCCACAGGTTGGACAGTCTTGGTTACGGATGCGGGAAATCCCTATGTCCATCTGCGTATTCTCCCATAGATCAAATAGATGAACCTTGCGGCGCATCTTATCATGTCTGCCACTCAGCCACTTCATGGCTTCTGCACATTGGAGGGCCGCTGTCACCTGGACTGCAGGCGAGATGATTCCAGCCGTATCGCAGGTCTGATTGATCGCAGGCAACGATGGCAGAAGGCAGCGTAAACAAGCAGACTCGCCCGGCACGAATGGAAAAACAACGCCTGTGCTTCCAACACAGGCTCCATAAATCCATGGAATTCCTGCCTTCAGTGCAGCATCGTTGATAAGCAGACGAGTTTCAAAATTGTCCGTAGCATCCATCAGCAATATACTTTTGCTGGCAAGTTCTTGAACAAGCTCGGCATCCAAGTTATCGAGATATGTGTGCAATCGCACGTCTTCTCGTATGGCTTTCAGCCTTTTTTCGGCTGCCATGACCTTAGGCTGCATTTCCGCGGCGTCCTGCTCCGTGAACAGCTGCTGACGTTGCAGATTCGACATCTCCACATAATCCCTGTCGACAAGATGAAGCTCCCCAACGCCCGCTCTTACCAATGTTTCGGCAATGGCGGAACCAAGTGCCCCGCAACCGATAATGGTGACGACAGCAGCGGATAAATTACGCTGCCCTTCGCCACCAATAGGTCTAAATAAGATCTGTCTGGAATAACGTTCATTCATTAGATTGTGTCCCTTGATAATACAGCCATATAACGAGGATCAGGCTAGCCAGCGCCACTTGGGAGAGGAGCATGAATCCAATGGAATATTGGCCAGTAGCGGCATGAATCGTCGACAACAAGATCGGAGGGAAAAAGCCACCGAGACCGCCCATCATGGATACAATTCCGTTAACTATACCTGCCTGTTTATTAAAATAAAATGGAACTAGCTTGAAAATGACGCCGTTCCCCATTCCAGCACATACAGCGATCGCCAAGCAGCCTACTGTATAAAGGGTAATCCCTGGTGAAAAAGCCAAAAGAATCGCAGCGACCGTATAAACAGAGAACGTGCCTACCAGCAGGAACAGGGGCTGAAACCGATCCGCCAGCCAGCCACCGATGGGGCGGAAGAAAGTGGCAATCGCTATAAAGCCTGCTGTACGCATCCCTGCATCCACTTTAGTCAGCTCAAAATTCGATACCAAGAAATTCGGCAAGTACACCGTGAACGCTACAAATGAGCCAAATGTAATAAAATAAAAGAGCGAGAAAAACCAAAGCTTTTCATTTTTGTAAACCCCTTTGATCTGTTCCATAATGGGCGTCTTTACTTTAGCTTCATGACGGTCCCCTAAGAAGAAATTCAAAGCGATAAAAACAAGCAGCAGAATGAGATACAGCTTCACTGTAGGGGCCCAGCCAATTTGAGTAGCCACAATAGGGGCCGAGAAGGTAGTGACGGCTGTTCCCAAATTCCCTATGCCATACATCCCATTTACAAACCCATGCTTTTCCTTTGGATAATACTTCGGCAGCGAAGTCACCCCAACCGAGAACACAGCTCCCCCAATCCCAAGGAACAAGCCACCGATAATTAAATCCATCATCGTAGAAGCTTCACTGATATAGTAGACGGGAAACAAAAGCAAAATAAAGCTAACGAGAAAAACGATTCTTGCTCCGAAGATGTTGGCATAATAACCAAGCGGAATGCGCAGAATCGAACCAAGCACGACCGGAATTGCTGTGACCATGGCCAATTTTCCGGGTGGAATAGCAATATCCTCCGTAATGAACGGCATAAGCGAAGAAATGATAACCCATACCATGAATCCAAGAATCAAGTTCAATGTTTGTAACGGCAACTGCATTTTTCTAATCATTTAACTCACCTTTTCAACGTTTTTTCTGTCGAATTATTGATTTGAATTTTCTGTCCCCATTGTAGCCGCTAGCCCATCCATTCGAATATAGGGGACTCCCCTTTACCTGACAGGGGAGTCCCTGAAAATATAAAAAGCCGCTTCTATAGGAAGCGGCTTGGTCAATTCAAGAGATAAGCGTATTTAATTTGTCACATAACTTGGTCAGATCATTCCGATTGATCTGTTGCTCTGCCATAGGAAAAAGTACGGCTTCTTCTTTTATAAAATGTACAGTCAGGACTTCGAACGCCTCTCCCGCGTTCTTGGTCGCCTCCTGAATCTCATCAAGCGTGAGCAAACTCAGATCGCCCTCCGTCTGATAAAGAAAATGATCGATATAGCCCTCTATTTCACGGTGCTCCTCCTGTATACCAACGAGCGGTCCCTGCTCAAAACCAATGTAGGTTCCTAGCATAGAAAAGAAGTGTTCTTCTTCCTTTTCGGTATGTTTCTTGAGGGGTACCCTAAAATCGATAATCTGCGTTCTCAGTTTTTCCAGTTGCTTGCGGCCTTCTTCCAAATCTAGTATTCTGTGCTGCTCAAACCACAATACAATGGCATGCCATTCATCCATCAGATAGGTTAGATAGCGATGCTCATTTTCAAGAATACGCATGGCAGGTTTGGAAAAGCGCAATTTCTCATTTTCCAGCACGCGGATTTCCTCCATTCATCGGCTAAAAATCCAGCATTTTTTTCTTTAATGCATATTGGACCAGTTCAGGCCGGCTTCTTAAATTCAATTTTTCCATGATTTTCGCTTTGTTCGCTTCCACCGTCTTGACAGAGATGAACAGCTTTTCCGCAACTTCCTTGTTACCGTAACCTTTTGCGACCAGAGGTAGAATCTCCAGCTCCCGCTTGGACAGGATCTCATAAGGATCTTCTGATTGTGACGTCGTATCTTTTTTGATGAACTCACGAACGAGAGAAGTAGCCATTTTAGGATGGATATAAGTCCCACCCCCATGAATGGTTCGTATAGCAAGCAATAGCTCCTCATCTGGAGCATTTTTCAAAACGTATCCTGAAGCACCATTCTTTAAAATATGAAAAAGATATTCTTCATCGTCATGCATGGTCAGAATCAGAATTTTAGTATCAGGGTGGTCCTCTTTAATTTTGCCTGTAGCGATCAATCCACTTTCGCCTGGGGGCATGCTGAGATCCATGATTAGAATATCCGGACGATATTTAGCTACCATCGTATACGCTTCAATGCCATCCGCAGCCGTTCCGACAACCTCCATATCCGATTGGAAGTTCAAAATCATGGAAAATCCGCTTCGTACAATAGCATGGTCATCCGCTAACACAATTTTGATCAAGTCTCTATTCCTCCTCTAGGCCAATCGGAATTTGTAAAAAGACTTTGGTTCCCTGACCAACATTTGAAAGGACGCCAAAACTTCCGCCTACCAGCTCTGCTCGCTCCTGCATGCCATATAAACCTAATCCCGTTCCAATAGGCTTGCTCCCCTTTTCAAAGCCAATTCCATCGTCCTCTACAGTCAAACGAAGTGTATGATCGTGCTCAGTCAAAGAAACTTTAACCATATCTACCTGGGCATACTTCAAGGCATTGAGAACAGCCTCCTGGCAGACACGGTAAATGACCGTTTCCTTTTCACTTCCATATCGCTTTTGGGAAAGATCCGACACAAATTCAACTACCAGACCAAAGCTTTGTTCAACCCTCTTAAAGTGGGAACGAAATGCCGCTTCAAGCCCAAAATCATCAAGTGTGGCGGGGCGTAATTCCACAGACAGGTTGCGGATATCATCCAGCAATCGCGTCATGGATGCTTCAGTCTGCTTCATGTTTTTGATGAGCTGTTCATCATTCGTCATGTATTTTAACACCCGTAGTTCAACAACCGCGCTCATCAATTCCTGGGCCACACTGTCGTGCAGTTCCCTGGAAAGCCGTTTGCGCTCATTTTCCTGCGCTTCAATGACATGCTTCATCATTTTGTTTTGATACAATTTTTCCTGCGTCTGAAATTGCGGAGTCAAGTCTCTCAACATCAACACCCGTGTTCCATGTTCAGAATCAATGGTGTGAAAAGAAGCGGCATAGGGAACCATTCCGTTGCTCTTCGTTTCCAGATACACCTGAAAAGAAGCGAAATCCTTGGATTCTGGCATATTGAAATAACAGTCAAGGCAGGTACGGGGCTCCGTTTCGCTTGTATAGCCCCTGCATGTTCCACATAAAGCTCTTTCCTTCCCTTCATAGAGTTGAATGAGGACGTCATCGCCCACAATCTCCTCTGCTGCCGGGTTCATGGCTAGGGTATTCCCTTGCCTATCAAAAAAGAAAATGGCTTCCGTACTGTTCTCAAACAACTTCACCATTAGCGCACTCAAAGAGCCAGTCCCTAAAGACAATGTCAATTCACATCACTTCCTTCCCGTTCAACTCTCCAATTCCTCTATGTGCCAAGGCTTCCAAATCACGCATCATGGCTTCGGTCATGAGCTGTTCTTCCCGAAATCCACCAAGCAGTACGCCCGCGACGCGAGCATCATTCCATAGGGGAACAGCCCCGAGACTCTTGAGCTTCTCGGATTGAACGATCGGATAGTTAAACAGGTTGTCTGCCCCCACATATTGATAAATAGATGGAATGAAAACGGATTTCCCGGTTTTAAACACGATTCCTGCTATGCCCTTACCGGATTGCAGCACAATCCGCTTAAAGCGATCATTTAAATTACCGGCTGCATTTTTCCATTTAATAACGTATTGATATTCGGCCGGTTCAACCAGAGCAAGCGCCATGAAATCATAACCGAAATGTTCGCGTATTCGCTCAAGCTCCCTTTGATAATCCATCCTATTATTCATCGCTCTCTCCTAATAGAATTAGGAAAGAAGGCAGAGCCCGCTTTCCTAATTCGATTTATGTCTTCTGTAAAGGATATAACTTCTGCGCACATAATTCAACGGAACACTCCACACATGTACAAGCCGGGTAAACGGCCAGAATGCAAAAATCGCAAAGCCCATAAGTATATGAAGCCTGAAAGACATCGGTACGTCTCTCATCAGAGTCGGGTCAACACGGAATATGAATAAACCGCGGAACCAGATCGAGATCGTCTCCCGATAATCGAATTCCGGCTGTACCGCATTCGTTACGAGAGTCGCGAACATCCCCATGCATACAATGGCCAAAAGCAATACGTTTACAATCAAATCAGACGCTGTACTTAAACGGCGCACATTGCGCATTGTAAAACGACGAGAGGTAAGAATCAACATACCGAGGAATGTCATCGCTCCAAATATTCCACCAACATAAACTGCTCCAATATGATACAGATGATCGTTTACACCCAGTGCATGCATCCAGGTTTTTGGTATGCCCAAACCGGATACATGACCCATAATAACTGGGATAATACCCAGGTGGAATAAGAGACTTCCGATCATCAATTGTTTTTTTTCAATAAACTCACTTGATTTTGCTGTCCAATTGAACTGGTCGTTTCTATAGCGGAAAATATGCCCTACAATAAAGACCACCACGCACATATAAGGGAAAATAACCCATAAAAACTGCTCTAGCATCATCATTGCGCGGCTGCCTCCTGTTCTACGCAAACTTTAAGCGTTTCACGCAGTCCCTTCACCAAATGAAAATACGGGCTTTCCATTTTTTCCAGCGCTTTAAGCAAATGATATGTGCCGTCTTCCAAGATCGCGATTGGCATGCGGAAGTTTTCTGTCGTCTTCGGATCTTGCGACCATTCGGCGGCATACAGAAATTCACACATGAGCGGCAGGTAATCTGGCAGCTCTCCATCTGGCATTTCAAGACCATACATCTCGTATAGCACCTTTAACTTGACCAACATTTGTCCCCGTTCTTTTGCATCTTCGAATTTAAAGTAAGTCATATATAGTGCACAATTTTTTTGAAAATCAAAGGTTTCTGTATACATTTCCTGAATCTCTTCCATACTGAACTCTTGCATAAGGGACCAGTAGGTGTTCGCATACGTATATGCCGGATGGTTCGGATCAAACGATGTTTCCAGAAAAGCCGGATGAAAATCCAGCTTTTCCGGGTACATGAGTTGCTGAGCGAAAAACCCGAATGATGGCTTGCATTCATACAACTTCGCTACATTAATCACGCCAAATACCCCCGTAGAAGTTTTCTTCATACATTTCTTTGCCCGTTTTCAAAGGCTCTTCCATCCCCATCGAACTTGCCATACTACAGCCGTCACATCCAGAGCCTGAACCCATGTTTCCCATGGTATCGCCGTAACCAGCAGATCCTTGAGCTCGGTACGGGTTCGAATATCCTTCTTTATGCGATGTCGGAATGACGAAACGATCCTCATACTTGGCAATCGCCAGAAGTCGATACATCTGCTCGGTCTGCCGCGGTGTCATGCCGATGCGCTCAAGACGGCTTTCATCGAAAGATTGTCCTGTGGACTGGGCACGCATATAGGAGCGCATCATAGCCATTCGCTGCAAGGATTCCTTCACGGTTTGCGTGTCGCCCGCCGTCAGCATATTGGCAAGGTACTGAATGGGGGTACGCATCTCTTCGATAGCCGGAAAGATCATATCGGGATTCTCAATCGAGTCTTTCCCTTCAAAGTAATTCATGATCGGACTAAGTGGTGGCACATACCAGACCATAGGTAATGTGCGGTATTCCGGATGAAGCGGGAATGCCAGCTTGTGCTCAATGGCAAGCTTGTAGACCGGCGAGTTCTGGGCTGCTTCAATCCAGTCCTCCGAGATACCGTCTTTTCTCGCTTGAGCAATCACTGCCGGATCACTTGGATCCATGAACAGGTCGCACTGCGCTTTGTAAAGTTCTTTCTCATCCTGCGTAGAAGCGGCCTCAAGCACCCGATCCGCGTCATACAGCATAACGCCGAGGTAGCGAATTCGTCCTGTACATGTCTCGGAGCAGACTGTCGGCAGGCCAGCTTCCACACGTGGGAAACAGAAGGTACATTTTTCCGCTTTGTTCGTCTGCCAGTTAAAGTACACTTTTTTGTATGGACAGCCCGTCATGCAATACCGCCAGCCGCGGCAGGCTTCCTGATCGACGAGCACGATTCCGTCCTCGTCCCGTTTGTACATGGCGCCCGAAGGACAGGACGCGACACAGCTTGGATTTAGGCAATGTTCGCAAAGCCGTGGGAGATACACCATGAACGACTTCTCAAAGTTAAATTTAATCTCTTCTTCGATTTTCTGAATATTTGGATCAAGCGGACCGGTTACATGCGCACCCGCCAGGTCATCTTCCCAGTTTGGGCCCCACTCCAAATCCATTTTTTCACCTGTTACCGCAGAATGCGCGCGTGCCACAGGTGAATGCTTCTGTTCTCCGGCGTTGGTCAGTTGCTCGTAATTGTAAGTCCAGGGCTCATAATAATCTTTCATTTCCGGCATGTCTGGATTGTAAAAAATCTTACCCAGTGCTATCTTGGACAGCTTGTTGCCTGACTTCAGTTCCAGTTTCCCTTTGCGGAGCTGCCAGCCACCTTTATATAATTCCTGGTCTTCCCAGCGCTTCGGATAACCGATACCGGGTTTGGTTTCCACATTGTTAAACCACATATATTCCGCACCTTTGCGGTTCGTCCAGGTTGTTTTACATGTCACGCTGCACGTATGACAGCCAATACATTTATCCAGGTTCATGACCATGGCAATTTGAGCTTTAATCTTCAAGCCAGTTAACCTCCTTCATTTTACGTACCGCAACGTACACATCACGCTGGTTGCCGATCGGACCATAATAGTTGAATCCATAACTAAGCTGAGCATATCCACCGACCATCTGGGTTGGTTTGAGATGAATTCTTGTCGGTGCGTTATGACTACCGCCGCGTGTATCCGTGATTTCGGAGCCTGGCACTTGAATGTGCTTATCCTGAGCATGGTACATGAACATCGTTCCTCTTGGCATCCGGTGGCTGACAACAGTCCGGGCGGTTACGACGCCGTTACGGTTGTATACCTCTACCCAATCATTGTCGGCCAGATCGTGTGCCTCTGCGTCTTCGTTGTTGATCCACACCGTAGGACCTCCGCGAAACAGTGTCAGCATGTGCTGGTTGTCCTGATAGGTGGAGTGAATATTCCATTTACCGTGCGGTGTCAGATAACGAAGCACAAGTGAATCTTGCCCGCCTTTTATTTCCCGGTCGCGAGGGCCGAACACCATCGGCGGCAGCGTCGGTTTGTAGATCGGCAATGATTCCCCAAATTGTTGGAAAATCTCATGATCAATATAGAAATGCTGTCTTCCCGTCAAAGTACGAAACGGAACGAGACGTTCAATATTCGTTGTAAATGGTGAATAGCGGCGTCCCTTCTTGTTCGATCCAGTGAATACTGGTGTCGGTATAACTTCCCGTGGCTGTGCCGTGATACTTTGGAAAGTGATCCTTTCCGCTGCCCGATCGGCCGAGATGTCTTTGAGTTCCACACCGTGAAGCTCTTCTGCCTGCTCATAAGCCTTTTGCGACACCCGTCCATTAGTCGCGGATGAAAGGTGAAGAATTGCATTGGCCACTTGGCGAGCTGTCTGGATTTTGGGCAGCCCATCTTTAATGGACTCATCGTAATAAACTCCGTTCAACTTTTTCATTTCCTCATATTCGTCCGCTACGGAGAAGCTGACGCCATGCGCACCTGCTTTCCCAGTAGTCAAATTAGGACCGAGTGAGATAAATTTATCGTGAATTTTAGTATAATCGCGTTCGATGATGCTGAAATTCGGCATGGTTTTACCCGGAGTCGCTTCAATCTCGCCCTTCGTCCAATCCTTTACAAGACCCATCGGCTGTGAAATTTCGCCTATACTATCATGTGCGAGCGGCGCGGTCACAAGGTCTTTATATATTCCTGGTAGATACTCTTTTGCCATATCCGAAAAGACTTCGGAAAGCTGGCGGTAAATATCCCAGTCCGCGCGGGATTCCCACAGAGGGTTAACAGCCGGATTAAATGGATGCACGAAAGGATGCATGTCTGTTGACGACAAGTCTGTTTTTTCGTACCAGGTTGCCGCCGGAAGCACGATGTCCGCGTACAATGGAGTTGTTGTCATCCGGAAATCAAGTGCAACCATCAAATCAAGCTTTCCTTCTACATCTTCTCTCCAGACGATTTCCTCAGGTTTCTGTTCTTCATTCGGCCGGGCAAGCAGGGCATCAGATGCTCCGAGTAAATGTTTCATGAAATACTCTTGCCCCTTCGCCGAACTGGAAATCAGATTTGACCGCCAAACAAAGAGTGAACGCGGGAAGTTCTCGGCTGCCCCAGGATCTTCTACAGCGAAGCGTGTCTTACGTGATTTAATCTCTTCCACAGAATGATTAATGATGTCCTCGTTGGACTTCTTGCCTAATTGCGCAGCCTCTTCGGCGAACAGTAGACTGTTTTTATTAAACTGTGGATAAGAAGGTAGCCAACCCAGACGCGCTGCGAGCACGTTGTAGTCTGCTGGATGTCTGTAACTGACATCCCCGCCAATCGGTGACTTCAAGGTGTCTGTTCCACTTTCTTCGTAACGCCACTGCTCTGTTGCAAAGTAGAAAAACGATGTAGCATTTTGCTGTCGAGCTGCCCCTTGCCAGTCTTTTGCAAAGGCAATCGTTGACCAGCCTTCGATTGGGCGGAGCTTTTCTTGACCCACATAATGCGCCCAGCCTCCACCGTTTACGCCTTGGGAAGCAGTCAACACGACAAGATTCAAGATGGACCGATAGATCGTGTCACTATTGAACCAGTGGTTGATACCCGCACCCATAATAATCATGGAGCGCCCTTTAGTATCGATAGCATTTTGAGCAAATTCCCGAGCAATCTGTACCACAACAGACGCCTTCACACCTGTGATCTTCTCCTGCCAGGCAGGGGTATAATGCGAAGCTTCGTCGTAATAATTCTTGGCGTTATGAGGGCTGTCATTGCGTGCGACACCGTACTGGCTCATCATCAAATCGTACACGGTTGCTACGTAACGTTCCGAGCCATCTGCCAAGCGTACTTTTTTGGCTGGAATTACACGTTTGAACGTTCCATTACCGGCGTTATCAAAGTAAGGGAATACGACTTCTTCCCATTGCTCGCCATGACCTTCCACAGTGAGCGCGGGCTCAACCTTTGTTCCATCTTCCCGTTCCAGAATCAGGTTCCATTTCTTATCCTGCTCCCAGCGCTGTCCCATCGTACCGTTCGGGACCAGCATTTCCCCCGCCGCTTCGTCATATATGACCGGCTTCCAGTCCGCATGCGGCGAAGCATCCCCCAGGTCACTCGCCCGTAGAAAACGTCCACCTTTCCAGGCTCCCTCGTGTGGATCAAGCAGAATCATAAACGGCATATCTGTATATTGTTTGGCATAGTTAATGAACATCGGTTCTTGGCGCTCTCTGTAAAACTCATCCAAAATAACATGCGTCATAGCCTGGGCTATGGCAGCATCTGTACCCGGATGTGGTGCAAGCCAGTTGTCAGCGAACTTCACATTCTCCGCCAAGTCGGGAGCCACGGATACGACTTTTGTTCCCTTATATCGTACTTCCGTCATAAAATGAGCGTCTGGCGTCCGGGTAAGCGGTACGTTCGATCCCCACATAATCAGGTAACCCGCATTGTACCAATCAGAAGATTCCGGTACATCCGTCTGTTCACCCCAAATTTGAGGAGATGAAGGCGGAAGGTCGGCATACCAGTCATAAAAACTCAACATCTGTCCACCGAGAAGCGAAATGAATCGGGCTCCTGAAGCGTAGCTTATCATTGACATCGCCGGAATTGGCGTAAAGCCCGCGATCCGGTCGGGACCATACTTACGAATGGTATAGATGAGTTGCGCCGAGATCAGGCGTAGGACATCGTCCCAAGCGACACGGACATGACCACCTTTTCCGCGAGCTGCTTTGTAGAGCTTGGCTTTCTCCGGATCTTCCACAATGCTTGCCCATGCTTCCACCGGATTGGCATGTTCCTGAATGGCTGCCTGCCAAAGCCGCAACAGCTTACCGCGCATATAAGGGTATTTCACGCGTAATGGACTGTATTCATACCAGGAAAATGTAGCCCCACGCGGGCATCCGCGCGGTTCAAATTCTGGCATATCTACACCGCAGGAAGGATAATCGATCTGTTGATTTTCCCAGGTAATGATGCCGTTTTTGACAAAAACCTTCCAACTACAGGAACCGGTGCAGTTCACTCCGTGAGTCGTCCGAACCACTTTGTCATGAGACCAACGCTGACGATACACGTTTTCCCATTCTCTATTTTTTTCCTCAAGGATTGACCAATTTCCCGAATAGCTTTCGATCGGTTTAAAAAAGTTGAGGTTGTATTTCTTTTTCATCGATGACCAACACTCCTTTTTAGAAAGAATCATCCCAACGCAAGTTCCAAGGGAAGACTCATTCGCTTACTCTCATTATGTAATTCATTCATCTCTGTTCCCATTAGGGAATGTCCTATAGCGCTACAGGAAATCCCTCGTTCTATGGAAAGATACAAAAAAGCCTCCCTCTGCTAAAGGGAAGCTTGTATGAAGTGGTTAATTGTTCTTTTGGCCCGTTAACAGGAGCATGATAAAAGAAATGAGTATAATAGAGCATGTCCACGCCCAGGCCATAGGAAGATGACCAGCATCCACCGCAATATAAATGGCCGTCGGAATTGTTTGTGTTTTACCCGGAATATTTCCGGCAATCATCAGCGTAGCACCAAATTCGCCCAGGCCGCGGGCAAAACCGAGTATAAAGGCAGCCTTAAAAGAAGGGAAAATTAAAGGGAAGGTGATATATCGAAAAACCTGCCATTCACTTGCACCCATCGAACGTCCCGCGTTTTCCAAGTCCCGGTCAACAGAAGACAATCCCATTCTCAGCGTCCGATAGACAAGAGGAAAAGCCACTACCACCGCTGCTATAACCCCAGCCCACCACGAGAATATAATAGGTTCTCCAAACCATTGCTCCACAAAACGTCCAAACCCGCTTTTTCGTCCAAGTAATATGAGCAGTAAAAAACCAACAACCGTCGGTGGGAGTACCAAGGGCAGCATAAGCACGGTTTCAACAACCGTTTTCCCTTTAAATAATCCTAACCGCGACATTGACCATGCCACAAGCAAGCCTAATATGATTACCAGAACGCTGGATAACAGTGCAACCTGCAACGATAGTCGGATAGGAGGCCAATATTCATTCCAATCTATATCTTGCATGCTCACTTCGGTATGGTAAATCCATACTTAGCCATAATATTCAGAGATTCTTGCGATTGTAGGTATGCATAAAAGTCTTCGGCTTCTTGAATGTGCTTTGTAGCTTTGACAATCCCGATTGGATACTCAACAGGTGAATAGGTTTTGGGAGCCACCTCAAAGGCGATTTTTGCCTTTTGTGAAGTCAATGCATCTGTTTTATATACAAATCCGACATCTACATTCCCAGTTTCCACATATTGCAGCACTTGTCTAACGTCTTTCGCTTGAACCAGCTTGCTCTGTAACGTGTCCCAAAGCTTCGCTTTCGTCAGTGCTTCCTGTGCGTAGTTGCCCGCTGGAACACTTTCAGGAATTCCGATCGCAACTTTCTTCACTTCTTTTTTTGTTAAATCGGTTACACTCGCGATGTTCATCGTCCCGTCTGCAGGGATAACCGCGACCAATTCGTTCGTCAGCCACGTTTTTTGTTTTTTCGTATCTATTAACTGCTGATCAACAAGGGACCTCATGTTTTTGGTCGAAGCGGATAGGAACAAATCCGATGGCGCTCCTTGCTCAATTTGTTTTTCCAGCGCACCAGAGCCGCCGAAGTTAAAATTCAATTTGATGCCTGTATGGATCGATTCGTATGAATGCTGAATTTCTTTGAGCGCATCCGTTAAACTTGCTGCTGCGGATATGGTAAGCTCAGTAGTTTCAGCCGTTTTCGAAGATGTCTGGCTGGAAGATCCATTCTGACCGGCGCTGCCAACATTTGAATCTAGTTGTTGTTTCGTACCGCATCCTGAAAATAATAAAATGATGGAAATAACCAAAACGAAAACAGTGCTACTTTTAATGAATTTTTGCATTTGGTTCGGCTCCTCATGTAGTTCATCATCAATTAATCGGTTTCGCTATTAGCTGTGCCTGTCTTGTACGTTCGATTAGTGTACAATTTTCAAGAAGAATATGATTAAAAATATCTGCTTCCAGGTCTTCTAACCGCTTCAATACGAGTCGGTGCGTACCACAAGCTTCCTGCATTGGCTCAAAGCCGTTTGTGATCAAGCGCATTTCCTTCAGGAATTCCACCACCGTTTGATGTTCGTCTTGCAACTTGGATAAAATTGAATTCAATGCATCTGCTCGTTCCACTGTTGATTCTTGTAAAAATGCTTCAATCATCGGAAACACAAGGTCCTCCTCATTTTGAATATGTTCCGATAATTCCTGTTTAAGCAAGGTGAACAGTTCATTAACTCGCTTTAGATGCGGATAACGTTCGCCGTGAACCCGCGTTAGTTTGGTTACATACGGCGTTAACGCCGATAGCTCTTCCCGAAGCTTCGTATGATACTCATTTTGAATATAGGCGATTAGTTCTTTGGGTTCGAGTGAAGGAGGTTGCATTTGCTTATGCTGTGCCTGCTTTTCTTCCACTTCATGTATCTGCGTCAGCAGCTCACCAGCGTGGAGGCCTCGATTGGCTGCTGCTTCACGGAGCGATATTTTCCCTCCACAGCAGAAATCAATCCTCAGTTTGCGGAACAGATCTCCCGTTTTGGGTACTACTTTCACAATGTCCGCCACCCATGTTTCTTCCGTTAACTGGCTCATCTTCCATTCCTCCATCTTACTTCGATTTTGTGCTTAACTTTCATTCTACGTCTCCCTTAAAGCTGAACCAATCAGGGGGTTCCCTCTTTCACTAGTGGAAAGAGCCTGATTATAAAAAATCAGAAAGCAACTGTTCAGCCGCTTCTTTCCCTTGAGCGATGCAATCTGGAATTCCAACGCCCCCATAGCCGGCACCGCATAGAAAAACACCCGGTAAATACTGTGCAAAGTCCTGTCTCATCTTCGCCATATGCTCTTTGTGTCCAATCGGATATTGCGGCATCGATCGATCACACCTACTGACTTCTGTGAATTCCGGTTCCGCTTCCAGGCCCATTAAATCTTTCAAATCCTTGCGCGCGGCATCCACAAGTTGATCGTCTGTCATCTGAATCCACTCCTGTGCACCTGCATGTCCGATATAGGTCCGTAAAAGCGTATATCCTTCAGGAGCAGTATGGCTCCACTTCGTCGAAGACCAAGTGCATGCGGTAATCTTTTTGCCTTCTTTGCGGGGGACTAGAAATCCCGTTCCCTCAAAAGCAAAATTAAGATCTGTGTTTTTATAAGCAAGGGCAATATTGGCTACGGAAACATAGTGAATCTTGTGTAACCAGCTAGCGCTTGCAACGCCGGAAAATAATGCAGCCGCTTCAAAAGCTGGAACAGCACAAATCACCGCATCCGCATCTATTTTTTGTCCATGTTCTAAAATGACCTGATAACCGTTTTCTTTCCTTACTTCAACTACACCTTGCCCCATAACAAAACGTACGGTATCCAGCCTTTCCTTTAGCCGCTCCACGATCGTAGATAATCCTAGCCGATAAGAAAGAAACATACTTTTCTTAGCGATATCCGGCAGTTTGTCTTGTACTGCTGGCTTTCTTCCCGCCCCTTTAGACATACCCTTAATCAAACTTCCATGCTTTTGTTCCATTAGTTTAAATTGAGGGAAAGTTGACATAAGGCTCAGAGAATGAGTATCCCCAGCGTAAATTCCAGACAGCAGAGGTTCTGTAATCTGATCCAGAACTTCTTTGCCGAGACGCCGTTTGATAAAATCCCCTAGAGATTCGTCCTCATCACCTTTCTTCGCTGGAATGAATAAATCCAAGGCTGCCCGTGCTTTTCCCAGCGGAGAAATAAGCCCTGTCCGAATGAAGGGGGTGAGCTTTGTTGGAATGCCCAGAATGAAGCCCATCGGCATCGTATGAAGTTTGCCCTTATGCAAAATGCAAGCAGATTTGGCTTTCGGGTTTGTCGATACCAGCTCTGCTTCCAGCCCCAACTCCATGGTCAGATCCAATATTGCTGTCTTTCTGGCCAAGAAAGCATCTGGTCCTTTTTCGATCATAAAATCGTTTTGGCGAACGGTTTGTAGCTTTCCTCCCAGACGTTCACTTTTCTCCACCAGTGTAATCTCTACTTCAAGCTGCCTATCCTCAGCCAGCTTTTTCACATAAAAGGCAGCACTTAAACCGCTTATTCCTCCACCGAGAATAACGACTTTTTTAGAACTTTTTTTCATGAAAACACTTTTCCTCTCCAACTCCGGGTATATAAGCACAATAAGGGTCACTCTCCAAATAGTCTCCTGTTATTGCAAAAGCCCTTGCTCTGGAGCCCCCACAGACGGCCTTGAATTCACAGACTCCACATTTACCTTTAAGTAGGGACTTATCTCTAAGATTCATCATGATCGGAGAGTTGCGATAAATATCTGCCAGGCTATCCTTTCGTACATTCCCGCACATAAGAGGCAGGAAACCGCTCGGGTATACTTCGCCGATATGACTAATAAAAACAAATCCATCTCCATCATTTACGCCTTTAGGAGCACGTCCTAAAACATCTGCCCTCTTTTGTCCGTCTGCTACACTGCTCTCACCTGCTCTGTGCTTTTGCTGCAGTACGACCCTCCGGTAGTGAGGAGCTTCTGTAGCCTTCACGCCGTACGGCATCTGTTGCTGTATTTGATACAACCATTTCATTACGGCTTCATGCTCATCAGGAGTAATCATATCTTTCTCCATGCCACGTCCGGTTGGAACAAGGAAAAATAAACTCCATAACACGGCCTGCATTTCCTTTACCCTTTCTGCAATTTGCTCCAGATCATGAAGGTTGTACCGGGACACCGTCGTGTTCACTTGAATAGGGATGTTCAGTTCCTTTAAATAACCAATTCCTCGCATGGTCGTATCGTAAGAACCCACTGTACCCCGAAAATGATCGTGAATGTCTGCACATGAACCATCCAGACTAAACGCCCACCGCGATAACCCAACTTGCTTTGCTTTTTCTACCGCTGCTCGTGTCACTTTAGGGGTGGCACTGGGGGTCATTGAAACCGACAGATTTTTCTCTTCAATTGCATATCGAGCCAGTTCAAACAGATCAGGACGCATTAAAGGATCTCCGCCTGTGAATACAACCAACGGATGATTCATTTCAGCAATTTGATCTATCAGCTTCTTACCCTCTTCTAATGTCAGCTGGCGAGGATCAGGTTTGTACTGAGCTTCCGCTCTACAGTGAAGGCACTTTAAAGCACAAGCTCGTGTAACCTCCCAGATGACTATAAACGGATCTGTATGATAATCACGCGGCGTTTTCAAAGATATCATTGATGTCTCTCCTTTTAGAAGTATAAAAACAACACAAAAACATAGAGCATCATTGAAAATCCAATTTCCGCCATGCCAACTTGTTTTGCCTTTAATCCGAGTTTAGGAAGCCATATGGCTCGTATCAAAAAAATCAAAAAAGGAACAAACAGAGGTAACTTTAACCAGGTAGCAAACAACAAAATCACCAAGTGATAGATGATGGAAGCATAATGGTAACGTATATTTTTTCTTTCACGAATGATCGTTTTGACATACAAAGCAGTTCCGATAAAGTAAAGCACCAAAAGTAAGAATAGCTCTGTTGCTACTCTCCAATCCTCTCCTCCCCCCATATAAATAACAGGGTATATAAAAGAACAAAAGAGTAGAATTGCAACAATGTCATTGAGTAAAGCACGTTCATTTTTCGTTTTTGCAAAATAAATATTAGCCATAAAAAAGAGCAATAGAAGAACTCCATACCAGATCAAAGCAGGCTCAAACCATATCAGTGAAATTAACAAAGGAAGTAATATCACTCCGTATACAACGGCGGGTTTGCGGTATCTTTCACTGCTGCCTGTTTTGATCCATTGGAGGACAGGAACACTGAATAAGTAGATAAAAAACCAGCACACAAATAGGGGGATATGAATGAGTTCCCCTCGAGAAG
This sequence comes from Paenibacillus sp. cl130, assembly GCF_900116035.1. Classification (NCBI taxonomy): domain Bacteria; kingdom Bacillati; phylum Bacillota; class Bacilli; order Caryophanales; family Paenibacillaceae; genus Paenibacillus; species Paenibacillus sp. cl130. Next base: position 92,669 of record NZ_FOYG01000007.1, read on the forward strand.
CAGTTAAACCGAATAAAAATGGAAGAACGAGCATGGCCCAGGCTCCATGTTGATTAGGTATGTATCTGCTCATCCCCTTCAAACTCTTGATCCTTTTTTCACAATCTTTTTTATGTCTGTTATTTCGGTTAATCGATTCATCATCCATTCCCCCAAGATTGAGTTTTATCTTCTAACTTCATTCTAAGTATTATATGAAATTGAACCAATTAGGGAGTTCCCTTTTCCTTAGCGGGGAATATCCTAACCGGAAAAATAACGCTATTTTCTTATGCTATACTGTACTAAAAAAGGGAACAAAGAAAGGATGAACTGTTATGGGAGGACCTTCTTTACGTCAACTGCATGCTCATCATGCCATTCATCAAGGCGGGCTAACTGGCGCTCTAGATAAGACGAGAGAAGTAGAAGAATTACTCGAAGCAAAAGAATTCAAGGTGGCGCGTCAGGCTGCCGACCACTTGATCGAATATTGGGAAACCCGCATTCTCAGCCATGCTGATGCAGAAGAGGAAGGATTCTATCAGGAAATGGTCGAGAAAAAACCAAAACTGCAGGAGGCTGTCGTCAAACTTACACGGGATCATGACCTGCTCCGAATCATTGTAAAAGAGCTCAAAGCCGGGATCCGTGAAGAAGGGCTTACGCCTGAAGTTCTTCAGCAGTTCCACGCGCTTCTGGTTGTCAATGCTATTCATAGTCGGGAAGAAGAACGTTTGTTGTTTGAGGAACCGTCATGATCAAGATGTGGCATAACGATTCACTTTCTCTATAAAAACGTACCGAAGAAATAGTCCAACGCCTCCTGCGAGTATCTGTCATCTCCTTGCCAAGCTGCTACGGAATAAAAATCATGATTGCCGTGCTGTCGTTTACGAGGCGTGTCCTGTGGGACCAGCAGTCCGGCATATCCCCACACCTCCATGACTACATCACGCTCGTTTTTGCTGGATGGAAACACATCCTTCCAGCGCTTTTCCAATTGACGTGCACTGCTTTGAGCATCACAGTTCTGAACAGCTTCGAGCATGTTATGAAGTATAGCTAGATCCTCATCGGAAACCTGAACATCCTCTTCTTGACTGAACAATTCAAGGTCCATCCAGCAATATAGAAGGTGGTTCAGACGAATACCGCCCCATTTGATTCGTTCAAAATTCAGTACATTCAAATCTTCATTGACGTATTCATTATCAGACATCATTTTATTAAAATTACAATCCCCACAGCTACTGTAATTGGGCAGGACGACAGGCCGCTCACCATAGGTGTGCAAAGGAAGCCCAGCGGTTAATGCCCAGCTCGATAAGGCGCTTCGTAAATGAACCTTTTTCGTGGAAAGGCTGTGCAAAAATGCTGCTGCCACTCGCTCTTTTGTAGCCTTTTGCTGATGCAGCTCATGTAATCTGTTTATAATCTCGTTATGTGTAATGGTGATCGGATCGAACATCAAGCCCTTACTTTTGGCATATTCAAAATCCTCACCCGAAAAAGATCCCCGCTCCTGCTTCCAGCCGCTGGAGGACCAGAATGTGTTCATCAGTATTTTTTTTGCCTTTTTATCCACAACACATCTCCCTTACTCATCTCAACCCCTTCACCTCCAATACGAAGCTCAGGGTTGTAGTGCATTTTATGTAAGATTGCTATTCATCTTTATATTTAAAAGCAATGGCCGTATTTCCTGACCGGGGGTCAAAATAAGAAGAGATTTTCCCCCAGCTCAGTTCATATTCCATATAGGGGTAAGGCTTGGTTTGACGATAGCTTGGCTTCACGGACAAATGTTGCTGTAACAAACGATCATGCTCCCCTTGCCGCTTTCTCTCCCCTTCCTCAGACCAATTATCCCAAGAAGTTGGAAATTCATTGCCCTGAAGCGAAATCTCCACGACAATTAGGCTTGTATCCTTAAAGCATACAGACACAAAAAAATGCCGACGCAGCAAAGAAACCTGATCGAAATGATACCAGATGTAGTTATTCCCTAGCCTTCTTAAAGAATGAAAATATTTCGAATACCAAGTGGTCTCTAACAACTGATCTTCTGTTAAAGATGAGTAGATCGCACGCTCACCATCGATCTGAATGATTCCCGATTCCCAGTCATTCATTGCTGTCACTCCTTCAGCTATTATGCCAATCTCCTACAGTTACTCTCTGTCCTCATTTGTCCACATGATTGAAAATGGCCTGCCATGCCCGATCTAGCACGCGCGTATGTAATTGCTTGGCATAAACATTTCTAACGATGGCAAGAACGATCACACCCACGAATACAACACTGAGCAAAGTGATAGAGGGAACCCAATGGTCAAACATGGCATTCGCCAGCACTTGCAGCAAATGTCGTTCGGGTTGTAAATATTCCACCGCCGCAACGATGCCTGCTGCCAGCAATATGATCACAGATATGATCATAAGCATTACATTGATTACTTTGTATTTAGCAAGCTCTCGCTGAAAAATGCGAGTTCCCGCATATTGCTCCAGCACGATGATTTGCTTGTGAAAATCATTTTCCACCTGCTCTACAGGTAGGTTGTGCTTCTGAATAAATGCATGAGCTTTCTTCAATTCGGATTGAATAAATAAACTACTCTGGATAGCAGAACCTAACTGACCTAAAACATTCATATCTTTTCACTCCATTTTCGATAGCTTCTAAACTACGAGTATATAGGGTTGCCATGCTCTACAAAACTATCGGTTCCAGACCGCTCTCTAAATGAGCCTATTAGTAAAAATCAAAGTAACCCCGCCAGACTCCTTCATTCTGATGCTTGGCAAAATAAAAGCTGCCTCCATCTACAATATTCAATTGGGCTTTGGCATCTGAAGCAATCTGAAACACAAATTCATAGCCCTCGCCAAAGTCGATGCCCGATTGAACAAAGCTGGGATAGCCACCGATTTTGTGAACCGCATATATTTCCTCTACGATGTCCTCAAAGTCGGGTTCCTCCTCGTCCAAATGGTTGAGGGCATCGCCATATTCCTCAGGAATGTCTTCACCGTCCCAGACCGGATAGTCATTCTCTTTGAGCTCAGGGAATAGCGGGAACGCCTTGATTTGCATAAATGCCGGACCAAAATCTTTTTCGACCAAATCCTCTACCGACGTATACTCACGAATACACATATATCCTTCCATGTCCTCATGATCCAGTACATCGGGAGACAGAAAGACCGTCAACAGCTTGACACTGTGCATAGCCGGAGGAACAAAAGGCAAGGCAGGCAAATACAATTGCATGATCGGAGCCATAACATTCCCCTGTACATCAATGGGTTGCTCCTCCGTTGGCAAAGCCACTGTAACTCTACCAATCCAGCTCTGATCAAGGGAATCCGAAGGTCTGCGACCCCCTGTATGAAAAATAGTAGCTTTACGTTTCAGAATCGTTCTTAGCTTCTCAATAGCGTTGCTGGACAACGAAACCACTCCTTTCTAATCTAGAATAGAAACAGAACAACATCCTCGCCTGCTTTAAATCCAAACTCTCTTAATCGATCTTCCATCTCTTGAATCTGGCGCAGATAATCTTCCGGCACAGCTGGCAGACCCTGTTCATTCACTAATGTCCCGCCAAGTCTGGCGCGTGCATATTCGGCACTTTTCCACATCGCCTCAAACACAGTTTGCGGCTGTACGGTTCGTACCCCATCCATACTGAAAATCAAATCTGCAAAGCGATCCTCTGCGAGTGTACTCAACCAAAAAAATCCAGGCTCGGTTCCCGTATGTACGCTAAATAGTTCATCATAGCCTCCCAGCCCGTGATGGTGTGCATGGAAAATATCCATATCTCCCCACTCCATTCCGAGACTCAGCATGACATCCCAGATATCCGCTCCACGGTAAGATTGGCCTTGATCCGCTACCAGCCTAAGCATGACAGCATGTTCCCTTTCACCTTCCTGATCTGTAAATGCTTTAAGTTTTTCCGCTTTTGCACGTGCACGGGCAGCATCCTCCCGAGGAAGCACATGAACAGTGCCCTTCTCCTGAAAACGCGCTGGCAGTGTGTTCATAAAGTCTGCAACCTTGGCTTCATCTAAACGAATATGCATCTCTACATTATCGAATATATCTATACAAATACAGATTTTATCAAAATGGCATTCGCCTGCCGATCTTCGCCCCACACTAGTCCACATCTGTAAATCATGGACATGTCCATACACGATATATCCTTTGAGCAATTGCAAAATATCCTCATCTGACAACGTAAAACCACTGAATTCCACATCAATCAGCCAATAGATATTTGCATCAGGCTCCACTTGATGGATTCCTTTTATGGCCTTCACAGGCTCATGTTCCAACTCCACGGCAAGGATGCTAGATACATCCTCACTCCCATGTTCAGGTAAATTCATGAATCTCCCTCCTAGCTAGCTGTTTTCACTTTACAGTTTCCTATAATTCTCAATCTATATTAAACTATAACTCACCAAGCACAAAATAGTATAAAAACGGTGCTGGGTTGTTGAACATAACTTTTTAGAAACTTCACAGCTTCGAAAGGGGAGAACTCATGATGCAAAAACTTTGGCAAAAAGGGAAGGCTCTGTCTCTGCCTATTATGGTGTCCGCATCGCTAATATCTGGAGCGCTGTCTGTAAGTACACCTGCGGCGAATGCGGCTGCAACCAAGGAATTGCTTCAGCTATCCGGTCAGACTACTTACTATGGAGAGGTCGAGAATGGGCAGCCGAACGGACGTGGTACGATCAAATGGAGCGAATATAAGCAGTATTCGGGTGATTTTGTGAATGGCAAGCGCTCAGGTACCGGAAAATATATAAATCAATACACCGATGCAGATGGACAAAATCATAAAGTCGTATACAACGGCACATGGAGCAATGACACGATGAGTGGCAAGGGTACGCAGACTGAAAAAGTGACCCAAATGGACGGAACCGTACGTTCGAACGAGATCCAAGTAGGTACCTTTCAGAACAATGGATTACAGAGTGGCTACCAAGTGATCCACGCTGTGGCAGATCCAGACTACAGCTTCACTTATAAAAATAGCAAAGAAATACTAAATATCTTGCACAGTAATCAAGATCTGGTCCAAAGATGGCAAAAAGGAGATCTCTTCTCCGTAAATTATAAAAATGGCTCTGTCCAAAAGGAATACTCTATGTTCCCTGAAGAGACTGCTACCAAGGAACGTCAAAGACAAGCGTCTATCAAGTATTTCAAAGGAATTACCGCCAAGGTCACTCCTCACTTGCAGCAGTTTGAAAAGCTGTCCAAGCAGATTCCGCTAAAATAATTAATACGACGCGAAACATGCATTAGCCTCTACGCAAGAAGGCCTCTCTTTCTAATGGAAAGCTCCATTTGAAAAGAGGGGCTTTTTTCGTTTCGTTATGAATGACATATAAGAACTTCGGATCATAACACCTCCTACTATTCTCCCTTATGCCCCCTCATGAACTCATACAAATGACTTATTTTTCACTTAAATCCCCTCCTTTTTTTGCTAACCCCCACTAGATTCACTAAAATATAAGTAATTATTTTAATCATCCGAGGTGGACATCATGGCTAAAATTATGGTTCCTCCTGAGAAACTAGAGGCGGTTTCCAGGCAGTTCGCACAGGCACGTGAGCTGGGGGCACAAATTTGCGGACAACTGTCACAGCATATTCAGATGTTGGAAAATAGCTGGGCAGGAACAACACAGCAGCGCTTTTATCAGGATTTTCATAAAGCGCGTGGACAAATGGATGCTTTCACTCAAACTGTCGATTCTGTCAGCACAGAGCTGCGTTCCATTGCAGTAAAATTCAAGGAAACAGACACCCAAGCAGACACGGGTATTCCCAAAGGAGATCACAGCGGACAGATCGGCAGCAGTGAAGGGGCAACTTCCGGGAAAAAAGGACCCGATCCAGCAGATATAGCTATTAACAGCATTTCAGAAGCCAATAAATGGCGCGGGCAACTGGGATTTGCCGGAACAGCTATCTATAGCGGTCTGGCTTCCACACTTGTGCTCACCAAAACAGTAGAATTCAAGAAAAGTCTGAAGAATCCCACTCGAGCGGTTATACATAATGCGGCATGGGTGAATGGCAAGGGTAACAATGCGTTTATGCGTAATTTGGGCAAAAGCCTAAACCGCCAATTCGCTAAACCCGGTATTGTGATGAAGGGTTTAAAGGGCTTTGATCGTTTAGCTGGAAAGCTTCAAATGGGTAAGCTCGGCCTCGGATTCAACAAAGCCAATAGCTTTCCTCAGTGGACGCGGAACGTCATCGCCGGGGTGGAAAAAGGCCGTTACGGCATAGCCACCCGCCAAATTCCCGGCATGATTGCCAAAAAGCTATACCCTATTAATGCCACCATGAATATTGTGGGCGAGGGTATCAGTCTGGCTGGAAAATGGAAAAGCGGGAAGCTTACCGGAACGGATGTGGCTGTATCTGCTTCTAACGTAGCGATTAAAACCGCTGCAACTTATGGCGGTGCTGTTGCTTTGGGAGCCGTAGGCGGCGCTATCGGTGGTCCGGTCGGTGCAGCCGTCGGTGCTTACGTCGGCGGTACGGTGGGAAGCTGGGCAGGTGGAAAAGTCGCCAAATTCGCCGAAAAGGGGATACGTTGGGCCAGCAAACTATTTAAATGACATACACCTAACAGATGGAGAAGGAGCCTGACTATGGACAAACAAACGGTAATTTTAACGCTTGAGGAACTAGGCTTTGCCTTGACCGCACTGGGCGCAGAAGATATGGCTTCTGGTCTGCTCCAATCTTATTACGGGGAACTAACCGAAGATCGCTGGGAACTGCTTTTTCATGCCGCAACGCATAGCCTGATATCCAAGGGTTTGATGGAACAACGGGATGACGGGCAACAACAGCTCGAATTTGATGCGTTTATTGTTGAGATGCTAGCTCATCTGGTACAAAGCCGCCAGATGCTACGTGGCTACAAGGAGCAACAGGACAAGCAAAATACATTAACGATACACCATGGAAATGAACGTTTTCTGTATCATTTTTCCAGCCACAATGAACTCCATTTCTTTCGCTGGTCTTCCCCAGAAGACTGGCATCACGACATTGATCAATTGTTCGGCCTGCTTGCTTCGAACTTCAATGAGCACAGCCGATACGTCGATCTGACAGAAGAACAATGGAATGAGTTAACCTCTTCCAGCTTCAGCATGCAGCAAATGACAACGTGGAAGCTTCATGAGTCCGCTCAGCAAATAATACAAGACTGGCGAGAGGATTTTGATCGTAATCAGTGTAGCCTAGATAATTTGAGCCAGATGATATACGCGGATACGGATGAAGATGGACCTTCCGTTACAAATCTACTATTTGTTCTTAAAGGAACGAATGATGTGTGGATCGTAAGAAATACAGAACTGGATATGCAGGCCACCCCATGTCTGCGTATTGAAAGTGTAACCGAAGCTGACTGGAGAGAACGAATAACTTATTTCATTCAGGAGTTTGTACGCGACGAGGCGGTATTCCGTGGATAAAATTGTATATCGAAGATCTTTGGCATTTTGGAAAGCCATGGGCAGCTTGATGTTTGTGCTGATTTGTCTGCTTTTGCTGCTGCTCATTTTTATCGACGAAGATATCTCAGCTCTACAAATCTTCTTCTTTATTACGTCCGCCATTGTCGGACTTCCTTTTTTCGGTAGCTATCTTGTGGTTTGTTTGAGCAGAACGCTTCGTAAGGATACCTATCTGTTCATTTTTGACGAGCACAGCATTTCCGATGGTATTCGAACTGTCCCATGGTCTGCAATCACTAAAGTCGAATTCGAAGGGGCCTCCATCCGCAAATGGTTGCGCCCTCGCTTTCCCGCCTTTATTTTTCATCTGAATGACCACAGCACCTGGGAAGTCAGCACCGATTATGTGTTGAACGATGTTGAGCTAAACCAAGCCGGGAAACAACTTCGAACTCTCATTAACCAGCATGGCAAGCCAAAGAAAAAACGTTCCTGAATAGTGCCATTGAATATGTCAAAGCTTGTCTCTATCATATGCAGCTACAAGAGCCACAACCACTGCTGCCGAGTTGGCCGCAGCCAAATCAAGATTGGCGTCAAAAGAATCCGCCGCTTCTACACCAGCAAGATCAGACAAAGAACGGACAGCCAAAAACGGAACACCAAACTGGTACGCAGTCTGAACGACCGCGGCCCCTTCCATATCCGTCACTTTCGCTTCAGGAAACTGGCTACGGATAAAATGGGCGCGCTCAGCCTGGGAGATGAAAGAGTCAGCCGTCGTAATCAATCCGTTGACGATCTGCCCCTCAATCCTGGTCTCCGCCAGCGCTTCTGTCGCAAAAGCAAGCAGCGCTGGATCGACAGGATAACTTGCCGGCATCTGTGGCACCTGTCCGTAGGTATAGCCGAACGCCGTTCCGTCCACATCGCTGTAAGTCAGCTCGGTCGCCACTACAACATCGCCAACATGCAGCGCTGGATCGAGCCCACCCGCAGACCCGGTATTAATGACAAGCTCCGGGCTAAATCGCTCAATCAGCAGCGCCGTAGTCGAGGCTGCGTTCGCTTTGCCAATTCCTGATTGCAGCAGAATAACCTCCTTGCCCTCAAGCTGGCCTGTATAAAAAATCCCGTTCGCAATCTGGGTCATCTTTATCCCTTCGATCTGCGCTTTCAAATCTGCTATTTCTTCCTCCATGGCTCCGATAATCGCTATACTCAAAGTTCTTCTCGCTCCCTCCATGAATTCCTTGTATTCCAGCTTATACTTGAAAAATACCCGTTGCTGCGATGCGCTGCACCGCCTCCAGCAGCCTTTCTTCACTGTTCACCAGACTGACCCGCACATAAGAAGCTCCCGCACGACCAAAGCCTTCTCCAGGGGCGACCGCAACATGTGCCTCGTCCAATAAAAAGTCTGCAAATGAAGCGGATGTGTAACCCTCTGGCACCTTGAACCAGGCAAAAAAAGACCCTTGGGGAGCAGCTACATCCCAGCCAATACCTCGTAACGCTGCAATGAGAATATCACGGCGCCGCTCATATAACGCCGCGAGCTCCCGTACCGGTTCCTGCGTGCCCAGCAATGCCACAGCCCCCGCATCCTGCACCGCTCCAAAAACAGTGCTGTAGGCATGCGTATGATAATGCTTGAGCGCACCAATGATGGACGAATTTCCCACTGCAAAGCCGAAGCGCCATCCAGCCATGTTATACGTTTTGGAAGCCGTATACGTCTCGACGCCATATTCCTTGCCGCCGGGGATTTGCAATAAACTAATCGGCTTATGCCCGTCAAATCCAAGAGCACCGTAAGCAAAATCATTCATAACCGGAAACTGATATCGAGCGGCATAATCCAGCGTCTTTGTCAGAAAATCTGCAGTAGCTACTGCTCCAGTCGGATTGTTCGGATAATTAATCATGAGCAATTTGACCTGCTCTGCGATTTCTTCCGGCACGGTTGTATAATCAGGCAAGAAGCCATGCTTCTCATCAAGCGGAATCGTATGAATATGGGCTCTTGCCAGCGCAGCAGCGGAATAATATTGGGGATATGCCGGATCGGTGGTCAATAACCAATCACCGGGATTCAGCAGCGCCTGTGGAATCCCCATTACGCCTATGGCTGAGCCGTTGAATATGGCAACCTCCCGGTCAGGATCCAGCTCCACCTGATACTCCCGTTTATAGAACGCGGCGACAGCCTCCAGCGTGCTTTTTTTCCCATGAAAAGGTGGATAGCCCTGATTGATCGGTTGATCGACCGCTTCCTTCAAAGCGCTGATGATATGCGCCGGTGTTGGCTGATCCGGGTTGCCGGCTGCCAAATTGATTACATCTATTCCTTTGCTTTTATACAGATTCACTTTGTCATCCATTGCGCTAAAATAGTTGTCAGGCAGAGCCTTGACGAGATCAGAGGATGAAAAAATCACGTTCATCTCCACCTTCTATCCATAAGATACAGGCTGACAACGTCAGCCCGCAGAAGATAATACCCCATATTATTTGAAATAGCTTGGCAGCTTGTAGCCTTCATAATCAGGATTCGATTGGATGTACTTTTGGAATTCATCTGAATGATATCCTTCAATAATGTCTTTGACGAAGGGCTTATCCTTGTTCTTGCTGTCCACAGCAACCACGTTCGTGAACGGATCTGTCATATTTTCAAGCTTTAATGCCGAGGTCAGCTTTATTCCATTCGATACAGCAAAGTTCCCTTGTATAGCCGCAAAATCAACATCCTCTAGTGCACGTGGCCCCTGTGCCGGGTCGGTAGCAACAAATTGCAGATGATGCGGATTAGAGGTGATGTCGTTCACCGAGGTTTGCAATGGATCGATATTGTCCTTTAACGTAATCCAGCCTACTTCCTTCAAAATATTCAGCGCACGCAGCATATTGACTGGCTCGTTAGGCAGGTTGATTTGGGCTCCATCACTGATTTCGTCAAGGCTGGTATGCTTGCTGGAGTACAATCCCATTGGAGGAGTCGGGACCTGCACAGCACCAATCAGATCAATATTCTCCCGCTTATTCATAGAATCCAGGTAGAGCGAGTGCTGGAACACATTAGCATCAATATCCCCCTTAGCCACGGCTACATTGGGCTGAACACCGTCTGTAAACTCTTTATATGTAATCGTATAGCCTTTCTTCTCCAAATATGGAGCCACACCATTCTTAAACTGATCGCTATATGGACCGGGATTAAAGCTGATATGCAGTGTTTTCTTTTCTTCACCCGCAGCGTTGCCCAACGTATTCTTGCTGCCGCAGCCTGAAATAAAAAGCACGACTGCTCCCAGCAGCAATATAAATGAAATCCATGGTTTCTTCATTTTGATGTCTCCCCCTGCTCCTTGATATCATCTACTTTTGGTGAGTTAGAATGTTTACAGTCGCCCAAAATACCAAGTAACTTGATGCGTTTTATAGATATTACAATGATTTTTTATTCACTGTCAACAACATTTAATTACGCATCTTCTGCATAGCAAAAAAGGGGGCACAACAGGAGATCCCCTTGAAAGCAAAACACTTCACACGTTTGTCATATATTTCCGTTTTAAATATACCCCATAGGGGTACATTTAAAATATGTAATTAAAACCCTAAAGGAGCTGTAAATATGAGAATGCAATGGGCTTTGCTCGCTGGTACAATCATGATTATTTTGAGTGGGTGCGGAAACAGTAACACGCCGAACCAGGAGCACACGACAAACAGCAGTCAACAGCACGACACATCGGATATGAACCATTCCACTTCCAGTGAGCTTCCTACCGGACTAAAAGAAGCTGAAAATCCAGCCTTCAAAGTTGGTAGCCAAGCGACTATTCGAGCTGACCATATGGCAGGCATGAATGGGGCCACTGCCGCGATTGTTGGTGCTTATACGACTACTGCTTATACGGTCTCATATACTCCAACCACTGGAGAAGAAAAAGTGAATAATCATAAGTGGGTTATTCATGAAGAGATTAAAGATGCAGGCAGCGAGCCCTATGCACCGGGAACGGAGGTTATCCTTACAGCAGATCATATGAAAGGGATGTATGGGGCTAAGGCTACCATTGACTCCGCAGAACCAACGACCGTATATATGGTAGATTATACGCCGACTACAGGAGGGGAGCCTGTCAAAAATCATAAATGGGTGACGGAGAGTGAGCTTTCAGCCCATTAGACACTTACAACACAGGTGCTTATGATAGCAAAAGGGAGCCTGACATCGGCTCCCTTTATACGGCTTTATTTGAGTTTGGACAAACCTACTTCGCTAAATTCAGCTTGGCATCCTTGATATCATACAAAGCCCCTTTGTTGGTATCTACAAGCTTTTTCATTTGTTTGTTGGCTGGTCCATTTGCAGGCACGATTGCATTAAAAATAACGCCATTTTTCTGTAATTGCTCGTTGATTTCATCTACTGAAAAACGTGCTTTACCCAGATCTGTATTCTTATCATGAACTGGGGCATCTGTAATGAATATGATCGTTTTGGAATTAGAATTTTTGGGGAATTTACTTATAGCTAACTGAATAGCCTCTAATCCCGATTCCTTCAAATCCCCACCAGCGGAAGGGCTCAGCATATTCAAATTACCTTTTAACTTGTTTTTATCGGTCGTAAACTCCAAAAATTCTAAATCTTTATCTGCCTTCAGATTGATATCCCGAAATGCGACGACAGCAAATTGGGAACCTGCTGGAACGGAATCAACAAAGCCTCTCACCTTCTGTCTCACATAATCCAGCGTCCCTGTCATACTACTCGTAACATCTATGACGAACACAATATCCGTAGATTTGGAGAAGGTGGTGGATATCTTTTTTAGAATCGTTGGATTGGAATGTGATTCGGAAGCATCTTCATTTTCCTCCATTAATTGTTCACTTTCACTGGTTGTCAAAACCTGCGGTGGAGCATGAAAAATCACAACGCTCTGAGCTGCAATATTCCATTTTACCTTCGCACCCAGCGCCTCACTTACAAAGCGAATAGGAACCATTACTTTGCCATTAATGAGTCTCGGCGCCGCATTGAGACGCACTAATTTACCGTTGATATAGGCATCTCTGGAGCCTACAGTTAACTTAATCGTTGTATTTCCCTTGGTTGCAGTAACGGTCTTGGTAGCTCCATCCCATTTCACTTTCGCCCCAAGCGCCTCAAAAACGGCACGAAATGGCACCAGCATACTTCCGCTAATAGAGGTCGCAGGCTGCTCATATTGTTGCAGTTTCCCGTCTATAAACACCTCAACCTGCTGAGCCTTGTTATTATTTATGGGAACAAATTGGGGTACAGATGCTGCCGAATTTCCCGACTGATCGATCATTTTGATATAAAAGTAGTATCCACCCGTAGATAAATTCAGGTTACTCAATGGGTAGCTAAACGTTGTTTCCGGATCGAACTGAATCCGTTTAATTAATTGAGCATCCGCATTTTTGACCATAACGTATGAAGTGTACGTGGGTTGAATATTTTTCATTTTCAAACGAACCGAAAATGACGTACCTGAAGTGTTGATTGTAAATGTCCCCGGAAAATTTTCTCCAGACGGGATAGACAAAGGGATTTCCGGTGACTCATCCACCTCTTGGTCCACTTTAGGCTCCACGACAGGCTGGGTTACTTGAGGTTCAATGACTTTCGGTTCATCCACAGGTTGAGCAACCTCGGGTTCACTGGGAGTGGGAATCTCTTTTAGATTGGTCTCCACCTCAGGCTGCGTTACTTTCGGCTCCCCAGCAAGTGGAGTTACTGTAGATTCATCGACTGACTGCACAGTCCCTTCCATAGTTGTAACTATAGGAAACTCTATATGATTTTCTGATCCTGGCCCAGGTGCTGGTCGTGAATCTGCAATCGAAATTGTGGAGTTGGCATAATCGATCGTAAAGTCACCAGGAGGAATTTCAATATAGTTGCTATACAGACGAATTGGTGTATCAGGCTTAATCGTAAACGGGAGATCGAATTTAAACACTCTGTTTACTCCATTCCCATCATCAAGGGTAAGCTTAAGCTTATCTCCATCTCTGAATACTGTCGAATTGGCAGCATGAACACTTTCTGTACACAAAGTGAACAACCCTACGAGTATCGTTAAAAACGAAAGTAGGAACATCATTCTTTTGAGCTTCATTCTTATTTCCCCTTTTGAATCTATAGTCTTGTCGGTAAATCATAGCATAGGGTTAGATGAAGTTCATGCCATCTGATTACAGTTATGGATATGCGAACTCACTTTTTCCATCATTCGCGCTCTGTTCATCTGTTCAATGTTCATATGTATCTCCTTGGCCCGCTTCTTCAACGTGGCATACGTAATATGGCCGCCTTCAGTGCTTTAGTGCCTTCTTCGCTTTTCAAATAATCCGACGGTGTTTCGTTGCCGAGTGCGGGGACTTTTCGATCCATCCAAGTCAGCAAATATTCCCCCATATCGGGCAGCAGCACAATCTGAATCTCCTTGGGAATTTTACTTTCGACCACTTTTGCTCTTATAGCCGGATCTACCTGTGCATACCGCTCCTGATAGATCTGAACCATGTTGGCCCAGTTCTCTGGCTTAAACTCTTTCAAATATATGTCTCTCATCTACGAACCCTCCTTAGGGCCTCAGACAACGCTTTTCATGCTGGAGCAACCATTCTTTTCTCCATAGCCCTCCTGCATAGCCCGTTAGTTTCTGATTGGAACCGATAATTCGGTGACATGGAATCACAATGCTCAGCTTATTTTTTCCATTAGCACTGCCTACGGATCGGATCGCTTTTTCATTTCCAATAGCAAGAGCAATATCTTTATAAGCTGTCGTTTTACCGTACCCCACGGACACCAGAGCATTCCATACTTTTTGCTGAAAATCCGTACCTTCAAAGGCATAAGGAAACGTAAACTCAAAGCGCTCACCTTTAAAATACTCGTCAAGCTGGATAGCGCATTCCGCTAATACTTGGATTGGAACCTCTTCTATAGCCCTCGTTAAGAGCTCATTCCGATTAGAGAACATAATAGAATAGACAGCCTCATTTGTGCCCTGTATCTCTATCTCTCCAATCGGCGATACATACTTCAATACGTAAAGTTCACTCATAAAAGGATACGACCTCCTTCCTTTCCTATTCCTTACTCAACTTTCTATACTCACTAGGAGAACAATGGTTCAAGCTGCGAAACGCCTTATAGAAATGGGAGGGACTTTGGAAGCCCGTCTCATAGCAAATCTCAAGATTCGTAAGATTTGTACTTTTAAGAAGATAGGCTGCCTTATCTACTCTTATTTTTTCCAAATACGTACGCGGGGTTTCGGCGGTTTCCTGTTTAAAGATCCGATCCAAGTAAAAGGAGCTTATTCCGATATGGTCCGCAATATCCTGCAATACAAGTTTTTCCTTGTAATGATTGACCAAGAAGGTTACTACATTCTGCACAAGTCTGATATACGGCGAATGGTCTGTATGGGGCTGGCATCTTTTGCAAGCACGAAAACCCGCCTTTTCCACTTTGTCCAAATCAAAGTAAAACTCCACATTTATTTTCTTCGGCTTTTTGGATCGACAGGAAGGTCGGCAGTATATGCGGGTTGTTTTCACAGCAGTAAAAAACAACCCGTCATACTTACGATCACACGCTATAATTTTCTCCCACATTTCTTCAAAAGAAAGACTAAGGTTAGCCATGATCGAATGCTCAGTCCTTTCTATAGTTCATATTCATCTAGCTCAAGGATTTTGCAAAATCCTCATAAAAATGTGATGTATCTTGAAGCTCTATCAACTGTTCTGCATTCTTTTGCAAAGCAACTATTATCTTATCAGAAAATGCATTTCCAAAGCTAAACCGTTTAACTCCTAACTGCTGAAGCTGGTGGACATTCGTCAGACCCGGCAGGGATAAAACATTAAGCGGAGCATGTATATGAAACACAACTTCCCTGATCTCTTCATCACGCTTTAATCCTGGAACAAAAATTCCGCTCGCACCACTATCCACATACGCTTTGGCCCGCTCTATGGTCTCTGAAAGTGGGGCATCCATCTGCAAATATGTATCCGTTCTTGCGTTTATAAAAAACTTTTTAAACCCACGCGTATCCAATGCTGTTCTTATTTTGGACAACAGGTTACTGTGCAGGCCCACTTCTCGAAGTCCCTTTTTCGTTTTCAAAGAATCCTCAATATTAATCCCTGCAACTCCCACATCGGCTATCCTTAAAACATGCTCAACAATCGTTGCCGTATCCTCCCCATATCCTGCTTCAATATCTGCCGACACTGGAATCTGAACATGCTCAGCAATCGTCCGAATAATGCTTACATGCTGGTCAAAATCAATAAGCTCTCCATCTGAGAATCCAAGCGTATTGGCAATTCCCCAGCTCGTCGTACCTATCGCCTTAAAGCCTGCCTTCTCCAGAGCCACCGCAGATAGCATATCCCAGGCGTTCCCTAAAAATAAAAGTTCCTCTGATGTGTGAAGTGCATGAAACTGATGAATTTTGTTCATAAATATAGCCTCCTGATATGTGATGTAACTCATTTTATCAAGAGGCTATCTTTGTTTCGTCCTCATTCTTGCACTTATGATCTGTAGGAATCTAGGAACAACTAGGTCCATTTATTCACATATAAATCATAATTTTTGAAAAAAACGGTTATTTAAATGAGGGCTTCGACAACTCAAATGAAGCTAGTATAGAGCCATTATCCCTTACCAGCGAAGCAGCTACTAGCCAAGAAGCGGTTACAGCTATTGATCATGATGCTAATTTCTCACCTTCAACACTTCAGTTTCTGAAGGCTAATACAGGACTCGGCGGTGAGCAATGGGATAATATTATGAAGCTAGTGAACAAACCAGAGCAAGATTCTTTGAAATGGACTGAATTCTATGGATATGCTGAAGATATCGGCGATAATCGCGGATACACCATTGGTATCTTTGGAGCAACAACAGGCGGTTCAAATGATACGGGACCCGATGGTCCGGACTTATTCAAAGCTTTTGATGCTGCTAGTGGAGCTAGTAACCCTTCCATTGCAGGTGGATTAACACGTGCTGGCCTGAAGGGGAAAATGAGTGGTTCGATTCTAAAGCTCAGCGATAGCGATAGTGTTATCAAGAAGAAGATCAACGCTCTCCAAAACAATGAAGCTTGGAGAGAAGCCATGTGGCGTACGTTCTATGACACCTATATCGAATATAGTGTACAGCAAGCACAGAAACGCGGATTTAATACTGCTCTGACGATTGGATCATTTGTCGACACAGCACTCAATCAAGGCGCTACTGGTGATTCAGGTAGCCTTGAAGGAATCCTCTCACGTTCAGGCAGTAGTACGAATGAGAAGAAGTTCATGACTAGCTTCTATGCTAAGCGTACATTGGTTGTCGATACCAACGATTATAACCAACCTCCCAATGGTAAGAATCGTGTGAAACAATGGAGTTCTCTCTTAGCTTCTGGTGAAACAGATCTTAAGAACGCAGATGCAGCCGTGATCAAAGCAACGAATTGGGAACTGAAGTAAATACAATATACGTCATGAGGAGGACATATCGTATGCCCTCCTTTATCTATTTTCATGAACATTGAGTTGGCGATGACTGCTGACAACGTCCCATTCTCCCATACAGTTCCTCTCATCATTCGAGTATGTAGGTCGCGTGTACAAATAGAGAGACTGCCCCGGAAGCCCGAAAGTTGCAAGCTCCTGAAACAGTCTTGTAAAATGGTTTATGAAGTCGAATTAAGGCCGTTAGATGATTCGATAGCCAGATGGAAGTCTACCGCTACTGCGGATATTACGGATTTGCTGCAACGTCAGACGTTGATTGGTAGAGATAATAGATTCCACATCATTCCCGCGAATCAGATCATCCAGGTCGGCGATGTTGCGATTGCCTCTAAACACAAGGAAGTTACCTCTAAACCGCGTGCCAGCAAAGAGTACAAGTGTAGCATTGCTGCTAGTAGAAAAGAAACGCAGACTTTCGATGCCGTCGAGAATGTTATCGGTATTACGAATGCCTAGGTTTCCTCTGAATACTCTCCTGGAACCCCGAAAATTTTCTTCGTTGTAGACTGTAAGACGTGGATACGTTTGAGATACATATGCTTTGTTGTCCATGTTGTAATTCCTACTTTCAACTTTATCTTATGCTTCACCATCCGATTGGCGCGGGCCTCGCAGCATCCATCTAAAAATAGTTATGTGATTGAATAGAGCAGATGCAGACTTGAAAAAGGAACATATGTTCTGTATAATCTACCTTAGCAATTTGGAAAATTTTGAACTAACGGAGATGCGGACATGGACGATAAATTTATTGAGGAACTACGTGAAATTAGCAGAAACGACAAGCGAAGATCCGAATTTCTTATTAAGGGTATGAAGGAAACACTTCAGGAAAGAAAAGAAAAAAACTTTATCGAAAGATGGATTTGGCGACAAAAAAATAAGAAGCTTATAGCGCGGAAGTTTAAATCCTAGTAGATATAACAACTGAATCTTCATAGCTTCATAGCACTTTACAAGTGCTTAGGTCATAGCTCATTTTTAGGAGGTAGAGTCATGATTGAGCTACTAGTCCCAAACGACGATATATTAAATCAAAATCAATTTTTGGCTGATGAAGTTCGATACAATTTGATCCATCGAATTTGTGAGTCAGAAGGGTCAACATGCCTCAAAACGTCCGATAAAAATATGATCTTTGCTCAATCACCCGGACATAAGGCTTGGCTATGGATCTCACAACAAATCACAGATAATCATAAATTGACCTATATAGAAGAACTCTTACGTTATTTAAAAGGAACCACCCTATACCCCGCCTAATTGCGAAAGAAAGGTTTTGCCAGCGCAATGGTATCCGAGCTATGTTCCATTTTGGAAAATGAGCATTTAGTACCCATGCTATATGCAGATTTAAAAAATTCGGTTTCCAATCAAGTTTATAAAAATATCGGCTTTGAGGAAGGCGGCAAAATCACTGATATTGCGTTTGAATAAGCCTTCCTACTGCAAGAGAGCATGTTATTGCTCATTCAAATCAAAGAAGGCCGCAATGTCACCTTCATCACTGGGCCTCCTCTTCACTTATCTATACACTTTACTCCGTAACACCCACTTGTGTTTGAACTGAGGATCTTCGTGTAAGTAAATACGTAGCCACAATAGCGATACCAACCCCTGCTGCTCCAAACCAGGTGATGGAAGACAGCGAAACCTGACCAACAACTACACCGCCAATTCCGGCTCCGGCTGCCATAGCAAGCTGCATTGTAGATTGATTGAGACTCAGCATCACACCGGAAGATTCAGGCACAAGTGTGACCAGATTATATTGTTGAGTAGGTCCAGTTGTCCAGGCTGCGAACGACCAAAGGATCAATAAAGCAAATACTGCGATCAGGGAATGAGCGGCAAAAGGAAGCAAGAGTAAGGAAATACCGTGCAACACCATACCCCCTAATAATGTAAAGGGTATACCCTTTTTATCCGCACTGTACCCACCAATTTTTGATCCGATTAGACTGGCAATTCCGAAGGCGAGCAATACTGAGCTTAGCATATCCTCTCCTACACCTGATACATTCAGCAAATACGGTGAGATGTAAGTATACGCGAGTGAATAACCTCCTAGCCAAAAGAAGGTAATACCTAATCCCAAAGCAACTTCAGGCTTTTTCAGAAGAGCAAACTGTTGTAGTAAGGGGACTGGTCGATCTCCTTTTAAGCGGGGAATTGTCATAGATATAACAATTAGGGCAATAATCCCTGTCAACGCGATGCCGAGAAATACGGTTTTCCAGCCATATGCAGAAGATATCATTCTCCCAAGCGGCACCCCGATAATCAGCGAAGCTGTAAAACCCATAGTGACTGTAGCAATAGAACTGGCCTGCTTGCCGGCTGGGGCAATTTTTGCTGCAATGCTCAGTGCTGTAACCACGACCATCCCCGCCCCGAGGGCCATAAGAATACGCGCGGCGATAAACATTCCAAAACCCGGCAGAATAAAGGAGAGGACATTAGCTACTGCAAATAATCCGAGCGAACTCAAGAGCAGCTTGCGTCTGTCCCATTTAGCGGTTACTGCCATCAGAATCGGCGTGCCAATCGCGTAAGCAAGAGAAAAGACTGTAATCAGCTGGCCCGCTGCGGACACCGTAATCCCCATAGTTGTCGCAATTTGATCCAAAATGCCTGAGATAATGTACTCGGATGTGCCTACCAAAAAACTAACAATTGCCAAAATATACACTTTCCACGTGCTCTGCATTTTTAAATAACGCCTCTTTTCTTTTGATATTTTGATATTTTTATATTTTTACAAATATCGAAATTAAGACTAAAAAAATTTATGTTATTAGGAACGGGGCATATTTCTGCGCTGCTTCCACATCCAAGCTGTAATAAATAAACGTCCCCTCTTTACGGTATGTGAGCAACCCCGACTCTGCCATTTGCTTCAGATGGTGCGATAGCGTTGAAATAGCTACACTGTTCAGCTTCTCGCCCAGCACAGAGCAGCATTGGTCGCTTTCCTCTTTTAGCAGAAGTGCTATCTTGAGACGAGTCGGTTCTCCAAGTGCTTTATATATTTTTACAGCCTGCTGCATCTCTGTTGTATCTTTCACCCTGTTCGGCTCCCTTCTGTTCCAGTCTTAATTTCGATGTTTGTCGAAATAAAATTATCACAAACATTTGTAAAAGTAAATACGTTTATTATAAAGGTACAGCTATTTTACACTCTGTGGTGTAAATGATGTTCTTTCTCATCCGATAAATAACCCCCCATCCATAAAGGATGGAGGGAAAAATGATCTGAGTAGAGAGAGAGTCATGGATGCCATGGCGTTAATTCGGGCTTGCCGTGGGTCTGACAATAATTTCATTAACATCTACATCTGCTGGCTGCTCCATGGCATACAGAATGGAACGGGCAATGGCATCAGGCGAAATCGAAATACGACGGTACTCTTTCATTCCTTGCCGGGCCTCTTCATCTGAAATACTGTCAGCAAGCTCAGATTCGGTTACTCCTGGCGATACCAGCGTCACACGAATATCTCCCCCCACCTCCAAACGCAATCCTTCAGAGATCGCCCGAACCGCATACTTCGTTGCGCAATACACCGCTGCAGTTGGGGTTACACTATACGCGCCAATAGAGGCGATATTGATAAACTGACCAAATCCTTGCTTTTTCATAATCGGAAGCCCTGCCGCAATCCCATGCAGAACGCCCCGTATATTTACATCAATCATGCGATCCCATTCCTCTACCTTCAGGGCTTCTAATTTTGAAAGAGGCATCACTCCCGCATTGTTCAAAATGACATCCACACGCCCAAATGTTTTTTCCGCGTACTTAATGAACGCTTCCATCTGGTCCCTCTTAGTCACATCCAGTTGCTGATAATCAGCCGATCCACCTTTAGAACGAATCTCAGATGTCAGAGCCTCTAGTCGCTCTGTCCGTCTGGCCCCTAATATTACATGAGCCCCATGGTGAGCAAGTAAACGGGCAGTAGCTTCACCGATCCCACTGCTTGCCCCCGTAATAGCTACGACTTTCCCTTTAATATCCAACATTCTTATTCCTCCTCTAGTTAAAATATCACTGAAACAGATTACTTTTTTACTTCCCTGTAAAAAACCATCCCTGCATGATACAAAACACCATTTTTGAATACACCCTCTGCCGTAAATCCGGTGTCGTCCACATATTCGATATAGTCATCTTCTAAGATATAGCTGCCTGTATAGGCATTTTGTCTCTGACCCCGTGCTTCATCATAACGACCATTAGGCAAGAGTTCGTGACGGATATTTCCGTCTTCAGTTACCCACATCCCTATATAGGGATGCTGCGAAGCGTGTACACTTTTTTCCGCTTTGTTACTCTCCATGACTCCCACTCCTTTGCACTTCTATTTTTTTCTCAATTGCTCATTAGGTGTTGTATCTGCATCTTATTATGAGAGGAATGTCCACCAGCCCGGTAGAAGAATCAGAGCAAATTATTGCCTAATCCTCCAAAGACCCTTAATATGTAATAAACTACTGAAAATGAAAACGGGCTACGTTGCAAAGAAGGGATGTGTCATGATGGGGGCAACCAAAATAGAGGGTTCTACCCTGGAAAAACAAGCCGAATTGGCAAGGCTTATAGAACGATTTTCAAATCAGGACGGAGTTCTCACTACAGCCATACCTTCGCTTCATTTCGTCCGAAGTTCAAATACAACCGTTCCGATACATCAAGTCCATGAACCTGCCTTATGTATTGTGGCACAAGGCAGAAAAGTCGTGATGCTCGCAGAGGAAAGTTACCATTACGGCACATCCGATTACCTTGTTGTGTCGGTGGATTTGCCGATTTCCGGGCAGGTCATTCAAGCGTCAGCAGAAGCTCCTTATTTGTGCCTCCGGCTCAATTTTGATCCGCATCAGGTTTTGGACCTGATCAAGGAATCTGCTTTTCCCACAAGCCCAATGCCTGATTCCAGACGAGGCTTGTATGTAAGCCAAACTAACTCTCTACTGCTGGATGCCGTGGTAAGGCTAGTGCATCTTTTGGAAAACCCGCAAGATGTTCCGGTGCTGGCTCCATTAGTCATTCGTGAGATACTGTATAGGATTTTACAGGGGAATCAGGGGGAATCCTTAAAACAACTGGTCATGACCGGCAGCCATTCCAACCGGATCGCAGAAGTCATAAAGCGGATTAAGCAGGATTATGATAAGCCGTTACGTATTGAGGAATTGTCCAAACTAGCGAATATGAGTCCTTCGTCACTACATCGTCATTTTAAAGAGGTTACGGCTATGAGCCCAATGCAATATCAAAAACAATTACGTCTACAAGAGTCCCGCCGCCTGTTGTTATCTGAATCAGCGGATGCGGCAGATGTCGGTTTTCAGGTAGGTTACGAGAGTCCCTCACAATTCAGCCGCGAATACGCCCGCTTGTTCGGCCTGCCTCCAATTAGTGATATTAAACGCTTGCGCTCAGATCAGGATCACCAGACCACTTGAACCCATTGTTAGATGAACATCTGAAACCAATGGTTCTACTAACGTTTATCCCAATCATAAATGCCAGGATGTAAAAAACAGCACAAAACAGCCGCTCCTCCGGTAGAGACGCGGCTGTTCAATATATTCCTCTATACATGTGGTCATCACTATTTGAGCATCAATACGGATTATCCAGCTTGACGAACAAGGCTCGGATAACATCCTTCTCTGCCGTAGTAAGCTTTTGTCCTGCCTGCCATTGTTGAATCTCTTTCTTGACTTCCTTGGGTTCTCTATAGCTGAGAGCATACCCGATGCTTCCTATACCTTGTGTGCGGTTGGTTTTGTCCATATTTGCCAATGCTCGAGTCATCGCAGTTCTATCTCTTGTAAACAAATCTCCCATAAGACCAGCATAGCTTTCGCTTAAAGCTCCATCCAATCCGTCAGAAGCCTGAATCAGATTTGCAAAGCTTTCCGATGGAATAAAAGCGCGCTGCCTATACAGATATTCGATAATTTCCAGGCTTTGATGTTCTTTGATTTCGTTTATCTTTCCCCATTGGATTCCTGCTAAATGGTCCGTCATATGACGGACTTTTGCTTCATCACTGAGGGATGAATCTTTATAAAAGGACAGCACTAGCTCCTCTTTACTTTGCTGGGTGTGCTGAGTATTGGCTGCAGTTTGCTTGGACTCCCCATTGTTTGCCCCGGACGGCGCCGCAGTTTCAGCATCCTGTCCCACTGGATGGGGAGTGCACCCTATGGTTACAGCCAGCAATAGTGCAGTACAAGCTACAGAAACGAACCCATTACCTTTTAACATGAATCCACTCTCCTGTCTGAACAAACAGTGGTCGTTATAATTGCCCAAAATCCACTCATACCCTACTACTCATCACGCCCTACCGTAGGCTTACGGATCACTGAGACGCTCGATTCCCTCACGATCAGGCGAGGCTCGAATTGCACACGCTCATAATCCCCAGGTGTCTGTTCCTGAATCCGCTTGAGCAGCAGCTCCGCAGCCAACCGTGCCACCTCTTCTCCCATGATGGAAACTGAGCTGATCTGAGGGGTCGTTACCATAGCCCACAGATTGTTATCAATACCGACTACAGCAACCTCATCTGGCACTTTTACACCCAAATCCTTAAATCGATTGACGATCCCTATCGCCACCATATCGTTAACCGCATAAATAGCATCCGGCATATGTTTCAAGCTGTAAAAATAATCGGCAGCGCGCAGCCCTGTCTCAAAGGAGAAATCATCGCCAAAATAAACGAGTGAAGGGTCCACATGCTGGAGAGACTGCTCATAAGCGAAGTATCTTTCCTCGATTTTGTCCTTCGCAGCACCTGCATAGGCAATTCTTGTTCTGCCGATTTTAAGCAAATGCTCCATCACGAGTCTTCCCTCTTGCCGGGCCAGACTGACGATATCCGCTTTGACATCTTCGCCCAGCTTCTTGCCATAGTTAATAATGGACACGGGAACGCTGGCTTTGTTAATCAGATCTACCAACATTTTGGGATACGCCAGCGGCATAATGATGAGCCCGTCGACATGCAGCTTCTTGACCTCACGAACTGTTTCAAGCTCCATTCTGGCATTCCCGGCGGTATTGATTTGCACGACCCGGTAACCATGCTGCTTGGCAGCCTGCTCTACGGACCAAGCGATCTCTGGAATAATCGCGTTACGAATGTCTGGCACGGCCAGTGCGATTTGTCGTGTCTGACGAACTTTCAAGCTCTGAGCCGAGGTGTTGGGCGTAAACCCCATCTCTTCAATCACTTGCAAAATTAAGGCTTTCGTCCTCGGACTGATGCCCTCACTATCATTAATAGCTCTGGAGACAGTCGCTATACCGACTCCTGCCCGCTTGGCTACATCCTCTATGGTTACTTTCTTTTGATCTGTCACGCCCAAAATCCTTTCAAGAACGGAATCGTTTTCTGACTTTCTAAAATAAAGTCTTAATGTTGATATTATACCACAGAATGAGTGTCTAAAAATTGAAGTCGTTTTCTTCTTGTCTTTGCTTCACCTGAAAAATTCACAAAATTCCTTTGTATAAAAGTAACGAGCCAAATATAGCACTGTAGTCACAAGTGATTATATTCACAAAAAAATCAAGTGCTTTTTGTATTAAATTGGTTTGACAATGTGTAAAAATTGTGACATATTATCTTTCGGAAACGTTTCCTAATTCATTCACTTTTATAGAGGCAATGATCATATATTCGTCAAGGAGATGACAGACATGCAAGCATTGAGATGGCATGGAGTAAAAGACTTACGATTGGAAAACATTGAGCAGCCCGCTGCTCTGGCAGGAAAAGTAAAAATCAAAGTAGAATGGTGTGGCATTTGCGGAAGTGATCTTCACGAATATGTAGCAGGACCGATCTTCATTCCCCAAGATGCTCAGCATCCATTGACTGGCGAAAAAGCGCCGATCGTAATGGGACATGAATTCTCTGGACAAGTTGTCGAAATCGGCGAAGGTGTAACCAAGATTCAAGTTGGCGACCGTGTAGTTGTAGAACCGGTGTTTGCATGTGGAGAATGTGATGCATGTAAACAAGGCAAATATAATCTTTGCGATAAAATGGGCTTCCTCGGTCTGGCAGGCGGCGGTGGTGGATTTTCTGAATATGTCGCAGCTGACGAGCACATGGTTCACAAAATTCCAGAAAGCGTATCTTTCGAGCAAGGCGCATTGGTAGAGCCTTCGGCCGTTGCTTTATATGCTGTTCGTCAAAGCCAACTGAAAGTCGGCGACAAAGCTGTAGTATTTGGCGCTGGTCCTATCGGATTGCTGGTTATTGAAGCGTTGAAAGCTTCGGGCGCATCTGAGATTTATGCAGTAGAGCTTTCCGAGGAGCGTAAAGCTAAAGCTGAAGAGCTGGGTGCTATCGTGATTGATCCTAAAACTTATGATGTGGTGGAAGAACTGCACAAACGGACCAACGGCGGCGTAGATGTAGCCTATGAAGTCACTGGAGTACCTCCTGTGCTGACTCAAGCTATTGAATCTACTAAAATTAGTGGACAAATTATGATCGTCAGCATTTTTGAAAAAGAAGCTCCGATCAAGCCTAACAATATCGTTATGAAGGAACGCAATCTGACTGGTATTATCGGCTACCGTGATGTATTCCCAGCTGTTATCAGCCTGATGGAAAAAGGTTATTTCCCTGCCGACAAGCTGGTTACCAAACGCATTAAACTCGAAGAAGTGATTGAGCAAGGTTTTGAAGGTCTCCTGAAAGAGAAAAATCAGGTTAAAATCCTGGTATCTCCGCAAGCCTAATATCGAAAACAAACCAGATGTCTGCTCTATGCAGACATCTTTTTATAAAAAAACGCTCTCCTTCCTGCGACATGCTGTCGTCAAGATGAGTAGCGTTTTTTGATTACCATTTGGATTACTGAGTTACATTTTTCAAAACATCGTCGATCATTTGACTGTTTGCAATTGTACCTGTATACAACCAGCTAGAATCCTTACCAAAATCGTATACATGGCCTTCTTTAACGGCTGGAATTCCCGCCCATACAGGATCTTTTACAATATCTTCTTTACTTACGTTTTTGCTGTTCACGATAAAGATATAATCCGCATCCAGCTCGGCCAGCTTCTCCAGCGATAAATTACTCCAGTTCGCCTTAGCCGTTTTGGAAATCTCCTGTACGACTTGTGGAATCTTGAATCCCAAATCCTTATACAATACATCACCGCTGGATAGATTCTGGTTTACGACATACACATTTTTATCCGTTACCCACAATGCCGCCGCAGTTTTTTGTCCTACCGTCTGACTCAGCTTGGCTTTAGCCTCTGCTGCTTTTTTGTCGTAGTTGCTCAATGCCTGCTTCGCTTCACTGCTCTTATTCAGCACCTCACCCACGGTCAGCAGCTCTTGACGCCAATCATTGTTCATATTAGTGCCTACCACGTAGGTTGGAGCAATTTTAGAGTATTGATTATATTTGTCGCCTTCCACCATGCTCGCACTGTCCATAATGATCAAATCAGGCTTGAAGTTCAGAACCGCCTCAAACGGAAGATCTGAAGCAATGGTAGGAACGTCCTTCAGTTCTTTTTGCAGGTAACCTTGAACTGAATTTTTGCCTACCGACCATTGGGCTACGGGTTTAACACCTAGGGCCACTAGATGATCCTCCAGATAAGAAGCGATCACACGCTGAGGCTGAGCCGGAACCTTCACCTCATGCCCAAGTGCATCCTTCAGCACCCTTTCCTGTGATGTTGGTTCCGCTGATGTATTATTGTTCCCTTGGGAAGCGCCATCGGTTGCCGCAGGACTGGATGTGCCTGAGCACGCGCTGAGCAGCAGGGTAAAACTAAGCAATAAAATAAATGCCATGGAATGCTTTGCGTTTCTATTCATTCGTAAAATCCCTTCATCATGATTTTGATAATGATTATTATCCTCAATAACAGTATGCAGGGCGCCACTTGCCGAATCAATGGAACATTCGGACATGCTTAATGGATTATCCAGACTGGTATCTCTCACAAAAGCAGATGAATATAGGCTGTCCCGGTAATGAACCGGGGATACACCCGTATATTTTTTGAATGCCCGGCTAAAGAAATAGACATCCGGGTACCCCACACTGACAGCGATATCCTGTAAAGTAGCATCCGTCTTCCGCAAAAGCTCCTTAGCCTTGTCCATTCGCAGTTGAATCAAGTACATAATCGGGCTACAATCCGTTTGTTTTTTAAATAACCGAGTCAGATGTCTCGGACTGCATTCCAACAATCCGGCCAAACGTTCGAGCGTTATGGACTCCGCGTAATGATCCTGCATAAATCGAATCGCCTGTGTCACGATATCCCGCGCAGAAGTTCGAGCCTTCGGTTCTTGCAATTGCCGCATACATTCATATGCAAAATCATAGAACCGACCCTGAGCCTGAATCTTGGATAGCGCCTCATGATCCTGCCATGCGTACTCCAGTAGTTGCAGCTTTTGGTACAGTATAACCGGATAAGGCGGTACAAAACCATGAGCTATCGAAGGATGATTATACATCGTGTGTCCCGATAGAGAAGTCGCTTTATATAGTACAAGGATATATTCTATCCCGTATTGCGAGGGTTTCATATTCAGTTCAAAGCCTTTGCTGCCATGCAGTACGTACCCTGAATGTGGCGTATTCTTCCAATCACCATCCAAACGCACGCTACCCTGCAATACAAATACAAAAGCCTGCGCTGGAAGACGATACGGTTGAAGCAACGCTTCCGGCTCCAGTCGAATATGCCGGACATCCATGACACGGATCGACGAATGAAGCCATAGGGACAGCAGTTTGTTTAACTCATCAGCTTCATGTCCCTTGCTCATCCCGGTATGGGAACCTGCCTGCTTTTGTCGATCCTGCTTCACGTATCAAAGCCTCCGCTTCATAAATATCATACTTTTTTTCCACACCAACCTTATTATATATCATCTTTTACTGCGTCTACCATGAGACAAATATTCCTGCACGAAACAAGGTGAATATACCATTTCCATGGTACAATTTGTATAAATACAAGATTTAAAATACATAGGGGGTTTGACAGCATGAGCGGTCCCAACATTGCATTGAGTACAGGAGCTAATGCACCATTCGGTAAGGAAGATACGGTGCGGGTCACCATTACATGGAAGCATGCACCTGCCGAACTGGATGTTAGCTGTTTTATGGTAGGAGCAGACGGAAAGGTTTCCTCAGATGACTATTTCATTTTTTACAATCAACCCGCTGACCCGCACGGCCATGTACGGTTACAGCGTCCAAATGACAGAACCACTGAGTTTACTGTAGCGCTCCAGGAACTGGAACGAACCGGAGTGGAAAAATGTGTGTTTGCGGCCACACTGGACGGCCCGGGTACTTTTGCCGATGTGGTCGGCTGCTCACTTACTGCTCAAGGCAAGCAATCCCATATCACCTACAGTATCACCGAAGCCACCAAAGAAACGTCACTCGTATTCGCTGAAATATACCGCCATACGTCTGGCTTCAAGCTTCGCGCAGTTGGGCGTGGTTTCAATGGAGGACTAAAGCCGCTCGCCGAAGCTCATGGTGTCACCGTAGAGGAAACGGAATCACCAGCAGCACCGTCAGCGGATAAAGCCGGCGTGAAGGAGCCTTCTCCTGTGAATGGAAGGATTAATCTGCTTAAACAGAAGGTACAAATTTCACTCCAAAAGAAGCAGATAGACCGTGAAAAAGCACGAGTAGCGGTTGTATTAGATGCTTCTGCTTCCATGGCGAAACTGTACTCTAAGGGAACCGTGCAAAAAGCCTTCGAACGTGTTCTGGCTGTATCGGCCTGCATGGATGACGATGGTGAAATGGATGTATGGTTTTTTGCGGACAAAGCCAAACGTGCTCCAAGCGTCACGGAACGGGATTACGAGAATTACGTAAAACGAAATTTCCCAGAAATCGGATACGGAAATATAGGATTTGGTAACAATGAGCCTGAAGTAATAGAGGATATTATTTTAAAATATACAAAAGAGGTACCCAATGAAACAATCCCGACCTACATTATCTTTTTCAGTGACGGTGGCGTATATGAAACGAAAAAAATATCAAAATTGCTGATCAAGTACTCGAAAACTCCTATTTTCTGGCAATTTGTTGGTCTTGGTAATGCTGATTTCGGAGTCCTTCAAAAGTTGGATAATCTGCGCGGTCGCGTAGTGGATAATGCAGATTTCTTTGCCTTGGATGACATTGAGTCCGTGACAGACGCAGAATTGTACGACCGTCTGCTGAATGAGTTTCCTGGTTGGCTCAAGCAAGTGCGGGCTAAAGGAATATTGCGGAGCTAATCCTTCACCGCAATGCGATACTCCTACATGATCACTTAAATATCCGCCGAGCAGAACAATAAAGGCAGAATGACCGCAGATAGAGCAATCATCAGCGCCAGCATTTTGCCTCTGTTTTCCTCGGTTTTCTTCAGTTTGTCCTCTAGCGATTTCAATCTCCCTACCAGATCCTATTTATTTCATTTCCTAATTGGATATTTTCATGTAGTATAAGTCTAATTGAAGTAACCCTGTTTGGGCCATGCTGAAGCTATACACTATATGAAGGAGGATTTCATATTGAAATCAAATGAAGCAACTTTGCACAAAAAGCTGCTCCCACGGCACATTACCTTTATGGCTATGGGTGGAGTTATCGGAACGGGAATTTTTAAAGGAAGTACCGAAACGATTAGCTTGGCGGGACCTGGAGTTATTTTATCCTATGTCTTCGCAGGACTCTTGCTCTTAGTCGTTATGGGCGCAATTGCCGAGATGGCTACCGTCTATCCCAACATGAATATGAAGGATTTTATTCGCAAAGCTTTTGGAGAACGTCTGTCCTTTATTATCGGCTGGTTGTATTGCTTTATGTGGCTGGCCGTCTGTATCATTGAGGTCATTGCTGCGGGGAGCTTCCTGCAATATTGGTTGCCAGATGTTCCTCTATGGGTACTCAGTTTAGTGAGTGCGGCTTTCATTATTGTCGTCAACATGCTGAGTGTCGGCGGTTTTGGGGAGCTGGAATTTTGGCTTGCGGGTATTAAGATTGCCATGATTATTATCTTCATCGCCTTGGGTGGCTGTATACTGTTCGGGATTATTCCCACTGAAACTCCACCTTATCTAAGCAACTACGCGCAGCACGGCGGATTTCTACCTAATGGCTGGTTAGCTATCTTTTCAGCGCTGCTGGTCGTTACCTTTTCATACGGAGGGTCCGAGCTGATTGGACTGACGTTGACGGAGACAGAAAATCCAGAAAAGGTACTGCCTAGAGTGGTTAAAAGCTTTATTCTTCGCGTTGTTTTGTTCTATACGTTGCCCATTCTCATCATTTGTGGCTTGATTCCCTGGAACCAACTGGATGCGAATACCAGCCCGTTTGTACAGGTACTGTCTTCTGTAGGGCTTCAAGGCTCGGCTCATGTTATGAACTTTATTCTGATCACTGCTGTACTGTCTGCCGCCAATTCGGGAATTTACGGGGCTACACGTATGCTGCATTCGCTGGCTATCAATGGAGAAGGTCCCAAATCACTCGCCCGCTTATCTTCAAACGGGGTTCCGGTAAATAGTCTCAAATTGTGCGCTGTAGTCCTGATTGTCGGTTCCATGGTTGCTTATGTCGCTCAGGACGGGCTGTTCCGTATTTTGATGGCTGTACCTGGCTTCGTCGTGCTGCTCGTCTGGAGCTGCATTTGTCTGTCCCAATTGAAATTGCGCAAATCTTATCCAGTGGAGCCTACTTTCAAGATATGGGGATTCCCTTATGTAACGGCGGTTACAGTGGGATGCCTATGGGTCATTGCGTTTCTATTCTTGCTTGACCCGCAAAATCGCATTAGCATTAGCGTGTGCGTGGCTTTCATGGCATTTCTGGTCATCTGGTCTTTGGTGAAGTTCCGGAGAAAGCAGGCGTAAGTAGCACATGATTCAATCTTACCTGTTTCCTGTTTCGTATGCCTTTCTTGCGTTTCCTTTTGCTGCCTTATTGTTCACACTGCCTTTCCTAATCGTGCAATATCGCAGGCATGGCTATATTCACAAGGCTAGAGCATGGCTGCTTTACTTGATGCTGTTATACTTAATGAACGCCTTCTTTCTGGTCATACTCCCGCTTCCAGCATCGCGTCATAATGCTGCATTAGCCGGGGGAGCGTTGCAGTTGATGCCCTTGCAGTTCGTTCACGACATTATAAGAGAAACATCCGTCTCACCCGCCCATCCCTCCAGCTATGTTCATTTGCTGAAGGAGCGAGCTTTTCTGCAAGTCGTTTTTAACGTTGTGATGACCGTGCCTTTCGGTATGTTCTTACGTTATTATTTCCGTGCACGATGGGGATGGTGTCTGATTCTGTCCTTTATCCTCTCCCTCTTCTTTGAGGTGACGCAGCTGACAGGACTGTATGGATTTTTTGACCATGCGTATCGTGTGTTCGATGTAGACGATTTGATGGCTAATACATTAGGCGGTATGCTAGGCTTTCTATTAGGCGAATGGTTTTCACGCTTCCTGCCCCGCTTGGAACATCTGGACAAGCATGTGGACATGGCAACGAAGCGAGTGTCCTATACCCGACGGGGCGTAGCCATTTTCGTGGATTCTATCATTTGGACCGGGCTACTCGGCATCATGGAGTCCCTACATGTGCCTGCTGCCTTCTGGGTTTCCAGTGGGGTATACTTTATAGTGGTTCCTTACCTGACGAATGGACGAACTCCAGGAAAATGGCTGGTGCGTATTCATCTTACAGGGACAGGACAACGGATTTCCCTGTGGGGGCTCATCAAGCGTTACAGTCTCTTGTATTGGTTGTATTTTGGACTTAATTACGTACTGGGTGGGCCTGTCCTATGGTCTCAAGTGTCCCCTTGGCTAAGTGTTCTGATTAGCCTTTTGCTGTTAGTGATCAACGGATGGTTCTTTTTCCATCTGGTCATACGCCTATTTAAGAAAGCCCCGTTATTTTATGAGGAGCTTAGCCATACTTCACACCAAATTATATGGCCCAAGCACTATCATCATCCTCAAAATGACACCGCTGACTCGGCAGAAACGTCGGGAGCGAATACCGTGAAATGATAACTGAAAGACTGACAACGTGATAAGCACCCGCGATCTACGTTGCATCTAAGCAAATAAAAAAACAGGTGAAGCAAAGGATTTCCTTTGTCCGCCTGTTTTTTATTTTGCGCATAGATATTAGTTCGTTTCCCTTATTTCCACTGTGCAATTTGATCAATAGGCAATCGTGTGGACGGATGACCATCGTTGATACCTTTACCCATGGAAATGAGCATAACAGGGACATAACGATCTTTTTCCAGACCAAAGGCTTCAGCAATTTGATCCTTTTCAAAACCGCCAATAGCGTTAGTATCATAACCATGAGCGCGCGCTACCAGCATAAGCTGCATGGATACCAAACCACCGTCAATCAGGACTGTTTCTTTGTTCACAACTGGATCAAGCGCTGCAAAATGAGCTGCCACTTTTTCCTGTTGCATTTCTTTAATGTCTTTTGGCATATAGCCCAGTTCTACAGCTTCTCCGAAAATTTGTTCGAAATTATCAAAGTTATTCAAATCCCCAAATACAGCGATCACTGCCGAAGATGTTTCTACTTGACGTTGGTTGAAACGGGCCAATGGTGCCAGTGTAGCTTTACCTTCAGGGCTGTCAATGACGAGGAAACGCCAAGGTTGCAGGTTAATGGAAGATGGTGCGCGTGTAGCTTCTGTCAAAATCTCTGTCATTTCCTCGCGGCTAATCTTTACGGACGGATCGTATACTTTGACAGAACGGCGACCCAGTGCAATTTCTTTAAAATCATTTGTTTTGACAATATTGGATGTGTTCGTATTATTCATTCCAATCTCTCCCACTATAAATTAATATTTTCTCATGTTTTCTCACTCATTCTTCGGTTTTCAGCCATTGACATATCGAGCACTGGAGAAGTGATGTAAGGATGTCATTATTTTCCCGATGAGCCGGTGGCAGGAATAGAGGTTGAGACATTTTTCCCAATCTATGGATCGACTTCTATGATCGCACCTTGGATATCCACTCCTGACTCTTGACGGCTTACCCTCCCATATCACGCGGGGTCTTTGCCCTTATGGAAATGATTCCTGCGGCTGCTCCGTGCTTCCTTTGTCTCTGCTTATTCCTGTCCGATGAGAAACATAAATCCGGTTTTTCTTAAGCTGTCTTCTGTAACTGGGCCTCACGTACTGGCCCTAAAACGTCGTTTGCATCGTACCGAACTTGCTTGGTGCCGAGCGTGTGAAGAACGCGAATCAGCTTCCCGCACAACGCTACAATCGATTGCTTTTTCTTCAGTGGATTCTGGCTTCGTTTGGTAAAGTATTGGTGCAGTGCCTTAAACTCCGCATTCTTCGCCACCATGAGCATCACGACCGAAACAGTAGCGCTCTTAGCCTTGCGCGTCCTCGTTTGGTTATACTGGATTTTCCTTTTTTCTTCCCCGAGCTGTTCTCTTTGAGATTCAGTCCGGCCAGCCGTATAATCTGCTGTCCATGCTCGTAACCCCTTAGATCCCCCACTTCCGCCAGGAACCCCGCCAAGGTGACCACAGCCACGCCTGGCACAGTGAGCATCTCTTTCGTTCCTGGGATTTGAGAGAGTAGACGTTCCACCTCGGCTAGAATCTCTTCGAGCTGTCTGGCGAACATGTCGTACTGTTCCAGAAGTGTTTTAATCTCTATTTTTGCTGCTGGAAGTCCTTCGGTCAGACCGATGGAACTTCTCGCCGTTTCCACCAGTTGCCGGGCTCGTTTCGTCCCTACGGCTCGCTTCACGTCTTTCTTCCAGCGCTGGACGATGGCTTCTGCACCTAATTCTACGATCTCACCTGGCGTTGGAAACTCCTGCAAGGTAATGCGCGAAGCTTTCCCTTCCCAGTCTTTAATTACCTGCGTGTACTCTGGAAAAAAGCGATCCTGCCAGTTCTGTACCCGTGCATACAGGAGGCGCTTTTTTTATTCAAATCTCAAATTAATTCATTACAGAAATGGCTCCTTACCTTAAAAATGAATGAACCCACTTCATCTTCTGACATTAGCGATCAGATAATAATTTTCCTCCCAAACCAATGTTTTCTTTTTCGCTTTCCTTAATCAAAACAATAAAAGCCGACTCGGGTACATTCATTATGGTTGAAGCTGATGTGGTAAGTTCAGTGACCAACGATCTTTTTTGTTCTTTATTTAATTTGCCTGCTTCAATAGTAATTACTGGCATGTAAATTCCTCCTTGTTTCCCCTATGGGTATAATGTAATTGGGGTCAGTCCATATCGGACATATGACCATTCATAACTTGCAGCATATCGGCTAGCTGGTGCCGCTGAGTCTCGTCGAAACTTTGGAGCAACCGGGTCACAAACTGTGAGCGTTCCTGTTTAAAAGTAACAATACGTTCACGCCCATAATCGGTCAGGCTAACCAGCGTAACTCTGTTGTCCTCCGGCTTGGTTCGTCGTGTGACCATCGCTATCGCTTCAAGCTGCTTCAAATGGCGCGTTACGGCTGCAGCGTCAATGCCAACCTCTTTTTGCAGGAGAGTTTGACTAATCTCCTCCACTTGATACAACTTGCACAATAGCTGCAATCTGGATGCGCTGACTCCTGCGCAACGCTCAAACTTGGAGCTAATCTGCTTGTTCAGCAACAACAGCATGTCAAAAATATACTCAGGCTCGGATGGTGTCTGGGTGATATCAATCTCTCCTCCCTTAAGCATATCGCTGGGCTTCGTGATCCGACCTTTGATCCATCAATTATTGATCTATCAAGTAATATACATCCTCTTTAAAAATAAATCAAGTCCCTGAGAAAAATAAAGTGCTCTTTGCAAATAAAAGCTGAGCGACTCGCACAAGAGCCGCTCAGCTTCAATTTAACTTTATTATGTTCCGTTGTGCTAAATAATCCCGTGGGACAGCATTGCGTCGGCCACACGCACAAATCCTGCGATATTGGCTCCGACAACCAGATTGCCCGGCACGCCGTATTCCTCAGCCGCCTTCACGCTGTTAGCATAGATATTTTTCATAATATCATGCAGCTTGGCATCCACTTCCTCAAAGGTCCATGACAGGCGCATACTGTTTTGTGACATTTCGAGCGCCGAAACGGCTACTCCGCCTGCATTGGCTGCCTTGGCTGGTCCAAACAGAACTCCATTGCCCAAGAACACTTCAATGGCCTGGAGCGAGGATGGCATATTGGCACCTTCGCCTATAGCTTTTACGCCATTGCTTACCAGCAGCTGGGCTGCTTGCTCGTCAATTTCATTCTGTGTGGCGCATGGCAGTGCGATGTCGCATGGGATCGACCAGATCCCCGAACAGCCTTCTGTATAGATTGCGCCTGGACGCTCTTGAGTATACTCGCTAATCCGCAGACGGTTCACTTCTTTCAGCTGCTTCACCAGCTTCAGATCGATACCGTCTGGATCATAGATGTAGCCATTCGAGTCACTACATGCCACGACTGTAGCGCCAAGCTGCTGTGCTTTTTCAATCGCATAAATGGATACGTTCCCCGAGCCTGACACGACGACGCGTTTTCCTTCAAAGGACGATCCCTGCGCCTGCAACATCTCGTTTACAAAATATACACAACCGTAGCCGGTCGCTTCCGTACGTGTGAGACTGCCTCCGTAATGAATCCCTTTACCCGTCAGGACGCCACCTTCATGTCCTCCGCGAATCCGCTTGTATTGTCCGAACATGTAACCGATCTCGCGGCCACCTACTCCAATATCCCCAGCCGGAACGTCGGCATCTGGACCAATATATTTATACAACTCAGTCATGAAGCTTTGTGTAAAACGCATCACTTCGTTATCTGATTTCCCTTTGGGATCAAAATCCGAGCCGCCTTTACCACCACCGATGGGAAGACCCGTCAATGCATTTTTGAAAATCTGCTCAAAACCCAAAAACTTGACGATTCCCAGATATACAGACGGATGGAAGCGAAGTCCACCTTTATAAGGCCCTATCGCACTGTTAAACTGCACACGGAAGCCACGGTTGACCTGTACAACCCCCGCATCATCCACCCAAGGTACACGGAAGGTAATGACTCGCTCCGGCTCCACTAGCCGTTCCAGAAGCCCCTGCTGCATATACTTAGGGTGCTTAGCCAATACCGGAATTAGCGAATCCAATATTTCCTTGACGGCCTGATGGAATTCATTCTCATGAGGATTGCGCGCGATAACCTTCTCAAAAACGGACTGCACATATTCGGCTGCTGCTTGTTGACTCTGCTCTGGACGGATCATGGTCATTATTTAATACACCCCTTTTATAATTAGCCCCTCTGTTAAATGACGGAACGACGTTATTCTGCACCTTCGAGAGTGGAACTTTATGTATTCATAAAATTTAGTTAACTATACATGATTTTTTATAATAATACATCTAATTCGCCTATAAAAAATTTTTGTATCCTTCATTAAATAACTCTATGAACCTCTCATTGTCTGTTAGTTTCCTAAAGCTAAATCCCTTGATTCATGGGCTTTTTTCACGATTTCTGAGGCCCTAACACCTTACCCTACATGGCATTATAATGTGAACAAATTGAAACTAAAACATACATTATGTCTGGAATATGGAAATAAGAAAAAGAGGCTGCGCGCAGGGCGTAGCCTCTTTTCCCATTCTTTTACACATAAAAGGCTTCAAGCTGACGCACAATTTCTGCCTCGTCATGCTCTACCACCTGCTGATGCTGCGATTTGGAGAACAATTGTTCAATTTGCGCTGGGAACTCCTGCTTGATGTCCACCAGACGAATGGCTTCATCAAATTTGGCCGGATGCGCTGTCGCAAAGGTTACACATACTTCGTCCGCGCCATTATACGCCTCATACGCGGCAATACCGCAAGCCGTATGCGGGTCCAGCAAATAATCGTATTCGGCCTTGTATTTCTTGATCAGCTCCAGACACTGCTCATTCGAAGCACCGAGCGCTTCAAAATCCTGCTGTACCCGCTTCAAATCCTCTGCACTGATCACAATCCGTCCCTCAGTTTTGAGGTTATCCATGTATTCAGATACCTTGGCTGTATCCTCACCGAGGAAGTAATACAGGTATCTTTCGAAATTGCTCGCCACCTGAATATCCATCGAAGGACTGTATGTGCTTTTAAAGTCGCCTGGCTTGTATTCGCCTGTCTTCACGAAGCGCTCCAAAATATTATTTTCATTGGTTGCAATGATCAGCTTATGGATCGGCAAGCCCATTTTCTTCGCAAGAAAGCCGGAAAAGATATTGCCGAAGTTGCCAGATGGCACACTGATATTGATTTTTTTCGTACCCGCTGACTCCTGCGCCCGGAAATAAGCATAGAAGTAATATACGGTTTGCGCCAAAATGCGCACAAAGTTAATCGAGTTAATCGCCCGCAAATGATGTTTAGCTTTGAAATCCAGATCGGCAAACAGGTCCTTAATGACCTTTTGACAATCGTCAAAGTTCCCTTTTACGGATAGATTCAGTACATTTTCATCGTCTACCGTCGTCATTTGCAGCTCTTGTACCTTGCTCACCTTTTGGTGTGGGTGCAAAATACAGATTTTAATGCCTTCCTTGCCACGCACGCCCTGAATCGCTGCCGCCCCAGTATCGCCCGAGGTTGCACCTAAAATATGAATGATCTCATTCTGCTTTTTGGACACGTAGGAATAAAATTCACCCATAAATTGCAGGGCCACATCCTTGAACGCGAACGTAGGTCCGTGGAACAGCTCCAAAATAGACAGGGAATCGTTGATCTTCTTGACTGGCGTGACTTCTGGATCACGGAAGCTCGCATAACTGCGCTCTACCAGTTGCTGCAAATCTTCACGAGGAATCTCATCATTGATATACAGCGCAAAAACTTCTAGCAGCAGCTCTCTGTAGCTCAATGTTGCCCATTGCTCCAGCGTAGCTGCCGACACAGTCGGAATCTGCTCCGGTACCATCAGACCTCCATCGTCAGCTAACCCCATGAGCACGGTATCAATAAATCCCTTGGCTTCTACTCGACCTCTAGTGCTTATATATCTCATATCCATCCCCCAATAAAAATTCAATTCGAACCTTTTTTCGAATATATTATTGTCTATAATACCCTGTCGCGGTGCTGTAACCAAGCCTTTTTTTCATATTTCAAAGACTTTCTCCTACTTTACCATACCCTGATGCATCAGGCATCTGTAATCACTAGGCAATCGGAACGTCAGAAACAGGCCGTGAGTTTAAAAAAAGAAGGCTACTCCAGTCATTAGGAACCTGAAATCGAGAGTGCAGCCAGCTTAAGCGAAGGGGATGTGCAGCTTCCCGTAAAACGCAAATCGTTGCCAACTTCCTCTACCTGCTGCAACACATCAAAGAAGTTGCCCGATACGGTGATCTGATTGACTGCTCTGACCACTTGCCCCTGCTCAATCCAGTATCCCAGACAAGCCAGCGAAAAATTACCGGACGCCGTATTCGTACCCGCATGCAGCCCTTGCAGCTCTACGATCATCAGCCCGCGATCCGTCTCGCGAATCATGTCCTCCAACGTATACGTGCCCGGTTCCACATACAGGTTATGATACGACACACCGATTTTGCCGTTATAGCTGCCCTTGGAAGCATGAGAGGTACTTTCCACCCCAGCCTTGCGGGCCGTCTTTCGGTTATGGAAATACGTCCGTAGTTCTCCGTCCTTGATGATCTCATTACGATGCGTTGCGCTGCCTTCGGCATCAAACGTACTGCCTGCGGGAACGTTCTCCATCAGCGGATCATCAATCA
The DNA here is from genome assembly GCF_900116035.1 of Paenibacillus sp. cl130. Lineage (NCBI taxonomy): Bacteria > Bacillati > Bacillota > Bacilli > Caryophanales > Paenibacillaceae > Paenibacillus > Paenibacillus sp. cl130. The sequence goes on from NZ_FOYG01000007.1 coordinate 131,638, forward strand.
GCGTAATATGCTCACTTGCCACCTTTTGCCCCAGTTTCCCAGCCAATCGCGAAAAGCCTTTATCCACCGACTCCGCTGAAAATACCGACGTATACGCAGCTAGCAATTGCGCGGCTGCATCATGACGGAAAATGACCGGATAGTTATCCGATTGGATCGTGTGCGCACCCAGCTTGGAAACAGCCTCTTTTACGGCTTTATGCGCCACATCCGCAATATCGATTTCTTCCACACTTCGCAGCGAATAATCATGCCAGCCCCCGGTAACGGTCTCGTCATGGTCTGCTGCAATCACATACACATAAGCGGTCGCCAGACTTTTGCGACGATGGCAGTGTAGCCCTTTAGTATTCACAATCAGAACCTCATTTTCACGAATGCTGACCGAGCAATGCCGAGCCATCACAATCCGTGGATCTGCGGCAAGCGCTGTGCGCTCCATTTCCAGCGCCGCTTCGATCAGAATCTCAGGAGCCGTGTCAGCTAACGCTGCGGCATAGGCAGGCTGCTCAGGGTAGCTCTCAGAGCCTGCGAACAGCTCATCCTGCTCCTCGCTCTCCAATATGTCCGCGTTGCTGCGTGCCTCTTCCAATAAAAAGTCGATCACGTCCGGTTCCAGCTTCTCCGTAGAGGCATAACCCATTTTCCCGTTAATGACACCCCGGAAGGAAAGCCCACCGTTTTCGACGATGGTATATTGATCAATTTCTCCCTTCAGTACCTTCACTGAGGTAGAGCGTCCATTTACATAGTAGATTTCCATATCCGCGTAGCCGATTTCCCGACCTTTTGTGAACAACGCTTCCTGAAATTGCTGAATATTCATCGCCTATTCCCCCTTCCGTCCGCCGACGGTCATTTCGGACACACGAATCGTCGGCTGTCCGCAATTGACCGGAAGACTTCCGCTGACCGAGCCGCACATCCCCTGACCATGATCCAGATTGTTGCCGACCATATCAATATTTTGCAGGGTTTCAATCCCTTTGCCGATTAGCGTTGCCCCTTTAACCGGCTCCGCAATTTTGCCGTTGCGAATCATATACGCCTCTTCGACTGCAAAATTGAACTCGCTCGTCGAGGTATTCACCGAACCGCCGCCCAGCGATTTGGCATAGATCCCGTACTCCGTATTCGCAATGATCTCTTCACGGGTCGAATCACCATTCGCAATAAACGTATTGTTCATACGGGACGCAGGCGCAAATTTATAGGACTGTCTTCGTCCTGACCCTGTCGCAGGTACACCCATCTGGCGCGAGCCCATGCGGTCGATCAGATATCCTTTTAAAATGCCGTTCTCAATCAGTACGTTGCGCTGTGTCGGCGCTCCTTCATCATCGATATTGAGCGAGCCCCACGCGTTCTGAATCGTTCCATCATCTATAGCCGTGACAAGCGGTGAAGCCACCTGCTGCCCGATCTTATTCGCAAACACGGAGGTTCCATGGGCCACCGCCGTAGATTCCAGCCCGTGTCCACATGCCTCGTGAAAAAGAACGCCACCGAAGCCGTTCTCAATCACGACCGGCAGTCTGCCGCTAGGCGCATATCCCGCTTTGACCATTGTGGTCGCAATACGAGCGGCGTGTCTCGCATTTTCTTCGATATTCAGATTCTCCAGGAATTCAGTCCCTGCATACGCTCCCGGCCCACGGAATCCGGATTGTCTATGCTCCCCATCGGTCGCAATCGCGCTTATTCTCATGCGTGTATACGTACGGGTATCCTCCACCAGCAGCCCGTTACTATTGGCGATCAGCACGTTTTGGATTGAGTTACTAATCCCAATGGAAGTCTGCGTGATGGAAGGATCATATTGGCTTGCTGCCTCATGCGCCCGTCTCATCATGTCAATCTTGGCACGTTTCTGTGAAGCGTCAGGAATGATCGCAATTGGATGTTGGTTAGGGATAGCATGAGGATGGAGTGTAATGGTGTGTGTACCTGGCGCTCCACCTCCGCGAATGGCCTTAGCGGCCGATTTGGCCAGTCGGATCAGGCTCTGTTCGCTCATATCGCTGGTGTAGGCGTACACCGAGAAATGCTCCTTCATAATCCGAATACCAATCCCAAAATCCCGGCCTGACAGCGCCGTATCCACGATTCCCCCGGTCATGCCCAGTTGTCCATTGGTGCGGTCCTCGACGAACACCTCTGCAAAATCTCCGCCCGTCTCCAGCGCGGCTTGCAGCATATCCTGAATCTGTGTTGGATGTATCATCACGTTCCTCCTCGTTTTTGCCATGTTTCTTATTGTACGGTTATTCGTTCAAGATAATATGCGGGTTCATGTTTATTTCCCATAACTTTACTATACATGATGTTGGGAGTGGGTGTAACTATCTGGGTGGCAAGTGGTTTGGAGGAGGTGAAGATTTATGCGCGGGGATTGAAATGAGAAAACCCGATCAGACCGTGAAGGGTCATGTCGGGTTATTGAGCAAATTTATTACTGGTTGGATTGAGCAAGTAAGTGCAACTAAGGACGCTACGTAGACGGATCATTCTTCCGATCGCTGTTGCCCCCAGGTTTTTTTGATTATATTTTAACGGTAAAAATCCGCGTTCAAAGGCGAACGCTCCGCTTCTTCAGAACTATTCCGTCCCCTCCGCTACTATGCTTGGGTTTGCTTCATTTTGTTCCAATCTCTAACTGATTAGTTAAAATACTTTTCTCTAAACGGATATAGTACAAAACATGGTTTAGTTCAATCTCCGTTGAGTGTAAATAATAGGCCGCTTCCTTAACTGAATCCATGCTAAGCGCTCCTGCTTTGGCAGCGATAATGTTAAACGCATCTCCAAGTAATTTAATACAAGTTTGAATCCTCTCTGTGTATTGCTTTTCAAGTTCTACTAACTTTTCATACTCCGCTACCATGTCACTCTGAGAAGTCAAAATATTCCCCACCTTTTGGTACGCATATGAGTACCAGTTTTACAAAAATTATATGTTACGTTTATGCGTATCGTCAAGAAAAATTTGTAAAATAAGGTGGGAACTCTAATGGCAAAGAAAGTAGTTGTGAAAATAAACGAAATTACGAGAAAACATAATATCTCCTTGAGAGAACTCTCACGTTTATCTGATGTACGTCATGCTGCTCTAAGCGAACTTCAATCCGGTAAACGTGAAAGTATCAATTTTAATCATATCGAAAGAATAGCCGAAGCCATGAATATTGAAGATATTCGGGAAATTATTGATCTGGTTAGTGAGGTAGAACAAAATTAGTTAATTTTTGTCGTGTTTAAAGTGAAAATTCCTCCTCTAATACTTTAACAAACATAATAAATATTCCTATATCATATCGAATATACATTCCTAATAAAAACTCACTTTGGAAAAACCGTCCTTAAAGAGGGGAAAGTTCATGTTTCGAAAGCAAGGGGAAGTATGATGAAAAGGCCCAGCATATCTCCTAGGCCCTGAAACTTGAATATTAAATAATTTCAATGGAACAAATTTAGTGAAAAATGGCATACACAACATAGGAGAGCACATTTTTGACCTCTTCATTGTCAGTGGAGCGATAAGACTTTGTGCGTTAGGGAAATACGTTGGAAAGCCTTGTCCGACAAGGCTTTCTTTAACTTTCTTTGTTATACGTTCGAGTTTAACGCTCAAGAAAGCAAAAGTGTGACCAAAAAACAACGGATATTGTTGCGGTTACAAAGTCATCTGTAATCCATAAATCTCTTTTTTCAAATAATTTGCTACATCAATTGATTCTACATCTAGATTCTTTAACCACTCTATACAAGTATCTGTAGTAATATTATCGTGAAATCCCATAATACGAGACAACTTGATTGCAGCTTCACGATGTAAACCAATTGCCATAAACTCTAATGCAGAAGTAGCGCAAGCTCCATACTCTAAATATGCCGATATATTTATTATTTTTTCAGAATCCTCTCTTCTATTAATGCTAATAAGGAAGGTTTTTAATACTTCGATATATGTTTGAGTATATTTAACTATTTGATATCTGATTGTTTTATTTATAAATTCAATCTGGTCTTTAACATGCTTAGTAATTTCTCTTTGTTCTCTGTTTAGAATCTGTCTATCGTAAAAAATAAGACTTGTCAAAGAAACGCCTTTCATCCATTTATCTCCTACTGTAGTGATTCTTTTAACCTGTTTTTCAGTCCATGAACTATCATTAAAGAAAACATTGATAGCATTAACTATCAAGTCAAAACGTTCATAGCCACTTTCGTTTAATGGGAAAACTGGGCAGAGATAATCAATCTCACTCTCATTATCAACCAAAAAATCCCACAATGCATTTATTTTCTGGGGCATAACCCCTGGATTCTTATTCAATAACTCTGTAGGAGGCTTAAATGCGTTAATTGTTGAACCAGTTATAGTGTCAATCTCTTTTAAAATATCTAAATTTTGATCTGTACTATACAAAGAATTTTCCAATCTTTCGCCAAGCAGATGCTCTTTAATAACTAGCGAGAATAACTGCTCGTTATAATCATCACTTTCTTGCCTTTTTGGATTTTCGCTCTTGATAAACTCTTTAAATTTTTCTGGTTCCTTAACTAACCTGATTTCAGAAGAGGGAATTATATCCTGATATCTTTCTCCTATAACTGGATTTGTGACCCAACTTTCTAATTCTATACATATAACGTTACCAGAAAAGTCATTTCCGATTCGTCCAGCTCTCCCCACTAAATTCCAGAAACTAAGGTTATCAATAGGGTTTTTTCTACCTTTTTTAGGTTTGTAAACAAAAATATTCTTAGCTGGCATGTTTACACCTTCTAATAAGGTTGACGTACAACTCACTATTTTTAAGAGTCCTAATTTAAATAGATCTTCAATACCGGATCTTATTATTGCAGGCAAAGAACCAAAATGGAATGCTAGTCCCCTTCTTATAAAATTTGCAAGTTCATAGCTTTCTGTAATATATTCTTCAATAAAGTCAGCAAAATCATTTAAACGCACATCATCTAGAAGAGGAAAATTTCCATTGTTATATAACTCTCTGATTACATCAGTGGAAAGCATTGGCTCATTTGAGTAGACAATTGAAGTTTGATTATTCCAAAGGTCTAACGTTGCACTGGAAAGAATTTTAGAAATTGTTTTACTTCCCGAATAAGTATAACTTTTCTTCCCTATAGCTATTTCTTCTTTGTTAAATAATGCGGTAACCAACAACGTATCTTCTAACAACTTTACTGTTATAATGTTCTGACGTACCAGTGGCAAATTATCTCTTTCATTTACCCCATTCTCGAACTCAAATGTGTCCAATAATTTTTGTGGATTTTTAACAAGCGGGCTTGAAAACAGTATCTTTGTCTCTGGCCAGAGTAAACGAGAAAATTTAACTGCGTTTTCAAGTAATACTCCTCTCCCACCATATTGAATGTTATGAGCCTCGTCCACTACAATAATATTTGTTTTAACTCTGTTTACATCTTTTCTGTTACAAAGTTGATATAACCTTTCTTGAGTTAAAACTAGTATATTCGATCGTTCTGGATGCTCGATTAGGACTTCAATTTCCGAAGAACATCCTACAAAGATATTCTTTAGTCCCATTTCTGATATACTTGAAAGGAAATCGTTCATAACTTGCTTAATTAGTGCTCTTGTTGGCACAATATAAATAGCAGTAGTACCCTTCTGTTTAACTATCTTATCTAATAACACTTTGAGATATACAAATGACTTTCCAGCAGATGTAGGAGCAGAAATACTAATCCCATCTACCTCTTCCTCGATCATGTCAACTACTCTTTTCTGAAAATTAGTTAAAAGATAATCTTTCCCTGATAAATTTCTAGTGTTAGCATTCTCAAACACATGTGCTTCGAAAAGCGCCATCCCATTTAATTGTCTTTTATAATTACTTAGTTTATTTCGATCTTCTAACAATTTTATTCCAGGGTAATTTCCAAGTTTCCTCAATATTAATGAAGAAGCCATTACAATCGAATTCGACGGTTTGATCAAAGGAAGAGTGGTAGCAATGTTTAATGCTTTTTGTTTATTTTTAATTTTAACTGATGCAGCTAATATATTTGCAGACTCCAAAAGTATCCTAGTTTCTTCACCCGATAACTCTTCATCAGTTTGATTAAAGAATTCTAGTTGAATTTCCATTTTCTTTATTTTTTTTATTAAAAAATCTATATTTCCTGAGTATTCCATTCTATATATTAGGGACTCGAAGCTCATAAATCACACCTCCATTCCAATTTTATGCATAAATTGATTCTCGAAATCAATAATTTTATTAAAAGGAAGTATAAACCAATTAATCTTTACATTTTTAATACTGCTTGTTTTTAATAATTGATGGCAAATAGATTCGTAGTTCTTCTTCAATTCACTAATAAAATATTGATTTAAATGTTTCTCTAAGGTTGGACCGTTTATTCCATCTTTTTCAAACATATTCAAAAGTTCAGAATTATAACCTGTAAATACAGTCATTTCTACATTAACTTTGCTCCAATCCCTTGAATCAAAGAATTTGTCAATTAGAGTCTTCAACGGACCATGATTTAAAGTCTCATATGAATAATCATCATAAAAGAGAATATCATTCTCCATATTCACTATTTCCTCTAATTCTTTAAGAATTGTAGTAATAGCTACTTCAAAATTATCATGTAGAATGCCTCCACCAATAAATAGCGCCAACTGCCCATTCTTCAAACCTGCATGCACATCATCTGAAATATAATTCAGTTCTGTAGACGGGATGTCGCTTCTAATTCTTGTATACATTTTAGGCATTTCTAAAATTCCTTCTATCAACATCCACAAGAGCATAGAACCAAGTTTTCCACTTTTGCTAATTTCACTAACTATTTTATTATTATTCTTAAAAATCTCTAATTGTTTGCGTAGGTCATTTGATGATGAACTAATAATGGTTAGACTATTAGCATACTGTTGTAAAACAAGTGTTAAATGTTCAGCTAGTTCACTAATTCTTTTATTTCCTGATTCATGATATTTTACATAGTAGAAATCAACATCCATATTCAATTCCTGATTTATCATCGAATGGTTTATTTTGTTGAATATGTCGTTACATACTCTCTTTTGTATATCCAATCTTTGTTTCAATAAATTATTGGAATTTGCTAGCGAAGAATTAATCAAAATTCCATTTTGTAGCAAGAAGTTTGCACACTTGAAGAAGCTAACTGACTTCAGTTGATTCTTTAAAAGGCTGTACTCCTCTTTAATTAAGATACCAACTATTTTCTTATCAACCAATAATGGGGCACCTGATAGGCCTGAAAGACCGTACGGCCAGTCTTCTTTTATATAATTACTTGTTAATTGCTTATCATACTCTTTACTGTCATCAAAACTGCTATCAAAGTAGAGTTGCCCTCTGAGATAACAATAAGCATCTCCCTCGGCATCAGTATTCCAATCTTTGGGATACCCCATACTCTCCCATTCAATCTCCCTGCTATCATAACTATTTACGTCAATTGCTAGCCATTCTTCAATATGCGTTACTTTATCAGTAATTTCAAGCAGAGCCATATCATCTTCGATTGAATCAGCTATTAAATTCGCATACCTTTTAAAAGATTTCGTACTTCCAGGATAAAATTCAAGTTCTATTAGCTCATTATTGTCAATATGCTCTTTTATACAATGTCTTGCTGTAATAGCACGTTTTTCATCAATTAAAAATGCAGTACCTTGGTTACGGCAGATAATTTTCGCTGTAGTTTTATATAAATATTTAATAGTATCTATGCTAAACTTCCTCCTTAACTTTTTCGTTTTTTTGAAATGAAATTATTGTAGGAACATCATCCAATGTGTTTGCCAAATCATTGGTGTAATGAATACTGTAGCTATACTTTTCCATCAAATTTGGATCATTAAATTTATTTAAAATCCTGAAAGGTTTATAGTTGAAAATTAGCTCCTTATCAGGAGTGTTGTCAGTCGATATTATTCTATAGATCGCTTCAATATCAGGATGACTAAAGTTCTTGCCTTTACCGTTTGTTGAAAAAATATATTTATTGGAATGTATCAGTTCTAACATACTAACACTAGTATTGTGTTTACTTCCGTGATGAGAAACTTTAACCATATCAAACCACATTTTCTCTTCTTTTCTCTGATTCAATAATTTTTTTAAATTATTTTCAATAATTTCCGAATGACAATCTCCTAAGAAAAGCAGTTTCTTAGAGTTGAACTCCAATATAAATGCAATAGAACTTCCGTTCACTTCTGCTCTATCTGGTTCAAAAGACTGTTGTGCTATTTCTTCCAATGTGTATCTAGTAGAATTTATATCTTGGACCTTTCTCTGTTTTTGTTCCATTTGGATATTCGACATATAAAATTCGAAAGCATCGTCCAGTGTCTGATCACTATCAACTTTATCTTGATAACCGAGTGATGATAATTTCTCAGCCCATTTATTAGAAAGCAATTGAAGATTTTCAATATTAGGAGATAATAAAGTTATTGATAATTCTTCATTCGTATAGTTTACCTTGATCTCGTTTTCATCAACTACTACAGCTTTATGATTAAAGCTAGTATTCCACTTGTTCTCATAACCATTTTGTAGTATTAGTGATCCCAAAGTTGAGCCTTGCTTATATCCTATATCTGCTACTTCTCTTACTCCTATTTCCCGTGGATATCCCATAGAAAGAATGCTATTCATTCCACTGTTAATAGAGAGCTCCCCTTTAGTTTGAATCTTATCAAACTGTAAGTGTCGAAAACTGTTATACCAAATTTCTCTTATGTCAATTGAATTTGGATTATCAGAATGACCGTTTTTCTTAAAGAATCTAACTCCGCCTAGAATATGATCTTCATCTACATGAGTAAAAATTAACAAAGATATACCCTCTGCTTTTATTTTCTGAAGTTCCTCACTAATAAACTTTTCATAGGTAGTAGCAAAGCCCATATCCACTAAAATATGATTAATTGCTTTCCCTCTACAAGAAATAAGAAAACTATCACCATACGATGCAGGAAACATTTTTACCTCTAACATATATCTTCTCTTCCTTTTTAAAATATTCATGACATTTGACTCAGTAATTAAGTCCTATATAAATAATAACTCAGTTTGACCGAAAAAAATGTCGAAAATTGTATTACATTATGTTTCAATAGATAAAATTAAGCACTATGTAAGCTTCATTCTATATTTCACGTAAGAAACTTTCTATTAATCATTAAAAAATCTGGATAATAGTAAAATCAAAAAATAAACAAAAAAATCCCCTGTGAGTCTTACTCAACAGGGGCTGCCAATTCTTTCGAACAAAATAAGTACAACAGGAATAATTAAATATTCCTCTTTTAATCCAAATCAAGTTAAAAAATGTGTTAATTTTTCATTATTGACCATTTCCATTTTCAAACTTAACTTCCTTACCTTCTTTAACGCTATAATTCTGTTTTATTTGTTCGTCATGATCAGATTTTTCGCCCTTTAAATTGGTCTCATTAGGAACACTCCCTACCATTTTAGGTTCTTTATCTTGCTTCTCAAACTTTGAACCTTCTAATCCTAGCTCTTTAAGTGCATCTTTTAATCTTTCGTTAGGTTTACTCTCTTCTTGTTTTTTATTCTCAGGTTTTAGGCCTTCTGATTGGGCTTGATCAGAGGACTTTTTCCATTTTCTGTATGCTTTACTCTCTTCTCGCTCCTTACTTCCAGATTTTGGGGATGCTGAGCTATTTTCCATCTTACTCCACATTGACTTCCAATCTAATCCACAAGATTCTCTCACAAAAGAAAGTATATTACGCGATACTTTAAATTTTTCATCTGATAACGTATATCCGAACAAATTCCTAATTTCATCATCTGTGTAATCCCTACCCTTTATACCTTGCTCAAAAAGTAAGAAATCGAGATGCTGAGGCATTGACAAGTATGCATTTGGACGAGCCAATGCTCTTTCAATGAGACCAATTAGACTAGAAGTGTAAGGGGGGGGTACAATCTCTCCAAAGTCAACATCTTTTGGCATCATTGCCTTCGGAACTGAAGTTTTTATTATTTCATTTGCAAGTTCTTTGGCAGTGTTTATTAGATTTCTAGCAGTACCTGGGTCTAGCTCTCCATAAGTAAGCTTTGATGAAATATGTTCTCTTCTAGCCTTTTCTGGTAGACCTAGTATATCTGAACTTATCCACAATATCTGTAATCCAACTAAAACTGTTAGTTCACATGCGAGATACTTTAGAGCATCATAATGATCTTTGCTATGATTCCCTCCATGTTGAAAGCCTTTTGCAATGTTAGTAAGAAACTCCATACATATGTTAATAGCAACGTAAGGATTCTTATGAAGATATAACTTTTTAGTATTCAAAATGATATTATTCAAAAGAGAACTTGACTTTGCAGCATTCTTTATTTTCTGTTCATAGTGAGTATAAAATTGCCCGTCAGCTAAACCGTAAGAAGATTGATTCTTTCGGTATTCACTCATACTATCACTAGTAAGAACTTTCACTCCACCTGAAGCTGCAAAACGAATAATTTCCCATTGTGTTTTGTTGAGAGCTACGAATACATTAGAAGCATTAACAAATTCACCAAGACCTTTTGCCCAAAATACCCTCTCAAAAGGCTTAGCTTTAGTTTTGTTTTTGCAATCGCATATTATCTTATGACCTTGAAAGGGGTTAGTAAATACAATTCCCAAAACATCTATATCAGTCGCATCATTGCCATAGGATAAGGGGACTCCTCTTCTAGTTAAGTAACCCTGGCTTTGAAACATACTAGAAACATCATATTCAAACCCAAAGCCCTTCTGATCAGATTTATTATTATAAACCACACTTTACACCCCCGACGAAGTACGAATAGTAGTTAGCAACTTATTTCGCAAGGCTTCTACTGGAGCTGTAGATTTTGCAAAAATCTCGCTTTTCCTTGTTTCAGGAATAATACAGCCACTTGGCTGATCTTTTAACAGATCTCCAATATTTGCCTCCGCTTCAAGAGCAACTTTATTGTAAGTAATCATTTGTCGAACAAGTTCCCCCACCTCAAGTTGGCGTAACTTCATTTCAAAACCATATGGCTTTGCTGGTCTTGTTTGTATCACACCATCAATTTCCAGCAATGCATAATCCTGACCTATAGCTGTTGCAGGACCAACCCACTGTCCACGGAGTAACTTATTCAGAATATTCATCATCTTGTCAAGAGTAGAAATTTTCCCTCTCCCCCATGTCGACTTTGTTTGTCCAAAACGCAAACAACTTAATAGTATTTTCGCCTTATGGAAAACATCCTCAGAAAGTGAAAAACTTCCTATACCTTGACCTTTAATTTGAGGTGTTGTTAGGAAAGTGGCCGATCCTATTGCAGATTGTACAGTAATACCATCAACAAGCCCCACTCCTTCCATCATCTCCACAATATACGTAGGAATATGCGATGGAATATGTTCAATTAGAAAACCCTGTGTCTCAGAAATCAAATTTTGAATTTCAATTACCATATCTCGTTCATTGTTGTCCAGTGACGACAATGCTTTTACTACCCTTTGTGGATCTCCATTAAACGAGTATTCGTTAAACAGTACTTTTTCACCACTCTGACCACTCTCTCTAACTAGTCCAAAAGATTGCTGTAACTTGATAGTTGTTTCAGCACATTCTTCAGATATACTACTGGTTGTCAAATACTGCTTGAGTTCATCTGTAGTTCTTGGTAAATGAAAGGTGTGATTTAGACCGATTAAACTCGCATTCTCTTCTTGTTGGGGTTCAAGCGTCTCATAAATGGTTGATACGCTTTCCAGAGCTTCCTTACCAGAGAAACAATAGATTTCAATTTCTTTCGGTCTGTTCATTGCATCAACTGAATAATCGACTTTCTCAGCTTGCCGTAAGTAGCTCAAATATGTATTCAATTCTGCAGGTGAAATACTAGATTGGCGAGCAAAAACTTTTGCATTCTGTATAGGTATAATTTCTTGTTTATCTGCCACCAACCTACCAAGAAAGGCTCCAGCTTTTCCTGCTTGTTCTGTTGCCTCATAAAAAGCAAGCTCGGTTGTATACTGTTTAAGTTCAGCCAGATGTTTAACCGTGTTTACAATCCAGGTACCCTTTGTAAGCTTATCCATCTTCATGCCTCCTGTAATTTTGGTAAAACAAATATTTCTTGTTCAATTTGAATGTACTCCTTTTTTTGGCACATAACAACAGCTTAGGAAAGGAAAAAATCGTAGGTTAATTATTTTCACTTTGTCCAAATTAATATAACGCATTTAGGTGACCCTTTAGAGCTGGATTAAAACTTGCTGGTAACACCATCAAAAACTATAGATAATGCCTATAAACAGATACTAAAATGTTAAAGATAGAATGCTGTAAAAGGTTTTAGTTGAAGAAAAAATGGCCGAGAAAAACGGGCAGACGTATATAGTTCATCGAGTTTATACTGAAAGATTTCTTTATACTCCTAAAAACCAACCGTTTTTACAGGGCCAATCACTAATAATTTTATGAATTCTTCAGCGATGAAGTTGGATGAATATTTCATGTTTTGGTTCAACCACCATCGTATCACTGACATATACAAAGATGTCATCCATTCCAAGAATAAATCCCGAGATATTAAGATATTATTCGGGAAGCTGCTATCCATTTTTCCAATGAGAGCTTGCTGAAACTTTTGATTAATGTCTATCATCTGCGGATCGTTAAGCAGTACCTTGTATAGCACCGCATCATCTTCCACGACTTTAAGAATTGCACGAATATTTTCTTTGAAGCTGCTATATTCTAGTTCTCCATCAACAATATGTGTTTCAGGGGCTACCAATTCTATGATATTAGCTAACGCTTGTTCCGCTGTTTTTTGCAGTAAATCATACTTGTCCACATAGTGTAAATAAAAGGTAGAACGATTAATCATAGCTGCATTCGCAATCTCCTGAACGGTAATCGCCTCAAATCCGTTTTTATCCAGCAAATCAATAAATGCATCCCGAATTACTTTTTGTGTTTTTATAATACGTAAGTCCTTATTTCGAATCATTTTAATACCTCCTGTCTACTATATACATAATAATCATCATATATGAGATTCGTGTCGTATAAGCAACAGACCCCTATATATCAATGATTGAAGACTATTACACAAGAATATTATGCTGTGTTCATACTTATTTGAAAGGAGTTTTAATATGACAAAGAAATGGCAACCTGATGATTTTCCGGTAGGACTCTACGAGCTGCATCCTGATGCAAGCGTTAACTTCCATATGAATGTATTCTATAACTGGACCAATGATAACGTCTTACTTGATGAAATGCGCGAAGTAGGCAAAATTGCTCACAACTATGAAACATTAATTAAACGCTTTATAGAACTTGGAGACGAGTCTTTGAAAAAAGATGCAAAATTACGTGCAGCCTTTTATTTCAGAGGCGCTGAGTTTTTTATTCCACAATCAAATTCACTCAAGCAAACTTTACGTGATCAGTTTATTCAGCTCTCCAAAGAAGCTTATGGTATTACAGATGAACAGCACTATTTAATTCCCTATGAAAGAGGCTATCTTTCCGCTTATCGTCTTTCGGCAGAAAATCCGAAGAAGACTTTGGTTTTATTTGGAGGTTTCGACAGTTATATCGAAGAGCTTTTTCGAATGTCTATGGTATTCAGAGATGCTGGATATGATGTTATTATGTTTGAAGGTCCAGGACAAGGAAGTGTCTTGGAAACCTACAATATTCCAATGACACATGAATGGGAAAAAACAGTTAAAAGTTTGCTGGACTATTTTAAGGTTGAAAATGTAACACTTATAGGCCTCACTTTAGGCGGCAATCTTGTTTTGAGAGCAGCTGCTTATGAACCAAGAGCAAAAAAAGCAGTTGCCTATAATATATTAACGGATTTTTATGAAGCGGTAACGCATCAAATCCCTCCTTCCTTCCGGGATAAGCTTAATATCATGATTGATGAAGGAGATTCACAAACCGTAAATGATACCTTAGCTCAATTGATGAAGCAGAGTTTAATGCTGGAATGGGCTCTTGCTCAAGACATGCATGTTACAGGAAGCAAAACCCCTTATGACTTCCTTAATGGCACAAAGGCCTACAACGCGAATCACTTCTCTCATTCAGTAACTCAGGATGTCTTGCTGCTTGCAGGACAAAACGATCATTACGTGCCAATCAATCAGCTTACAGATCAAATTTTGACGCTAACAAATGTTCGATCACTTTCAGCAAGAATGTTTACTCCACATGAAACATCTGATACTCACTGTCAGATTGGTAATATTGGACTGGCTTTGCATGTTATTCTAAATTGGATGGAACAAACAGACTAAGTCTTAGAAGCTGCAAATTATAAATTTTATACAAGAGCTCTCTTTGACATACATCACATATGTATGACTATTCAAGGGGTTTTTTGCTATGTCCCCTCTCCCATTTTCCCTATCTCCAAAAATACATATTGAAAATCACCCAATGAATGGGTCATTCTGTAAACTAAGTCTCTCTTTTAACCGATAAATACATATGCTGGGTTGTTTATTAAATATCACCTCTCGTCCCTTTATAGCGTACAAACCTTGTAATACATATCTATTTTGACTCACTGTTGTACTCATCTGCGGCTTCGATAATTCAGAAGCAAATGCAAGATGACCTGCTTTACTTGGAAATACCCATCGCATCTAGAAAGGAGTTATGAACTCACTTGAGCGTATTATCAGATGGGATCGGATATGAAAGCCTACGCTTTTATGGTCCCTTTCAGCCACTACACATCGAACAACTTCAAATAACACGTGCCATTAATGATCATGCCTTTTTACATATCAGTGGCATGCTCTCCGAAGAACAAGGAGCTGTATGCATCGGACAGGATATGGAGCAAGAGCCCATTGTGATCCGTCAGTTGGATGATCAGGGACAATCGCTGAGAAGATTGTTCCATGGGATTGTCACACGCATGTCCGTACATTGCGTGCGAGACGTGTATACGTTTGAACTGGAGGCCGCTTCCCATTCTTACCAGATGGATATTAAGCGTAAAAGGCGCTCCTATCAAGATATTCATCGCACTTATGATGATCTGGTCACTGCGCTGGTTCGAAAATATCAATACGGAGATGCCATTGATACGGTAAGCAACCATGCCAAACTGGAGACATTTGTTTTACAATATGAGGAGACCGATTGGGCGTTTTTAAAACGTCTCGCTTCTCGCTTTGACTCCGTACTTGTGCCAGAGGTAACCGCAGCCTCGCCTAAGGTTTTCTTCGGGATGCCCGAAGGCAAGCAGCATAAGGTGGAGCGAGATGTATTTTATCGAGTACGAAAAACGTTTCATGAGTTGGATGCGGAAAAGCCAGGAGAGCGTGCTGGCTCGTATGTCACCTATATGATCGAAAATCTGCAATACTATGCGCTGGGCGACCTCATCACGTTACCCATCGGACAAGGCAAAGAACTGGTCGTGGTTCGGGCCGTGACCACACTAACGGATGGCTTACTACGCACCCGTTACGATCTTCAAGCCGAACAGGATATCCGCTATGCCCGTTATGAAAACGATCAGGTCACCGGGATTTCGCTGACAGGAACGGTACTGAAGGTACAGCAGGATTTTGTACAGCTCCAACTGGACATCGACCCGAAGCAAGATCCTGCCAAAGCCTGCTGGTTTCCAGTAGCCACCCGTTATGTCGCTGAAGAACATAGCGGCTGGTACGATATGCCTGAGATCGGGGAACAGGTGGAATTGTATCTGCCTACACACCGCGAACAAGATGCCTATGTCACGGATTCACTGCGACAACAACGCCACACCAATGGACAGCCGAATGTGAAGGTATGGCAACATGTACAAGGTAGCGGCGTAGAAATGTCTGAGCATGAGCTGACTCTATCCACCTCCGGTGAATTTTCCATTACACTGCATGAAAGTAGCGGCATTACCATCGACAGTCCGGGGAATGTGCAGATTCAGGGTGGTCACGTGAAGCTCGATGCAGGCGAGGAACTTTCACTCGAAGCTGGAACGGCGCTGTATCTAAAAGGCGGGTCCAGCAGCATGGTACTGGATGGTGAGACGGATACCAAAGCTCCGGTGATTTATCAGGAAGGTACGGTGAAAGCCCCTGTTTTCGTAGCCGACCTCCCCCCTGTGCCTGAGCCGCCACTCATGAGCATCAAAGCATACGAGGCGGCGCAAGCTCCATCAGCAGCTAAGACTTCATCAAGCAGCACTCCTACCGCCAAAGTAACAAGTCCGGCTGCACTTCAACAAGCCAACTCTTTGTTGGGTACGGTGTCCAAGCTATTAGGCTCCATTCCAGTGATGGGAAAAGTGGCTGGCGTTGTTGCGGGAGCTTTAGGTGGGCCTGCGGCGGGTGTGATTCTGAAAGCAACCGCTATGATCCCCGTTCGGAGCAAAGGAACTCCTACGATTGGAGGCGGTAAGGGGAACGGTATTCATCCGTTGAAACACTTGGCTGGTCTAGCACTCCAAGGATTGATTAACCAGTATGAACATGATCAAGCGAGACAAGCCTACTATAGCAAGTGGATTCTGGGGAAAGTGTTTACGAGTGCACGTCATATAGCGCATTCTGGTGGCCCACTGGAACTGATTCAGAACCTGCTGAAAGAATCGAATGCCATGGTTCATACGTATCAGCAGATTCCTGTAGATCTGAGACAACGCTGGAGAGCCAATTATGACCGCTACATGGCTCAACAAGCAAAGCCAAAGCAAGAAGAGGAATCTCAGTCGTGGTGGGATCTTATGGCGGCAGGCCAGCTCCAAAATGCGGAAAACGAAGCCATTATGGCGAAGCAGATGGCGAACGAGTTGGAGTATACTGTAGATGTGAGTGGAGAAGTTGTATTAGGAGCAGCAGCCGCAGTTGTAGAAGATTACTCGTTTGGAATAATGAATAAGGAATACTCCTCAAATCATCCGATGGCGCGTAAAACAGGTGAAGTGATCGGACATTCCTTGACAACTGTAGCTGGAGCCGTAGAAATGACGGGTGCAGTGGTAGAAGGATTCTTTGGTGGTTTGGTAACGAGCACAGGAGTAGCAGCACCTGTAGGCGTGGGTGTTATAGTACAATCTGCCCTTTTGGGAGCACATGGGGCAGGGGTAACGTATACCGGAGCATCCAATAGTGTGCAAAGTGCTAAGGATCTGTATCGAATGTCTAAAAGCGAGGGCCCAAATAGTTCACCACCCTCTAAACCTGCTGGCGCAAAGTCAGGCAAGAGCGAAGGAACACCCACCTCGCAGAAACCAAGCAAACTAAACGAGAAGCTTCCTGAAACTAAAGAGACGAAACAAGTTGCCAATAATTTCAAATGGGGAAATCCTAAAAGTACACCAACGTATGGGCATACTTTTTCTGAGCATGGTGCAAAGAAAAAACCCAATCAGCTTATTGATAGAGCAAGAGGAAAGGGGCACCAAATCAGCCAATGGATTGACGAGAATAGTGCAGCGGACTTTCTTGCAGAGGTAGCAAAAAAGGGGCCCGGTGTTCATGAAGTTCCACTACCATCCACTATTAAATCAAGAGGATACTTGCCAGATGGTACTGAAATAAAACCTGATATGGCTAGAGTTATAGTAAAAGAGGATGGTGGAATTAGATCTGCTTTTCCATATAGCAGCGCTCATCCTTCAGGAATAGGAAAATAATAAAAAGGAGAAATAACCATGGAGAATATATACCCAGAGTATGTTACTAAAAGTGCAATTGAAGGTCTTGTAAAGAAAATCAAATTACCTGCTCCTGATGAGTTTTCACAAGATTGGGAGTATGAAGTGTCGGATTCTTCAAGAATAACCGAATTTTTATACGCCTATGAAAATATCGAATTAAACAAAGAAGAAAAATTTGCTTTAATGATTATTATTATTTCATCATTCAATGATGCCATAGTAGAAGGAAAGGTTGAGGAGAATTGGGCTAGTTTTATCAGATATCATCTTCTTCAAGATATTAGTATTCATAAGAATACTATTTATTATTGGTCGATGTTGGATGAGGATGATCTGGAAAATTGTCATGCTGTAACATCTTTCATGAGAGAGATTGTAAATGTCGCCAAATTAGATGATCAAGACTAAAGTTCTAGCGGAATTAATTTAATGGGTTTCATCAGTTAGTACAATACAACAAACCAAACACAAAACAACTTGACAATACGCTTGATAAACTTTCAAGGCTTATTCCAACTTGATCTAATGAGTAGGAGTAAGCTTTTTGCATGTCAAAATCAGTAACTACATAACATAGCAAGTTACTTCCTACACAAATAATAACTTGCCATCCCTCCCCATCAGAGTTAACATACACACACTCAAATAACAGGAGGGAAATATGCTATGTCCATTTGGCCAGATTGGTTTCAGGAAGCGTTACACCAACGATTTTATCAATTAGAAATTGCAAGTGAGTAATGGGCTTCATATTCAATAGAGGACAAAAATCTATTCACTCAAATTGAGCAATTAAAAACCAACTAAAACGTGTATATCCAACGTCTATTAACTGAATGGGAAGAAGCTACAGGCTATCAGTTAACCCAACACAAACAGTCTATTCCATAAATTCATTTAACAGTGATATATTATATAAAATGATTTATCTTTAGTCATTCCACTCTTCAAAAACGTGAGAGGAAGAAAAATGTGTATGGAAAAATTATACACCTAATAACAAACGCTACTTTAGATAAAGATGATAGTGTTATAGTAGCTGCTCTGAAGTTATTAAAAAATGATTGCAATTTAGAAGAATTAGTAGGTGACTACTTTGCTCAACTTGTTAGTATGATTCCTCTGGTTAAAGAACAGAGTACAAAGGCACTTTTAATCGAAACAATTGTAGAATCTCCAGAATTCGTTAACGACGATACGATACTGGACGAATATGTGAAACTTATATCAGAAGGTGCGACTAACGTTCATGAGGCGGCAAGATGTCTAGGTGCATTTACCGCTTCCGGCTCTACAAACAATCAGATATTCTTACAATTGGCCAATAAATTAAATAATAAATTTGCCGTTAAAATACTAGTTTCAATGGGACGTTCTAATTGGGGAAAAATCCCTCATTACCTAGAATCATTTGCTCAAGAGGTTCAAAAAGCACAAAGGATAAGATATCGTTCAGGAATAATTGCAGCCTTTTTATTAATTGTTCATCCTCTATGTTCAGAATATGTTCATATCAGTTCGTTATCTTTTGGATATCCATTTATTGAAGCGGCCATGAATGATTGGGCGTGGGTAACTCCAAAAAATACAGAAAATATAGTACAAAGGAAAATAGTAACCTCAAAGGAAGCTGACGTATTGGTGAAATTAGGGGGCTTATTACGATATAATAAGGACTTGAATTCAAACGAAATTGCAAAGCTCTACACCGAGTTTTTTGAAGATAAGAACCCATTTGATGTTATTTACACTCTACCAAAATAAAAACATAACGCCCAAGAAATCTCTAGAGGAGTTGTTTAGTTCTGTAGGGAAATAGGGAAAGTTCTATCTTCTCCAAAAACAATAACTTGCCTTCCCTCCCCCATACATTTCCTTTCAGCTTTGCACGTTGATCCTTTTCCTTTGGCACTACCTCAAATATTTCCTTATAGACGATCAGTTCATGATTGTTCTTAATTATATATCGCTGCTCTTATCCTTCAAATTGGCAGGCAGATACTATTATTATCAGCAGTGTATTTTCTGAATTTCAGATGGTTGCAAGTTTAAACGGTGTAGCTTATGACGCAAGAACAGGAAAATATTATTATGGAATGAATAAAGGTATACAACTTAGTGGAGATGAAAAGATTGCAGTATCATTTGGAAGCAAAGACAAAGCAGGATTATTGCCAAAAGATTCTCTTAATGAATATGCAGTGGGAAATTGCGCAGAAGTAGATACAGTGAATCAAGCGCTAAATCAAAAGGCTAATGTGAATGATTTATATATATACTATTAAAACAACTCCACACGAATTTGGAGCAGCAAAAATATCTTGCGAAAACTGCACATTTACTTTTAAAGGAAATGTTGCTGACGCACTCACCGGATGGTATAAAGGAGACTAACGATTATGAACATGGAAAAATTTAAACATACTTCAATGAGGGGTAGAGTTGCATATGGTGTTAGCTGTTTTGAGAACGCTATTATAGCCTTGAAATATGATGTTAATGATTGGAAGATCGTTTTGAATTATTTATGGGAATTCACTAATATACAATACTTGGATGATTGGAATGATATAGTCGTTGAATTAATTCCTGAGAATTTAACAGAATTCAAAACATACGAAGAGGAAGAGTTTGAGAAGTTGAGTAAAGATGAATTCATATATTTGTATAGCTTATATCAAAATATTGATGGATCAGTCGACGCCTTACTGCGAGGTATTTATGACCTTGGTATCAGTCATGCGTACACTGTAATCGAAGGATACGGCGAAAGCAGTTTGAAATCTTTGGAGAAAATTGTAAAGCTCATGATAGATTACAATTTTCCATTGCCAAGTATCGAACCATTTCTAAAATTTTCTATAGAAGAAAATAAAGGATGGGGTGACAAGTTTGATGGCACAAAATTATCTAAAATTCTTTAACATAGAAATTGATTAGTTTAAGTGTACCTAAACAGTAAAATTCCAGAAGCTTATTCCAACTTAAATCTATGAGTAGGGATAAGCTTTTTTTTCTAAAGATCTAGCTGAATTGTATACACACAGTTAGCCCTATAACAGATTTTACAAAAATATTGTCGTGATCACGATCACGGTTTAGACTGTAAATTTAAGTTAAAATACAAACAATTTTAAATTTTATTTCATCTAAAACCAAAGATACTGTGATGGATCACAAAGAAAAAACAAGGAAGTGTACAAAGATGAAAAGAACTGATTTACCTCTTGTCTATTCATGTTCTGGATGTTCCTCCGCAGCACAAACCGCTAACATGATCGCTATACAAATGGATCGAGAAAAAGTCGCTGAAATGTCCTGCATAGCTGGTGTTGGTGGTGATGTCAAACCACTTGTCAGAACAGCAAAATCGGGACGTGACATCATTGCAATTGACGGCTGTCCCTTGTCCTGTTGCAAGAATTGCTTAGCAAGACATGAGGTTCAACCCAAATACCATTTCCTACTGTCTGACTTCGACGTACCCAAGATAATAGGAGAAGATCCTAACCCCGATCATTATAGGAATGCTTACACACAAATCTTAGAACAAATTGGACAATAATTCTTAGTCAAAATTAAGGTGTGTATCGAAAGATGGCTCACCCATTTTTTTATTCCTTTGAGGTGTTGGTACAATATACAGTAAAAGTATAGTTGGCTCTTATTAACAATATAAGTAAATTAGTTTTTACTGGTGGCTCTTATCGCATCTTTAAGGGGCACCAGTATTTTTTTACTCCCAGTTTAATCCAGAGTCATTTTTTAAATTTTTAAGTAGCTCATTTGCAACATCTGGCAAAGCGTTTTCGAACACTTTTCTTACAAGTACTATACATTTATTCTCTTTTTTTAATTATTTTCAGATAACTAAGGTTCCCCCTCCTATATTACAAGCTCCCCCGCTCCTTGCTGCCTTGTAAAATTACTCGTCGTTACCATCCAAGCAACACAGCAACTATGTACCTGCTTACCAGCCTTGAGTTGGAGTAGTATACCATTCTCAACATCACGTTTCCAGCATTTGCACTGAACGGCGATTTTATAGCTCTCTTTGCCTTTGAGAATTACTTTGCGTAATAGCGAAGAGCCTAAAAATAAACGTAATGATGAAATTGGTGAATATCACAATATGACAACAGATGTTATATTATACTTGATCGAAGTTGAGCAAAGGAGATGCTTATGATGAATCAAGAACCAAATCAGCAATTAGGTGAGATTATTGAACAGTTCATACATTCATATATTGCAGAAAATAACAATATTCGATCCCGAAAAGTAATCAACACTGCAGATGGGGATACAATAGCTCATTTAAGGGGAATTGGTTTTCCGAAAAAAGGAAGACCGATACAAGAGGTCGTCGATGAAATGAGGAAAAACGTCTATCCTCACCAAACCTTCATGCAACACCCTCGCTTTTTCGCATTGGTTCCTGGTCCAATGTCTCTTTACTCGTGGTTAGGAGATATCATGACCAGCGCTTATAATACCCATGCCGGAAGCTGGATGCTGAGTTCGAGCGCAAGCCTTTTAGAGGGGGAAGTGATCCGGTGGATGTGTGACCAAGCAGGGTATCCCAATACTGCTGGAGGCTTATTTCTGTCGGGCGGATCGCTGTCGAATTTGACCGCTTTAGCGGCTGCACGCAATGCAAGGTTATCCGAGCAGGAATATGCCATTGGAACTGGTTATGTTTCAGATCAAACTCATTCATCGGTCGCCAAAGGGTTACGCATCCTCGGATTCCGTGGTGATCAAATCAGAAAGATTCCAAGTGATAAAAATTTTCGTATGGATGTTTCAGCCTTAGAAAAAAAAGTAATGGATGATCAGGCGGCTGGCATGAAGCCTTTTGCGATCATTGCCACGGCTGGCACAACCAATACGGGAAGCATTGACCCGTTGAACGAAATTGCTGACCTATGTGAAAAACATAACATTTGGTTACACGTGGATGGAGCTTACGGTGCATCGATTTTGGCTTCTTCGAAATATAAGCCCCTTTTGAGCGGTATATCGCGTTCAGATAGCATTACCTGGGATGCACATAAATGGTTAATGCAGACATATTCCTGTAGCGTAGTTTTAGCCAAAGAAAATCAACAGCTTAGAAACTGCTTCAGCACACATCCAGAATATTTGAAAGATGCCGAGACTAATGAAGAATATATTAATTATTGGGATCTGGGCCCTGAATTAACGCGGCCTGCTCGAAGTTTGAAACTATGGGTGACACTACAGGCTTTAGGAACTAATGCTGTCGGTGAAGCCATAGAGCATGGAGTTCAACTCGCAGAATGGGCTGAAGATGAAATCAAAAAACATAATCATTGGGAAATTGTATCCCCCGCACAGTTAGCGATTGTTAATTTTCGATATGCGCCAACTGGATTATCTGAGCAAGAATTAGATTCACTCAATAAAAGGATCTCCCAAGAAATGATGACAAACGGATACGCCTCTGTGCTTACGACACAACTTAATGGAAAAACTGTTCTCCGAATCTGTGCAATTCACCCAGACACTACGGAACATGAGATAAGGAATACAATTCAGCTTTTATCGAATATAGCACGCTCATTGAATGAGACAAAAGCCTTTTTGTGATGAAAAATCTTGAAATGAAATGCTACGCTTTCTGTAAATGAATAAAAATGCTCAACATCACACAAATAAGAGGGGCTCGCCGCCCCTCTTTACTGTTTCCTAAACATCTTCCAAATTATTTGCCATTGTGCAATGCAGTAACAATGAACAGCACTCAATCCTAAAACGTTTTTTTGGAATGCAGGAACATATTCAAATTCCCCTCTAGCCCTCGTGCATCAATGCCTCTCATCTCGATATATCACTACCACACACTCCACATGTGTCGAGACGATGGTAAGGATATACCTCTCGCTTAAGTTGAAAATACTTGCTTTGAAGAACAATACACCATACTAAAAATCTGGTAAACAAATTCTCAAACCGACTTTCTAGGTAGGTATACATTTTTAACGAAAAATAAGTGTTTGATTAAATAGCAAATCATTTCTCTTTAAGTAATTACCATTAAAAGTAATAGGAACCGAGGTTCCATTGAAGTAATCTCTCTTATTATCATGTTTTATAGCATGAACATGAAGATGCGGCTCACTACTGTAACCTGAGTTCCCTACTTTCGCAATTTCTTGTCCAACCTTGACAAAATCATTTTTCTTAACTAATAGACTATTTTTCTTCAAGTGTAACAACAGAATATTATATCCTTGGTGTTTGATGATAATCATATTTGTAGTACTACGGCCCAGGGAGTTTGGGACATTATCTTTTACTCCATCCACAACTTCGATAATTCTACCCTCAACCGGACTATATACTGAATCATTATAAATGGGATAGGATTTTAAAGATTCAGGATTATCAAATATCCCTTTTCTTGAACCTAACGGGGTGAGCTTAGTTATATCCACCGCATATTTCAGAGTACGATGCGAAAAGTGATAGTTCATAGATGAACTCATTCCACCATTCACTACCTCGTAAGCCCCTCCTTTCAAAGGGAACGCTAAATCGACTGCATCTTCGTGTTTAGGAGTGGATGTAATGTATGAAATACTAAATAAAATACATATAAAAACTTGATATATTGCTAATAAACCATAAAGAGAAAGGAATATTCGTGTTTTTCTATTTAAGCCATTAAATTTAAAAGAGCGTAAAGTAACCATTTGACGGAATAAGGAACATCCAAACAATACGATGCAAACCGGTCGTAAATAATAGCTAATTTCTGTCCAATCATTTATGAATAAAATCATGAACGTATATGCACTTGTAAACAAAGTGTGTATATACCACGAAATACGATTTTTAAATGGAAAGTAAGCCATGATCCAGTAAAGTATAAGCGGAATCAGCAGCATTTTTACAAAATAAAAAAACATTCAATTTCTTCCCTTGTCATATGATAATTTGCTTCTTACCTCTTCTTGAAATGCAGTATCCGTTAATAATTTGTAAAAAAACAAATCCAGCTTCTGCTTGAGCCAAATATGATCCACCCCAGAATCATCTTGAATAAACATGGCTAATTGAATGTCATTTCCTTCCCGATCCGTACAATATAAAGCCTCTGTTAGAACAGAAATGGTAGATCCACCTTTGTTTCCAAACTCTATTAACTTGGAGTTATCCACTTGTCGCTGAATTAGCATTTTTAGATATGGATTTATAGTAGAAGGAACCAACTCCCCCTTGTGTATAAGCTTCATGAGGTAAGCATACTCTTTAGTCGTTGAACGAGGAAGCTTGCGCGATTCCAGCACTTGAAGTTTTCGTACATAATTCTGCCTGGTGTTCCATTTCTGAATACATTCTATCCCCTGATCACGATTTAAAATCTGATGAATTTCAATAGATTTTTTCATATATTCCTCGTAACTCATCTCACTTATCTTTTGTATCGACTCTTTAAAGCCTATGTTTTCGGTCTCTTGGATATAAGGAGACATGAATCCCGCAGATGAAAAAGGAAAGATTTTATCATGGGAAGAAAGTGAGAGCTTCATAATATTCTCATTTATCTTATCCAAACCCATTTTCGCCATCAGAAATTCTGTATTGGCATTGGAACTATATGCTAACATGCCGTGAGTAATATCCAATAACGTAATTTTCCCTTGAACCTCTTTATGGTTTGCGCGAATGGATTTGATCCAGTTATGATGAGCGTTACCATCGGAACCAGGGATATAAAATTTATTTAATTCCTCTAAAGGAACAAGTTCCTGCTCGTCTAATATTTTCGCTGCAACTTGGCGAGCAAATTCGATAGCAATGATCACTTTGGCCGTGCTGGCAAGCGGCATTTTAACTTCTGAGTTATAGCTGATTTTCTCCATACCATTTTTGATCATAAACAAAGATGCTTTACTCGGATTTTCCTTCAAAAAACTTAGAACATCCATTTCTGTTTTCTTATTATTTTGGCGCTTCGCAATGAACAAAAACAGGATACATATGAACACAAATATTAAAATTATAGCTACTAACGATAAAATTATTTTCATACTTTGCTCCTTAATGGACACGCTTAGGCTGAAGTTCACATAAGTCGTCACAGTTCCCCACGGGAATCACTTTTCTTTTAGAAGCTATATAATCATACAAATAACCACCAATACCCATTTTTTTGAAAATAATTATAAAGGGAACCGCCCACCAAAGATACGGTATTCTTGTACAAATTTGTGCAATAGAGTCAATTCCACGTTGTATTTTACTGGAATCATTCATTGAGAAACTATGCATTCGCCTTTCTAATTCATTAACATCTAATTTGTATGCTTGAACCAATGAAGAATTCCGAAAACTAACAAGCCGTAGCATTCTAAAATAATCTAGCTTGTACAAATTGTCTTTTATATTTGTACAGACAGGACACCAACCATCATAGAAAACCAGAATTTGTTTGTGTTGAAAACTTACATATCCTAATTTTCTTGTTTTTCTTCGAATTGTAATTGATATTTTCCGGAAGCTGATCTTTATAAAATGGTATAACTTTTTATATTCTCGATCCGTAAACAACAATAATTCCATAACAATCATAATTAGTGAAAACGTCAGTAAGCCCATGCCTATACCGATTCCTGCATGAAACAATATCATAGCAATAACTACAAACGGTTTAAGGCTTTTATTAATTACAGCAAAAGGAAAAGCTATTTTAACAATTATAGATAAATAAGTGAATAAAATGGTGAGTCCAACATAATGGTTAACCATATAATCCAAAATAGGTCTGCTAAACTCTCTCACCTGAGAGATATAATAAAGTGCCGTTCCGTTTTGCCACATTTCTCCCATAAGCTGATACATTCCTGAGAAGAAATAAACAATACACAGTTGTATAATACAAAAAAGTACTGCAAAATTGTGAATTATTATGGATAACTTATAAATCAAAGACTGCTTCGAGCCTTTTCCATGTAAGCTATTCAATTTAGAATCAAAAGAGAAATATGCAGTATTATTGGCGAATAGGAGAAAAAACATATTTACTATCAGTAAATTGTCTCCTCCGTCACTTATATGAAAAGAACGAACATACAGTGAATAAAAAAATAGATAGGTCAGAATTGAAAAAAGGCGGCCTTTGTATCCAATTAAATAAAAAATAGTAACCACAATTCCTAAATGATAGATAAAGTCAAAAAATAAAGCTGATGAATTCAAATTATATAAAGACCATGTTAATGACTTGTACCCAGCAGAATATATATTAATTCCAGATTCGTGCCAAAAAAAATATCTTTGTTTATAATGAATAAAATAATTGAAAAGTAATATCAACCCGATACATATCCGAAGGATACTTGTGCCAATAAGAAAGCGTTCATTCATAAAAAAATTACGGTAATTCAACAACATCCTTTACAACTCCTTTCCAACCATATACGACATTATCTTCTTTCACTTTAAAATGAAGATCATCTCGCTTTGAATATGGAATTGCATCCGATATTGAGGTCATAAACTGGACATCGGTTATTTCATGTTTCAAAAACTCTCTTTTCGCAAACGCAGAGGCATAGCGGTATATGATTTGTTCAACTTGATCCGAATCCTTTTCTAAAGAAGCATTTATTTCTTTGGCGACATTATCTTTTTTAGATATTTTCTCCATTAATTTATATGTTAGATCATCTTTTCCTCCTATATATAATTGATGTATGTATCCACTTCCAATTCTGAGCATCCTATTATAAGGTGAAAATACTGTCGTCTCATTCGTCCTGATCATAGGTTCAGTAACATCATACCAATTGCTTATAACAGTTTTGGTACTGCCCTCCCCCTTATACTTCACACGTACATATAATTTTAGATTTTGAGTCATAGGCTGGGGAGCAAATAGATGCCAGTTTTGTTGAAAAAACCGTCCAACATAGTTATCAGTTACTGATTTCAATGAAACAGAGACCGGGTTAAGCGGTCCAGCGTGAAGAAAAATAAAGAAGAAATGAACCATCAAGAACAACGATAAAGAGAATAACGTAGCATTTAAAATAAACGCTTCACTTCTTTTTTTCATTTAAGCAATCACCTCTTTTAAATAACATCAGGGAGAGAGAAATATAAAAATCTGATCCTCTCCCTGATGTTTCAGCTATTTATCAAAAATTACATCTGCATTCTCTACATCACTACTAGAAGCACCTGTACCTAATAGACTTCCTAAGCGGGTCGCTTCCCTCAAAGCATCCTTGTTAGCTTCATAAGCTGCTTTACCAACTTGTACTGCTTTACGAGCAAGGGATGCTATTGCTTGAGGCTCAACAGCAGCACCATTTGCATTCACGCTAATTAAAGGAGAAGAATTTCCAGAGGAAACGTCATAATCAGAAGCGTAAGAAGCGCTTAAACTTACAGTAGAGAAGGCTGTGATGGCTAAAGCTAGACTAAGTATTGTTAATTTTTTCTTCATAGATAATTCCTCCTAAGATGGTTAGTAACAAAATAATTTCAATTCCTTAGTTTTATGACTTTTTTATCATAAATACTATTATTCAATATAATTACTTAATATATCACTCCCTTCCATATTTTATATCTTATTTTCCCTTGCCAAAAATCATAAGCATAAATTTTTAGTAATTAAAATTAAAAATTATTTCGGATTATATCCTATTCCAGCAGGTGTCGCGCTTCATTTTAAAATCCATCAAAAGAAGAAAACAGCAATGTCTACAAGTTCCAACAAACTCTGTGCCTTAAATAGTTTTATGTCTACATTTGGTCTACAATAAGGGTGACTAAAAGCAAAAACCCGCTCAATGAGCGGGTTTCAGTATAGAGACATGGGGATTTGAACCCCTGTTCCAAACTTTTTGATATACATTAAAATTGCTACTCCTCAAACTCTACGACCCAAGATTTAAAGAGCAATTAGTTTTACCCATTTCAAAACTATCAAGCATTATTTCTTAATGTCAACATGTAATGTTCCATTGATCGTAGTTGAATTTACTGTAGCTCCCAGAACTTCCGAAACAAATCTAAGAGGTACCATAACCCGATTTGGATATTCCGGCATAATGGGAGCACTCGGCATCATCTTTTCTTCATCGTTCACGTATGCAACTTTGCTACCCACGGTTAATCGTATAATTGTACCATTCTTCGATTTAATTGTAACTTCTTGTGTAGGCATGTTCCATGAGACAGACTCTCCTAGCCCTTCAATTATGAATTTAATAGGAACATATACGGTGTTTGTGGATCTCTCTATATACGGACTGACGTCTGTCGTCAAGGTGCTATTATTTTCGTTTGTGGCTCTCTCTAGAAATGGATCTAATGTCAAAGCGCTGTTATTTACAGAAACTTCAACATTATAACTAAATTTAGATCCCGCATGTGCTCTCTCAACTGAGACTAAAGAAACGAACACAAAGATAACAGCTAAGGGTAAAATTATACGTTTTAACATGGTTTACCTCTCTCTATTTATCGACTAGACCCTCATTGAGGAGCTAAAACACCACCTATGCATCCTGTATTCAATCTTTCCTTACTGACAGTGAACAGCGCTCAACATGCCTTATGTGGTGATAAAGATGCCGTATTTTCCGCCAACTAATTGCCACCAGAATTTCGATTACATCATTTTAGCAGATTGTCACTTTAATACATTTTACCAAAGAAGTAATTGCATTTATTCTCCACTAAAGCCTTTGGCCCATTCAGCAACCCTACGACTACTTTCTTCTTCTGACAAATCCTCGATTCTGGTCATAATAGACCATCTTACTCCACAAGGATCCAATATACTTCCGAATCGATCACCTGAAACAAAGTTTGTAACTGGTTCCCTTACTTTCGCTCCTCTTGCTACCGCATTTTCAATGACCTGATCCACATTCATGACGTAAATTCCGAAAGAATAACACGCATTGTCTTCATCTGGCGGCAAGACCAATTGATATGCCGGATTCGCTGCTCCCAGCTGCAAAAAACCATTTCCAAAATCTAATTCAGCATGAACAATTATTTTATTGCCATTCTCATCAGGATATTCAGTAATATCCTTAACCCTTGCATTGAAAACCGTTGTATAGAACTCTATTGCTTCCGAAGGATTCTTCACGGTAATAAAAGGGGTAATAGATGTAAAGCCGTTGGGCATTCCATTCTTTGTATATTTACCCGACACTCCCATATATTCTCTGCTTTCAGTCATTTTAACTCCTCCTTTAAATGATCGTAATAGTTCAATTTTATGCTCATACCTTCATTGGATTGAATTCATCAACTCATAGTAATATTTGGATTCACGAGTTTTGTTAAGACTATACCAGGCTTCTAATGTTTTTGAAGAAAACACACCCAGAGCTTTTAAGACATGTACAGAAAACTCCAACGGAGCTGTTCCAGATGCAGTGATCAGTTTTCCATCCGTTACAGCAGACTCCACTTTGTAATAATTTTCGCCCGTGTAGTTGGGACAGATCATTTTAAGGTATTCCAGATCATTGCTTGTATGCCAACGTGAATTCAGCAATCCTGCCTGGGCAAGTCCCATGGTAGCACCACAAATCGCTGCAACCCATATCCCTTCCTCTAAACACCTCTCAGCGATTTTTAAGATGGGTTGGTGAATGGTTTCTGTCCATGTATCTCCACCGGGTAAAATCAATGTATCTGTGCTTTCAATGCTGCACTCATCCAGTGTGATGTCAGGCAGGATTTTCAATCCGCCCATTGTAGTTACAGGGGTCTTTTCCATTCCCACGGTAACTATTTTTGATGGGACCAGCCCCTTTTTATAATATCTCCCCGAGTTCAGTTCGGCAGTTAAGTAACCTGTCTCCCAATCTGCCATGGTGTCAAACACATAAAGATATACTGTATTATTCATTTGCAAATTCTCCTTATTTTATAATTCATCGAGTGATACCAATCATCCTTCGGTAATCAATGATTATCATCATTATAAAAAAGCTTCACTGACATCTGCTGTCAGTGAAGCTTTTAACGTTGATAATATTCCATTAACTCCGACGCAACAGCAACAAGTTTTTCCTTCAAACTCTGTGGTTCGATGACTTGAATGGATTTCCCATAGGGTAAGAGTAAATAAGGGACATATGTATGAAGTGATTTTTCCTCAAGCAAAAAGATGGCTTGATTGGATGTCCGCTCTTTCAGATGATGCCCCAAAAACCAATGCAGACATAAGTCATCCAATGCCTCTGACCTGCCTCCGATAGTTAAAGAAATTAAACTGTCCTTGCCCACTAAATCAGGTAATAGATTTTGCATAAAAAATTCACGGGCTGAAAAAGCTTCAGAACGCTTAAATATGATTGGAGTACGCTTGATTTGTAGAATTCGATCTGCCCGAAAGCAACGGATCTCATTTCTTAGGTGACAAAATGCAACAGTATACCATTTATTGTTCCAGTAGACCATTCCATAGGGGTCTATCACCCTATTCTTGGGTTGTTCTTCATGGCTTGTGCGATAATCCATTTCTACAGAGAATTCGTTGGCTATAGCCTGTTCTAATTCCGCCAATACCGGCTGAAGAGAAGGGTCTCCCGTGCGGTTAATAACTTCAAATCCGGCTAAATGACGGCTAAGTATACTTTCCTGCTCTTGATTCGAATACATTTTCAATTTTGATGTCGCATTGTCTAATGCCTCACTCAAAGGGTATCCAGCTTCTTTTGCAAAAATAGCAGCATGAAGGAGTGCCTTTTTTTCCTCAATATCAAATAGCAGAGGTGCTCTGATAAAATTATTCAGCAAGCTATACCCGCCATTATGACCTGTGTCGGATATTATAGGCACTCCACTGGCACATAGTGCATCAATATAACGATAAACTGTCCTTATATTTATTTCTAACTTTTCGGATATTTGTTTTGCAGTCATTTTTACGCCCGAATTCAGCATCCATAGAATGGCCAGCATATTATCGTTTTTTGGCATAACATGAACCCTCATCTTTCATTTAAGCTCAATCTTATATATATCTTTTTATACTCCCTCTTACCACCTATTATATACTTTTTTCCACCTTATACTTCCCTCTCATATCTTCTAATTCCAGATTTACACATAGTAAATACCACTTCCAATGGTTCATTCTGTAAACTAAATCTCTCTTTTAACCGATAAATACATATGCTGGGTTGTTTATTAAATATCACCTCTTATTTCTTAATATCAAACAATCCCCTTAATACATTACATATCTATCTTGACTCACAGTTTGTACTCATCTGCGGCTTCTATAATTCAGAAGCGAATTCAAGATGACGTGCTTTACTTGGAAATACCCATCGCATCTAGAAAGGAGTCATGAACTCACTTGAGCGTTTTATCAGATGGGATCGGATATGAAAGCCTACGCTTTTATGGTCCCTTTCAGCCATTACACATCGAACAACTTCAAATAACACGTGCCATTAATGATCATGCCTTTTTACATATCAGTGGCATGCTCTCCGAAGAACAAGGAGCTGTATGCATCGGACAGGATATGGAGCAAGAGCCCATTGTGATCCGTCAGTTGAATGATCAGGGACAATCGCTGAGAAGGCTGTTCCATGGGATTGTTACGCATATGTCCGTACACTGCGTGCGAGGCGTGTATACGTTTGAACTGGAGGCCTCTTCCCATTCGTACCAAATGGATATTAAGCGTAAAAGGCGCTCCTATCAAGATATTCACCGCACCTATGATGATCTGGTCACTGCGCTGATTCGAAAATATCAGTACGGAGATGCCATTGATACAGTAAGCAACTATGCCAAACTGGAGACTTTTGTTTTACAATATGAGGAGACAGATTGGGCGTTTTTAAAACGTCTCGCTTCTCGCTTTGGCTCCGTACTTGTGCCAGAGGTAACCGCAGCCTCGCCCAAGGTTTTCTTCGGGATGCCCGAAGGCAAGCAGCATAAGGTGGAGCGAGATGTATTTTATCGAGTACGAAAAACGTTTCATGAACTGGATACGGAAAAGCCAGGCGAACGTGCTGGCTCGTATATCACCTATATGATCGAAAGCCTGCAATACTATGCGCTGGGCGACCTCATCACGTTACCCATTGGACAAGGTAAAGAACTGGTCGTGGTTCGAGCCGTGACCACATTAACGGATGGCTTACTGCGTACTCGCTATGATCTTCAAGCCGAACAGGATATCCGATATGCCCGTTATGCAAACGATCAGGCTACCGGGATTTCGTTGACAGGAACGGTACTGAAGGTACAGCAGGATTTTGTACAACTTCAACTGGACATCGACCCGAAACAAGATCCTGCCAAAGCCTACTCGTTTCCCGTAGCCACCCGTTATGTCGCGGAAGAACACAGTGGCTGGTACGATATGCCTGAGATTGGGGAACAGGTGGAGTTGTATCTGCCTACCCACCGCGAACAAGATGCCTATGTAACGGATTCACTGCGACAACAACGCCACACAAATGGACAGTCGAATGTGAAGGTATGGCAACATGTACAAGGTAGCGGCGTAGAAATGTCTGAGCATGAACTAACTCTATCCACCTCCGGTGAATTTTCCATTACACTGCATGAAGGTAACGGCATTACGATCGACAGTCCGGGGAATGTGCAGATTCAGGGTGGTCACGTGAAGCTCGATGCAGGCGAGGAACTTTCGCTCGAAGCTGGAACGGCGCTGTATCTAAAAGGCGGAGCCAGCAGCATGGTACTGGATGGTGAGACGGATACCAAAGCTCCGGTGATATATCAGGAAGGTACGGTGAAAGCTCCTGTTTTCGTGGCCGACCTCCCTCCTGTGCCTGAGCCACCATTGATGAGCATCAAAGCATACGAGGCGGCGCAAGCTCCATCGACAGCTAAGACATCATCAAGCAGCACTCCTACCGCCAAAGTAACAAGTCCGGCTGCACTTCAACAGGCCAACTCTTTGTTGGGTACGGTATCCAAGCTATTAGGCTCCATTCCAGTGATGGGAAAAGTGGCTGGTGTTGTTGCGGGAGCGCTAAGTGGACCTGCGGCGGGTGTGATTCTGAAAGCAACCGCAGTGATCCCTGTTCGGAGCAAAGGAACCCCTACGATTGGAGGCGGTAAGGGGAACGGCATTCATCCGTTGAAACACTTGGCTGGTTTAGCAGTGCAAGGGTTGATTACTCAATACGAGCATGAGCAAGCGAGACATGCCTACTATAGCAAATGGATTCTAGGAAAAGTGTATACAAGCGCACGTCATATAGCCCATTCCGGTGGCCCATTAGAGCTGATTCAAAACTTGCTGTCAGCATCAAAAACTATGGTTCATGCCTATCAACAGGTACCTAAAAGTGTTAAAGATAGAATGCTGAGGGAATATAAAGAACAAGAAAAAGCTAGAACTGAAGCTGCCCTTAAAGCAAAAAAAGAAGCTGCGCCACCAGAGCTGACAGAAGAAGACTACGAAAGAATCTGGCAGGATTATCTTAGGGCAGCATATACCGAAGACTTTACACCCAAACTTAAACCGGGGAGTTATCGAGGAGAAGATGGTCTTGTACGTACTCGTGACGGTAAACCGGATCGCCAATACTATAGTGAATGGAAACATAATTATCCCGGCGATTTCTTCATGCTAACTAGGAAGCAAGGAGTATCTGAAGAAGAGAAGAAATGGATGTTCTATGCTATTATCACAGAAAACCCTCTTATGTTTGGTGGTCGAGGGGGGATAGACCATACTAAAGAATTAAAGGGGATACTTTCAAAACTGGGTAGAGGAAAAGGGTTCTTTAATATTTCTTCTGGAGTAAGTGCAAAAGTAAGAGTCCAGGAATTATTAGCGAGACAACAAATAGAAGCTAGAGAAAACATAGCTAACCCAAAAAATAACCAAACTCTTGAAACCAAAGGCTACAAACCACAACCAAATGAAAGGTTAACAACGAAAAACCAATATAAACAACAGGATCAACAGGCAAGGAAAACGCTACGAGAGACTGCCTCCAAGGCAACTAGAGAAGAAAATAGTAAAATTCAAAAGAAGGTCATATATAATGTAGCTAAGAGTACAAATACAAGAAAATCCTCAAATATAAAAGAATATTTAAAAAAGGAAAAAGAAATTGTTAAATCATCAATAACAGCAACTCCCGAGTTGGAGACTCATATAAAACATAGAGAGTTTGTGGATAAGAACGGAAAAGAGCACCCAAACAAAAAAGGAATCGTTGGTGCACACAATAGTGAGGAGTTTTATAAAAATGATGTAAAAGTAGTAAACGAGTATAAAGTGTATGACGTGAATGGTAATGAAGTAAGGGGAGTTAAACAAGTAGAGTATAGCATGCCTGAATTAGATCCTAAAACAAGACAACCGACTGGTACTTATAACAAGAAGGTGCTAAAGAAAACTATTTATGATCCTAATGTTATATCTGATAAAAAATATATTGAGAGAGGTATCGAAGCTGCGAACAATGCTTTAACAAAGGAGACGTCAGGAACTTTACCTCGTGTTTGGATGGGAGTAGATTCAAAAGGAGTATCATGGGTCGGATATTATGAAGATGGAAGAATAACATCGTTATTCCCAACCACACCTTAGGAGGAATGAAAAATGAAAAATATTTTAAATTCTGAAGATTTGATTAGTATTGAACACTTGCCATTGGAAGGGCTGGTGAATTTTTGCTACTTATCAAATTCATTTAAAGATGCAATGAAGTATTTAAGTAGGGAAGTAGGTTTTGGGACAGATTTCGGCGGTTTTACCTTTTGGAGTGATCTTGATGAAAGTGATAAAAGTTTATATCA
The DNA here is from genome assembly GCF_900116035.1 of Paenibacillus sp. cl130. Taxonomy (NCBI): domain Bacteria; kingdom Bacillati; phylum Bacillota; class Bacilli; order Caryophanales; family Paenibacillaceae; genus Paenibacillus; species Paenibacillus sp. cl130. The sequence goes on from NZ_FOYG01000007.1 coordinate 167,208, forward strand.
TGAAGAGTTCAAAGGTATTGAAATCGAGTACGGAGATGATTCGATAATTATTGCTTATGAAAATCTATATTATTATTTTAAATTAGCAGCAAAGAGATACATTGAAAAAAATCCGCAAGATGAGCAAGAAATCGAAAAGTATCTTAAAGAAATGAGAAGTAACCTAAATGTAGAGCAGGAAAATTGATTTATAAATTTTATAAGAATTAACTATCAGTATGTATATTGTATAACACCATATGTATAAAGATTTCTCCATTTTGATAGTACGTACAATTTATACCCCAAATAACGCAATAGCATTACATTGAACAGGTCGACTATGGTCAGATACCACCATGATTGACCTGTTTTATGTTATATTCGTTTTTTTCACAGTTTTTCAAAATCCTTCAAACTGTAGAGTATACCTCCCCGATAGGGAGAGTGAAAGGATAATACTGCAACATCCAAGCAATATAGGCCAAAAACTATAGTGCAAGGATTAGAATAGTTCCGCAACAATCAGAACAGCATCCGTATTAGACTTTACTGCTAAGTGCATATTTGCTTGAGTATAATATATAAAACTTATTCCAATAGAGTTAGGGTTGGAGCTATCTAAACGTATAGAGAGATAGCAACTTTCCCTGATAATATGCTACAACCATAATTTTAAGGAGGATATTTAATGTTTGAAGAAAAAGTAAGAGCAATCTTGGGTGCACGGGCATTACTTGATGATAACGATCCAAGAATAGAATAAAAATGGGATGAATTAATTAATTTACTCAGTGAAGATGAAAACTCAACTTTGAATTTCTTGCAGATATGCAATAAAACAGAGATTTCATTTTTAAGTGGGTTTTCGAAGAAGTGGCGTACAATTTACAGAGCAAAAAGTATATCGACATATTATATTCTTTAGATAAGAGATATCCAGACTTAGATTTAATAAGACATATTCACACCGCTGAGAGCTACATGGATTATCGATTTGAAGCTCACAGTATCGATTATATCAATATTTAATAATTTACAAATTTTACTGTATAATACCTATTCCAACTATCCCTTCGCTTTTTACGCGTACGACAGCAAAATATATCACTTAAATAGTGGAAAGTAGTTACATAGAATAGGTCAGTTATGGTGAGAACCATCCATAATTGACCTTTTTCTCCACAACACCGTTACATTTAAAATAGATAACCCCCATTAGAATGGATATAGTAAAAGCTAGCCACCCTAAAAAAATTATTTTAGTGAAGTTCTTGTTCTCCCAAGCAAATAGTCCAAAATTTAATTTCACACAAAAGAACAATGGCTCGCAATCATCTTCAACTCAAACTAGACTCACACAAAAATGCACCCCCTAGCAATCACCGGACAAACCAAGAGGTTTGTTCCAAGTTCCAATGTCTACACTAGGGGGCACTCTTCTAATCTGGGGAATTTGTTTTATCCCTTAACCGACCCGGCCGCGATCCCTTCCACAATTCGGTCACTCATGATGAGAAACACGAGCAAAATGGGCAAAATGCTGATCATCAACGTAGCTCCGATAGCTCCCCAGTCGGTCGTATATTGTCCAATAAAGTTTTGGACGCCTACAGTCAGTGTTTTGTTTTCGTCCGAGCTGATGAACGTATTGACGAAAATAAACTCATTCCAGTTATAGATCATGTTAATAATAGATGTCGTTGCCATGACGGGGGTTGTCATGGGCAGTATGATCCGAAAGAACATCCGGTTGACGGAGCAGCCGTCCATAACGGCCGCTTCTTCCACTTCACGGGGCAAAGCGTAATAGAAGCCCAGCAAGATCATCATCGTTGTCGGTAGATTAAAAGCAACATACGACAGGATGATGGAGAGTGAAGTGTCTGTTAAATGCAGTTTGAGAAACATACTGAACAACGGAATCAAGGTAGAATGGACCGGAATCATCAGTCCGACCATAAAGAGCCCGAGGACCAGTTGGCTTCCTTTCCACCGCATACGCGTAATAGCAAACGTTACAAAGCTGGCTAGCAGCACCGTCAACGCCACGGATATGACCGTAATCCACACACTATTGAAAAAGTACCGCCCGATATTGCCGCTGGTCCACACATTCATATAGTTCTCCCAATGCGGCTGGGACGGGAGTGCAAACGGCGGAAGGTTAAACACTTCCTGATTATTTTTAAGCGAGAACAGCATCAGCCACACCAGCGGTAAAAGCTGCGTCACCGCCAAGATGATTAAAATGATATACAAAGCGGCATAACCGACCCGAGTTAACATTTTGCCGCGGCTAGCGACTCCAAGCGGATAGTTGGCGGCTGCCTGGGTTTTCATATCCGTTCCTCCCTCTTCCTGTCCTTTGTTACCCTCATCTGTTTGCAAGACTGGATTATGAATACTGGATGGTTTCACTTGTGGCCGTAACCTTACGGATCAGCCACGTAGCGATCAGACAGATGAGCAGCAGGGCAAAGGCTGTAGCGCTGCCGTATCCAAAATCAAAGCTGCGGAATGCCTGGTGGTACATGTAAGAGGCCATCACTTCACTGGCTCCATTCGGTCCACCGTCCGTCATGACGTAGATAAGGTCAAAATATTTGAGCGAGCCGACAATGGACAATATGATCGTAACGTTAATCACCTCGCGCAGCAGGGGCAATTTGATACGAGTCGCAATCTGCCAGGCACTGGCCCCGTCGATCCGGGCAGCCTCCATCAGCGTTTCGGGAATGTTTTTCAGCCCGGCATAATAGATCAGGATATAAAATCCTGCATATTGCCAAATAATCGGAATGAACAAGGCCAGCAGCACCAGAGACGGATTGGCTAACCATTCAGGCGGGTTGTGAACTCCAACCGACGTCAGTAAGGAATTGAGCACTCCGTTCGTTGGATGATATATTTTGAGCCATAGCTGTGCGATCGCTACAGAAGACAGCAGCATGGGAATCAGATAAATTTTCCGCAGCAGATTCGCTCCCTTGATTTTCCCTGACAAAATCATCGCAATGGCCAGATAACCGATCAGACTAATTCCTGAAAACAAGGCCAGCAGCAGCGAATGCCATGCACTTTGCCAGAACGCTTTGTCTGTAAACAGATGTTGATAATTGTCCAGCCCCACAAAAGTCATAGAGCCAATTCCATTCCACTGATTCAAGCCGTAATAGCCGGTCAGTACGATGGGTACATATATAATAGCGAATAGCAATAGTAGAGAAGGCAATACATATAGAGCAATGACGAGCTTATTCGACATGACCTTTTCCACGGTCGGACCTCCTTAGGTGGTCAATTTCAATTTCCTTTCTCGATGGCAGCCTTATGCTGGTCGGCAAATTGTTGCGGTGTCACCGCTTTACCAAACAACGCCTGAATCATATTCAAATGCACCTGCGCTGCATTCGGCTTCATCTGTACATCGGCGAACAATGTAATGCTGCTAGCTTGATTCAGTCCGTTCAGCAAATCGACATACAGCTTGGGCAAATTTTCTTTGGAGGTGTCCACTTTCGTCGCCGGAATAACGCCTGCCTGTGTGACCGATTGTTCTCCCCATTTGACTACGAAGTATTCAACGAACGCTTTGGCCTCTTCTTTCACCTTGGAATTTTCCGAAACGAACAAGCCTACTCCCGGACCTCCTACCCAACTGTTCTCGTTGCCCTTGCCGCCTGCAACCATCGGGAATTTAAAGAAGCCAATTTGATCTTTAAATGCTTGTGGGATTGCGGGATTGGTCGTAAAATTCGGCAATTCCCAAGTAGCCATCAAATACATAGCTGCCTTATCGTTCATAAACTCGGATTTTCCCTCATCATTGGACAAGCCGTTAAATCCTTTGTTAAAGGCATTCATATCCACAAGCGTCTGGACTTCGGAGGCCGCCTGAATTAAACCAGGGTCATCGAACGATCCTGAACCGTCAATCGCTTTTTTCAGCGTTTCGTTACCCGCTATACGCTCTGCCAGATACATGTACCAGAGCGAGCCAGTCCAGCGGTCTTTATTGCCCAATGCAATCGGTGCAACTCCATGATCCGTAAGTGTTTTCACAACCTGCTTAAACTCGTCAAATGTCGCAGGTACCTTCAAGTTGTATTTTTGGAATATGGCTTTGTTGTAATAAATAGGTGTTATGTTCAATTCAATCGGAAGCGCATACGTTTTGCCATTAAGCGCATAAGCTTCGGTCGTTCCTGGTACAAATTTGTCCTTCAGCTTGGAACCATTCAACAGGTCATCCATCGGTGTAAATAATCCACCTTTAACGTATGGCTCCATAAAGCCCGCTGCCCAGGTGATTCCGATATCCGGCAATTCATTGGAAGCTGACAGCACTTTGAGTTTGTTTTTATATTGTTCATTTTCCAGCACTTCCTGCTGAATGACGACATTCGGATGATCCTTTTGGTATTGATCTATAATCTGAGTCACAAGCTTGCTCTGCTGTGCCGAGCTTCCCTCTGGCCACAGGTGCATCATTTTGAGTGTAACCTTTCCCCCTTCTCCACTGGAACCGCCTTGACCATCCTTACCAGCACCGCAACCGGATAGCACCAGCATGAATGACAGCAGCAGGGTCAACCCAGCAAACCATTTTTGATGTGAACGCTTACGTAAACCATACTCGTTGGACATCGTTAGACCTCCGTTTGTTGTATTTATATTTTTTGTAACCGTTATCATTTGTAAGTTTAGCACTCCATTCCTGCTTCCAACAGGGTACGCTCATTGGGTATAATTCCACTTTTATTGGGTTTGATCTGCCTATACGTCAGTCGATATTCTCCGGCCCTGTACGCATCTGCTGCCTGTAGCGGCTGGGACTTACCCCCTCGGTCGCTTTGAATACTTTAATAAAATATTTATCTGTTCGGTAGCCTGATCGCTCGCCGATTTGGGCAATCGTTAACTGGGTATGCAGCAGCAACTCCTTAGCCCGTTGGATCCGTAGCCGATGCAGATATTCGCTGAAGGACAAACCACTTTGCTCCTTGAATAAAACACTAAAATAGCTGGCATTCAGGTGTGAATGCGCGGCAGTCTGCGCCATCGTAATGGATTCGTGAAGATGCTCCGCCATATAGGTGAAGGCACGTCGTACCGGATCACTAAGAGTAGTTGCCTGGAGATCAAGCTCTAGCAGAACAGGGTCAGCCAGCTTGTCCAGCTTCTCGTACCGCTGCCGCTCCTCTTCCAGCCGAAGCGCTTCATTGACCGCATTCAGCAGCTCCTGCTTATCAATCGGTTTGAGCAAATAATTGACGGCTCCCAGACGAAGAGCCTGCTGGACATAATCAAACTCCGCATAACCCGAGATGACAATGATCGCTGGTCGTCGTGAATCCCGTTCCAGAGAGCGGATTAAATCCAGCCCACTGAATTCCGGCAACCGGACATCCGTAATCAACAGATGAACTGTCTCCGCTCGCAGTATATTTAATGCTTCCAAACCATTATCGAATGTTACAATCCGGTATTTCCCGGCGGCCCATTGCTCCAGTGTCTGGTGTATCCCCTGACGTGTTCGCTGTTCATCGTCTACAATGACAATGGTTTTGGATGAAACACTCATTCCTACCGCCCTCCATATTCATCAGGAATTTCAAAAGCGACCACAGTTCCTTCCTGCTCAGCACTATGTATCAGCACACCATCCGTTGAATAAGATGCGCTGTCATAATAAAGAGCAAGCCTGCGCTGCACATTCACTAGTCCCATACCGGTTCCCTTGCTCTGGCAGGCTGCTCCCCCCATCAACGCTGTACGCACAGCTGCAAGTTCTTCCAGTGTCATTCCAGGTCCGTTATCTATGACCGCGATCTTGGTCCAACCCGTTCTGGTCGAAGGAGTGACACTAATTTCAACACGGCCGTTGCCGATGCGATTTTCGACACCATGCAAAATGGCATTCTCTAGAATAGGCTGGATCAGCAGTTTAGGAAGCGGAATTCTGGCTGCCTCCGAAGGCATATAAATTTGCCAGTTCAGACGTTCACCCAGACGCATCTCCATCAGTTCCAGATAACGACGGATTTGCGCCATTTCTTCCCCGAGTGTCACCCAAGAGTCATGGTGAGCAGGTTCGATAACATAACGAAACAGCCGCGACATGGACACCATCAGCCCGGCAAGCTCCTCCTCTCCCTTCTCCTGTAGCGACCAGTTGAAAGCATCCAGCGTATTAAAAAGAAAATGCGGATTGATCTGCGCCTGCAGAGCTTTAAGCTCGGTTTGGCTTTGTAAAACCTCCTTCTCGCAAATAACACGGATCAATTCATTAATATCGACAATCATTGTGTTGTACTCTGCGTTCAATTCTCGCAGCTCGACTGCTGCTGCCGGTTCTGGATTCAGGGCCAATGCCCCTTCCCGTGAACGACGCATCGCCTGAATCAAGTGACCTATCGGTCTTGTAATCAACGTAGACAACATAAAGGACATGAACAGGAATAGCACGGCACCAAGAGACGCAGAAATGATAAGTGTAGTCCGTAAAACCGTAATTCCGTCTGTGACGACGCTAACCGGAATCAGGATCAGCAGCGACCAGCCCGTCCGCTCCGACTGCTGAACTGCCTTCACATATTCCCGCTCCCCAATATGAACCGTCTGTGTCTTGCTATACAGTACACCTGACAAATCCGTCTGTTTCATTGGTTCACCCGACAGCAGCTGGCCTTGACGATCTACAAGCAGCATGGTTTCATCCGCTTCTTCATTGACTGTTGACGCACCATTCAGTCCAAAATAACTTCGCTCCATACGGGTAATCAAGTACCCTCCACGTGAGAACCAGCGATCCACCAGGCTCACCTGCCGAATTGCCAGCAGTGACCGGGAGTCTTCGGGATCAATGCCGATCCAGACCAGTCTTCCTTTCATCTGATTCGCTTCCCGGATGTCTGCCTGTCCAATACGTTCCTCCAGACTGCCCTCTCTAATCGGAAACAACATCTTCCCTTCGGCGGTATACAGCTCCAGCGAGCCGACACTCGGCATATATGCCTGATAGCTATGCATCACTTGCAGTAGTGATTGACGCTGTCCGAAATTCACCTTGCCCCCGTTACGCTCCTCCAGCAAAATATGCTGAACAGACGGGTGATTCGCGACCTGCTCCGTCAAGCTGTCCATCTGGCCGATTAATGCATCCAGCCTACCGCTTGCTTGTACCGCAGTCTGACCAATATGTCGCTCGGCACTGTCTTTTAACAGGTGAGACACATTGAGATAAATGAACGCCCCCGCCACACTCATCATAATGAGCATCACCAGTATAAATCCGATAAAAATCTGATTACGTAATGTGTTTAATGGCTGAAACCTTGACCTTGAACGCATATGCCTTCTCCCCCTGAACCATCGCAGAAAAAATGGGTGATGATAACGCTTTCCTTTTCCTATTCTATCGCATCGTTCGTCTTTGTTGGCGTATTTTCAGCAGAGATTAATCAAAATGGGCAGGAATGCTATGAAATAGAAAGGTCGTAGGGTAAACGAAAAAAAATGACTCCCGACAAATGCAGGAGCCATCTACTGACCAGTTACACCGAAGCTTCTTTCAAATCACCCAAACTAAGGTACCGTCCAGGCTCCGAAACTTGTATATGAAATGGGTATCCTATTGGAGCGCAGCCAAAATGCGGTCGCACAGCTCCATCGTTTTCACGTTATCCCGTCCACTTGAATCAGGCGTCCGTCCTTCTTGGCAGCAGTTCATGAAATGTGCGATTTCACCAACAAAACCGCGCAAGTACAAATCACGGTATCCGCCCGACATCGCGGAAGCTGATGGTGTCAGAACCGTATCATTTTCCGCAAGGGATTTCCAAGGAAGCTCTGTATGACTCTCCGACTTGTGAATGATCAGTGTATTCACCTCATCCGCGTTCGCAAAACCATGATCAAAGGTTACCGTGAACCCTTCGCTCTCGCGTGTCCAAGCTGTCATACCTGCGAAGTATAGGCTACCCACTACACCATTTTCAAATTTCAGGGCAATCGTATGGGAAATACACTCACCGTTATCGTTCGCAAATCCGGTAACCTGCACCACTTCTCCGAACAAATAACGTACCAGATCGACCATATGAACCGCCGCCAGCTTCATGAAATCTTCGCCAGTTTTGCAAAACAGGGTACTGTCCACGAGGAATTTCGCCTGAAACGAGCGTGCGGCTCCAAGCGAGCCACCCTCAATCAATTCTTTTAATTTTATGTATACAGGCGCGTAACGCTTCATGAAACCGACCATCAGTACGACACCCGCTGCTTCTGCCGCATCTGCAATTTGGGCCGCTTCCTCGGCATTCCAGCCCAGTGGCTTGTCTACAAAAACATGTTTTCCAGCCTTAATGCAGTCCAGTACGAGCGAAGGATGATCTGCCGCTTGTGCAATCACGACAACTCCTTCACAGTCTTCCTGCTCCAGCATAGCCTTGTAATTGTCATAAGGTGTGCCACTGCTTCCAAACCGCTGGAGTGCCGTCTTCGATCTGCTTAGATCTCTAGTCGCAATCGCCTGAATTTCAGCACCTGCCCCAATAACAGCAGGATATATATTCGTTGAAGCGTGAAAGCCAGCCCCGATAAAACACAGCTTCGCCTTGCTCATGTTAGTCCCTCCCATGTACACACTAAAATAATCCGATCCCATCGTACCATATTGCCGAAGTATATATACAGTGGCATAAAGATAAAGGACATGATTCTTAAGGAGAACAAGATAAAAAAACCTTAACAAAGATAATCCCTTATCCTTGTTAAGGCTCTGTCTGTATCACCAGCAACAATCCTTAAAAATACATTCAATTACAGGGTTCAGACATTATCTTGTGGATAACGAAGCCCATTTTTGCTCCAGCCACTGATCAAATTCAGCACCCTTGTCACCTTCATAGATGTCATAAATATCGACTCTCATCTTGTGCAGCTTCTCGCGAAAATCGTTATAGGTATGGTCGGCTGGCAAGCTTTTTTTAATCCGCACCAGAATCTTCGTCAGGCCCTTAACAAGCTCACCCTCTTTGCGCACAGGCGGCTGTACATTCTCGCCCCATTCCTGAAGTCTGCGGTAAGCGGCTTCCTGAACGGCATATACCGTATCATTATTCAAACGGTGTGTCAGCAAGTCAATCGTCTGCTGGTTCTTCCATGCACCCAGATCATTTACCGCGGCTAGGCGTGTTTTCCAATCGGAGGTTCGGTTTGCAGCTACTTTGAGCTGCTCATATACATCTGCAAATTCTTGCTGAGTTTCGTTGTTTTCCAAAATCATCTCATCCTTTTCTAAAAATCACTATATTACTGTTCATCACGATTGCCGTTTGTTAAATATAACATACTTGCAGGTCTTCTTCTAAAAAAAGATAAAAAGAAATGTATCGGACATGACATGGTCAGAAGGCGTTCATTCGCCTCTGTTGTCTGCCGCTGAAAGGCATCGTAAATTCCTCCAGATATCGGGGTAGATAAACCGTATTTTGAAAGGGGAATTTACAGAAAATCTGCACGTGCTGGTGTAAATGCATCTAGCAGAATACCGCCATCCTCCAGTGGGATACAGCCATGAAGAGTATCGGATGGAAAATGGATGCTGTCTCCTTCTCTGACAGTCTGCACTTCCTTTGTTTCGCCATTATCGATCATGAACTTAAAGCTTCCCTTTATTACATAAGTGACTTGTTCATGGACATGCTTATGCAACAGGATCTCCCCTGTTTGGGCTTTAGCAAACATCACTTTGACATACATAAGCTGGTCACTGTGGGCCAGCACTTTCCGGGTGGTATTACTGTCAACGATATCAATTTGAATATCTTGATCGTTAAAAAACATGGATAATTCCTCCTCTTTTTAAGGCACAAATGATTTAGATAAGTTATTTTGAAAAAATTCATAAATCGATTTAGTTTAAAACCAACGGAAAATAAGCCAAAGTACTCCGGAAAGGGTAGTAAAGTCGGGATCGGCGAACGTTACCCCTTCGGCACCCAAAAAAGAAAAGAGCGGCAAGGTGAGCGCTGGCAGCAGACAGAGCAAGAATCCATTAAGACAACTGGAAATAACAGCTCCTCTGAAACCACCGCTGGAATTGCCGAATATCGCGGCTGCACCACCAGCGAGGAAGCAGGCCATGATCCCTGGCACAATGACAGGCAATCCGATAAACGGGAAAAGAAAGACGCAGGCAACGCCTGTGAAGAAGCTGACCAAGAAGCCTACCAACGCGGAATTGGGTGATTTGTCGAACAGTACCAGAACATCCACACCAGGGATTGCTCCAGGTGCGAACACTTGGGAGAAACCTTTGAAAGCGGGTACAATTTCAGTTGTGAACAGCTTAACACCTGCTTTTGCGATATACAAGCCGGCAGCAAAAATAGCTGACTGTTCGAGGATGAAGACGATATATTCTTTGCCATCCGATAATTTGCTGACATAATCAGAACCAGCAACCAGTCCAGATACCAGTAAAAGCACAAGCATCGTCAAGGTCGTTGCAACATTGGGGTCGCGCAAAAAACTGATGCGGTCATTAATTTTCACATTTTCGGTGTCATTTTCACGGTTGCCAAAAACTTTCCCTAAATAGGTACCTAGAATGTAAGAGGTCATGGAAGCATGAGCAATCGTATATTCATCCGATTTAATAATGTTTTTGCTGGCATTCCGGAGTAGGTAAGGAAACACCGCCATATAGCCCCCAATTACCAAAGAACCGACGATAATCGTAGTTAGCGAACTGAGACCCAGACCTTTCATAACGGCTGTAGCGGCAAAGCTCATAAACAAAATCAAGTGAAGAGACAAATAAATGTACTTGAACTTGGTCAGGCGTGCAAGCACGATGTTAAGGATCATGGAAAAGAGCAGAATGAGTGCAGCATCCGCCCCGATCTGATCAATGGTCAGTGCCATAATGGCTTCATTGCTTGGTACGACACCTTTAAGGTTGAAGGCATAAGAAAAAATTTGGCTGAAGTTAGTGAGAACGCCACCTAAAATTCCGCCGCCGACCTTGATCATGGTGAAGCCCATAAAAGAAAGGGTAGTTCCCGTAATGATCTCTGATACTTTCTTCCTCTGGAATATAAGGCCGAGTAATGTCACAATCGCGATAATGATGGATGGCTCCCTGATAATGCTCATAAACATTTCCATAGTGATCTCCGACTTTCTTTTATTTATTTTCCATTCTTACTAAATCGATTTAGTAATACTCGAAAAAAATTTCCCTCTCGGGAATGTAAAAAGAAGCAGAATCATTTATTGTGAATTAATTCACAACTCACTCCATACATTATTCGTTAAGCTTCATTCCTCCCCTCTCTTCAATCGCAATCATTACTAAAATCAGGACATACATAAATGAAAGGGTATTCATGACTCGAATCATAAGATCATTATAGCTCTTTATTTTCTTTTTACAATAGAATTTATAAAAACGTTTTCAAAAAGATGAAAAGGACATATTCAATCATTCAGTTCAGTTTTTGGACAGATTCTCTGTGGTTAATGACCGGATTCATTCGGATGATTTCTGACATATCCTCATGATCCTGTTCTTTTTGATCAATTTTCTCCAGCAGTAGCCTGGCACTTCTTTTCCCCATTTCAAAACTCGGCTGGGAAACGGTTGTGATCGGCGGATTATAAAAAGATGCAAAGGATACATCATCTATGCCAATCAAGGAAAAATCATTAGGTATGGTCAGATGATTATTTTTTGCATAAATCAGCACCTGCTCCAAAATCATGTCATTCGTAGCAATGATTGCGGTGGGCGGATTCTCCATATGGAATAGTTGTCCAATCAGATTAGGCATTTCATCCAACCTGCCGCTTTTGATATAGTTTTCATTCACTGGTATGTCATGTTTGCCCAACGTATTTCGATAACCTGACAGCCGCTCACTTCGTGTGGTAATCGCTTTTTTGCCTAAGGGGAACGTGATAATCCCAATGTTGTTATGACCATGCTCAATGAGTGCTTCAACCGCAAGCTCGCTGGCCTTTTCATTATTCAACAGCACTGTGTCTACACTGATTTCATCGATTTTTCGGTCCACAAACACGAAAGGATAGCCATTCTTGGCAAGGGAAACATATAATTTCTTGTTCTCTTCCGTCGGGAAAATGATAAGTCCATCCACTTGCCGAGCAATCATCGACTGGACATACTTTTTCTCTTTGAGCGAATCATCATCGGTATTGCAGACAATGACCTGGACATTTTCCAGTTGGCATTCATCTTCAATTGCACGCACGACTTCTGTTGTAAATCTCGATAAAATGGTTGAAGAAATAACCCCCACAATGAAGGTCTTCTTCTGCTTGAGACTACGTGCCACCTCATTAGGTATATAACTGAGATCCTCAATCGCTTGCTCGATCTTCTTCTTGGTGTTTTCACTCATATAGTTGTATCTCTTTTGCAGAAACTGCGAAACTGTACTCTTCGACACCCCGGCACGTTCTGCAACTTCCTTCATCGTTGTTACCATAATTACCCTCCTTTCTTTTTCTGCATGTCAGGCGTATTAATTTTCAAATATATATATTCTGCAACCTGTATGTAAAGTGAATTTCACTTTATTATATACCTTCTTTTACAGCAGGAAAATATAATAAATGAGGAGTTAGAGCGTGCCCTCCACCTCATATATAACCGCCCCCACAAGTGCTGGACACTTAGCTTAACCATCCGTTGTTACGAATCTATTGAATTCGAACGAAATCTTAGAAATATACGAATTTTATGAACTTGTTTGATGGAAGATTTGAACATAAAATGAGAATGTAATCGGTTACAATTTCTTTTAAATAAAGGAGGAAGCAGAATTATGAAGAAAAAAGGACTGAAAAAAACATTTTTCATCATTACCTCCCTCGTAATGGGCTTCACACTGTATGGCTATACTCCCGCTTCAGTAGATGCAGCCAGTGTGAAAGGATATTATCACACCCAAGGAAACAAGATTGTAGACGAATCCGGGAAAGAAGCGGCATTTAACGGCCTGAACTGGTTCGGTCTGGAAACTCCTAATTACACCTTGCATGGACTGTGGAGCCGCTCAATGGACGACATGCTGGATCAGGTGAAGAAAGAAGGCTACAATCTGATTCGTCTGCCTTACAGCAATCAGTTATTCGATTCCAGTTCCCGTCCAGACAGTATTGATTATCACAAAAACCCTGACCTGGTCGGATTAACTCCGATTCAAATTATGGACAAGCTGATCGAAAAAGCTGGACAACGCGGTATTCAGATTATCCTTGACCGTCACCGTCCAAGCTCAGGTGGGCAATCCGAGCTGTGGTACACATCCCAGTACCCTGAGTCTCGCTGGATTAGCGACTGGAAAATGTTGGCTGATCGTTATAAAAACAACCCTACCGTCATTGGTGCGGATTTACACAATGAGCCACACGGTCAAGCAAGCTGGGGCACAGGCAATGCCTCCACAGACTGGCGTCTGGCGGCACAACGTGCAGGGAATGCGATTCTGTCCGTGAATCCGAATTGGCTGATTCTCGTAGAAGGTGTAGACCACAATGTACAAGGCAACAATAGCCAATACTGGTGGGGTGGCAACCTGACAGGTGTAGCCAACTATCCTGTCGTTCTGGACGTACCGAACCGTGTCGTATATTCTCCTCATGATTACGGCCCTGGTGTGTCTTCGCAGCCATGGTTCAACGACCCAGCCTTCCCGTCCAACCTGCCAGCGATCTGGGATCAAACCTGGGGCTACATCAGCAAGCAAAACATAGCTCCGGTGCTGGTCGGTGAATTCGGCGGTCGTAATGTTGATTTGTCTACTACTGAGGGGAAATGGCAAAATGCACTCGTAGACTATATTGGTGCCAACAACCTGTACTTTACGTACTGGTCCCTGAATCCGAATAGCGGCGACACAGGCGGTCTGCTGCTGGACGACTGGGTTACCTGGAATCGTCCGAAGCAGGATATGCTGAGCCGGATTATGAAGCCTGTTATTTTTGTAGCGGAACAAGCGAAAGCAACCGCCGAATAGGCACAGGGCTTCACTTCACTTATTGAAAAAGCCGATTTTCCTCCTTCAGGCCAGATTATACTGGGCTATGAGGATGTGGAGAAACGGCTTTTTTTTGTGATACCTGCAAACCTCCAGGATTACACTCCACGTGTGTACATGTTTTCCTCCCCTTCTTGACGCCTTCTATCCATTTTTATACATTGTAAATTTCCCATCGAATGGGGCATTTTGTAAACTAAATCTCTCTTTTAACCGATAAATACATATGTTGGATTTGAACTCAGGAAGGAAGATTTCATGTGATTATTTGGAAGGGTTTTGGTATTTTAAACATCGTTGTTCCAGGGATTTTATTTGTTATTGTCGGGAGTTTAGTATCCGCTCTAGGACTTGACTCCATAGATTCCCGGCTGCCGATGGCTTTTGTGTTCATTGTGTCGGGAGTTATTATCTGGTATTTGGGAAAAGCGCTTAATGCTGACTCGGACAAAGTGCTAGTTGATATGGAAACAGGGCAACGCTATCGAATGGGAACCCAGCACAGTCTGTTTTTTATCCCTATGCATTATTGGGGCCCTGCCGGTCTAGCGATCGGATTTATTTTAATCGTTGCATCGATATTTATATAACGTTGATTTCAAAACATGAGCTATCCCGAACACCACAATGCGAGTCAGTTGCTCCCATTGTGGTCTTTTTCCTTTTCGCAGGTCAATTATGATCAGATACCACCATGATTTACCTGTAGGCCAATGAATTTGGGGCAGGCAGGTGAAAACCTAGCTCATATTTCGCCCCAGCTGCTCCACCTTGCTCAGCCAATCGTTGCGCTGCTGATCCGATAATTTATTCATGAGATCAATCGCAGTAGAATGCACCGGTTTGACACCACATAGATGCAGCGTGGAATCCTTCATCATCCGATGTCCAGGCTGTCCCTGGAAAAATCGGTAGTACCAATGCGGACCGTCCATCGTTGTAATGAGGCGGGCCGTTCTTCCTTTTAGAAGCTTGTCAGGCAGGGGTTTTCCTTTTTGATACTTAAACGCAAATCCCGGCATAAAGGTACGGTCAATGAATCCTTTCATTAATGCAGGCAAGCTGCCCCACCAGATCGGAAAGACAAAAACGAGATGTTCTGCCCATTTAATCGACTCCTGTGCTTGGATCAAATCAGGTTCCAGCGGTAATTTATTACGATATCCACCTAGTAGATTTGGATTAAAGTCCAACGCGGATAGCTGCAACAAACGAACCTCCGCCCCTGCAGCCTTCGCTCCTTTTACATAGGATTGAGCCAGCGCTTCCCCATAACTGCCAGCGACCGGATTCCCTTGAATCACCAATATTTTTTTAGACATATAAACCACTTCCTACCTTCATATTATGATTTTAGTTAGAAGACACTAACTTTATATTTAAAAAGAAAAGGTCACTACTGACCTTTACTTAATAAAGCAGTTAAACGTTGTTTGACCTCTGCTGCAAATGGAACCAACTGCTGTGGAAGTTCACCTTCCAGGCTGGACACGGACAAGCGTGTAATGGCTCCAATGATGAGCACACCGGATAGCAGAGCATCCTGCTTCGGCAGTTCACCTTGTTGAATCCCCTGTTCGATGAATTCAGTCAACGCCTCCAGCGGCTGACGCACATTCTGGCTCTGGCTTGCTTCAACATACAGCTCATGATGTTGTGATAGTAGAAGCAAACCATACTGGTCCTCATCATGCATATCCAGCACTTCATCCACCAGTTGATGGAAACGACTAACGAAGTTCCCACTCTGCTTGCGATAGAAGTCAATTAATGTGGTGTAGCTATTACAATACTGCCCGAATACTTCCAAGGCCATCGCATCTTTACTCTTAAAATGCTTATAAATCGCGGCATCCGTCACACCAGCAGCCTCTCCAATTTCTTTGACTGAAATCCCGTCAATTCCTTTGGTTGCAAATAAGCACATTGCTGCCTGCAGAATATCTTTCTTTTTGCTGTCTACATGTGTTTTCTTATTCATAAGCTTATAGTAAGTGATAACTAACTAAAATGCAAATTATATTTATGCAGGCTCATTCTGTCTTCATACTTTCATTTGAAATATATTGAATTAAACCTAAAAACCATGTTTTATAAGCGATTAATCATAAATACCCTAAATAATACGTGCATCATCCCATTTTATTCATATAAAAAAGATATGTAACCGAATAAAACGGGCGCTAGGATAGGTGGGACTAATTATGCTTGAGGTGCATGCAGTCACCCAGCAGGGAAAAGACTCAGGCAGTCTTGGATATGGAGCGACGAGTACATTTCCCCGCTGCAAAAAGTCGTACAAGCCATCCATGACCAAGGCCCCAAAGCCGATCTTCAGCTTTGGCGTGTCGGGCGCAAAGGCTCGTTGCCCCAAGAAACAGCTGTATCTGCCTCTGGGTTGCCTCACCGCAAACAGTATCATCCACTGGATCGCACACTAAATTGGACAATTTCCACAATAATAGGTGTGCCGGAGAGAATTGCCTCTCCTTCGTTAAGGCGAATCGTCAGCGATAAAGGTGTCAGGCTGTACAATGTGCTTTCTTGTATCATTCCATTAATGTATAGATTGGCATAGCTGTTGCTTCCGACATTAAAACGCTGAAAAGCCTCCTGCACACCATCTACAGAAAATTGATCCGCCATAATCGTGATTGAAGATTCAATTGTAGCAGGTGCAAGATAAAAATACCGCTCAGCCGTAGGAACAATTTCAATATTTGAAATGTCAGCTGCCGGGCCGGTTGGCCCTGTTATACCTCGGGCTCCAGTAGGACCAACTATGCCCTGCGATCCAGTAGGGCCGGGTACTCCTGTTGCACCTGGACTTCCTTGGACTCCAGCCGGACCTGGCACTCCTGGCGCTCCCCGTGTTCCTGCTGGACCCTGTATTCCTGGTATTCCTTGGACTCCCGGTGTTCCCGCAGTTCCCGATATACCTTGGGCTCCTGCTAAACCTGGAATACCTTGTACCCCTGTCAAACCGGGAATGCCTTGTGCTCCTGCCGAACCCGGTGCAGCTCGCTTTCCCGTCTGGCTCATGCTCCTCCTCCGCTTGCTAGGAGTATTTCTGCACCTCCGTTGCATGATTAGCTTTGGATGCTTTTTGGCATGGAACCCCGTTTTTGTTCTACCTTTGAATGAATAACTTGTTTTACACTTTTTACGTTTGTTGATCTTGTAATGTACGGTCCTCTTTCCTAGCCTCCTTAGTGATGAATCGCGTCTCCTCATACCAGCCGTATACACCTCCTTCTCACATGCTTATTTATGTATTGTATGCACATCCCCCTTTAGGGTCTTAGGCATTTGTAACCTTCAGATTCCAAGTATTCGCTTCCATCTATATTTGTACAAAATAGGGCCTTCTCCATTTACCCTATTATTAATAGAAAGGTTAATATGCCGTTTCCGAATAGGTTGAACAATCATTTATTGATTAAGAGCCAGCGAATGCAAATGGCTCATTACCAGTAAAGAAAGGAGATGAGAACTATGCCAATCATAAAACCTGTGTTTACAGCAGTAGCTACTGCTCCCGTGTCAACAGGTGGCGCCATAGCCACGACCGTAGCCCCAGCCACGACTCGCTTTTTTGCAACGATTACAGCTGGAATGATCGGAGCAACAGAAACAACCGTTCCTGCTGCAAGCTTTGTAGATGACGCCGATGCTCCAGTTGTTGCTTTACCGACATTAACGGCTACTGATTCTTCTAATTTTTATATTAACGGAGTTATTCAGCAGAGCTCCTTATTCACCCTCACCACAGCAAGTCTGGTCATTGCCTCCGTAGATATTACACCAGGTGTCCCAGTTGTTATAGAAATAACAGATTTTAGCGGCACAACTTCCATTATCGCGACTCAGCCTACCATCTCTGCGCCTACCGTCACTATTATCACTTAACACTTTTCATATTTTTGATTCAAGTTGGACTGAACGGTCATTCACGCTGTACATTACCCCGTATAAGCTAGAAAAGACCGATTCAGATGTCGATATCTGAATCGGTCTTTTAGATTATATAATCGTTTTCAAATGACTGGATACTGTATGATTAAGGCAAAATAGCAAAGGAGCGCACCGGAAATCCGGGGGAATCTTGAATGCTCGGAACGATATTATATATGACCGCACCCGTCGGGGGCAGCTTATCCAAATTCGTCAGCACTTCAACTTGATACCGATCCTGCTCCAATATGTAATATTCCCCTACCAGCTTGCCAGCTTTGCGATAAGCTACAGAGGAATCGGTATCTAGCGTTTCATGCCCAATGGCAGCCACATTCCGTTCTTCTACCAAAAAGCGCAGCGCCTCCAGCGACCAGCCCGGGCAGTGTGCATCTCCGGCGTCGTCCTTGTTCGAGAAGGCATCTGAATCAGGCCAACGTTTGCTCCAATCACTGCGAAAAGCGACAAAGGACTGATCAGCAATGCGTCCATGCTCTTTCTCAAAGTCCAAAATATCCGCAACCGTAAGTTCATAGTCAGAATTGGCTGCAACGGCTGCTGAACGGTCAATGACAACTAGCGGCAAAACCAGCTCCTTCAACGAAAGCTCATGCAAGTAACGTTTGCCCTTCACAAAATGAACGGGTGCATCAATATGAGTCCCATACTGACCGGGAAAGCAGTATTGTTTTACAAAAAAGCCATCATCGTGGGTAAACAGGGTATCCACCTGAACATTATCGAATACTGGAAAATGAGGGATTTCAGGATAAAAAGCGTGGGACAAATCCACCCACTCTTTTTGCTTCAACAACTTCAAGATATCTGCTAAATGCTCTGCCATGATGCCCATTCCTCCTCAGCTTTATTACAAGCCATTTTACCTGAGGATTCTGCAAAAATCTATAAATCGATCTGCTCTTCTAATATATAGAAAGAAATCTATTTTGTGCGACGGTATGGACGAAGAAGCTGCCATCCCAGTCTACGATGAAATGAGCAATTTATTAACATTTGATATTCATGAATGGCCTGTACCAGGCAAGAACTCCTCCAGCGACTTTTTAAGCCTCCCTAGAGATCGGTTAAGCGCGAGCCAGCTTCCCGTCTATTCAAATGCTGATCAGTTCTATCTTGTACAACAGCAAAAAAAAGACGTTTCCAGTTTATACTGGAAACGTCCTCTCGTGCCGATCTGAGCATCAACAAAATTGTACCTCTCTCTAATACTGACAGCCTCATACTTTCCATTCCTAGCACGTATATTTTCGCAAAAACGAACGAATACTGTTAATTTTCAATGTGCTATTTTATTCAACTCCTGTGCTTTTTGCGGGCTGTCTGCACCTTTACCGTTCATTAATTTGAAACTATCCCAAAAGGGGAACCTCTACTTAAATCAAGCTCTTTTGCTTCGGTTTCTCATTCGTGTAACGACTACGATCAAGAGTAAGGGAAGAACATATGCCAGATTATCGAATAAGGTCCAAGCCATGTATCCGTCCTCGTTGAAGGACGCCTGATCATGGTACATGGTAACTGAAAGAAGCAAGCAGATATATGCTATCGGAAACGTTAAAATACGGTAATTTTTTACTCTAAAAAATCGCGAAAATAAATTCGTCAATATAAATACCATGATCGAGGTTTTCATGTACGAACCGGCAATTAATGAAAATCCGATTACAGGCTCAATTCTTTCGATAATCTCCTGTATATAGATTAATCTGGCCAGCTGATACATGGAATAATTCATCTCGCCTGCTAAAGGTCCTAGAGCCAGAATGGTGCAAATAATAGATGCAATTAATGTGACTCCGTTCATTATAATAGCAAAGTACATATATTTTCCGAGCATTCGCTCTTCGCCTTTACGTGCAAACGGAAGAAGTGAAGAGTACAATACGACTTCTGCGAATGGAAACCCATAGGTGATATAGGCTCCATGAAGAATCGGTTTCATTCCGTCCGGCATGATCGGCAGTAAAAATTCTGGATGGTAGTTGGCAGAAGCCAAGACCAAAACCAATAAAATAAACCCATACATCATAATCAATAAAATGAAAAACATTCGGGCCATAACTTCAATTCCAGCCCGGGCTGTCAGTGCAGCCGTCACAAAAAACAAGGTATGGACAACAGTTACAGGCGTTTTTGTCATTATAGTACTATTGAAAAAACCGCCAACTTCAATAATTATGGCGGCGTTCTGCCAGAACAGGGCACAAGTAAAAGGAATGATCATTAAGAGGGTCAACCATTTTCCCAGCGCTTTACGGCTGTATTCGACGAAGAGCAATCCGGGATATTGGCTGTGCAAATAAAGGACGCAGGCCAATAGACACATCCCCATTACCCAAGCTATTAATAAGGAAATCCATGCTCCGTTTTTAGCAGCGCCGATTACTGAAGCAGGGATCAGAACGATGGCCGATCCCGTCATTCCGGCAAGAAACAACACCGCTGTCTGGAGCGCACTGATACTCTCTTGATTTTTCATGAGATTCCTCCGCTGATATGAAGTGAGTTCAGGTCGGGAGCCTGAACCATGCGACGATGCGTTTGGCCGGAGCGAGAAGAAAGAAATCAATAAGCTCGTCAAGATTTGGCCACGGGAGATTCGTAATATAGAGTAAGCCAAGATAGGCTATAGGCAGCATAAGCGATAGATACAGGATACGTGCTCTGCGATTTGTCCGTTTCCACTTTGGAATATCAGTGATCAGCATTGCAGCATTACAAATCATAAAAAACAAAAATTTAGCAAACATGGCTATCTCCTTTTCTAAAATGGTACTCCTATCCCCATTCCCGTACTCACAATATTAACTTCAACGGCTACATTAAACTCAGCCTTGGCAAACCGTTCGTTCCAGGTTGGCTTCCAGCGTTTCCATAATGCCGAATTTTTTTGAAAAATCTGATTGCCGATTCCTATTGCATCTAATCGTTCCTTCTGAAGAAGGGAAATCGTTTCCCTCAATTTCTCCTTAATCTCGGCTTCGAGTCTGCCTTTAAATTTATTTTGCTCCTCTCTGGTCATCACGGAAGAGCTATGCAGCTCGCCGATTGCCCCTATGATTTTGATATGTACACGAGCAACGACATCCTCTCCTTCGATAAAAGGTACTATCTTCGTTTTTAAGGAGATAACCTGGAGGCTTTCTTTGGTTTTCTTTTTTTCAGACTCTGCATCCTTATCCGCAATATCGATAACTCCGCTTTTGAATTTTCCAAGCAGCATCAATAATGGTTGGGTATTTGTCGGGCTGATAACACTTTTTACCAGCTTTCCTTCTTTAAGCAGCGCAACTCCGGCAATGGAAATCTCATCGAGGGGCTTGTCTTTGAACACATTAGGAAGCGTTGTGACTCCGGTTTCGTTTTTTAGTTGAATCGCCAGATCAAGTAACGGAACTCTGGAAGTTTTGGCAGAAAACCGTGCTGTCGTTTCTTCAATTTTCCGTAATTGCTGACCTATGGTGTTCTCAATATACGGCTTGGTTTCTAAATAGTCGCTTGCTTTCCCCCGAGCAATCAGGACAAGTATGGTTTTTCTAGTTTCAGGATCTCTCATGAAAAAATCAAGAACGTCTTCTAAACCTCGTTGTCGGGACATTTCTTCCCCGATGATAAGAATGCGCATGTGATCCAATTTTGCCCTTCTACCAAGGTGGATGGGAATGTCTTTTATCGCTTCATTCATGTTATCTCCTTTTGTTAGGATATTAAATGCTTTTGAGGACTGCTTGGGGGCTCCTCCCATCTCCTGCGAACCCGAGGGATTGTAAAAATGGGTAGTGAGATATATTTCTTCACTTTGGTCCAGGTCAACCGCTATCGCTTGTGCATACCCGAATTCCACCAGCTCCGCCTTGTCCCAGCAGCCCGCGAGCAGGATGACAGCCAATATACAGAAACCAATGGATATTCGCGTTCTCATGTTTTCCCCCCTTTTCTTTTATGCAAATGGCGGTTTCGCGGTTGGTGAAGCAGTATTTTTCGCGGGGCAACAATGAATACATCGCGCAATTGATTGATTCTAAGCGGCCCCAGTGGTGCAAAATAGGGTTGACCCAAAGAGCGCAAGCAAACTAAATGCAAAAATATGAGGAGAAGTCCGAACATAATTCCAAGTCCTCCCAAAGTGCTAGCAAGGATCATTAAAGGGAATCGCAGCATGCGGATCGATATGGCCATACTGTATTGAGGCAGTGTAAACGATGCGATACCGGTCAGAGCGACGACTATGACCATTACCGGCGAAGCAATCTTGGCTTGAATCGCAGCTTGACCGATGACAAGCGCTCCGACAATGCTTACAGCAGAGCCTATCGGACGGGGCAACCTGATTCCAGCTTCCCTAAGAAGCTCGAAAAAAACCTCCATAATCAGTGCTTCCACGAAAGCGGGAAACGGAATCCCTTCTCTCGTATCCAGAATGGCTAGAAGCAGAACGGTCGGAATCATCTCAGAATGGAAGGTTGATAAGGCAATATATATGCTTGGAAGCAGGAGTGCCATCACGAATGCACCAAATCTTAGTATACGTATCAGCGAAGCGAAGATGGTTTGCTGATAGTAATCCTCACTGGAGGCGAGGAACTCAAAAAAAATTCCCGGACATATCAATATTGTTGGAGTTCCATTCACCATTACGATAATCTTTCCATCCAACAGGGCAGACACAACGGTATCTGGCCGTTCCGTATAGCGCACCTGAGGAAAAGGAGAATAGACAGAGTCGCTGATCCATTCTTCCAAATAAGATGTTTCAAGAATCTCTTCCGTGTCGATGTCTGCAATTTTTTGTTTAAACTCTAATAGCGATTCAGGATTGACGGCCCCATCCAAATATCCGTAAGCAATTTTTCTCTGACTTATTTCTCCTACCGTGAAATACTCAAATTTAAGTTTGGCTGATTTGAGCAAGCCACGAATGATGCCTATATTCACATTCAGTTCTTCAATTGTACTTATATGAGGCCCTTGAACGACCGGTTCTGTGATCGGCTCACTAACTTGTCTAAAGGGAAGCCCACTAGCAGCATAGCTAATTGCTTCCTCCCAATGATCAAAGAATATAACTATGGCTCCACTTAATATCTGTTCATTAACTTGATCAATGTCTTTCAACAGCTTGGGAGAATGGCCAGTTATTCCATGTTTTTTGAAGAAACGCATCACAGCTTTGGGAGTGACCGCCTCCGCCGAGCCAGCTTCATAAGTGATTAGATCCTCCATAGCAGATTTCATGTATTTTAAATGTTCATTTTGAATCATTGTCTCAAAGTAAACAGAAAGAGCATTATGTTCAAAACTCGAACCATAACTCCAAGGTATGAGAACAAGATCGGTACAATCGGAAAAGCTGTCCTGAATTTGTTTTAAATTTTCGGCCAAGCATTTCGATATCATCACCGTTCCCACCTCTTAGCTATCCTTTATTTAAACTATTTTTAATGTGCTGATTAGTATCTCTTTAAGATGAATCTTTTATGCAAGGCTATATCTAGTTTCTCACGAACAAATCAGCCTCTCCATATGGCAAACCCCGCGATAAATGGGTGAGGGGAACACTCCATTTTTTCTCTGGCCACAGGGTCGTTCTCAACATCTCCATAGATCCGTCTCTCCAGATGAGGTCTTAAATTTTGGCACCATGCTATCATCACCGACAAGTGTACCGTCAATGTCGATAAACACAAATGACATGATTGTTGTTATGTACTACATTTACACCGTAATTAGTGTAACGCATTACAGGTCAAATCTTTTTTTGAGAAACTGATACGTTTTAAAAAAAAGCCGCCAATATGGCGACTTCCTATATGACTAAAACCTGCTTGGAGTGTAATTGCTGTTTTTTAAATACTCGATTACGAATTTGTCTAAAAATAAAAACAGATTTTCATTCATCACTTTGTAGTCACTATTTCTCAGTAGTTCTGGCTGCTGAATGAATCTGTGGCTACTACGTTCAGATAGTCCGGCTTCCGAATTCTCGATTAGAAGCTCTACCAATTCATGTTTAAACTCCATATGGCATTGAAAACCGTAGACAAGCTTCCCGTATTCTCTATAATCTGCCTCGGACAAGCTTCACTGTAGGCTATTATTTTGCAATTTTCAGTTAATCCAGGCTTATCATTTATGCCAGTGTCCAACAATACTAGTATTGTCAAAATGGGCAAATTTATCATTGCATTTGCCTTCATCTGTGAATATTATGAAAAAAATCCTGCTTCTAACTTTTTCAGTGTACGATTGTACGGTTATGTGTTATCCAATGTTTTTAACATTCCGCTTCGGGCGTTGTAAGATTCAACACATACTTTCTGAAAGTACAATATTCGCTAGCTCCATCAGGGTTTTTATTTCAAAGGTTGGTTGAATTGCAGATGTGTTTATTTTCCCGGTAGGGTTGAACCAACAGCTATCAATTCCGTTATTGTTCCCTCTCTGAATATCCTAAGTCAGTGAATCACCGATCATGAGAGCCTTCCTTTTATCCGAAATGACCCGCTTTGTAAATACATAATCAAAAATAGCAGCTTGTGGCTTTTGGTAACCTACTTCTTCCGAAATAATCACCTGTTCAAACACATCACGCAGTGTTTGATCTCCCAGTTATTATACAGAAGCTGGTCGTGCCATCAAGATACGATCAAGAATTGAAATCGTTAACATTCTGATAAAAATACAAAAACAATTCCATATATTCATATATACATTTCCTATTCCGTGTGATTGTTAACGTTTTCATTATTGCATATACGTCTTGATTGGAAAAAGAAGGGGTCTATTGAATTATATAAAAAATTCGACAAAAATTTTAGTATGTAACTTTTATTATATTAACAAATACTGGAACAGAAAGTATGATAGAAAATGTAGAAACCACAGGAGCACCCGGGACTCCCTTCGTTCATCTACTCCATTAATCCAATATACGGAGGTATTTTATGAAAAAGAGATTTTCACTCGGAATCGCAGCGGCTCTACTGTTCACTACTCTGGCTCCTATAGGTGCACCTGCTCATGCAGCCAGCGATATTGGCAAGGAGACGCTCGGCAGCAAAAACGGATGGGCAGCCTTTTCTACAGGCACAACAGGTGGAGCTACGGCGACTACCTCCAATATTTTCACCGTAACGAATCGCAAGCAACTTGTCGATGCTTTGGGCAAAAACAGCAATAGTACGCCTAAAATCATTTATGTCAAAGGCACGATCAACGCCAACGTCGATGACAATAATAAACCGTTAGGATTGAACGACTACAAGGACTCTAAATATGAGTTTGACGCCTACCTCAAAGCGTATGACCCGTCTACATGGGGTAAAAAGGCCCCGTCTGGCACATTGGAAAAGGCACGTGAGGCTTCACAAAAAAATCAGGCCAGTCGTGTCGTCATTGAAATTCCGTCCAATACTACGATTGTCGGTCTGGGAAGCGACGCGGTCATTAATGGCGCAAACTTCCAACTAAAAAAAGGGACAGACAACGTTATTATCCGTAATATCGAATTCCAGGATGCCTACGATTATTTTCCTCAGTGGGACCCAACGGACGGCAGTACAGGCAATTGGAATTCGGAATATGACAGCATTACAGTTAACGGCGCCACACATGTATGGGTAGACCACAATACCTTCAATGATGGGTCTCACCCCGACAGCCAAAATGGCACCTTTTACGGCCAAGAATACCAGCATCATGATGGACTTCTCGATGTGATTAACCAAGGCGATCTGGTTACTGTTTCTTACAATCATTTTTACGATCATGATAAATCATCGATTATTGGCAACAGCGACAGTAAAACAGCAGATGAAGGGGCTTTACGTGTAACTCTGCATCACAACTATTATGAAAACACGGTACAACGCACACCACGCGTGCGGTATGGACAAGTCCATCTGTACAACAATTACTATACTGGTGATGTAAAACGCTCCGAATATCCTTCACTGTATATATGGGGCGCAGGTAAATCCTCCAAAATCTTCGCCGAAAACAATGTCATTGACGTTGCTGGTTTAACTGCAGCTAAAATCGTGACTGTCTTTGGAGGAACTGCCCTGTCAGATACGGGCACAATCCTGAATGGACAAGCTGTTAACGCAGGCTCCAGCGCGGGTCTTAGCTCCTCTGTAGGCTGGAAACCATCGCTGAACGATAAAATCTCCCCATCCGCCAGTGTGAAGGCAGAAGTCACTTCCCAAGCCGGTTCCGGTAAGCTGTAAGCACTGCCCGCTAACACAAATAACCACAGGCGCCTACAACCTGCGATTTTACACCAAAAAGGCTGTTTCCTCCGTAGAATGATTCCACACGGAGAGAACAGCCCTTTTTTTATTTTTCATTTGTTTAATTACAAATTATAACACACCTTAACTGCCGTATTGTTCTACCAAAACCGGCTTTTCAAATGCGTTATCCAGCTTGCGAAGTTTAGCCTTTACCGCTTCTGGTGGCTCAACCGCAGGCGCATCTGGATGCAGCAACCATGATTTCACAAAGTGCGTATCGGATAATTGAAAGAGTGGAGGCTCTTTCTCAAAGTCAATTTTCATAGCATAAGAACTGCGGGCTGCAAAAGCATCCCCTACAGGTGGGTGAAGCAGATCCGGAGGTGTTCCCGGAATAGCTGCCAGCTTCTGACCATGGCTGTCCAAACTTGGCATAGAAGCGAGAAGGCCCCATGTATATGGATGTTTCGGGTTATAGAAAATTTCATTAACCGTACCTGTTTCCACGATTTGTCCTGCGTACATAACGGCAACGCGATCAGCCATCTTCGCCACAACACCGAGGTCATGGGTAATAAAGATGATGGAAGTATCGATCTTTTTCTGAAGATCCTTCATTAGCTCCAAAATTTGAGCTTGAATCGTTACGTCCAACGCAGTCGTCGGCTCATCGGCAATCAGAAGTTTCGGATTAGCAGCCAATGCCATCGCAATGACGACACGTTGACGCATACCGCCACTAAATTCATGCGGATATTGGTTAAAACGCTGTTCAGGATGTGGAATACCTACCAGATTCAGCAACTCAATACCCCGCTTGCGAGCAGCATCCTTGGATATTTTTTCATGCTTGAAAAGCACTTCCGTGATCTGCTTGCCCACTTTCATCGTCGGGTTAAGCGAAGTCATTGGGTCCTGAGAAATCAGGCCAATTTCCTTACCACGAATTTTTTGCATCTGCTTCTCTGTTTTATTAATCAGCTCTTGTCCGTCAAACATAATTTGACCCTTTTGATAAATCCCTGGAGGGGTCGGAATCAACTTCATAACAGCTTGTGAGGTTACGCTTTTGCCTGAGCCGGATTCGCCCACAATCGCCAGCGTCTCTCCTTTATTGACATGAAAGTTTACGCCACGAATGGCCTGCACTAGTCCCTGACGGGTCTTGAAAGATATCGTTAAGTCCTTCACTTCCAAAAGGCGGTTCATCTCATCACTCTTTCATTTATTATTCATCACTATTATTGACCACTATCTAAAAAAACGACGTCCATGAGTCAAGGTATATACGATTAATTTTACTCAGTTTAGTACCTACCAGTCAAGCTATATCTAAAATATCATCAAAAACCTTTCACACCATGTTATATAAATGGAATGTTTGTCCGAAAAAACGATCATTTTTAACCATTTCTGTACTCATTTATAACATGCGCTGGATATAGCTGAAGCGTGCTCCACCCCATGGCGAACGTGTGCAGAGTAGTTCTCCGTTCAATCGGGTAGCAATTTGACGACAAATAGCCAATCCAAGACCTGTGGCACCATTCGAGCCCGCATAGAATCTTCCAAATACCTCGGCTGCCTCTTGTTCAGTCAGCCCTTCCCCATCATCATCCACATGCATAACCCATACAACCTCCGGTGTTGTCCCTGTCTCCAAATGAATGACAACCTCCGTAGAGGTGTGCCGAACTGCATTTTGCAACAAATTCAATATCATACGGAACAATTGCTCGGCCGGAACGGCCACATGCAGGCCCTCTCCCTCCACTCGAAGCGAGATAGAACGTTCAGCAGCCACCGGCATCAATAGATGAACAGCATCCTCCGCCATGCTTCTAAGATCAACCAGAGAGACAGGCCATTCTTCATTCAGCGCCTCCAACCTCGATAGCTGCAGCAGCTTTTCCACCATATCAATTAACCGCTGGGACTGCACTTTGATGATACTTAGCCCCTCGTCCTGGGATACCACTTGATCCTGAATGGCATATACATAGCCTTGAATGGACATTAACGGTGTCCTTAGCTCGTGAGATACATTTTGCAGGAATTCAATTTGACCCTGGTGATGGTGCTGAATACGGGCGGACATGGAATGAAAGGTGCTGATCAGCTCGCCAATCTCACTTTTATCCGCCTGCGGAAAATCACTATCCTGCGGCTGATTCGGTTCGTAGTTGCCTACCGCCTCCTTCAATCGTTTGAGCGGACGCACCAGACGTGAGACAACCATCAGACCAATGACGAGAATCACCAAAAAACCCGCGATGATAGACAGTAATGTGGTTCTCATTAACGGTACATACAGTGCTCGCAAAGAAGATAAGGGTGAGTATACAAAAATACGAAAAGGTTGTCCGGGCAATTCTTCATTCGTAAACAGTACCTTTTTACCTTGAAGCACAGCCACCCCTTCATGTGTAGCGGTCAGATCCTGGGCAGACGGATGAACCGATGCAAAAAATCCTTGGCGGATCAAAAGCAAACGCTCTATCTTTTTGCCTTCCATTCCAGAGACGCTTGAGTCGATGATGCGGTTATCCGTGCTTAAAATAAAGTAATCAGCAGATAAAAGCACGCCCTTGATAACATAGTTAAATTCAGCATTATCCAGTCGATCAAAGCCTCCGTCGCTCATAATATGGACGGCTTTGCGTGCCTGCTCATGAAGCTTGGATTTGGCCTGATTCACCAGAATGTCGTCGATAAGCCTGATGAATAAGACCACCGTAATACAGACGGTAATAAGCATGGCGATGGTCAGGGAAAGCAGTATTTTAGCTCTCATCGTACGCATGGTTACAACTCCTGAACTGTTGCTTTATATCCGAAGCCCCATACGGTGTTAATGACGAGCGTAGAGTGATATTCAGCTAACTTTTTACGAATCCGCTTGACCAAATCATCCACGACTCTCACATCACCTATAAAATCATAGCTCCACACCTGCTGAATCAGATGTTCCCTGCCGAAAGGTCTTTCCAGATGATTCGCAAGAAACAGCAGCAGGTCGAATTCACGTGAGGTCAAATTTAGCTCTTGTCCGTCCACTGTCACTTTACGAAAGTCAGCAAAAATACACAGATTGCCCGCATGGCATATATCTGCGCTTTCTGCCGCTTGCCTATCGTCTGATGCAGACATTCCGGCCTTGCTCAGTCTCAGCATCGCTTTGACCCTTCCTACCAACTCCCTTGGATTAAAGGGCTTAGTCAAAAAATCACTGCATCCCAGCTCCAGCCCGTGAATACGGTCGTTTTCTTCTCCACGGGCAGAGATCATAATGATCGGCATTTCCGTAAACTCACGAAGCTGAGTCAGTAGAGAAAGCCCATCAATGCCAGGCATCATAATATCAAGAACGAGACAATCCGGACGGTTCGTACGGATATGCTCTACCAGTGTTTTACCACTGGAAAAGGAAGTGACCTCGTAGGATTCTTTTTTCAAATATTCAGATATTAATTGCAGAATGAACACATCGTCATCCACTACTACTATTTTTGTCATGACCTTAACCCCTTGCCGTTGTTCTGGATGCTTCCATCCTCTCTTTAAGCTTAACAGAAGCCCAGCAGAATAGACAAAAGACGGGTATACCGTTCCCGGTCCCGTCTTTCTTATCATGAATCGCTGCTGTATATGCCAGGCGAGCTGAATGCTAACTACATATCAGTCTTATTTCTTGGTTGTTACTGTTTTTGGAGCTGTTTTGACTGTTTTTGGAGCTGCTTTGGCTGGAACTGCTTTTTTAACTGGAGCTTTGTGGGTCACTTTTTTAGCTACGACATGATGTGCACGAGTTTTATGAGTTGTTGCTTTGTGTTTAACAACATTATGTTTTTTTGCATGATGTTTAACTGTACGATGCTGCACTTTCACTGCTTTTGTTTTGTGGCTTGCCACTTTTTTCGCAACGGATTTTTTGGCAGGGGCTTTCTTCGCTTTGGTTGTTGTTTTATGAGCTGTTGTAGCTTTTTTAACGGGTGCTTTCACCTCAGGTGTTTTCGTCACAGGTGATTTTGCCGGTGTTTTGGTAGCCGGAGTCGTAACCGCAGGAGCTTTGATTGCTGATGCAGTGCTCGCTGGAGTCGTTGTTGCTGTAGCGGCGAATGCGCTGCTTGCTCCTCCCAATACACTTACTACGGTTAATACGGCTGCTGCATTTTTAGTCCATTTTTTCATGATTGAATCACCTCTCCTTTAAAGTATCTTTAGCTTATCAGGAGAATTCGGGATAATTGTGGAGCAAATGTGTGAAAAGTATATGAAAAAGCGTGCAGCCCTGTATTTAGAAAATACATGAGTCTGCACGCTATGAGTTTTACAATAACCATCTTCACTAACCAATGGCGATCCAGGAAATAATACCGTAGTTATGCGCGGTTTCGTTCCACTTGGTTACGACGATCACTGCTCCATTCGGCGTCTGAGATTTCAGCGTCGCATGAAAGAGAGGGTGGTTCGTCATCGCTACCAACGTGTAGTCCGGGTTTACAAAAGGCTCCCCGAATACAATGGTCACTTCCGTCTCTCCTTCACTGCCTTTCAAAAGAAACGGCGCTCTGCCAAACTGCTGCAATGCTGGCTGATTCGCACAAGTACGGACCGGGGTGATGCTCAAATGCTCCGGCTTCACTGCGTTCAGCTCCAGCTCACGTGAGCCTACCGAGCCTTCCACCAGATGATGACCTTCAATGCTCTGCTCTGCCACATGATGGCTTTGTACCGCAGCCGCTTGCAGATGCTCTGGTCCCACGGCTTCTGGGCTCAGCACCTCGCTGTCGACGGCCTGAGCTTTCAGATGGCTGCGAGATACACTGTTTGCCTGAAGTCTGTCGCCACTGACGCCTTCCTCTGGCAAAAGTCCCGAGAGATGTATATCTGTGGACAGCTGAGCCAGTGTCACCGAGCCCGGCTTTAGGTGATGCGAATCAATAACTTCCTCTCCAATGTGGTGGCTTGCAATAGCCTCCTCAGCCACATGGCGGGACTGTACCGTTCCATCTGCCAGCTTGCTGGACGTCACCGCTCCTTCCTGTATAGCATCCTCAGCCACTGCCTGCCAGCCTACATGCTGTGGCTGAATAGCCCCTGCCTGCAGATGCTCCGACTGGACTGAATCCAGCGCGATATGCCTGGACTGCACCACGCCTTCTGCCAGTGCGGACCCTTGGATCGCCCCATCGGCCAAATGCTGAGCGTGTACGGCATGCTCCGTCAAATGGACGGAGTTTACGCTGGCTTCTGCCAGATTCGAAGCACGCACCGCCCGAAGCGCAAGCTTCTCAGCGTTCACGCTGCCTGCCTGGAGCGCGTGAACCGATACACTCCCGGGCGCAATATGCCGGGTCATCACTGCCGAAGCCTGCAAATGAGCAGAGGTGACGGATTCCGGAGCCAGATGGCTCGACTGGACGGCCTCTTCTGCCAAATGATTGGCTTGCACCGCTTCGTCCGTAATATGCCACGGCTGGACCGAATGAGGAGATATTTTGGCAGCAGTCACGCCATCATCCGCCAGTTTGCCGGACGTAACCGACTCATCCTGCAAAGCATCAGTTGATATTGCTTGGGATGCGATATGCACACCCTGAATGGTTCCAAGGTGTAGATGGTGCGGCTGAATGGACTCCGGTGCGATATGCACGGACTTCACTGCCCCCTCTGCCAGCGCTCTGTCCTGTACTGCGCCAGGTGCCAAATGTCGGGGGTATACGGCATGCTCAGACAACTGTGAAGGACCGACGCTTCCTTCCGCGAGATTCGTCGCTTGCACCGAGCGTGCCGCCAGCTTTTCCGAGGTGATGCTTTCTGCTTGAAGCGCACGACCTGACACACTGTCAACGGCCAGATGTCTCGCAAACACCGAGGAAGCCTGTAAATGATCAGAGGTGACGGATTCCGGAGCCAAATGGTTCGACTGGATGGCCTCTTCTGCCAAATGATTGGCTTGCACCGCTTCGTCTGTAATGTGCCACGGCTGGACCGAGTGGGCAGACAGCTTGGCGGCAGTCACGCTCTCATCCGCCAATTTGTCGGACGTAACAGATTCATTCTGCAAAGCATCGGTCGATATCGCCTGTGAGGCGATATGCACACCCTGAATGGTTCCCATTTGCAGATGATGCGACTGGATGGACTCCGGTGCGATATGCACGGACTTTACTACCCCTTCTGCTAGCGCTCTGTCCTGTACTGCGCCAGGTGCCAAATGCCGGGGGTGTACGGCATGCTCAGACAACTGTGAAGGACCGACGCTTCCTTCCGCGAGATTCGTCGCTTGCACCGAGCGTGCCGCCAGCTTTTCCGAGGTGATGCTTTCTGCTTGAAGCGCACGACCTGACACACTGTCAACGGCCAGATGTCTCGCAAACACCGAGGAAGCCTGTAAATGATCAGAGGTGACGGATTCCGAGGCCAAATGGTTCGACTGGACGGCCTCTTCTGCCAAATGATTGGCTTGCACCGCTTCGTCTGTAATGTGCCACGGCTGGACCGAGTGGGCAGACAGCTTGGCGGCAGTCACGCCCTCATCCGCCAATTTGTCGGACGTAACGGACTCATCCTGCAAAGCATCGGTCGATATCGCCTGTGAGGCGATATGCACACCCTGAATGGTCCCCGTTTGCAGATGATGCGACTGGATGGACTCCGGTGCGATATGCACAGACTTTACTGCCCCTTCTGCCAGCGCTCTGTCCTGTACTGCGCCGGGTGCCAAATGCCGGGGGTGTATCGCCTGCGTGGACAGATGTGAAGGGCCGACGCTTCCTTCCGCGAGATTTAACGCTCGCACCGAGTGTGCCGCCAGCTTTTCCGAGGTGACGCTTTCTGTTTGAAGCGCACTACTGGATACGCTATCCGAGGCCAGATGGCTCGCAAGCACCGCCGAAGCCTGCAAATGGGCAGAGCTGACGGATTCCAGGGCCAAATGGTTGGACTGGACAGCCTCTTCTGCCAAATGATTGGCTTGCACCGCTTCGTCTGTGATGTGCCACGACTGGACTGAGTGGGCAGACAGTTTGGCGGCAGTCACGCCTTCATCCGCCAATTTGTCGGACGTAACGGACTCATTCTGCAAAGCATCAGTCGATATCGCCTGTGAGGAGATATGCACATCCTGAATGGTTCCCGTTTGCAGATGATGCGACTGGATGGACTCCGGTGCGATATGCACGGATTTCACTGCCCCTTCTGCCAGCGCTCTGTCCTGTACTGCACCCGTTGCCAAGTGCCGGGTGTGTATCGCTTGCGTGGACAGATGTGGAGGGCCAACGCTGCCTTCCGCGAGATGCGTCGCTTGCACCGAGTGTGCCGCCAGCTTTTCTGAGGTGATGCTTTCTGCTTGAAGCGCACTACTGGATACGCTATCCGGGGCCAGATGGCTCGCAAGCACCGCTGAAGCCTGCAAATGGGTAGAGGTGACCGATTCCTGGGCCAGATGATTGGACTGAACGGCTTCTTCTGCCAAATGTTTGGCTTGCACCGCTTCGTCTGTAATGTGCCACGGCTGGACCGAGTGGGCAGACAGCTTGGCGGCAGTCACGCCCTTATCCGCCAGTTTGTCGGACGTAACGGACTCATCCTGCAAAGCATCGGTCGATATGGACTGTGATGCGATGTGCTCTCCCTGAATGGTTCCAATTTGCAGATGATGTGGCTGGATGGATTCCGGTGCGATGTGCACGGACTTCACTGCACCCTCTGCCAGTGCTCTATCCTGTACTGCTCCAGCTGCCAGATGCCGAGTGTGCACCGTTTGCGCAGAAAGATGTGAAGGGCCGATGCTGCCTTCCGCGAGGTTCATTCCTTGTACCGAGCGCGCTGCCAGCTTTTCCGAGGTGACGCTTTCCGCTTGAAGCGCACGACCTGACACACTATCCGGGGCCAAATGTCTCGTGAGCACCGAGGAAGCCTGTAGATGCACCGAGGTGACCGCTCCTGCAGCCAGATGTGCCGAATCCACGGCCGCCACAGCCAAATGGTTGCTTTGTACAGCTTCGTCCATAATATGTCCGGACTGCACGGCATGGGCAGACAGTTTCGTGGGAGTTACGCTTCCCTCCGACAGTTTGGCAGAGGTGACCGATTCATCCTGTAAGGCCGGAGTCGCTATAGCCTGCAATGCGATATGCTCTCCCTGAATGACCCCGCTTTGCAAGTGCTCCGATTGGATGGATTCGGGCGCAAGATGTGCAGACTTCACAGCATTCTGGGCTAATTCCGTCTCCTGTACTGCTCCTGCTGCCAAATGCCGAGTGTGTACGGCTTGCGCAGCCAAATGTCCGGGACCCACGCTATTTTCCGCCAGATTGGGAGCCTGCACAGCACGGGCTGCTAGCTTCTCAGAGGTGACACTTTCCGACTGAAGCGCATGACCGGATACACTATCGGGGGCGAGGTGTTTGGTTTGGACCGATGCAGATTGCAAATGATTAGAGGTGACGGATTCCGGAGCGAGATGATTCGCCTCCACCGCTTCAACAGCCAGATGGTTACTCTGCACTGCTTTATCCGTAATATGCCACGGCTGCACGGAGCGAGCAGACAACTTAGAGGAAGTGACACTACCCTCAGCTAACTTAGGAGCCGTAATCGCCAAATCATTGATTTTATCCGTGGCCACACTTTCCGGCGATAGTTTCAGCGAAGTAACAGCATGATCCTGCAAATGATGGGAGTACACCGCTCCGCTGGCCAAATGCGCGGTTTGAACAGCGCCTTCACCTAGTATGTCCGCGGTAACGGACTGTTCTTGCAAAGCCGAGGTTCCAACACTGTCTTCCCCAAGATGTTTGCTCAAAACAGAACTCTGGGCCAGATGGGCCGAATCGACGGATTGAGCCTGCAATGCCTTTCCACCCACACTGTTGTCGGCAAGGTGGTTTTCACGAATTCCCCCCGTTGCAATGTGTACGTGTGTAATGGCTTGAGAGGCAATCTTATTTCCGGTTACCGCCCCTTTGCCAATTTTAGGTTCTGTCACTGCTTCGTCAGCGATTTTGTCAGACTTAATCGCGCTCGAAGCAATGTGATTTTCCTTGACAGCCTGATTCGCCACATGGTGTTCCAGAACTGCTCCCTTCCCTAATTTCTCGCTCGTCACAGCCCCGGAATGCAAATGTTGCTCCGTAACCGCCTCCGATGCAATATGATTCTTTCGAATGATTTCGGACTGGAGGTGTACGGAAGAGACTGCCTCCGGAGAAATTTGGGGACCTTGTATGGCTGCTGTAGCAATATGTCTGGTAAGTACCGCCTCGTCGGCAATTTTGTGTGGTAATATGCTCTGATCCGATATCTTGGATGAAGTGACGGATTGATCGACAATTTGCAATGAGCCTACAGACTGATCTGCCAGTTTATTGGACTGAATACTCCGATCCGCCAGGTGACGGGCTGTTACTTGGCCCGTTCCAAGCTGCTCTTCCCCAATGGAGCCAGGACTCAGATGCTTTCTTTCAATCGCTCCAGCCTGAATATGCGAACTGGTAACTGCCTCCGACTCCAGATGACGCCCGCTGACAACACCTTCCTCCAATTGTTCCTTGCCCACAATTCCATTGGATAGCTGCTTGCGATTAATCGAACCGGGGGCCAGATGCCTTGCATGAACGGCATGCTCGGTCAGGTGTGCACTCTCAATGCTGCCAGCTTGGATTTTAGCCGCATCCACAGCCCCATCCCGCAGTTTGGAAGTGGTCACAGATTGATCGCCCAGCTTGGAGCTATCGACAGCTTCATTAGCCAAATTGTTCGATTGAATCGTACCACTGCGAATTTTATCAGATGTAACCGCCTGATCTTGAAGCATATCTGAAGACACGATCCATTGCTTGAAGTGACGGCTCTCAATGGAGCCATTCGCAATATGATCGCCGCTGATAATCTTATCAGCCAGCTTTTCTGGAGTGATGCTACCATCTCGAAGTTTTTCACCACTGATGGAGCGATCCTGCAATTTACTGCCTGCCACCGATGCGTCCGACAGATGTTCCACCGTAATGGAGTCCGGGGCAATCTTCGAAGAAGTCACAGCACCGTCGGCTATCTTAATCGTTTGAACGGCATAATCCGCCAGAGATTCCGTGTGGATACTCTCTTGCTTCAGCTTGCTGGAATCTATGGAAGCGGGAGCGATCTTCTCACCCGTTACAGCGAGATCGCTCAAATCGTCTGTATAAATGAAAGCGTTGTTTATATGCGGAGCCTTCTTATTGCTCAAAATTTCCTCCACATCAATTGGATCAGGTTCTGGCTCTGGCTCCGGCTCTGCTTCTAGCTCTTGGGGTTCCTCCATCGACACTTGAGTCTCCTCTGCATCCGCAAATTCAACCTCCGTCTCATGCGAAGCCTCGACTTCAGGTTCGACAACAGTCTGTAGCTCCGGCTCCTCTTTGGTTGGGGGAGGCGGAGAAGCAACTTGATGAAGTCTTGCTTCTGTCTCCCTCTCCGCAGGCTGTGGCTTCACGCGATGTATCATACTTAATTCATTCATATCCGGGTCAATTACACTATAGAGCGGCTTTTTGTTTCTTATGGTTTTGCGGCTCTTATTCTTCAAGCAGCTCTCTCCCTTCTCATATTTATCGTTACAGCATCATATGCAGGCACTTAGGCACTTGCCACCCCGTGCAAGGATACACTTTTGGGTAAAAAGGATACTTACTAAAATCCACGTTTGAAAAAAAATAGTTAAAAGTTAAAATAGTAAGGGTGAAGATCGCTACAAGAAGAGAGGAATTACAATAACATGATTATCAAACCAAGAACACGTGGCTTTATCTGCACCACTGCTCATCCGGTGGGCTGTGCCCAACATGTTCAGGAGCAAATTGACTATGTACAGGCCCGTCCTGCTATCCAAGGACCCCGTAATGTACTTGTGATCGGGGCATCTGCCGGATATGGGTTGGCTTCTCGCATTACTGCCGCCTTCGGTGCGCGTGCCAATACAATTGGTGTATATCGCCCTAGTAATGCTACCGCCACACGTACAGCATCGGCAGGCTGGTACAATTCTGCTGCATTTGAAAAAGCTGCTCAGGAAGCTGGGCTTAAATCCTTAAGCGTAACAGGCGATGCCTTCTCGGATGAGGTCAAATCCAAAACGGTGGAAGCCATTCGCGAAGAACTGGGACAAGTCGATCTGGTGATTTACAGTGTCGCTTCAGGTCGTCGTACAAATCCCCGCACAGGCGAAACGTTTAATTCCGTGCTCAAACCTATTGGTAAGCCTTACACAAACAAGACCGTTAACTTCCACACCGGGGAAGTCAGCAGCGTGACGCTTGAACCCGCAACAGAAGAAGAAGTACAAGCAACTGTAGAGGTTATGGGTGGTGAGGACTGGAAATTGTGGATTAACGCCTTGCGTGAAGGCGGTGTATTGGCTGATACTGCAACAACCTTTTCCTTTTCGTATATTGGTTCAGATATTACGCAAGCCATCTACAGAGAAGGCAGTATCGGAAGTGCAAAGGATCATTTGGAGGAGACAGCACATCAGCTGAACGATCAGCTGAAAGTTACAGGCGGACGCGCCTTCGTCGCAGTCACCAAAGGACTCGTTACCCAATCTAGCTCCGCTATCCCTGTCGTTCCTCTGTATATTTCTGCTTTATATAAGATAATGAAGGAAAAAGGGCTGCATGAAGGGTGCGTAGAACAGAGCTACCGCCTGTTTGCTGAGCGTCTGTACGCACCAGAAACTCCTGTAGATGAAGAAGGACGTATTCGTATTGATGATTGGGAACTGCGCGAAGACGTACAGGCAGAGGTTGAGAAGATATGGGAGGCGCTGACGACCAACAATATCTACGAATTGTCAGATCTTGAAGGATATCGTCACGAATTTTTCCAACTGTTCGGCTTTGAGTTCGAGGGTGTAGACTATGATGCTGACATTGATCCCATCGTAAATATTCCCAACGTGCGCTAAGCCTTTAATACCGTCATTATGTCAGAAAAACAAACAAAGCTGTTCTCCAGCAGAAAAACATTTCGTTCTGCTTGGAGGACAGCTTTTGTTTTTTAATTAAAAGGGACACTTGTGTCCGCTCTGAATTGCAAAATGAAGCAAACATTGCAATTTTAAAATTCATTTGATATTGTACAAGTAGGCATAGCAAAGTCCCTCTTCCTAACAAGAGGGTAAACACAGTTGGACAAGTCCTACCTTGACTGACCGTGATTTTATTTGCTCAGCCCACCACATCCATATAAGGAGGTGTACCACATGGCAAAAGACGTTCTGTGTGAAGTCAATTCATGTACGCACTGGGCCCAAGAGAATAAATGCAGCGCTAGCTCCATTTACATCGTAAGCAACAGACCTGAAGACACTCACAAGTCTGAAGAAACAGACTGCAAAACCTTCGAAGCCAAGTAAATCTTTGATTTCAAGCCTAGTTTTATAATGAAGGAGCCCATGCCCGGGTTCCTTCTTTCTTATGATATTCTAACAATAATGATAATTATTATCAAGTCCTTTTTCGGTACAGAAAAACGCTATTCGCTTGTATACAATCATTTCTCTGCTACTTTATAAATCCAAGCCGACAAGGACACTGCTGTTCTCTCTAAAG
Source organism: Paenibacillus sp. cl130 (assembly GCF_900116035.1). Taxonomy (NCBI): domain Bacteria; kingdom Bacillati; phylum Bacillota; class Bacilli; order Caryophanales; family Paenibacillaceae; genus Paenibacillus; species Paenibacillus sp. cl130. The sequence continues at coordinate 206,067 of NZ_FOYG01000007.1, forward strand.
ACAAAAAAAAGAAGCGTCGCTCTGAACGATTCGCTTCTTGTGCTTGACCTTTTGTAATTGTTCTTGCTTGGTCGGCTTCACTCGTATGTGCTGTGAAATCTCGCCATAATGGTCATTCGTTTTGCGGCTTTGTGCCGCGCAATAGATTCCAGCGCGTTTTGCCTTGCTCAGCGCTTTTTGTGTTTGAGTACGTGCCATACGGCTTCACTCTCCTTCATTGGACTCCTTTTATCATAGCATCCAATCGTCAAATCGTGAATGGTTTGTCTGACTCAAGCATTCTTCAATTGATTAAATGTCTGAAAAAATATCCGGATCGCCACTGGAGGCCGCTACAATAAAAACAATAACTATAAAAATGATGATCAGTGTATAAATCAGTGTACCGATAATACTACATACCAATCCAGCAATGGCCATACCTCTGCCTTGCTCGCCATGACGGTTAATTTCCTTCAGGGAAAGACTGGACAAAATAATACCCACAATTCCGATAATCAACCCAATATAGGGAATGACAACAGATAAAATCCCGAGCACCATCGAGGCAACAGCTTTACTATTTGTAGGTGGAACTACTGGGGGCGGGTTAAATGGGGCGTTATAATCGTTCGTCTCCTGAAAAGGATCGGAAGATCGAGGCTCCTTGTACAAATCACTCATCTGTTAAATTCAACTCCAATACGAAAAATAGCAATTATATAAGTTCTAGGGTACCACAATCTTACAAATCAGGACAGTACTTATTTCGAATTTTTAAATTAGAACGTTAAAAAGAAGAAACCTAGCGATATTAGCACTTTTTGAGGTAACCGGGCATACAGTATTGTACCTGTTACAGATCAATTGCGCTCCATGAGAGCATCCTGCCAAGGAGGTCGGAGCTATGCTATATCGTGCAACATCCCGCAGAAAGGGCTCGCCTCACAAACGTTTAAATGCAAACACACTTAGGATAATTTCCACTGCCATGCTGCCATTTTACAAAGCTATTGCAACTCGCCGTGCGTTTGCAGTTCAATGGTCACGAGCTGTCGTTCAAGGCAATTTGGATCGGATGAAATCCCTTCTCTGCTCAGTAGCACCATTTGCCGCCAAACAAGGCTTAGGCACGAATGGCATCGGCTACTTTATTTCCTTTTTAGCTCAGCCACCGATGCTCTATTATACGAATGGAACGACGATTCCACCGGGGACTGTGCAGTTTACGTTTGAGCCGAGAGTTCATCGCGCCATTGCAAAAGCCGTTTTTCCGCTGTATCGCGAATTGGCACGCAATCCATGTTTTGCTTCTGCCTTTGCCAAAGCGATCAACAGACAAGACCAGCGTGCAGTTCATGTCATGATCCGTAGTTTGATTCCATCCTCTGCGCTGAAATCCGTACAAATTGAGGATGATGGCTTTGCATTGCTATTTAAGTATCCCTTTAGTAAGTACCCATATCGCAATCTGCTCTTTCGGGAGTTCACTTAAAAAGGTCGCTACTAGCGTGCTTGCTTGAGTTCTCCAATGAGCTCTTTTCCCAGTTGTATAGCCATATCTGTCAGCACTCGGATTTCATCCTTGGTTGCATGATCTAAATGTGCCCCGCAGCAAATGGCAAAATTGCCTGCAAACTCTTTTCGCAAGCGAACTGCAATTTCTTCGGTAATATAAAACTCCTTGTGATTTTGCAATTGCACAGTTTGAATCGGCTCGAGTCTGGCCCCTGCTGTAATCGTTCCCAAATGAGGCTGATCACCGCCTGAAATGAGTACAATGATATCTTCCCCCATAAAATAGGCATCCAGCACAAGACGGATACGTCCGCTTTCTTTTTGCAAATGAATCAATAGGATCCTCTCCTGCTAAAAAATATTATTCAGGATTTTGCAAAATTCGATTCCAGTCGCTCCAAAGTGCAATATATAGACGAACTAGACCATTTCGATCTATATATCGTTTATTGAAAATCGCTTATTGGATTTTTGCAAAATCCTCTATTGTGAAACGATTCACTTTATAGAGTTCTACTCATTGTACCGCTTCTTGAACGGTTCGACAATTTAAAAATGGCCCACAGCAGCCTCTATAAACCGTGGCTTGCTGTGGGCCTTCATTGTTATTCTAAAAGAAGCATTTCCTTTCCTACTGGCTGTTAACGGATCGTGATCGTATGCACAGTCTTACCACTTGCGCCGTCATTATCCGTTACCGTTAGCTCTACGGTATACGTTCCAGCTGTGGTGAATTTATGCTTCACCTTGGAACCGACCGCCGTATCGCCATCGCCAAAATTCCAGCTGTAACTAACGATCTCACCGTCTACATCACGGGAAGCTTTGGCGTTAAATTGTACATTTTTGTTCTTCTTAGCTGATTCATTAGCCTGAATAATGGCTACCGGCTTCTCATTGGATGGATTCGGATCAGGGTTCTGTCCTCCACCATTGGTTACATACAATCTTCCCGGTGCCTCCGTCTCCACTTCATTTCCCGCTGCATCCCTTACCCGGATCACGATGACTCCGCCTTCCAGATTCAGAGAAGATGAAGTGAAATAAGTTCCTTCATAGTGGCCTGACGAAGTTTCATTTAATGGAATATCGTTGCGGCCCAAAGTGGACAGGTTGAAAGGCAGCTCCACATGGAAGGACGCCTCCAAACCGGATGCACTGTCAAAGGATACTCGTACCGGCTGCCCTGGAGTAATACGCACATCCTCAGCAGGGCTAATGTTTTCAAGCTTCGGCAGAGCTGTATCGACATACACCGAGCGCGTAACACTTGTTTCGTTTTCGGCAAGATCCTTGGCCGTCACCGTAATTTGATTTTCACCTTCGTTGATAAGCAACCGCTTGTTAAAGCTGCCGTCACTTCCAAATTCAGCGGGCTCACCATTAATCGTCAATTCGGTGAGGAACTCGTCATACACGGTACCGACTACACTGACTACACCCGCGTTTGTACGGGCCCCTTCATCAGGTGAAGTCAGGATCAGACCCGGTTTAGTCTGATCGAGTGTCACAACCACCGTTTCGGAACGATCCGTTAATTTGCCGTATACCGCTGCTTGAACACTTAGCGGATTAGCTCCTGGTTGAAGATCAACCGACAAACTGAAGTGGCGATCCTTCACTTTCGTTGTGCCAGCCAGCTCCTTACCGTTAAAGAGCTGAATATCGGCTCCTTCTGCCGGGGAAGTTCCTGTTACGGTAATCGACTCTTCCTGCGTATACGTAGCCTTCGTAGGAGTCGTAATCGTTGGAGCATTCACCGGATATCTGACGATAGCCCGGATCATGTAATTCCCTTCCTCCTCAGGTGATTGGCTCCATGCGCCGCTTACACCTTGCCAGCTGCGAAGTGCATTCGGGCCACTCTCATCTGTAGCAAGACCCGGCGACTGTGTGCCTACAGCAGACTGTGTATATACGATGTAGAAGTCACCTTGAACCGTCACCGGCTCTGGAAGCTGCACCGTCGTCCATTGTGACTCGTCCCGCACGGCAGTCCCGTCGAATGGACCAGCCAATAATCGTCCAGGCGCTCCTGCCGCACCGGAGGCGTCATAGACAGAATATTGGAATGCCGTTCCTCCCGGATTCGGGAAGGCAGAGTTCCAGAACAAAAGCGATGCTCCTGTCACTTGAGCCACTTCCGACTCAGGCGTCATTCTGACTGCCCATGAATTGCCTGCCGCGTTAAAGGCTCTGGCATTTTCTCCTGTCCCGTCATCGTAGGCGATGCCTCCCTGGAACCCGATGAAAGGTTTCAACGTGACATTCGCTTCCACGCTACCATTCGGAGGAGCAATAACGGATACACTGTCGCTATAATAATTCTCAGCTGAAATGGACAATGTGTATGTTCCTTCCAGCACGTCCAGCGTAAATTCTCCAGCCTCATTCGTCTCTACCGGAGCAATACGTGCATCCTCCAGCACCAACACTTTCGCTTTTTGGATCGGTTCACCGGATTGCTTGTCGGTAATGACCCCGTGAATCGTACCGTGAGGTATAGCCTGAAGGCTAAAGTTTGCTCTAATAACTTTGTTATTCTCAATCGTGACTGCTTTCGTTTGAGGCACATAACCATAGGCTTCAGCCTTCAGCGTATAGTCGCCTGCTACATGGGTGAAGCTGTATTTGCCCGTGGTCGGATCCGTTTTCACCGAACGTCCGGTTTCCAATACCGTAACCGTAGCGCTGGCTGGAAGACTGTCGAGCCCGACACGTCCACTATCCACCGTTGTTTCTGCCGGCTTCACTTTCTCCTGGAATTCACTCTTTTCAGTGCTTGTAATTTTGTACAGCGGGAACTGTTCTTCCGCTTTTTCCAGCTTGATATTCGACTCAGGTACGATGTCCTTGGTCACTGTCGCAGCTGGAATACCCAACACACGGAAATCGTCAATGTACCAGCCGTTCTTGTTCACACTGTTATCCGATTTCAAACGGAAGCGAATTTGGATCTCATTGCCGGTGTAGCTATCCAGATTGTAGTAAACCGGAGTCCACTTTTTCCCATTCGTATTGTGAGAGAACTTGCCCAGCTCGCTCCACGTGTCGCCATTGTTTTTGGACACTTCCAAATAACCGTAATCATAGCCGGCCTCAATTTCAAACCAGTGATTGAAGGTCAGTGTTGCATTGCGTACAGCCTGCAAATTAATTTTTGGAGAAACCAGCGAAAATTCAGCTCCGTTCTCATAATTGCTATCAAGATCGGTTGCCCACACATTTGGTCTGGACACTGCGCTTTCTGGTCCTACTTCCTTCGGAATGCCACGTTCCCACTCATCCTTGGTACCGGAATGAGTCCAGCCATTATCCGAGCTGCCGTCAAAATGATCGCTATACAGCGTATCCGGCACGTCTACTCTCAGAGAAGCCTCATTCGACTTGATTCCTTCATTGCCACTATAATCCTCAGCCGCCACTGCATAATGATAGGTCGCTCCACCGACCGTGATGGTATCTGTGAGTGTCAGTGCTGAGGTTGTACCGATGGAAGTATAATTTTTGCCTGATTGGGTAGAACGATACACCTTGTACTGCTTCACATCATCATCGGAGGAAGCATTCCAGGCCAGTGTGACGTTGCCCACAGTATCTGCTTCAGCAGTCAAATTGCTCGGCGCAGCAGGTGCAACGGTGTCTGGCTCCTGAATCGACAGATCGTCAATATACCAGCCATCTTTCACAACCGTATTGTCACTAGTAAAGTTGAACAGGAGGTATACTTTTTGACCCGCGAATGCCCGCAAATCAAGATATTGTGTTTTCCAGCCATTGCTGGTGCCAGTAAACGATAATACCTGCTCAAACGCATTCTGATTGTTTGTGGTTGCTACGTACACTTTGCCGAAATCAGAATTGTTTTCAAGATCGTACCAATGCTTGAAGCTGACCAGCGCCCCTTTTGAGCTCTCGGTCAGATCAATCGGAGGGGCCATAAAATAACTGTTGGAGTTGGCCTGATATTGGCCTTCGAGATTAGTCGCGATGACCTTTGTACCCGAATGTGCGCTTTTAGGGCCGCTTGTCGGAGTTCCCCATTTCCAAACACTGCCCTGTCCACCGATATTAATACCGGCAATGTCTTTTTCAAAGTCTTGTGTGTAGCCTGGTTTTACGCCTTTGGAGATTTTAACCTTGTATACTTCAGTTTCAAATCCGTTATTACCGTAATCATTTACACGAATATAGTATTCCAGACCAGCGCTGTCCACCAAAAAAGTCGGGATGGACGCTTGATATGTACCATCTTTGCTGTCGCCGGAGGTCCGTTCCAACGGAATATATACATAGTTTGACGTACCTGCTGTTTTGGCAAATGCCTCAACGGCCGTCACGCCGACATCATCCGTTACATGAGCAGTCAGAGGTATATCAATACCCTCGAATGCCGCTGCGGGCGGTGTATGCTCGAGAACAGGTGCTTCCAGATCGTCGCCACCCGTTACAACTTTACCAGACACGGAGCCCAGACCTTGCATGACCGAACCGACTGCATCCAGCGCATTAATGACACCATGTCCGTAGCCATTGTTTGGCGAAGTAGGATATGTGCTGTCCGTGCGCGGTGTAGCTGTGTTCATCAAAATTTCCTCAAGCTGGTCTACGGTAAGAGAATGATTCGCTTGCAGCAACAGAGCTGCAAGGGCCGCAACATGAGGTCCCGCCATGGAAGTACCGTTATACCCGCCTTTATAGCCGCCACCAGCCACAGATGACCGGATATTTACACCCGGCGCGGAAACTTCGGGCTTCACCTCACCATAGGGTGATGGTCCTAACAAGGAGAAGCTGGCCAGATTATCATTGCTATCCGTGGCTCCAGTAGCGAAGGATTCCGGATAGTTTGCCGGATTGGCTACCGAGGCAGGTCCGCCCGGATTGGAAAGAGAGGTATTACCTGCGGAGAATTCGGGGAAGATTTGAGCATCCCGCCATGCCTGAACCACAGGCCGGAACCATTCATCAAGACCCGGTCCGCCTCCCCACGAGTTGTTCACTACATCTGGAGCAAGCTCGGGATGAAGATTCCCTTGGGCATCTTTTGGCGCAAGCAGCCATTGACCGCCATCCAGTATAATCGCATCCGTCGTTTCCGGATTAAAAATCCGAACCGCAATCCACTTCGCACCAGGTGCAACGCCAACTCGGTTCGTTCCATTTTCCTCAGAGCCGACCATCGTGCCCATCGTATGTGTACCATGGGAATCGTCTTCCTGATCGACCGGAAGCGTCGCATGACTATGCGGATCGTACCAGCTCAGCTCGGGATTCACGACATTGCCTGCCGCGTCCAGCCCCCGCCATTTGCGATGAAGGGCCGGATGTGTATAATCTACACCTGTATCCAGATTGGCAACCACGATTCCGGTTCCGTCAATTCCCTTTTCCCACACTTGTGGTGCGTTAATATGGGATATGTTCCATTCCACCGTAGATGGGTCTACAGCGTTCTTACCTGCATTGCCAGGCTTAGCCGATGTTTTGCCATCGTCCTTCTCCAGCTCTACAGCCTTCTCTACCGTCGTAGACTTCGCCGCGGCTGCTGTCACTGTTTTAGCTGTTTCAGCCGTTTTGGCATTTGCTCCCTCTGCTTGCTTGTCAACCGTCACCTTTTGCAGATAACGCGTTTCATTCGGCAAGACTTTATCGACCTCAGGCAGCTGCGAAATATGATCCAGCACCTCCTTGGTGCTTGTTACAGCCAATGCATTGACAATAAAAAAGCTTTTATATTCCTTCACTCCGCCGCTCTCTGATTGCTTATCCAAATAATTTTCAAGCCCATATTGGGTTCTTGAAGCCGTTTCACGCAGAGAACTGATCACATGGCTGCGTGCAGCCATTTTGGCGGCGGAAGGTGTTATTTTCTCAAGTGAGGCCTTTTGAAGAGCATTTTTGGAAACCTTGTTGGTGTCTACCTGTTCTTTTAATTTGACCAGATAGGTAACATAGTTATTCTCCTCAAACTGTTTGGTCAGTTTCGGGGATACCTTCGCGGTCGTGACCTTGTGCGAGGCGGATTTCAGCTCCAGCTTGGAGCCATCTGGTGTGTTATTCGCCAAAGCGGGTTGAACAAAGGAAAAGGCCATTAGCAAAGATAGTCCGATAGATAGTGGTTTCTTGAATCGTTTAGGTTTAATCAATTACTTCTCCACTCCTTTTACTGGGTTTAATGTTTCTGGAATAACCTGTACAGAGTAAGACCTCATACTTTACACATCAAACACACGGGTTGCGCAACACGATGTGGTTGGCGACCACCTCCTTCATAGAATATAGAGGCACAAAAATATTTGGCTGTTCATAGGTGGTGGTACTTCATAGGTGAGTTTACAATCCCAATAGGAAGCGATGAAATTCAGTAGAAACCAAGGAGAAAAAGCAGGAGAACTTCGAAGAAAAACATGTTATATCATTACATTTTATATTAAAAATTGATATATAATCATATATTATGGAATAGTATAAAGTTATCAAAACAGATATACAAGTCATTTTTTTGCATTTTTCTTGAAATTCTATGACTTTTATATTCTTTTATGTACGAAAACCCCTTTTTGCGGCTACGTAATAGTGCATTACACGGTTAATAGGTGTATGCAATCTCTGTACGAGCCGCTCAAAGGGATTTTCGGGGGTCTTTCTTAATCCTATCTTTCGCTCTATATCTTGTTCATTGGAAGTCGCTTATAGGATTTTTGCAAAATCCTCACTTAAGTACGGAGTTCACCGCAGCAAGCGCGTCGATCAGACCATATCCGTAACCATTGTTCGGTGAAGTCCGATACTGGCTATCTGTCAGCGGCGTCGCTGTTTTTGAAATAACATCCTCCAGTTGATCCACAGTCAAAGATGGCTTGGCCTGAAGCAGTAATGCCGCTAATCCAGCAGTATGCGGGCCTGCCATAGAAGTACCGTTCCATCCCCCCTCATACACTCCGCCCGGTACAGAAGAACGGATGTTTACACCAGGAGCCGAAATTTCAGGCTTCACTTCGCCATAAGGAGAAGGACCGCGCAGCGAGAAGCTGGCCAGCTTGTTGTTTACGTCCGTGGCTCCTGTCGCATAAGCTTCCGGTAGATTCGCCGGATTGGCTACAGACCCAGGTCCGCCCGGATTGGACAGTGTTGTGTTGCCGGCGGAGAACTCAGGGAAAATCTGAGCCGCTCTCCACGCCTTGGTGACTGGACGATACCATTCATCCAGGCCAGGTCCACCGCCCCAAGAGTTATTCACCACATCCGGTGCAAGCTCAGGGTGCTTTTTACCGTTTTTATCTACAGGAGCAAGAATCCACTGTCCACCGTCCAGTAAGATGGAGTCGGTGGTATCTGGATTGAATACTCGAACCGCAATCCATTTGGCGCCGGGAGCAACACCGATTTCATTCGTACCGTTGCTGTCCGAGCCAACGCTCGTCCCCATCGTATGTGTACCATGTCCATTTGAATCAGTTGGCAGCGATGCTCCATTAACCGCATCATACCAGCTCAGTTCTGGATTAACGACCTGGCCGGAAGCGTTCAGACCACGCCATTTTCTTTTCAGTGCCGGGTGAGTATATTCAACGCCTGTATCCAGATTGGCGACAACAATGCCTTTGCCGTCAATGCCTTTGGCCCAAACCTGTGGTGCTTTGATTTTAGAAATATTCCACTCGACACGGCTTGGCGTTACCGCATCCTTATACACGGATTCTTCCACCGATTTTTGCGCATTCTCTTCCGTCACAGCCGTATCTACAGCGGCTTGATCTGCAACCGCTTGGTCAGCTGTAGATTCCTCAACTACGGGCTGGGCATCCTTATCTATTTCTACCTTTTGCAGTTCCCGCTTTTCATCCGGTAAAATTTTGTCGATCTCAGGAAGTGTGGCGAGATTATCCATGACCTCTTTGGTGCTGGTTACCGCAAATGCGTTCACGATAAAGTAACTCTTGTATTTTTTGACGTTTCCGTTATTGACTTCCTTCTTTAAGTATTCTTCCACGGATTGTTGCGTTTTTTCTGCTGTATCCATGAGAGAGTTCACAACCGTTGTACGTACAGAAAGCTTAGCAGCAGCCGGTGAAATTTGCTCTGCAGAGGCCTTTTGGAAAGCATGCTTGGCAACTGACTCCGTATCCACCTGATCCTTCAATTTAACCAGATAGGTGACATACTCACTGGAACTGAATTGTTGGTTCAGCTTGGCTGAAACCTTGGCGGAAATGGTTGATCCTCCTGCTGAGGTGGTTGTGCTGGAATCTCCATATACCGGAGAAATTAGAGAAAAAGCAAGAAGAGCGGTAAAACTGACCGACAGCGTCTTTTTGATATTTTTCGACTTAATCAATACTTTCCATCTCCCTTTACTTGGTTTTTTAATTCTCAAGGACAGCCTCCGAGTAGCTACGTCAAAAGCTCACAAAATAGCCTCTGGTACTCACCTCCTTTAAAAAATATAGATTTCGCTGGGGTGAAATCCATAGGTCATCATTCTGAGGTGAATAACCCTTGGTGCAGACCGCAAAGAACGAGCATCGGGTAGGAACAGGTGGACAAGTTTGAAAATAGTAAGTGAAAAAAATGAAGAAAAAGGTAGGGTAAGAAACTAGAAGTGATCGAGGAGGTTGATAAGCAAGTATTAAAATACAATTTAAAACAAAAGAATGAAACATATGGTATCTTTTGAATCTAGTATAGTGTCATAAAATCAGATATTCAAGCATTTTTTTGAATTTTATTCCTTTTTTTCTTTAAGAAGAGAAAAATCTCTTCCATTTTCGAAGCAAATGCAAGTCTTCATTGTGCACTTGGTTTCGGAGATTAGAAGAGATTTTTCGGCATTCAGCAACAAATTTAAAAGAGTGTTATCTGCCGCTATTTACTGGTAAGGGAACCGAAATGGCTCCGTCTGGAAAGGAAGATTTGGTTTGCTGCGATCTGCGGCACAGACTCGTACATTCTCGGAAAGCCATTTGCCTGCATCCACAGCAATGATCCTGATTCACCAGCGCAAGGGCAGCCGTAAGGGCCTCTCCTGTATGTTCGAAAAAATGCTTTTGTCCAATCATGTCGTAGCATCCGGTTTTCTGTAGTAATGCCAGCGGTTGAGGCTGGAGTCCGGAAACAAGCACCGTCCCGCCAGACTTCCGGTATTTCTGAATTAATGCGGTAAAGTTACCTTCTCCCGTCATATCCATAAAAGGGACCTTTCCCATACGCAACAACAAAATCCCTTGTAGGTGGTCAGTCTGACCTCCCACACCTGAGTTTTCCAATACCGAAGCTGCACCGAAAAATAGAGGGCCTTCCACATTGTAAATAGCCACCTGTGGACAATCATGCTGATCTGTGACCATATGCGCGCCTACTTTTTCATGTTTTACAGAAGGATCAGGAAGTACCTTGTCTACTGAAAGTGTATTGCTCATACGTTTAACAAACAATACAACCGCCAGAATTAAACCCACCTCCACAGCCGTTGTCAGCGTCGTAAATACCGTCAGCAAAAAGGTGACAACCAGCACAATAGAATCCGCTGTCCGCGTTTTGAGAATGTGCGCAAAATGCTTGCGCTCACTCATATTCCACGCTACTACCATCAGCACCGGAGCCATACTGGCCAACGGAATATTAGATGCATAAGGTGCAAAAAGCACCAGAATGAGGAGCACCACGAACCCATGTACGATGCCTGACATAGGAGAAACAGCACCGTTACGGATATTTGTGGCGGTGCGGGCAATTGCACCTGTCGCAGGAATACCTCCGAACAGCGGTGTCAGCAAATTAGCAATCCCTTGTCCAACCAGTTCACGATTGCTGTTATGCCTGGCTCCCGTCATACCGTCAGCTACCACCGCTGAAAGCAGAGATTCAATAGCTCCCAGCATTGCAATAACAAGTGCTGGCGGCAAGAGTTTCACGATCAAATCCCACGTCATCACAGGAATATGTAGCTCAGGTAAAGATGCTGGAATTGCGCCATACGCAGATCCAATGGTAGCCACCTGCCCTGGAAAAAGTAAAGCTGCCACCAGCGTTGACAAGAGTAGGCCAACCAGTGAGCCGGGTATCTTGGGCCATTTTTTAGGCACCAAAATAAGCGCGGCAAGACAGATACAAGCCGTCAGGATACTATATACATTCAGTGAAGGAAGTCGATGGATGAGCTCTGCCATGGAAGGCAGAAAAGTTTCATGTCGCTCTACCCCGCGCAAGCCGAGAAAGTTAGCAATCTGACCGCTGAATATTGTCACGGCAATTCCGGCCGTAAAGCCAATTGTTACTGGCTTGGGAATAAACTTAATCAGTGCCCCCAGCCTTAGCACACCCATTAAAATGAGCATAATGCCCGCCATAAAACCGGCTATGAGTAGGTTCTCATAACCGTATTGCATGACAATAGCCAGCAAAATCGGAATAAATGCACCTGTAGGTCCTCCGATCTGGAATTTGGACCCTCCCAGCAGCGAAACCAAAATTCCCGCAACAATGGTCGTATACAGCCCATATTCCGGCTTTACTCCTGATGCAATGGCAAACGCCATACCGAGCGGAATCGCCACAATCGCTACAATACTTCCGGAAATTAGATCCTTTCGCAAAGCCCCTGCGTTATAGCCTTCGAACCTTCCTATCCACTTCATTCCTATAACCCTTCTTTTCTGTAATAGCATTACTTCTCGTTACGTATACCTTCCAGCAACGAGATAGCTTCGACCAAATGATTGTCAAAAATCCGCCGCGCCACCGCAAGCAGCTCCGTCAAAAGCGGATCACGTAGTGAATACACAACCGATGTACCTTCCTTGAAGCTGTTCACCAAATTTTTGGCCCGTAAAACGGCCAATTGCTGCGATACGGCAGAACCTTCGGAACCGAGCGCAGTCTGCAGCTCGTTCACATTCCGTTCTCCTTCACTCAGCACCTCCAAAATGCGGATGCGCAGAGGGTGAGCCAATGCTTTGAAAAAGTCGGCCTTAAATTTCTGGAGATCTCCTTCCATGCCTGCTCCGTCCCCCTCACAGAATTGTCCTATAAACGATCAACAATATCTGAATATTTGAATATTCAGTACAATAACAGCTTTGGGCCAATTGAACTATGATGTTACTCACACTTCACCATGAGTAAAGTCACATTCTCCCACACTTCTACCTTTCAGGGGTTGACAGCTTCCACAGGTTTCCATTAACATAGCAATTAACTTTAAGAAAAGGGGGCCGACAGACATGACCGAGCTTTATATGATAACGACAGACAGGCAGCACGATACAACCACATATTTGAGTTTTTGTCTCATCGGCCCCGTTCGGGCGACATGATGGGCGATATCACGCTGTCTGACGGCGTGATTAGCCAGGCTTTTTTATTTTCTTATGCTATTGGAAGAACAAGTTATTTTACGTATTTATGATGTGTTGATCATAAAATGTAATGACACTTTCGGTGCAGGAAGCCGTAGACGACAAGTCTGCGGTTTTTTTTGTTTTTTAAATCTTTTTATGCAAGTATTTATGAATTTACATGAAGAAGGGAACTACCCATTTATATGAATATACAACATACAACCAACTCGTCCTTGCATGAAGGACCATACAGCCATCTGATGAAGCTTCCAGCAGGTGATCTAACCGTATATGCTTCTCAGCAACTTTTCTCCTCACTAGATTACAAGGTGTTCGAGATGGCTAATAACAATTTACAAATTCCAGGTATCCGCTATATGGGATACACACCAGATGTACATGTAGGCGTCGGAACCTGCATCGGTACGACTGCTGTATGGGGAATGGAGGACGGCTATGTATCTCCCTCCATCGTCGGCAGTGATATTGGCTGCGGCATGCGCGTACACCTGACCAATCTGCACAAGGATGCTTTGAAGGAAACCAAGCTACGCCGCAAGCTGGTCAAAACCATCGACAAATACTTGCCCATGGAAGCCCACCAGCGCGGGCATTATTCGGATATCCGACTGGAGCATATTGTACGCAAGGGTCTACACGGCTTACCCAACAAATATATTCCGGACAGCTACACTCCTAAGAAATCCACCTCACTCACCCATGTAGAGCACAGTAAGTTCTCCTTTGACGAGGAGGTGCTGAATCTTGTCGAAGACCGTACATGGCATCGGGCTCACCGACAGCTCGGCACACTGGGTGGAGGCAATCATTTCGTCGAAATTCAGGCGATTGAAATCGCGGAGGAAAACCGCGAAACAGCTGAAGCGTGGGGTATGTTCGACGGTCAGGTGGCTGTGATGATTCATTCTGGATCGCGGGCTTGGGGTGGAGCAGTCAGCCAGGCCAGTTCATCTGCTATTGCCAAGACGATGAGCCGTCTCGGACTCGGTACCTCCGATCCAAGACTGGTATTCGCACCGCTGGACCATCCCGAGGCTGCACATTATGTCGATATGATGTATTCGGCGCTAAATTATGCCGTGGTGAACCGACATCTCATCGCATACTCGGTGCGTGAAGCCTTCCGCGACGTCTTTGGTACAAAGTGCGAGTTGCGTACTTTATACGATCTAATGCACAATTATGCTTGGGAGGAATCCCATCCGGATCACGGCAGCGTGTTTGTGCATCGTAAAGGTGCTACGCGTGCTCTTCCAGCAGGACACCCCGACAATCCGCGGCCTTATCAGGCGACAGGGCATCCGGCCCTGATCCCCGGCTCTATGGGGACAGCCTCTTATATTATGGTAGGTTTACCGGGCGGTCAGGATAACTTCCACTCCATTTGTCATGGAGCAGGCCGTATTCGTTCGCGTTCTGCGACCAAACGACTCGTCAGTGTGGACGATTTTGCAGGGGCCCTGGGTGTAGGGACAGACGACGAAATTGTGGTCAATCAGGCATCACTGGAAAGCATTATCGACGAATCTCCGCAAGCCTACAAAAATGTAGATGATATTATCGAAAGTGTCACCGGGGCAGGACTCGCAGCAGTTGTAGCCAAATGCAAGCCGCTAGCCGCCCTGAAAGGAGCCAAATAATTTGAGTATAGACATCCCAGCTATTTACGAATTTGATGAACGTACAGATGGGCGCATTACCGGTTATGCCGCTTATGCCCGTCTGATCGACGGTATCAGTGAAGCACTCTATAACCGCTACGGCGTAAAATACGTGCTGTATGCCAGCGATGATCCCAATATTGAGTATTGGGATTTACTGGAGGAGGACATTCGTGCAGGCAGTCCCGATCTGGAGCATGTAGCACGGGTCTTCGATCGTCTGGAGGAACGCACCATCCAGTATGACGATGACGGGCCGACTCCTGAATATGGCGTGCATCTGTCGATGCGTAATAATGTATTCGCCTATCCCAAGTGGGGCATCGCGCTGGCGCGAGTTCCCTTTTTCCGTGAGAATGGCGTGTACAATGAAGATTACGTATTTGCGATAGGCGACCAAGAGCTGCAAGGCTTCCTCGCGGGAGTACGCGGTCGTGAACGTAAGCAGAATATGAAGCGTGTCACCGTTTTTACCGACACAAGCCGTGGACTTTCTCGGCAGGCAGAGCCGATAACCCGCGCAATTACGCGGGATGACGTGATTTTGAAAGCGGAAATCAAACGGGATATTTTCCGATCACTTGATCAGTTTTTTGAAGCGGATCGTACCTTCTATCAGACTTATAACATTCCTTACAAGCGTGGTATTCTGCTATACGGCCATCCGGGCAACGGTAAAACAACACTTGTAAAATCAATTGCCAGCAGTGTACCGGGTCCGGCAGCCTACTGGCAAATTACGGAGTATACAACCAGTGAATCGGTCAAAGAGGTGTTCGAGGCGGCTACTCGCCTGGCTCCGATGGTACTGGTTATTGAGGACATTGATTCCATGCCTCAGGAGGTGCGTTCTTTTTTCCTGAATACCCTCGACGGTGCTACATCCAAGGAGGGCATCTTCCTGATCGGAACGACCAATTATCCCGAAAAAATCGACCCAGGTCTGATGAACCGGGCAGGGCGTTTCGACCGGGCTTATGAAATCAGTTTGCCTGACGAAGCGCTGCGACTGGCGTATCTCAAGCTGCGCAACTTCCTTGTTTTTGCAGGGGAAACAGGTACACAGAAGGCGGCAGCCATGACTGACGGGTTTTCGCTGGCACAGCTCGGAGAACTGTATGTCAGCACTGCTCTGGAGTGGCATGAGCAGGGAAAAGCCGATATTGAACTGATTATCAAAGGTATGCGAGGCGAGCTCGATAAGAGCCGTAAGCAGGACTGGTTAAAAAATGTGGCCGAAGGACGAGTCGGGTTCTTCTGAGTTATCCTTTCATTGCCTTATCAAGAAATTTATGTTACGTTTATAAATAATAAAGTATCGAAAGGGTGACCTTAAGCCAATGATCTACTAATCCTATTCCACCGAAGAAAAAAATCGTAATCTTACGAATTTTCTGGATAGGATTAGTGTAGGCTTTGGGTATTCACGATAAGAGCATTGCTTCTTTGATGGGAGCAGTGTATCTTCTTGTTCGCACGTCTACCTCCTATCCAGAAACCAATGGATAAGGAGGTTTTTTGCATGAAAAGAATACTTGGAATCCTAATGATTAATATCTTCATCGTTATGGTGGGCGTTGGTTTAATTACCCCCATCCTGCCAGAACTGATCATTGAGTTTGGAGCCAGTGGACGGGCGATCGGTTTATTGGTAGCAGCCTATGGCATGACACAATTCCTGCTCTCTCCCCTGACTGGACAGCTGTCTGATCGATATGGGAGAAAGGCATTCATCGTCGTAGGTGTCATTGTTTTTGCTGTGGCTAAATTTATCTTTGCTATTGGAGATGAGCTGTGGATGCTGTATACCTCAAGACTTCTGGAAGGAATGGCAGCAGCCCTGATTGTTCCACCCATGATGGCATATGTAGCGGATATTACAACAACCGAAGAACGCGCCAAAGGAAATAGCCTGCTAGCCGCAGCCATGTCATTCGGATTTGTTATTGGACCTGGACTGGGTGGTCTTCTTGCAGGATATGGAACGAGAGTGCCGCTTTACGCAGCGACAGGTGCTGCTATGGTTGCAATTATTTTTTCAGTGTTTTGTTTGCCTGAAAGTTTATCGAAAGAGCAAATGAAAGCAGCACGGGCAAGAATGATTCAGAAGGAATCTATTTACAAACAATACGCGAGATCGTTGAAGTCAAAATATACGATGCTCTTTGTACTTGTCCTGGTGATGACCTTTGGACTCGCTAATTTTGAATCTGTTCTTGGTTTATATGTAACGAACCGCTTCCAATTCTCACCTCAAAATATTGCTGTCATTCTGACCGCAGGTGCTGTGATCGGAGTCGGTATGCAAGCATTAGTTGTTGCTAAAATAATCAATAAGTTTGGTGAACAAAGGGTGATCAAAGAATCGCTTCTTTTCACCTCAGTTGCTTATATTTTATTTCTCTTAGCCAAAAATTTTTGGAGTATCTTCCTTGTCACTTCCCTTATTTTCTTTGCCACAGCTATGCTTCGTCCAGCTCTTAATACACAATTATCGAAGATGGCCGGGAATGAGCAAGGATATGTAGCGGGTATGAATAATGCCTATATGAGTGTCGGGAATATTTTAGGCCCTACTCTTGCGGGATTTTTGTTTGATGCAAATCTGTTCGCTCCATTCATAGCAGGCTGTTGTATTCTGTTGATTACTTTTTTGCTTACATTAAAATTGAAATAAAAGAGGACAACTGATGAGCAAAAGGCAGCTACGGGTTCGAGGCTTATTTTTCAATGCCCGGCTGTAGCTGCCTTTTTATTCAGTCTAAACGCTTATTTTAATAAATACTGTAATTCCCTTTATTCCGCTTCCCCGCTCAGACGATTCAAAAACTGAATAGCCCGTGGACTGGTGGGCTGCTCCAGAACCTCATGCGGCGTACCCTGCTCAACGATTACACCCTGATCCATCAAAATCACATGGTCCGCGACCTCAGCTGCAAATTTCATTTCATGGGTGACAATGACCATGGTCATCCCTTCGGCGGCCAGTTGCTTCATGACCTTAAGCACCTCGCCTACCAACTCGGGGTCAAGCGCAGAGGTCGGCTCGTCAAACAATAGTACCTCAGGTTCGACCGCCATTGCCCGGGCAATACCGACCCGTTGCTGCTGTCCTCCCGATAACTGATGCGGATAGGATTCCGCTTTATCAGCCAACCCCACTTTTTTAAGCAACTCCAATGCACGTTTGCGCGCCTCATCCTTGCTCTTTTTCTGAACCGTGACTTGGCCCTCCATCACATTTTGTACTGCTGTCATATGCGGGAAGAGATTGTAGGCTTGAAATACCATCCCTGTCCGCTTGCGCAGCGCCAAAATGTTTTCTTGCCGGAGCTTCGTTCCTTTCGCAAAATTCAGTACAATATCCCCTACTTGGATCTCTCCTTGGTCAGGAATTTCCAGCAAATTCAAGCAGCGTAAAAGCGTTGTTTTACCAGAACCTGAAGGACCGATGATAACAAGCACTTTCCCCTTACCCAACGTCACGTCAACACCCTTAAGCACTTCCAGCGAGCCGAACGATTTGTGTATATTCCGAATTTGGATCACCGGTACAATCTCCTTTATCTGACGGAAAAACGGCCTAGTCGCTTCTCCAGGTAATTTTGCAGCACAGTCAAAATGGTGCTAAACAGTAGGTAAATAATCCCCGCCTCGGTATACACCAATAGCGGTTCGTATGTGGTAGCTACAATCTGGTTAGCCGTTCTGAACATTTCCACATAGGTGATGGTCGCAGCCAGTGAGGTATCCTTCACTAAGCTGATGAATGAATTAGCCAACGGAGGTACGGACACACGGGATGCTTGCGGAAGCACGATACGCCGCAATACTTGCCAGCGCGTCATACCCAGAGAGTATCCCGCCTCCCATTGGCCTTCCTGAATGGATATGATAGCCGCACGCATAATTTCAGAGCTATAAGCCCCTACGCTGAGGGTAAAGCCGATCACTGAAGCAATAAACGGGTCCAGTGTAATACCCACGGAAGGTAAACCATAGAAAATAATATACAATTGCACCAGCAAAGGAGTTCCTCGAATCACCCATACATAGAAGCCGAAAATCAGCTTGAGTATTCTCCATTTGGACAGCCGGGCCAACGCTGTAATCAGCGCCAGCACGAGTCCCAGAGCAAAGGAGATAAGCGTGAGCGGAATCGTAAAAGAAACCCCTGCTTTTAGCAGAGGCAATAATGAATCGATAATGATTTGTATTTGACGATCATCCATTGTACAGACATCCTTTGAAAAGATAGGTTTGAGAAGATTCAGTTCGACTTGGCGAACGTTTGGTCTTCATTTATTATTTGGATACGTCAGCTCCAAAATATTTCTCGGAAATTTTCAGGTACGTACCATCAGCCTTCATATCAGCCAGCGCTTTGTTTACTTCCTTGATCAAATCTTCGCTGCCTTTATTGAATACAGCTGCGCTGTGTGAAGCATCTGGAGATTCGTCCACCTTTTTGATGGGTGCGTCAGGCTTTTGCTTTTTCAGATCGAGATAGGATAATCCATCATTGACGGTCGCATCCACCCGTTTGGAAGTGAGGAGGTCGATGGCTTGGTTGAATCCCTCTGTTGCCACAATTTCCGCACCGTTGCTTTTCGCGATTTGAGTCAGGTTACTGGTCAGGGACTGCCCAGCCTTTTTTCCTTTTAGATCAGCAAATTTCTGGATGTCTGTATTGTCTTCGCTTACGATCAGAACTGCCTTGGAGACAATGTACGGATCGGAAAAATCATATTTTTGCTTACGCTCATCTGTAATGGATACTTCATTAAAAACCGTGTCAAACCGCTTGGAGTTCAACCCTGCGAATATGCCGTCCCATTGCGTCTCGATAAACTCCGGTTGTACCCCTAGGCGTTTACTCACTTCAGTCGCAATATCGACATCGAAGCCTGTCAGCTTACCAGCAGCATCATGGTAGGTAAACGGAGCATAGGTACCTTCCGTGCCAATTCTTAGCTTGCCGCTTGCTTTTACAGATTCAAGAGTAGCTGTAGCAGTAGTATCTGCTTTTCCATTATTAGATCCGTTATCTCCGGTAGATGCATTATTGGTACTGGCGCCTTTATCGTTGTTACCGCAGGCCGAAACCAGCAATGCCATCACGATGAGTACAATCGGCAAAAAACTAAATTTTTTCATGGTATCCACACTCTTTCCCTTTTTCTTGATAACCTAGCACGCGGCTGGTCATTGAATAGTACATCATTCATTTTCACGCGTCAATGCTTTTATCCAATAATCCCTATGCAAAAGGTAAGTTATATATCTTTGCAGCCTAAAGTTATTCTAGGTTGACTCTTTCATTGGCAGGCTATTCATTACAACTCCCCTCACAGCAACTTTTTCTGTACCCTTACGTTAGAGATTTCGTATAATAGGTTTTAATATGCAGTTTAGAAATATACCGGAGTGTGATCATGGATACCCAAAATTCAACCTTATCCTCTACATCACCTGAAGGAAGTCACTCGGCCTGGGCTACCTTCACTTCACCTTTAAAACAATCCAAAGCGTTCACCCTGTTGTGGCTTGGACATTGGATCGCAATGTTGGGGAGCTCAGTCACCACAGTCATTTTGCCACTGGTTATCTATTCCCTAACAGGCTCGACTACTATCATGGGACTGGCGATGACTGTTTATATGCTGCCTAACGTACTTATTCTGCCTTTCGCAGGAATGATCGTGGACAGAATTGACCGAATTCGTCTCCTTCTGTTTACGAATATCGCCCGGTTTGGACTGATGTTCATTGCGGCAGTGCTGATGTTTACAGGCGGGATGAAATTGCCGGTTCTATTCGTTGGCCTAGCGTTGTACGGATTGATGGACGGTATCTTTAATCCTGCTTATTCTGCCTTACGCGCACAGGTGTTCACACCGGACATACGTAATGCAGCTAACGCGCTTAGTCAGATCAGTATACAAGCCGTCCGTCTACTTGGCCCTCCGTTAGGAGGCTTCATTGTATCTTTTTCCTCACCGGGTGTCGGCTTTGGACTGGATTCCATCGCTTATCTGATATCTTTTGCCTGTTTTTGGATGCTGAGCGCTCATTTGGCCTCCATCATCGGCAAAGGTCAGGTAGATCCAGAACAGCAAGATCAGGGTGGACAGCATTTTCTCAAGGATTTTATCGCAGGCTTTATCATTCTCAAAAGCCACCCCTGGCTATGGATTACGATTCTTGCCTTTTCCTTCATTAATATTTGTTATTCAGGCATTATCGCTGTACTTATTCCGTGGCTGTTCAAGGTTCATCATGGCTACAATCCAGTCATATACGGCATTGCGATGGCAAGTAGCGGCATTGGCGCCATGCTGGGGGCCTTTGTGTATGGATCACGCAAACATTGGAAGCATCGCGGTCTGCTCGCATACTTAGGTGCTTTTGTCAGCGGCCTTGCTTTACTACTGTTGTCTGTAGTCACTTGGATGCCAGGACTGATTATGAGCATGATGCTCGAAGGATTTGGCATTATGATATTTGCGATTATCTGGGAGACAAGCCTTCAGGAATTAGTCCCAGCCGAGTCTTTTGGACGTGTAGCTAGTCTGGATCTAATGTTTTCCTTTGCCCTGCTCCCTGTCGGCTATCTGGCCGTAGGTGCTGTAGCGGATAAGCTTGGTGGTATGTTCACAATTGGCATGTTTGCAACCATCGGCATGTGTATCGTGCTCGGCGTTCTAAGTGTTCCTCATATCAGGCGTTTTCAATAGGAAAAATTCGTCACTTTTCCTCAAAAAAAGCTGCTCCCACAGGTTCTTTTTCGAACCTTGCGGAAGCAGCTTCTTTCCATTTTTAGCCTTGTGCCCATAGGGGCTAGTCTATTCAATAATTCGTAAAGTTACCCTCTACTCCGTCCAACGGAACGGAAGATCAAGCTTACAATCACGACCAGCACAATCGCACCAATTAATGCAGGAACGATGTAGAACGATCCGATTTCAGGACCCCAGTTTCCCAGAATCAAGCTACCCAACCATGCGCCGATAAAACCAGCGATGATGTTACCTATCACGCCACCCGGAACATCACGACCTGCAATAATTCCTGCCAACCAACCAATAATACCACCAACAATCAATGCCCATAACCAACTCATTTTGCGTCACCTCGTTTAAGTTTTTATCGTTGTGTTCTATTATTAACCACTCGAACTCCTTTTGAACACACAAAAGACGATTGGTTAATATTACCACAGAACGGAACACTGATTTAGGGACTTGATACCATCTTACGTGCCTCTACGACTATTTATACCCCTTGTGTGAAAAGTGTGTCTCATATGCGTTTATCCTTGTATTCCTGCTTTTTTTGTGCCATCCTCACATTATGGCTTCATTAATGTCACTTCATGCATAAGTTACAAAAATAACAGATTTTAAGGAGTGACCCCAACTGGAGTGTCGAGTAGGATGTGCCGCGTGCTGTATTGCCATTACGATTTCTTCCCCTATTCCCGGCATGCCAGATGGAAAACCAGCTGGTGTTCCTTGCCCTCAGCTCACTTCCGATTACCGTTGCCGATTGTTTGGCAAACCTGAGCGCCCAGTTGTATGCAGTGGATTCCATGCTGATGAGGATACGTGTGGAAGCACTAATGAAAGAGCATTTGAACTGCTGAGAAAGCTGGAGGAGTCAACTTTACCGGGTAAAACTTAAGGAGAAGTTCATTCTATATGAAGGAGAATTTTAATTATGAATGTTATTGAAAAAAGAATTGCCGAATTAAAGCAATATCGGCCCGATCTTACCGCCCCGAAGGATATCGATTTATTCTGGGCCAAAACATTGGAAGAAGTACACACCAAACCTGTACGTGCGTTCAAAGCTCCCGTAGAAACACCATATCCTCATATCCTTGCCTACCGGGTTACTTTTGAGGGTGTCGATGATACGCCTCTGCATGCCTGGTATGTACGCCCCCGATTTGCCGGAGATCAAAAGCTGCCGTGTATCGTTCTGTTTCATGGCTATACAGGCGGAAAAGGCTATCCTGAAGATTATTCCTCTTGGCTCATGCTTGGCTTTGCTGTATTGGCAGTAGATGTACGTGGTCAGGCAGGAGAAACGGGAGACCGTCTGGGTGATCCTCACGGTACGGTTAAAGGCTGGGTAACGAAAGGAATATTGGACAAGGATACCTGCTACTACAAAACGATTACAACCGATGCCCTTAGAGCCGTAGATTGGGTAGCGGAGCAGTCGGATGTCGATTCGGCTAAAATCGCAATCAGTGGCGCCAGCCAGGGCGGCGGACTTTCATTAATGGTGGCTGCGCTCAGCGATAAAGCTGCTATTACGGTAGCGGATATCCCCAATATGTGTCATATGGATTTTGGTATGATGAATTCTACCAGTTCACTGACGGAAGCAGCTGAATTCGTCAACCGATTTCCGGAGCATTTGGAGCAGGTACTACATACATTAAGTTATTTTGACGTGATGAATCTTGCTCATCGCATTCGTACCCCGATCATGGTATCGGTAGGGTTCAAGGATACTGTGTGTATGCCAGAAACGATTTTCGCCGCTTATAACCGTATTGAATCACCGAAAACGATTGAAATTTATCCGTTTACCGGACATTGGGTTGAAGGCTTTCAAAGACGCAAAACGGCAGAATTTTTAGTTCAGCATTTTTCATAATTCCTCCAGTGCACAAAAAAAGAACACCACGCATCAAACTGCGTAATGTTCTTTTCTACTGCATCGGGGCCAGTTCCGCTTACGCTAGACAAACTCCTCGACACTTCACACTAAAAAATCTTCTAAGATTACGATGCAGCTCGCTGTTCTGCTGCCGAATTCCCTGTCCATTTTCGCACCCAAACAAAATCCATAATCATCAGACCAAACGGGATGAAGGAGGCGAACATAATAAAAAGAGGCCGCCGTATAGACCAGTGCAGTGCTGTTTTTCCATAGATTAAAGCAACGAGGAGCAACAAAAAGCTCACCCGGTATATGTTACCAATCACCATAACCGCCTGGGTCATGCCCGCAGCTTGCAGCGGCTGGTGGGTGAATAGTATCGCCAAATAAGCTATAGCTTGAAGCCAAAGCATGAGTCGGACACGCCCCAAAGGTGTTCTTAACACAAATTCAATCCCCTCTCCATAAGCAAGGATGTTCTCTCATCCTTTACACATCCTTTATTATAACGAAAAGGTCCCCAAACTCCAACCTATCCATTTTTGAGTTTTGACCTAATGAGTTGTGTCTGATACAGTTGTGTAAGAGGTGATTGCAAAATGCTTAAACTGGGTATACTGGACCAGTCTCATATTCCTGAAGGCGGTAATGCTCAGGATGCATTATCCAATACAACAGATTTAGCGCGTGAAGCTGATCAACTGGGATATAGCCGTTATTGGGTATCCGAACATCATGCGTCCAAAACACTAGCGCACTCCAGCCCTGAGGTGCTGATTGCGCATTTGGCTGCTCACACATCACGCATTCGTGTAGGTTCAGGCGGTATTATGCTGCCACACTACAGCGCGTATAAAGTCGCCGAAAACTTCCGCTTGCTGGAGGCACTCCATCCAGGACGCATCGACCTGGGAATAGGGCGTGCTCCCGGTGGTTTACCGCTGGCTACTCGTGCCCTGCAGGAAGGCAAGTACCAATCTGTCGAACAATATCCACAGCAGATTCTCGATTTAATCGACTACTTCCATGATTCGGTGCCTGACAATCATCGATTTGCCGGTCTTCATGCCTCCCCGATGATATCGACCGTCCCTGAATTATGGTTGCTTGGCTCCAGCGGAGAAAGCGCTAGATTGGCTGCGATGATGGGTGCCTCCTATGCCTTTGCCCAATTTTTCGGGACTCCAGGTGGTGTAGAAGCTACCGCACGTTACCACGAGCAATTCCAGCCTTCAATCCTGGGTGATAAGCCCCATTCCATGGCGGCAGTTACGGTGGCCTGCGCGGAAACCGAAGAAGAAGCTGAACAACTGGCGTCCAGTGCTAGTTTGTATTTCCTTTTGCTCATGCAAGGTAAAGAAATGAGTTCTCTTCCGTCGGTGAAAACAGCAATGTCCTATCCGTACACGGAGTTGGATCGTGAGCGGCTGCGTCAATCCGCAGCATGGCGTGTTGTTGGTACCCCTGAACAGTGTAAGGAACAGCTGCTAAGACTGGCTGAGCAGTATCGTACCGATGAGTTGCTGATCGTTTCATCCATACATGACTTTGATAAACGTGTTCAGTCCTACCGTCTGCTGGCCAAAGCTTTTGATTTGGTATAGACACAGTTGAACGGAGGCTGAGCTTCAGAAACATAAAAACCCCCGCCTGCCTATAATGGCAACAGCGGGGGTTTGTCGTATGAGAGGGGTTCATTGGAACCACCCACTCTGCACTATGGAAGTAATTCAAGCACCACAAAAGTCGAACATCATCTGGTACTTTGGTAGTATATATACCGAAACTAAAGTGTTAGTCGTTACCTTCTAAAGTTCCAGTCCTCATATACCAAAGGCGCATATTCTATACTCCAAACCTGGGAAATCTTCCACCCAAAAGTCCCATATCTTTACTCGTTCCGATAAAGTTAGTAACGATTAAATTCTAAGGCTCTATCCCCCAAACCAGCTTACCCTGCTGATATACAGTGCCATGGTCCCAGTCTGCGAATGCTGTTTGGGTAGCACCATAGGAGTAATCGTTGGTCTCATCAAAATTGCTCCAATTTGCAGCATGAATCCGGGGTTGAATTTCTCCGCTTTCCCCTCCGGGCTGAATCGTTCCCGCTCCATCTGTGAAAGAGATCTCCATATATTTATCAGCCTTAGCCTTTGGATTCGGCAATGTTACAAATGTTGCTTTTACCTTTTCATTGCCAATCCTGGCCCAGTCTACAAAAAACTGCTGAGCTTGTTTGCTTTCATCTGTGTAATAGTAGCGAATTTTTAGATCACTCAACTTCACAGCTGTTTTCCCTGTATTTTTGATATTAAATTCAGGACGGATTGCGTTATCCTTGGCGTTCGTGTCACCGGTGCGATACTGAAGCACAATCCCTTGATCGTTACTGCCTGGTGTACTTCCTCCGTTACCGTTATCGCCGCCGTTGTTGCCACCACCGTTATTACCGCCAGTGTTGCCGCCATCTCCGCCGTTATTCCCACCGTTGTTTCCGCCTCCACCATTGTTGCTGGAGCCTTCCAGAATCGCCTGTTTTACGAATTTGCCGGAAGCGGACAATTGTGAATCAGGCCATCCTCCCTTACGGTCAGCACCAGGCAACAGCGCAGCAGAGGTCTCATTTTTATCTGCCAGCGACCAGTTAGCCCAACTGATTCCACGGCTTGCCAGAAAATCAGTCCATACTTTGGATTCATTCAGGAACGGACCACCGTTACCCGAAGCATCGCTTGTACCCCACTCGGTAGCAAATATGCCCACGCCTTTGTTCAGCGCATAATCGACCCGATCGCGCAAGTACTGTCCATGCGTACCCGCATAGAAATGTACGGTATACATTGTATTCTTGTCTGGAAGTGGATGGTCTGCTGCATCATGTACATCCTGACTCCATGTGCCTGTTCCTACAATAATAATATTGTCCGGGTCCTTAGCACGAATAACCTGAGATACCTCAGACGCATAAGGTCGGATTTGATTGTTCCAGTTCACATTCCCATTCGGCTCATTGGCAAGCTCATAGATAACGTTAGGCAAATGGCCGTACTGAGTCGAAAATTCATTAAAGAAAGCTTTGGCTTCATTTTTATGAATGTTCGGATCGCCATCTGAGAGAATATGCCAGTCAATAATGACGTACAAGCCCAGTTTCTGTGCTGCCTCAATCGCTTCCTTCACTTTATTTTTCAAAGAAGGATTGGCGATATAACCATCTTCTTCAGTGTACAGTGCAACCCGGAATACGGAAATGCCCCAATCGTCCCGTAGCCATTTCATAGAGTCCTGATTTACCAGATCCCCAAACCATTGGACGCCGTGAGAGCTAATACCTTTGAGTTGTACAGGTTTACCGTTTTTATCCACCAGTTTGCCATTCTTTACTGAAAGTTGTCCGTAACGTTCCACAGGGGTCGTCCCAGCAGCCTCTGCTGTTTGCGTATTCCAGTTGAATCCGTTCGTTAACGTTAACAGTAATACTGCTGTTAGCATCACCGCTACTCTTTTTGCGATCCTTGGCAGGATCCATTGCCCATTCATCATTTACACATTCCTTCCTTTTTATAAAGTAGATGAGACTTATCAGTACGTTGTTCTCCGCTCTTTTGCCCCCTCCTTCATACAACAAGAGGATCAGGTCCAAACATAGATGTCACTTACCTGTATATGGATGATACTACTATTATAGTTAGTTTCATGTTACATTTCGACTTTATGATAGAAAATGAACAGGAAGTCACGGTTTTGGGATGAGTTCTGCTTAGTTGGCTACTATGGAGTACTAAAGGGACAAAAGACTCATTTGCCAATTGAAAAATTTGGAGAATTTTAGTTGTTTAATAAAAAAAGACTGCTTCCCGATGCTTTAGCTCGGTATAGCAGTCTTATAGATGATCTTATATGTGATCGAATAATGTTACAAATATCGTCTTAACGTATGATCTCCCTATTACCCCTGAGCGGTTGCTTGAGGTTCTTTGGTCGTCTGATCTTCCTTCATATCGCCGCCATCCGTCGCTTGATCTGTCAGTACAGTCTCAGATGAGTTACCTATTACCTTGTCTATAAGTTGCAGCCAAGGTTCTTCACTACCTCCACAGCTCTCAATATCACCGAGCAGGGACTCTAGCGTGGTTCCTTCTTCTGGCAAATCAATAACTAAACTGTCTTCGTCAACTTGGATGGTGCAGCAGGTTTTCATTGTAAATCCCTCGCTTAATTCATATTTGAGCATGCAGTAAGCTAGCTCAGATGGGATGAACTCCCATGGATTCCGGGATAAGCCCTTTGAATCCGTCTGAAATTATAAACCTAATGCACATCAATTGCAATGAACAAACCTTGAATTTTTAAGAATTAGCGAGTGTTACAGAATGGATATCTAAATGAAGTGTTCGCGACAGTAATTTTGGATATATAGAGAATCATTTCAAACACTCAGCGAGCTCCGTAAATATCACCCCAAGCGCATAAGCCCCCGCATCTGGATAACCGAGGCTTCTCTCTCCGACCGTTCCGGCACGACCCATGCGCGCCACGATGTCTTCCGTCTTTTTGGCCCCTGATACAGCGGCTTGAGCACCACTTACAAAGGCTGCCTTCACATCAAAATCTAATTTTACGCTCTCCAACCAGCTATCCGCACATGGCACTAATGCATCTATAAGCGTTTTATCGCCAACGACGGCTCCTCTGCCGAAAGAACGTTCGCCTGTCGATTGTATGCCTTGCACCGCAGCCTGCATCATATCCGCGAATTCGGAAACGGTGAGTTCGGTTCGTTCGCCCGCAGATCGTGCCGCTGCGCGAAATGCTGAACCCCAGATCGGACCCGAAGCGCCACCGCAATATTCCATGATGACGAGCGAGCATGAATGAAGAAAGGCTCCCATCGTCAAAGAATCTTGATTCAGGATGTCTCTCCATTCCCGTTTCAGCTGACGAAATCCCTTAGCAACGCTCATGCCAAAGTCGCCGTCGCCTGCATGAGAGTCAAGATCGCAGAAAGGTACCTCATTCTTGATGATAACCTCGCTCATCTTATCGACTAAATAGATAAGATTGTTCAACGTAACTTTGTTGTTCTCAATAACCGCGAAGGCAGGGTCCGTTTCCACCGCAAAAGATACTTGCCGCTTTTCGTCTACTACAGTTGAAATATCCGTGAATACGACATGATCAACAGGTCCAGCCACCTTGAACGCAGGTGCGTTGCTTTCATGGGAGAGGAGCGTTTTCAGTTCGTTGTCCAGCTTCATGATGGAAACCGAGATGCCTGCCATATCGATACTCGTCATATAATTGTTGACAAAAGTGCGATCGATCGTGATCCCCTTCGCTGCTAGTTCGCGAGTGACCGAATGATTGAAGAGGTACAGTTCTTGCAGAGGGGTGCCGCCGAAACCATTGATCAACAGGGCGATTTCTCCGCCGAATCCAGTTTCAATCTGCATGTCTCGAAGGAGATCGGTTACCATTCTGCCTGCCAACGTATCCGCATCCGTCAGCTTCTCACGGCTGGTCCCAGGCTCGCCGTGAATGCCGACGCCGTACTCGATTTCATCATGCCCGAGCTCTAATGTTGGCGTACCCTTCGCCGGCACGGTACACGAAGTCAATGCGAATCCGATACTGCGTACATTCGCAGCGGCTTTCTCGGCCACTGCTTTAACTTCCGCCAGACTCCGGCCCTCTTCCGCCGCTGCACCCGCAATCTTATGGACGAGTACCGTTCCCGCCACCCCGCGCCGTCCGACTGTATATAGGCTGTCTTCTACAGCGATGTCGTCTTCAACCTTTACATAGTCCACTTCCAGACCGTCTTCAGTGGCCAGATGGGCGCCGTTTCTAAAGTTCATAATATCGCCGCTGTAATTTTTAATAATCAGCAGCGCACCTTTTTTCCCGGTTGTCGCTCGGATGGCCTGATATACTTGAATTTGTGAGGGAGAGGCGAAGACATCACCGCAGACCGCGGCATCGAGCATCCCTTTGCCAACAAAGCCGGCGTGGGCGGGCTCATGACCACTGCCACCGCCGCTGATGAGCGTTACTTTCTCCGCGTTCAATTCCTTTTTTTTGAGCACTTTGTATTTTGGCAGAAATTCCAGCTCGGGATGCGCGAGCGCAATACCGCTGCACATCTCAAGGACCAAATTTTCCGCACGGTTGATGACCTTTTTCATGCTACTTTACCTCCGCTTTGTACTGGCTCCCGATACGGTCGGCCGCAGCGATTGCCGCTGCAACCTGCTCCACTGTGACCGAAAACGGCATGGAATGAATCGATTCCTCCAGAATGCAGGCCTTTGCAGCTACTTCCATGAGTTCTTCCTGGCTGATATGATCGACGCCAATATCAGCCAAGCAGACCGGTAAACCGACGGCTAAACAGAAATCAAGTACCTGATGTAATTCTTCCGTCGGTGCGTTTTCGAGCACCAGCTGTGCGATCGTGCCGAATGCAACTTTCTCTCCATGATAATAATGATGCGTGCCTTCCAAAATCGTGAGTCCATCATGAATCGCATGGGCCGCCGCAAGTCCGCCGCTCTCGAAGCCGAGGCCTGAGAGTAAAATATTAGTTTCAATGATATTTTCGAGTGCTTGCGTAACTTGGTTTTCATCACATGCCGCTTTTGCTTTGGTACCGTCTTTCAACAGCATTTCATAACATAGCGTTGCAAGTGCAATCGCCGCATTTGTACCTACTGTTGGCGCACACTGTCCTTCGCGTACTCCGTTAGGCAGTCCGGCATTGACCCTGGAGTAAGAACGGGAGGTCGCACGGGCTTCAAAGTAAGTCGACAGTGCATCACCCATGCCTGATACGAGGAATCGGGTTGGTGCATTGGCAATTACGGTGGTGTCGACTAATACGACACTCGGACTTTGCTTAAAATAGGCGTAATCGTCGAAAGCGCCTTCCGGGGTGTAAAGAACGGCCGAGTGACTTGTCGGTGCATCCGTCGCAGCAATCGTCGGACAGATGATAAGCGCTTCCCCTTGGGCCACGCATTTCGCCGCGTCGATCGCTTTCCCACCGCCGAGACCTACGATACAATCGCATCCATTCGCAGTAGCAATTTCCTGAAGTCTAGACACTTCCTGTCTGGAACACTCACCCATAAAACCGCTTTCAATAAAGGTCACGTTATATTTATCCAAAGTGGAATCAAGCTTATCTTTTACCCGCGCCACATCGGCAGGATGCGCAATCAGTAAAGCGGATTTGCCGAAGGTGCTCACATAGTAACCCAAATTCAACAATTCGTTTTCACCTTGTACATATTTGCTTGGGCTGATAAAAGCTTTTCTCATCTATAATTCCTCCTTATGATTGTGTTGGCTTCGTTCTGATTAAAACTATAACCGAACCATGTAAACTTTACATTGGAGGAATCAAGGAATATATTATAATCTACAATCGTATTTTTTTGCACTGAAGATCACAAATTGTACTTTTTTGTTATCGCTTACAGGATAATTTACCATTAAGGGATGAGAATCTTGATACGTGAACATTTGAGCATCCAGAAAATCTTTGATTTGAAAAAGTGGGAGCAGTTGCAGGATTCATTAGCATCCGTTACCAAATTAGCCATTCTCACCGTCGATTATAAAGGGAATCCCGTAACTAGCCACAGCCAATGCCAATCGTTCTGCAAGAAGGTTCGCCAGGATGAGAGTCTCCTTCCCTACTGCCAAAAATGTGACTCTCGCGGTGGACTTGAAGCGGTGCGTTCCAACAAACCTTATATTTATCTCTGTCATTATGACATCGTCGACATCGCGGTACCGATCATTATTGACGATAAGTACATCGGCGCCGTCATGGCAGGTCAGGTCCGCTTAGCCGATCCTTCGAGCGCCTTACAGCTGGAGCAAATCCTCACGTCAAAAAATGAAAAACTGTACAGTTCCAAATGGGAGGAACTTAAGAACGACTACGCC
This sequence comes from Paenibacillus sp. cl130, assembly GCF_900116035.1. Lineage (NCBI taxonomy): Bacteria > Bacillati > Bacillota > Bacilli > Caryophanales > Paenibacillaceae > Paenibacillus > Paenibacillus sp. cl130. Next base: position 237,217 of record NZ_FOYG01000007.1, read on the forward strand.
GATCTGCCATCCATGACCTATCAGGAAATTCAGACGATCTCCAACATGTTATCCTTATTGTGTAATTATATTGTTGAAGAAGCCATGAACAAAAATCTTCTCGCAGAAATGTTCGAGAAGGCGTCGGCCACACAGTCCACTCCGCAGTTGTCCGAGATCCTTCCTGGCTACTCGCTGGAGCATATCGAAAGCCTTAAGAAAGAAATGAATAATTTCTTAGCAGATGCCTATCTGAATTCCTCAGGAGATGTGGATATTCCGTGTGGAAATCCCGTACTAAAACCCGCCTTTGAATATATTTTTCAGCACAAGGGTGAAACTTTTTCTCTCAAAGCCATGGCTGACTTGTGCCACATTAGCCCAAGCTATTTTAGTCGGCTGTTTGCCAAGGAAACGGGGGAGAACTTTTCCATCTATCTTTCCCGCCTGAAGATTAAATGGGCGAAGCAATTGCTCGAAGCTACAGATATTCCTGTATCTCAGATCAGTAGCGAGCTCGGCTTCAATGAGCCGGGATATTTCATTAAAATATTCAAAAAATATGAAGGCACAACGCCCGCGGTGTACCGAAAGTATTACAAGGGATAAAATAAACGAAAAACAGATGATTCACGGGTCTATCGTCTCCATGATCATCTGTTCATGTAAATTAGTTCTGCTCAGCTACTTATGTCCTGGTGTGCTTCTCAAGCTGCAAGAGATGGTGATTTGCGCTCAATCACCATCCCCTTTTTATCAGCAATTTTATGTTGGAGTGTTCTTTTTCTTTACTGTAGTGTTTCAGACTGATCCTGAGCGTTCGTTTCATTGTGCATGGATTCCGATTTTTTCTTACGAAATAATTTGGCAAAAAACTTGCCTATTACACCAAACATACCTGCACAAGCTGCACCGATAAGTATGATAACCTTAATTCCCGCGCCCTTAAAAAAAGCAATACTTGAGATTGGCAAAATTACTTTTACTATCGCCATTTCTTCTCCATGTAGTTCCTTTCCATTTTTATTTTGGGTATACAGAAAAGCCTATTCCCCCATTGATTCAAAACGGAATAAGCTTTAAAAGTTTATTAAAAATGAAGTTATTTATTGCTTAGTTGACTTTGTTAAATACTTAGCTTCATTCCTCACTAATTACCTTTACTTCTTTACTCTCACATAAATTATTCATAGCTTCATATATATTATTGCCAAATTTCCAAATATAATAATCGTCCATGATACCGTATACTTTTCCTGTCTTAGACATAAACATAGTTGCATTATCGTCATATGCCAATCCGATTACAACTAGCTCTTCTCCAATTATCGTTTCATACCTGCGATAGTGTTTCCTTTCGATTCCTTCCCTTAAAAATTCAGGACCTATCTGAAAGTCATCTGATTCGTCACTAGGTACTGAATACTCTAGTCCTCCGAAATGTTCAAATGCCTCTTTAGCAGGATCAAATACTTCAAATCCTTTTTTTTCTAAAAAGTTTATTGTTGAGCTGGTCTCTACTTTTCTTTCAGAATACCAACCAGCATCTTTTAAAACATTAATAGTTCTTTGCGAAAAAGTCATATGTTAACCTCACTCAGTTTATTTATCATTTAAATTACCATTATCAACCATAAAGTCCTTAAATGTTTCCTTGCATTTTTTAAGTATCTAGTGCTTCATAAATGTTATCTCCGAACTCTAAAATGAATATTCATTTTCCCTACATAAAACACTATTATTAGAAATAAATATTATTAATTTTGTACTATGCGCCTTGTCTAACTACAAGTTTTGTTTATACTGTATATTTACTGACAACTCTCGCAGCAACACTCTAAAAGCCTCAGTCTATGAAAGTATGCCTTTATCCATTTTCGCAACTTTCGCTACTAAATTGTAATCGATTATTTCTCTGCTACTTCTAGCTTTTGATACGGTTTGCAAAAAAAGACTTACCTCAACTCAAATTTCGAGTGGAGTAAGTCTGTGGCTAAGTTATTAGCTTTTATTAATCGTATTAATTCAGTATATTCTACTTTCGTGGTAGTACGTAGGCTATTTTATATTTGATCTACAGTACTATAAATTAATCCTCAGGAAATAAATTAGGGAATTTATCTTGGTCTAGATATTCCTTGTTAAAATAAACTTCTAACATTTCATAAAAATCGAAACCTATAAAAACAATATACATAAATTCATATGAACCAGCAAAATAAAATTTATCTGAGTCTGAAATATAAATATCGAGTGTACTTCTAGGAAAGAAACCTAAAGGTGTCAACTTCTCACCAATTATTTCTTCAAATTCTTTTAACTCTTCGAATGTTACCTCGCCTTCACTTGGATCAAGTATTAAAGATGTATAATAATTCGAGCCTTTGGATGGTAATTTCAAATTTATACCTCCAAATTCCCCCAATATATTTAATGCTAAGGGATTTGGCGTAATATTGTACTTTTGATACATGTCCTTATAAAGTGATATATCAATTTTCCTTCCTTCATACCAACCATTTTCCTTGAAGTATTTTTTAATCTTTTCGCTCTTAAAAATGTTTCCCTCCATTATTTATTTTTTCCTTAAATACAATTCAAATAAATAATCCATAGTGCCAAATCCTCTAGATTTAATTCTTTTATCAACAGATGATTAGTTGCATTAAACTCAACACAGTTCTTATCTATCTACGCAATAGGTTAGATACAGGAATTTTACCGTGTTCTTTAATTGTTTGCTTTCCCAACCCTTTCTGTCCCGATTTCCCACTAAATCTAATATCAATGCTACCTATTTTTCTATCGACGGTAACAGCTTGCTATCTTTAGAGCACTACTTTGAATCTTTATGAACTTTGACAAGACCTTTTTAGCAAGCTAATCCGCTTCTTCTTGCGTAAACTTATAACTCATGACCTTATTGTAATTCTTCTGCATATCTGTCTGTGGAAGTCGTACGCTGTCCATCTTATTAACGTGTGGAACCGATGGAACAGAGGCTCTGTTGTCCATTTAAATTTCTGACCCAGTTAGCTGCCGGTCTGCTCCAGCTTGTTTACATCTTTGCCAAAGCTCGCTCCGAGGCTGGGACAGATCACTTGTCTAACTTTAGCGATATCACTATTTCCTTCACTGTAGTGACACCATTTATGGTCGTGTTGTGACTGTAATCGGAGCTACCGTTGACATTGCGCCATCTCCTCACCACCCCCAAGGTAGCAGCTAGAGTAAAAAAAAAGCCCTAAAGGGAATTTTGGACTTTAGAGAGTCCTATTCCATATTAGGGACTTACTATATTTTAGAATTAATCTGGCTTGAAGAGTGAATTTACAAACTCGCTAAAACTTTGGGATACTAATTTAATAAATTCTTGCTTTAACCCGTTGTCCTCCTCAATATAATCCAAATCGCAGAAATAGACTGTTCCTTGGTCCTCTCCATTTATAGAAAGACATATAAGACTATCTGCAGGATCTACACCAAAAGGGATAAAATTAGAAGGAATTATTTTCCCAATATTATATTTTTCATAGTAATATTCTAAATTATTCTCCGTTTCTTTACTTAGTGGAAGAAATAACATAATTGACGATGTTATTGTCTTATCTTTTGTTTCAAATCTTCTTCGAACAGTCTTACCTCCATTATGACACAGTAAAAAATTCTTATAATCATTTGGCAAGATAAGATTAAACGTTTCTTCAAAAGTTTCTAATTCTTGATTTTTAATTGGTTTAAATGAAAATTCAAATTCTATATTCATAAAATCCCACCCACTATTCTATAGAATACAATTTATCAAGTAACTCCGTAAAAGTATCACAGACAGGTGTTATAGCTTCTTCCCCTATCTCTTCATGATCAAAGAATATAATTAACGGAACTTCTTTATTAAAGCGATAATCAAAACCAAGTAAGTTGCCAAATGGGTCTCTCCCAAAAGGAATAATTCCTTTGGTGAAAGAATCCTGTGCAAACTCACGAAACATTGTAATATTTAGCTCGCTATTGGTAAAGCTAATCAAATCATTAAATACTCCTTGTGCGCCGTTATCATAATCAAAGTTATTAGGTACGGGATAACCACCATTAAAATTTTTAACGCATTCCTTATAATCTTGAGGGAAAGTCACTTGAAAAAGTTGCTCAGTTGCAGCTATAGTAGCGTCATCGACTGGCCCCTCTGCAAAAAGCCATTTTTTCAATCCCATATTAACATCTCCAGTATTTTATTTTTCAGTTTCCCCGTTCTACCTGGTTTTCCGCCACCCCAAACCGCTCTTCCACCGGTATGTCCTGCAGCTTGATGTTCAAAATAATCAACTACTTGCATTTTTCCTGGATCTTGATGATGATGCCAAGTTAAAGTTTTTGGAACTTTGCCTTCTTTTAATAAGGCTAATTCATCTGCGCTGAATTTTTCAGCAAGTTTTGGATTTTTAGCTATATCATCATATAGCTTTTTTGAAAGATATTCAAATTGTACACTATCCGGCTCTAAGTAATATTTTTCAGGTAAAGAAAGATCATATTTTGAATCAAACATAGGGAAGCCTTCTTTATCATACGCAACTAGGTAATTATTACCATTTTTTACAGAAGTAAAAGTGTAAGAGGTTGTACCATCCTCATTGCGAACTTTCTTTTTATAGTTTCTTGGCGTGTTAGGTTTCCTAGTATATGGAGGTTGCTTTCTAGCTGCTTCTTCCATAGCCTTCTCATAAGCTTCTTGCTGTTTAGCTTGGGATACTTTCCCCGTTCCCTCAACCTTTTTCGCCGCGCTCTCTTCCATTTCCTTCATGACCTTGTTGTAATTCTTCTGCACATCCGTCTGTGGAAGTGGTCCGCTGTCCATCTTATTAACGTGCGGAACTGGCGCTCCGTTGGCTGTGGCCAACTTCCCGGGGCTGAGGCCGTCTGCCATTTTACTTAGTTGCTCATTGAACTTCTGACCCAGTTTACTGCCGGACTGCTCCAGCTTGGTTAGAGCTTTGCCAAAGCCTGCCCCGACTGCATCTACACCTTTGCTAATCCATTGCGGTGTAACCTTGCTGCCTACCTTTTCCGCGAATCCGCCGATGGCCTTGCCTACTTTGGAATCCAGTACGCCTACGGTGACAAAACCCAGTCCTGCGTCTTTTGCTACTGAGCCCCAGTTGATCTTTTCACCACTTAGCACCTGACTCGCCAAATTTTCCGCGGCATTTGTTACACCGCCGATCGCTGCTTTTCTTAGCAACGTTCCTCCTACACCGAGTGGACCAAAGATCGCTCCAGACACTGCCCCGATCCCCGCTTCTTTTAAGCCGGTCAGGGCATAGTCACTAAAGTCGCTCACTTCCCCTCGAGCGATATCCGATGCCGCCAAACTCGCTACGCCCAAACCACCCGCCAGCAGTGCTCCTCCGGCTACCGCCGCAATGACCACCGTACCCGCTCCAAGCGTCGCTACCGTAATGGCTGCTACCACGGCTACGGCTGCGACAACCGCCAAACCGCCCAAAATATTCATCCCCAGCTTGCCCCAGTTAAACGGTTCAGGGGGTGGCGGCGGTGGAGGTGGCTGCCCTTCCTTCGGCTCATCGTCGAACGGCGGGTACGCGGTTCGGTCGCTACCGTCCGCCCATACATTTCCTCCCAACACGTGGTATTCGTTCTCTACCGAAAGCCCCGTGCTTCCTCCCGTCTGGTACGCCATGACCTGACTGGTTCCGTCAATAATGATTTTCTTCGGCGTATTCAGAATGATTTCCTGCTCTGCTTCTAGTGTTAGCTTTTTGGGACTAGTTATTTCAATCCCAGTAGCATCGTCCAGACTCATCTGCAATGTCCCACCCGGATCACCCATGATATGGATGCGACCCGGTGCCATTTTCAGCTCACTTCCATGCTCCGTACCAAAATATCGATCATTGGGATTACTCGTTTTCGCGCAACCGTCTCCATTTGTACGAACCGCACCCAAAATCATTGCTCTGGAACCAGACGCATCTGGAAAATACAGGCTTGCCTGTGTTCCCACCTTCGGCATACTGTACATCGCACTTCCCGTTGGGGGAGCGAATGGATACCAATGCGGCTCGGATACCCCATCATCCTTATCAATCGTCAGCCGCAGCTTCACTTCCTCTCCCCGTACCGCGAGGACCTCTCCTTCCAGAGAAATTCCGATTGTTTTGGGATTGGGGATGAAATCACTGCGAATGCCCTCCGCGCGGGCCAACACATAACTGAATAGCAAATGCCCCTTTTCCATGCGGCTTCGCAATTCAGTTACAATCATTGTTTTCTGGCGAAATTGCACCTCGTCTCCAAGAGCATACCGTTCTCCGCTTTCGATCTCGTATTTGAAAAAGTCGGTATCATGTAGCCCGGCTGACGTTCCGCCTGCCCACTGATAGCCCTTTAAATCTTTACTTGCCGTATAAGGCGTATCCTTCCGAATCGTTCGTTGGGTGCCAGCAGGCATGCCGAAATACAGCTTCGGCGCTGCGGACTCCCATATGTCGCTGACCACCACTGTATGTAAACGGCTCGCCATCCGTTTCATAAGCTCCCAATCGGTTTCATCATATTGTAAAATGGCTTCGCCTACCGACTGCTCTCCGGTCTGGAACAAGACATCACTTTGCTCATAGCCTTGAGCAAGCTTATGCACTAACTGTCTATATGTTTGTTTTTCCTCAGGAAAAGACCGCTTTCTTTTGACAATATCCAGCTCAAATGAGCCACTGATTCCTTCCAGTGTAAGTGTATATACTCCATTATGGTTCTCAACTTCCACCGTATGGACGACACCCTTAAACAAGCTGATTTCTTCTTGTCCATTCTGCGCATACACATGTAGCTGATCCTCTGAGGTCGCATCCAGCGCAGCCGTGGCATGACTCGACTCCTTACAAATGCCTGTGAGTGTAATACGCCCATGCTCACTCGGCTTCCACTCGATCTGAACATCCTTTAAGACCTGAATGGGGTAGGGGGAATCTATTCGAATCTGATCATATCCTATCATGTTTTCAAACCTCCCTTCCAGCTACTCCTCCTGCTGGCCATTCGTATGAAATTCGATAAATCCATGATATAAACAAGTCTGAAATGAAGAGGTCGTCAAGGCTGGCTGGCCTTCCACCTTTGTCTGTTCTTTTGTGTTTTTCCACTTATCCGTCAGCATCGGCAGGCATGGCTTTCCAGAAATAGTAGAGCCATCTTCGGCGATCAGATAAATAGTTTCGGCACTCGGCTGTTCCGGACTATTACAAATTCCAAAATGAGGGACATTTTCAGGAGAATAATCTCCTTCATTCATCATGGGTTTACCATTAACAAAAGCCCCGTGGCTGTTCGGCAAATTGATCTTTCGAGGATGGGTCCCGCAAGTGCAACGCATACAGGCCCCCCGTACGACATAATACTCATTGTCTGACATGTACCCTTTCCCTCCCTATTTCACCTCGACTTGCTCCAAAGCGATCCCTGTGTAATCACGCCGCAATATACTTTCCGCCACGTCTAAACGGACGATGATCATCGGGATAGCACTCTCCTGGATTGTAAATATCTTGTGGCTCCGAATAGCATCTGCTTGTAATACCAGCTTTCGAAACACACTTTGATCCAAATTCCATTCACTTTCCGGATGTACAGCTGTGAGCCGCTCCACAAAAGGAATATAGTAATTCTTCTGTATCCTCTGTTCGATCTGAGTAAGTATCGTTAATTTCATAGGCATCTCCGGCACATAGGCCTGGACAAGACGCTTTAAAGCATCTGAAATAAGAGGAATGGGACCTTCTAGATAATCAATAAAAATACTTTCTGCATCTGCCTTCACGTGAAACATCAATGGCTTGACAATATCCTCCGGCTGCAAATCATACAGCTTCCACGGATCAATCGTTTCCATCACCTTTTGTAGCGTAGGAACATTGGTATACCGCACATCCTGCTTTAAGAGGAAATAATCCATGAAGATTCCCCCTCTCGTGTCTCGGCTCCCTCACTATGCGTAAAACGGCACAATATTTCGCTATCATCTCGATACTCTCCGGCAAATATCGTGCATATGTCAGCTTTCGGCAACCTTTCTAGTGAAGGGGAAGCAACGAAGGCGGGCATCTGACTTTTCAGAAACTCAACGGTGAGCAGATGGTATTTAACCGCTTCAATTTGTTGAATTTGCTCAATATCCATCGTCGTAATCTTACGGGCATAATCGGACTTGAGCTTTTCCAGCTTAGCCATGCGATTGAACAGAGGCTCGAAAACAAAGTTTGCCGACCATTCCACAGCGCATTCAGCCTCATCCAGAAACCAATTCTCATCATAGGCGTCTATACGATAAACCGCTCTATTTTTCATAACACGGGTTCTGAGCAAGGAGATATAAATATATCGAATATCCCCCTTGCGACCTTGCTCGTGCTGAAGGGTAGCGAGCTGGCATAGCGACTCTAAAGCTGCTAAAAGCTCCTCTTCAATGGCTTGCTGCCGTGCCAGAAAGTTGTTTTCAATAAGTGCCAAATCATGTAGCCATTCCGTAAATACGTGCTTTTCCAGCAAATCCTGCAACGCAGCATCCCGATCCATGAGCTTCATTCAATGTTCACCTTACCCCCGGTTAATCTCACATCGTCCATGATGTCGAGTTTGGCTCCGGATTGAATAAAACTTACGCCTTCTTTCCCCTCCATAATAATTTTCGCTCCCCCTGTAATTTGGATATCTTCCTGAGCAGACAGGGTTATTTTTTTGTTACTATTAATTTCAATCCCGCCTTCATCCGTGAGACGCATGAGCATTTGCCCACTGTTGATAATTTCTACTGCACCAGGCTTGAAAACGACTTGTTTGCCGTACTTGGTGCTGATACTTTTGACCGCAGGATCACTCCTTTTAACCGGATCAGAGGAGGCAAGATCGACAGAACTGGCGGCAAAAGCATGCTGCTCCCGTTCATCCGGAAAGTACAGACGAATTTGATCCCCTGCTTCTGGCATAACATACCAGCCGCTGCCATCAGGAGAAGAATAAACCGTAGAATAGGGAAACCACATAGCCCCGGATGCAGTCGAGTCTTGATCAATTTCCAGCTTGATTTTCACTTTTTCTTTGGAAATATCAATCACCTTGCCAAACAGAGAGGCTCCTGACAGATCATAGGCATAGACGGTTGGGCATTTTAACCCATGTGCATCTCGTAAAATGTAACGATTCACGATCAGATTTCCTTCTGTGGTCGTTTCCGCCTTGGCTATGTAAAGAGTTCTTTTATGAAAAATGACGGAACTACCGAGTTCTAGCACTTTGTTGCTGGTCACTTCATAGCTCAAGCTGTTAGACTCGCCATATTCCGGCAGTCCGTTGCGGGACATGAGCTTGTGCTCCTTCAAGTCTTTTTTTATGGAATAGTTATGTTCGTTCAGCGGTTGAGGGGCACTAGAATGGGGGACACCAATCACATATTTCAGTCCTTGTTGCATCGTAATTGGAATTAAAGCAGCATGTAGCCGAGAAGCAATTCTTTTGACAAAAGCCCAGTCCGTTTCATTGTATTGCACTAATAATTCACCGATAGCTGCGCCATGAGAAGCCTCATCAATCACTTCTGCATCAGTATATGAACTTGTAACATGCGAAAACAGTTTGTTATACGACTCTCCTGTTTTTTGGAATGAACGACGTTTAGGGCGAATGTCCATCATTAAGGTTTCACTGCTAGCCTCAATCGTAAGCTCGCGTACTCCGTTTACAGCTTTTACAGCAATATTCGTGACAATTCCCTGAAAAAACCGGATCTCCTTGCCTTCACTCTTTAAAAAGACTTCGATGTGCTCATCTTCATCCGCTTTTTCTACGTATTGATCCAGCTTGTCCTCCGAAACAATTCCACGTATGCAGAAGCTCACATGTTCGTTTAACTGTTTAATGAGATGGATACTTAATACACGCTGAAACTGATAAGGGGCCACCTGAACATCTGCTGTGGTGTAAATGGGGTTACTCATTCATATCCCTCCTTTTCTGCCTCGTCAACCGTTTGAATGGTACGAATCATCTGTAGGACGACATCCCGCCATTCAGCATACTGCTTATACGGACAACAAAATGTTCCCATGACCGTCTTTCCTTCCAGCTCAAAGTAGAACATATTGTGGTAGATCGGCTGGTCCAGCGCAGGACTTTTAAAGTCAAAATAGCCAATCTGCTTACCATGTATCTCTTCTATTTTTTCTTCATAAAATACGTGGGCAGGATTCATATTTTTCATCATGGCCTTCATGCCAGAAGTGAGCTGCTCCACCCATTCATCTTGTAACGTCTGGTCCACCCGATTCAGGGTAACATCCACACTGCCCAAGTCATTCGTCAAAATCATTTCTGGACGTTGCTCATGAGGATATTTGATCTTTTGTAAATGCTTGGGCATTGGAGTAAAGATAGAGGGGACATGCATTTTCAGCCGATCCTCAAAAAAAGATCGCTCTTCAAACACATAGGATTGACCGTTAATGATTATGGGTCCTGCTAAAATATTGTTAGACCTCTTCAGCTTCTCCATCTCACGGAGCCGATCCAAAATCTTTTCATCCTCATATTTCATAATGCACACTCCTCTACCTGATTTTCTAATCCACAATCATCCGTCCTGCTCCGCCGCCCTGCCAACGGCCTGCTGTTCGTTTTCCACGTCCGGCGCCTTCTAGAATAAGAACTAGCTGTCTATGCAACTGAGCATGAGAATAATCTCTGTATTCCGCACCATTTCGGTTTGCAATGTAATGCTGGATAGATTCTCTGTCCACGGCTTCCAGGTTCAGGCACATAAGCGCAAACATACAATCCATCGGATCTGTGGCACCACTTTTAAGCAGTTCGGATGCGAAGTAGCGCATCGTTTCCGGGCGCAATGTACTCTGCTTCAAACCCGCAAAAGGAGCATAAATATCGCTCCATGTATTGAATTCGGTAGCCATGTCAGCAAAATCCTGATAATCCGAGCGAAGCACGGCTCCATCTTTGAGCTTGAATCGGCCCAGCTCCATCTCATCCAGACCGATCTCTGCCTCATCCTCCAGCACGATATCTGCATGATGGGCTGTGAAATCCGGGCGATCTGTTTGTTCCAAAAAGAGCAGCTTCAACACCGACAGCCGCCCCGTGGCCGCATACGGCACTTCCTGCTCCTGCTCCAGCAGGTATAGTCTGTCCTTGTGCTTCACGATGCCTCTACCAATGGTCAGCGTGTACTCCCCTACAGTTACGTTCATTCCGGTAATAATGCCATCCGAAAAATCCTGATACCGGATATCCAGAAAACTGCGAGGGTAGTCTCGCAGGTTCTCCAGCATCTCGGTTTTAAGAATACGGCCCTTCTCAAACTTAGGAACGATATGCGTTAACATGGTACTCCCCTCCTTTCCCTATTCTTCTTTATTTAGGGGAACAGATAGCCGATTCACACCGGGTGCAGGAGGCGGAACAGGAACTGCATCATCAATGGGTTGAGCTTTACTTACTCCAAGTAGTCCAGTAAATAGGCGAATATTCTTTTCTAAAAATCTGCGTATATCCATCGTGCTCCCCCTGATTGAAAACTACGGTTCATAATAATCTTAGAATCTATTTATCCACCTTTACATCCCGGCTCCCCGTTGAGCCTGCTCACGAAGGATATAGTCCAGCTCGCGTTTGTCCACAACATAGGTACGGGCGATTAGATCGTGGAGGGCCTGTTTTCTCGCCGTAAAGGCTGCCATGATAAAGCCGACGAACAAAATGATGACCGATATAAGCTTACTCCAGTAGCGGGCACTTGCACGTCCAAAGCTGAGCTTGTGATTAAACTCATCTACCACAACGATGCCGAGAGCCAGCTTGCCCACCGTGGCTTTGCATTTGGATGATTCCATAAGCGCATAATATAGCCATATAGCCCCCCAATTCAGCAAGGTCTGTCCTATTGTTTTCATTGTAAAAATATAAGGCGATCCGTCTGAGAGCAAAGAGCTTTCTGCTGGAGACGGTATCCAATCCCCTAAGGCCCGAATTACAATCCAGATCAATCCTATTATTAAAAATACAAACCATAGAATAAGGCTATCGATGATATAAGCTAAGGTGCGTTTCCAAAAACCCGCATACAGCATGCTGTCCCCTCCAAATGTGTTTACTTTTCTTATTCAATTATTTCGTGCCGTCAAAGAAATCCAGCTCGGAGAGATCATTTTCGAAGGCAAAAAAGCGTTTGGGACCCAGATGCAACAATTCATCTCGACGGGTAATCGGGACTACATAAAAGCCCCATCGGCTATCCCCGACAAAAACAAAATATTTCGTTTCCTCATTGCGGATGGAGTCCGTATCATCTTGCGGGATATCCCGCCCATACAACACGGCAATTTCCTCATACGGCATGGGTTCAAAAGCTTCTGGCCGACTACGATACACATGGCGCTGACGCAGCTTGCCACCGTCGGCCGTCAGGAAGAACTCCACCTCAGCCGCATGAGACGGCCGGGAAATAGAACCGCGTACCCGGTTGCTCTCCAAACTCGCAATCAGCTCCTTCTCGCGTCCCGTATGTGTCCATGCGCTGACCGTATACGGAATAGCCGGAATATGATTGGTAATGACAGGCTCAATCGTGCCCATTTTTTTAGCGTTCAGGTAACGGATAGCCCCGCGCAGACAGGCCATTTTCAACTCAGGTACCCGGCTGAGGTCCTCTGCCTTTTGACGAAACTCAATACTGCGCCCTGGTACAAATTCCTTGAGTGCTTCGCGAAATACGTCAATCCGGCAGGACTGCCCGGTTAGCTTGATAATCGAATAATCCTGCAAGCGCCCCTCCAGATAAAAATCATCCAGAAACTTGCGCACAATATTGTAGATGTCTGCCTTAAGAAGTTGCTGTATCTCCCGAATGTTAAACACCACATCAGGCAAACCATATTCATCACGAAACCGTCCGTTCTCGATGACTGAAACCAGCCAACGATCCATCACTGCAATGTTCAGGTCGCTTTCAGCAGATAATACCTGCTCGGATTCGAAGCGGCTGCGCAAGATCCCCGTACGTAGAAAAAATTCCTTTTTCATATTTTCTGCCGCGCTCCACAACAGATGAAAATTACTCAGTACCCGCTGATATTCATCCCGTGTAGCATGCTCATACTGTTTGAACGCGGTAGGCAAGATGGCCTCTGCCTCACGGTAGCGTTCCTCCAGTCCCGCATATACAGCATCTACACCAAACTCATCCACATGACGGTACAAATCTCCCGAAGGAATGCCGATCAGGGCATCAATATCGGTGTCAGGCAAACGAGTCTCGGCAGCATAATAACCTGCAAATACAATTTTCATAAACTGCATAATCCGATACGTCAGATTGTTGCCGCCAAAATTGGTATCCCCATTTTCATACGTTGTGTGAATATCCAGCTTGTAAGCAATACGTCCGTCCTCAATTCGGAATCGGCAGGAAGACAAATCTGTCGTGCCTCCACCACAATCAATGACAAGTGCCTGGTACTCCTCACCGTCCGCAAAAGTCCCTCGTTCCATCTGGTCTGCCAGCGTGTTGTACAGCACCGCCAGCCCTTCGTCCAACGCATCCTCCGCTTCAATCCGGTAATCAGGCAAAATATCGCTAAACATCTCTATAAATTGGGGCTGCAGCTTGACCGGAGCAGAAAAGTGCAGATTGCGGAACCGACACTTAAATTGCTGCTCGGCTGTAGCAATCACATAACGGATAAAAGCAGCTAAAATATCGCTGCGGGAGGCAGTTGCTGTATTCCCCTCGGAATCCATTAATTCCTCGATTCGCTTGTAGTCGTTGACCCACCGCTTGATTCCCCGTAATACTGTCGCACGGCTGCCTGCCACGTCAGATCCACGTAATGCATCCTCCCCAAATACATAAAGGATATGTTCCGGATTGGAGCAGTCTGCGACGCGAATAGCAGTCGGCAATACTTCGATCCAGTCGCCTTCTGCCCCTTCTGGGCCGGGGAATGACACATAATTGATGGCGTTCAGCCTTACTGTGCTGCTCATACCTGTATCAGGGGCCGTAACGTAGGAACTATCCAAATAAGCACCTGCTGTGGTGTTAGAGGTGCCAAAATCAATCGCAAGTACCGCATCTGTAGTTTCCGTGCCTCGAATGATCAGCTCTGCCACCGGAACCCGGTGACCTTGAAGCTTCAGCGGCAGCATCGGCTTATCTCCATAGTAGAGGTTATAAAAATATTCTGATTCCTGTCTTCGCAGAAATAGCAGGCTATAACTATGATTGGACGTCTCTCGCAGTTCAGCGTCGCGATGACGAGAAAGATAATATACGCCTGTTCGTCCCTCATCCTTCACCAAATTCAAAACACCGCACAGTTCTCCTGTCGCATTCACCAGCAGCACATTAGATGAGCTCAGCCAGGGCAAATCGGATTCGATCCGGTAGTTGTCCATGCGACCTGTGCGTACACCCTGATACAGCGTGATTTTAGCGGGAACCCGGATACCGCTGCTCTCCTGCCGACGGTCGTTCCAGTTTCGCTGTAGAGCCGATTCCATGCGTTCAAAACCGCCAGGGTTCGGCCTTGTGATGAGTAAATGCTCTTCCGCGCTCCGAAATCGCAAAATCACGCGAATCAATTCTTCACGCGCCAAGCGATTGGCAAAGCCCTCGACCAGTCGTTCCTTATCGCATATTCCGCGTAACTGAAAGGTCGTCATTTGTTCCAATTCCGCCCGCGTGTATTTCGCCGTGAAGCGTATGCTTTTTCGATCGGTGAGCGGGTCTAGCAACCTGTATGTATAGGGTCCGTTCATCGTTCACATGTCCTTTCTTAGCCATTTAGCCTTAATAGAGGGCGATAGCGTCTATTTTCATCGTAGGATCTTCCTCTAAAATGCCGAAATGACTTGTCCAATACAATTCCGTCGTAAAACGTGCCGGAAGAAACAAATCCAGAATCAAATCCACTTTAATCCGTGACAACGGTGTCTCCTCTTGGCCGATATAGATGAGCAGTTCGTCTTTTTCCTCACAATTGGTGTAAATGATTGAGCGATGAAAGACGCGCCGCATCGTTTCTTTTAGCAGATGTACGGCTTCTCCCGTCTCATACAGGCGCAGCAGTCCTTCAGCAATCGCGTCCTGATCCTCACGGTTTAATTGTCCAAAGCCTTCCTTTACCTTCGGGCCAAAAATGCCCTCTGCAATATCACGCCGAACAAACCGGATATGGTACTCCCGCCGATTCATCCCTTGATACAAGTCCATTTCCGCCAGAAAATGCATCATAATATCAAATAGCGATTCTCTCAGCTCCAGATACTCTTCAGCATCCGGTGGAAACAGATCCCGAAATATAGAATAAAAGCGGTAGTACGGATTTATTTCCACTACCTGCTCCAAATGGGAAGTATTCAACTCTGCCAGACTAAGCTCCATATACGGAGAGTAGCTGACAGCGGGTACGAAGCGGAATTTATCTACATCCAGCCCCTGTTCCCTCGCGCGCATGAGCAAATCCCAGACGTAATTCACACCCATTCTCCTTCACACTTGTACTCCGGAAAATACATCTGCACTTCCGATACCAGAAAGCTCATTAAATCGGATAAAATATAAGCAGGCGCGGTGGGCAAAACATCGTCAGAACCACGCCTGAACCCCAAACGCATGATCTGCTTGCCTTCCTCTGTCCGTACGTTATCGCTGACAAACGGATTTAATGGATACGTCTGGGTTTTGGTTAACAGGTTGCTTACATCATTTCTCCCTGCACCTCCCCAGATGTCCACACGTTCCAGCTCCAGCCCCTGCGCTGCTTCAAACGAGTTTACGATGCGCATGATTTCCGCTTTGGCACGGACAATCACGGCCTGTTTTCCTGCATAGCGGCCCAAAAAGCTGTCCTGTCGCCGATTGGACAATAACGGATAAGTCTGACGACTAAGTCTCGTTGTAACAGGCTTCGTAACCTTCAACACATTCCATTCGCCAGACTTATCACGTGGTGTGACAATCGTCAGTTCCTCTTCTGTACGCTTGATATACCGGATATCACCTTCAGTCCCGTCAATCAAATAACCATGCTCAGGACCTGTTTTTCGCAAAGGCAGCACATGCTCATAATTCACACGATCCATAGCGGGTATAGGAAAACCGCTGTTCTTTAGAGATAGCCTTTCAATGTTCCAAAGAGGAAAAACGTCGCCCTTCTTAAAAACATCGAATTCCTCCAATGAAATTGTAATTTCATGAATTTCTTCATGGGCAGCCGGCTCGCCGTCTCCACCAATCAATACACAGTCCACAAACTTATAAGCGTATGGGTGATTAATTGTTTTCCACGGCATGCCATTTTGCATAAAGGTATGATATAACTGCTCAATCTCCAAAATATAAGAACGGTTATGCTCCAAACGAAAACGAATCGGATAATTGCCGGTTTCCGTGACCAACATTCCTGAGAAAATTCGCTTGCTGCGCACCAGCGCTGAGATTCGTTCGGTCTCCATCTCAAGAAAAAGCGTAAACAGCGGCATCGCACCGCCTTCGCGTACCACCTCTGCCACACGGCTGATGTCCATCTGCTTTTCTTCCGTATCAGACGGTAACACAGGATATAAAAATTCATGAATCGGGTCATAGTCCTCACGCGATGTCAATGACACGTACACATCAATCTTTTCTTCCGTATTCTCAATTTCCTCAAATACCCGCCGTTCTAGCTGGCGGGTCATTTCTTCCTGATATTCGACGAGGTTCATAAATACCCCCGCCATCATATTTTTCAGTAAACGTCTCTGCTCTAAATCGTCCATCTTGCTCAAACGGTCTTGTACCAGCTCTTTCACGACGTCTCACTCCTTTCCGGCTCCAGCTTCATTGAACATGAAAAACTTAACTTCCGTTCGCAGCAGCCCGATCTTGGTTCTCTGAATCAGACGCCCCTGCTGCTTTAGAAGCAGAATCAGCAGTTCCTTGCTCTTTGTTGGTATCCACCTTGGCCGAAGGGGCAGTTCCATCGCCTGTGCTCATGCTCTTTGCAGCCGAAGAGGCTTCCTTCTTCGCAGGTGTAGTTCCCGCTGAAGCCGTTGGCGCAGCCTTCGTTTGCGATTCTGCAGCAGGGATTGCAGCAGCGGAAGATGAAGCTCCACCCGCTGCGTCCCCTGCGTCCGTGTCGTTCAACGCTCCGTCAGACAATCCCAATGCAGCAGGAAGCTGACCGTTTTTCTGCTGCTCCGCGCTCTGCTTTTCTTCCGCCTTGGCTATGCTCCGCTCCAATGCCAGAACACTTTCGAGCTTATCGATCTCCTGATAAATTTCCTGTGCCCCGCTATAGGCATCAATGGCCCCTTCATAATCGAGATCCTTCATCATCCGATCCCCTTTGGCCTGAAGTTTTCCAGCTTGAATCTCCTTGAGCTGCTGCTGAATAGCTGTCAATTTATCGTTGGCCTCGGTAATTTTCTTCTCCAGTTCTTTTTGCGCGGACGTATAACCGGATTCCATCGCAGCCTTGTTTGCTTTCTTGTATAGCTTAAGCGCATTCGTGTAATCGCCGCCCTGAAATTTTAAATCTCCGTCCTTCATCCAGCTCGCTGTCTCGGTATAGCTGTCCAATTGATCGATTTTATGCTCAATATCCTTCACATTAAACGGTGGATATAGCCCGGCGCTTTTCCGTGCTTTCTCGTAACTGGCTTCAGCTTTGGTAAAGTCCGCCTTTTCCACGTAGCCGTCTCCGTCCACCAGCAATTGAGATAGTTTCTGTTCGGCTGTATACAGTCGCTTATGAATCTTATCGTTAATTTTAACCGCCGCGTTTTTCGCTTCGCTGTAGGACTTAAGCGCCTTCGCATAATCTCCTGTCCTTGCATAATCGTCTGCGGCTTGGGCTGATTCGATCATCGTTTCCAGTGCAGCTGCCTTATTCGCAGCCATACGAGCCAGCGTAATCCATGCTCCCCCGCCCACAACAATAAAGACAAGCAACGCAATCAAAATCCGTTTGATCAGCTTACGGCGGTTTTTAGGCTTTTCCTGAAAAACTTTATTTACATAAATGGCCGCTGCCGTGTAATTATTCACCGTCCGGTGCTGTTTGCTTAGCAGAACCTCTTCCAATGTATCCGTCAGCATGACCGGGTCCTTCGCTTCCTCTAGTGCTCCCAGCATTTCCGCCAACTCGACGTCCTCCCACATCCCTGACGTAGCGAGCAGGATTACATCTCCATCTGCAAGCTGCGTCTTTTTGGCGTAATGGGCATGAACTCCATTGGGATTTCCCAAGTATTCCAGCAGATTGCCTCGTTCCTCATGTGTGCTGGTCGCTTCGTCTGGAATGCGTCCATCATCTGCCAATGACTGAGCCAGGCTATGATCCTTACTGCGAAAATTAAGCCTTCCATTGCGAAAATGATATAGTCGCACATTACCGCACGAAACATACACCATTTTGTTGTAGTTGGTCACTACCATCAGCAGACTGGCTTTGAGCCGAACACGACGGCTTTCAAATTGCAGCCAATCCTGCGCTTCACGCAGATCTCTCATCAAGCGCCGTTTGGACATGGAAGGCTTCTCCATGAAGTTTTCCAGCACCGTTTTGACAACCATTTCTGCGCTGCGCAGCTCCTGATCCGAATCCAGACCGTCTGCGAGGACATAACAGGCCATGTCGTCCGTCTCCATGAATGCAAAATAGTCCCGGTTGTCTATGTAAGAGCCCGCTTCCGACACAAAGGCGGTACTAAAATCGCTGTTGTCCTTGCGCATCGCTACCCCCGTCTTTCTTGTTTCATCCTATCGCCAAAATAAGTACTGTTGCATTATCCTGACTTTTAAAGCCCTTATCATTAATGGCGTCGATCATGGCATCCGCTGTTTCCTGTGGTGTTCCACCCTTGCGCATAATCTCTTCCAGTTCAATCTCCGTCAGCGCCTCCTGAATGCCATCGCTGCACAGCAGCACATGATCGCCCGAATACAGACGAATCGGTGCACTACCCAGCTCCATGCTCTCAAAGCCCTCATAGCCCAAGTAGTTGACCAGTTGATTACGCACTGGACTCGTTTTGGCTTCCTCCGAGGTCATTTGTCCAGCAAGCACTCGTTCCTCCAGCAGTGTTTCCGCTGTATGCTTGGAATTGACTGTTTGGAAATGACCATTACGGTAAATCGTAATCAGGCTGTCGCCCACCGCTCCGTAATACAGCTGATAACCGCACACAATGACCGCAGCCAGCGTCGTTCCTCCGCCCTGTCCATTCAAATTTTGCAAAATGCCGCGATTGCTTTGAGTTGCCGCCTCTGCAAAATATCCGTTCAAATTCGTTGCATCTTCCAGCTTGGCAAACGCCTTCGTAAAAGTCGTCACAGCCAAGGTACTGGACATACGTCCATTGGCCAGTCCGCTAATACCGTCTGCGACAACAGCCAGCGTACCGACAGGTGTCGTCATACTGGAGAAATAATCATCCTGCTCGCTCCGGCTCCCGATCGTTTGACCATTTCCGATCTCAATTCCACTCACGGTACGGCTGCCGGAAATTCGCGTCAGTCGTATACGGATCATGAGCAGAACAGCGAATAGTACCGCAGCTCCACTTACAACAAAATAAGGCTGCATATCGTTACCTCCCTGCACCATTGCCCAATTCCGTCCTAGTTTTCGTTATCCCACTCAAAATGGGCGCCACACAGCGGGATAAAGATAAATTTGCTGTGTCCCAGCTGAATCACGTCATAGGCAGCCAGCTCTGCTGGTGAATATACCGCCTCGTTATTGTGGTACGCCAAACCTGATGAATCGCCTGGCAGCAAGTAAAAGTTACGTTTCTTCGGATCATAAACAATAACCGCATGATTTCTGCGGGAAATCGTGTTGTCCCCGATAATGCGGACATGCATTTCCTCTGCGCGCCCGATAAAGTTTTTCTCCGCCATAATGCGATAGTCCTGACCCACCTGTGCTCCTTCGATACATACCAGCCATCCAGTTACCGGATGAATGCCCACCGTCTCACCCAAATACGGCATTGTTTTGTCATTATCTCCTGCGACGTTTGTTTTCGCCGCTGGCTCCGCGCTCTTGGGTGCAGCTATATTTACTACCGTGTTGCAATAAGGACACGTATTTCCGTGCTTTCGTGTACTGAACATGTGTCCGTTCGGGCATCTTGTCAAACTCATAGTCGGTTCCTTCCCCCATTGTCATAATTGTCTTTTCAGCGATCTAAGGATTTTGCAGCATCCTCATCTATTTAACGAGCAGTCTCGTATTGGCAATATATAATAAGTCACCTGAGTAAATCCGGTATGGCTCACCGCTTTCCAACTTCTTGGTTACACTTTCGTTGGCAGACCGCAAGCCTGTACCATTACCGGAATCCACATCCTCCACAAACCAGTCGCTGTTCACCCGGTTAAGTACCGCATGCTCCACACTTACCAGGGAGGCATAGTCTGTACCTACCAAATCAATATCCGCCTCTGAACGTGACGTTGTTTTACCGATTAAGAGCGACGTTTCGCCTTCGATATACCATTCTTTAATGGACTCGCCCTCTTCATCAATCAACACCAGCTTGGCAATCCGATGACGTTGTGCCTTTGGCTTGGCCACGGGTACAACGGACACCAGATTGCGCAATATGTATACAAGCACGCCGATTCCAATACCTATCGCGACCACGGTTTTCAAACCGCTGTAGCCTGTACGATTAAACACATAAAAGGCGATCGCCAGCATCAGCCCGAACATGGCAACATCTATGATGAAAACCCATCTGTTCTGCGCCGTTTTCACTGCTTGCTTCCCCCATTTCTATCCTGAAATCATCACTTTTTACGAATACCGAAAAATTGGTTAAACATCGCTGAGGTATCCGTCGGATCACCGGTTTTTTTCGTTTTTTTCCCTGGTGAGCCCTCCTTCGTTTTCGGATGAAAACCAAAAAATTGCTCAAAATCAGTTCCTATATCAGCTGGATTGAATCCTTTGGCTGCCGTACGCGCACCGCCGGAGGATGCAGCCCCTCTGCCTCTCTCTCGCTGTTCCCCGCCAGCTCCCTCAGTTTTTCGGATGAGCTCGGCATCGTATGCCTGCCGCAATGCTTCGTCACGCAAGGTATTGTAAGCCTCGTGAATTAGCTTGAACTTGCGCGTTGCTTCCTCGCTTCCCTGGTTGGTATCAGGATGATACTTTTTGGCCAGTTTACGGTAAGCCTGCTTAATCTCTGCCTCCGAAGCATCCCGGCTGACACCGAGCAGCTCATAGTAGTTGGTCATTGTGTGATGTTCCCCTCTCCGAAAAAAATAAATATTAAGAGACCCGTAGGCCTCTTAATATTTATCCACCCTGCACTTGTGTGCCGGGTGAGTGTGTGTTTAAGCTGCACTTAACGTGAAGACGTTAAGCTTAAACCGGATATCCGCCGTCGATTGTAGCCAGCTCGGTTTTGTCTTTCTTTTGTTTGATGTAGAGTGTAAATGCACCTACACCTTCTGTGTCGCCGAAGTGCTCGTTGTAGTCTACAACGAAAGCATTCGGGAAGTGGATTTTACGCACAACTTGATCAGCTGCGATAACTTCCAGTGTTACTTTACGGTAGCTGTCTGCTTTTTCAGCAGGAACCAGAGACCACAGAGCCAGTTTCAGCGTGTCATCCGCGCTGTCACCATCTACTGCTGTGATGATTTTGCCGCTGATGCGCAGCGTGGAGCCTACGTCAGTGGAGCGTGCATTGGAATCGTCCGGTGTATCGGTGTCATAAATAACCGTTTGGATGTTATCCAAGCCCAGCTCGATTGTTTCTTGTCCTTCTACTTTCAATCTGAATCCCATGTGTGTTGCCTCCTTGAAATTAGGTAATATGATGGCGGGAGATGCAGAGCTTCTCCGCGATTTATGTATAAAGGCGGTTCTGGATAGAAACACCTCTAACATCTTTCGTAGTGCTCGGATCATGATTTGACCGAGCTGGTTCCCTTAGTGATCATGACTTCCAGGTTCTTCACATTACCGTTGAAGACCAGATCGATATGGCACATATTGCTTTTCTCATCAATAATGAAGCTCATATCGTCTCCGTCCTGAATGATCGAGTTAACAGATCCTCTGCTGCTCAGCCACTTGCTCTTCTGACTGCTCGGATTGTTACTGAAGAAGCGGACGATATTTTCGTGTTTGAAGTCCCCTGTCTGGTAGCGCAAAATACGTTCAATGTACGTGCTGACCAGCGTCTTGTAGATGGAGTCAAAACCGTCCTCGGACATCGCCATGCTTCTCGCCTTGTAGACGGTAATCCGGCGGATATCCTTATCCTGAATCTGAGCATTCTCCGACGAGAATACAAAGCCGAAGTTTTTACGGTTGATGGCATCCTTGATCGTGTTGGTGAAACCGGTGATTTCCTTGGCCATCGTCGTCACCGTGCGCAGACTGTTGTCTCCCGCTTCAATGTCGAAGCGTACGCCAGGGAAGTTCTTATTGACCGTTTTGAACGTCTCACGCAGGTATTCAGGACACTGATAGGAAGCGACCAAGCCGGCGGCAACATAGGCTGCACCCACATAAACGCCCTCGATCCACAGCTTGAGAATATCCTCTTTCTCCTTAGAGAGCTGTACACCGTCTTCGGTCTGTAGCATTTTGCTGTCGATAATGACCCCCGATTTGTCCTTCGGAATAATCGTAAAGTTCGGTACACAAGGAATGGCAAATTCGCTATATTCTCTGCGAACGAGACTGGCACATTTATCGACATATTTGTCGATACCTGCTGTCGCCATACTGTTGAAAGTCGTTTCTTCACCGGATTCAAAGTTAAAGAACATTTGAATTTTGTAATCCTTCACGACTTGCAGCAGCATCGA
Source organism: Paenibacillus sp. cl130 (assembly GCF_900116035.1). Classification (NCBI taxonomy): domain Bacteria; kingdom Bacillati; phylum Bacillota; class Bacilli; order Caryophanales; family Paenibacillaceae; genus Paenibacillus; species Paenibacillus sp. cl130. The sequence continues at coordinate 260,099 of NZ_FOYG01000007.1, forward strand.
GAGCGATTCCATAGAATTTCCGCCCTGCTTAACGACCTTCTCGTTACCCTTGAAGCGTTCACGTGAAACTTTTACCTTACCGGCTGCTTCCAGCTCGACGGATGGAACGATACCGAACCAGATCGTGTCGCTGAATTCATTCTTAGCATTCACAGTGTTCAGGTATGTTTCCAGGCGCGGGATATTGCTGCTTTTCACCAGCATGTCCAGCTTGTTGTTCGCCACCAGCATTGTCGGCAGCATGCCTTTGCTCTTCGTTGCATATTGATCGAAGAACATTTTGACACCGAGAATTTTCTCCACAAGCGGCTTAACCGCCTTTACGAAATCGTCCTTGGCATTTTTATAGAACTCCAGATACGTGTTGTAGTTTTGAACTTCAACCGCTGTATCCACCTTGGTCTGAACTGCCGGCAGTGGCACAAACGTGCGAACCACCAAATCCTTGACATAGTCAGAAGGCGTATCTGTGATGGAGTTATAATCCTCTTCGAATACTTGGGAGAGATCGCCAGTGCTGTTCTCATCCAATAACATCAGCTCAGTACTGTCGCTCTTCGGCGCTTCAATAATTTTCAGTTCGCCGCTTTCCCCAATGGAGAGCATACCCACCTGAATCAGCTCGCCGGAGTTTTCCTCTTGGGCGCCACCGAGCAGAAGGCGGGTTTTGATGTCCTCAATTGCCAGTGGGAGCATAGCCATAACATTGTTATAGTTCTGACTCGCTTCCTCGAACATTCCATTCAGCTTGTCACCCATGTCGAGTTTCTTTGGATCGCCATCATCCAGCTTGTCGTATTCACCATACATATAGTGAATCTCTTTGCGGACTTGACGAATATCATCCATGACCTTTTTCGGTGAAATCATATCCAGCAGATTTTCAAATTTGAAATCTACATTTGTAATTCCTTGACTGCGCTTGGTATCGATGAGCGTAAACAACATTTTCAGAAAGTCATTACTTTGATTTACACGAATTTCAGAAATGCTATCCTCATCAATTCCCTCTGGCTTTTTAAGGGTGTAGACGACTTTTTGATTGGCCGCGTTAAAAAACGAATACACGGTTGGTGAAAACTTATCCAAAAATTCGTCAAAGCTGCGCACCAGAAGGTGCTGATTAATTTCCTTGATCTTTTCATCGCTCAAGCTGTCAATACCCTTCACATCACCTACAATGGTGATCAGGTCCAGCTTTTCCGGGTTAATCTCTTCAAAAAGCATTGTACGGTTGGTTTGATAAATGATTTCCATCGCTGTCGGCAAATGAATAAAGTATGAGTTATAGGTCCATTGCTCCATATACGGACACGGGATGTCCAATTTGAAACGGACGAATACTCATTTTTAGTTCTTTTGCCTCCTCCCCCCTACTTAACATTTAAATTCGTCAAAGGATTGAGCTTATACCACATTTACGGTACAGGCATGTAACCTCGAAAATCGGTCCGAAGCGTTATTCGGCTTTTAACGGCAAAGCATACAAATGAGATGTTTTTCAAATTCAAAAGTCAGATAACACAGAAATTTTAAATTTATGATTTCGTATTCCTAACTTCAATCCCAATTTTTGCCGTTGATACGAGAGCTATCATACAAAGTACCCTTCAGTTTTGTCAATTTCTGTAGTCTCAGATTGAAACAGGGCACTTTGACTCATTTTATGCGTGAATACGTAATTTTCATGATATGTTAGACCTGTTTCTTCAGGGAAATATTCACAAATGGAACCCAATTACCGATAGAAGTCCATTGGATATTTCTGATAAGCGTAAAAGAATCAAATTCATGGCTAATGTGAGGTTTATCAGCTGTTTTGATCCTTTATCCCTTATATCCCAAGGATTAGGAGAGTTGATCCCCCCATGTTGGTCTCGACGATGGAGGAGCTTATGTTCAGAATAAGGAAACTAGGGATTATTGTTTTCATGACTTTTGTACTATTTTTACAAATGGGCTTAAATGGGGTCATTTGCACTGTAAATCAGGCTAATGCAGCATCTTTGGGTGCTGTCCCGATCGAGGGTTATGATGCCGTTTTTGTATTGGATACCAGTTATTCCATGAGGGATACTGATCCTGAGGGCATTGCTGCCGAAGTCATCAATATGTTTATGGATTTGAGTGATGCAGACCGCACACGCGTAGGATTCGTTGCCTACAATCACAACGTGGTCGCCTCGAAACCACTGACTTCGATTGCCGTGGCAGCGCAAAAATCCCAAATCCAGCAGGATATCAGAACGCTAAACCGTTCCGGTTATACGGATTTGGGACTTGGGTTGCGCAAAGGCTCGGAGCTACTAGCGGCAGGAGCATCCCAAGGGCGTCAGCCTTTTATGATTCTATTGTCAGATGGAGAGACTGATTTTGGTGCCTCCTCTGGTTCCCGATCTAAAGGTGACTCCAATAACGATGTGTCCTCTGTCATCAAATCTGCACAGACCAAGGGATATCCGGTGTACACGATTGGTCTGAACCATGATGGCACAGTGAACCGACAAGAACTCGAACGGATCGCTTCTCAAACGGGTGGAGCTTCTTTTATTACGAGTAGTGCCGAGGATCTGCCGGAAATTCTGAACCGTATTTTCGCCAGTCAAATTCGCTCCAAGCTCGTTCCAATTGCTGCAATTACGACCACTGGCGAGATGCAAGAATTAACTGTAACTCTACCTGATTCTAGTATGGAGGAAGCCAATCTGGTGCTTTTGTCGGAGCATCCCCTTCTGGAAACACAGCTATATTCCAATTCAGAAAATGTCCGCAGGTACAAGTCGAGCCGATATGCGATTTTAAAAATCGAGCATCCACAGGCAGGTAAAGTGAAGTTGAAACTACGGGGCATACGCGGGGATTTGGTAAAAATTAATTTACTTGGCAGCTATCGACTGGAAGCCGAAGCTACCATGGGAGGAAAGCAAGCAACGGCAACTCATGGCGACAAGCCTGTGCAGTTGCTGAAGGGTCAAGCCACACCGTTTCAAGCTCAGCTCCTGTTACCCAACAGTCAAAAGCTTACGGATGAAGCCGTATATACGTCTCTCCAAGCCCATATTATAGTTACTCCAAAGGGGGGCACAGCCAAAAAGGTGCCTATGACCTATAAGTCAGGAGCCTTCCATACCGAATATGCGTTCCCTCAAACCGGGGATTATACATGGCAGCTATCCCTGGATAGTCCGCAATGGTACCGTAAGGGAACTGTACATAAAGTTCACGCGGCCAATGCAGCGCCACAAGTCTTGAAAGACCTGACGATTCGCCTGGTAAAAGAAGACGACGATTCCCGTCGAAGTTTATCGGATTTTATCATTGACCCGAATCATGACAAGCTGAACTATAAGCTGGATTCAGAAGCCTCTGGGGATGCGGTCCATGCTGAGATTAACGGTAATGATCTGCTGCTATCCGAGCTCCACACAGGTGACACTCAGCTAAAGATTACCGCTACCGATCCGGAAGGCGCATCCAGCAGCGCTACACTAACCGTTTCCGTACAATCCCGGTATACAGCCATTAAATGGACGGTAGCCATCAGTGTCGTGGTAGCCGCTTTTCTGTATTGGTTCTTGCGGCCGAAGCCACAGTTTGCCGGAAGAATCGAAGGATATTTTCTCGCTACAGCAAGTGGACAGGAGATTCCGGTAAAATCTTGGCCGCTCACCTCCTTTCCGGGTCGTAAGGTCAGCTTACAGGAGTTGTTCCGTACGCTTGACGTTCACGAACCGTTGCCAGAAGCGGAACGGATTCTATTTTCCGCAGGAAAAAAAGGGAGCCTAATCGTGAAACATGATACACGCTGTGCCTTACAGCATGGAAAGATCAGATTAGCCCGCAACAAAAAAGCGGTCATGGAGTACAGCGACAAACTGTACATTACATTCGAGGATGGTGTGACTGAAATCGAGCTGCGATACAAAGCGATTAAACCGAATACTTCAGTGTACACCGACCATATCCAAGCTCCGACAGGATAATGTCCGTCACAACGTAAAAAAAGAGAAGCACCGTCTCTTACGATTAACGAACCGTAAGAGTAGGGCGCTTCCCTTTTTTTATCCAATATTCCGCACGTAGTGCGGCTTTAAACCATCGAAGTGAGCGGCAACGCTTGTTAGCCTGTACCTCCAGACCACGCCGAATGACATACGGCAGCAGAGAAAGTCCCGCATTTTCAATCTGAATCCGCTCGGAATGATCTGCAAACAATCGGCCTGGCACATCTGGCGGAGGTGTTCCTTTTCGGCAATAATACAGCGTGGCGGCCAAACTATAGATATCCGATACAGGCCCCTGCTGCGAACGATTAGAGTAAAATTCCAGCGGAGAATAGCCCGCCGTGGTGAAGATCGGATGCTCTTTACCTTCAAAATGCACAGCCGAACCAAAATCAATCAGCTTGATCTTGCCATTTTCCCCAATCATAATGTTACCCGGCTTAATATCCCGATGAATAATTCCTTTGTCATGAATGTACTCCATGGCATCAATTAAAGGTAGCAGCGTATGGTACAAAAAAGTGGGATCATACGTTGGCACAGCCTCTTCTTTCATCATTCGATCCAGTGTCTTGCCTGCACAGTATTCCATGACCAGATAGGCAGTTCCATTTTCCTCAAAGTGATCTATATAACCGACAATTCCCGGATGACTTAACTCCTTCAACATTTGCCCTTCACGCAAAAAATAATGCATAAACTCCACGTATTTGGATTGCATAGAAGCACCGCAAGTGACCGTTTTTCGATCCATCCCCCGCAAAGCCAGTGCATTCGGAAAAAATTCCTTCACAATGACCTTTTCTCGGTTATCCAACAGCCTTGCCGTATACACGATGGCCAGCTCACTGCGGGACAAGGCGCTTCGAATTTGATATGTATTTCGCAGCTTCGTATTGCGGGCAAGCAGATTCCCGCTTGTATCCACGATCATGACTCGTCCTCCTGTCAGGTTCTTAGCTTATGTCTTTTGTATATATCGGCTTATTACACATCTTTTTATTATACCGTAAAATAGATTATTGGAAAAACAAATAACCTGCCATAATCTCCCTTAGAGAAATGATGACAGGTCTTTTGGCATTCATCTGGTTCTTTTTTCTCAAATCGTTTAACCCAGTTTCGTTCCGGGCTTCATGCTGCGCACACTGTTCGTATTTTTCTTCCGTTCACTGCGCAGTTTGCCTTTGCCTTGTTCTGGAGTGCGAATGGTGAGGGCAATTAGGAACGATACGACACACAGCACAGCAATCGTGGTAAAGGTCGGGATGAATCCACCGAGCAAGGCTGCAATAAATGACCCCGCCAGCGCACCGAGGCCAAAGCCTTGATACACAATACCATAGTTTTTGCTTTGATTTTTCAGACCGAAGAAATCAGCTACGATGGCAGGAAAGACTGTAATGTTGCCGCCGAAGCAAAAAGCAATTCCTGCTACACAGGCAAAGAACAAACCATAATTCAGCGGTACCAGACTCAGCACTGTAACTGCGACCGCCGTTGTTAATAGAGCACCCGCTACTACTTTCAGACGACCTACTTTATCCGATAGCGCACCTAAAATGATCCGACCCGCCGTGTTAAAAATGGCGACCATAGCGACCGCATTAGCGGCTGTTGCTACATCTAGACCGGCCATCCGTACGCCGATATCCTTGACTACTCCAATCAGGTAGAGACCACTCATACAAGCGGTAAAGAACATTACGAACAGCAGGTATGCCTGCTTGGTGCGCAGCATTTCTTTAACGGTGTAGTCCCGCTGTACAACCCCATTTTGTACCGAAGGCTTGTTCACGACTACAGCTTCTCTTACCAGGAAAGAACCACCCACAATCATGATCAGCACGATCATTCCCCAATATAAAAACGCTTGTGATACGCCAACGGACTGAATCAACGAACCATTAATATACTTGAATATAAGACTGCCTGTTCCATATGCCCCAACCGAAATACCGGAAATAAGTCCTTTTTTCTCAGGAAACCATTTAATCAGATTCGACAGTGATGTAATATATGCCGTTCCATCCGCAAAACCTACGACAATACCCGCCAAAATGTAAAGCAGGGACAGCGATGTTACCTGCGAACTGAGCATGAGCCCTGCTCCTAACACGACACCTGCACACAAAATCAAACGACGTAGTCCCCATTTATCCTGTAGTTTGCCTGCGAATAATGTAGCAAACGCCAGTGCAAAACTGGTAATTGAAAATGTAATGGCAACCGAACTGAGATTCCAGCCAAAGCGGTCCACCAACGGTTGATTAAATAAACTCCATGTGTAAATGGTTCCTAATCCCATCTGGACAATTATCGTTCCAAGCACGACAAGCCAACGATTTCCGCTGTTTGTTTTCATATAAATCTCCTCTTTTCATTCCGGCTCTACAGCGTCAGTTTGTTATCATGATAACCGGGAATCCAGTACGCTTTGCGCCTGTGGAGGAGCAAGTCTGTAAGGATTCTCTCTACATCGATTATTATAACCCTGCATGTTAGCCAGAAATCGTTTGAGGAATGAAATGCACATATAGCGGAATGAAATGCCTTTAAAGTCGCATAATTTGCCGAAATTCCTTGGCTTTACTACGGCTCACCGGAATCTCTGCTTCTAGTCCACGCAAACGCAGGAGATACGTATGGTTGAACCAAGGTACAATTTCACGGATCTGCGATAGATTCACCGTGTATGAACGGTGACAGCGGAAAAAGTCCTGCTGCGGCAGCCGGGCATGAAATTCCGAAATGCTCATCGGCATCGTATATTCTTCGTGCCTTGTAAAGACACGGGTCACCTTTTCCTGCGCACACGCATAGTAAATATCGTTCGCATCCGTCACAATGATTTTGTCATTTTTCAACAAATTAATACGACCTGGCGCAGCAACAGTACTGGCTTCAGCAGCTCGGGATTGTGCAGTCTGGACAGGCTCCTGTATTGGAACGTTCTGCTGCTCATAAGCATTTTCCAGCTTGCGTAGCATAGATGCGATCCGTTTTTCATCATATGGTTTGAGGATGTAGTCGAACGCCTCCAGTTCAAAAGCCTGCGCCGCATGTTCTTTATAGGCGGTCGTAAAAATAATATAGGGCTTTTTGGCAAATTTGCTAATGTTCTGTGCCAGCAGCATCCCGTCCAATGAAGGAATGTTAATGTCCAGAAAGATCGCGTCCGTCTCCTGATCTTGCAGAAACCGAAAAACATCTAGCCCATCCTCGAAACTATCGGTCACCTCAATGTTGCTATGAGTCTGAATAAGATACTCCAGCTCTTCACGCGCCGGAAGCTCGTCTTCTACAATTATGGCCTTCATGACTTCTCCTTTGGTATGTCAAAATAGACTTCGGTGCCCGGTTCATGCTTCAGAATAATAACTCCTTCGCCGTACATAAGCTTGAGTCGTCTGTGCACATTGTACAAGCCGATCTGTTTAGCCGGAACCCGATCATGATACAGGTTATCCACAACATCATCCCGTATACCTACCCCGGTATCTGCTACAGAAATACGCACCATTTCTCCACGATCCTTTACAGAAATAGTTACTGTACCTGTCCCCTTTTTCTTGAGAATTCCGTGATTAATCGCATTCTCAACCAGGGGCTGGATAATAAGACTTGGAATACGCACAGACACCTCATCCATTACATACTCTACCTGAAGTCGGTTGCCGAAGCGTGCTTTTTCAATTTCCACGTAATCAGACACCTGCTGAAGCTCCTTATGAATTTCGATCAAATCATCATTCAGCTCCAAATTATAGCGCAGATAGCCCGATAAATTAATGATCAGCTCTCGTGCCTTATCCGGCTTGGTGCGTGTCGTAGAGGCAATGGCATTCAGCGCGTTAAACAGAAAATGAGGATTAATTTTCGTTTGGAGCGCCTTTAGCTCGGCTTTATTCGCCGCTTCCTTAATTTGCTCCACACGCGACACTTCCATTAACGTGGAAATGATTTGAGACAAGCCAATTGCCATCGTCTGCAACGGATACGTGATTTTATAAGCTTTGCGATAATAAATCTTCAACGTGCCGGTTACTTCTCCGCGCTCCTCTAACGGGATAATGAGCAGAGACTGGATTTGGGGTGTTTTATCGTCTGCAATATGGTTGCGGATCGTGATTTTACCGCTGCGGATCGTCGTTTTAGTCACATCGCTAATGATCTCATCTCCGATGTGATAACGCTCTTCGCCAAAACCGACATAGGCCAGCACATCTCTGGTATCCGTAATCGCCACCGCGTCTGCCTTGATATCTTCTTTTATGATCGAACAAATGGTATGCAAGGATTCCGCATTAATGGAGCGAAAATAAGGCAACGTCTTATTGGCAATATCTAGCGCCAGCTTGGCCTGTCTGGCCGCGATATTCTCCTTTTCCCCCTCCACACTCTGGATCAACAGAACGATTAAACCGATACTGACTTCTCCGATAATCATCGGTAGACCAATTTTAGAAACGATGTCCACTCCAAGGTTATGGGGTTGTGCCATTACCAGAATGAGCAGCATCGTTAATGCTTCGCAGACCATACCTGCGGCGATACCGACTAGCCATCTCTTGGAACGGTTGACCCGGCGGCCGATGTATCCTGACACCACACCTGCCAAAATACTCGTAATCAGACACGGAATCGAGGTCACTCCCCCGATATCAATTAGATAACGATGGATACCTGATACAATACCTGTAACGATCCCAACCCATGGTCCGAACAAAATACCGCCTGCCATAATTGCAATGATTCGAACGTTAACAAGCGAACCTTCGACTTCAATCCCGGTGTAGGTGCCGAACAGCGCAAACATACAAAAGATCAATGTTAATATGGCCAGCTCTGCCGGAGAATGGCTGTTCTTTTGCAAGGTTTCCTTAAACCGCGGGATACGTGTAATAAAAAATAAACAAATCAGTAACAACGCTGCGCGCTCAAATAGCTGCATCAGCATTTCCAACAAGGCGTTCACCTGCGTTCCTCCCAAATAAAAACGGATATGCCTACATAGGTTGTGTTATCGTGTACGTCGTTCTACACACCATACCCAAGTATCATCAAGCCACATACAAATAAAATAATAACAAATATATTATCAACAAAACTCGGCATGTCAGGTTTCGGCATAAACATGCCCGAACTATTCAATTTAACAGGGACGGAATTCGCAGCCCATTGAATGACGGATATAAAGCGCTCCATCGTATATATCACTCCGCTACCCAATAGGCTCAACACGCCGATCAACAAATATTTAAGCTCCATAAGAATTTATCCCCCCTTAGTTACAAAGCATTTAAACTGCCACAAATTATACCATCAACTTCCATCTAATTATAGCTTCTAGAAATCCCATCTTCATTTCCCTTCTTCAAACACAGTAAAAAACCGGAGAGTACCGCTAGATAGCGATAATCCCCGGATCTCTAGTCCGATAATGAAGCATTTCGGTTATTTGCTTTTGCTGATTTCGGTAGGAATGTTGTCCTCCTTCTGATCATGTACCAGTTCTTTTAATTGGATAATCAACGCCTCCAGCTCACTAAACCCGGTCACCATATTGGAGGTTATATTTCGTTGCTCCTCTACTCCAGCCAAAATTTGTTCTGACGCTGCACTCGCTTGTTCCGTTACACTTGAAAATTCCGTCATTTCTTGAACAACCTGAGATGAGTATTGCTGCATGCTATTCGTACTGTTTTCCACATCTACGGCCTGCTGCAGCACTTTATTGGCATTTTGCAGGATATCCTCCAGTACAATTTCGGTCGAATGTGCCGATTCCATACTTTGCTGTAGCCTTTGCTGTCCCATGTCAAATTGACTTACGACAGAATCCATCTGAGTTCTCAGTTGAGTCAAGATACCTTCCATCGCCACCGAGCTGTTCCCTACCATTTCAGCCAAATTACGCACTTCTCCAGCCACGATGGCAAATCCTTTTCCATGTTCTCCCGCTCTGGCGGCCTCAATGGATGCATTCAAGGACAGCAAATTAGTTTGTTTTGAGATTTGAGTAATATCTTTAAGCATGGCAGACATGCTATCACTTTGTACTTTAAACTCATCCAGTTCTTCTTTGGTACGACTCATGACCTGACCCAAATCCTTGATTTGAGACGTTAATGCCAGCAGTTGACTGCTCCCTCTGTCCCCGGCATTTTTCGTATCTTCGGAAAGCTGCTTCAGTTCTCGGGAATGATCAGCTACCTCTCGCACGTGCCGGTCAGATTGGGCCAAGTTATCCGTAACCTCGGTGATATTCGAAGCTTGCATTTCTACCCCTTTGGCAACCTCCTGAAACCCGATAGCGACTTCATTCGTCACGCTGCCCGTAGCATCCACTTGATTCCTGAATCGTTCTGTAAAGTTATGCAATCCAGCCACTGCTTGTTTAACTTGCTCAAACAGAAATTCAATTCGTTGCCTTGTAGCATCGATATCTTTATTTTGCTCTTCACTTTTCTTAAACTGCTTTTGATTTAATACCGATACCACTAACAGTAGCAAACCAATGAGTAAAACAATAATAAACTCATGCACATAGCGCAAAGAACCGGTAGCTGGGGGAACTGGGGGCGTACCGATTGTTATTTGCACAAAAATATTACAGAGATTTAAGGTCATAGCTACCAGAAAATATCGGTAAGACGGATACAGCAAAAACAAAGAGCAAATTAATATGGTGGTCACTACCTCGACGCTAGATAAGTTCAAAAATATACACATTAATACGCTAAAAAACGTAGTAATCCACGGAATAAGGCGGATTCCTTTCTTTTTCATATTCAGAATCGTTAAAACTGCCGCGACGACAAATCCTACACCATTAGATACCCACATCGAGGGATTAGATAATGCCGGGACGATGCCGCTCAAGGCCATAATCCAAAAAATAATGATCACCAATTTGTTTCTTTGCCACAACAATTCACTCGTTCTGTCCATGATTGTGTACGCGCTCCTTAGATATATATTAGGTATTTATAAAATAAAAATGTAAATGCCATACTTTATATATCGTCATATCAGAACACGTAGTGAATGAAAATCGTACAAACACTCCACATTCCCTTTAATTTCCAAATTACAACAGAACAATTTTAAAGGGAAAGAGTATGTAATCGTAAATAAATGAATGAATGCAAAAAATCGCCCCCAGACAGGGAGCGATTTTGAATTCATTTTTGATGACTTCGCAATTGGAAAAGGTTCATATACCAACTGACAACATTAGGATTCCTTGTTTTCGGAAGCCTCTTTAGCGCCTTCGGTTGCCGCTGCATCACCTTCCACAGCAGCATTTTCCACTTCAACTGCACGCGGAACGATAATAGAAGCAAGCAGTTCTTCTTCAGGGACGTGCAGTGTTACTCCTTTAGGGAGTTTCAAGTCGCTAGCGCTCAGCTTGTCGCCAACATCCAGTGCGGATACATCCACCTCAATGGTAGATGGTAAATCAGCCGGAAGACCTTCGACTTCTACTTCCGTTTCCTGAACTTGCAGAATACCGCCTGTTTTTGTACCTACAGGTGTACCCTGATAATCAATAGAAACACGCACGCGAAGCGGTTTGTTTTTGGCAATTTTCAAAAAATCGGCATGCAACCATTGGTTGTCACGCTGTTGATAATCTTTAATAATAACTGGAATGGTTTCTCCACCCTCTACAGTGAGGTTGAACACCTCTGAACGTCCGGTTCTGACTACTTTATTAAATTCCTTGGCATCGACATGTACAGGGGTTCCTTCAAGCTCAGAGCCGTAAACCACAGCTGGAATCCGTCCTTTTAACCTCAATTCACGAATAGCCGAACCCTTCTTCTCTGTTCTCGGCTGGGCGGTCAGTTGAATACTTCCTCCATTAGAACTCATGATATACAACCTCCTTCAGGTTACCTTACAAATGATTTTCCTCCAAGAATCTTGCCTGTTTACCAGTCGTACTACAGGATATAAGCCAGCAAGCTGGCAAAACTAAACAAGTCCATAATTCTATTTTACCCCTTTTTTCTGAAACTGACACACGTTTGCATAAAAAAATAGCATTTCTCGAAATGATCGAAAAATGCTACTTGCGTGTATATAGCGACCAAGCATACAAGTCTATCCGGCCCGATTATCATTTACCAGTAGCAAATATTCTTCTCTGCCACTATGAATCAATACCTGCATCACAGACTGGTTCGGGTCTATATCAATATATCGATCTGCCTCCACATCCTTAGCATCCCAGTGATTAAGCCGGACAATGTAGCCGATTCGCTGTATATCAGGGGCCACCTGAATACGCGCTACTGCACGACCATCATCCAAATCACGGAATTCGACATGTCCGTCGCGGTGCCCCGTTCCCCATACCCATACGTTCCAGCCAGTGTATTGCCGATCCGCACGCTCGTAGATCAGTTCAATCGTGCGAAATGGGGCGACTTCACTATCTTTTCCAAGCTGGACATCTGTCAACGCTATGGCTGTACCTGCAATTTCTTGATCTGTCCCTTCATCCGAGTCTTCCAATTCGTTCTCCGCCTGACGATTAGCCTGATCTTGTTCAGTCACAAATGAGACTCGTGCAGGTTCTTCCTGATCATATAACACCATCATCGACCAGCGTGATACGGTTACACGATGGCCTACGACTTCATACCGTGTCTCATTACCAGCCCCGTGTGCGTCCACGACCACATGCCAACGATCCGATTCCGCAGGCAATGCTATCGTCTGCTCTGCATCTGAGCCGTTATAAATCACCACAATATGATTCCAGGCATCACCGTTAGCATGGTGCCTCAAAGCAAAAGCCACCACATGCCCACTGCTTTGCAGCACTTCCATGTGCTGCTCCACCAGCTCACGATGATCCATTCGGAATGCCGGGTGGCTGCGTCGCAAAGCAATTAAGCCTTGGTAGTAATCAAACACTGGGCGAAACCTCGCCTTGTTATCCCAACGGATGGCATTCACCACATCTGAGCTTCGGTAGCTATTATGGTCTCCACATTTGGAGCGCAGCAGTTCATCCCCTGCATGAATAAAAGGAATACCTTGAGATGTGAGTACCATGCCGTTAGCTAACAGGGACTTGCGTACGGTTTCGTCCTCTAGCAAGTTATTTTCATCCAGTTCCCAATACGGGTCTGCTTCGGCAACAGCTTGTTCAGGTGTCCTCCCATCCTGTGGCTTCCCCTGCTCCCATTGTGGAAAACGACAATGCTCCCGCAAATGTCTTACCGTCAAAATTTTATCCCACAGATTGAGATTATCGTGGGCAGTTACATAATTGACGGTCTCCGATGGCTGAGCTGTGAAATCATGAATAGCCCCAAAAGCACCTTTAAGCACCTGTTCCTCCTGATGTTCTGCACCTGTGGCAAACCCGCTCCCAGTACCGTCGCTATCCCCCTTAATAGCAGAACGGTAGTTGTCGTTAAAAACAGCAAAGCCTTTGTCCCGTTGCGTTCCTTTTAGCGTAAGCAAGGGTTGCGGAGATTCTCCTCCCGTCCAAGGCTCACCATAGATAAGCAGATCCGAACGCACTTCAGAGCGAAGTTCTTGCGTAAGCTGCACCACGGTTGGGGTATCAATCAGACCCATCAGATCAAATCGAAAGCCGTCTATATGATATTCCTCTGCCCAATAGCGTAGTGAATCCTTGATATACTTGCGCACCATCGGACGTTCGGTTGCCACCTCATTACCTACCCCTGATCCATTGGTGAGCTGCCCTTGTTCATCTGTACGGTAATAATATCCAGGTACAACAGGCTCAAATGGCCCCTGTTCCACCGAATAAGTATGGTTGTACACAACGTCCATAATGACACCGATGCCGGCAGTATGCAAAGACTGTACCAGCAGTTTCAGCTCTCGTATGCGTGTCTCCGGATCAGCCGGATTGGAAGAATAAGACCCCTCCGGCACATTATAATGCTGCGGATCATAACCCCAGTTATATTCAGTATCTAATTCCGCAAAGTCATTTACCGTATGAAAATCAGCTACTGGAAGCAAATGAACATGTGTAATGCCCAGCTCCAGCAGATGATCCAGCCCGATGCTGTTCCCCTCAGTATCCTTCAATCCCGTATACGTAAAGGCCTCAAACCGTCCCTGAGCAGCAAATAAGTCTTTTTTCCCCGTATTAAAATGGGTATCCATCGAAAAATCACGTACATGAAGCTCATAGAGAATGGCATCTGTCGGCCGCTTAAGTGTAGGCCCCACATCCAATTCCCATCCGTCCGGGTTGGTTTGAGCCAAATCAATGATCGCTGTACGCTGCCCGTTGGCTGATACCCCTGTGGCATATGGATCGGCAGCATAATGAATGGTGTTGTCCGCCCACTCCAGCCTGTACATGTAATAATATTTGTTCCAGTTCCCTTCCAGCTCTATAGACCATACACCTTGATCATCACGGCTCATGAGAAATTCCTGACCACCGCTGTGCTCCTGAACGTTCCCCTCCTGATCGTACACCCCCGCATCGTTATACAACGCTATATGGACCTGCTGCGCAGTCGGTGCCCATACCTTGAACTTGCTGCCCACAGGCGTATAAGTAAGACCCAAATCATAGCCTTCATATATGGGATATGTTGTGTGCTCAAGCTCTTTGAGCTGATTGAAATCTGACATTCCTGTTCACCACCCATTTCTGTACATCGGCATACAGCCTCTGTTCATCCATCATTTATGATGTTTATGACTTGTCAATATACCTCAGGATTTTGTAAAATCTTCACCTAATAGGCTATCAAAATAAGACAAGCTTGAAAAGCTGGATGATTTAAATAAGGATGACGCTTCCATTTCAACGCACACTCCATTTTATGACAAAACCATGAACAGGCTACAGCTTTTGCCCTCAAGCATAACAATAATTTCCTAGATTTCATCACTTATCGCTAAATAAGTACGTTAAAAAACACGTTAGAAAAGTCAGGACAATCTACGGTTATCCATTTCAAAAATATCGTCTGCAATCCGCATGGTAGAACTTCGGTGCGAAACAAGGACAACCGTTTTATCTTGCTGCTGTTCCTTTAACGATTTTAAAATAATCGCCTCGTTCAGGCTGTCCAAATTGCTGGTAGGCTCGTCGAGCAGTAAGAGAGGCGCATTATGGACAAAGGCTCTCGCCAACCCCAAGCGTTGGCGTTCTCCACCGGACAGCCTGTCCCCCAATTCTCCAACTCGGCTGTCATACCCTTGAGGCAAGGTCATAATAAAATCGTGCACTGATGCCTTACGTGCTGCTTCCACAACCTGCTCATGCGTTGCATCAGGCTTTCCGATTTTGATATTAGCTGCAATTGAATCATCAAACAGGAACGTATGCTGGTCTACATAGCTCTGTAAGCCTCTCAAATGTCGGGTTCCAATTTCCTTCAAATCGTGCCCGGATAGCAAAATTCCACCTTGCTGCGGGTCCCTAAATCGCATCAGCAACTTTAGCAGCGTAGACTTGCCAGAGCCGCTTTTACCCTGAATGCCTAAAATCCGCTTATGCGGTATCGTGAGACTTACATCATTCAGCACCGTTTGACCATCGTATGCAAAAGTCACCTTGTCTACTTGTGCCCCAGTAAAGGCAACACTCATCCCTTCGATATTTTCCTCTACCTCCGGGGTTTCCTCCAATAGACTCAACACTCGTTCCCCGCTAGCCAGCGTTTGAAGCAAATTGTTGGACAAATTGCTCAGTGCGACGACAGGACCAAATGAACTAAACAGGGCAATGACAGAAATTAGCATACCTGTAAAGTCAACGTGACCATTAGACATACCGTACAATCCAGCCAGCAGCATCAAGAATGAGAATCCAACTACAGCCGCATCTGTGATGGCTCTTGTGATACCTTCATGATGCTTCAAGTCCTTCTGCTTGGCATCCAATTGATCCGTACGACGGTTAATCTCATTCAAACGTTGTTCTCCTTGCCCATATTGCACAATTTCCTTCATACCCCGTAAGCTGTCCAAAAAATAACTGCTCAGCTTGCCAAAGCTACTTCGGTATTCCATCCCCTGACGTTTGCCCATACGTGACGTGAGTAAAGGAATAAATAAACCGACAGTTAGGTAAGCAAGCGCAGCAAGCCAGCCTAATAGAGGCTCATAAGAACCGATAAAAAACACCATGAGTAGTGAAGTGATGATGCCGATCATAACAGGCGCTATCGTATGCGCATAAAATACTTCCAGTAGCTCAATATCACTCGTAATGAGTGAAATCAGATTCCCCTTGTCCTTGCCTTCCAATTTGGCTGGAGCGAGTCTGCGCAGGGCTTGAAGTACCTTATCACGCAGTACAGCCAGCAGCTTGAAAGCGAGATAATGACCACTCATTTGCTCGCCATAACGAAATACGCCGCGTAGTACGGCACAAACCACGATCGCCGTCAGCAAAAACGACATGGTGTAGCCTGTCGTGATGCCCGTTGCTGTAAGCAGAGCTAGGGCTCCAAACACTATAATGCCAATAGCACAAACAAAACCAAGCACTCCTGTAACAATCGTGATGAGTAGCACAGGTAAAAGAGGTCCCGCCAATACCAATAATTGGCCCATGATCCGTAATCCATGTCTACGCATATACAGCCCCTCCTTTTACAAACTGCTCTACCCGGTGTTGACTGAGATACATCTCCGCATAATGTCCCTGCTGGCTCAACAGCTCATGATGCGTTCCCGATTCTGCCACCAAACCGTTTTGCAGCACATAGATACAGTCGGATTGAACTACATTTTCCAGTCTGTGAGAGATAAGAATCACTGTTTTTTGACCTGCCAGCGCATGTATAACCTCCATAATGCCTTCCTCACTTTCACTGTCAATGTTAGAGGTGGCCTCGTCAAAAATGTACACACGACTATCATGCAGCAATGCTCTGGCTAGTGCTAGCCGTTGGCGCTGTCCTCCTGACAGATTTGCCCCTTGCTCCTCCAGTTCTGCTTCCAGTCCTCCTTCTGAAAGGATAAAATCATACAGCTTCACTTGTCGCAAAGCTTCCAGCATTTGTTGCTCATCCGCGTGCTCATTGCCCATTTTTAAATTTGCTTCCACTGTGCCTTTAAAAATATAGCTGTTAAAACCGATCCAGGTCATGTGACGCATGCGGCTTCCTTCTGAAATATCGGTAAGCTCTTTTCCTCCAATCGTCAGACTTCCTCGATACCCCTCGTGATGCCCAACGATCAATCCGGCTACCGTACTTTTACCAGAGCCTGATTCCCCAACAATTGAAACAAAGCTGCCCTGGGGAATATCCATGGATATATTTCGTAAGGTATCTCTTTCGTCGTAGGCGAAACTCACCTGTTCCAGTCGAATATCTGTGTTTTCTATGCTTTCTTGTCCTTGTATAAGATCCTCAGTACTCAACATTTGAAATATTTTGTCGCTTGCTGCCATTCCGTTCATAGCGATATGAAAGTAAGAACCCAGCAGACGCAGAGGAATGAAAAATTCTGCCGACAGCAAAACAATGATGATTGCTCCCGCCAAGCCAATATGGCCTGAAGAATATTCGCTTACCGCGACCAGTACACCCGCAGCGGCACCACCAAATGCGATAAGATCCATAATGGCCACGGAGTTAAGCTGCATAGTCAGCACTTTCATCGTCATTTTGCGAAAATCCTCCGCTGCTGTGTTCATTTCCTGATGTTTATCCTGGTCTGTTCCGTACATTTTGAGCGTAGTCAGACCTTGTACATTCTCCAAAAAGCTGTGGCCCAGATTGACGTAACTGCCCCAATATTTCCGAAAAAGCTTTTTAGCCATCCTCATAATGACAATGATCGACACTGGAATTAAGGGAACGCAGATCAACAGTATAATGGCTGCTTTGAAGCTGACAAAAGAGAGGGTGATGAATAACGTTACGGGGGCAAGCAGACTGTAAAATAGCTGAGGCATGTATCTACCGAAATAGGTTTCAAGCTGCTCTACCCCTTCTACAGCAACCTGTATAACCCCCGAGGTGGAGGTATGATCTGTATATGCGGGTCCCATTTTGAGCAACTTGCCGTAAATTTGCGAGCGCAGCGTTTTTTTAGCATTTACCGAAGCACGATAGGATAACATACTGGCTGCATAATTGCTCAGACAGCGAACTGCAATAGCAGTAATAACAATGACCGTCATAGATAGAATCAGCTTGCGAGTCACTTGTCCTTCCCATGCCTGCTGCATAACAAAGGCCATAGACAACACAGCGGCTATACTCCCCAAAAGACCGATCCACTGCACAAGCACACCCAAGACGATATATTTCCGAGAATGTTCCACTAGACCGAGCAGACGGCTGTCGACCATTTTAGACCTTTTTTTCGGAGTAGGGGCAAGTGAAGATGAAGGCGTTATTTCTGCTGCAGCGTTTCTCACTGTTCCGATTCGGAATATAAAGTAATAATATTTAAAAAGGATGACCAAGACGATGAGCGTTCTGCCCCACACATTAGGGGTGAAAATAAAGCCTGTAATCAGCATCGCTGACGCTAAGCCCAATGTGGTGATTTTCGTAGACAGCTTCAACGACCTTGTTTGAACAAAACTCTCTAGATGCTTTTGGTACAGAGCGGTATTCGAAAACCACTGGTGAATCCTTTCGGACCCCCGCATAAAGAAAAAGGTCGCTAGCAGCAGAAACGGTGTAGTCGGTAGCAACGGTAGCACTACACCAATAACTCCAAGCGCCAAAAATAAAAACCCTAAGGTAATATAGATCGGTTTCACTATAATCCTCCCTAATAGTTATAATAGTAATGATTTCATTTTATAGATAATGATAATCATTATCAATATAAACAATTTAAGCAGGTTGTTATGTGATGTAAATCACGCATATAAAAATCCTCTTGAAGCACATCTCTACAGAACACGTTAGTGTTGATGTCGATGCTTTGTCTTCAAGAGGATTTCCGAGAATAGATGTTGATAATTCGTTGTTTTATGAATTTATAATATCATATTGCTCCAATATCTGCCGATGTAACGGGTGATCTGCGGTTATGGAAGTATAACGCGTCAGCGCCACACCCAGTCCTTCAATGCGGATCACCTGCTGAAGCTCGACTGCCTCGGGGTCCTCCGTAATATCAAATTTACAGGCAGCAGCCATTCCTAACGCCAGATGATCCGTCGGGATGCCATACTCCTGCGCTTGCAGCGCGGGACGTACAAGACGGTCATTGGGAGACAGCTTGCGCAACGGTGAACGTCCGACCCGAGTAACATCGTCTGTCAGATTAGGGTTGCGGAAGCGATCCAAAATTTTAGAGATGTACTTCTTATGCTCCCCTTGATCCAAACCGAAGCGCTTCACAAGCACTGCTCCTGTCTCCTCCAGTGACCCTTGTATCGAATCCACCACCTTGCTATCCTTCATGGCCTCCTGGATGGTAGCATAACCTGCGGTATAACCAAGATAGGCTGCCACGCAATGCCCCGTATTCACCGTGAACAGCTTTCGTTCAATGTAAGGCTCTAGATCCTGCACGTACAGGATGCCTTCGATTTCTTCATGCTCAGGTGCCATTTGTGAACGATCCACCACCCACTCGTAAAAAGGCTCTACCTGCACATGTAACGGGTCCTCGTGGTGTTGGATCGGCACAATCCGGTCTACAGCAGCATTGGGGAAATATACCGAAGCCTCTGCCTTGGCACGAGTCGCCTCATCCAGTAGCGCAAAAACATGCTCTTTCAGTTGGGCGCTGCCTCCGATTGCATTTTCGCAAGCAATCACATGCAGCGGGCCTGCCCCTCGCTCCACCCGCCGCGCTATTCCCTCGGCAATACCTGCTGCAATATGCCTGAGGATGCTAACCCCTACCGCGGTCGTTACCAGATCAGCATGGTCTACCGCATCCGCTACAGCGGATGCATCTCTGCCGTCAATCGCCGTTACATTCGTGACCAGCTCCGTATCCTTTGTATCATTGGCTAGCTCTACGGTGTATTGTTTACGACGACGTAACTCGGATACAAGGGTGTCGTTGACATCTGAAAAGACAACCTCATAGCCTGCACGCGACAGAATCAATCCGATAAAGCCGCGACCAATATTTCCTGCTCCAAAGTGGACGGCTCTCATAGCTCCATCTCACTTTCGAACAGATCTATAATTTCCTGTGGGGTCACCGCGTTGCGAAGTTTATCCATATTTTCTTCCTCCGCACACACCACAGCGATACTCGTCAAAATCTCCATATGATCGCCGCCTTGTGCTGCAATGCCGATTACCATGTATGCTTTTTCTTCCCCAAAATCTATGCCTTGTGGAAACTGAACGATGGAGATGCCTGTGGATTGAATAAGCATCTTGGATTCCTTGGTGCCATGTGGAATAGCCAACCCGTTCCCGATATAGGTGGACACGATCTCCTCGCGTTCCAGCATCTTGTCAATGTACTCACTTGAAATATGTCCTGCATCCAGCAGGATTTGTCCAGCCATACGAATCGCCTCATATTTGTCTTTGGCGGTTGCGTTCATTTTTACTTTGTCTATCGTCATAATACTCACGGTAGGTTCCTCCCTGTCCCTAATTTACTGTGGAAAAATTCAGCTAGCTCACTCGATATATAATTGACAATATGATCCCTGCTACCGTGTTCCAGTAGCGTAACCATGTCTTCCTGCAAGAGTAATGCACTAATCTCGCTCAATACCTCCAAGCTTTCTCTCGGCAGCTCACGAGGTCCCAACATGAGCAGCACGCATTCTACCTGTTCGCCTGTATCCGCCAACAGCGGCTCTGCCAGCTTATACAAGGTAAGCGAAGGCTTGCGAATATAGTGGCTGCGCGTATGAACTAAAGCAATGGAGGTATCAGAGATCACCTGACTACCTTGGCGCTCTCTTTCCATGAGCTGTGCAGCAACCGCAGAAGGCTCTGTCACATTCCCCCGCCCCGCCTCCAACATGCATATAGCCTCTACGGTCGCCGCCATATCCATCCCCTGATTTTCCAGCGGATACACTTGAAATTGCTGTACAATGTGTACAATTTCCTCAAGACTTTTCCGCAGACCGGTAAGCCACTCTATATCCTGACCAGGCTGAACAGCCTGTTCCTGCTGATGGTCATTGGGATGATTGAGTGTAATATGCTGGATGAATTGACGCAGGCGATCACTCTCCTCCTGCGTCAGCAACGGGCTGATCTTAAGATACCGATCCGGTTCAAGCGGTAGCTCTACTGTCGAAATGATCAGATCATAATCCTCCTTGGGAATCCGCGCCGCCTCGTACCATGAAGCCCTATCCACAATTTTGATCTGTGGGAGCTCTTTGGCGAGCCTTGTTGCCAAAAGTCTGGATGATCCAATACCGCTCGTGCAGACTACGATGGCCCGCACCTCCCGCCGCAATTGTCGTAGCCGCTCCAGCGAAGCGCCAAAATGCATGACGAGAAATCCGATCTCTTCATCTGGTACTTTCATTTCTGTCATGTCCGCCGCAGCCTTTTTCACTGAGTCGAATAAGCTGCTGTAATCCTTGCGGATTTGCTGAAGGAGGGGGTTACGAATCGACCTGCCTTCCTTCAAACGTTTGAACACCGGGGCCATATGGGCAATCAGTCCTTCACGCAGAACACGGTCCTCTTCCAATGGCGTGCCTGTCTCTTCCTCCACACGACGAATCAACTCATGAACCGACTCCAACAGTACGAGATCATCCAACGGCAGTAGTCGGGTAGAGTGATCCTCGGCATCACGAAATAGCAGCCTGAGATAAGATCGTTCCGGCTCTGGAAATTCAATATCCAGCGCCTCTGACAACTCCGTGCATATGCGTTCCACCATAGCTGTGCGAAGCATGATATTTTCATCTGAATCTGTTTTTAAATACGAGAGAAGAGGATCTATAACATACCCGAGTCGCAGACGTACCAGCGAAACGCAAATTTGAATCAGCAGCTCCATGTATTTGCTTTCCACCATGTTTTCCAACCATTTTTCATGGGGCTGCCAGAGGGCCTTTTCCACAATCAGCAGGTTATCTCTGCCAATCATCTCCAGCAACTTGTCGGCGACACGGGTTACAGAACGAAGTTCTTCCCGGGCTGAAAACAGATCGGATTCATCCAAATATTCGAGAGCCAGCTCGGAAATCGCCCGTCTTTTGTCTGTCTCCCGTCCTGTAATCTCGACCCCGTACCCCCGTCTGCGCACAAGCATGAGTCCACGTTCCTCAATCCAGTCTTGCAATTCGTCTAGATCATGACTGACCGTAGTTACCGCGACTTTCAGATCTGAAGCCAGTGCCAACAGCTTGATCGGCTCCCGTGTATCCAGCAGCATGCAGAGAACCACGATCTTTCTCTCCTCAGCCGAATATTCGTCTGACTTCGTATGCAGCAATTGTTTTCGCAGGCATACAAGCTGAGCTGGATCAGCATCTATACAGATACCGATCCCTGACTTTTTCTCCAGCTTCACCTCATGAGCTGCCAGCCAATGCTCGACTGCGCCCAGTTCCCGATGAACCGTCCTTGTGCTGACATTGATCTTCGTGGCAATTTCTCCGGCTGTAACCTCTTTGGACTGCTCCAGAAGATATTCCACGATGTCACGTTGTCGTTTCGTAATATTCATAAGCGCATACCGTTCCTTCCCAAGCTCATCCCTCCAGCAGGAGACGTACATTGCATACAGTCCGCCTGACTTCGATGGGGATTAAGAATCGGATTTCAGACGTTCAACCAGCGCTTCGTATTCAGGACTCTTCAGAAAATTGTCAATGGAAATGTGCTCAGCTTTCGGAGCTACTGTTTTAGCCCGGTCTGTCAACGTTTTTTGCGTAATGACAATATCCGCATCCTGTGGAATTTCACTGATTGCCGTATTCGTAACTGTTACGCCTACACCCGCCTGCTTCATTTTTTTGCGTAAAATCGAGGCGCCCATAGCGCTTGAGCCCATACCTGCATCACAGGAAAAGACGATCTTGTTCACTTCGGATTTATCCTTGAGCGTTCGAGCTGCGGCAATCTCAGCAGCACGTTCAGATTCGTGATTATCTTCCATTACAGTGGCGTTAGCACTTGCACTCTTGCTTTGATTTTTCATATCTTTCAGGCGGGATGCAGCTTCCTCCAGCCCCTCTTCTTTTTGCTTACTAGTCTTGAGTAACACTGCGGCAACAGCAAAGGATACGACCGCAGCAGCGATCACCCCGCTCAGCATTGGCAAATATCCGCCTTTTGGCGTCATTAGAAAATAGGCGATGATGCTGCCCGGTGAAGGAGCAGCAACCAGTCCGGCACCTGTCAACATAAAACAGAAGGTTCCCACAACGCCCCCAGCTATAGCAGCAAGAATCAAAATCGGCTTCATCAAAATATAAGGGAAATAAATTTCATGAATCCCGCCGAAAAAATGAATGATGACCGCTCCAGGAGCCGATGACTTCGCAGAGCCTTTGCCGAACAGGCAGTAGGCTAGCAAAATACCGAGCCCCGGCCCAGGGTTGGATTCCAGCATAAACAGTACGGATTTTCCTGTTCTTGCAGCTTCCTCTAACGCAATCGGACTCAATACTCCGTGATTCAGCGCGTTGTTTAAAAATAATACTTTTCCGGGCTCAATAATGAGGTTGACAAGCGGCAATAGCCCTGCGTTCACGAGGAACTGTACCCCTGCCGACAACACTTGACTGATCATTTGTACAATCGGGCCAATCGCCACATGGGCAAGCAGCGCTAGAATGGCACCGATAATTCCGGCCGAAAAGTTATTGACCAGCATTTCAAAGCCTGATCTGACTTTGCCTTCAATGGCCTTGTCGAACTTCTTCAATATCCACGCAGCCAGCGGACCAGCTACCATCGCGCCCAGGAACATCGGGATATCGGCTCCCACTATGACACCCATCGTCATAATGGCACCAATCACACCTCCACGCTGTCCGTGAATCATCGTGCCCCCTGTATAACCGATCAGTAACGGCAATAAATAATTTTTCATCGGGTCAACCAATTGTGCAAAACCTTCATTCGGGAACCATCCGGTCGGAATAAAGAGTGCCGTAATCAGCCCCCACGCAATAAATGCTCCCATATTGGGCATAACCATACCGCTAAGAAAACGGCCAAAACGCTGTACGGCGACACGAGTGCCTCCTTTTGAACTTGGCTTTGCGTCCAATGTACTCATATTCAAATCCTCCTTGTAGGTAAGCATCACTACCTTTTCTTAAAATTCATACTAAATGACAGCGCTATCTTCATCAACGAAATGAAAACGTACTTTCGTCATGAACGTTGATGACAACATTTAAATTTAAATTATCCGGGAAGGTATTATACCTGCATAATTCTTCTTAATATGACCTGTAGCTATAGAAATTAGTCGAAAAACCGTGCTGGATTATGTATGATTCTTATATGGGGACAACCCTCTAAATCAGAATAAAACACGTAATTACGTTTGCAAAAAGACAAAAAAATAGCCGCTACGTCAAATCATAGCGACTATTTTATACAAAAATCGAGCAGACAAATAACCCTCTTACTCCATACTACAATGCTCCATTATTGCTCATCGGAAATCAACTGCTCATACTGATCCGCAGACAGTAGCTTGCCCAAGGCTTCCTCCACATCTTTATCCATCTCTACTTCGATCATCCAACCTTTTTCATAGGGAGATTCATTCACTAGCTCAGGTGTACTTTCCAGCGTTTCATTCACTTTTAGTATGGTTCCCGTCACCGGAGCAAAAAGGTCGGATACTGTCTTCACCGATTCAATCGTACCGATCTCCGCTCCCTGCTCAATCGTTGCTCCCGCCTCAGGTAATTCTACAAAAACAATATCACCCAGTTGATGCTGTGCAAAGTCTGTAATACCAATTCGTACCGTTCCATTCTCTGTCCGCTGAACCCACTCATGTTCGTCTGTATACCAAAGTTGCTGCTTTACTTCACCCATTCTGTTCCCCTCACTTCCATATGAATAAAATCGCTTTTGCTCACCTGTATTAGACAGGTTAAGATTATGACAACAAGAACACTCATGTCAATAATACTAACAAAAATACTTCATATCACCTCATATAGCGTACTATATAAAAAATTATAACTTATAACAAACGCTTACATATCCTTATTTATATATTAAATGTTTTTTCTATTGTTTTAGATGACATTTTTATTGACATTTTGAATGAATTTGCGTATTAATGGGTTATAGCAAATGCTTTGGGAAACACCCCGACAACTGCAAACGCGGATGAACGCGGAGGGAGAGACTGCCAAAAAGATTCGCATAGCTGTTGCCGCTTGTGAGACATAAGTGCACGCGAATCGGATCAGGTTGTTATCTGCAAAGCCAGGTAATATACCGTTGATCCCGAAGGTAGCGCCGAAGGAGTAAACCTGCATTGCAGGTGAATCTCTCAGGCAAAAGGACCTCTGCCGGACGCATCTCTGGAGAGCATTCGCTATTGGAGCGGATCACCCAAGGGGAAACCCGGTACATACCGGGGTAACTTTCTGGTATCAAGGACAGAGCTGAAAAAAAGAGTGTAGACTGCCGTCTATACGTTTTTTTCGGCCTGTCTTTTTTGTTTAGCCGATCACACCGGATAGGAGTGGAATAATGACTAATTTGCGAAAAACACCGCTATATTCGTCCTACGGGACGCAGTCTGGGGTTCGTTGTATTGACTTTGGCGGCTGGGAGCTCCCGGTTCAGTTTAGCGGCATTCAAAAGGAGCATGAGGCCGTCCGGCAACGTGCGGGTTTATTCGATGTATCGCATATGGGCGAATTTTTGGTTGAAGGCAAAGAGGCCGAAGCTTTTCTGCAAAGGGTGACCACGAATGATGTCAGCCAGTTGGAACCAGGTCAGGCACAATATTCACTCCTGTGTTACCCCGATGGAGGGGTAGTAGACGACCTACTTGTTTACTGCAAAGGACCGGAACGCTACATGCTCGTTGTGAACGCATCCAACATCGATAAGGATTGGGATTGGCTAATTCGCCATATGCCTGCATCCGTTCACATGGAGAATGTGTCTGATGCGATAGCATTGCTAGCGTTGCAAGGACCGGAGGCAGCACGTATTGCCGCAGCCGTGGCAGATACGGACATTACGAATCTGGCATCTTTCCGCTTCCATGAGAATGTGCCATTGTTCGGAGCAAAAGCACTGGTCTCACGAACCGGATATACGGGCGAAGACGGTTTTGAATTTTATATACCTGCTGCGGAAGCACCAGCCGTATGGGAGGGTTTGCTTCGTTCCGGTGAGTCGTATGGGCTGATTCCCGCTGGACTTGGTGCTCGGGATACCCTACGCTTTGAGGCACGGTTGCCGCTATATGGTCAGGAGTTATCTGCCACGATTTCACCACTCGAAGCTGGTCTAGGTTTCTTCGTCAAGCTGAATAAAGGAGATTTTATCGGTAGAGAAGCACTGCAACGTCAGAAAGAACAAGGGATTCCTCGCAAATTGATCGGGCTGGAAATGATTGATCGCGGTATCCCACGCGCCCATTACCCGGTATTCGCAGAAGGACAACACATTGGTGAGGTCACAACGGGGACTCAGTCGCCCACCTTGAAGCGTAATCTGGGCCTCGCCTTGGTGGACAGTCGTTTTAGCGCCCTCTCCACACCGTTGGAGGTTGAGATTCGTGGCAAACGCCTGCGTGCCGAGGTGGTGGCAACACCCTTTTATAAACGCCCGCGCTGATCTTAAACTCTTTTTATTTCTATAAAGCAAATATGTCAGATATGAACTTCTTGGTTTTTCATCTCACACACTTTTTTATTAGCTAATTTACGATCTAAAATCTTGCTTTTCGAAAGGAGTCAGAACCTATGAAGCAGCATCGTTATCTCCCTATGACTGAACAGGATCAAACCGAAATGCTGCGTGTGGTGGGTGTATCATCTATTGATGATTTATTCAGTGACATTCCAGAGGCCATTCGATATCAAGGGGAACTGCCTCTCTCTTCTCGACTCGATGAGAAAGCCTTAACCCGCCACTTGGCCGAGCTGGCCGGACACAACGCCAATACAGACACACATGCCAGCTTCCTTGGCGCAGGAATTTATGATCATCATATTCCGTCCGTCATCCAGCACATCACTTCACGCTCGGAATTCTATACAGCCTACACCCCCTATCAGCCGGAAGTAAGCCAAGGCGAGCTACAAGCCATTTTCGAGTTTCAGTCGTATATTTGCGAATTGACGGGCATGGCTGTAGCTAATGCCAGCATGTACGACGGAGCGACTGCACTGGCGGAAGCGGGCTCACTGTCCGCCGCAGCTACCCGCCGTAAACAGCTTATCGTATCAAGGTCCGTCCATCCGGAGGCACGTCAGGTATTGGCAGCCTATGCACGCGGATTGGATTTGGACATCGTGGAGATCGGCTGTTCGGACGGCGTAACGGATGCTGATGCGCTAGCGGCAGCCGTATCGGAACAGACCGCGGCTGTTTTGGTCCAAAGCCCCAACTTTTTCGGAGCCGTGGAAAACCTGAAGCCGATGGCTGACCTCATCCATGCGCACAAAGGTCTTTTGGTCGTCAGTGCCAATCCACTAGCACTTGGCTTGCTGGAAACACCCGGCAAACAGGGCGCGGATATTGTGGTAGGAGACGCACAGCCACTTGGCATCTCCTCTTCTCTCGGCGGTCCGACCTGTGGATACTTTGCCGTTTCTCAGGCACATATGCGCCGTATCCCCGGCCGTATTGTGGGTCAGACCACAGACCGCAACGGTAAACGCGGCTTCGTGCTGACCTTGCAAGCGCGGGAACAGCATATCCGCCGCGAAAAGGCCACCTCTAACATTTGCTCCAACCAAGCGTTGCTAGCTTTATCTGCATCTGTATACTTGTCTGTCATGGGTAGACAGGGGATCAAGGAAGTAGCCGAGCTAAATTTGCATAAAAGCCGTTATGCTTTAGAGCAATTGCTGAGCTTGAAGGGCGTAACTGCCTCGTTTAACGCACCGACCTTTAACGAGTTTGCCCTTAGACTGCCTGAGGGTACGGATATGAGCAAACTCCAGGCCGAGCTGCTAGCTGCTGGATTTATCGCTGGCTACGATTTGGGCCGGGACTATGAGGAACTTGCTGGTCACATGTTGATTGCCGTGACGGAGCAAAGAACCAAAGAAGAGATTGACCAATTTGTACACACCTTGGGGGGATTGCTATGACACACACCGGACAGGATCAGAAACAAAGGCTGTTGAAGGAACACGATCAAGCGCTCATCTTTGAATTGAGCCGTCCGGGTCGCATCGCCTATTCCCTTCCCGAGTGCGACGTTCCCCGTCGCCCGGTGGCAGAGCTTTTGCCAGATTATGCGCTGCGCAGCGAACCTGCGGCATTACCCGAGGTATACGAAGTAGACGTTATTCGGCATTATACTTCCTTGTCCCGGCGCAATTTCGGCGTGGACAACGGATTTTATCCGCTCGGCTCCTGTACGATGAAATACAATCCAAAAGTGAATGAGGATGTCGCCCGATATACAGGCTTCGCCAAAATCCATCCATATCAGCCCGAGGAGAGCATCCAGGGTGCCATGGAGCTGCTGCATACGCTCCAAAATGATTTGGCTGCGTTAACTGGCATGGATGCCGTCACGCTTCAGCCCGCCGCGGGCGCCCATGGCGAATGGACCGGGCTGATGATGATTCGCTCATACCACGAAGCACGTGGTGAGCGACGTACCAAGGTGCTCGTGCCGGATTCCTCGCACGGAACGAACCCCGCCAGCGCAACCGTCGCGGGCTTCGAAACAGTCACCCTTCCCTCCACCCCTGAGGGGCTGGTGGATCTGGATGCGTTACGTCAAGCCGTAGGCAACGACACCGCGGCGCTCATGCTGACCAATCCGAACACGCTTGGGCTGTTCGAGAAGCAAATCACTGACATTGCTGCCATCGTGCATGAAGCGGGTGGTCTGGTTTACTATGACGGGGCAAACTCCAACGCCATCATGGGGATTACCCGTCCCGGAGATATGGGCTTCGATGTAGTGCATCTCAATTTGCACAAAACGATGAGTACCCCGCACGGCGGCGGTGGCCCCGGCGCTGGGCCTGTCGGCGTAAAGCAACGGCTCATCCCTTATTTGCCCAAGCCGCTTGTCGTACGGGATCCGCAGGGGGTGTACCACTGGGACCGGGAACAGGGAGATTCTATTGGACGGGTTAAAGCCTTTTACGGCAACTTCGGTATTCTCGTTCGTGCCTATGCCTATATCCGTAGCTACGGTCCTGACGGCTTAAAGCGTGTATCGGAATGCGCTGTGCTCAATGCCAATTACATGATGCATCGGCTCGCTCCACATTTTGACCTGCCCTACCCTGGACATTGCAAACACGAATTTGTCATGTCAGGGCGAGGCTTGAAAAAATTTGGAGTGCGTACGCTTGATGTAGCCAAACGGCTGCTTGATTTCGGCTACCATCCGCCTACAATTTACTTCCCTCTGAATGTAGAGGAGTGCATCATGATCGAGCCCACGGAGACGGAAAGTAAGGAGACACTTGATGCTTTTGTTGACACTATGATTCATATTGCGCGGGAAGCAGAAGAGAACCCTGAGCTGGTGCTCAATGCACCATATACTACTCCAGTCACACGATTGGACGAAACTACCGCAGCTCGCAAACCTGTACTGAATTGCTCATGCAGTTAAAAACAAATTCTACTTAAAGCATGCAAATAAGCCGGTATCTATTAGATACCGGCTGCTGTATGTACACAGCAATTTTTTTGTTGGAAAAAGATATAACCTTTGAAATGTAATACCCTTCCTTAACCTTCGATGCTTTGAACCAATTCAACAACCTGTTCTGCTGTTTGCATGTCCAGAGCTTTTGTAGCCAGTTTTTCCATGTCCGCACGGGACAACTTGGAGATTTGACTACGTGCTGGCAGAATGGAAGTTGCACTCATACTGAACTCATCAAGTCCCAGACCCAGCAGCAACGGAATTGCTGTTGTATCTCCTGCCATTTCGCCACACATACCAACCCAACGCCCTTCACGGTGAGCGGCATCAATAACCATTTTCACCAGACGCAGAATGGATGGATTGTATGGTTGATACAGGTAAGAAACCCGCTCGTTCATGCGATCCGCTGCCATTGTGTATTGAATCAGATCATTTGTACCGATACTGAAGAAATCCACTTCTTTTGCGAATTGGTCAGCCAATACCGCTGTAGAAGGAATTTCTACCATGATGCCCAGCTGAATTTCTTCAGATACGGATACACCCTCGGTTACCAACTTTTCCTTTTCTTCCAACAAAACAGCTTTAGCTTCACGGAATTCGTTCAGCGTAGCAATCATTGGGAACATGATGCGCAGGTTACCATGCACACTCGCACGCAACAAAGCACGCAATTGAGTGCGGAAAATATCCTGGCGATCCAGACACAGACGAATAGCACGGAATCCAAGGAACGGATTCATTTCTTTTGGCAGGTCCAGATAAGGAAGTTCTTTGTCGCCACCGATATCCAAAGTACGGACTACAACCGGTTTACCTTCCATTCTTTCCAGAACGGTTTTGTACGCCGTATACTGTACTTCTTCGGATGGAAGCTTATCGCGTCCCATGTACAAGAACTCCGTACGGTACAAGCCAACGCCTTCACCACCGTTGTCCAGAACACCAGCTACATCATTAGGCGTACCAATATTGGCTGCCAGTTCGACATGGACACCATCGACAGAAACCGTAGCTTCGCCGCGCAGCTTGCGCCACTCTTCGCGTTGCTTGTCGTATGCCACCTGTTTAGCACGGTATTCCGCAACAATCTCTTCGGTAGGGTTCACGAATACGTGACCATCCAAACCATCAACGATAATCAAATCACCGCTTTTAGCTTGAGACAATATATTTTTCGTTCCCACAACTGCAGGAATTTCAAGTGAGCGAGCCATAATAGCCGAATGCGAAGTACGTCCGCCGATGTTCGTTGCAAAACCTTTAACAAATTCACGATTCAGCTGAGCTGTGTCGGAAGGTGTCAAATCTTCTGCAAGCACAATCGTTTCTTCGGCAATTTCTGCAGGACTAACAAAATGAACACCAAGCAGGTGATTCAGGATCCGCTTGGTTACATCACGCATGTCCGATGCGCGTTCTTGCAAATAGGCACTTTTCATGTTTTCAAACATGGAAATGAACTGTGTAGCTACTTCATTCAAAGCATAGTCAGCATTAAGCTGCTCGTCTCTGATTTTAGCTTTAACCGGATCGATCAATTCAGGATCATTCAGGATGAGCAGGTGAGATGCAAAAATTTCTGCTTTTTTCTCTCCCAGCTCCTGAAGCGTTTTCTCCTTAATCGATTCCAATTCGGTTTGAGATTGTGCCAAAGCCGCATCCAATCTCGCGATTTCAGCTTCAACATCACCAACCGCGCGTCTCTCTACAGCGTAATTCGGATGCTCCAAGATAAACGCCCGGGCAATGGCTATGCCTGCCGAAGCGGCAATCCCGGAAATTTTAAGCATGAACTTCGCCCAGCCCTTCGTTAACGATTACATTTTCAAGAGCTTTCAGTGCTTCGGCAGCTTCAGCGCCTTCGCAGATAATGTTAATAGTATCGCCTTGTTCCAGACCCAGGGACAATACACCCAGAATGGATTTCAAAGTTACTTTTTTACCGTTAGCTTCGGCAAAAGATTCAGCACCGCTGAATTTGTTAGCTGTATTTACCAGCGCAGTTGCAGGACGTGCATGGATACCGTCTTCATCCGTAATTCTAAAAGTTGTTTGCATAATTTGTTCCTCCCACTTTCCTAAAGATAATATTTGTTTACACGCAGTATACCAGATCATTGATCAGACGGCCTAAGCCGCCTAATCAACTAATCCGAAACACATAGAGTTTATTTTATCGTAATTATACCATCTTCGCCAGCCTTCAATACTCCAGTTTTGTTTAAAGTTACCGAAGAACCTTCTGGAAGGTTAGTAAAAATGACAGGTGAGATGATGGATTTAGCGTTTGCCTTCACGTATTCCAGGTCTACTTTCATAATAGGCTGGCCAGCTGACACAAGATCGCCTTCGTTCACCAAAACGTCAAATCCTTGGCCTTTAAGCTTCACAGTATTCACCCCGATATGAACAAGCACTTCTTTACCGCCATCGGATTGAATACCAATCGCATGCTTGCTTGGGAATACATTGAATACTTTACCATAAACAGGGGACACAATCGTTCCATCATTTGGCACGACCGCAAAACCGTCACCTGTCATACGTTCTGCAAATACCGGATCGGGAACCGTCGAGATATCAACCAATTCGCCGTTAACAGGCATTACAATATCTTCTACAATAATGGTTTGTTGTTCTTCTCCAGCTTCCTTCTCCTCTTGTGGAGCAGGTTGCGCCGGAGCTGGTGCAGGTGTACGTCCAGCCATGATATCAGCCATTTGAGATTTAATGGTGTCGGAACGTGTACCGAAAATTGCCTGTACGTTGTTACCGACTTCAAGGACACCCGATGCGCCAAGTTGTTTCAGACGAGCTTTGTCAACGTTCGATTTCTCATTAACCTCGATCCGAAGACGTGTGATACAAGCATCCAGATGCTTGATATTCGATGAACCACCGAAAGCTGCCAAAATGTTGTGCGGGAGCTCATCACTACTACCGACTGCTGCGCCATCCACATTATCTGTAGCTTCTTCACGTCCTGGTGTTTTCAAGTTGAACTTCCGTATGATGAACCGGAATCCGAAGTAGTAAATAACTGCCAAAATCAGACCGACGATAATTACATACCACCAAGGCGTACGGGTTGGAATAATCCCGAAAATCAGGAAGTCAATAAATCCGCCTGAGAAGGTCATACCGATTTTGACATGTAAAATTTGCATGGTCATAAATGACAGACCTGCGAATATACAGTGTACTGCAAACAGCAGTGGAGCTACGAACAGGAAGGAAAATTCCAGTGGCTCCGTAATACCTGTCAAGAACGAAGTCAATGCTGCTGAACCCATAATACCTGCTACATATTTTTTGTGTTCTGGTCTTGCTTCATGGTACATTGCAAGCGCTGCTGCCGGCAAACCGAACATCATGAATGGGAATTTACCCACTTGGAACGTACTTGCTGTCAACGCCACTCCGTCGCGAAGCTGGCTGAAGAAGATCTGCTGGTCACCGTGAACGGTTTGACCTGCCTTGTTAACATATTCACCAAACTCAAACCAGAACGGTGAATACCAGATGTGATGCAAACCAAATGGAATCAGCGCGCGTTCGATAACACCGAACAGGAACGCCGACAAAGTCGGGTTGGAATACACCATAAAGTGAGATACTGCATTAAGTCCTTGTTGAACTGGAGGCCAGATCAGAACCAGCGCAAGTCCGACAATCAGTGAGGATACCGCCGTTGCAATCGGAACGAAACGCTTACCCGCGAAAAAGCCCAGATACGAAGGAAGTTCAATTTTGAAAAAGCGGTTGTACATGGCCGCGGCCAGTATACCGATGATTATCCCGCCGAACACCCCGGTTTGAAGCGTTGGAATCCCTAACACGTTTGCATAACCCGGTATTTTTTGAGCAATCAGACCAGGTGTGACACCCACGGCTGTACCCAGAGTAATGTTCATAACGAGGTAACCGATGATGGCAGCCAAACCTGCTACACCCTCACCGCCCGCCAGACCGACGGCTACGCCGACTGCGAACAACAGTGCCAGATTATCAAAAACGATTTGTCCGGCATTCATCATGATCGTCGCTACCGATTGAACCCAGCCCGCATTTAATGCCGGAATGTACTGGAGAAAATCAGGATTGACCAGCATGTTACCGATACCCAATAAAAGCCCCGCAGCTGGCAAAATCGCTACAGGAAGCATTAATGCTTTACCGACACGCTGTAAAACGCCGAAAAGCTTTTTAAACATACCTTCCACATCCTTCTCTGAAATTTAGAACAGAGGCAAAACAACAAAAAAGGCATGAGCCGATTTAAGTATGTTTGAAAACAACCTTGGGATATAGCTTGCCCCAGTAGGCTGTAAACAATCATAACTTAAAACAACTCATGCCTGATCGAATCAGTAACACGTTTAATGTTCAGTTGTTGTCTTCCTCATTGCAAAATTGATTATAGCACCCCTCTAAATGCGAGGCAATACTTTTTTATTCCGGTTTTATCACTTTTGTTGCTCCCCCTGCTCTTTGCGTTGGGACAACCGCTGCAGATGCATTGTCAAATAACTAACCTCAGCTGGATACACAGATTTACGGAGTCTTTTCTCCATAATTTTCGTGAGCTTCCAGGCCAGCATATACATTTCCGGGTACTCCTCATTCAAAAGCTTGTCCAATCGATAAATCTCCTGCACAATTTCTCCCCGGCGCACACGTTCAATCGCAAACCTCAGATGAGTCAGCAGTCGAGAATAATCAAGAGATTGGAGAGGAATACGATAATCCAGTGTGGTCTCGACAACCTGAACCATATCAGCAATCAGACGAGAATCCTTCCTCACCTCGGAGATATGCTGGTTTGTCATGGCGCTATAAATATGCAGGGCCACGAATCCGATTTCATCTTCTCCCAGATCTACATCCATCTTATCCCTGATTAGAGCAACAGCCTGCTCAGCCATCTTGTATTCCTGAGGATATATTTCCCTAGTCTCATACAAAAACGGATTATGAATCGTAATTCCCTGTTTATGACGGTTGATGGAAAAAGCGATATGGTCAGTTAAAGCAATCAGTATGTGCTCATTTAGAGGCTTCTTAGCTTGAAGCTGAACAAGATGAAGCACCTCACCGATGACCTCAATGAGCTTTTCATCCAGCTCAGGAAGCAACCGTTTGTATTGCTCCTGTTCTTCATGGCTTTTTAATATAAATAATTTTTCAACTGAATCCAACGGCATAAGATCACCGGGTCTGCGATTGAAACCGATTCCTTTTCCAATCACAACAACCTCATCATGCTCGGGATGCATCCCTATAATCACATTGTTATTCAGCGCTTTGGCCACTTTTAGGCTGCTCACATCCGCACCTCTTTTATCAGAACCTTGATCCTAAGAATTATAGCATGAAGCTCAGAGGAATCCACGTTAAAGTACCAAATATTCGGCTAAAGGTCAATAAAAAGAAAACGCTTTTCATCACATTGCCGGGAAATGCTGTGATGGAAAGCGGTCTTTTGGTTAGGGGTAGATGCTCCCCAAAGACTTACCGTTATTCTTTATCTGTTAGTGCTGCCTCCACCGAGGCTGGAAGATGCTGCTTATTCCCTTCACCGGAGGACGGCACGGAATGAAGGCCTTTTTTCCCAGTCGTCAGCCCCTTGATTAACTGCTCCACATCAATGCCTGATACACTCTTCAGCATCTCAGGTGCCGTAGCCATCAGTTCGGTGACATAATTGCTGACACGCGCTGCTCCTTCTCCTTTTCCCGTATCAACTACGGTGAGTTTATCAATGGACGCAATCGGTTCGGCAATACGTCCAGCCAGATCAGGCAACATTTTTACGATAATATCGAGCACGGCGGCCTCTCCAAACTTCTGGAACGCCTCCGCCAGTTTTTCCTTGGCCTCCGCTTCTGCAAGTCCACGCAAACGGATGACATCTGCGTCTGCCGTACCTTTGGCGCGTTCGGCATCCGCTTCTGCTTGCCCGTTGAGACGTTTTTGTTCAGCTGACGCTTTAGCCTGTGTCTCAATCGAGTATTGCAGCGATTCAGCCTCACGCATTTTACGCGATTTATCTGCTTCCGCCGCTTGCTCGACCGCATACCGATCGGCTTCTGCCTTCTTTTTCACTTCCGCATCATATTGCTTTTCACGTACCTGTATTTCCTTGGATTGAAGATCAATTTCCCGTTCTTTGCGCACCAGCTCGACCTTCATCTGCTCCTCGACAGCAGTCTGCTTGGCACGGGCCTCCTGGATGTGATAAGCCTGATCGGCTTCTGCCTTCGCTGTATCCTGTTCTTTCTTAAACGAAGCCACTTTCAGTTCCTTCTCCTTGGCTGCCTCCGCAATGTTGGTATCCCGCAGCAGTTCGGCCTTCTGGCCTTCCTGTTCCGCACGCGCCTTCTGAATCCGGGCATCCCGCACAGCCTCGGCTTCTGCAATCTCAGCATCCCGTTTCACAGCGGCAATTCTCGGCTTACCAAGCGCATCCAGATATCCGTGCTTATCACGCACATCTTTGATGGTGAATGAAACGATTTGCAAGCCCATCTTTTTCAGATCACGAGCAGCCACGCCCTGCACTTCCTGCGCAAACCGATCCCGATTACGATAAACTTCTTCCACTGTCATCGAACCGAGGATTGCGCGCAAATGTCCCTCCAGCACTTCCTGAGCCTCTCCCCTAAGAGCCTCCAGTGGCTTCCCGATGAACTGCTCGGCTGCTGTAGCCACATCCTCAATAGAACTGCCGACCTTGATGATCGCCACACCATCCGCAATCACGGGAACTCCTTGCTCCGTATACACTTCCGGTGTGGTTACGTCCAGTTTATGGGACAACAGAGAGATGAATTCGGACTGCTGGAAAATTGGCCAAATGAAGGCCCCCCCGCCGCGTACAATTTTAATTTTGCGTCCAGAGTCATCCTCGGAAATATTTTTATTTCCCAGAAAAGAGCCCGTCACGATCATCCCTTCATCCGGTCCTACCGTTTTGTAACGGGCCCAAAAAGCGATCCCTAATATAACGATAACGATGACAACAATCCCAGGGACCAACACAATATCTTGCAAATTTGACACTCCCGATCACGCTCCCTTCAAGTTAAGCGAATGCGCCGTCTATGTGTCCAGGTACGCTACGCGGACGACGCCCTCTGCGACCTCAACCACGACGATACGGGTTCCCGCAGCAAGCGGTTTGTGATCGAAGCTAGATGCTGTATGTATGGTGTTGCCTGCACCCAAGCGGATCATAACCTCCCCGTAACCAACCTCAGGTACAGGAATGGTGACCTCACCGATCCGGCCAGTCAGCTCACGCATGGAGAAGCCGCTGGATACCTCCGAATTCGCCATGGGTTTGATAAACGCAAAGAACACGAGTATTCCGATGACAAACGCAATCCCTAAAGCAAGCACGACGACCCACCCCATGCTCAGCCCGGTATACTTTGTCAGCAGTACTCCAGCCCCGCCAAAAGCGGTCATGGCTCCAAGTAAAACGACAGGTCTGAACCAATCGAGGCCCGGTAGCTCCAATGCACCATCCAGCCAACCACCGAGTACATCTCCAATCAGCACACTGACTACGGTAAAGATAGCGCCCCCTGCCAATAACCACCAAAATATGGTTTCCATGCGACTCCTCCTTCCATGTACCTTTTCAGTCTGGTTTCCAGTCTATAACTATGTTTACGTATTCAACCTTAAAAAGTTTCAAAATTTTCCTCCAAAATCCCAAATCAAACCCAAAAAAGCACGTTCGTACGTCTAATGACGCACAAACGTGCTTAAAATGATACAAATGTCGGTTTACAGAGATGCTTTGTAAATTTCGACTACATCTTCGCGATTGAGCTTATTAAAGCCACCAAAAGATCCAAATTTCACAGCTTTATCAGCCATAACATCGATTTGGGACGCATCAATATCGTAATCAGCCAGACGGCTTGGTGCACCAATCGAGTTCCAGAAATCACGCAGCGCCTGAATACCCTCCAGCGCCACTTCTTCATCGCTCTTGCCTTCTGGGTTTACATGGAACACATTGACGGCCAGTTGCTTGAAGCGTTCAGGCTTCACATGCAGATTGTGTTTCATCCAGTTCGGGAACAGAATAGCCAGTCCTCCACCATGTGGAATATCATAAACAGCAGACACAGCATGTTCGATATTGTGAGTAGCCCAGTCACCTGTCAGCCCCATGTTTAGGAAGCCGTTCAGCGCCATCGTACCACAATACATAATCGTTTCACGCAGCTCGTAGTTTTCCAGATCGTTGACCAGACCTGGAGCCGCATCCATGACCGTACGCAAAATCGTTTCGCACCAGCCAAGTTGGACCGGAGTATTGGATTCCAAATGGAAATAATGCTCCAGCGTATGTGACATCATATCTACGATTCCGTAAACGGTTTGATTTTGCGGCAGAGAGTATGTGTTCACAGGATCAAGAATAGAAAACGCAGGGAACGCAAATACGCTGCCCCAGCCCAATTTTTCCTGTGTTTTTTCATTTGTAATAACAGAACCCGCATTCATTTCAGAACCGGTAGCTGCCATGGTCAAAACCGTACCTAGTGGCAATGCTGCCTGTGGTGCCGCTTTACGCTCTGCAAAATCCCACATGTCGCCATCATATTTTGCACCAACAGCAATGGCTTTGGAGCAATCCAGCACACTACCACCGCCTACAGCCAGAACGAGGTCGATTTGATGTGTTTTACACAATTCAACGCCTTTATGTACTGTAGATAAGCGAGGATTCGGTTCTACACCAGCCAGTTCCGTTACCTCTGCACCGATTTCACCAAGCAAACTTATTACATTATCGTACAAACCGCTGCGCTTAATGCTGCCGCCGCCATATACAAGCAGTACACGTTTACCATATTTAGGAACTTCACGCTTGAGAGCCTCCAATTGTCCTTTACCGAAGATCAATTGTGTAGGATTATAAAATTCGAATGCTTTCATCGCAAACGCTCGCCTCCAATAGTTCTAAAGTTTAATGTTAAGAAACTACTCTATTATAACCTTTTCGGTTACAGGAAACAAATCTGCTTTATTTTCAGAAAAAAACCACACTCCTTGAGGAGCATGGTTCCATGTCATATCTTGGGAGGGTTCTCGTAGAGTATTATGTGCTGCGCAAGCAATTTTATTCTCCCAAAGTATATCCCAATTGTTTCATAAAACGACCAAAGGCCTGTTGACCGGACGGATTTCGTTTATACACTCCTGCATGCTCTAAAATTTCACTGAATTTCAGTCCAACCTCATTTTGTACGGTACGAACAGCCGTCTCCTTGTCAGGCAAACGACCGAACCGGGTGTTTAACTGATAAATCCAGTCTGCATGCTTAAACAGTGGATGTCCTTCCTGCTGCATAGCCACAGCCAGCTTGTCATCCCCACACAAAATATCTGCAATTCCATCCAGTTCATCCTTGAGCCGCCCCGGTAATATGGCAAGTCCCATAACTTCGATCAGACCGATATTTTCCTTCTTGATGTGATGCATCTCGCGGTGAGGATGGAAAATACCTTCCGGATACTCTTCACTCGTTCGGTTGTTACGCAGTACGAGATCCATCTGGTACCTGCCTTCGGCATCACGGCGCACAATCGGCGTCACGGTATTATGCGGAATCGTTTCCCCTTCCTGCTCTGTATGAGAGAGGACATCAGCTACAGGATCACTATAAACTTTCCAGGCTTCAAAAGCAGCATTTCCCGCTTCCAACAACGCCTCGGCATCTGTTGACGTAAAACGGATGACCGACATCGGCCAGTTTACAATCCCCGCTGTAACCTGCGGGAACGCTTCATTATGGTATATGCCGTCCACACCCGCTTTTTCAATTGGGAATGTATGACGACCACCCTGAAAATGATCATGGGTCAGGATCGATCCGCCGACAATCGGCAGATCCGCATTGGAGCCAATAAAATAATGCGGAAACGCTTTCGTAAAGGCCAGCAATCGGCGCAGTGTATCCTTCGTAAGCTTCATCGGTACATGATCATGATGGAACACAATGCAGTGCTCGTTGTAATACACATAGGGTGAATATTGAAAAAACCACGGTTCCCCATTCAATTCCACCGGAATGATGCGCAAATTTTGACGGGACGGATGATTTACCCTTCCTGCATATCCGACGTTTTCACGGCATAATTGACACTTGGGATAAACAGGCGGCGGCAAAAGCTTCGCCATCGCAATTTCTTTAGGACTTTTTTCTGGCTTGGACAAATTAATCGTGATTTCCATATCTCCGTAAGATGTCGACTGATTCCAGTACACATTGCTGGCAACCCGATCCATTCGAATGTAGTTCGAAACGATGGATAATTGATAAAAAGCATCTGTCGCCGCCTCTATGCCACGTTCAGCCTCCGTTTGATGAAAGTCACGGATGACTTCAGACGGTCTCGCCATCAGCAGTCCCATGATTTTGGAATCAAGCAAATCGCGATACGTATCTGTGTTTTCAGGGATAAGTCCTATGGCAAAACCATAATCTATCAATACATTAAGCACAGGCTGGAGAGCTTCGGGGGCCATAACGCCCCCTGCTTCCCCACCTGAATAAGGCTCCGAAAACCCAAACTGCTCCAACAGCAGATTACGGCTGTAATCTGTATCTTGCGGACCGATCAAGCCCTTGTTTTGTGCGAATGCAACCAGTTGCTCCACCGCATATAGAGCCGATTGCTGCACAGTTTCGTCGATGTCATGGGCCAGATGCCGGGAATGTTCCCGGCCTTGGCCTTTATCTGCAGATTGGCGCTCGCTCATATGTCATCGTCTCCCGTCTATTCGTCGCCGTAGCCGTGAGGGTGCGATTGATGCCATCCCCATGCTCCGCTAATAATGTCCTCTAGTTGGGTACGTGCTGGACTCCAGCCCAACACCGAACGAGCCTTGTCAGAAGATGCAACCAATATCGCTGGATCGCCTGCGCGGCGTGGCTCTGTCACAACTGGAATGTCGAGCCCAGTGACCTTGCGTGCCGTCTCAATAACTTCTTTCACAGAGAAGCCCTGCCCGTTGCCCAGGTTGAATACGTTGCTGTCATTGCCTTCGCGCAAGTAATTTACTGCACGCACATGAGCATCCGCCAGGTCACTCACGTGAATGTAATCCCGAACACACGTGCCGTCAGGAGTCGCATAATCCTCACCAAACACAGCGATGTGTGGACGCTGTTTCAAGGCTGTCTGGAGCACCAACGGGATCAGATGGCTTTCTGGTCGGTGATCTTCACCGATCTTGCCGCTCTCATGCGCACCAGCCGCATTAAAATACCGTAAAGACACATATTTGATGCCTAAAACTTTGTCAAACCACGACATCATGCGCTCCATCATCAGCTTTGTTTCACCATACACGTTGGTTGGCTCTGTACGGTCTCCCTCTTCAATCGGTACCTTTTCCGGTTCGCCGTAGGTAGCCGCAGTAGAGGAAAACACGATTCGGCGCACTCCAGCATCCTTCATTGCCTCCAGCAAGCTCAGCGTGCCAAATACATTGTTGTCATAATATTTACCAGGATTTTGCATACTTTCTCCAACCAGCGAGTTGGCTGCAAAATGGATAACTGCGTCGATACTATTTTCAGAGAACAGTTTGGACAGTAGTTCTTTATTCCTCAAATCCCCTTCATACAACTTGCCTCCAAGCAATGCTGCTTTGTGCCCGGTTTGCAAATTATCCAGCACCACAACTTCTTCTCCCAGATCCAACAATTCTGCTACGGTATGTGAACCGATATATCCAGCTCCACCTGTGACTAAAATGGCCATGTTATTCGTCCTCCTTCAGTTCTTTAACTCCGTCTCCTGCCTTGCATACATAAAAGCTGGCTTCCAGCCCTGTGCGGGTCTGATAAGCTTCGCCGACTTCCTTCACAAAACGTTCCACATCGTTCTCATGAACCAATGAAACCGTACAACCTCCAAATCCGGCTCCTGTCATACGAGCACCCAGCGTGCCAGGAATGCGCCGTGCTTCTTCAACCATGACGTCCAGCTCCGTGCAGCTGACCTCATACAAATCGCGTAATGAATCATGAGAAGCATTCATTAACTGACCAAAAGCTGCAAGTTCATTCGCCGCGAGAGCATCAACAGAGGCCAACACACGAGCGTTTTCCTCCACCACATGCTGTGCCCGCCGACGCACTGTTTGGTCCGCGATGTGATGCTGAAGCTCTCCGAAACGCGCCTCATCCAGCTGAGCGAGGTATTCCAGTGACGGCTCCTGCTGCTGTAAAATGGACAGTGCTTCGGCACACTGGCTGCGACGCTCGTTATAGGCTGAGTCCACCAAACCGCGACGCTTGTTTGTATTGCCGATCACGAGCTTATAAGCCCCCGTGCGGAATGGCACTTTACGGTAATCCAGCGTATCGCACATCAGTAGAATTGCATGATCAGCTGCTCCGTTCGCTACAGCGAACTGGTCCATAATGCCGCAATTGACACCAACATAATTGTTTTCTGCCCGCTGGGACAACAAAGCGATTTCGACCGTATCTGTTTCCTGTTTTTCGATCGTGAGAAACGCGTATCCTGTAACAACCTCAATGGAGGCTGAGGAGGATAATCCAGCACCATTCGGTATTTCTCCATGATAGAGCAGGTCATATCCGTTAGACGGATAAACTCCCTTTTCAGCCAACTCCACCAGCACACCCACCGGATAGTCCACCCACTCATCCGTTTTGTTTTTACCTATTTCTCCACGGGGGATAGACACTTCATACGACAGGTTTGTTGAAGCAAAATGAATTTCATCATCATTGCGCGCACGAAGGATTAGCGTCGTTCCGAATTCCAGCGCAGCCGGGAGTACATAACCACCGTTATAGTCGATATGCTCTCCAATCAGATTGACACGTCCAGGTGCATGAAATACCCGCAGTTCATTGCTGCTTTCACCATATTTTTCAATAAAATGTTTCTTTAATTCAGTAGAGTTCATATCCGCATCCACCTCATATACCGTTAGTAAAGGTCCCCCTGATTTCCCTGTAATATCTTAATCAGGTTGACATCTCTTATGATTTCAGTATAAATGAAAGCGTCACACGATGTAATGCATCCATGTGTTTAAGCTATGGATAAATGTGACTTGGATATGTACAATGTAAGTATACCGCATCCGCTAAACCATTCACAAATGCAGGAAGGATGACCCTATTTTGCAAGCGCATTCATATAGTTATGCCGTCGCCTCTAATCCGGTGTTTTATGAAAATAGCCCGCTGCATGTGCTTTTTGCAGGAGAGAGCCAAACCAAATCCGGTCATGCCGTAGGGCCGAAAATCTATGATTACTATCTGCTACACTTTGTAGAATCGGGCAGAGGTATCTTCCGAACGGAACAGCACACATATCAGCTTGAAGAAAACGATTTTTTCCTTATTCATCCCGGTCAGCTGGTGAGCTATACCTCTGATGAAGAGAAACCGTGGCGTTATCGTTGGTCTGCGTTTACCGGGCACCATACTGAGCAGGTGGTGCAGGAGGCCGGGCTACGTGTTCACCAGCCTGTCTTTCATGCTTCCGATCAGAGTCCCATCCCCGGTTATTTGGAGCAAATGCAATTGGCCTTTTACAGCAGAAAATCTAGTTCTCATCTTTCAGCCCTGGGCTATTTGTATCTGATTATGGGGGAAGCAGGCAATTACCTGAGTGACTGGGCTGATCCGTCCGGGGCGGATTCGCAAATTCAACGTACAGTCAAGCAGATGGTGCAATATATGTCCACTCAGTACGCACACCCCGTTTCCATTGAGCAAATGTCTGAAGGACTTGGTTATAATCGTGCATATTTGTCACGGATATTCAAAAAGGAAACGGGCATCTCCCCCGTCACCTATCTGCTTAAGCTAAGAATCGACAAATCACGTCAACTGCTGCGTGAGCGTCCTGAATTATCGGTAGAGCAAGTGGCCGCTTCGGTCGGACTAACCGATGCCTTATATTTCTCACGTCAATTCAAGCGCTTCTGTGGTCAGTCTCCAACCGAGTACCGAAGCAAGGTTAAGCAATACCCACAGTCGTAAAGCAGGCTTAAACAGCCCGCATCCTTCAAACGGATGCGGGCTGTTGGTTATATATTGTATAAAAGGATGCGAAATTAGGCCGATGACTACAGATTAACTTTCACCATTAGGCTGTGCCGCCGTCCTGTCAGTTCCCGGCATTCAGAATCGAATCAATTCGATCCAGTTCCTCCTGAGAAAAGTCCAGATTGGATAAGGTAGCAACATTTTCTTCAATTTGGCTTACACGGCTTGCCCCAATCAAGACAGAGGTCAGACGTTCGCCGCGCAGAGCCCAGGCCAGCGAGAATTGAGCCAAACTTTGTCCGCGTGCAGCAGCCATCTGATTCAGGGCGCGTACCTTGCGAAGTGTCTCTGGCGTTACATGGTTCTCATTCAGGAAAACCGATGTACTCGCTGCACGTGAATCCTCGGGGATTCCGTTCAAATATTTATTGGTCAGCAATCCCTGAGCCAGCGGACAAAAGGCAATGCTGCCTACCCCGTTTTCGTCCAGTACATCTTGTAATCCGTTTTCAATCCAGCGGTCGAGCAAGGAGTATTTCGGCTGATGAATCAGAAGCGGTGTTCCCAGCTCCTTCAGAATGCGAGCTGCTTCTGCTGTTTGCTCCGCACTATAATTGGACACACCCACATACAGCGCTTTGCCTGAACGTACGATATGATCCAGTGCTCCCATCGTTTCTTCCAGCGGCGTATTAGGATCAAATCGGTGAGAGTAGAATATATCGACATAGTCCAGCCCCATCCGCTTCAGGCTCTGATCCAGACTAGATATCATATACTTGCGAGATCCCCAGTCACCATAAGGCCCTGCCCACATATTGTAGCCCGCTTTGGTGGAGATGACCAACTCATCCCGGTACGGTTTCATATCACTGGCTAGGACTTGTCCAAAAAATTCCTCAGCTGATCCCGCAGGAGGGCCATAGTTATTAGCTAAATCAAAATGCGTAATTCCTAGATCAAAGGAGCGAGTAATCATGCTACGGCCATTCTCCGCGTTGTTAATCCCGCCAAAATTATGCCACAAGCCCAGCGAAATAGCGGGCAGTTTTAGACCTGATCTCCCTGTACGGTTATATTTCATACTTTCATAACGATCTTCGCCAGCTAAATAAACCATGCTATCCCAGCCTCTCTCGAAACATTGTAATGTCCATCACAACATCATCATAGCGCTTTTATC
The DNA here is from genome assembly GCF_900116035.1 of Paenibacillus sp. cl130. Lineage (NCBI taxonomy): Bacteria > Bacillati > Bacillota > Bacilli > Caryophanales > Paenibacillaceae > Paenibacillus > Paenibacillus sp. cl130. The sequence goes on from NZ_FOYG01000007.1 coordinate 305,095, forward strand.
CAGGCGTTGACAAGAAAACGATTACAGACCTAATTGATGAGCAAGTTTTTCCATAACTTTACCGATTGGATCGGTGATCAAAAGATCCGCCTTATGATCATACGAGGTGGGATCTGTATTCAGCAGCACCGTATGTTTACCACGAAAATAAGTAATCAAGCCCGCAGCAGGATGTACTGTCAGCGACGTTCCTCCAATTAACAGCAAATCAGCCTGCGAAATAGCCTGAACGGATTGAATAATGGTATCCTGATTCAGCTCCTCCTCATATAAAACGACATCCGGTTTGATAATTCCTCCATCTATCGGACATTTGGGTACAACCTCAGAGCTGTTAATCACTTCATCTAGACTGTAAAAGCGTCCGCATTCCATACAGTGGTTGCGATGCACCGAGCCATGAAGTTCCAGTACATTCACACTACCGGCAACCTGATGTAGACCGTCAATATTTTGGGTCACAACCGCTTTAAGAACGCCTTGCTTTTCCAATAACGCGAGGAAATGATGGCAACCGTTCGGCTCCGCATCGGGATGCAGCATTTTGCTGCGATAGAAGTCGAAGAACACCTCAGGATGCTTCACAAAAAATGAACGGCTAAGCATAACCTCAGGGGAATAAGGCAATTTCTCCTCACTTTGATACAGGCCTGCTGCCGAACGAAAATCCGGAATACCGCTTTCCGTCGATGTCCCTGCTCCGCCGAAAAAAACAATATTCTGCGATTGCTGTATCCATTCCGCCAACGTATTAACTTTCATACCCTACGCACCTCCAGCTCTTCATATCCACGAACAACCTTATCCGCATCCAGCAAATGACCAGAACGTTCTGCTTCTGGCGCAAATCCAATAGTGAGCCGTACTCCGGCACGCTTGCCCATCTGCATATCCCCATTGCTGTCTCCGATGACCACCACGTCCGCCGGCGACAATCCTAGTAACGCGCAGGCTTTTTCAGCCATTTCCGGGTCAGGCTTGCCGTATGTAACCCTATCATGTCCGATAATCTCGTCAAAATAGGATGTCAGCCCCATCCACTCCAAATGCTCCTGTGCAGCCTCTGTACTGTCAGAGGTCACAACCGCCAGCTTCAGCCCGGCATGGCGGCTTTGCTCAAGCAACGTCCGCAACCCTGGAAACACCTTCGCTGCCCGATGTCGCCGAATATCAGCCATCGCCGTTTTATTAAAGTCGCGGACAAGCCGCACAGCTTCATTCCACGGTACACCAGCATTATAAAGCTGCCAAGCCAGTACCCCCGTACTTTCGTCCACCGTCCCCATGGCCAGCGGGCCAGAAGGGTCGTAACCGATCACACGTCCCTCTTGATCGTGAACAGTACCTAGAACGGTACCTTTTTCCACCGTAAAACCGGCACCCGCCACGGTAAGATGCTGCTCCATCATATCCAGTATAGAACGAGCCCAGGGGCCCCACAACTGAATAAAATCCAGCAACGTTCCATCTTTATCCAATAAAATACCACGGCATGGGTACCGCTCCCCCTGCACGATCAGCTCAGACATGCAGCACACCTCCTTTACTGATTCTTAGAAGCCACATCCACACTCTCTTTCATCCAGTCCTGTAAAGCCGTTACCGTCTGATTCCATTGCTCGGCAGCGCTAATTTTTGCAGGATTATCCCCTTTTTGGACACCATAACTGCCGAATTGGGCATGATTTCCCCCTTCGACTGTAAAATACAGCGTGTTGGCTGGTAAATAAGTTCTTCCACTTTGGACATTTTCCATCTGGACGACTCCATCATCACTTCCCAGTAGAGAAATAACGGGCAGATTTTTATCCTTTAAATTACCCTTGTTATCCGGGTAGGAGGCGAGGAAAAATACACCTTTGACCTGATCAGGATGTGCAGCTGCATATCGGGCCGCCATCACACCGCCTAACGAATGGCCTCCAATAACAAACGCTTCTTTCGGATATGCCTTTAGCACTTCATTCGCTAAATCCGGGGAGATCAATGCAAGGTTCAGTGGCATTTTTGCAATGATCACATGATGACCCTTTTCCGCCAGACGGCGTGCCAAGGGCGCATAACTTTCGGGCTTCACCAACGCCCCTGGATACAAAATGACTCCGGCTCCGCTTCTTTTTACAGGCTCAAAACCAACCCAATGTTCTTGTTCATTTACTTTCACAGCATCCGCTACTTCAGCTAATGCAGCAGCAGCCGTCTCGTCAGGCTGATAAGGCGTAAATACCTTCCATGCTCCCCACCCTGCGATCAGTACAATGACAATCAGGATGCCTAAGAGAATTTTCCATATTTTCCGAGGACCACGTGTCCCATATGAATTGTATGATCTTCTTGTTCTTCTTCTCATTGTAAAAGTTCCTTTCGCCTTTCGTACCTCGTAATTCGTAATTTGAATATAAAATGTACCGCTGTATTCATCAGCGTAACTAGCCTTGTTAGGGTAACATCGTTGCACATACAGGGTCAAATCAGCATACATTTCCACGTCTTAGCCCATCTTTGTCCGGTGTTCAAGCTTTCGCCACACAATAAGGTTATGATAACGCTTACTATTGTGAATAAAATCACAATGATAAAGTCCAGAGTATCGTACCTTGTTCCTTGTAAAGAATTATTTTTTAAATAGTTTAGTCGGCAGAAGCCGTTCGGAGGGAAACACATGACGACAAGCCATGATGTACAAGGGGAAAGCTTCTTTCTCAATTTGCGATTTCTGTTGATCATATGCGTATTTGCAGGGAATGCTCTGGAGCCTCTAGTCGGTTCACTTCATATTGCCCAACAATGGTTCAGCTGGATATTCATGTTTCATATGCCGTTGTTTGTACTCGTTACAGGCTACTTTGCCCAAACTTCTTTGACCGGATCAGCAGGCCGAAAAGTTCTGCTTCAGATCGGTATGCAATATCTTATTTTTCAATCGCTCTATTCGATCTTGGATGTTGCACTCTTCCACGTTCCCCATATCCATCATTCGTTCTTTGCTCCTTATCTGCTACTCTGGTTCCTTGCCAGCCATATCTGTTGGAGACTGCTGATGCTGTCTTTTCAGAAAATACCACCTGTCCTCCAATTGGGTATATCCGTGCTGCTGGGTATCCTCGTCGGGTATCTCCCTGTGGATGGTATATGGCTGAGCGTATGCAGAACCTTTGTTTATTTGCCTTACTTTGTAGCAGGTTATCATTTGAATTATGCAGACGTTCGACGGTTCTTCACAGCTCCAGTCCGCATAATCGCTGGCGTTGTATCTCTTCTGCTTATGGTACTGGCGGGAACGTCGTATTTCGGCATCCCAGCAGGCTGGCTGTATGGCAACATGACTTACGGTGAATTGGGCCATACCGAATGGTACGCAGGAATTTACCGCATCGGCATTTATGGAGTTCAATGGATAGCATCCATGGCGTTCCTAAGCTTTGTTCCAGCTGTCACAGGACGAATAACCGAGATGGGAAGACGGACACTATATGTCTTTTTACTCCATGGCTTGATCGTCCGTACCGTCGTTGCAAAGGGAGTCTACGAATATATAGATACTCCAGTGGAAGTCATGTTGATTGTAGTGTGTGCTGCAGGTCTGTGCTGTATGTTGACCATGCCTTGGGTTCGAACTGCAACACGACCTCTGATTGAGCCACAGGTAGAGTGGATGCTAAAGCCAGCTCCTTATCCTTTTAGACGGTCCGCGTAATCTTTTTATCCATTTTTTATTTAACATTGAACACGCGACAACCCACTCACAGACGAACATGTAAGCGAGTCTACCCCCTCTTTACTCCACTTGGAGCCTGTTTCATACAGGCGTGATGTGGTAAGTAAAGGATGCGCGCAACAAAAAACAACTTTTTTATTAAGGAGTGATTTGTAATGGCACGTAATCAAAATCAGGGGAAAATGAGTCGCGAAGAAGCAGGTCGTATGGGTGGAGAAGCTACTTCCAAGAAGCACAATAAGGAATTTTATCAGGAGATTGGTAAAAAGGGCGGGGAAGCAACCGCAAACTCTCACGATAAAGAATTTTATCAGGAAATCGGCAAAAAAGGCGGCGATGCTACAGCTGAGTCGCATGACAAAAATTTCTACAGAGACATCGGTCGTAAAGGCGGCAGAAATTAAGGTGTAATATCATATTCCGCCCTCCTTTAACATAAAACAAGCTTGAGCCCATTCGCTTTATTGCGGAATGGGCTCTTTCATATTTTACCTGATACGCAAACATGTCAGTATACATATTTCTAATATAATCAAATTCTAACTCTTCTAAATGCAATATATAGACAAATAAAACTGCTCATGTCTATATATTGTTGATTACAGAACCCTACTATTACTTTTTCAAAATCTTCATATATGTAGAAAAAAGCTCACATCTATGATAGACTCTTTAGAAAACATCTGCGCTATTACGGCGTCCATTGAACGCCATACTATTTTTATACTTTGGGGGGAAACCAGCATCATGACAGCTAAGACGAAAATGCGTTCCGATATGATTAAAAAAGGCTTTGACCGCGCTCCTCACCGCAGCTTGCTGCGCGCAGCGGGTGTCAAGGAAGAAGATTTTGACAAACCGTTTATTGCGGTATGCAACTCGTATATTGATATCGTACCGGGCCACGTCCATTTGCAGGAATTTGGAAAAATTGTCAAGCAAGCCATTCGTGAGGCAGGCGGTGTACCTTTCGAGTTTAACACCATCGGTGTAGATGACGGCATTGCCATGGGTCACATCGGTATGCGTTATTCTCTGCCAAGCCGTGAAATTATAGCTGACTCTCTGGAAACTGTCGTTTCCGCTCACTGGTTTGATGGCATGGTTTGTATTCCTAACTGTGATAAAATTACCCCTGGCATGATGATGGGCGCATTGCGCGTTAACATTCCAACTATTTTCGTCAGCGGCGGTCCTATGAAAGCTGGTAAAGACAAGAACGGACGCTCTATTTCCCTGACCTCCGTCTTCGAAGGCGTAGGTGCATATCAGGCTGGTAAAATCGACGATCAAAGCTTGCTTGAATTAGAACAATACGGCTGCCCGACATGTGGCTCCTGTTCAGGGATGTTCACAGCGAATTCCATGAACTGTCTCGCAGAAGCGATGGGTCTGGCTATGCCGGGTAACGGCACCATTCTCGCAGTAGCAGAAGAACGTAAAGAATTCGTTAAACAATCTGCACGCCAATTAATGGAATTGATTAAGCTTGATCTTAAACCACGTGATATCGTGACTAAAGAGGCTATTGATAATGCATTTGCATTGGATATGGCAATGGGCGGTTCCACGAATACAGTATTGCATACATTGGCACTTGCCCATGAAGCAGAAGTTGACTACCCTATCGAACGTATTAATGAAGTCGCAAACCGCGTACCTCATTTGTCCAAATTGGCACCTGCTTCCGACTATCATATTGAGGATGTCCATAATGCAGGCGGCGTAAGCGCAGTGCTGAATGAATTGTTGAAGAAACCGGGCGCACTGCATGGAGACTGTATTACTGTGACCGGAAAAACCATTCGTGAAAACGTAGAAGGTCAGGAAATTCTGGATACTAACGTCATCCATAAACTGGACAACCCTTATTCTGAACGTGGCGGCCTAGCTGTATTATTCGGTAATCTGGCACCGCAAGGCTCCATCATTAAAGTCGGTGCAGTTGATCCTTCGGTTGGTGGTTATCACAAAGGTCCTGCTATCTGCTTTGATTCACAGGAAGATGCACTGGCAGGTATCGCCAACGGTAAAATTAATGAAGGACACGTTGTTGTTATCCGTTATGAAGGTCCAAAGGGCGGACCTGGTATGCCTGAAATGCTCGCTCCAACTTCACAAATCGTGGGCATGGGGCTTGGTGCCAAGGTGGGTCTGATTACAGACGGACGATTCTCAGGTGCTTCCCGCGGTATCTCCATCGGTCATATTTCCCCTGAAGCCGCAGAAGGCGGACCTATCGCTTTTGTTGAGGACGGCGATATCATCGAGCTGGACTTAAACAATCGTAAGATTGAGCTCCACATTACGGACGAAGAATTTGAACGTCGTCGCGCCAACTGGAAAGGCTTTGAGCCGAAGGTAAAAACGGGTTACCTGGCACGTTATTCCAAGCTGGTAACGAACGCAAGTAACGGCGGAATTATGAAAATCTAAATGCGTTGCCAAGATAGGATTACTTTATAAACAGCTAAAAGTCCTCTCGACCCTAACAAAGGATCGAGAGGATTTTTTTATTAGGTCATTAGGTTTAGCCTATTCAGTCATTTCGCTGTTGAGTGTATGGACATCATCTCGCTGTGCTGTTTGCTCAAGAGCTTCGTCTGAGCGGTGTAAGCCTCCCTGATGAAAACGGTCAAACAAGGTATCCATTGGCATCACAATCAGTTTCGGTACCATTACATCTTTTTTTTCACTCAATTGCTCTGAACCCAAAGGATGGATAACACGAAATAACAGCTTTAGATATACAGTGGACACATGCTTAAACAGTCCTTTGGGAAGCTCCCGAACTTGAAATCCCAACTTCTCTGGTCCCCGATGAATCATACTTACTGCGTATATCGCCTTTACACCCTTCATTTCAGAATCATGTACAATGCGTTGGGCCAGATCAGGAAGTTGTTTTTTTACAATCCGAATTAATTGAATAGCTAGATGTACCATCGACTTTGCCGTCGAACCCAATTGAAATAACTTTTTATTATCAAAATGAAGCTCAATTATCGGGTCCCCTTTTTCTAACCACCTGCTGTTCTCCATATTTACATTTGGCCCATGATAGATACGGCGACGATAATAAAAGATCGTATCCTCCTTGCTTACGGGACGAAGACGAAACAAAACATGGAATAGCCGCTCATACTGGAGCCATCCAAATACCAGCGTTCTTTTTAACCAGCCCGTACTGGACATCTCGGAGGCAGTAGGTTTATTGACAGACTGACGGCAAAACAATGTATCCACCCGTACGCTGCGTAATTGTCGTTCTTGGGCGACCCTCAGCAACTTCTCCAGTGCGATTAGCATATTCTGGGGCGCTTCCACGTCTGCCCCCAATGTCGTACCACAGTCATGGAGCAGCATCACCTCGCCACCCCTCAGCTTTTTGAGCATTCTCTCCGCTAATTGTTTCGCTCCGATGCTGGCCTTCCAGTCCCCGAACATGGAGGACCATAATACGATTCGACGACCATGGGTGTTGGAAATATCAAAAAAGTTCACTATCCCCCAAGGTGGGCGATAAAAGGTCGTTCCCTCGCCAGTTACTCGACGAATGACTGACTCTGTCTGAGCAATTTGTCTTCTGACGGTAACAGGCCTCATAAGCCAATTCGATTTGTGCACATAATTATGAATACCGATTAGATGACCTTCATCATGCATGCGTTTCAGAAGCTCAGGGTGTTTTTCTGCATTCATCCCAACAACAAAAAAAGTAGCCTTGGCATCAAAACGCTTCAGTAAATCAAGCAGCTGTGATGTATACACTGGATCAGGGCCATCATCAAAGGTGAGTGCATATTCTTGCTCACTTTTGCCGCGCCTGAACACCCGGAAACCAAATATACGACTAACCAGCGCCGGAATAAAAGCATAAAAAGTTGAAATGTAAAACATCCATAACAGCAAAGTCTGCACGTTTTATCCCCACTTTTCTATTCTGAACTCCCCAAGCAGGCTTCCTGAGGAAAACTCACTTACTTATATATTATCACAATGAAGCAAACATGCCGAGATTTCGCTATTGCATATGGTCAGCATTGAGGTCCAATTTAGTGTACAATAAATAAAAATCTAAAAGGAGTCGTTGTATACATATGCTTCCATTGTACAAAAAATATTGGCGTACCGTTTTTGATATCGGTTTGATCGTATTAACCGTGTATTTAATTATGTTCGTATCCAGCAAACTGTATCAACTTGCCGCACCTGTGTTCCTTTCGTTCGTCGTGTTCTGGTGCATTGAACCTGCTGCCCGTTATTTTCATCGGAAAGGAATGAAAAAGCCTTTTGCCTCCGCACTCTCCGTATTGCTATTTATCATCCTCTTACTTGCTATTTTTTTCGGATTGGGCCTGATTCTGGTTACGCAATTTACGAAAGTCGCGCAAAACCTCCCACAATATACTCAGATTATCCAAGCGGAATTCACGCGATATCTTCATCTTTCTCAAGATAAAATCGCTGCTTTACCTCCGAGTGTTACTGAACGTGTGAATGATTATTTTGCGACTGCCACCACCATTGCTACGAAGTGGGCACAGCTAGGATTATCCTTTTTCATACAGTTCCTCAGTTCTTTCACTGTTTTTATGGGCAACTTTGCCATTGCCATCATTTTAGCGTTCTTTTTAAGTATGGAAATTAATCTTTGGAAGGGCATTGCTCGTAGTAAAACACCCAAGACACTAAAAACTGCTTACCTTTTTCTAAAAAATCACGTACTTAAAGCTATCTCCGCTTTTCTCAAGGCTCAAGCTCTACTGGTAGGGATTACCTTTGTTCTCGTATTTATAGGTTTACTCATTTTGCAAGTGGATAATGCCCTCTCATTGGCGCTCGTGGCAGCTTTGTTTGATATTCTGCCCTTGCTGGGTGTGCCTGTTATTTTTATTCCGTGGGCCGTGTATCTGTTCATCACAGGCAATACCGGCCTGGCTGTAGGCCTGCTTATTGTCATGGCTGTGACGGTGATCGTCCGCCAGCTGGCAGAGCCTAAAATCACTGGTAATTCCATCGGTGTTTCATCTGCCTATCTGATGCTTTCCTTTGCCATTATATCGTTGTCCATCTTTGGACTGGCCGGATTAATCCTGTCTCCCATTCTGATCATTTTGCTCAAGGAATTGTGGCAGCAAGGCTATCTGCAGAAATGGATTCGGTTTCCGACAGAGGAATTTGACGAGCCCCCGTTTATCGTAAAAATCCAGGAGGAAGATCGTGAAGCTACTCGTGGTACTCAGGAGGATTGAGCTAACAGATCCATTACTTGTCCGAACAATGCTGTAGCTTGGTTTGCAGAATGCGTTGAAGCATTTTGCACAAGGACGGCGACCGCATAACGAGGCCGCTCTATCGGACCATAGCCTATAAACCACTGATGATTGATAGGGTGACCGTTCTTTAAAGCTTGGGCCGTACCCGATTTGCCGGCCAGATTCCATGATTTATTACGCAAGGAGGCACCAGTTCCCTGTGTCACAACCTTTTCCATTGCTTCACGAAGCGTGCGAGCCGTCGATGTGTGAATCGAGCGGCTGCCCTCGGGTGAAGATGCAGCATGAGCAGGTAGTTCCAGTAAGGTGCTACCGTCTGCGTAGCTAATGCGTTTGACAATGCGTGGTGCATGTACTTGACCATCGTGCAGCAAGGTGACGATGAGATTGGCAGCTTGGAGAGGCGTTACCAGCACATCGCGCTGACCGATAGCTGTCTGTACACGTACGCCCGGATCAGACGCGTTCGTATGGGAGCCGAATACGGCTCCCTTTTCTTCGTGATCCAGCGGTCTGAATTGAGGTAGTCCCGCAAGATTCCGCTCCTGCCAGCCCACAGTTCGGCTCAATCCCAGTGCAGAGGCTGTGGCCTGAATTTGCTTAGGATTAAGCCGTTCGCCGAGATGAGCGAACACACTATTACAGGATACGGCAAGCCCTTCCTCCAGGTTCAGGGTACCGTGTCCTTCTTTTTTCCAGCAAGCCAAACCGTACTTGCCATAAGTTCCATGACAATGGAATTGTTCCTGCGGTTGGACAACACCTGATTCAAGTGCAGCAGCAGCCGTGACCAACTTAAAAATGGATCCAGGCGTTATCGCCTTGAGGGCACGATTAGACCAGTCTGTTTTTTTCTTAGGATCAACATGACTGGGATTATAAAAAGGGCGAGACACCATCGCCAGTACATCCGCGTTGCCTGCATCGAGCACTACCACCGCCCCTTCTGCCAAATGACTAGATTCCGTCAGCTTTTCAATTTGTTCCTGTATAGGCAGATCAATTGTAGTCTGCACCTGTAAAGGATAGTGACCATTGGATGGAGCACTGACACGCAACGGTATATGAGTCAATGGACGACGCTGCGCATCTACAAATCGGGAGACGAACGTTTCACCGACGCCGCTCAGCAGCGGCTCCAGCGTTCTTTCCAGCCCGGCTGCCCCCATCGGCAGTTCACTCGCTCGGTCGGCACGTTCATACAGAAAGCCAAGCCATTGCCTGCCATTGGGCAAATCCCTGTAACGTTTCGCATAAGGTACAAGCTCAATAAGCGAAGGAGCTAGCTTCAGCAGCTTGCCTGCTTCATTCGGATTGATTTGTACGGGCTCTCCGCGCCCATCTCGCCATATGAGCGGGGATTGCAGTCCTTTCCATCGTGTCAGTAGTTGCTTTTTATTCGTACGCAGTAGCTTGGCCAGTTCTTCGCCATGTAAAGCCGCTTTGCCATCTACATCGGGAAAAAGCACTGGCGCCCATACGACTCCGCCAGTCAAGGGTTGCCCATGCCGGTCCGTAAACTGTCCACGTCCAGAGTCGATAGAAATGCCCTCCTGTCGCTGACGTGCTGACATTTCCTTAAGCGAATGCCCCCCATAGACGGACATATAAATGCCCGCTGTCCCCTGAATCCAAGCCAGTCGGAATAATAAAATCAGCAGTAGCGCCATCACCCCCAAGCCCATATATGCAATTCGACGTTTTCGTATGAAACTGCTACCACGCCTCGGCACACCCATCCTTCTTTCATCTTTTTTCCAGTAGTATGTCCTGTAGTTGAAAAAGAAAACCCACTCAACTTTTAACGTGAATGGGTTTCCGAATTTATTTGTATCTTGTGATGTCTGCTTCTGGGCTCCAATTTAAAAACTCGTCTAACGAATAAAAAACCGTAATAAAAATGGTAATGGCCAGTACAACCCACGCTACCTTTGTGTTTGTATTCATCTTTTGCTTTCCTTCTTGAGGGATTTTTAAGCACATCTACTAATAAAAAGTACAAAACCACGGAGATCAGTGACAATCCTGATTTCCATGGTTTTGTTATATCTACACCGTAAACCGCGAAAGCTGTTCCTTCAAGTTCACTGATACTCCTTCCAGCTTATCCGACAAACCTACCAGTTGATTACCAATATTAGCCTGTTCAGTGCTGAGCGAAGCGACTTCCTGCGAAGTAGCTGAGGATTGCTCGGCTACCGCACTTACATTGGTCATTGCCTCGGACAAAGTGGTCTGCGATTCACTCAGATGATGAATGGAGGCAGTGACCGTTCCCAATCGTAGCGCGAACTCTCCCATTTGCTGCTGAACCGATTGGAAAATGTCCGTTGTTTCCTGCACGGCTCCCATCTGTTCCCGGAACAGCGGGTACACCTCAGATAATGCCTGTACCGTTTCATTCATTTCATTGACGATGTTGTTAGTAATGCCTGTAGCCGTACGAATAGCTTGACGTGATTGTTCAGCCAACTGCCGAACCTCATTAGCTACCACCATAAAACCACGCCCAGCCGTCCCCGCTCGTGCTGCTTCAATCGTCGCATTCAGTGATAGAATGTTCGTTTGTTTAGCAATATCCTGTAATACGTCCAGCACCTTAAAGACATCGGAAGTTGTCTTCTTCAGTTCATCTACTTTGCCCACCAGAGCATGCGTAGTTTCTTCCGTAACCTTAGTCTTGCTCAATAGATTTTTCAGCTGAATGGTCCCTTGTTCACTGGATTGTTCAACTTCTTGTGCGACCAGACTCATTTCATGATTGGAAGCCATAACCGTATCCATTTGCTGAGATATATTCCCGGTAAGTCCGCTGCCACGTTCAGCCTCTGTTGCCAAACTGGCGGCGCCATGAGCAATCTCTTCCGTTGCTGCTGCAATTTCTTTGGCTGAAATGGCTGTCTTCTTCGAGGCATCGCCTAGTTCCGTCGCTGTATTCAGAACCTCCTGAGCTGAGGCATTCGTCTGTTCTACCAGCAATGTAATTTGCTCCATCATCGTATCAAAGCTTTCTGACAATTGCCCAATTTCATCCTGAGCCTTATAGTTCGTTCGGATTTGCAAGTTGCCTTTGGCACCTTCGACCATTAAATCCTTCAGATGTGTCAATGGCCGAGCCACGAGGCGCACGATCCACAGGCCAATGAACAATGCAATGAGTGCAGCCACTGCGGCAAATATCCATGTTGTAGTTAGTATCCCCTTAGCGTCTTTCACCAGCTCAGATACAGGTACTACACCCACGAGAATCCACTTGGAAGTTCCCAGTGTATTATGAACCGCAAGCACACTTTGCTTTTTGCCGTCTGCTTCCTGCTCCATAATTTGATTTCCTTCGATCCCTTCAAGCTTGGACACGTAATCCAGCTTTGTCTTTCCTCCTGCCAAGCCCTCATTGTTAGAACCTACAAACTCACCCTTGTCTGTCACAAGACTAATCATACTGCCTGAACCCAAATTAATACCTTTTAACTCGTCCTCTACCGCACTGGACTTTAAATCCATAACCAGAACATAAGTCCCTCCCAACCCGGACATGCTGTTCATGGAGCGTGCCAGACGAAAGGTCTTGCTACCATTGTCATTCACCTGCGTAGGTAGCCAAACAATTCCTTTGTTTTTCAAAATATCCTTAAACCACGCTTCCTGCCGTACATCCTTTTGTGTTCCGGTGCCCATAGCAGCTAAATTGGTTTCTTCCGGGTACAAGTACATTGAATCAATCGCTTTATTCGTAAAAGCAAGATTCGTTAGCTTCTTATTCACTTCGCCCATAGCAACAAAAGATGCAAAGGGATTTTTATCTTGCTTTACAGCCTTTTGCAACTGATCACTTAATTCAGTATCGAAAAATACCTGTGTCGACGTGTCTTGAAAGCGCTCTAGAATAATATCAAGCTTTTCTGAAGTTTGCTGGACGGTCTGCTGATAAGCCGTAGCTGCATTTTGCTCAATCGTACTTTTAGCCTTGTAGTATGAGAGCATCCCCAAGCTGACCACAAATAACATAATTGCCGCAAAAAAGATCAGAAACAACTTCATTCCAACCGAACGTATCGGATTATAGTTTTTGACCAAATGCATGAAATCTTTACTGTACCTTTCTGGCTTAAGTAAACGCTTTAAATTGTGTGTACCTTTACGAGTCGCCTTAGCTACCCAGGGGGCAACCTTCGAAGACACCGCAACCTTTTGTTCCTCTTTATCCGTTGTCACTTTACTGCCTTTCAAACCCTGCATTTGATCCGTTTTCTTGGGTTGCCTTTTTGCTGTATTCCCCTCTTTTTTCCGTAAACCCATTTCTCTCACCTACCACCATATAATTAGTTTCTAATTCCACGTCATCCATTATGTATCTATTATCTATATAACTTCTATCGGAACTATTCGACAAGGAATGTAGCTTTCCTTTGAGTATCAACTAAATTTTGTGAAACTTTTTTCCTAGAAAACTATTCAAAAAAAAGCCTCTCCAACCGATAGGAGAGGCTTTTGAATCTTTTCACCTGTGACTTAAGGCTTATTTACTTCTTTTTACGCATCATATCAAAATACGATACGGGCTGATCTACCTTCATTCTAATTCGTTGAAGCGGGTGACGAGCAGCATCCAATTCGTTGCCTTCCTCATCCCAGATCGTTCCGACCGTTTGTTTAAAGAATGTTCCGTTCGGACCGAAAAATTCGATTTCATGCCCTGGTTTAAAATGGTTCCGTTGTTGAATGGTTGCAATGCCACTCGCGGCATCGTAGTCCATGACCAGTCCGGCAAAATCATAAGGGACTGCCTTTTCTTCCGGCTCATAAATATGGTCTTCATGATCCGGTGTATCGTAGAAAAACCCTGTATTCAACGGACGATTGGCTGCCTTATTAATTTCTTCAATCCATTCTGGTTTGAGCACATAATTTTCAGGATCAGCCATATAGGAATCAATCGCTTGACGATAGACATTCACGACGGTAGCCACATAGTGAATGGACTTCATACGTCCCTCCACTTTAAAGCTGTCTACACCTACATCAATCAGATCAGGGACATTTTCAATCATACACAGATCCTTGGAACCCATAGAAAAGGCATTATCGCTCTCTTCGAACAGTGGAAGCTGGTTAACACCGAGCTGGAACTGTTTCAGTGCATTGCTCTCCTGTGCCTCTTCCTCAGATATCCAAACCTCACCTGGGCGGGCATCCTCAAACAAATCGTATTTCCAGCGGCAAGACTGACAACATCCCCCACGATTGGAATCACGGTCTGTAAAGTGATTGGACAACACGCAGCGGCCGGAAAATGAAGAGCACATCGCGCCATGGACGAATGCTTCGATTTCGATGTCCACATGCTTTTTAATTTCTTCGATTTCCTCCAGACTGGTCTCACGTCCCAGTACCACACGCGGTAGTCCCTCGTTTTTCCAAAACTTTACCGCTTGCCAGTTCAGTGTGGACTGCTGTGTACTCAAATGCACTTCCAATCCAGGAACAGCACGCAATGCCACGGATACAATAGCCGGATCAGCGACGATAACGGCATGAATTCCTGCCTCGTACAGATTGCGCAAGTATTCTTCGATTCCGGCAATATCCTCATTATGGGCATAGATATTGGTGGCTACAAGCACCTTAGCACCGTACTTGTTAGCAAATTCTACACCTTCGCGCATTTCTTCAAAACTGAAATTATCGGCGTTAGAACGCAGACCATATTTTTGTCCACCAATATATACAGCATCCGCGCCATAGTGAACGGCAAACTTCAGCTTTTCCAGATTTCCGGCAGGAGCTAATAGCTCCGGCTTATCCAGACGATTCCGTTTACCTATATATTTTCTCGTTTTGGTTATCGTCCCCATGACGTTCCCCCCTCTGTGAATTCATTTTAAAATTAATAAACCTGCTCTTTATAGAAAAATCCGAAGGAAAGTTCCCGTTCCGGATCTTGAAGACGGCGAACTTCATCCAGCCAGCTTTCATCATAAGCATAAGCATCCGGGTCAGCTGTATAATTATCTATGGCTTTACGATAAGCACGAACAACCGCCTCATTGTAAGCCGTAGGTTTCAATAAGCCCTCGATCTTAAAACTATGCACGCCCGCCTCCATCAGAATATGCAGGTCCTCCATGATACAAAAATCATCTGAACTCATAATATGTGTCCCATTAATATCCTCGTAGATGGGGAACTTCTCTTCCTTTCGCTCTGCTTCAATCAGAAACAAGCCGCGCCCTCTACCCAAATCGCCTTCTACATTACGTCCCTGGTGCAGCATGTAACTTTGAACAAGCTTACGCTTGGAGTGATAAATATTGGTCATGCCATGTACCTGAACCTGTGCTTCTATGTTCAACTTTGGTATCATTTCGGTAATTTCATCCATACTGAGCTCACGAGCCAAAATGACCCGGGAAGCTCCTTTTTCACCCCAATAGTTGGCGGTTGCGAAGTTGGTGGAGATCATCTCACCGTTCCAGAACAGCTTAAGATGCGGGGCGTACTCCTTCACGGCCATGAGCACTGCGGGATCATTAAACTCAATGGCGTCTATGCCGCATCCAGCTAGGGTCTGCACATATTCGGGAAGGAGCGGCAATAGCTCGTTCGTCATCAAATTCGTCATGGATACGTATACCTGCGCCGTATGCTTCCGTGCCTCTTCCACCACTTCACGGATTTGGTCCGGTGTAAAATGTCCCGGCAGCCGCATTCCAAAGCGGTCATCTCCAATAAGTAATGCAGTAGCTCCAGCCTCCAGCATATGGCGGGCATCCTCCGGAGAGCTGGCAGTTGCCAGTAGTTCGGGTTTGTAAGCCATAGGCTCACCTCCTAATTTGTCTTACGGTTACTTACCTGAATGTTATGCAAATGTTCTTTATACGTTTTGGCAAACAAATGTTCATGTGTCCCATCTTTTTTGGTCACGTAAAACAAATAATCTGTAGCTTTCGGCTGTAAAGCCGCTATCACTGATTTCAGACTGGGACTTGCAATCGGCCCTGGTGGAAGTCCCTGATGCATATACGTATTATAAGGGCTTTCCACAGCCAAATCCTTGTAATACAGCCGTTCCTTTTGCTTATCCAGCATATATTGAACTGTAGCATCAATTTCCAGCTTCTTATCCTGTTTGAGTCGGTTATAAATGACGCCAGCTACTACAGACCGCTCATCTTCCACAACCACTTCGCGCTCTACGAGAGAAGCAACTGTCAGCAGTTGATGCAGCGTTTCACCCCGCTGTTTCAGCTTCGCATCCAAATCGGAAACAGTTTCCAACCGCTTTTGTGTCTGTTCTAGCATCACCTGTATAATATCTTTGGCCGTACTACCCTTTTTCAGCTCATAGGTTTCCGGGAAAAGATAGCCCTCCAGCGCATAGCGAAGCCCCGCCTGCTTTGGAATGTCCCGCACCAGCGCGACGTCAAAAGCGGACGGATCGTTGGCCAGCTGCAGAAATTGCTGCCGGTCTGCCAGTCCTTCCTTTTGCAGCTTATCAGCCATCTGTCTAATCGTAAAACCTTCCGGGATTGTAAAACGAATCATTTCCTCTTTGACAACATCTCCAGCCGATAACTTAGTAATCAACTGATCAAAGGTTGCGCCAGGCTTCGCCTCATATTTTCCGGCCTGAAATCCGCTTCCTTGCTGTTTGAATTTTACATAAGCCTTAAACACGAGCGCATTACGTATAAGTCCCTTTTGCTCCAGCGTATCTGCAATAGCAGATGTTCCTGTTCCCTGCACCACCGTAAAAGCAACGGGTTGTGTTTGGGGCTGAACAGGCTGCATGGCATTCCAAATATAGAGGGTTGCCCCTGCTACTATAATGATAAGCAGTAGAAGCAACGTAAACATCCTCGTCCTTCGCTTCACATCCACCCAACTCCTTCACAGCCAAAAAGGGCGGACTGGTCCGCCCTTTCAGGTTTGATCTCATCGTTATCCAGACTTACAGTTCTTCCGGCAACGTACATTCGTCGTACAGCTCGGAAATATCTTCCCACTCATCATCATCTTCAATGGTGGTGATGGAGATTTCGCCGTCTGTGGATGAGCTTACATGATATAGCTCATGTTCGCCAACAGCAGCCCCGGGTCTACGCAATACGGCGTACCGTTGCTCACCTACCTTGAACTCTGCTTCCAATTCCATGCGCATCGCATGGCCCTGTTCATCCTGCAGCTCTACATCGCCGTCGAACGTTTCCTTCAAATCAGAGGTCCAACTCAGGTCTTCACGTGAATAGCTCGTCATTTCCCGTCTTCCTCTTCATCTTCTTCTACAAATGTATTAAAGGTCTCTTCGACGATTTCCCATTCGGCATCGTCTTGGATCACAAACAATTTAATATCATCGCCTTCTTCCTCGTAACGGAAGGCGTACACATCGGACTCATCAGCTTCAGGGTCCACTGGCGCAACCATCATGTACTTCGCTTCGGAACCATCTACCTCAAACTTCATAATGACCTCGAACTCTTCCTCGTTGCCCTCGTCATCGGCAATATAAATAATTTCCGGCTCTTCTTCCATACCCACTTGATTTTCAGCCATTACGAAATCCCCCTCACCTTGTACTGTGTGCGTCCAAATAGTTTTGCAAGATCAGGCTTGCGGCCAGTTTATCTACCACCTGCTTGCGTTTTTTTCGGCTGACGTCGGCCTCCAGAAGCGTACGCTCCGCCGAACGCGTCGTCAGCCGTTCATCCCAAAGGTGAACGGGTAAACCCAGTAACTCCTTGAGTCGGTTCGCAAACTCGATGCAAATCTCACCGCGTGGACCCACGGTTCCGTTCATGTTTTTTGGCAAACCTACAACAACCTCGCCCACCTCATTGTCACGAACTAAATTTGCAATTTTACCGAACTCACTGTCGTCACCGCGTCGTTCTATGACTTCCAATCCTTGGGCGGTCCAGCCGAAGGCATCACTTACGGCGACCCCAATTCGGCGATCCCCGTAATCCAATCCCATTACTTTCATGCCTGTCTCCTAACGGTGCTTGGCGAGATAGAAACGAACCAACTCTTCAATCAACTCATCGCGCTCTTTTTTACGTACCAGGCTTCTGGCATTATTATGCCGTGGCACATAAGCCGGATCACCGGATAGCAAATAGCCGACGATTTGATTGATCGGATTGTATTCTTTTTCCACCAGCGCATCATATACGGTCAACAAAATCTCCTGAGCAGAAGCTTCCTTCTCATCTGCCTTGACATTAAATTTGACCGTTTTGTCCATGGAATCCATTGTTGACACCTCGCTTCCACAAAACATGTGTACATGTTTATGCCAGCTTATTCTTTTACATCATACCATAAGCAAAGCCCTACAAGGAAATATCTAAGCCCGTTTTTTCCCAAAAATCCGCAAAAATTATCGAACTTTATCCTTGTGAAGCTGCCGACACCAGTTCATGCGCACGTTGAAGTGCTTCGTCCAGCTTGCTGGCATCCTTACCACCTGCTTGCGCCATGTCAGGTCGTCCGCCACCACCGCCACCGCATACGGCAGCAATTTCTTTCACGAGCTTGCCTGCATGAAGTCCAGCCTTGGTATGCTCTGCCGGAACTGCTACGACAAAATTAACTTTGTCGTCCATTGCAGCGCCGAGCACCAGCACAGCAGCCGGAAGTTTCCCTTTCAGTTCATCAGCAATCGCACGCAACGCATCCATGCTGGAAGCCTGCACGCGTGCAGCCAACAGCTGCACCCCGCCTACTTGCACGACCTGATCGGTCAGCTGGCCCGCCTCAATAACGCTCAGCTTGCTTTGCAGCGATTCATTTTCACGACTGAGGTCTTTAATTTGTTGCTGCAAAGATTCGATACGCTTTGGCACCTCAGACAGCTTGGATTTTACAAGCCCAGCCGAAACCTTCAACAGCTCTAATTGACCTTCCATATATTCAAAGCCAAAACGTCCAGTCACCGCTTCGATACGACGTACACCTGATCCAATGCCGCTCTCGCTGACAAGCTTGAACAAGCCAATTTGCGAAGTATTGCTGACATGACAGCCACCGCATAGTTCAATGCTGTAATCGCCTACCTTAACGACCCGTACGATATCTCCATACTTTTCACCGAACAGCGCCATTGCTCCGAGAGCCTTGGCTTCATCAATCGGTTTCAGTTCAATACTAACATCCAGTTGGCTCCAGATGGCACGGTTTACACGCAGTTCAATATCCGCCAGCTCTTCTGGTGTAATGCTTCCAAAATGGGAGAAGTCAAAACGCAGACGCCCAGGCTCTACCAAAGAACCCGCTTGATTGACATGGTCACCCAGCACTTCTTTAAGCGCTTTGTGAAGCAAATGTGTAGCCGTATGGTTTTTCTCAATTTCTCCACGTGAAGCTTGATCTACTTCTGCTTTCACCGTATCGCCAACGTTCAGCTCACCGGCTTCTACAACAACCTGATGCACATGCTGACCTTGTGGCGCCTTAAACAGCCCTTCGACCTTCGCAGTTACCGTACCTCCACGCAGCAAGCCTTGGTCACTGACTTGTCCTCCGCTTTCGGCATAGAAAGGAGTCACATCCAGCACGACCTGACAAGACTGCCCTTCACTAACACTGTCCACCAGTACATCTTCATATACAATCGCCACTATTTTAGACTCAGTTACGAGGTCATTATATCCAACAAATTCACTTTTAACCGCCAGATCGGACAAAGCTCCGCCCTGAATCTTCATGCTCGCGCTGTCCTGATGAGCATCACGGGCACGTTTGCGTTGCTCCTGCATCGCTTCATCAAAACCTTCACGGTCTACTTTAAAGCCCTGCTCGTCCGCATAATCCTCTGTGAGATCGAATGGGAACCCGTACGTATCATACAGTTTGAAAGCATCTGCTCCGCTAATGACATTGCGACCTTCGGCCTTCGCCTGAGCACTGATATCGGACAAAATTGCCAATCCATCTGTCAGTGTTTCATGGAAGCGTTCCTCTTCCGTTTTGATCACTTTGATGATGAAATCACGCTTGTCCACTACCTCAGGGTAATACACACCCATGACATCCCCAACGGTTTCCACCAGCTCAAACATAAATGGACGGTTCATGCCCAGCATTTTTCCATAGCGCACAGCCCGGCGCAGCAAACGGCGAATCACGTAACCCCGTCCTTCATTAGAAGGCAGCACACCGTCACCAATTGCAAAAGCTACGGTGCGGACATGGTCAGCAATAACCTTAAGAGCCACGTCACTGTCCACATTTTCGTTATATTTTACTCCCGCCATCGCCGCTGTTTTTTGGATTAGTGGCTGGAAGATATCCGTATCAAAGTTGGAATCCACATTTTGCAAAATGGATGCAAAACGCTCCAATCCAGCCCCTGTATCAATATTTTTGTTCGGAAGCGGCGTATAGCTGCCGTCTTTGTTATGGTTGAATTGTGAGAATACGAGGTTCCAAACTTCCAGATAACGCTCATTTTCTCCCCCCGGATACATTTCAGGGTCCGTCATGTCGCTTCCGTAGGCTTCGCCACGATCATAAAAGATTTCCGTACAAGGTCCACAAGGGCCTTCACCGATATCCCAGAAGTTATCTTCCAATTTGATGATACGCTCGGCAGGAAGTCCAACTTTTTCGTTCCACAGCTTGTACGCTTCCTCATCCTCAGGATACACAGTTACAGCCAGACGTTCCGGATCAAAACCAATCCATTTTGGATCCGTCAGAAACTCCCATGCCCATGTAATGACTTCTTCCTTAAAATAGTCACCAATGGAAAAGTTGCCGAGCATTTCGAAAAAGGTGTGATGACGGCGCGTTTTGCCGACATTCTCAATGTCGTTCGTCCGGATACATTTTTGCGAATTGGCAATACGTGGATTTTCTGGCTTCACACGTCCGTCAAAATAAGGCTTAAGCGGTGCCATACCCGCATTAATCCACAGCAGGGAAGGATCTTTATGTGGAACAAGCGGCGCGCTTGGTTCAATCACATGTCCCTTGCTTTCAAAAAACTCCAGCCATTTGGAGCGGATTTCACTAGCTTTCATATAAGTAGCCTCCTAATTATGGTGTCACTGGTTCCTGGCACAGGCCATAAAAAAACAGAAAAACGCCCCTGAACGGATCAGGGACGATTGTATCGCGGTACCACCCTGGTTAACGCCGTCCCCTCTGTACGAAATGCCCATGCGCAAGCTGCACACCAACATTTGCTTAACGGACGATCGATCGCCTTGTTTTCACTGGTAACGGGAGCATCCCGGCGGGTTCAGCCCGCACTTCGAAATGAGCTTTCCCTACTGGATAAACACATTTAAACATACTCAACTCAGTATATCCGTGTCATTTAGCCGTGTCAACGCGATTTCAGACAAGATACATACGGTGTATGGACAAAATCAGATTGTTTTCCGCTTCACGTAATAAGCAAAAAAATGCTGAAGTCCTACCTTTAAGACTGCCATCACGGGAACCGCTAAAATCAAGCCGGTAATTCCCGCAATTTCCCCACCCACTAGCAGAGCGAAAATAATGGCTATCGGATGCAGATGCAACGTTCGTCCCACCACCTGGGGAGAAATGACATTGCTCTCCAACACTTGAATACAGGTGTTAACGACCACGACCAAAAGCACCATTTTTAAGGAGACCGTAGAAGCCATGACTACTGCCGGAGCGGCTCCCAAAAAGGGGCCCAAATACGGAACGATGTTAAAAATCGCAACCACTCCTGCCAGCAACAGCGCATAAGGCATGCCAATGAGCATATATCCGAGATAAGCCATCACTCCAATAATGACGCATACCAGTAATTGTCCCCTGACATAGTTGCCAAGCGCCTGATCAATTTCCTTAAGTACCGTTACAATCGCCTTGCGACGAGAACGCGGGAGGTAAGACACAATCGTCCGCTCGAACACATCAAAATCCTTCAAAATATAAAAAATGAGAAACGGTACAATGAACACATTGAACAGCATATTGATCATCCCGCCGATGTTATCCATAAAGTTAGAAATCCCTGTTGCCATCCGATTCTCTAGTTGGAAAAACCATTGATTCATACCCGTTCGCACCCCTTGGGGCAAAATGCCGCTATCCATATTCGTCATTAATCCTTGTGCATGCATGGTCAGCTCAGGCAGATGCTCATTCAGCTCATCCAGTTGTTCAATGAACATCGGAATCAGGTTCATCAGAATCACAATGAGACTGGCTAAAAACACAGCATAGATGAGCAGCACAGCTACGCTTCGAGGCACCTTGCGACCGCCCAGCATACTGACAACCGGATTAAGTACATAGGAGATGATCATCGCTACCGCAAACGGAGCAATGATTGTTTTCAGAAATTCATACAAATGCAAAAACAAAGGTCGCAGCAGCCAGATAAAATATAGAATGACAAGTCCCAGCAGCGTCCATATTCCGTACCGGAACAGTCTACTTTTCGTTAATTGCTCCATTTCGTGCCCCCTTACTGGACTAGCCTCCTTTAAGTATATGCCTG
The DNA here is from genome assembly GCF_900116035.1 of Paenibacillus sp. cl130. Classification (NCBI taxonomy): domain Bacteria; kingdom Bacillati; phylum Bacillota; class Bacilli; order Caryophanales; family Paenibacillaceae; genus Paenibacillus; species Paenibacillus sp. cl130. The sequence goes on from NZ_FOYG01000007.1 coordinate 327,581, forward strand.
TACCTCTACTTTAATCCTTCCCGCGAGTCTGGAATGCCCCATAGATTACCATTGTAAAAAAATGATGAAAACGGATGAAAACAATTAACAAAGTCATTCCATCTGACGATATAAGTACAAAGCACTACTTTAAGTTTTCACATTTCTGAAACATCGGGGGTCGTTACATGAACTTAAAAATCAAGCTTATTCTCCTTTTCACTTGCATTGTTATCGTTGCAGCTGGGCCATTGTCGATCATTAGCATGACAAGCGTTAAAAATCAGGCCAATCATGATATCCAAGAGCTTATGAACAGCAAAACCTCCGAAACCGTCAATCAGCTCGACGGATGGATAGGTGGTAATGCCAAAATTATTGAAACATTGGCTGCAGGTCTGGAATCCAGCGATATTTCATCAGATGCCAAAGCCGTATCTCTGAAGGCAGCTTTTCAAAACTATAAAGATCAAAATATTTCCAATATTTACGCAGGCTTTGAAGATGGAGCCTACTGGGATGGATCTGGCTGGTTTGAAGCAGGTTATGATCCTCGCGCTCGACCGTGGTACAAGGATGCCAAAACCAAGGGAGAAATGTATTACTCGTCCCCATACATTGATGCAAATAGTACGAATTTCACCATTTCTATTGCGAAGCCTCTCAAAAATTCGAATGGCTCCGTCACTGGTGTGGTCAGCGAGGATATAATGCTCAACGATATGACAAAAATAATTAAAAGCATAGACTTGAACGGATTGGGCTACGCATTTTTGATTGACCAAAATGGAGCCGTGATCGCGCACCCAGACAACAAGCTGGCTGGCAAAAACCTCAAGGACAATCCCGAGTTGGGTTCATCAACCGCGGCCCTGCTGAGCGCAGCTTCGGGAGAAACAGACTATAGCTATAATGGTAGTGACCGTCAGCTTTATTTTAAAAAGATGCCTAGCACAGGCTGGATTGTAGGGTTGTCCATTTCCAAAGATATTGCTTTTCAGGAGTATTACTCCACTCGTAATATGTTGATTATAACGGTTGCTATCATCTTGGTTGTCGCTATGCTGCTGGCGATCTGGGCGGCAAACAACTTTATTAAGCCGATTCGCAGACTCCAAGCGAATGTCAAACGTATAGCTGAAGGCGATATGACCGCTCGTGTGGATGTTAAAGGTAAAGATGAAATTGCCAGCCTGGGGACAGATTTTAATATCATGTCTGATAATCTCTCTCACCTGTTGCGCAAGGTATCAGATACGGCGGGCGATGTCAGCTCAGCTTCCCATGATATGCATCAGCACGCTAAGGATACTGGAACCATCGCGTCACAAATCTCCAGTGCAGTTCAGGAGCTTGCCCAAGGAGCGAGCGATCAGGCTGAAGCTGTATATTCCGGCTCTGAGAAGCTGACTCACATGACAGGCTCCATCGACCAGATTGGCGAAAGTGTTAAACGGACCCAAACTGCCGTTTTCGAAACAGATTCTGCCGTGCTTGCAGGGTATGAAACAGCAGAACGTCAAGCGAAACTGGCCGCCGAGTCCAGACAAACGACGACTGCGGCAGGAGAAGCCGTAGATTCGCTCGCGCTGAAAACTCAGGATATTGAGCGGCTGGCCGGGGCCATCCACGATATCGCCGCACAAACAAACCTGCTGGCCCTCAATGCATCCATCGAAGCGGCACGGGCCGGAGAACACGGACGAGGTTTTGCCGTCGTCGCGGGAGAAGTGAGAAAGCTGGCTGAACAAGCGGGCAGTTCCAGTGACAGTATCATGAGTAAGCTGGAAGAAATTAAAATTGCAGGAGTACAAAGCGCGGAGGAAATGAAGAAGGCTCTTGCTGTAACTGTAGAACAGGAGCATGCTGCCATTGCAACGAGACAGGCGTTTGAATCCATTCGTGGGGCTTCTCAGCATATGCTTGCCCAAATTGAGGACGTTACCGCCGCTACAGATCATCTCCGTGTGAATGCTGGACATATTTCCGATGTCATTTCCAGCGTTGTCGCTGTTTCTGAACAAAGTGCAGCATCTACAGAGGAAGTGGCTTCCTCTGTGCAAGAACAAGGTCATGCCATGAACAATATTGCCGACCTTTCTGCCAAACTCGATTCTCATGCAGATCTTTTATTGGAAGAGGTCAAACGCTTTAAATTGTAGAACTAACCATCTTCACAAAAACGGTATACAAAAGAGGGTGCCCCAGCCAATATGGCCGTTCGGGGCACCCTCTTCGTTGTTTTTATCAAGCATTATCCAACCTACTAAGCGTATGTAGATCACACCTCTTAGCAAGCAGCCTGTCCACTTTCGGTGTCAAGCTTAGGAAGAAGCATGAATTTGCGGCAAGTCCTGTTGTGCCATCTCATCTCCAAAGAATAGGTCGTCCAGCGAACTGAGCGTTCCATCCTCTTCCACTTGGTAGACAGACATTTTTTCACCATTCACCTGAAGTTCGATAAAGCATCCCCAGCAATAAAATTGATGGGAGCCGATTTTGCCGATATCTTTGGAATTACAATTCGGACATCTCAATAAACTCACCCTATCCATTAACAGAATATATGGCTTTTTCCAGACGCTGCTCGCTTAACGGGGGAACCATAACAGCATTTTCCCCGATGGACATATCTTCGGTGCAGGGCAGCCATTTCCGCCCCTCTATAATATCCGATACAAAACCATCGCTGATTTCCAAGCCTATTATGTTATTGCCCATTTCCTGGTCAAAATAAACATCCGAGATGTGCCCGAGCATAAGCCCTTCCTCTGTTAGCACGGATAGATCCTTCAGTTTACCGGGTCCAAGCAAGTACGTATGTTGTATATCATGGGCCTCCGTTTTACGGACAGCCTGCTGATTGCGAATCATGATCGCATCCTCACCGTAAGCAACGATGTCATCCCAAGCAACCATTTTCACGTGAGAAGAAAAAAGCCCTTTTCCTTCCAACTCGATCCCTGTGATTCGCCAATCAGCTGTCACCATAAAGTCATGTATTTTACCAATCTGCTTCCCGTCCTCCACATCGAAAACGGCAAGTCCGATCATATCTTGAAGCTTCATATATAGGGTACCTCCTCATTCTGCAATCCGAACGAAGGTGCGGTCCTTTTCCTACATGCCTGTCAGACCTTGCTTCCGTTCATGCAATGAAATGGAAAACCGCCCCTCCCTTCTTATTAAAATGCGGAGAAATCCCTAGTACCTAGTACGCAGCCGCTTCCATATGGTTTCAATTTTCTTGGCCGTGTATTCCATTTCTTCCGTAGTATTACCCAAACCGAAGCTAAACCGAATCGCTGAATGTAAAACATCTTCAGGAAGATCCATCGCCTGCAATACATGCGATAGCTCTAGAGATCCGGAAGTACAGGCTGATCCGCTTGCTGCTGCGATTCCTTCCATGTCAAGGTTCATCAGCATGGTCTCTGTACCAATGGCCGGAAAGCTAACATTAAGGACATTAGGTAAAGAATGATCAGGATCACCGTTAATTACAAAATTTTGGCTACCCAGAGTGTCTTCCAACCCTTTAAGCAGTGTCTGGCGAAGAACCGTATCGTGCACCCCACGCTCCTCAATGGAAGCATTAGCTAGAGTTGCGGCTTTAGCCAGACCCGCAATACCGGCGATGTTTTCTGTCCCGGCACGGCGTTTCTTTTCCTGAAGTCCCCCATGCATTAGCGGCTGAATGCGTGTACCTTGGCGGATATATAATGCACCCACCCCTTGTGGTCCGTTAATCTTATGACCCGACACACTCAGTAAGTCAATTGGGAGATTCCGGCAGTCGATGGATATATGACCGTAAGCTTGAACCGCATCTACATGGAATACAATGCCATGTTCTCTCGCAATCTGCCCTACTTCTGAGATCGGCTGAATGACGCCCACCTCATTGTTGGCATACATCATGCTGATCAAAAAAGTGTCCGGACGAATGGCAGCCTCGATATCCGCAGGGTTCACGCGTCCAAAACCGTTGACCGGGACATAAGTCACCTCATACCCCGCTTTTTCCAGTTCATCACAAGCATGAAGCACTGCGTGATGTTCAACCGCGGTTGTAATCATATGCCCGGAAGTACGGCCGTCTGCCGTAGCCGTCCCAAACAGGGCCAGATTATCGCTTTCTGTCCCTCCGCTCGTAAATATAATTTCTTCAGGCTTGCAGCCCAAAGAGGCCGCAACGGCATCCCGAGCAGCGCTGACGGTGCGCTTGGCATCGCGGCCAAAGGCATGAACGCTCGAAGCGTTGCCATATTGGCCGGTCATGATGTCCATCATAGTCTGCGCAACCTCAGGATGCATAGGAGTCGATGCGGCATGATCCAGATAAATTCTGTTCATGTTAATCCACCTCAAATATAGAACATGTAATTGTCCAATTCATCATGTTCTTGGTATGTGATCAAGTCCTTAAGTGTAGTAGAATCCAACACTTCAGCGATGCTGTCACGAATCCGCAGCCACAGCTGACGTTTTGCCGGATCGTCTTCTTCCGTGAAATCTACCGGAGATATCGGACCTTCCAGTACACGAATGATGTCTCCCGCTGTTACTCCTGCCGGTTCATTCGCCAAAATATAACCGCCGTAAGCACCACGGATACTTTTTACCAAACCTGCATTACGCAAAGGCGCGATGAGCTGTTCCAGATAATGCTCTGACAACTGATTTTTTTCGGCAATACTTTTCAAAGAAGTTGGACCTTCGCCAAACCTGGCTGCAAGTTCCATCATAATGGTCAGGCCATAACGGCCCTTCGTTGATATTTTCAATTGTGCCACCTCACTTATAGTAACAATTCCGTTAAACACGCGGAATAACTGGTGTTGTAAACCTCTCTATTCCGATCCTAACCCTCAGCTTATGTTAACATATTAGGGCAGGTAAAGGGAAACATTACGGTAACAATCTTAAAAAAAGTTGCTTTCGAGCGATTTGGAACAGCTTTAGCCCATTTTATATAGCTTTCTTCCATCGTTCGCCGTGTCGTTTGATCGTCCAAACATCGTATCTTATTATCGTTTATGTTACAATAGGTGGGTTCTACAACAATATTGAAAGAATTGGGTGATGACCATGGCTAAAGCCAATCATGAAACCCGTGTCGTCGTCGGGATGTCCGGTGGCGTCGACTCATCCGTTACCGCGCTGCTGCTGAAGGAGCAGGGCTATGACGTAATCGGCATCTTCATGAAAAACTGGGATGACACGGATGAATTTGGCCGTTGTACGGCTGAGGAGGATGCGGAGGATGTGCGCCGCGTCTGTGAACAGATCGACATTCCTTACTATACCGTCAATTTTGAGAAAGAATACTTCGATAAAGTATTCTCCTATTTTCTTGATGAATATAAAGCTGGACGCACACCCAACCCGGATGTCATGTGTAACCGTGAAATTAAATTCGGCGAGTTTCTAAATAAAGCGCTGGATTTGGGAGCAGATTATGTTGCTACTGGACATTATGCACGGGTTGTGGAAGAAGACGGCCACTTTACTTTGCTGCGAGGTGTGGATAGCAACAAGGATCAGACTTATTTCCTAAATGCATTAAGCCAAACACAGTTGTCCCGAGCGATGTTTCCCATCGGTCATCTGCCGAAACCAGAAGTACGTAAAATTGCGGAAGCTGCGGGACTGTATACGGCCAAGAAGAAAGACAGCACAGGCGTATGCTTTATCGGCGAGCGTAATTTCAAGGAGTTTCTGAGTGGATATCTGCCTGCAAAAGGTGGAGACATGGTGGATATCGCTACTGGTGAAGTCAAAGGACGTCACGATGGTCTGATGTACTATACACTGGGTCAACGACAAGGCTTGGGCATTGGCGGATCGGGTTCAGGCGAACCGTGGTTTGTAGCGGATAAGGATCTGGAGAAGAATATTCTGTATGTGGTACAAGGTGATCGTCACCACAGTCTGTATTCTACCAGCCTGATTGCAACGGACGTGAACTGGATTGAAGGCGCAGATACTCGTCCGACCAGCGAATTCCGTTGCACAGCCAAGTTCCGTTATCGCCAACCTGATCAGCAAGTAACTTTACAATGGCTTGCGGATGGAACCGTGCATGTCATATTCGATGTACATCAAAAGGCCATTACACCTGGACAAGCTGTTGTATTTTACGACGGGGAACGCTGTCTGGGTGGCGGAACCATTGATAAGGTTGAAAAACTTCAGCCTGAAACAGTTTAAATAAAATGACCATTTTGCATTGATATAGCAGGGAATTAAAAAAGTCGTCTCTCCAGATTTGGGAGGCGACTTTTTTAATGAAAGATGTTTTTAGTAATGGCTTGTAAAGAATTGATAATCTGCTCTTTATGATGTCTGTCATGCTGGACAAACATTCCTTGCAAAAAATTTTCCATGGTGTATGCACGTCCCTTTTTTAATCCATTGGTATGCTTCCCATTTAAAATAGGAACCGTCATATTTAAATAAGATCGCTACAATGGACTTCTAACTTCTTCCCTATGTAATCCTTTTCGAATTAACTTGAAAGACCATTAATACATAAGGAACTTTTGATAACATCCTCATTTGGGTATATGATGTAGACAAGATCATACTTCAATTGAAAAGGAGCGTGCCTTTATGTCTGATTCATTAGGAATGCTGACACCGGGTAAAAAAGTTTCTTTGAAAGAATGGGACCCCAAGGATACGAAGAATATCAAAAATAAAGAAGAAATCCGACAGGAAATAGATCAATTGAAGGAACGCTTCACGGAATTACAAAGCAAATTATTTACAGAGAAAAAACAATCCGTTTTGTTTGTATTTCAGGGTATGGATTGCAGCGGCAAAGATGGCGTCATCAAACAGGTATTTTCCAACCTTAACCCTGCGGGGGTGACTGTCCACAGCTTTAAATCACCTACGGCTGAGGAATTAAGTCATGATTTCTTGTGGCGTGCTCATAGCGTTACCCCAGGACGTGGATATATTGCAGCATTTAACCGTTCTTATTACGAGGATGTGCTGATTACACGTGTTCACGGACAGATATCCGATAAGCAGGCCAAACGGAATATTAAGCATATCAAGCATTTTGAACAGTTGTTGCTGGATAATGGTGTAAAGGTGGTTAAAATCTTTTTACATATTTCAAAGCAATTTCAGTTAGAAAAGCTGATCGACCGAATTGAAAAGCCTCACAAAAACTGGAAACTCGATCCAAGTGACTTGCAGGAACGAAAATTTTGGAAGCAATATACCCAGTATTATGAGGATGTATTAGAGCTAAGCGCAACCAAACAAGCTCCTTGGTATGTCGTTCCTTCAGACAACCGTTGGTATAGGGATTATACTGTGCTACGGATTGCCGTCCAAACGCTGGAGGAAATGAAGTTGTCTGATCCTGATCCAAGACCTGAACTTGAATCCCTTTTACCTGAATTGTACAAAGAACGAGATAAAAAATAGCTGTATAGGTACAGCACTAAGCTTCCGAAACCTTATCACGGCTGAGAATGCCTTGAGTACGGGATTGGAAGCTTTTTATTGCATTTTTACGTGTTATTTCGAAAATGTATAAAGCTTAACTGACTCTGTACCCGATAGCCGCAGCTACAACTCCTACCACGACAGAGGACAGTACATACGTAGCCATGCGTCGGTATTCTTTACGCTCCATCAGTTGAAGAGATTCATAGCCAAATGTGGAAAAGGTGGTGTAGCCGCCACAAAAACCTGTTCCTAGCAGCATCCAGAGTGCAGGAGACAAATGGTTTTGCGTAAACTCGCCATAGAGCCAGCCTAGCAGCAATGAACCGCTGACGTTAATGATCCACGTCCCCCACGGAAATGCGATACCAAACCTCTTTCCGGCCCACATGCCAAGCCCGTATCTCGCCAGTGTACCCACGATACCGCCTGCCGCTGCCCACCAGATCATAAGCGTTCCTCCTTGGGAGCAGCCTGCGTCATTTTTGTACCTAGGCGGATACCTGTCCATGTCAAAAACAGCCCTCCGCCTACGCTAAGCAGCAGGTACAACACAGCCGTCAGCATACGATCATGAACCGTGAGGCGGACAGCATCCACTGCAAAGGTGGAAAAGGTGGTAAAGCCCCCTGTAAAGCCTGTTCCGATGGCAAGTCGCAATCGCGGCTTGATCCGCCATGATCGCAAGGTTACCGTAAAGAACCAACCCAGAAACAGGCAGCCGATCCAATTGATTAGCAGCACACCAAGTGGAAAATCCGCACCCGCCGCAGGCAACAGCGATTGCAGGCCATAACGGGTAGAGGTTCCAAGCGCTCCGCCCGCGGCAACGAATAGCACGTCTTTCATCTTCTTATCCCCTTCTTCGCTCTTGCACGATCATGGTGTAACGTGACGATTTCGTACACACTCTGTATATTAAGTCGCACATATATTAAGACTGTGAATCCCGCCAGCGCTGGTTTTGCCTGATTTTTGACTCATTCCCCTGCTCAGTAGCCTGGTAGAAGGTTTGGTCTGCTATCGAATCGGGCAAATATTGCTGCTTCACATAGTGATTCGGATAATTATGTGGATATTGATAGCCAACATGTCCGAGCTTTTCCGAGCCTTTGTAGTGTGCGTCACGCAAATGCAGTGGCACCTCGGCCGATTTGATATCGTCCATAGCCGACATGGCCCGTGAAATCGCTGTATATACGGCATTCGATTTAGGGCTTTCCACGGCAAACAAAATGGCCTGTGCAATGTTCAGTTTGGCCTCGGGCCAGCCGTTATTGCGATAAGCTTCAAGCGCACTCACCGCTTGCACCATTGCCTGCGGGTTCGCCAGGCCAATGTCCTCACTGCTCGCCGCGATGAGGCGGCGGATAAAGGTCATCGGGTCCATGCCGAGCTTTTCTACGGCGTACAGGAACCAGAACAGCGCGGCGTCGCTAGAGCCGCGAATGCTTTTGTGAAAGGCCGACAGCACGTCATACTGCGTGGATTCATCTGCTTTGACAATCGGGCGGCGAATGGATTCCTCTGCGACTTCCAGTGTCACGTGAATCGTGCCGTCTGCCAGCGGAGGCGTCGTGAGCGCCGCCAGTTCCAGCGCGTTCAAAGCGCGGCGGATATCGCCGTTCGCCATGGACGCAATGTGAGCCAGTGCAGCTTCATCGACCTGAAGCTGCATGTAGCCGAGCCCTTTGTCCGCATCGCTCAAGGCGCGGCGCATAGCAGCCAGCGAATGCTCCTGCGTTAGCGCTTCAAGCTGGAACAGCGTAGAACGGCTCATTAAAGCGCCGTTGACGTAGTGAAAGGGATTTTCAGTCGTGGCGCCAATAAACACGATCGTGCCCTTTTCCACCGCAGGCAACAGTGCATCCTGACGTGAACTGTTAAAACGATGTACTTCGTCGAGAAACAAAATGGTTTTTTTGCCATACATCGATTTATTCGTCTGTGCACGGTCAATGACTTCTCTTACGTCTTTCACAGATGCTTCTACAGCATTCAGACGTACAAAATCGCCTTGCGTGTGTTGCGAGATGATATGTGCCAGCGTTGTTTTGCCGCACCCCGGTGGTCCGTACAACAAAATAGAAGAGACCTGATCTGCCTCTATAGCTCTTCGCAGCAGCTTACCCGGACCCACAACATGCTCCTGTCCAATATATTCATCCAGCGAAGTCGGACGCAAGCGATCCGCAAGCAACCGATTGCTTGGCGTTGACTCTTGGGAATATGAAAATAAGTCCATTTCATTCACTTCCTTATGGTTTATGAACGAACACTTTCTCTTTTTCTTCGAAAACCTACTATATTATGTTCGCTCATACGGTTAAAAATCATGAAAATTCAAGTCATCTATAATCCTGATACAGTGTAAACCGCCTCTTATTCTACCATATCCGTTAACAAGTTGCAGATAGCATGGTCACGGCACAGCTGTAGATCTCCAAGTCAGTCGCCCACAAAAAAAGAAAGAACAGCCTTAGACGAAAGATGAATTTCGTGGCTGTTCTTCGACTGACATGACTTCCTAATTTCCATCACTAAGATAAACAGTAAACAAAAAGGAATACAACAACTCAGGCGATGCTTTACAACGCTTTTCTGTTTACTCCGTCTGTGCCTGTACGTAACTAGGAAGTGAGCCATCATGCAATAGCCACAGCTCATGCAGCGCACGGGTACATCCTACATACAGCAGCTTGGCATCCCATGCCCGTTCTCCATAATGCTCATGGTCGGCATCCGCCACAATAACTGCATCGAACTCCAGACCTTTGGATAGGTACACAGGCAGTACCGACAATCCGCCTTCATATTGCTTTTTACCACCGTCAATCAAATTCACATCCAACCCCGCACTTGTGAAAACCTCATGTAGCTCCACAGCCTCTTTTAAGGTACGGGTCAGCACAGAAACAGTACGATACTCCTTGGAGGACAGCTCTTTTAGAGCGGTGAGCAAACTCTGCTCACGCACCGATGAGTCGTAAGACATCGTACGCACCGGATCGCCACTACGAAATACCGGAACTGCCGTAATACCGCCGCGAACTCCCTGCTCCAAAATCGTGTTTGCAAATTCTATAATTTCCAAGGTTGATCTATAGCTCCGCGTAAGTGCAAAATACCCTGTATGTTCGGGCGCAAAAAGAGAACTCATTTCCTCCCACGCATGTACGCCACGATATTCATGAATGCCCTGCGATAAATCGCCCAGTATAGTGAAGGAATGCCCTTTCACGAACAAATCCAGCAATGCGATATGAAAAGGTGAAAAATCCTGCGCTTCATCAATGACCACATGGTCAAAACGTTGAGATGACTCTACCTCATGAATCAGCACGTGAAGATACACTAACGCAGTCAGATCTTCTTCACGGATAATCTGTTTTCGCAGGTCCGACTGTGTGGTCTTAAAAATAGCAGTCGGCAGAGAAGCCTTCATCTCCGCAGCCGTATCTGCGGGTAACCCTTTAGCTGCCTGAAAAAGCTGCTTATAGAGCGTCAGTGCGTCATATTGTGGCCATTTTTTAGCATATGCCTTTTCCCGTGTCCCTGCCTTTTTCTTGCGTTCCTTGAGCGCTGCCGCCGAAGGCGACTTTTTCAGTTCCATTTCAATCCAGCGGTGCACTCTTGCCAGCACACGCTCCTTCCGCTTCGCGAGCGGATAAGGCTTATATTCCTCATTAAACCAATTCAAAATCTCAGCTTGTGGCAGCACCGCTCCATCCCATGGTGAAAAATCCCCCTCGGGCACGGAGATGGGCTCCAGTCGTTCAACAAAAGCTTGAAGCAACTCCATAAAGTGAACCGAGCCCTTGAATCTTCCCGGCGCCTCCTCCATGGATTCCTTTCTCAGACTGCCACCACTCTCAAACCAATAAGATAATGTTTCGGCAGGATCAGCCAAAGGTAAATCCAAACCCAATAAGTCCAGTGCCCAGTCTGCAAATGTACTTTGCTGAATATTCCCGACCCCCAGCTCTGGAAGTACATCTGAAATATAGTCAAGGAACATATGGTTTGGTGCGAAAATTACCATTTTGTCCGCTGATACCTGATCCTTGTATTGATACAGCAAAAATGCGAGACGATGCAGCGCTACCGTCGTCTTGCCACTACCCGCTACCCCCTGAATAACGAGGGCTGTATTTTTGGCCGCGCGGATGATCTGATCCTGCTCCGCCTGAATGGTAGACACGATATCCCGTAAACGGTTATCCTTGTTTTCTCCCAAACGATAAACGAGAAACTCATCAGAAACGGCAGGCTCGTCGCTTTCACGATTATATGTATCGGCTACCCGTTCCAGGATTTTTTTCCGAATGACAACATTACGCTTCAGATAGACCAAACCCTCAATGGTTCCCTCAGGAGCTTCGTAAGACGCGGTTTCTTCACCACCTGTAAACGAATAAAACAAGCTGGCAATCGGTGCACGCCAATCAATCACCAGCGGATACGCTGACGTTTCTTCACGCTCCACTCCAATTTTACCGATATAAAGTGGCTTCCGCTGCCCTCTGCCACGCTCGTCAAAATCCATACGACCAAAATAAGGCTCCTGTGAGCTTTTGGCCAAAGCCTGACGTTTTTCCTCCCGTGCCGATTCCAGCACTTGCTCCGTAAAATCATGCCCGGTGTACACCGGCGTATTGCGAAGCCGTTCCAATCTCCGATCAATTTCCTCCATAGCAAGCGACAGCCTATGCTGTTCTTCTTGATAGGCACTTTGAAACTCATTCTCCATTTCAGTTACCTCCTAAGAATATCAAGTCTCGATTTCTGCATCGCATTCACTTGCTCCGACACAAAAAAAGGAAAGTAAGCGTAACACATTTAACCATAAAAATCCAACCTTATTTCCTAATACGCCTTTTTCCCTATTCTTTTACAAAAGTATGAAGCTTTGCGGCACCAGTGGAGCGTGTGATTTGAATCCGAAGAAGCGGAGCGATCGGAGGATCAAATCACACGCGAAGCGGCCTCTAATACTCCATACTTCTTTCCCCCATCTCCACAAACTGCTTTTGAGCCAGCTCACGGTACACCTGATGAGACTCTAATAACTCAGTATGAGTTCCTGCACCGGTCACCTTGCCCTTGTCCAACACGATAATCTGATCGGAGTGAACCACTGTAGACAAACGATGAGCAATGACAATCGTCGTGCGTCCTTCCATCAAGTTCGCTAGGGCCTTCTGTACCTCATGCTCAGATGAGCTGTCCAGACTAGATGTAGCCTCATCCAGCATGAGAATGTCAGGGCTACGAAGAAGCGCACGCGCAATAGCGATCCGTTGACGCTGCCCTCCAGACAGCTTCATTCCCCGTTCTCCCACCTCAGTGTTGTAGCCTTGAGGTAGATCCATAATAAATGTATCCGCATACGCCATCGTGGCTGCTCGTCTCACTTCTTCCAAGTCAGCTTCGCGCCCCAAGCCATATGTAATGTTATCTCTGACCGTTCCGGTCATCATTGAGCTTTCCTGCGATACATAACCAATTTTGGAGCGCCAGGAGGAAAGTGTATATGACGATATCGGTTCGTCTCCATAACGAATTTCCCCTGTATCCGGCACATAAAAGCGTTCCAACAATGAAAACAAGGTGGACTTCCCACTTCCACTCGGTCCCACGAATGCTGTCGTCCGGTTAGCCGGGATGACCAAGTTCGCATTATGAAGGACCTCTTCACCTTCAGTATAGGAAAAGGCAACATCACGAAGTATAATATCTCTGCTCTCTTTTGCCGCTTCCTGCTTCAACTCGAGCGGTTCCTCTTCATGATCTAAAATCGTCTGAATCCGTTCAGTAGCCCCAACCACCTTTTGTAGTCGTGAATACAGGGTCGTGAATTGTGCCATCGGTGTGATCACCTGAAACAGCAGCAAAATAAAAGCCACCAAATCCCCAGCGGTCAGCACACCCGATGCGACACGAACACCACCAACACCCAATATAATGACCAGCACTGCAGTCAACAAGAAGGTAGAAATGGGACCTACAAGGGCTAGGATGCGTGACTCTTGCAAACCGAAGCGGAACATCCGGTAAATACGATCCTCACCGGCCTGAGCCTCTCTGCTTTCGGTTCCGTAGGCCTTCACCAGTCTGATTTCGCCGATAACCTGACTCAACACTGAGGTCAGATCCGCCATCTCATCCTGCTGTTTTTTGGAGATACGGTACATTTTTCTGCCTACAGGAAATAAAATTAGGGCTGTTAGCGGAACAATAGCCATAATAATGAGCGTCATCACCCAATCCAGATAAAATAACAATGCAATACCACCAATAATTGCAATCACATTAGAAATCAGATTGACTAGATACTCCGTAATTAAGTTCATAATCAGGCTTGTATCATTGGTGACACGACTCATCGTATCTCCTGACCGATTTCGATCAAAGTAAGGGATAGGTAGAGATAAGATTTTATGCCATAAGCGTTTGCGCAAATTAGCCACAATCCTATGCCCAGCATAGTTCAACATATAGATAGAAACCGCCGAAGCCACCGCTTGAAGCACAAAAGCGCCAAGCAGACCAACAATGACCATACGGTTTAATGAAGAAAAGGTCAAGCCATCAATCAACCCTTTGGTCATCATGGGTACGATTAAACCAGCAGTGGTCTGAATCAGCGTCAGAATCAGGGCGATGATCAGAATGGCCTTGGGCGGATGCGCACTCGCAATCAATTTGATAAACCGCCCCATGCCAGCCTTATCGGGTCTTTTACCCGGCTTTTCCTTCATCCGGTCCTCCTGCTCATCTCGGTGTATATGATGTTCTTTTTCCATATACCATCAACCTCGCTTCCTGTCTGACCATTCTTGTTCAAACAACAACACCCGCGCTCTGCGCGGGTATGAACAGTACAATCTATCTTCGAGTTTACTACACCAGAGAATGAAGCACAAAGTTAGCCACAAACAGTACAGAAATGATATATAATGCGACAGGCACTTCCTTGCCCCGTCCTGCTGCCAGCTTGGCTACGGGGTATGCAATAAAACCAAATGCCATCCCGTCTACAATACTGTAAGTAAAGGGCATCATTACCATGATCAGAAATGCAGGAAACGCTTCAGTAAAATCACTGAAATCCATCTCTCGCACATTTTGCACCATTAGACCCCCAATGATGATCAACACGGGCGCAATGGCACTGTCAGGAATATAAGCCAACAGTGGAATAAAGAAAAACGTCGCCCCGAATAAAATAGCAGTTACCAGCGGTGTCATTCCCGAGCGTCCCCCCGCTGCAATACCAGCCGTCGATTCCGCAGCGGCTACCGCCGGACTGCTGCCCAAAATACCGGCAAAGATATTGGTTACAGCCAACACACGCAAGCTGTTTTTAAATAAATCCGGTCTTCCGATCATGTTGGTTTGTGCAGTAATCATACCAATATTCTCGAATAGTACAATGAGTAGGAGCAAAAAGACAGCGATCCAAAAAGCTACCGAGACAATGCCTGAAAAGGAAAGCTCTCCAAACAATTGCCCATACTGTCGCACCGTTTCAGAGGTTCGTACCGTGCTTGTAGGCTCTACAGCTCCCAGTATATAAGCAAGCCCAGTTCCCGCCAAAATGCTAATTAGTAAACCTCCCTGAACGTTACGCACAAACAATACAATAGCGAGCAGCAACGTTACAAAAGCCGTAATTACCTTGGGATCATTAAAATGGCCAATAGCCACAAAAGTCGTCTGATGAGCAATCACGATGCCGCTTTTTTGCAATCCGATAAAGGTTAAAAACAAACCAATGCCCACCGTAATTCCGTGCTGCAAATTATGGGGAATCGCTTGGCTAATCAGCTTGTACAATGATGTAAAGGCCACAATGGCGAATAAGATCCCTGTGATGGCAACCACCATCAACGCTTCCTGCCAACTCAGCTTCATAGAATGCACGAGCGTATAAGTGAAAAAGGCATTAATCCCCATACCTGGTACAACGACCATTGGAGATTTCCCACCAAAAGCCATAAGCAGGCAGCCAATCATTGATGTCAGCAGTGTCCCGAGCATTGCCCCTTGGAGGGGAATCCCGGCATCTGCCAAAATAGTTGCATTAACCATAACAATGTATACAACGGAAAAATAAGAAATGGCCCCAGCGGCTAATTCCTTTTTCCAATGATGCTCGGGCTTGAAACCGAGACTTCTGGACCACAGTCCATCCTTCATACCAAAACCCTCCAGCAAGTTGTTCAATCTGTTTGCAGTAAGCTACGCTTTTTCAAAACAAAAAAGAGCTGTAGCAACTGTGACACAAAGGATGTGATGCACAGAACTACAGGTCTTAAAGTGAATACATACTGATGTAAATCTACGAATGCACTGCCATGCTATTTTTGCAACTTACACACCAGCATGTTCTAACAAATCCTTCACGGCTACACTAACCATGATCAGTCCTGCTACCGGAGGTACAAATGCATTGCTTGCAGGCGGCTGCTTCGCCTTCCGGATTTCAGGTGCGTTTGCAGGTACAATTTTTTTTGTAATTTCTTCACGTGGCTTCATTGGTTCTTCATCGGAGAATACAACCTTGACGCCTTTGGTAATACCTTCCTTGCGCAACTTGGTGCGGATGACACGGGCAATCGGGTCCATTCTCGTCTGGGAAATATCTGCAACTTGAAAACGACTCGGATCCATTTTGTTCGCAGCCCCCATACTGGAGATCATCGGAATCCCCCGTTTCAGGCATTCCTTAATCAAATGAATTTTGTAAATAATCGTATCCGAAGCATCCAGCACATAATCCAGTTCGTACTTGAACAGCTCCTCATATGTTTCTTCCGTATAAAACATGTTCAGTGCAATCGCTTCACATTCAGGATTAATCAGCTTCACACGCTCTACCATCAGATCAGCCTTTTTTTGGCCTACCGTCGTTGTCAACGCATGTATCTGGCGATTAATATTGGTGATATCTACAACATCTTTATCAATCAAAATGATACGTCCAACACCCGTGCGCGCCAGCGCTTCCACTGCAATCGAACCGACACCGCCGATACCCAGCACGGCCACCGTGCTATTTTTCATAACCTCTAGACCTTCAGTTCCGATGGCCAATTCCGTTCGTGAAAATTGATGCAACAATATGGTATATCCTCCCTCACTGATTTAAACTCTATGCCTGAACTCCAGCATACAAACCACGAACCCATTATCCATATGAGGGTAACGGGTTCATGGCATTCTATAAGCTATCTCATGCCAATGGATGGCACTTGCAAACGTCTTAAGCTTTAGGAGCAACAGGCTTCGGAGCAATACGGATATGAAGCTGTTCCAATTGAGCTTGATCTACTTCGGCTGGTGCATCCATAAGCAGGTCTGTCGCACTAGCTGTTTTCGGGAATGCAATCGTTTCACGCAGGTTTGTACGACCTGCAAGCAACATCACGAGGCGGTCAAAACCGAAGGCAATACCACCATGTGGAGGCGTACCATATTCGAACGCATCCAACAGATAGCCGAATTTATCAGTAACTTCTTCCGGCGCCAGGTTGAGAGCTTTGAACATTTTCTCCTGAACATCACGTTTGTAAATCCGCATCGAGCCGCCGCCCACTTCGTAGCCGTTCAGTACGATATCATAGGCTTGAGCACGAACTTGACCTGGATCGGTATCCAAGAGGCCAAGGTCTTCGTCCTTCGGACGGGTGAACGGATGGTGTTCCGCCACATAACGTTTTTGTTCTTCGTCATAGCCGAGAAGCGGGAAGTCTACAACCCAGGCAAATTTGAATTTGTTATCGTCGATCAGTCCCAAATGACGGCCAATTTTCAGACGAAGTGCGCCCAATACATCAGCAACTACCTTTTTATTATCCGCAGAGAAGAGTAACAGATCGCCTTCTTCGGCTCCTGTGCGCTCCTTCAATGCTTCGATTTCTTCCGGTGTGAAGAATTTAACGATAGGCCCCTTGAATTCGCCTTCCTTCACTTGAATCCAAGCCAAGCCTTTAGCTCCATAGCGTGCAGCGTAAGGACCCAGGTCATCAATCTCCTTACGACTCCAAGTGCCACATCCTTTGGCATTGAGGACTTTTACTTCGCCACCCTTTTCAATTACGGAAGCGAATACTTTTACACCACTAGTTGCCACGATATCATTGACTTTAATCAACTCAAGGCCAAAACGCAGGTCCGGCTTGTCCGAGCCGTATTTGTCCATCGCATCAGCATGTGTAATCCGTTGGAACGGTGTTTCCAGTTCTACCCCAACGGTTTCTTTGAACAATTTCACCATAAGACGCTCCATCATTGGCAGCAAGTCATCCTGTTGCATGAAGGAGGTCTCGATGTCGACCTGCGTAAATTCAGGCTGACGGTCAGCACGCAAATCTTCATCACGGAAACAACGTGCAATTTGGTAGTAGCGCTCCAGGCCACCCACCATCAGCAATTGCTTGTACAGTTGTGGCGATTGCGGCAAGGCGAAAAACTCACCTTCATGCACCCGGCTAGGTACCAGATAATCACGTGCGCCCTCTGGGGAGCTTTTCGTCAAAATTGGTGTTTCCACCTCGACGAACTCTTCTCCGTCCAGGAAGTCACGGAATATTTTTGCTGCTTTGGAGCGCAGTTTCAACGTCTGGTACATTTCCGGACGACGCAGGTCCAAATAACGGTATTTCAAACGCAGAGACTCGTCCACTTCTACACCATTTTCAATGAAGAACGGAGGTGTTTTGGACGCATTCAATACTTCAATTTCAGTGACACGCACTTCAATTTCACCTGTAGGCAGGTTCGGGTTAATCGTTTCTGCATCACGCTTAACAATAGTACCGGTAACCTCAAGCACGTATTCACTACGAACACGATCCGCAATTTGCAGTGCGTCACCGGAATATGCCGGATTAAACACAATTTGTACAATTCCGCTACGGTCGCGCAGGTCAATAAAAAGTACGCCCCCCAAATCACGACGGGTTTGTACCCAACCGTTCAATGTAACTGTTTCTCCGATATGCGCATGAGTCAATGCGCCGCATTCATGACTCCTTTTCATAATACACACTCCTGTTTATGTTTAGTAGTTAATGCTATATGACAACCAGAGGAAGCTCCACCGATTGATGTTACACCATTTTCTTTAGCCTAATTCTTCCACCAGCTGATCCAGTTTAACGGTACGCTGCTCGCCAGTTTCCATGTTTTTCAGTGCGATTTCACCTTGAACCAGCTCATCCTCACCCAGAATCGCAGTATACCTTGCTTTAAAGCGATCGGCTGATTTCATCTGCGCCTTCATTTTACGTCCCAGATAATCTCGCTCCGCGGAAAATCCGGCTTGACGCAACTTGAATAGTTGTTTGGTCACTTCTGTTTCTGCTGCTTCTCCCAATGCTACCATATAGATATCTAACGGCTTGGCTTCGTTCAGTTTGACACCTTGATGTTCCAGGATCAGCTGAATTCGCTCCAGTCCAATGCCAAAACCAATGCCCGGCTGATCCGGTCCGCCCAAATCTCCAACCAATCCGTTGTAGCGGCCGCCTCCACCGATCGTATCTATGGCACCAATTCCTTCAGCTTTGAATTCGAACGCTGTCAACGTATAATAATCCAGCCCCCGTACCAAACGCGGGTTAACTGTATATTCCACGCCCATGGCATCCAAATTTTGCTTCACTTTCTCAAAGTGTGTGCGAGATTCCTCGTCCAAGCTATCCAAAATCGAAGGTGCACCTCCAAATTTGTCCTGGTCATCTTTGCTATCCAGCACTCGCAGCGGATTACGCTCAATGCGTGCTTGGCTCTCCTTGGTCAACGTATCCTTAATTGGCATCAAGAAGTCCACCAGATGCTGACGATAAGCTGCCCGGCTGGCTGCATTACCGACGGAGTTAATCTCCACCTGTACTCCTTTCAAGCCCAGCTCACGGCAGAATTGATACCCGAAAGCAATAACTTCTGCATCCAACGCCGGATCGACCGCACCAAATGCTTCAATTCCAAATTGGTGAAACTGACGCTGACGCCCAGCCTGTGGACGCTCATACCGGAACATCGGGCCGATATAATACAGCTTAGTTACATCCGGCTCCCCGTATAGTTTGTTCTCCACATAGGAGCGGACAACCCCTGCTGTTCCTTCCGGACGCAAAGTCATGCTGCGCTTCCCTTTATCCTCAAAAGTATACATTTCTTTTTCCACCACATCCGTCGTTTCACCCACACCTCGAACGAACAAATTCGTTTGTTCGAACATTGGCGTACGAATCTCTCGGTAATTAAAGCGGCGGCTAATCTCACGGGCTTTTTCCTCGACAACTTGCCACTTTTCTACACTGCCCGGCAGCAAATCCTGTGTTCCTGTCGGTTTTTGAAAGGCCATTAACGTATCCCCCCATCGTTGTATTTCGTATTGTGCACTTTCTTCTTGCTCCACTTTCAATATAAAACAAAAAATCCCTCGTCCTGTTAACATTAACAGGGACGAGGGATTGTCGTTTACAATCACCCGTGGTACCACCCACATTCCGGAGTTTGCCCAGACAACCAGCATAAGAATCACTCATTGCCCGTCAGCATTATGCTGACTCCGCTCATACGTATAACGCCCGTAACGCGCAGTACGGCTATTATGCAGGACCATCCACTGTAGGCACAGTTGCAATGCACTTTCAGTAGGGTTTCCTCAATTGTTCGCCGCCTGTTCTCGGGGAGGTCATTCATCCGCTCATCAAGGGAATTTTTACAGCCTGGAAATTCCTCTCTGCGCTTGTGGGTTCGGAGTACTTGGTCCCGTCATCAAATCATTTTTCATTATTTTATGATTTTAATGAACCGCTTCGACAAAGTCAAGACATTCTCCCTATAATCGGACAAATAAGGCTTATAAAAAGAAAATAACCTGCGGAAACGGTCCGCAGGTTCAAAAAGATATATCAAAAGGGGGTCATGCTGTTATTATAAACAACGAATATTAAGGAATGATGTTTTGAATATTACAATTGTATTACAGTCACTCTTTTGCGGCTAAATCCCTCAAGTATCGACAATCTTGTGGCGCGCTCTCAGCTTTAATCCAACTGCGATACATATCCACGATTGGAACGTAGCTTATAAATGACCTCATCATAATCGGCGTCATTCACCTTTGCTGATAATACATACCGCAATTCATCTTGATCACCATTAATATACACATCTGTCGCACGGAGCAACCCTCCATCATGATTCGTTGTTCCGTTCCGATCTTCATCCAGATCCCTTTGGGCTGAGCCAGAGTTAATCTGGTCATCCTTCGCATCTGGTAGAATATTCTCGCCATAAGCACCCGCCGCAGGGATTGCCGCACCCGCAGAGCCTCCTGTGCTCACAGAGCCTGTATTGTTATAGGGGACCAGCGGAATTAAAACTCTCGTCTCCCGGCCGAGCGTATCACCCAAAGCACCTACTTCCAAATGTTCGGTTCTATAAGCTTGAAGCGAAGCTCTGGCACCCTCAGCTTCATCTTCTGTGCGAAAATAAGCCTGAATCTGTTTTGCCATATCAAATCCTCCTCGTTTGGGAATTGTACTGGCATTAATCTAAAGAAATATTCGCGTTTAGATTACAATACTTTTAATAACTCACGCACAAAGGCAGGCTCATCCTTAGGGGTCCGAGACGTAATAAAGTTACCATCCACAACCGCCTCTCGATCCTCAAAATGAGCACCCGCATTAATCAAGTCATCTTTCAATGGAGGATAAGCTGTAATCGTCCGGCCCTGTAACAAATCAGCACTCGCCAAAATTTGTGGTCCGTGACAGATAGCGCCTATCGTTTTTTTGGACTCATTAATTTCAGTCACAAATTTCAGAACATTTGCATCCAGTCGTAGATTTTCCGGGGAGGATCCGCCGGGAATAACAACTGCATCATAGTCACTTGATTTCACATCTGCAATGGCTTTTTC
The DNA here is from genome assembly GCF_900116035.1 of Paenibacillus sp. cl130. NCBI lineage: Bacteria > Bacillati > Bacillota > Bacilli > Caryophanales > Paenibacillaceae > Paenibacillus > Paenibacillus sp. cl130. The sequence goes on from NZ_FOYG01000007.1 coordinate 348,972, forward strand.
AATAGTGTAGCTTGCTTTACCTTGCTTACCGCTCACTTTCTCACCTTGCTTCAGCCCAACAATATCTGCCTCATGTCCAGCCTTTTTTAATTCATCATAAGGTACCTTCATTTCGGAATCTTCAAATTGGTCAGCCAATAAAAATGCAATTTTACTCATTAATGTTCAGATCTCCTTTCCGGTTATCCTCAAAACAAGTTTAAAATTAAGTTTGTTTGTCTATCACGCTTTGTTATTACCCGCTTGATCAGTTTTTATAACAATTCGCAGCGGTGGAAAAGAAAAAGGAGCCTTTCGGCTCCTGCACTAATTCAATGCTACATATTTTGTTTTTGACCTCTTTGTGCTGCTTTCGGGTAGAACCTCATTAACGCTCCATTTAACCCGATGTTACCTGCGCGGCAAAGCACCGCGTCCCGGCTTGTCGATGGCTGTTGCAACATGCTGCAATAACGTATCAGCATTACGAGTAAGGCTGATTGCCTCCTGCATACTACCGGGAAAAAGCAGCACAGTGCTTCGATGCCCGTCCATTTTTGGGGTTTGACGCATAGCTTCGTCTCTCCTGTCACCCTTAGGCTATCCGCCTGGCTAATCACCAATCAGGATGACATTATGGTCCCTCTGAACAGCTATTTTATTCTACTCAGATCACGCCATGAATGCATAGTTACGAACGTTCGGTATCCAAAATCAGTGTCACTGGGCCCCAGTTCGTCAATGAAACATCCATCATAGCCCCAAAAATTCCCGTTTCTACCTCCAGGCCCTTGGCTCGAAGCTGACTGTTGAAGAAATCATACAGCTTCTCCGCTTCCTCTGGTTTGGCCGCCCCCATAAAGTTAGGCCTTCTTCCTTTACGGCAGTCACCATACAACGTAAATTGAGAGACAGACAAAATGGCTCCACCGACATCCAGAACGCTGTCATTCATTTTACCTTCAGCATCCTCAAATATACGTAATCCCGCTGTTTTATCCGCCAAATAAACGGCATCGGCTGCTGTATCTCCCTGACCAATACCAACCAGCAGCATTAATCCGGTTCCAATCTTGCCGACCACCTTTTGATTCACCGTCACCTGAGCGTCTTTACAGCGCTGAATAATGATCTTCATCGCCTATCCGATATCTCCTTTAACCTTCCCTTTTAAAAGGTGCTCACAGCCGTATTACGGCTCTTTTAGCAGCCTATGGGTCTTTCTACCCAAGATGTGTTACAAAGGCTATAAACCTATCTGTACGCTTAATAAGGTTATTGCATAATCCGATGCACAGTGTATACATCCTTCACCCGTTTAATCCGTTCGACAACAGAATGCAAATGATCCGTGTTGCGAATGAGAATCGTGATGTGAATCATCGCCATTTTATTTTTATCTGTACGACCTGTAACGGCCGAGAAGCTGGTTTTGTTCTCAGAAATGGCCTGAAGCACTTCATTCAGCAAACCGTTGCGATCATGCCCCGTAATCTCAATATCGACGCTGTAATTGACTTCCGCTGCTTCTTCCCACTCCACTTCAATCACGCGCGCCTGATCTTCGCCCGTACCCGAAGGAATATTCGGGCAATCCGTCCGGTGAACGGATACGCCGCGTCCACGTGTTACATAGCCGATGATGTCATCTCCCGGTACGGGATTACAACATCGTGCAAAACGAACGAGCAAATTATCGACGCCTCTGACGCTGACACCGTTGGTCGGTGTTTTTTTCCGTTCGCCCTGCGGCTTGTACTCCTTGACCTCGGTCGTCAATTCGATCAACCGTGCCTCTTCTTGTTCCTTACGCAGCTTCTCTGTCAAACGTGTACAGACCTGCGCTGCGGTTATACCACCAAAGCCAATCGCAGACAGCATATCTTCGGAATCGTTAAAAGAGAACTTCTGTGCCACTTCCTGAAGCTTGTCGTCGCTCATCCACACCGATGGCTCGATATCCCGTTTTCTTAGCTCACGTTCCAGATTTTCGCGGCCTTTTTCAACATTCTCCTCACGCTTTTCTTTCTTGAACCATTGTTTGATTTTACTGCGCGCGTGAGAGGACTGAGCAATTTTGAGCCAGTCCTGACTAGGTCCATAAGAATGCTTGGACGTCATAATTTCGACAATATCACCGGTTTTAAGTCGATAATCCAAAGGTACGATTCTTCCATTTACCTTAGAGCCAATCGTTCGATTGCCAACTTCGGTATGAATACGGAAAGCAAAGTCCAGCGGAACGGATCCGGCCGGCAACTCAATGACCTCTCCCTTAGGAGTAAACACAAACACAAGGTCTGAGAAAAAGTCCATTTTGAGCGATTCCACAAATTCCGACGCATCCTTCGCCTCATTTTGCAGCTCCAGGATTTCTCGAAAAAAGGTGATTTTATCCTCAAAGTTAGTGTTGTTTGCTCCGTTGCCTTCTTTATAGGCCCAATGGGCCGCAATCCCGAATTCAGCGGTACGGTGCATATCCACTGTGCGAATTTGTACCTCGGTAGGCTCCCCGTTGGGACCTACTACTGTCGTATGAAGGGACTGATACATATTGGCCTTAGGCATAGCGATATAATCTTTAAACCGCCCCGGCATTGGCTTCCACAACGTATGGATAATCCCCAGTGTGGCGTAACAGTCTTTAATGTTATCCACAATAATTCGAATCGCCAGCAAATCATATATTTCATTGAATTGTTTGTTCTTCGTCGTCATTTTTTTAAACACACTGTAAATATGTTTAGGGCGTCCGGACAGATCAGCCTGAATGCCCATCTCTTCCAGCTTCTCTCTGATACGCTGTATGACATTATCAATAAACTGCTCCCGCTCTGCCCGCTTTTTATGCATCAAATTAGCGATGCGATAATACTGCTGAGGATTCAGATAGCGTAAAGCAATATCTTCCATTTCCCATTTAATGGCTGAAATACCCAGTCGGTTTGCAACCGGACAGAAAATCTCTAACGTTTCATAAGCAATCCGACGCTGGCTTTCCTCTGACTGATATTTCAAAGTACGCATGTTATGCAGACGATCTGCTAACTTAATGACGATGACACGAATGTCCTGCGCCATAGCAATAAACATTTTTCGATAATTTTCGTTCTGTTGTTCTTCCTTGGAACGGAACTGGATACGCTCCAGCTTCGTCAGACCATCGACAAGCATCGCACATGTATCGCCAAAATGCTCGCGAATCTGCGCCAAAGACACCGTCGTATCCTCCACAACGTCATGTAAAAGAGCGGCGATAATGGAGATGGTATCCATCTGCATATTAACGACGATATCAGCAACCGCAAGCGGATGCAGAATATAAGGTTCACCGGACTTACGAGTCTGGCCGGAATGGGCCTGCTCGGCAAAATCATAGGCGTCCCTGATGCGGATAAGATCTGCTTCTCTGGTATAGGCCCCGGCCTTTTTAAGTAATTGCTCTATCCCCATTCTGCTCTATTCCGTGTCCTTTCTATGCAAAATGGAACCCGCCGATCAATGTCGCGCAAAGGTTCCCTTTTAAAAGTGATTTCCTACAATTATGACGGTTAGCACGTCGCACGTCAACTATTACAGGTTTGGCATTGTCGCATTATTCTGTCACACATGGATAAGTAAAATGAGGATTGTTGACGAAATGAAACGAATTATATTGAAAAAATTACGAAAAGTAATTAATGTATATAAGAATAATTGAAAGAACTAAGGAGTGAACTGCGTTGCAACGCGAAATTCAAGTTAATGAAAAGCTACCGGCAGGACCCGGGTTCCTGCTCAGCGTACAGCATTTGTTTGCCATGTTTGGCAGCACTGTGCTGGTGCCGAATATTTTCGGCGTCGATCCCGGCATGATTTTGCTAATGAACGGTATTGGCACATTGTTGTACATATGGATCTGCCGCGGCAAAATTCCCGCCTATCTCGGCTCTAGCTTCGCTTTTATCGCTCCCGTCAGTCTTGTGCTTAAAAACAATCCCGGCGGCAACGGCTATGCTATGGCCCTCGGTGCTTTCATCGTTACAGGTATTATTTTCTGCCTCGTCGCACTGGTAATTAAATATGCCGGAACCCGTTGGCTGGACGTCGTTTTTCCTCCAGCTGTTATGGGCTCCATCGTAGCCTTAATCGGTCTGGAACTGGTTCCGGTTGCAGCAGGCATGGCAGGCATTGTCAATGCCGATCCTACTAAAGCCTGGTCTCCAGATCCCAAAACGATTACTCTTTCGCTCGTTACACTCGGGGTCACTGTTCTCGGTGCGGTGTTGTTTCGCGGGTTTGCCAAAATCATTCATATTCTGATCGGTATCGTAGTGGGCTATGTGCTTGCTTATTTTATGGGCATGGTCAATACACAGGCCATTGCAGACGCTCCTTTTTTCGGACATCCTGCAATTACCACTCCAGTTTTTAATACCTCTGCTATGCTGACGATTCTTCCTGTTGCTCTGGTTGTCATCGTAGAGCATATTGGTCACTTACTTGTGACTAGCAACATTGTCGGGCGCGAGTTGTCCAAAGATCCTGGTCTCCATCGCTCACTGCTAGGTAACGGTATTTCCACCGTCATTTCCGGTTTTGTTGGTTCTACACCTAATACGACTTATGGTGAAAATATTGGTGTCATGGCATTAACTAAAGTGTACTCTGTATGGGTCATTGGCGGAGCGGCTGTCATTGCCATCTTGCTGTCCTTCTCAGGCACGTTCTCAGCGATTGTTTCTAATATTCCAGCTCCAGTTATGGGCGGCGTATCCTTACTATTATTCGGTGTCATCGCTGCCTCCGGTCTAAGAATCTTCGTTGAGCAAAAGGTGGATTTCGCCAAGCCAACCAACATGCTGCTTGCGACCATCGTGCTTGTTGTCGGAATCAGTGGTACTACGCTCACTTGGGGTGCTGTAACCTTGAAAGGTATGGCATTGGCTACAATCATCGGCATCATCCTCAGCTTGTTCTTCAAGCTGATTGACGTGCTCGGCTGGTCCAACGATAAATCGCAGGAACCTTTAACCGAGAAAATACCAGATTGATATCTGTTTTTAAACTTTGAAACGCCGCTCCATGTTAGTTATGGGTCAACACGCTCAGAATGTATAGACAAGCGTGTAAAGATCCATATCTCATGGAGCGGCGTTTTTTTATGCACGGCCTTTTTAAAATAGATACTCCTTCATCCATCTTCAGAGCACCCCATCCAAGTCAGTTGCAATAACTGCTTTAACCCTCGATAAGCAACGAGCAGCATTTTTGACTTATTTCCGTATCTAGCTTCTGCTTAGCAAAAAATAAAACAAAAACTGATTGAAATCAGTATGACCACTATGCTCCTTATGACCACCTCTGCTCCTTTTTTTATTGTTCATAGACATTTACGAAATTTTTTCATGCCTATTTTCCAACAAAGAAACAAAATAGTCCGATGGAGCAACTCTTTAGATAAAGAGATGTTCCATCGGACTATTTAGGCGATCCGCACATAATTATTTCCCGGGAAACCCGGGTTTCAAAATACTTAATACGTAATCAGGGTGAATACATCTACATCAGTCAGTTTCGCCCGACCGTTTAAGTCAGACAGCTCGATAAGAAAAGCAGCCCCTGCCACATTACCACCAAGCTGGCGTACCAAGTTCACGGATGTAGCAATAGTTCCACCTGTAGCAAGCAGGTCATCAGCAATCAGAACATTTTGGCCTGGCTCTATAGCATCCTTATGCATCGCCAGCGTATCTTTACCATACTCCAAACCGTATGCTTCCTCAATGGTTTCCCCAGGGAGCTTGCCACTTTTACGGATGGGAATAAAACCAACACCAAGCGCATAAGCCAAAGGAGCACCAACAACGAACCCACGTGCTTCTGGCCCTGCAATCAAATCAATTTTCAAATCCGATACCAGTTCCTTCATATCGTTGATAGCCTTGCGGTATAGTTCACCATTTTTCATCAGGGTCGTAATGTCCTTAAAACTAATCCCTGGTTGTGGAAAATCGGAAATCACCCGAATATATTCTTTGTAGTCCAACTTAGTTCCTCCTACTGTAAACTTCAAATTAGTATATACATTTTACAACATAAATTGCGAAATAGTATCTCAAGACGCACCCTTCATAAGCGACATAATCCAGCTCGTCATCTGGGTAGTGTCCGCATCCAACAAGTACTTCTCCATCTCAGCCATATTATACAATTCCTGATATCGTGGAGAAGCTGTTAAATCCCGCTTAGGCGGATTGGATACAAAACAGAATTGACCATCTGTACGCGTCATAAACTCAAGTTCTTCGAAGATGTCCAACACTTTGGATAACATGCGTACTGAACAGGAGCACTGTCGGCTAAGAGCAGGCAGCATTGCTTTTTCATCAACAGGCTGTGTCCCCATTCGGGAAAGCACAACGTAAATACGCTTGAACAGCTCTCTGTCGGGGCTTACGAGTCGACCGCCACGCTCACTGACCGAATGAAGGAGAAATACGTTCTCTACATTCTCAAAGGTAGACCATAATGCCTGAAACTGATCCGGTGTATCCGGCGGCTCTAGTACGAACAGCGACTTTACAGAGTGCTGTGCATCTCTTTGACCATCACTGGGAATAACGCTGCCATCTTTATCGTACAACCATAAGGATTCAGCATCCACGGAGCCCGAGGGACGAAGCCTAGATGACGGGTGGATCAACACCGCAACGTCTTTCTTTCTTTCCTCTATGCGTGGATGAAAGATCTTGAGTCCCCGCTCTAATTCGGCAAAAGGGTCCGACACTCCACGATAATCAAAAATTTGCGGCTCCTGCACTCGAATGTCCTGCATCATTAGCTGGAGAGACCTTTTACCGTTCCATTCGTTAATTGACAATTCACCCAGCAGATCTATCTCCGTTTGTTGCTGTAAAAAATCAGCCAAATCGCCACGACGGAAGGCAATCGCGTCCAGCGATAAACCGTTCTGCTCCAGCAAGAGCTTCACATGATTTTTCTCACGTCCCATTTTACGAGCTTCACGCAATTGCAGTCCCTGTAATACGAATCGTGGAGAAGGATTCCCCATACCAAAAGGCTGAAGCAACTCCAGTTCTTCAACCACTTGCAAAGATACCTCGTCCAAACGACAGACCATATCAGCTTCAGCTACAGGAATGAGATCTTCTGGTGTCAGAATGGAACCCGCATAGCGGTTCAGCTGCTCTTCAAACAATTCCAGATTGTCACGGGACAGCGTCATACCCGCAGCCGAAGGATGACCCCCAAAATGCTCCATAAGCTCATGGCTGTCCGTAAGAGCACTGTAAATATCCAATGCAGGAATAGAACGGGCAGAACCTTTGCACATGCCTGTCTCAGCATCTATACCAAGAATAATGGTCGGTCGATAATAACGATCCAATAGCTTGGATGCCACAATTCCGACAACGCCGACATTCCAGCCTTCACCAGCTAACACAATAACTGACGGAAGCTTGCCTCCATTCAGTTTGGATGCCAATTGTTGCTCGGCTTGCTCCACAATACGTTCGACCACCTGTTGACGCTCACGATTGAGCAGGTCCAGCGCATGCGCAAGTTGATCTGCTTCTTCCTCTTTTTCTGTCGTCAGCAGAGAAACTGCTCGTCCCGCATGATCCAAGCGCCCGCTGGCATTAATCCGCGGAGCCAATGCAAATGCGATGTTGACTGAAGTCACTGTAGATATATCCACGCCCGCTACATGGAGCAACGCACGAATACCCGGAAATGCAGAGTTTCTCATGGATTGAATCCCTCTGCGTACCATCGTCCGATTTTCACCATGTAGTGGCATCAGATCGGCTACCGTGCCGATAGCGACGATTTCAAACCATTCCTCCGGCACCTCACCCAACAGCGCCTGGGCGAGCTTCAGGGCAACACCAACACCTGCAAGACCTTTAAATGGGTATGGGCAACCGGGTAGCTTCGGATTAATCAAAGTATATGCCTCGGGAAGTACAGCAGGCGGCTCATGATGATCCGTCACAATAACATCTATCCCCAAGGAAGTTGCATAAGCAATTTGTTCTACTGCACTAATTCCCGTATCTACCGTAATGACCAGTGTAACTCCCTGCTGATGAGCCCAATCAAGGGCATGGTTATGCAGACCATATCCCTCATTAGAACGATGGGGAATATAAATATCATAAGAAGCCTTCAGAAATCGCATGAGCTGAATCATCAATGATGTACTGGATACGCCGTCCGCATCATAATCGCCATAGATTAATATATGCTCGCCACGTTCCAGAGCCTGGCGAATTCTCGGCACGGCTTCTTTCATGCCAAGAAGCAGAAAAGGGTCGTGTACATCGTCCACACTTCCGTACAAAAAGCGGTTTGCTTCCCCGGCGGTAGTGACGCCCCGGTTCACTAAAAGCCGGGACAACAATGGTGAAATCCCCAGTTCTTCTGTCAACAGCTGAGCCGCTTCCAGGTTAGCCTCTGGGGTCTTCCATCTGTACTGCGAATGAAGCAATCCTATTCACCTTTCTTTCATAGTCGTCTGCCCTATTGAAGCAACGACGACACATCATTATCTGGCAGTTCATGATTGGATTTGTAAGGATATCCGGCTTGATAAGAAATGAACTGCATTTGTACATGGGTCACCTGCGGAAAACGGGCTAACAGTAAATTTTTTGCTCGATCGGCAATTTCCTGCGCTTCCTGTACCGTAATCCGCGGGTTCACACTTATCGTTACATCCACTGTTATGAAATGGCCTGTTTCCTGGGCATGTAAGTGTTCAACCGTTACAATACCATACACCCGTTGAATCGTCTCCATAAAGCGTCGGGAGTCTTCCTCCTGCAAGGGCTGTGCAGGAACCTGGTAAGCGGTATTCATTACCATCAAATATCCTTTACGCAGCACCAGACAGGCTACCAGCAAAGCTGCGGTTGGATCAAGATATAATAATGCAGGCCATTCCATTGCTTCGCCAGTCATTGCACCGATCATGCCGATCAATGCAATCAACGATGCATACAGCGAGTAACGTTCATGGTTAGCGTACCGATCTGCTTCCGCTTTATGACCATGTTTAATCGAGTAGCGATATTGAAACTGAAATAGCGCTTCTCTCAAAACCAACGCAATAAATACGGTAATTAATGCATACAGACCGGGAGCCTCCGGTTCCGAACTGCTTAATGAACGAACCGCCGAGATAGCTAGCTGAAGACCGCTCATCAGCACTAAAATAGCCAGCACCACAGATATGACCGTCCGAACCTTTTCACCGTTCCGCAACCGTGCCAGCATTCCGTGCCCTGTAGCACCCTTGGAAAACAGAAGCTCCTGCAAACGGGAAGCACTATCCGCAGCCGTGTGCAGTGCATCCCCCAACAACGCCTTGCTGTTTGCAGCATAACCGACGGTTCCCTTTAGAACAGCCAGCGCGAGATTACCTACAATCCCGCTCAACGCCGCAGTTTCCAATGATCGGCTGCGTTCGCTATTCACAACGTTTCCCCCTCAATCCTGAACTAACCCTTTCCCAATAAAGCTCATTCTAAAATAACCGAATTTCTCAAAACCAAAAACCATTCACATTTAAGTGCCACTACTGTGCCTTACTCAAGGTAAATCTCAAAACCTTAGAAAACCGCGCCCAAGCAGACGCGGCTTTCTCTTTAATTTATACTACTGGTATTTGCGTAACTTAAGACTTTGCAGTTTTGACCGCGCCCCCGCCAGCTGTCGGGGATTTTTGTTTTCCTTTCAATGCCACCCACAGCGGGCTGGCAATGAAAATGGAGGAATAAGCACCAAACAACAAACCAATGACCATTGCAAGTGAGAACATACGGATCGATTCGCCGCCAAATATGAACAAACATACGGAGGCAATAAACACCGTAAACACGGTTGCAAGTGAACGAGTCATTGTCTGCGCAATACTGTGATCAACTACCTGCTCTAAGTCGTCTCTGGACTTCTTCTTCGCAAATCGTAGATTTTCCCGAATACGGTCAAAAATAACGACGGTGTCATTAATGGAGAAACCAACAATCGTTAGAATTGCCGTAATAAAGGTCAAATCCACCTCAAGCCGGAAAATCGAGAAAATACTGATAACGAGGAAGGCATCATGCAACAACGAAACGATGGCTGCAATGGCAAACCGCCATTCAAACCGGATCGAAATATAGACCGCGATGGCTACACATGCTAGCAAAATCGCCCATATTGCATTCCGCTCCAGTTCTTGTGCCATTTCCGTATCTACTGTATTGACCTCAAAGGAAGCCTTTGGATCAAGCTCTTTATTAAAGGAAGTCTTAAAGTCATTCACTTGCTGATCCGTCAAAACCTGTGAGAAGCGAATGCCGAAACGCTCTTTCCCCGGTGTATAATCCACCTCTTTACCGATCTTCTGCTTGTCCAGCAAAGTTTGAATCTGTTCCTGCGTAACGACTTTAGTCAAATTGACATCCACATTGGAACCGGAACGAAAGTCTACCCCGTAATTCAAGCCGAATATCGACAAGCTCAGAATACCAAGCAGTGTGATAATAATCGAGAACGTGTAAAACCACTTGCTCATCTTGATATATTTATAGTCCCAATTAAAGCGCACTAATATCACTCTCCTTCACACCAAAATACTTGGGCTTCTTCACAGCATCCGCTTTAACCAGCAGATTGAGCAAGAAGCGGGAGAAGAAGATATTCGTCAAGATACTGGTGACAATATCAACGATAAGCACCAGAGCGAAACCTCTAACGGAGCCTGTTCCGAGACCAAACATAACCGCTGCCGCTATAATTGTCGTAATATTGGCATCCATAACGGTACGGAACGAAGCCTTACTACCTGCGATAACGGAAGAACGAATCGTTTTGCCCGTCTTGATTTCTTCTTTAATCCGTTCATACGTAATAATATTGGCATCGACTGCCATCCCGATCCCGAGCACGAAGGCGGCGATACCTGGGAGCGTGAGCACGAATCCACCCAAGTAGAAGATCGCAAGCACCAGCCAAGTATGAACGATGAGACAAAAACTGGCCACTAATCCTGGTACACGGAACATCGCAATCATAAATACCAGAATAATGATTGAGCCGATCAACCCAGCACGAATCGTCTGATCCAGTGACAATTGACCCAGCGTAGCACCTACACTCTGAGAATATTTTTCCGTCAGTTTGAGCGGAAGGGCACCCAGATTAATCGTATCCGCCAGTTTATTCGCTTCATCACGAGTGTAGCTACCTGTGATTGACGCGCTACCGTCCGTTAATTCCCCACGTACTGTAGGTGCAGACAGCAATTCCTGATCCAGGAAAATAGCTAATTCTTTATTCAGAAGTCGCTTTGTGATTTCTGCAAATTTAGCTTTGTCCTTCACTTTGATACTAATCTCAGGTTGATTCAGCTGGTCATAGCCTACAACAGCGCCATTCTCCACAAAATCATTACCGCGGAGCTCAATTTTGCTGTATTGGCCTGGCTTTTTAGCATCTGCTGCCGTTGCACTGCGGAACGTTAATTCTGCAGGCTTTTTCAGCATGGAGCGGACTTCTGCCTCATTAGTGACACCAGCAAGCCGCACGCGAATTCGGTTGCTTCCCTCTGTTGTTACTTCCGGCTCAGTCGTACCGAGCGCATTAATCCGTCTCTCCAGACTTTGAGCTGTTTGTATAAGAGACTGTCTGGTTACACTCTGCCCGGCTTCCAAAGGCTGGGCTTCATATAAAATCTCAAAGCCTCCCTTTAAATCGAGGCCTAATTTTAAACTGTTCAGTAGGCCCGGGCTTGTCCCGATCATAACACCAGTAGTTATGAGCACGACCACGATGAAACTTAGAATTCTCTTCATTCCGTCCCATGTTCCCCTTTCATTCTCAATATTCCTATTATAGCTACCCCTCAAAAAGCAGTCAATTTGAACGCAAAAAAAGACCCCCTTCTATTCGAAAGTGGAGCCCCGTAATGCGGACATAGTCAAATAGTTCATAAAGCTCGTCGCTTTAAGGGAAAGTATATCGTTAACGAGCTTGTGCAGCGGAGGGATACCCTCCTTTTCATATTTATGGCTGACGCAATTCCACACGTCCTTACTTGTGACATGCTCATAACCTACGAGAATCAACTCGTCCGCCTTACTTTGACAGAGCATCTCAATTGCGTCATCCCAATCCTGCTCATCCAGCTCTTCCATACCCACGATGGCCGTTCCTCCTCCCAGCGACTACCGGTTCCGCAGATCAGCAATTAGCGGGGTTATTGACTGCTTTGTAGAACATTTCTGTCCTGATCCTGGAAAACCCTTCTTTTCGTTGAAAATAGCCTTAAATCAACAATATATGCATTCATTTCGCTCGTCAATAGCAGAATTCACCACTATCCCTCTTGTTGTCTAAATCACTTTGTTTCTGAACGGAAAAGCTTGTCATGAAGATGGACAGGTCCAGCATATCTTCTAAAGTAATGTATAGACGCAGAATTACATTTTGGGGAAGAGGGAGTTGCGATTGAAAAAGCAGACATTCATCCATGGAGCAATTATTTTATTGGCAGCAGGAATTATCAACCGGATACTAGGTTTTATTCCCCGAATCGCACTCCCGCGTATCATCGGCCCCGAAGGAGTTGGCTTGTACCAACAGGGGTATCCCTTTTTTATCGTTCTGGTGACGCTTATTACAGGGGGAATCCCTCTTGCGGTAGCCAAGCTAGTAGCCGAAGCCGAAACGGCGGGACAGCCCGAAATGTCGCGGCGTATTTTGCACACCAGCCTGCGCTTCACCATTACACTCAGTCTGATCGCCATGGTGCTCTGTCTTGTGTTCGCGCCTTGGATCACAAGCCATCTCCTGACCGACAGCCGCGTGTATTATACATTCGTGAGCATGAGCCCAATGATAGTCATTGTAGCTGTTTCCTCAGCTTATAGGGGCTATTTTCAGGGAAAGCAAAATATGATTCCTTCTGCCACCTCCTCCATTGCGGAGACCGTTATGCGCATTTTTTGTGTCATTTGGTTTGCTTACTTGTTACTTCCTCATGGGGTAGCCTACGCTGCTGCAGGTGCCATGCTCGGTGCTCTGGCGGGCGAATTCATTGGCATGATTGTGCTGCTATGGCAATACGTGTGTAACCATCGAAAAGATCGCATCCTTCAGCCGAAGTCGCCTATCCCCTCCTCTGAGGTTCAACCCGAGCAATCATCCGTTTTGTCACGTCTTATGTCTATATCCGTTCCCGTTACTGCTGGAAGGCTTGTTGGTTCCTTATCCTATTTGCTCGAATCTATCTTGTGCATGCGTAGCCTCGCCGTAGCAGGCATTGCAACTGGCGTGGCAACCGCACAATATGGAGCCATGCAGGGCATGGTCATTCCTGTATTATTACTACCTGGGGTTCTTACCAGTTCGCTAGCAGTTTCACTCGTTCCTTCGTTATCCGAAGCAGCAGCCAAGGGGCATATTACAGCCATTCACAAACGTCTACATCAATCGCTTCGGCTCGCTTTGGTTGCAGGAGCCCCCTTTGCCGTAATCATGTATGTTTTGGCAGAACCTCTGTGTCTGCTACTCTATAATAATGGCGATATTGCAGGCATGCTTAAGCTCATGGCACCTTTTGCTCTTTTTATGTACATTCAGGCCCCGCTTCAGGCAGCACTTCAGGCATTAGACCGTCCTGGAAGTGCGTTATTAAATACCTTTATCGGAGCCGTTATCAAAATTGCGCTAATCGTCTGGCTTGCTTCTCAACCTCAGTACGGTATCTACGGAGCTGTCATCGCCATTTGTATTAACAGCGCCATTGTTACACTCCTTCATGGCTTCAGTGTCAGCAGACTGCTTCGCTTCCGCGTACGTTTGCTCGATTTCTGGAAGACCGGGATAGGTATGATCATCATGGCAGCAGCAGTATTATATACCTACAGACATCTAACGATGTTCAACCAAATGTGGCTTCAGTTTATTTTTGCCGCAGGTTTGGGAATTATACTGTACCTTTTCCTAATGACCTTGATCAAAATGATTGATTGGGACAACCTTACACGCATTCCAATCCTGAGAAGATGGTTTAAAGCATAAGAAATCTAATCCGAAGATTTTCCATAGGCCGGTGGTGTAATATACACATCACCTCTATGGTTAACCGAGCATAAAAAAACATCCTTAAAATCTTTGTGTCCCTTTGCTTGAATCTGATTTTTAAGCCAAAAACGGTTCATATCCATCCGTTCCAAATTTCGATCCAGCACCTTGCCATCCATGATTAATGGAATAGGCAGTCCCTCATATCTAAACTTTCCACCGATTTGTGGAGAAGGATGGACCTTATTCACCTGTTGCTCTTTGTTTATCAAATCTGTTCCGTTTAATTCTTGCTTCATTTTTCCGTGTTCCACTCCATCGTTATCATCCTTACCTATAACCGTTAGCTTACCTGTCGTTTCCAAAATAACATATTCGACTTCGTCCAGACTTTCTATATTTTGTTCACGAAGTTGTAACAGCAAGTCATCTAAATTGTAACGTTGTTTCACCATTTCGTCCTTGTTTAATTGTCCATTGGAGTACAATACACTGGGCCTACCATCAAATAGTAAGCGCAGTCGCCGACTTTTCAGACTAAAAAATGAAATCCCGATTTGCAAAATTAACAGCACTCCTAAAGGAATCAGCCCTTCATAAAGTGGACGTTTTATATCCTCCAGGCTGAATACAGCAATTTCTGCAATCATAATCGATATGACGAGATCGAAAACAGACAATTTGCCGATCTCCCTTTTACCCATCAAGCGCATCACCAGATATACAATAAAATACATGAGCAGCGTCCGAAAAATATGAGCAAAAATATCGTGACTCAATATGTTCGCCTCCTCCCCTGTACTTGCAATAAGACATTAGTCGTTCATTGTACACGTATTCTGACCGTTCCTCACTTGGCTCATACAAAAAACCAAAGGCTAAATTATTGAAATAAAGAGAAAGACTGCTTGCGACTTGGTACTAAGCCGAGAGGCTTGGCCATAGAATGATAATAGTTCAAACCTTGGTACAGGAGGAATTATCAATGGAGCTCATTCGCCGCTGGTGTTCGTTTCGTCTGGCCCATCCCATTTTATCCGGCTTATTTTATGCTTTTGCATGGATGCTGCTTGGCGCATTGATTCTTTCACTACTCTTGTGGCTGACACAGATGCAGGAACAGGACTTATCATTGTATACGTACATCGTCCACGCATTCGCCATGCTATCTGGCGGCTTCGTCGCCGGTAAAAGATCCACAAACAAAGGCTGGTATCAAGGCGGTATTACAGGCATCCTGTATGGACTAATCGTTCTTCTGGTCGGTTTTCTGGCATTGGATGCGGGCATGAACGGCAAGGACCTGTTACACTTAGCTTTCGCGTTTGTCATAGGTGCAGGTGGTGGGATGTTTGGCATTAATCTCAGCAAGTAATCAAAATGTTTGTATCCATGTAATAAAACAACACAAAAAAACCGAGCCTCCTCAAAGGCTCGGTTTTTGCATAACGGTCAGAAGCATTTTACGATTTGGAAACAACTTCCTCAGATGCCGTGTCTTTTGCAATCGCATTACTAATTGCACTGCGGTCAAAGGTCAGCTTCGTGACATCATTCACACGCAAAACTACTACATCATCCGTAATCTCCACAATTGTACCGTGAAGACCTCCGATCGTAATTACTTTATCTCCCTTTTTCAAAGCTTGAAGCATCGTTTGACGCTGCTTTTGTTTTTTCTGATTCGGGCGAATCAGCAAGAAATAGAAGATTACAAACATCAGAGCCAGTGGCCAGATCATTTGAAAAAGTCCGCCAGTTCCACCGGGTGCAGTAGCGGCTGTAGCAAAATGAAACATGTTAAATCCCCCTTTCGTATACTCTCCCTAAAACTTAAAAGCCTTTATCATTATCATGAAGACCGTACTGCTCAAAAAATTCATCTCGGAAATCAAGCAGCCTGTCATCCATAATCGCTTGTCTGACATTACGCATCAATTGTATCAAGAAATGCAAGTTATGATACGTTGTCAGTCGGAGCCCGAAGGTTTCATCCGCTTTGATCAAATGTCGCAAGTAAGCACGTGAATAATTGCGACAGGTATAACAATCACAAGCGGGATCGAGCGGGCCAAAATCGCTTGCATATTGGGCATTGCGAACGACAAGACGACCTTGGCTGGTCATCGTTGTTCCGTTGCGAGCAATTCGCGTTGGAAGTACACAATCAAACATATCCACACCACGGATAGCGCCTTCAATCAAGGCATCTGGAGAACCTACACCCATCAAATATCTTGGCTTGTTGGTGGGAAGCAGAGGCAGCGTGTAATCTAGCACTTCATACATCAAATGCTTCGGTTCACCTACGCTCAGTCCACCAATAGCATACCCCGGGAAATCCATGGAAGTCAAATCCGCAGCGCTTTGCTTACGCAGATCTTCATGCATGCCTCCTTGAACAATGGCAAACAGCCCTTGATCATGAGGACGCGCGTGTGCCTCCAAACAACGCTCAGCCCAACGGCTGGTACGTTCCAGTGACTTTTTCACATACTCATATTCAGCCGGAAATGGCGGGCATTCATCGAAGGCCATCATAATATCTGAGCCAAGCGAGTTTTGTATTTCCATCGCCACTTCAGGCGAAAGAAACTTCTTATCTCCATTTAAATGAGAGCGAAAATGAACACCCTCCTCTGAAATCTTGCGCATTTCACTTAAGGAAAACACCTGGAATCCACCGCTGTCCGTTAAAATAGGGCGATCCCAATTCATAAACTTGTGCAGTCCACCTGCTTCACGAATAATATCGTGGCCAGGACGAAGAAACAAATGGTACGTGTTACTCAAAATAATTTGAGCATCCATCGCTTTCAGTTCCTCAGGACTCATCGTTTTAACAGTAGCTTGAGTTCCCACAGGCATAAAGGTTGGTGTCTCAATAACTCCATGAGGTGTGTGTACACGCCCAAGACGGGCTCCCGATTGCTTGCAGGTTTTAATATGTTCGTATCTTATTGCTGGTGCCATATTTTCTCTACCATCCTTAATTAATAAATGAACATTGCGTCCCCGAAGCTGAAAAACCGATATTGTCGGTCAATCGCCTCCTGGTAAGCATGCATAATATTCTCCCTGCCCGCCAGTGCGCTGACCAGCATAACCAAGGTGGATTTAGGCAAATGAAAATTCGTAATCATCGCATCCACCACACGGAATTCATAGCCTGGATAAATAAAAATCTGTGTCCAGCCACTACTGGCCTCTAATACTCCATCTAGGAATTTATTGCCCACCGTTTCCAGCGTTCGGCAACTGGTCGTCCCCACCGCCACGACTCTTCCGCCGCGCGCCTTGGTTTCATTGAGTACATCCGCTGTTTCCTG
The DNA here is from genome assembly GCF_900116035.1 of Paenibacillus sp. cl130. Taxonomy (NCBI): domain Bacteria; kingdom Bacillati; phylum Bacillota; class Bacilli; order Caryophanales; family Paenibacillaceae; genus Paenibacillus; species Paenibacillus sp. cl130. The sequence continues at coordinate 366,359 of NZ_FOYG01000007.1, forward strand.
TGACAAAGAATAGTATTCTTCATGCATCACATGTTCTTCAATCGTATCCACAGACATCGGTCTGAACGTCCCTAAGCCAACATGAAGTGTGATAAAGGCAACGGTAACGCCCTTCTTTTTAATCTGGTCCAGCAATTCTTCTGTAAAGTGCAGCCCTGCCGTTGGAGCCGCAGCAGAACCTTCATGCCGAGCATAAACTGTCTGATAACGCTCGCGGTCATCCAGTTGTTCCTTGATATACGGCGGAAGCGGCATCTGCCCCAGACGGTCCAAGATCTCCTGGAAAATACCGTCATATGAAAATGAAAGTACCCTTCCGCCCATATCTCCTTCTTCCTCAATTACTGCTTTCAGCTCATCACCGAAAACGATAACAGCACCCTTTTTCAGCTTTTTACCGGGTTTCACCAGTGCTTCCCATCGATCCCCTTGCAGTTGCTTAAGCAGCAAAACCTCAGCCTTAGCTCCCGTGTCTTCCTTGATGCCAAACAAGCGTGCAGGAATCACTCTCGTATCGTTTAACACCAGCGTATCCCCTGGTTGAAGATACTGCACAATATCCGAAAACGTATGATGACCCACTTCACCATTATTTTTGTTTAACGTCAGTAATCTGGAAGCACTCCGATCAAGCAAAGGTGTCTGTGCAATTAATGTTTCAGGCAGTTCAAAATCGTAGTCGTTTACATTCATATATTGGTCAGTCCTTAACTATATCCACATTTTTGTAATAGTGTTGCAAAATTTTCTTGTAATCATACCCCTGCTCGGCCAAACCGTTGGCACCCCATTGGGATAAGCCCAAACCATGACCATTTCCTTTACCTGTAAAAATAAAGCTTTGTGTTTTGTCAATGACCCGTGCATGACGATCTTCATTCATTACGATCACCCCGTTACCACTTGAAGTACTACTGCCAGATGCGGACAGGATTTGAGTGCCTTGTGTACCACTTACATGAGAAGTAGCCCCATCAGCGCCTAATACAGTATAACTTCCGGTACTCGCAATATCAAACAGTGTGCTCGGGAGTCCGCCCATCGCTGAGCGAAACATATCTGGATATTTCACTTTCAAAGGGGATCCGTCCGCTTCAACCTCCAACACTCGCCCTGATGGACCACGTTTGGTGACATCGAGGTAATTAATAGAGGAAGGCACTGTGCCCGTGACTTTCCCTTGCAGGGATTTAGCAAGCTGAGCTGACGTAAAGGGCCCCCGCACCCATGCATAGTCTCCGGACTGAGGCACCTTTTCTAATACAATTATCTCTTCGCCCGGCTGCGCCTTGGCTATTGGTGTAACTGTCGATTGGATTTGGGGAATAGGACGCACATTTGTATTTTCCGCAGTGACGGTGATTTTGTCTAACCCCGCTTCTGTGACACCCTCCAGTTCCTTAGCATTATCCTCACGAATATAACCTGTTTTGCCACTGGAGAGAAGTACATGATACCATTCCTGTGCTCCTTTTTGTGCCGAGGTATCCCCCGAGCTGTCTACGCTGGCAAAGGCTTCGCCACCACTGTTCCACACCTCGGAAGCATCTGCTGTCACACCGCCCGCATTAGATGAGAATACAGCTTCGACCACTTTGCCGCCACTTTTAATGACTTCACCAGCTGTTGCATCTACAGCCTCATTGACATTGGCATGTTCCGAGCTCTTACCGTTGTAAGCCTGGCTTAACGTGCCATCTACTACATTGCCGATCTGAAACCGATTGCCTTGGGCAAGCGCGTAGCTACGAGCCGCTACCGCTTGAGCCTTGAGCGCTTCATCTGGCCATGAGGAATAGACCTCCGCTCCTACCACAGAATACAAATACTGCTCCAAAGGAACTTCGTTCACAAGCGCCAGCTGGCCTGACGTCATGCCGATCTCCATCTCGCCGCGATATGTACGCTGGGATCTTTCGACCACTTGTATTCCATTATTACCGCCGTTAACAATTACCTTGCTATTATCAGAACCACTTAGCATGTAATGAGACATCACCTGCGAGCCAGTCGTGACTCCTGCTTCCTGTCTTATAATGAGGCCGGTTTGAGTAGCATTAACTTTAGACAGCGTGAGTCTCGGCTGCTTGCTCTCCAGTTCTGTTTTCAAAGCCGACAGCTTGCTGTCATTACTTTCTTCTCCAACCCATACAGCATACTGGCCTCTTGATTGAATCACAGTAAAAGCATCAAAGCCTGCCGCAGCAATTGTCGTTCGAACGAGATTAGCTTCCTGCTCGCTTCCGTAGCTTCCTGTGGACCAATGCTTGTTTCCCTTAACCTCGGGCTGCGCTCCGGTTGCGGAGGAAATCCGCTGTACAGCAGCCTGCGCAGACTGTTCACTAGCATATATTCCCGCGTACACTTGATACACAGAGCTACCATTTTTTGAACCGATAAAAACCGTAGGTTTATCATTAGTCTTTTGCAGGGCTTGGGCCGCTTTTATCGCCGCTGCTTCATTTCCTTCAAGTACCTTCACCCGATAGCTGTCTACACTAAAACGAACCGTACTGTCTGGCAGTCCCATCCAAGTTTGAAAACTGCCTCCACTGTTCTGTCCAACACTCAGACCTCCTGATGATTTCAAGGTTACAGCGGGAACTGTCGCTTTATATTTGCTACCTAGATCCGCAAAAATCACTACACGAATATCCTCTTGGGCGGCAGCAGCGTGAAGGCCCGAAGACCAAGGTATGCACACTGTAGCTAATACCATAATCGCTGCTGCTCGTTTGGCCCGGCCCATCCATGCACCGAAAATACTTTTTCGGTTAAATGCTTCTCCACTCATTTCTGGCTCCCCCAATCTAGCTGTCTAGCACTTATATTGCGTAATTTATCGGGATCTCGACCCTTGTCTGTCCCTTTAAATACATCGGCGGAATAAACCAAAATATGAACCCGCTCGAATCTTACTTACACTCTCACTTCCCTTAATCACCCGTCAGCCGATATCGTATTCACCATACTTGCGTATAACCATGCAATGATTTTTTTAAAAGTGCATCATGTTTCCTAATCACCGTGGATCCGTTGGCATTGGGATTCCAAGGTGGGCATATGCCGCCGGAGTCACTGTTCGTCCCCGAGGTGTTCTTTGTAAAAGGCCAATTTGTAACAAATAGGGTTCATACACATCCTCAATTGTCTGACTCTCTTCACCAATAGTTGCAGCAATTGTGTCCAATCCTACAGGTCCGCCTCGGAATGAATGAATCATGGCCTTAAGCATTTTATGATCAATTTCATCAAGCCCGAGTGGATCTATTTGAAGCCTCTTTAGCGCCTCTGCAGCTAACTCAGAATGAATAATACCGTCTCCGGCAACCTGGGCAAAATCACGCACCCTTTTTAACAGTCGGTTGGCAATACGCGGTGTCCCCCGTGAACGCAATGCGATTTCCTCTGCCGCATCCCCGACAATTTCAATCTCCATAATATCCGCGTTCCTGGACACGATGTAAGCCAGCTCGTCTGTCGTATAAAACTCTAATCGACTAATAACACCAAACCGATCACGCAATGGCGCAGAGAGCAGCCCAGCGCGCGTAGTGGCCCCTATAAGGGTAAAGGGTGGCAAATCCAGACGGACCGAGCGTGCACTCGGGCCTTTACCAATCATAATGTCCAGCGCAAAATCCTCCATTGCAGGATACATGACTTCTTCCACCGTACGATGAAGGCGATGAATCTCATCAATGAACAAAACATCACCCTCTTGAAGATTGGTCAGCAATGCTGCCAAATCTCCCGGTCTTTCAATTGCAGGACCTGAAGTTGTACGCAGATTAACCCCCAACTCATTGGCGATAATGTTAGCAAGAGTTGTTTTACCCAACCCCGGCGGTCCGTACAACAGTACATGGTCCAACGCTTCTTTACGCATTTTGGCCGCTTCAATATATACTTTCAGATTTTCCTTAACCTGATTTTGCCCGATATATTCATTTAGATAACGGGGGCGAAGGCTTAGCTCCGCCGTCTGGTCTTCCATCATCAAATTGGCGGAAATAATCCGGTCATCCATATTCCATCGCTCCTCTTTTCACCAGACATTTGCTAACGGACATCAGCGTCCTATCCGGCAAACAACAGTTGCAAAGCCCGCTTCATCAAAATATCAGCAGATTCATCAGGTTTCGCATCTTTCTTCATTCTGCTCCATACCTTATCCAACTCAGCATCAGTGTAACCCAGCGCCTTGAGCGCCTCACGGGCCTCGCCCCAATATGAACCTTCGCCTTCTTCTACGACAGGCTCAGCAAACAATCCGGTTGCCATCCCCAACGAGCCAATACCGTCGAGCTTATCTTTCAAATCCAGAATCATACGTTGTGCCGTTTTTTTACCGATCCCCGGTAACTTGGTGAGAAATGTGATATTCTCCTGATAAATCGCCGTTACCACATGAGCAGGCGTACCGCCTCCTAAAATACCAAGCGCAACACGCGGTCCAATACCAGATACATCAATCAGTTTACGGAACAGCTGCTGCTCCTCACGAGTCGCAAAACCGAACAGTAAAATAGCATCTTCCCTTACATGATGGTGAATGTAAATGACCACTGAACCTTCAGTTTTGGCGAACGCGTAAGGATTCGGACAAAATACCCGGTACCCTACACCCTGCACATCTAAAACGACATATTCATTTTCCAAATGGGCCACAGAACCACGCAAGAAATCTATCATTTTCGCAATACCTCATTTAATTTTGAATTTAGTCCATAGGAGTGCGCATGACAAATAGCCACCGCCAAAGCATCCGCTACATCGTCCGGTTTGGGCACAGCTTGAAGCTTTAGAAACATTCTAACCATTTCTTGTACCTGTTTCTTCTCAGCCTTACCATACCCTACAATAGCCTGCTTTACCTGCATCGGCGTGTATTCACCTATAGGCAAATTACGTTGTTTTGCAGCTAGTACCAGCACCCCACGTGCCTGACTTACAGACATAGCGGTTGTAACGTTGCGATTAAAAAAGAGCTTTTCCAGTGCTACCGCATCAGGCTTATATTTATCTATTAATTGCAACATGCCTTCATACACATGAAGCAGCCTTTCTTCTTCCGGTGTATGGGCCTCCGTCTGGATGCAGCCATACTGTACAGGAACCACCTTGCTGCCAATCTTGTCTACAAATCCGAAGCCCACAATGGCAATGCCCGGATCAATTCCTAAAAAACGCAAAAAAATCTCTCCCCTATCGCTCAAACATGGCGTAACTAAACAATAACCAGACGTTATCCTTAATATAATCATGGCCAAATACCATATAAAGCGAACATATGTGTCGTTCTTTTCATTATAACAAAACTTTGTATCTAATAGAGGAAAAAATTTAAACGTGAGTAAAAACATAAAAAGAGACGCTTCAAGCCTCACCTCATGGGCAATGCCTAACGTCTCCGTAGTTGTAATCAATAGTGCTGCTTTAATACCCTTTGTGTTCGCTCCACGGCAAAGTCACTAAAAGTGGAGATTACACTGTTATACTCATTTATATCCTGTACACGGATCCCCTGCTGAAGTTGTTTATACACCCCTTCTGGCAAGGCCGTCTCCATGGAACCCACATCCAATTGAAAAAAAGTGCGGATAACTTTTTCTCTTTTAGGTAGCCCTTCATACAATGTAAGCTGGCCGTCAGTGCTCAAACCCATGTATCCACGCTCTTTGCATGACTCTGACAAGTCTTCCACCCTGCGCTCCAGCCACACCTCTCCTTTGGTATTAAGTCGCCCCTTCCAATCGGGATGTTGCTTCAGTAAGGTCTCTAGCTGCTGTGAACTTAGTGTTCCCAAGGAAAGTGTTTCCGTACCACACACGTAGGTGGTTAATAGACGGGTCTTCCTGCTTATACCGGAAGCACGAATACTTTGCAATAGTTGCATCTGTGAGGAGTGATCTTCAGTTGGGCTCAGATGTGAAGCCTCCTCCATGCTCTCCTCAGCCATGACGGTAGTAGCGAGTGGCTGTGACAACATAGCCTGCAAATAATTCGAAAACAGAATACCCAACCCTGCCAGCAAACAAGCCGCACCAAAAATGCTACAAGCCCACACTGTTCTTCTCCACTGTTTCCAGCGCCGTTTCATCTGTTTTTTCCAACTTAATCGCTTCACAGTAATCCCTTCCGTCCCACTTTTTGTGTTAGTGTGACCTGACGATTACTGATTTATACAAAAAGATATGAATATAACAAAAAAGCCGCTGCTTCCAGCGACTTTCCTTTTGAATCGGGATGACACGATTTGAACATGCGACCCCCTGGTCCCAAACCAGGTGCTCTACCAAGCTGAGCTACATCCCGAAATAGATGCCGGTGAGAGGACTCGAACCTCCACGGTTTCCCTCA
>NZ_FOYG01000017.1:0-27893 GCF_900116035.1 Paenibacillus sp. cl130
TGAAGAATGCAAAGTCGAAGTTCCATCCGAGGATGAAATTTCCTCTATTATTGTAGACATTTTTCAAAGGAGTCGTCAAAACTATGGTACGCGTAAGATAAAAAAAGAGCTGCACCAACAAGGCTTTACGGTATCCAGGCGGAGAATTGGACGAATCATGAAGGAATATGGGCTGGTTTCGTCGTATACGGTCGCTCAGTACAAGCCTCATTCCACGAGATACAATGAAGCCAAGCAAGCGAATGTATTGAACCGGAAATTTGAACAAGAGCAGGCGTTATCTGTCGTCGTAAGCGATCTGACGTACGTTAGAGTGGGTTCATATTGGAATTACGTATGCTTCTTTGTGGATCTGTTTAACCGCGAAATTATCGGCTACAGTGCGGGACCACACAAGGATGCCAAGCTGGTTTACCGTGCTTTGGCCTCAATTAAGGGCAACCTGAATGACATTCAGCTCTTCCACACCGACCGAGGAAATGAATTCAAGAATAAGCTCATCGACGATGCGCTGGAGGCTTTTCAGATTGAGCGTTCTTTGAGTATGAGAGGCTGTCCCTATGACAATGCCGTTGCGGAGGCCACTTTTAAAATTTTCAAAACGGAGTTTGTGAAGAAACGTCATTTTGAAAGTCTAGCTGAGCTAACCACAGAATTACATGACTATGTGCACTGGTTTAACCATATTCGGATTCATGGTTCTCTAGAATACTTGAGTCCGGTTGAATTCAAACAGAGACACCACAAAAAGGTTGTCTAGTTTAGTGTTGACAATCCAAGTTACTCCTTTTAGTTTTATGATACTTTCATTACTCGAATGTTGAAATCACGTTAATCAACCTATTTTGGGAAACTAAATTATGTATTGGTAAGCAAGAAAATGGACATGTTGATTATTTTTCGTTTGCGAATGTCATCACAAATCAAGGAAAGTATCTTAATATATACAATGGAAGATGTGATAATTGTAACCTGATTCAATATCTTAATCGAAAATGCGGTACAATTACACCTGTCTTGTATTTAGATTCAAGTTTGAATTATTACTCCAAAAAAGAAGAAATCACTTGTGCGGATAATTGCGGATTAACTTATTGTGTGGATCAAGATTTACAGGTTACCTATAAATTCAAGAAAAAAATACAATATTTAGCCAAAGCGATAGAAATAATTTTGAACAATTTCCTTGGTAAACCCAAATAGAGCAACAGCGCGCCGCTGCTCTTTTGACCATTCTTTAAAAATTTCCCACCACTGAAAGGTTTCCAGCTTCCGTGTTCTAAGTGAGATGAACCCCAACGAATACGAACTCGTGTGATGTGAGATAATTAAAATCGTATCGAGGAGTTCAATTATAGTTTTTTTAATGCCCCCTGAAAGTGCCAACAAGAAAATACTCTTTAACTGTTGATAAATCTTGTATTTTCGTATGATAATCTTCGATACCCAACAATCTAAGTATAGAGTTGATTACAATTATCTGAGCAATTTGGAAAACTCGCACTTTTGAAGTGAATGTGGAATCGTCTGAAGGCAGTTTAGCAGTTCTAAACCTCCTTTCAATACCAGAAGCACGAAGGTTACCTGAGTGTAAAACTCCATTTCTAAGAGAATTAATGAGCTGAGCATAACTTAGAACTTTTTTATCAAAATTATCAATTTCATGTAAACTCGATAAACACTCATGATGTTTTAAAAAGTGAATAGTTTTATCGGTAAAGCCAGACCTAAGAATATCTGATAACTTAGTTATTCCAATAGAAATTGAATCTTTCTCTTCTGATGAATAGTTAGTGTCTTGATTAACTCTGATTTTTAAATTATTCAGCATTTCTATCTTCTTCATATCTTCATCATTGGTAACGCTAGAAGCATTCAAGTCGATGAGAATATTTATGATTGGCCCCAATAGCGCAATTTTCGTATCAAGATATGCATTCTTCTGGATCTCAATATAAAGAAATATTAGCTTATCAAGCTTATTATCTTTTATATGTTGAGGACTAATGGTATACAAAATATACTCTATCTTAGAGATAACGGCATTAAATAATCTTTTTTGTTCTAATTGATCTCCTGAATATTTATTCCAAGCTTCCAATGTTTCATACTCTAAGCAGATATAATCACCTACGAAAAATCTCATCAATAGCACAATGTCATTAATTCTCGTTCCATCCTCATAAAATAAACTACCCAATTCTTCACTCTTATTTAATACATTAAAGGTATTCACATGCTCGCCTATTCTCTCAGGAACTTCTTCTATAGTATTGAAATACCCTTTTTTGTCGAACCTCTCATGTTCAATGACTCCTTGGCGCTGATAACTGTTATTTTTAACCTCTTCATAATTATCAACTTTTACAAAAGTATATTCGCAAACTGAAAATTCCTTTATCGTATCTAAAAATAAGTTATAAACTTTTTGCATAACTTTCCTCCTTATTAGGCAAACTTCCTTGACCTATTCTGCAAATCCTTTTCTTGAAAATTTGGTAGACCAAGCGTTGTCCTAACCTCCTAGAGTATATTCACTTTAACTATAACAGCTAATCGGTAGTAATCAGCCATTACTTTAACGAACAACAGCAACCAATCATGTGGCCGGCTGCTGTCATGGTTATGGTGCTATCGTTCATCGTTAGCGTAAAGAAGTTAGTTGCTTTCGCAACCACTTTTTGTATACTTTCCCCACAGCCGTTAGAGGCAAAGCCTCCAGAATGAACAGATGGGTCGGCCATTTGTACTGTGCGGGATGTCGCTTACAAAAAAGCCCACACCCGTCATTCAGCACAACACCGCGCGCGGCAATAGATTTTCTTCTTTGCTACGACAAAGGCTAACTGGCCGTTTCTCTCTTCTGTCCACTGCTGCGATACTTCATAGTGCAACTTAAAAATTCAGAAAATAACTAGTTCTCTCCAAATACAATTATTCGTAAAGATACATCTTGGCGAGTAATGCTTCGAGTTCAATTTTCAATAACTTTTCGAGCCCTTTCTGCCAGTATTCTAAGTTACTGTATGTCTCGTTGAAAACACTCATGTTTTTTCTAAATCCACTATCATATGAAGTATACAAATAACACTTCTCGAAGGATACTTTTAGCAAATCATAACTGAATGACTTAGCAATCGACCGTACAATTTGGTGTCTGTGCATAATAAATTGCTGTGTTAAGGCACTCGGCGCTTCATTAATGACAGCTTGGCCAGAACCCTGAATCGGATTAAGATTAGAGAAATCAATATCAAAATTAGTCTTCCAATCCGAGAAAAACTCATTCACCCACCGCTCGATCATACTGCAGATATGGAGATGAAAGTTTTCGTAAACACTCGCGTTAGTTGTATGGCCGATACCATACCTATGCTTCCAGACATAGGTACTAACCGATCTACCGTGGAAGGCATACTTTGTGTCTATATATTTGAGGTAAGAATTTTTATTCCTCTCATTTAGCTCGACCATCTTCTGAGCGAATTGATCTGTTATCATATTCATATACCCATTCATGCTGACCTGCATAGCCGGCTGATCGCCCCGTGTACTTCGAACGCAATGTTTAACGCCCTCTTTAGGTGCGGGCGAATACATATTGTGAACAGTTAGGGATAAGTCAATTAACAGATGATACAGTTTATCGGTTGTGATTTTTTCACTCAGATGATCATTAATTGTGCCTAGTCGATCAAGCTCCATACATAAAAAGTCAACGTGCCTACCAGTGATACTTGGCGTTATACCTTCTTTTGCAAACAATTTATTGTCTAAGGCAACCTCTTTAATAAGTACATGGTACGCATCTTCAGCTTCTCTTTTGATGAAGTCTGGAGTTAGTTGTCCAGAACCGCTAATAGCCCGGGATTTATCTCGAAGTGCGGCGTCAATCACAGTATCCGCTTTCGTGCGAACGAATAATAATGGTCGTTTATCAAGTTTCTTCTTAGAACTGATGAGTAACTCTTGAGAAACCATGAATTCCGTTGTAGATCTGCTACTACCGCAGAGGAACATCAAAGCATTGAAGTTCATACTCAGTACACGGTCTAATGCATCTTGAATATCTGATTTATCTTCTGAAACTTGGGTAAGGCCTGGTGTATCCAATAAATTGAGACGTAAAACTTTATTCTCATACTGGTGTTTCCTATAGGCTTCCCTGTAAAGCTTACTAAATTCCATACTAGGCTGTACCATAAAGGCGAATTGCTCAACTGCGATTGAATATGGACTTTGTTTGTTGTAAGCTTGCTTTACCAATTCCTGCACTTCATTTTGATTGACTTCTCCAACGAAAATGTAGTTCCCCGGTTCAATCTCTTGACAAATTGATTTGATTTGATTCAAAACATACTGATGTAGTTGATCAAACCAATCATAATACCTCTTTAGTAGTGTAGGATGTTGTTCAAGCTGATTGCTGATTTCAAGCTGGTAGAGACGTTCTTTTTTTGGCCTTGGCGTGACAGTTTTAGCTTCTTTCTCTCTTTGGCGAACACGATCTACGAGATCCGGTGAAATCTGCTCAAACAGTTCAAGGAGAACATCTTGAAGTTGTCGCACTGTTGGACAAGGATATTCAGCAGATGTCTTTTCCCTTGTTTGCTTATCTACGTGCTCATAGAAATGATAAGCTCTGTTCGTTGGGTTTAGTACTTGTTTAATTACTGTTTCATCGAATTCCAGTTCATCCAAATCATCTCTGTTATCGTATAGGTAAGCACCGAAGGCAAACTCTATCTGATGTTTATATGTTATCCGGTCCGCAGATTTTGTTTTAATCTGGATGATGACTTTTCCGTCTTCAATATCGGAGTTCAACATCAAGAGGGTATCGAATAAACTTGTCTGCTTGCTTCCGATGTTTTGAGAGAGAAGCTTCTTAAATTCATCCAATAAAATTTCAGCTAATGTCGTCGACTTCGTACTGCCCGATGGTCCAGCGATTGCGATAATAGGTGCACTTGCTTGCTTAATAAGCAATTCTTTGACACGTTCTAAAGTAAGTTCAAAAGAATTAACTTTCACCATAAAACCTCCTTAACAATATTTTCACGGAGCACCTTCGATGATACTTAATGAAAACGGAAAGGGCACAGTCTGAAAACACAGACTATGCCCCTAAAAAAGATCCGGCCATCAAAGTCTGTTCGAAGTAGACTTACAGAACATATTGCTACGGCCCGCGCAGCGTTCTGAATCTGATGCGATATGAAATTAATACCAATATACAAATTAACACCATAGTTGTCAACAGATATTCCCAAAATTTTTTGTAATAATATTCTTATTTACCCCTATTTTCAGATCCACTCAGCAGCTGGTGTGATTTATAGGATAGCTGTAAAAAAGCGAAGGTTTTGAGGATACTAATTGTCTTCACTTGCTGTACAGATTGAATCTAATACATAATTCATAACAATGCATGTAATCAAGGGGCTTTTACGTATAGTATTGATTTGGCAATCGGTACAAGTTCTTGTCCTTCGCTCGGGACAAAAACTTGTACCGATAAAATAAAAAAGCCGCTAAAATAGCGACATTCAATGGGACATGTTCTTGTCCCTCGACAACTCGACTTTTGATCGGAACAAATTCTGCCTCTTCAATATGGTGCGTTTGACTGTGTAAGAAGAACTTGTCCTTTTGGTAGACCTGTCCCACCGTAAATAGTCACTGTATAAGCGCCTGAAGGAACAAGTGGCATACTATCATTATTTACAAGTTCTACTGTTGCGTCTGCTGCAACACTTGCATTAAAAATAACCGTATTCTTACTGTCGTGCTTTACTTCGACCCTAAAAGAGTGTGCTCCAGTATTTTTTGCATTAAGTTTAATATGTGGATATCCAACTGTCACACATGAATCTTGGCATAATAACCCTTTGAGCATTCTTTAATTTGAAATTCTCTATTTTTTTCATATATTTTTATAAGTTGATTTAAAACAAAAATCTTTTGGACAATATTTTCACAAAAAAATCCGAGTTGTCGATTATAGAAGTTAATCTCCTTTTGATATGGATGGCGATGCTTTTGGTTTTTCTCATAAACATCAAGAAGCTTAATATGTAAGTTGTATATTTCTTCATTATTAATCTCAATCCCCTCCTTCTATTTCCATTATCAGTATAACCAAAAAGAAAACGTAACAGACCTTGTGATGTTGCTACAGCCTCTCCGTTTTCTTCCCGGAACGAGTCGGCGACCACCTTCATTAGAAACACGAAATCTCCCACTGGGGGATTCACTCAATAAGAGTTTACACAAAAATCTTGGCAGCCCCCTACTGAAAAGAACACCTAAATTTATCTACACAGCCTCTCAGCGGAGATTAGAAATTGATCTTTCAATCCCAGCCTTCTGTTAGATTCAATTCTCTATTACAGATATCGCATTGAACATAAATAACTGTGCCAAGACTAGTTGGAGTGAATATATAGGAAAACTTTGCTCCCGCTACATCAATCGGTTTACATGAATCCCATTCCTTTATCTTCTTTTCCATTTCATCAGTAATCTCAAATAACATTTGATCTCTCCCCATAATTTTTATTAGTTTGGACATGGTACATTTTAAACTTCAGGAATTTGAATAAGCAAGAGATCACTAGTTGCTATAAATTGCTACACCCTTAGGAAGTCGTGTAGTAACTACCTATTTACAAACCTTAACCCTCCTCTAATTATAGAGTATAAATCTCAGCCTTATATACCGGATTCAGCATCTACAGATATATCCCTTAAAAAGTATCGATCCGCGCAACTACTTACGAAGGCTTCCCGATTTTTCTCATGAATCTTTAATAATTGGTTTAATACGAAAACCCTTTGAACATTGTTTTCAGCAAACATGGATAGTTGCTTCTTATAATAATCAGTTTTCTTCTGGTAAGCTCCGGAGCACTGTTTGTTTTTCATAAATGCTGAGTAATTGTAAATGTAACTTATAAAAATCTTCATCATTCATTTGGTTGACAACCTCTCTGAAAAACACAGTGTTTTAATAAATCATTGTCTCCACATTTGGATAAATAATACTGCTAACGTATAGTACTCATTCGGTAGAAGCTCTTTATATCCAGGTACTATTTATCACTAACTTATATAAATATCCTTATAAAACAAAACCCTTAATTTTTCTTAGTTTCGTTTATCACTTTAAGCAATAGCTCTAAGAACCTAAAGATACTCTTCTTCAATAACAGATCGGATTTCCTGTTCAATTTGTTTCTCATACTTCATCCATACTTCTTTCCTTAATCCTGAGATCCTTTTTACTTGCCAATATTTTGGAATTCCTACTCTTTTGTGTATTAATCGAACATTGTTTTTAATGCGGCGTATCTGAAAATCACCGACTGATTCATTGAACCTCTCAAGAATCATCTGAGTTTTTGGTAGTTGTTGCAATCGGTTAGAAAGAAGAGGGAGTTTATATAATCTTCGCCCGATTTCATTTGTTGTAATTCTTATTGTTTGGGTTGTATTAGTCATAATCTCAGAGCAAACTTTCTCTACTTCCGATGCTAATTCTAAATCTCGCTCGACCCAATTCACCCTTGAAACAAAAGTACCTGCCTTAGTTTTTCGGTCCAAATTGTATTGTAGTAACCATTCTCTGTCATTGCTGTATAGCCATCTGTAGACGTCTGGTCTTTTAAAGCGAAGATTCACTATTTTTTCATCACTGTATGTACTAAGTAAATCTCTCCAATCCAAACGGTATTTCTCTTTTATTGCTTCCCCCGCACTTGCTTTTATTGTTAATTGGCAGGTCTCTATTTGATTTTTCACTGTTTTAGGATCTACACCAAGAATTTTAGCTTTTTGTCTAAGAGGCAGATTGGTTAGTTTAAGCTCGTGCAGTTTATCCCTCCATACCTTTCCAAATGATTTAATCCTGCCTATTCGATAATTATCAGCATCTGACCTATCAGGACCTCTTCTAGAATAGACGAATCCACATTCACACGAAAATGTACCCACTGGTTTTCCAGTATCCGAACATCTAGTTATCAAACACTCAGATATAACCGGTTGTTTATAGTGATTGGCCACCTTGTTTAAACATATCCAAGGCCCTGAGCCAAATGGATGGGATGTAGAATTATGATTTCCATAGATATCAATAATTTCTTTACCAAGGAAATGAAGGAGTAACATATGTCTAAGGGGATGACATGTGACACGAGGCGTTCTGCAGAGTTTATGTAGCCACGAATGGTTTTCTTCAGAGTCGATGTAACTATTCATGCTCTGGAGTAATTCCCTCCCATAATAAGCATTGAATTGCGTTTTTAGTTCATTAATTCTTACATCCCCTAGTGCTGTAACTAGATCTCTTTTCAGAAGTTCATTTTTATAAAAACTATGCAACTGTTCAAGGCCAATTGGCATTAAATCATGATTTAATAAATAGTTTGTTTGTTTCGATATAAATATTGAGACATCTAAATTTTGGATGCTCACATTACGTAAAACCTCCGCATTAACAGCATCTTTTTCGAGAAGATAGAAAGCATGTTTGTTTTTTCTTTGAGCAATAGGTATGGAAGAATCCATAAGCTCACAGTAGTGAACATGACAAACTTGCACACCCTCAATCTGATGCGTTCTGTGCCAGTATGCTACTCCTAGACTTCCTCGCTCTTCTTCATAGCAATCGGGACAATAACGTAGAAATTGAGGACTTTTAAGAGAGGACGCCGCCTTACCTAATTTCATGTAAACACTCGAACCATTTCCCACACGCAGAGTTTTTTTCAGTGTTTCAAATCTCTCTAGAGGAAGAAAAGGCGCGTAATACGGAAGTATTGTATGTTTCGCTATTAAGATATCCGGATCGTAATATATAGATTTATCTAAATTCTCCCATAGCTTTTCAAGGTTAGAGGTGAACATCGGAGCTGCGCATACAGAGGCATCGCTAAATAACTCATTCATTGTTCGCTTCACATTTATGTTACCAGACAATCTATGATATCTGGCTAATGCACTGAACAGCAATTCATCTTGATATAAAGATGGGAAAAATATCATTTTCTTCACTCCAATACTGTGTGGCGAAGGATTCAATATTATTATTTTTCCCATCTAAATATTAATGTAAACCTGATATAGCTTAACCTTGATTGATACCAATAACTAATTTTTCAAACTCCTCCTTCACTCTATCGGAAGCATTTTTGTATAGTTTAAATCTTGCTTCTATACTAAACCATGTGA
Source organism: Paenibacillus sp. cl130 (assembly GCF_900116035.1). Classification (NCBI taxonomy): domain Bacteria; kingdom Bacillati; phylum Bacillota; class Bacilli; order Caryophanales; family Paenibacillaceae; genus Paenibacillus; species Paenibacillus sp. cl130. The sequence continues at coordinate 9,235 of NZ_FOYG01000017.1, forward strand.
TTTTTTTGATTCCGTATCTTTGTAAACTCAGAACGAGGTTAGGTAGTTTCCGTATCAAGTACTCTTCCAAGTTCTCTACATTTAATTCAAGGGTACTCCATGATTTGGGTAACTTTTGTTTTTTGATTCTTAACCTGTTCTGGTCTTTCTGATCTAGCATGTTAATTATTGTATCCTTCAAAATACGACGATTTGGTTTCGAATTATTCACTTTTTTTACTGCTTCTTGAATCTTTAATACTAGTAAATTATCTAGTTCATCATAATCGAATACTTCAGGTTTTCGCTTTATGGGAAGCACTTGATCATACCAATCCCTATCGTGAGCTCTTAACCAACTAATTGTAGACCAATCCTTCACATCAGTACGAGTTAAGTTCGGATTTTGTTCTAACTTATGAAGTAATCTTTCTCGGTGATAAGCAATTCTTTCATGAACCTCCAGAGTAGCACCAACTTGTAGCCGGGTTACATTAACTTCATTCAAGATTTCATTTTTAGATATAGATTTAGTATTCATTTCTGCTATGGCCTTTTGAACTGCAGCTGGATAGGCACCTACTATATTTGCTATCTTATAAAGAGGCAAGCCAGAGTGAAAATGACCCAGTACTATTTTTTTCCACATCATTCCCCTGTCTCTTACACGGAATCTTACTATCTTTTGATAACGGGTATCCCAACCTAAACTATAAGTAAATCCACATAAATCACATGTAAAAGCACCAAATTTAATGTATTTGTATGATTGAACAAATGGTTTATATTCCGTTATAACCCGCTCTTGGTAATGTGGGCATATTTTGTTCAAACACTCCCACGGACCACTCCGTAACAATCCCGATTCAGAATAATCATGTGAAATACTAAAAAAAGTTTCCATTGAACCAGCCAAAAAATGTACCATTAACATAAAAAGATTTGGATGTAGCAAGAACAAATTTGCTTTAAGCAGACGACGAAAAATAGGCTTCTCCATCATTAATTCTTTAGAAATCTGAAAATGATTCTGCATCTCTATAGAAATACACTTTGAAAATTCCTCAATAAATTTCTTCTTGCTAACTAATCCATTCCGAAAGTTGGGAATCCTTTGAATCATTGTAGCTTTCAGAATATCTCTGATATCATTACATACTTTGTCATTTACATAAGTCAATAGAAATTCATAATCCTTAAGTAAAGCTAACTTTAGCTCAAGGGAGTCTACATCAGGAAGTGACTCTTTAGTTATTAAATGATTTTGCTCGCAATATGGAGTTGCCAACAAAATATCATGTTTAGGATCTGACAATAATGCGAAACATTGCGGACAAAAAATTGTAAGAGCGGTATGATGCTTATGACAAACATCTAAATCTATAATTTGATGGAGTCGATGAACGTAGCATTCACCAAATCTTTCATAATCCTCTAACAAGCATGTAGGACAATATCTAACATTAGCTGTTATTAGATTGTTATTTAGAGTTGAAAAATTTAAATTAATGCTTCCATTATTTGATTGAGGATCGGTGAATGATATCTCAATGGTTTCTCTATGTTTATCATTAAGAAAGGGCCTGAATATCGGATAGAATGAATGTCTTTGGAGAAACTCTATACTAGACCATTGAGAATTTTGGGGTAATCTTTCAAACAGAATAGAAATATTCTTTGGAATAATACATTGTCGATGGGTTAGCTCAAATAAATCGATTGTTGATTGTTTAACAGTACGGTTACCCGAGTGGAGGTGATAACGATATGATATACTTCGAATATCTTCATCAGGATAACATGTTGGGAAGTAATTAAGTTTGATTGTCTCTCATCCTTTCCCTAATAATTCTACGATTCATCATATAAACTCATCATACGGCTTGATATAGCCGGCCTCCTTCAAAGCTTCGTCTATAGTTTTTCCTGCCTTTTCGCCTTCAAGTACAATACTTCTAATGTCTTTTGGATGTAGCATAGGTTTTATCTTTTTTGTGGCTCTCTGCTTCGGTAGACTTGAAATATTTTTTTTTTGTTCAACTACTGCTTTAGATTCATCCACCTGCTTGTTCAGTGTTTCCATCAAAGCCTTTAGATTCCCCATCCCTTGACTCGCTTGGTAAACAGAATTTGTAGCCTGTTCAGCCTTCAATGGTTCTAAGCCATTTTGTACAGCGTGATCAAAAAGTTTCTTGATGATTTTTTGTTCATCTTTTTGTTGGAGAGCCCTCTTGTGTTCATTAGATAGAGCACCGGTTACTTCAACACGATGGTCCGCCTGTTTTAAATAATCATTTAGTTCAAGCCATTTTGGCTTTATATCTTCAAACTCTTCTTCAGTTGCACTGGTATCGCCTCGGCGAAACTTACCAAACAAAGGTTGAAGGAGTTGAAGGCTTTTCCGTGCTACTTCCCGAATCATTGCTGGTGTAATTCGTTCATCCCCTCCTTTTATAATCGCATGTGACTGGATATGCATATATAGCTTTACGGTAATATCTAGTACTCCTTGTGTTTCAAAATACATTGTATCGCTAAGTTCCTTAGTTAACTTCGTATCAGTTTTAGTGTATTGGAGATTCCATAAACTACCTAAAAATAAATTCCATTGTTGCTTATTGTCCATGCGGTCAATGATATGTTCCATATAGGTTACCGGGATTGCTCTTCTAATATTTGCTAAAGATTTCTTATATAAATACATCGCTTTAAACGTGCCCACAATAATGATGGGTACACCGAAAGTGTTAGTCAGCTCAGCGATAAATTCGATCATCCGGTTCTCACCGCCTGACGTCCCTTTATTTACCCGCTGAATCTCATCAATCACCAATAAACCCAAATTAACCAAAGAAGCTACATGAGACATTGTAGCTGCTAGTTTATCAAACGTATCTTCTCTTGAACGAGAGTACTGAGCGTAATAATTAGTACCTAAAATACGATCAATAGCCATATAAAAGTTGTTACATAGTGACTTAAGGGATTTACTTGATGGACATTCTATCTTAAGCCAGACAAGTTGCGTTCTAATAAACGGTTCGCTTTTATATGTTTCGTGTCTAATTACTTGTGGGTATTGCAAAAGTATGTTTTCAACAGATCTCGTTTTCCCCATTCCACTAAGTCCTACAAGCGAAAATGTGGATGAGGTAGGTGAGATACCTGCTAAATTACGTCCTTCACTATCAATTCCAGCTTTCCAAATCTTTTCATGACCAATAGCGAACTGCCTTGTATAGGATGGGCTCAAGGGATTTCTCCCTTTGTAGCCGCGTCGTATCATCGAATAGATAGCTCGGTGCAGATCAATATGTGAAGGCAATGGCTGCATAAACTCATCATAAATTTGATCAATTAACTCGAGTCTATCCTCAAGATCAAGCTTTCGATGATTGTTGTTATAGTACGGTGTTCTGAAGATCCTTTCCAATAATTCAGATTTATCAATTCGCTTTGGAAATGCTTCGATAAGCGGGTTGTTTTTGTACTCTTCAATTACTTCGTCATCTCTGTATTCTGCCGTACATGCATATCCTCTCAAAAATGCTCCTGTAATTTGCTCTGTCATTTCATGTCACCCCACTTTTTTTGTGTAAAGTCTAAAAACTCGTTCATGGCGTCTTCATCTGTTTCTTGTGAAGAATTCACCAGAGAATTTTCTACTCCACTCTCTTCTGAGCTATCAATATAAGCTCCTTTGATATCTTCAGCTAACCAGGAATGTTCTTTTGCCCAATTGTTACGTTCATCTTGATTCGATGCCGACATGTTTTTAACTCGGTTACTTTTGCTTACTCCCATTGGGAGCATCGCATTTGTCTCAGCTATTTCTTCTGCTACGATACTTTTTTTAATAGCTCTTGATTTAGTTTGTAATTGATGCTGTTCCTCTTTGTATTCCTTCTTTTGGTCTACTGGCATATCTAAAATCTTTTTCACTTCATCAAAGGAAAAGTGCTTATACTTTTCATACTTTCTTGTCAGATGGCAAAAAATAAATTCACCATTTTGACGCCTTACAAAGATACCACCACAAATTCGAGGATCGAATGAAATATGCACTGTTTTTGAGTCGTCCAAATATCCCTCTTCAAACCATCCCTCGTCACTCCCCTGCTTACAGGTGTATCTCAATTTTCCATATTTAATTCCATGCTGAGTGACCGTTGCAGTATCTCTTGGTAACAGATTCATTCGAATCAAATCTCTCGGTTTATCATGCAAAGCAGAAGTACGATTTGCAACTCCCCATTTCCAGATTTGATTGGGAGTCAGTTCTATGCCAGCTTGATACATCAATGGATCGACTACGAACTCCTCACTCACAATGCTATTGTTATGCTCTAGAATACATTGAATTATAAACTTGAAAAAAGATTCTAATGTTGCAACAGCCTCTACACGATAATCCTTATCGCCACGCTCACGGACCTGCTTCACACGTCCCCCTGGGAAATACTTTCTCACTTCCCTGTTCATCGTACTCATAAATCGTTCAATAATCCCTTTTAGTTCAGGTCTATACGAAGGAAGAATTTCCACACTTGTGTCGAGCGCTACCATATTTTCAGCGTTATAGCCTGAGAGTTCTCCACCGTCAGCAGTAAGTATTCTGGGGAGACCTTGGCTTGGCCAATCCTCCTCTGAAATGGTAATTCCAAACTCTTTACAAAAATCTACTTTATTAGTTGTTGCATTCTCAAAGCCCATTGCTGCTCCCATATAGGAGGCTGATTTTAGCCAACCATAGAACCCTGTAATTACTGAACTGAATGCGTCAGCAATTATATAAAGAATAGGGGTGCCGATAACCTGTTCGCGATTCACTGAGTGCACAATGTAAACATCACAAGGGGTAGAATCAACCTCATACACAGTACCAGGTCCCCACGCTCTTTGTCGTTCATCTCCGTCCATATGCCGATGATCCTTCTGATATTTCCGCTTTCCTTTCCTTCCGATTTTCTTCTGTCTAAAGGAGTATTCTTTATTTAAAAAGTAGCCAAACTGACGTAAAGTCGGCCGCTGTTCGGGTGGAAGAGGAATAGGTACTTTAACCCCATACTCTCGAGAATATCCAGAGGTAAAATGATTATCCAACATTTCATTCCAAACTGATTTAAAATCCAGATTCTTTTCGTTAAAATATTTCTTAATGTATTTCCGGAAAACTTTTTTTATATCCTCAGTAATAACAAGACCGGTTAATCTCTTATCGTATTTTGCTTCTTCAGGGCGAGTTCCTGGTTTTTTTTTGTAATCTCGTTTTTTCCCACGTGCACCAGACTTTTTATAGTCCGGAAGCAGACCATTTATTGCTTTCCCATGAAACCAAAATTCTTTCAATAATTCGTAAATCACCTTTTTATTCTTTTTTTTATCTGTGCATAGTTGCTCAATTAGAGGGCCCCTTTTTTTAGGAATGTATATATCTGGTTCTAATAAAGCAATTTCCTGAATCGTGTTCCATCTCATATCACGTTTAGAGCTATATTGTCTTATGAAGTTTTCATCCATCAATTTAGGGTCTGGCAAAAATTCTATCTTTCGGAGACAGCCTCCTTCAAATTCTTCTTCAATTTCACTAAGTTTTTTCCAATATGGGAACGAAAGATTTTTTTCTTCTGTGATATCCATTATTACTATCTCCCTATCAGTAGCTTCGGGTGATATCCATAAAACTCTTCCAATTGATACTGTCATATCCGATTCATCTAGCCATTCTAAAACTGTATCCGCTAGGATATTGAACAATGATTCCCCTCCTTTTCTACTCAATAATTTGCAATTGAATGTTGGTTTGGTTTATAAGCTTACCTTTGTACATATCTGTCGACCATATTTTATTTGTTAGCATATGTTTCACGATAAATAAACAAGAACCAGGTTTATAACCGAAGTCTTTATCAAGCGAAAGACAAATATTTATAAACGATTCTTCACTCGAGTTTATTGCATCAAAAATATAGGGTGTAACATAGCTTACGTTATCTGGATTCAGGCCTTGTTTCGCACTTAAATAGTAACTATCATAGATCCAGTCCAAATTAAAAATTAAGTTGGCGGGCTGTTGCTCGTCTATCACTATTCCCCAATCTATTCCTTTCTCTTCGAAAAAACGGCGTTCAATTTCAAATTTCTGCAATGTACTTTGTGTTAGTTCAATTGTCGGCTTAAGAGTACGAATTTTATCTTGCAAATCTTCTGGATGCTGCTCTCCAAGAGTAGTTATATTAAAGTCTGTAGTCATGACAACCGGATCTCCATTATCATCGCTTGGATGAGGAACATTTAATTCCTTTGCGATTTCTATAGTTCTCTCTTTAGGTAGAAGGGGATACTGTTCGCGAATATCTACGATACAATCAGAAAATTCCAAAGTAAGAAAATAGTTATACTCATCACGCGACATAAAATGATGATGCCTTCCTGAACTCCACCCTAAAGAACGTGTCCGCACACCCTCTGATGAAAAATCGTAAGTTTTTATATAAGGTTGATAATCGGCAAAATGGCCCTTTCCGCGTCCTTCTTTTAATCGTCTTTTCTCTATTTTCCATTGTGGTTGTCCTTTTTTGATCATCCGATTTTCCTCCTAAAATATTGATTAGCATTAGTATGGGCAATAAAAATTTAATATAGAACAAAAAAAGCGGCACAAAAAGAGGGATGTACCTTTCGTACACCTTGCTCTTCTTGTGCCGCGTGGCTAGAAGCGATACCGTTACAGTCCAAATGTATTGCTGACCGTAACTATTTCCATTTGAAGTTTTTAATAATCTTGAGTTACCAACATTAAATCGTAGTTACCAACATTATGACCTAGTTACCAACATTAATGTTCAGTTACCAACTTTAATGTAACTGAACAATTAGTTTAGCATTTTACTAAAGCTTATTCTACGGTAACACTTTTCGCCAGGTTACGTGGTTTGTCAACATCATGACCCAGTGCAAGAGAAGCGTAGTAAGCCAACAGTTGGAGAGATACAACCGAAATTGCAGCAGACAGGATTGGAAGTGTCTTTGGAATGGCAAATACCTGATCCACGGACTTCAGCAACTCAACTGCGTGCTCTTCGTACGTAATCGCAAGAACATCTGCACCACGAGCCTTAACTTCCTTAATGTTGCTCACGGTTTTCTCCAACACGGATTCCTGTGTTACCAAAGCGATAACCGGAATGCCGTCTTCAATCAATGCCAGTGTACCATGCTTCAATTCACCCGCAGCATAAGCCTCGGAATGAATGTAGGAGATTTCCTTGAGCTTCAGGGAGCCTTCCTGTACTACAGCATAGTCCTGACCGCGACCAATAAAGAACAGGTGCTTGTGGCTCGCAATTTGCTCAGCATAGGCTTTGATCGCATCTGCTTTACCCAGCATCTCTTCCACTTGCTCTGGCAGAGATTCCATAGCAGCCAGCACATGAGCTACTTGCTCACCCGTTTGTGTGCCACGCACTTGAGCGAGATACAAACCAAACAGATAGAACGCAATCAACTGTGAAGAATATGCTTTAGTGGAGGCTACGGCAATTTCCGGTCCTGCCAGTGTAACCAACACATCATCTGCATCACGGGCAATGGAGCTGCCGACTACGTTGGTAATCGCCAGTACATGAGCGCCATTTGCTTGTGCTTCACGCAGTGCTGCCAACGTGTCAGCAGTTTCACCGGATTGGCTCACTACGATCACCAATGTCTCTGGTGTTACGATAGGTGAACGATAACGATATTCGGAAGCCACATCGTTTTCTACCGGTATACGAGCCAGACTTTCAATAACTGTACGACCAATCAAACCAGCATTGTAAGCTGTACCACACGCAACAATTTGAATGTTGCGGATATTTTTAATTTGTTCTTCTGTCAGCTTCAGCTCAGGAAGAACAACTTTTTTAGTATCTTTATCGATACGGCCCAACATTGTGTCACGATAAGCCTTAGGCTGCTCGTGAATTTCTTTCAGCATGAAATGCTCATAGCCGCCTTTTTCTGCTGTTACAGCATCCCATTCGACATGAATCATTTCCCGAGAAATAAATTGGCCTTCGATTGTCATTAATTCGACAGCATCACTGGTCAAAACAGCCATTTCGCCATCGTTCAAAATAAATACATTGCGTGTATATTTCAGAATAGCCGGAATGTCGGAACCGATAAAGTTCTCGCCTTCTCCCACACCAATAACCAGCGGGCTAGCTTGACGAACAGCAACCAGCTTATTAGGCTCATGCTCTGTCAGCACACCCAGTGCAAAAGCACCGCGCATAAAGGTAATAGCTTTTTGTACTGCTTTGACGATATCCCCTTTATATTCACGCGCAACCAGATGGGAAATAACTTCCGTGTCCGTTTCGGAAATAAAGGTATGACCTTCGCTGATCAGCTGCTCCTTCAGCTCCAGATAGTTCTCAATAATTCCGTTGTGAACTACAGAGAACTTTTGGCTCTCATCCAAATGTGGATGGGAGTTTTCATCAGAAGGCTTACCGTGCGTTGCCCAACGTGTATGTCCGATACCTGCATGGCCTACCAATGGCGTACCATCCAGTTTAGCTTCCAGATTCGCCAGACGACCTTTAGCCTTAGCTACTTGCAATCCTGAATCTGTAAACACGGCAATACCCGCAGAGTCATAACCGCGATACTCCAGCTTCTTCAATCCGTCAATCAATACCTCTTGTGTATTCTGATTACCAATATATCCTACAATGCCACACATATTCGTTATCCTCCCGATCATCATTTCACAAGACGACTCATCACAGGACTAACGTGTGCGGTAGATTGCGGAATAAAGTTCATTCATCTATGAAGTTGTCAATGATAACTATAGAATTTACAGGCATCTCTTCACGAATGTAACGAAATTCCCAAACCGCGCACGCCAATGATGATGGCCGCACATTCATGAAATGAATCTTATAATTTAGGTTATAAAATAATAAAGGCATCTACCGGTGCGTTGTGTAAACAGTTGCCTGTTCATTTTCCGCTGCCGGTTTACGGCTTGATGCTTCACCGGAAGGTCCCCGCCGAATGTTTCGAACACCTTCACCTCGTCAGCTTGTTTTGTCGTGAACCGATTTGCGAGCAACTTTATCTCAACTGAATCCGTTGCTTCTCCACCAAGTTCCCCCGCACAAAATCAAGCTCTGGCGCTTGTATTACGAACCTTACAACCCTCACTTTCTCTATCTGAGTCACAGCATCCCTATATTATATTCAGCTAAGTATCATTTGGCAATGACACTTTATTCATAATTACACCATGAAGGTCATAAATCGTTAGTAAATAACCGCAAACGCCGTTGCCTGCTTCTTTTTCGCAGGCAACCGACGTTTACAAAATTTTAAACTAATTCTTTCTTCACGACATCTACGATCTGACCGACAAATTGCTCCAGTTCGTCCTTATCCGGGCCTTCGGCCATCACACGAATAAGTGATTCTGTGCCTGAAGCACGGACCAATACACGCCCATTATCACCCAATTGTTGTTCCACCTGCTCAATTGCTTCTGCAATAGCAGGATTCCCCTCGTAATTGCGTTTGTCCTGCACACGCACATTTACGAGCACTTGCGGATACTGTTTCATGAGCGATTTTAGCTCACTCATTTTCTTGCCAGAAGCTTTCAAGGTATCTACCAGCTGAATCCCGGTCAGCATGCCATCGCCTGTCGTATTGTGATCCAGGAAAATAACATGACCAGACTGCTCACCGCCCAGATTAAATCCACCCCGACGCATTTCTTCCATCACATAACGGTCCCCGACCGCAGTTTTTGCAGTCTTGAGTGCCAGCTTTTCAGTAGCTTTATAAAAACCGATATTACTCATCACTGTCGATACAATGGTGCTATCCTTAAGTTTTCCCGCGCGGTTCATTGCATCTCCGCAAATGCAGAGAATATAGTCGCCGTCTACCTCTTCCCCGTTCTCATCAATCGCGATCAGACGGTCGGCATCGCCGTCAAAGGCCAGACCAATATCCGCTTTCAAGCGGCGCACTTCCTCTTTCAACTTCTCAGGATGAGTCGATCCGCAATGATCATTGATATTCAAACCGTTTGGCTCGGCACCGATGGTATGTACCTCAGCTCCCAGTTCTGCAAAAAGCTTCGGCGCCAGCTCATAAGCTGCTCCGTTTGCACAATCCAGTACAATTTTTAACCCTTCAAAAGAATGGCTAATTGTTGTTTTCAAGAACTCCAGATAATCGTAGCGGGAGTGCTCGTCTACAACAACCGTTCCCAATCCGCCACCAATCGGACGAGGCAGTTGGTCTTCTTTTGCATCCATCAGCTCTTCAATTTTCAATTCCGTTTCGTCTGTCAATTTAAAACCGTCGCCGCCAAAAAACTTAATGCCGTTGTCTTCAACTGGATTGTGGGATGCTGAGATCATCACACCAGCGTCAGCTTTCAATTGACGTGTGAGATATGCCACCCCAGGTGTCGAAACAATACCTAGACGAACCACATTAGCCCCAATGGACAGCAAACCGGCTACAAGAGCCGATTCCAGCATCAGTCCAGATATCCGTGTATCCATACCAATAACAACTGTCGGTTTCTCTACATTACCTGCTAAAACATATCCGCCGCAGCGGCCAATGCTATATGCCAGTTCGGCTGTAAGTTCCTGATTAGCAACGCCTCGTACACCATCTGTACCAAAATATTTCCCCATGTAAAATGACTCCCTTTTTTTGTCTAATAAATCATGATTATTTACTACAGATAAAACATGTTATGGCTGACTGTTCTCCGAGGTTCCATTCGCAGAAGAATCTGCGCCGTTATGAGGATTTGTTTTATCCTCCGCAGCTGCATTGTCCCCGGTCTTAGCGTCAGAGTCTCCACTTTGACTGCCTTGCCCCTCCTGTGGCCTCTCCTGCCCCTTTTCGCCACTACCAGAGGGGTTTGATTCATTCTCACTGTTCGGATTCGTTACAGCAGGCGTAGAAGGGCTCTCAATGTTGACCGTTGCCTTTAGTTGGCTAGCATTTCCGGCTTGCGTAATATATTTAGGCAAGCCTACTTTCAGAGTAACCTCGTGTTGACCAGCCGCGAGGCCACTTACATCTGCCACCAAACTAATATCATCATTGGTTAAATTGTTTACCATATCCTGCGGGCCCTTCACAGTAACATCCATCGTCTTGCCTGCGGGCGCTGTAACAGTCGCAGTCGCTCCATCTCCTGCACCTTGTAAAACGATTGGGATGCCTGACAGCGTCCGTTCCGTATCTGTGACTTCATTGGAAGGAACGACGGTCACCTGAATTTGTATTGACCCTGGCTCGATTTTATCAGAACCTGAGGGGGCTGCCAAATTAGCTTGAACTGCACGGGTCCCCGCTTCCGTAAATTGACTTAAATCCAATGTAGCCGTGACGTAAGAACTAAGGCTGCCCAATACATCCTGCGATGCATACACCGCCGCTTCTTTCACGTTTGCATTGACTTTAGAAAGCGCCAATCCGTCTGGCAACTCTCCGGAATATACAATCTTAACAGGCACAGATTTCGCCTGCTGAGTTACCGGAATTTCAACGGACACAGTGGATGGCTCAATGACCGCACCTGTAAGTTCCTGTCCCTTTTTGTTATAAGCCTTCAGTTTTACACGCTTCTGTTCAAACTTTTCTGAGATGCCATCCGTATTAACAGCCCCCTGAACGGCAGTGACGGTACTCAACTGGCTTTTGGGCAAGGTAACCTTCACGGTTTGAGGAGCAATCACAGGCTTACCAAGCTGCAATCCCGCATCTGGATTTCCTTGAGGAACTATAGATACATTAAATGATTTCGTTTGTTTTTCCTCAATCGTCACTGTAACACGGTTAGGAGTCATAGATACCAATTCCACCCCGTCCGGTAAATCCGGTTCGAGTGATAATGTTTTAGTGCCTGCTCCTAAGCCGTTTAAGTTTAGCTTTGCCTGATAATTATCCGCGAAAAAGGAAGTCAGCACAGAACGCTGTCCTCTAACTTCCATCTTTACATGGTCAGTATCCATGGTAGACAATACATATTTTGAATCATCCAGACCACTGGCCTGAATGGCCACATTATCAATCACTTTATTATTATAAGAAACGGTCAGCGTAGATGAAGGTGTACCTGTATCTAGATGGACCATTCCCCACAGCAGAACAGCAACCGCAAGCGCCAAAATCTTTGAAATCGTATTATTGTTAATCCATTTGTCCATCATGAATTTCCACGGCCTCCCCTCCGATTCCAGAATGAGCCGCGTTTTTCCTTCAAAGACGGTGTTGGCCGCAACTCCTCATACAGCTTGGAGATTAGGGATTCTTCCTTAATGTCGCGCACGACCTGTCCATTAATGGCCAAAGAAATTTGCCCTGTTTCCTCTGACACCACGACAGTTACGGCATCCGTTACCTCACTCACCCCAATCGCAGCACGGTGACGGGTTCCCAGCTCCTTGCTGATGAACGGATTTTCCGATAATGGCAAATAACAGGCCGCAGAAGCAATCTGTTTATTTTGAATAATCACCGCACCATCATGCAGAGGTGTATTAGGAATGAAGATGTTAATTAGCAGTTCAGAACTGACTACAGCCTGTGTCTTGATACCAGACTCTGTATATTCGTTTAGCCCTGTCTCACGCTCAAATACGACCAAAGCTCCTATTTTCCTACGTGATAAATAATTCAGCGCCTTAATCATTTCTCCGATTAACTTGTTAATCTCTTCATCATCCGCAGACGAACGCCCAAATAGTTTGCCACGCCCCAACTGTTCTAGTGCACGACGCAACTCAGGCTGAAAAATAATAAAGATAGCCACCACACCAAAGGTGAACATCTGGTTCATCAACCACTTGAGGGTATACAAATCAAACCAGGTACTAACCGCCCAAATGACAACCAGAAACAGAATCCCTTTCAACAATTGAACTGCACGCGTTCCGCGAACAAGTAAAATAAGCTGATACATAATATAGGTTACGATCAAAATGTCGATAATATCTTTAATGGACTCTTTCCAAGTCAGGTCCGCAAAATAATCCAACATGCGCATGCCCCCGCAATTTTCTGTAGTGAGTGGGTGTAATATGTACACAGTATGCTCTCTCTATCTAGGTTATAACGATCAGGCTCACGTTGCAAGCTGTGTGACAAAAGAACCGCTAAAATCAGTAAAATACAGTACAATTCGCCAGCTTCATATACAAAAAAACGCCTTTTCCAGCGGAAAGAGGCGCTCGATATCGTCCTTGCCATTTCAAGCTTCTTTTATGGAGAAGAGGGTCCCCCGAATAAATCAGTAACCTTGTACCAAATCCAATCCAAGGTTTGATCAATACTTTTAACCTGTCCTGCAATATGAGCGGTGGACGCTTGATAATAAGAACCATCAATTACAGTTACATTTCCTTCCACATCGCCGTATACACGGGCTTCACCATTTTGCACTGTTAGATCTCCGGCAATGGATTTCCCTTCAGGCACAATCACAGTATCACCCTGAATAACGACTTGATCCAGTTGGCTTCCTTTGACTACCAATTGATGGTCCGTGCTAGAAAAGCTGGCCATGCTTGAGCATATAACAATAAGGAAGAAGGCAGCGGCTGTTACAGCGGGATGCCTTTTCACCCACGTCAGCATAGGCACCGCAGTCTGTCTTTTATGCGGTGGCAAAGCATTCATAATGCGAAATGTCAGCTCATCCGATACACACGGCACTTGATGATAGCGTGTACCGTAAAGCATCGCATCCGTCCGCTCCAGCTCTTTAAAACGCATGCGGCATTCCGGGCAGTCTAACAAGTGCTGTTCCAACTCATGTTTGTCCTGCTCAGACAGGTCGCCATCTAGATAGTCATGCATAAAAGAGACGGCTTGTTTGCAATCCATATGAGCCAATCCTTTCTAATATTCTTCCGTGTTTCTCAACATAACATGCTCCGGCTTAGAAACTTTGCTCATCTTACATACGTTACAACGAGCATTATGTTTCATAAAAACATCTACGCAGACTCTTTTCCTAGAATCTATGCGCATGATCTATAGCTTGTGCTCCAGTTTTTTGCGCAGAAAATCCCGGCCCCTGTGTACTCTTGTCTTAATCGTGGTGACTGGGAGATTGAGCACATCGCTGATTTCCTGTAAGGAAAGCTCCTGCAAGTACCGTAAAACCATAATCGTCCTATATTTATCCGGAAGGCTGTCAATGGCGTCATGAATTAAAGCCTGCGTTTCGGACAGAAGCGTACTCCCCTCAGGGGTAAGCTCTTCACTGGCGAGCATGGCGTACCCATCGACACCTTCCTGATCATTCATTTCAGCATCAAGTGAGTATGTAGGTTTTCTCCTTCGCAGACGATCAATGCACAGATTTGTAGCAATTCGATAAATCCAGGTTGAGAACTTCTGTCCATGATCGTATTTTTCCAAATTACGATACACACGCAAAAAAGTTTCCTGCACCAGATCCTCCGCCTCATGGCGATTACCTAGCATCCGGTAGGAAAGATGAAAAATCCGATCTTTATATAACTCGACTAACTCCGCAAAAGCTCGCTGATCACCTTTCTGTACCAGCCTCACCAAGCGGCTTTCCATATTATCCACTCTATACTCCCCCAGACTTGCTGATGGGTTACTTACTACATGTTTATGATTATTCATCGTAGTTTAATTTTATCCGGAAATCAACTGTAGTATTGTTACTAACTGCAAGCACACCTGCCATCAATATACAAACAGCACAATCGGGCACCCCATGAGTACCCGATTGCCTGTATTCGTACAACCACACTATATCAGCCCGTATTTCTTAAGCCTGCGGCAATTCCGTTAATCGTCAACAATACCTCACGCAGCATTTCAGTGTCATCACCGTTCTGATCCCGCAGCTCCCGTAGCTCACTTAGCAATTGAACCTGCAAGTAACTTAACGGATCAACATAAGGATTACGCAACCGGATAGATTCCTGAATAACCGGCACGTCGTCCAAAATCTCGGATTGTCCGGTTATTTTCAAAATCAACTCAGATGTCAGCTTGAACTCCGCTGAAATCTGTCCGAAAATGCGCTGCCGGGCCTCTTCGTTATCCGACATCCCAGCGTACTCTTCTGCAATCAGTAAATCCGCTTTAGCGATTGCCATTTGCAGTGTATCAATAAGTGACCGGAAGAAAGCAGAGTCCCTAAACATCGTTTGCAGCACTTTAAGGTTATCCTCATTGTTTTGATAGAAGCTTTGCAAACCTGTTCCAGCCGCATACCACGCAGGTAATAAGTAACGGCTTTGTGTCCATGCAAAAACCCATGGAATGGCGCGCAAGTCCTCAAAACGTTCGCTGTTCTTACGCTTGGACGGACGAGATCCAATATTCAGCTCGCCCACCTCAGGCAACGGTGTAGATTCTTTGAAGAAGTTGAAGAAATCTGGATCTCGGAAAATCAAATCCTGATACTTATCCAGTGATACTTGGGAAATGCGGGCGATAATCTCCTCCCAGCTCTCCTCAAACACTTCCTTCTTCCCGGAACGATGATATGCCACAGCCGTAATCAGCGCCGATGTTGCCTGCTCCAAGCTCCGGTACGCGATGCCTCTAAGCGAGTATCGGGATGATAGTACTTCGCCTTGCTCCGTAATCTTGATTCCGCCTCCAATCGTATGAGGAGGCTGAGCCAAAATACTGCGATTAAGTGGCATTCCACCACGACCCAGCGCACCTCCACGACCGTGGAAAAACTTCACTTTTACGCCAAACTCATTAACTACTTCCGTAATGCTATTCATAGCGACCCGAAGTTCCCAGTTCGCTGTAACCACACCGCCATCTTTATTACTGTCCGAGTATCCCAGCATAATCTCCTGAAGCTGGTCCATCGCAGCCACAGATTGTCGATATACAGGCAAGTTCATCAATCTTCTCATAATATCAGGTGCAGCATGCAGATCATCTATCGTTTCGAACAAAGGGACGGATTGCAGCGTACAGATAACAGTACCATCCTTCTCGATGCGGAACAGGCCTACCTCTTTGGATAAGACCATAACCTCCAGTAAGTCACTGGCTCCCTGAGTCATACTGATCAAGTAGCTTGTAATGGACTGCTTGCCGAATTCCTCCTGAGCCAAATAAATCGTACGATATACGTCAAGACATTCCTGTGTGCTATCGCTATATTTTAAATACGGTGAAGTAATCGGACGAGGTTCATTCAGCAGCTTTTCCAGCAGATTTATTTTTTCTTCTTCTGACAGCTTACTGTAATCCGACACAATATTCATTTTAGAAAGAATTTCAGTCATCGCATTTTCATGTTCTTGACTATGCTGACGCACATCCAGCGTAGCTGTATGGAATCCAAACAACTCTACCTGGCGAATCATCTTTTGAATATATGTGTTTGCTACATAATCGGCAAAATGATGACGCAGGCTGTTATCAATAACATTTAGGTCTGCAATGAGCTCTTCCGCAGAATTATAACGCTCATTGGTGCCCTGTTTGCTTTCATCCAGGATGTTGTTCACTTTAGCAATCATAAATGCTAGTTTAATGCGATAAGGCTCTTTTTCGTTATGCCATACTTCCATCTTTTTAAGTGTAATGTGTGTACGGTCTTCTTCAATAGAAGCCAGCAGATCATCGGAAACTCGCACAATGCTGGTGCTGAAACTCAAGTAACCCATGAGTTCCTTTAACGTGTGCTGATATTCTCTCAAAGCCAACTTGCGCTGCATACGTAACGTTTCCCAAGTCACATGAGCTGTCACAGACGGATTGCCGTCTCGGTCTCCACCGATCCAGGAACCAAATCTCAGATAAGTGGGTATGTGCCATTTTTGTTCGGGATAATATTTGTCCAAACATCGTTCCAATTCTTGGTACACATCTGGGAGTACATGAAACAAGGTCTCGTGAAAATAATACATTCCATTTCTTACTTCATCTAATACAGTTGGCTTGCGATCACGTAGCTCATCTGTCTGCCACAGCGTAATTACTTCGTTTAGCAGATTCTCCCGTACCTGTTCCCGCTCACGCAAGGTAAGCATCGGATTATCCAGCAGCATGACGTCCTCGGAAATGCGCTTGTGGATATCAAGTATTACTCGTCGTGTCGCTTCTGTAGGATGTGCGGTCATGACCAGCTCCAAAGAGAGCTCATTCAGCAAATTGCTAACGTCCTCAGCGGAGAAGCCCCCTTGTTTAAGCTCCTGAACGGAACTTTCAATGGAACCGGGCTGAACATCTTCACCAGCCGAATGCTCATAATCCCGCTTACGGCGAATACGATGGTTTTGCTCAGCGATATTCACCAACTGAAAATAAATCGCAAACGCGCGAATAACCTGGTGACGAATATCCGTATCCAGTCCGCTGACCATTTGTTTGAAATTCTCATACAACTCCGGCTGATACCCGGCACGTAACGATTTACTTGTCTCACGTATTTTCTCCACGATATCCAAAAGTTCGTTGCCACCCTGATGAACCAAAACCTCACCAAGAATATTCCCTAGAAAACGAACGTCCCGCCGTAGCAGATTGTTGGATTGGTTTTTGTTAGCGGTTAACGTAAGCTCAGTCATGCTTTTCCCCCCATCTGATCTGTTCCACACCATATACAGTTATAGCAAAGGTACGTATACACACGAAATTTGACACTTTCTTAACATCATACAATAAAAACGCATGAAAAGCTGCAAAATTTACAGTAAAAAATCATCTTTTTGAATTACTTCTTTCGAGAAAATATTGGATTGTTATGAATAAATATGAAATTAATAAATAGAAATGAATGTATATACTAGTGATGCGTGAAACATTATGCACAGTCTCTTATAAAGAGTGTGTTTTTAAAGGTACAAATTCATGCGACATAGTGTGTATATGTTTATTATTTGTTGACAAAGTCAACTCCATTAGCCTTCTATCCACAAAGATATACACAAATTAGCCATTTTCTCAGTGTTTCTAAGGTATTTCCTCTTTAACACTTCGCTTTTTACCCACATAAATAAAGGGAAATGTGCACAACCCAAGAGCAACTGTTGAGTTATCACCATGAATTCGTACCATAATAGCTATAGGATTCCTATATTTAAAGGATTTGATCACGAAATTAGCCTTACTGCAGGAGAAAGGGGTACGTTAGAGGGGAAATTCGGGATCTAGGTGTCAAAAGTAACAAGAGCCTATGTACAATATGCACAAGTCATCCCCAACTGTGCATGACAGGAGACATAATTACACTAGCTTATATACATAGAAGTAAATGTAATGTGGACAAAATAAAAAGAAGCCTTTCGGCTTCTAGGTAATCGGTAAGCGGGTGATGGGAATCGAACCCACGCTATCAGCTTGGAAGGCTGAAGTTCTACCATTGAACTACACCCGCAAAATAGTATCGGGATGACACGATTTGAACATGCGACCCCCTGGTCCCAAACCAGGTGCTCTACCAAGCTGAGCTACATCCCGATATAATTTTTTTAAAAATATGGCGCGCCCTGAGAGATTCGAACTCCCGGCCTTTTGATTCGTAGTCAAACGCTCTATCCAGCTGAGCTAAGGGCGCAAATATGGAGCGGACGACGGGAATCGAACCCGCGACCCTCGCCTTGGCAAGGCGATGCTCTACCGCTGAGCCACGTCCGCAA
>NZ_FOYG01000014.1:0-65040 GCF_900116035.1 Paenibacillus sp. cl130
TGACCAATACTAATCGGTCGAGGGCTTATCCTAAAAATAAAACGCAATGAGTTTCGGATCCAGTTTTCAGGGTGTAACCTTGAAAGTATGTACAAGTGACATACAATAAGCGCATGGCTATTCATTCACACGATAAGTGATGAACCGAATAACCATACGGTAGAATTTACGATGTGAATTCATGTTTGGTG
Organism: Paenibacillus sp. cl130; assembly: GCF_900116035.1. Taxonomy (NCBI): domain Bacteria; kingdom Bacillati; phylum Bacillota; class Bacilli; order Caryophanales; family Paenibacillaceae; genus Paenibacillus; species Paenibacillus sp. cl130. The sequence continues at coordinate 192 of NZ_FOYG01000014.1, forward strand.
GCGATAGCGGAGGGGTTCCACACGTACCCATCCCGAACACGACCGTTAAGCCCTCCAGCGCCGATGGTACTTGGACCGCAGGGTCCTGGGAGAGTAGGACGTCGCCAAGCAACAAGTAAAGAGGACCATGATCTCATTGAGATTATGGTCCTCTTTGGTATATTGCGGTACAAACCACTTATATAATTGCTTCTATGCTGCGCATTCAAAGAGGAGATATGCTCTTGTAAATAGTTATTACCTTTGGAAACGCTTATTTTTAAAGGTTGTCCTTCGTAGGAGTACAGTTGTTTGTACAGGGAAATACTAAAGGTTAGGGCTATTGATGAAGGCTTGACACCCCTATACCGCTTTGCTAAGATTGCAATAATATATTTTCAGAGAGCCTTGATTTGTCCATGTCGGACAGACAACAAGACCAATACAGACTAAACAATTTGAAGGAGGATCATCTTGGTGTGGGAAGATAAATTCGGTAAGGAAGGCCTTACCTTTGACGATGTTTTGCTGGTACCTCGCAAGTCGGTGGTTCTGCCCAAAGAAGTAAGCGTGGCGACTCGTTTGAGTGATAACGTAAAGCTGAATATTCCTTTGATGAGTGCTGGTATGGATACTGTTACTGAGGCAGTGTTGGCAATCGCGATGGCTCGTGAGGGCGGTATCGGTATTATTCATAAAAATATGTCGATTGAACAGCAAGCGGTAGAGGTGGATCGGGTTAAACGTTCGGAGAGCGGTGTTATCACCAATCCATTCTCATTGACTCCGGATCATTTGGTATCCGATGCTGAAGCAGTTATGGGTAAATACCGTATTTCTGGTGTACCTGTTGTAAACGAAGAAAACAAACTGGTGGGTATTATTACTAACCGCGATCTTCGCTTTATTCACGATTTTAACCTTAAAATCAGTGAAGTCATGACGAAGGAAGAACTGGTAACTGCACCTGTAGGTACGACTTTACAGGAAGCGGAAGTCATTTTGCAAAAGCATAAAATTGAAAAGCTCCCTTTGGTCGATGATGAAAATTATCTCAAAGGCCTTATCACCATTAAAGATATTGAGAAAGCTATTCAATTTCCGAACGCAGCGAAAGATGCACAAGGCCGTCTTCTGGTCGGTGCGGCTATCGGCATTTCCAAGGATACATTTGATCGGACTGAAGCACTTGTAAAAGCTGGTGTGGATATGATTGTAGTGGACTCTGCTCACGGGCATCATATTAACATTATTGAAGCAGTCCGCAAGCTGCGTGAAGCTTATCCTGATCTGACGATTGTAGCAGGTAATGTAGCTACTGGTGACGGAACGCGCGAATTAATTGAAGCTGGAGCATCGGTCGTAAAAGTGGGTATTGGTCCAGGCTCCATCTGTACAACACGCGTAATCGCAGGGATTGGTGTTCCACAAGTAACAGCAATTTATGATTGTGCAACAGTAGCACGTGAATATAATATTCCGATTATTGCAGATGGCGGTATTAAATACTCCGGTGAAATTACAAAGGCCATTGCGGCAGGGGCTTCTGCGGTAATGCTGGGAAGTCTTTTTGCAGGTACGGAAGAAAGCCCAGGCGAATCTGAAATTTATCAAGGACGCCGCTTCAAAGTATATCGTGGCATGGGTTCTATGGCTGCGATGAAGCAAGGTAGTAAAGATCGTTATTTCCAAGATGACGACAAGAAATTGGTACCGGAAGGCATAGAAGGACGCGTTGCTTATAAAGGACCACTTTCCGACACTGTTCATCAGCTGTTGGGCGGTCTTCGTTCTGGTATGGGTTATTGCGGTACAGCTAATATTGAGGAGCTTCGTAACGATACAAGCTTTATCCGTATTACAGGTGCTGGTCTGCGTGAGAGTCATCCGCATGATGTGCAAATTACGAAAGAAGCACCAAACTACTCTCTATAAAGTTCGGCTGTAGTAGACTTGACGACAGGCAGAGCGTATTTCGCTCTGCCTGTCTTTTTTTAGAGATACCCCTGTGATAGAATAGACAAGTGTCCGCCTTTATGACGAAATTAGTGATGAATTAGGGCACGTAGGTCTTTTGGACGATTCCTACCAGTGAAGAAGATTCGAGCAGGAAATGCTCATGACAGGATACAACTAAGAAAACGAAATAAAACTGGATTTTATAACGTTAAAACATTAACTACATTGGCCAAGTAGAGGCTGTAACCACCGTCTCGTTATACATAGCGGATCGGGTTGAGGTACGAGAGGAGTTTGTATTCATTTGAAAGCGAACAATTTAAAGGAAAATACAAAACGCAGCATGATTAAAAAGAGTGTGACTGCAGTCATGGTGCTTAATATGATGTATATGTCGGCATTGCCTGTTGTAGGCAATTTCGATTCTAGCGTGGCTACTTTTGCAGCTGGAGCGGCAACACAGGCAACCAATATTACGGGGACAGGTTCTATTAACCCCCCTAGTCTGGCACTACGTTCTGCCATTTTGATCGAGCCTTCCACGGGGCAAGTATTGCTGTCTATGAATCCAGATGAGCCACTTCCACCAGCAAGTATGACTAAAATGATGACAGAGTACATCGTGGCTGAACAGGTTAAGCAAGGTAAACTCAAGTGGACGGATAAGGTTACGGTTAACGAGAATGCTTCTAAGAGCATTGGATCACGTATTTTTTTGGCTCAAGGGGATCAACATACGGTAGAAGAGCTTTATATTGCAATGGCGGTAGGTTCTGCTAATGACGCCACAGTAGCCCTTGCTGAACGCGTATCCGGAACCGAGCAGGACTTTGTAAAACTAATGAATGAAACAGCTCAGAAAATGGGCATGAAAAATACGTATTTTATCAACTCGACTGGTTTGGACCGTGGTGATATGCCGAAAGGCTTCCAGCCGGATACAGACCGGGAAACTGTGATGACAGCGAGAGATGCAGCTACTCTGGCTGGTTACATCATTAAAGATCATCCGGATTACACACGATTCACCACAATTCAATCTTACAAATTCCGTCCTACCGACAAGGCGCCGATTATTAACTATAACTGGATGCTAGAAGCAAACAAAAATATTACTAACTTTAGAAAGTTTGCTTACCCAGGTTTAGACGGGATGAAAACAGGCCATACGGCTAATGCTGGCAACTGTTTTACAGGAACCGCTGAACGCAACGGAGTGCGTCTTATCAGTGTAGTTATGGGAGCTGATTCAGATGCACACCGTTTTACAGAGACAGCTAAAGTGCTGAACTATGGTTTTGATAACTTTGAAGTGAAGCAGGTTGTTGCTCCAAAGACGGTGGTTAAGGGTGTTGAGAATGTGCCAGTGACCAAAGGTACGGAAACAGAAGTACCGATCGTCACCAAGGATGCAGTAAGCTTTATTGTACCTAAGGGTGCGAGCAATCCTAAGGTAACCTTTACAACGAACATTACACCAGCAAGCTCTCTGGTGGCACCTTTGAAGCAAGGGGCCAAAGTCGGAACAATTACGTACACTTACAAGACAGACGGTGTGGATAAAGGGCAGACGAAAACCGTAGATCTGGTTACTACGACGGCAGTAGAAGAGGGCGGCTGGTTCCGAATGCTTTTCCGGGCAATCGGTGATTTCTTCGGAGATCTGTTCCAAGGAATTAAGAACCTCTTCTAAAAAAGCAAAGCTAGGCGACCTACCTTGTTTTTCATTACTTATTTTGCAGCTTGAAATGATTGTGTATTTGGCATTCGTGCGGTAAAATATTAAGTTAGAATCTAAACGTAACCCTTACAGGAGGCAACGACATGGAAACGGGAACTTCGCGTGTAAAAAGAGGTATGGCAGAGATGCAAAAAGGCGGCGTAATCATGGATGTCATGAACGCTGAGCAGGCTAAAATTGCAGAGGCAGCAGGAGCTACAGCTGTAATGGCTCTTGAACGGGTGCCTTCGGATATCCGTGCAGCTGGTGGGGTTGCTCGTATGGCTGACCCAACGATTGTGGAAGAAGTTATGAAGGTTGTTTCTATTCCTGTTATGGCTAAGGCTCGCATCGGTCACTTTGTAGAGGCAAAGGTACTGGAATCTCTCGGTGTTGACTATCTCGATGAGAGCGAAGTGCTGACACCTGCGGATGAAGTTTTCCATATTGATAAGCGGGAGTTCACCGTTCCATTTGTTTGTGGAGCCAAGGATCTGGGAGAAGCGCTGCGTCGTATTGGTGAGGGTGCATCTATGATCCGTACGAAGGGCGAACCGGGAACTGGGAATATTGTTGAGGCCGTTCGGCATATGCGTTTTATCAATGGTCAAATTCGCAAGGTGCAAAACTTGTCGAAGGACGAGCTGTATGCAGAAGCGAAAAACCTCGGAGTTGCTTATGAACTGCTGTTGGAAGTGCATGAGCTTGGCAAGTTGCCTGTGGTTAACTTTGCAGCGGGTGGTGTAGCAACACCTGCCGATGCCGCGTTAATGATGCATTTAGGCGCTGATGGCGTCTTTGTAGGTTCTGGTATTTTCAAGTCGGATAGCCCTGAGAAGTTTGCACGTGCAATCGTGGAAGCAACCACTCATTATACGGATTACAAGCTGATTGCAGAAGTCTCCAAGAATTTGGGGACTCCTATGAAAGGCATTGAAATTTCCAAACTGGCACCGCATGAGCGCATGCAGGATCGTGGTTGGTAAGAAAGAAGGGACCGGCATGAAAATAGGTGTATTGTCGCTGCAAGGCGCTGTAGCTGAACATATACGAAGCGTTGAACGTGCGGGTGCGGAAGGTATAGTGGTGAAGAAGATCGAACAGCTCGATGAGCTGTCCGGTCTTATCATTCCCGGTGGTGAAAGTACCACTATCGGTAAGCTAATGCGCAAGTATAATTTTATAGAGGCTGTACGTCAGTTTTCCAATCAAGGCAAGCCTGTATTCGGTACTTGCGCGGGATTGATTGTACTGGCTAAAACGATTCAAGGACAGGAAGAAGCACATTTGGGACTCATGGATATTACAGTATCGCGTAATGCATTTGGTCGCCAAAGAGAAAGCTTTGAAACAGACTTGAACATTAAAGGGATTGAGGAACCGGTTCGTGCTGTATTTATACGCGCGCCATTAATACAGTCTGTTGGAACGGGAGTAGATGTGCTGTCTGAGTATAACGGCGAGATCGTGGCAGCCCGTCAGGGTCATTTGCTGGCTTCATCCTTCCATCCGGAGTTAACAGACGATTACCGGTTACATCAGTATTTTGTGGATATGGTCCGCGAATAGGGGAAAGTCAGGTTTGTAGTGTAGGAGGGATTACCTGTGTTAGATATAAAGATTTTACGTAATGAGCTTGGTCGGGTTGAGAAAGCTTTGCAGAACAGGGGGAAATCTCTGGATCTGATTAATGGTTTTACAGATCTGGATGTAAGCCGTCGTGAGTTACTACAAGAAAGCGAAGGACTCAAAAATCGTCGGAACGTGGTATCCGGTGAAGTAGCCAAGTTGAAGAAGAATAAGGAAAATGCGGATGATCTGATTGCAGAAATGCGTCAAGTTTCCGATCGTATTAAAGAATTAGATGAGCAAGTACGCGAACTGGAAGTACAGATCGACGAACTGGTGATGTCTATTCCGAATATTCCTAATGAAACAGTACCTGTAGGTGCATCGGAAGAGGATAATGTAGAAATCCGTCGCTGGTCGGAGCCACGCGAGTTTTCTTTTACACCCAAAGCGCATTGGGAATTGGCTCAGGATCTAGATATTCTTGATTTTGAGGCAGCAGCCAAGGTAACGGGTTCTCGTTTTACGTTCTACAAAGGACTGGGAGCAAGATTAGAGCGTGCGCTGATTAACTTTATGATGGATCTGCACAGCAGTGAGCATGGTTATGAAGAAATGCTTCCTCCATACATTGTAAATCGGGATAGTTTGTACGGAACAGGTCAACTTCCGAAGTTTGAAGAAGATTTGTTCAAGCTGCGTGATACTGAGTATTATCTCATTCCTACGGCTGAAGTTCCGGTAACGAACTACCACCGTGAAGAGATTATGAATGCGGAGCAGCTTCCCAAATATTATGTAGCATACAGCTCTTGCTTTCGCTCGGAGGCAGGATCAGCAGGACGTGATACACGTGGCCTGATCCGTCAGCATCAGTTCAATAAGGTAGAGATGCTTAAGCTAGTTCACCCGGATACCTCCTATGAGGAATTGGAGAAAATGACGAATAACGCTGAGCGTGTTTTACAGCTGCTCGGACTTCCATATCGCGTGCTGGCACTTTGCACTGGAGATATGGGTTTTACGTCTGCCAAAACGTACGATCTGGAAGTATGGTTGCCTGAGAGTGGCATGTACCGCGAGATTTCTTCTTGTTCAAACACAGAAGACTTCCAAGCGCGTCGTGCAAACATTCGTTTCCGTCCAGATTCGAAGGCGAAGCCTGAATTTGTACATACGCTGAACGGTTCAGGATTGGCTGTGGGGCGGACTGTGGCTGCTATTTTGGAGAACTATCAGCAAGAGGACGGAAGCATCGTGATCCCAGAAGTCCTGCGTTCATACATGCGAGGTATTGAGGTTATTGCTCCTAAGCAGTAAGTGTTGCATTCTTAGAAATCCTGTGGTAAAATAATTTTGTTGCGCCTGAGTATGTTAAAAGGGAAGCAGCTTTATCCATTTACCACCTGGAGAGGTACCGAAGCGGTCATAACGGGGCGGTCTTGAAAACCGTTAGAGTGCAAGCTCACATGGGTTCGAATCCCATCCTCTCCGCCATATTTTAAATAAACCAAGTCATTCAAATACGATAGCTGATACATTGGCCTTTATAAGCTAATGATCAGGAATTGTGGAGAATGGCTTTTTTGTTGTATAAAAAGCTCGTTTTTTTCACACGTTATCAGATGTGGAGGTGCTGGCATGAATCGAGAAATGACAGTAGACCAGCAAAAGCTGGTAGAGGCCTGGCAGGAACAACTGCCGATTCTTTTGAATTCAGGGGACAAATCACAGGTACAGGCAGATGAAGCCAATAACCGGGCTATACGAATCCACATCGAGGTTGAAGGCCGACAAATGTACTCCTTTGATTTTGCATGTACTTATGTAGACTCCCGGGAAGTACAGGTTAGCTTAGTCGATGTAGAGCGGGACGGACAGTCTGTGGATGAACGAACAGATATCATTCAGCAGTTAGTGTCCGATTATACTCGGCATATTCACCAATGTGCCCAAACATTACAGTCGTTGACGCATTCGTAGGTCATGAAGGAATGAGGAGGAAGGCTACATGACAAAAGCCAAAAACGGACTGGATAAAAACCTGTCTAACATTGTTGATGATTTGGAGCAACGTCCAGTTAATAGTCATCAGGCACAGCAAGTGCAGCAGGATCGTAATGATCGCCGTCATCAGGATTCACTAAATCACGATAAAACGGAAGATCTACACCATCTATAGTCCTATTTTTAATGGTAATAAACGGATTCGTTGATGTACCAAAAATATAGACTGAGAATGGAGGATGCATAAATGAGCAAGCCTAAAGCCATTCCTGTTCCCGAAGCACAGGATTCTGGTGGAAGTAACGAAAAGCGTGATCGTAGTCATCAGCAGGAGCCGTTATCCGGTTCCAAGAAGGTGAAACAGCGGAATCACGTAGATCACCATAATAGAGAAGGCTCATAAGCAGGCAGACCTTTCTCCTAAAATATATTGCATAGTGTAAGACACCCTGGTTAGAGAGCCAGGGTGTCTTTGTGCTTATTGTAAGAAAATTTTCCAATAAGTGTTTCGCCGTTTGAGAATATGAGTTAAAATAGAAGGTGTGTATTTTTTTTGTTAGCATAAAAAAGGGGTTAATTACGAGAGGAGAGAATCTACACAATGAGTAAAAAGTTATCCGTCTTGGTACTCACTATGGTGTTGCTTTTGACGGTAGCCCTGGTAGGTTGTAGCAAGAAGTTAGAACCGAAGGAAGCTGTTACGACCGGTACAGCTAATGCAATGAAGTTGAACTCTTATGAATCCAAAAGTCAATTCACGATTAAGGAACTGACCATTACATCCGCTTCTGTTCCAAGTGAGCAAAGTGCAATGGTAACTAGCATGCTGAAAAATGCTGATATTACGCTGGATGGTGTATACCAAAAAGAACCTTTCCAATCTGAAATGACGCTCGGCATTCATTTGAAAGGTGATCTTTCCACCAGCTTCACGATTCCAATGGTAATGACTAAAGATAAACTGTACGTTAAAATTCCTAATATTCCATTTTACCCGCTTCCACAGGATGTTGTAGGTAAATTCCTGATCATTGATCCACAAGAACTGGCTAAACAATCAGGACAAGAATTTAATCCTGCAGCCATGGATCAGGAAAAATCGCAGAAATTTGCGAATGAAGTGATTGCTGCTATTATGAACGAGTATGATCAAGCAACGTACTTCTTTGATATTGATCCTAAAGACGCTAAATTGCCACAAGGCGTTGAAGCTAAACAAGTAGTTCAGTTCAAAATAACGAACGACAATGTGAAGCAAGCGACCAATACATTTATCACTAAGGCGCTTCCTAAAGTCCTTGATGTGATGTCTAAAGATGAATATGCTGGCATGCTTCAAGTGAAGAAGGAAGAGCTGGCTGAAGCGAAGAAAGAACTGCAATCCAACACCAGCGAAGTTAGCAAAAAGCTGGATGAGTTGAAAAACTATTTGACGGTGAAACAATTTGACATTAACACAGCTTTGAACAAGGATAACATTCCTGTGTATCAAGACCTAAATGCGAATGTAGAGATGAATGATCCGGCTACAAAAGACAATGTGAAATTGTCCGTAACAGGCTACACGCAATACAGCAAAATCAATGCTAAAGCAGCATTTAAAGTGGGTATTCCAACAGGTGATCAAGTCCTGACTATGGAACAACTGCAACAAAAAATGCAAACTGTTGCTCCTTAATTATGGGATGACATGATTGCAAAACATCATTTTTTTCGTATATGATGTAAGAAAACCGCTCGGCATAAGCCGGGCGGTTTTTTGTTTACTGTTAATGTTGTCCCTGTGCAGTCATTTAACTCTGCCACACGTCATCCTCAGCCAAAAGTCCAAACATCTGGTGATCCTGCCATGCGCCCTGAATCTGTATAAGCTTGCGAGCAATGCCTTCTGGCTGGAAGCCGCATTTTTTTAATACACGTTGTGAGGGATCATTATGCAAAAGGGTACCCGCTTGGAGACGATGTAGAGATAAGGCACGAAAGGCATATTGTATGATCAACTTTAAGGCAGCGGTCATATGCCCTTTACCCTGTTCATGATGATCCATCATGTAGCCGATATCAGCGAATTGTCCAACTCCACGTACTAGATTGGAAATAGAGATATAACCGATGAGCCGTTCTTCCTTTAAGAGAAAGATACCGAACACGTAACCTCGATCCTCATCGGCCTGATGCAATTTCTGACGGATATAATCCTGCTGTTTCTCTAATGTGAAAAATGAATCCTCGTAAAGCGGCTCATAAGGCGCATGGGAATCCCTATTTCGGTGCCTAAGGGCGAGAAGGGCTTCGCTATCCGCTAAGCTAAATGGCCGTAAAAAGATACCTTGAGGCGTATTATACAAGCTCATAGGCATGAGGTGATCTCCTTCCATGGGGAATTAGCAATGAGATGAAGTGTTTTGGAATTTTCCCCCTCAGGATGAAGATAGGGGAGGAGACAATTTGGCGGCCGCTCTTTTTTGCCGGAGATGCCGAAAAAAGCTCGTTAGCAGCGAGGCGCATTCCTCCTGCAGTACACCACTAGTTACTTCTGTACAGTGATTAAACCGAGGCTCCTGTAATAAATTCATCAGCGTGCCTGCGCAGCCTGCCTTGGGATCTGTAGTTCCGTATATCAAATGGGGAACCCGTGATTGAACAATGGCTCCGGCGCACATTGGACACGGCTCCAGAGTGACATACAGCCTACAATCCAGAAGGCGCCAAGCACCCAAATGCTCACTGGCCTGACGAATGGCAACCATCTCTGCATGTGCAGTTGGGTCAGCATCCGTCTCGCGCAAATTGTAACCGCGGCCGATGATTTCATTATCTTTTACGATGACAGCTCCGATGGGGACTTCACCTAACGTTTCTGCCTTATACGCTTCCTGAATGGCTTCTTTCATCCAATAGGCGTGATCCATAGTGGTCACTGGGAAAATGCTCCTTTCAAACGCGGAATTATCCAACGAACAAATATTCCGTTGTTAACATGATGTGAATAAAATTGTGGATAACACGGCACTTGTCCACAGGTTTATCCACAGTTTATAATAAAATCTGTGTATTTGTGGACTACCTGTGGATGATTATCTTCTTATATTGTAGGCAAACGCCCGTCTATTGACAATACTGTACACAAGGTGTGTATTTATGTATATCCGGTAAATGTAAATGCTGGTATCAGAGGCGCTATTACGGTATCATTGAGTTAGCAATTGCCAGTAATCGCCAGCATACGGCAAGAGGTGAGAAATCAGTGTGTCGATAAAAATCAGAATAACGATCATTTTGTCGGGGTCCGTCTTGTTTATCCTGTTGTTAAACATCGCACTCAATTATTACACGACCCACGAAAATCTAAGAAGTGACAGTGAAACTAAAATGGTTCTGACCGCTAAAATTATCGGAGGAGCTATCGAACAAACCCAACATAGCTGGGAGGCCGTTGACAAACAGCTCGGATATAATCTGTGGCTTTCTGCCACGTTGGCTGCCAATCAGCTCGATCCTGACATCCGAAATATTCAGCAGGAACAGCTTCAACAGATAGCCACACTCCACAGGGATATTAATATTTCTTTGATGATTCGAGACGGGCAGGGGTATAAGGTTGTCAAATCCTCCGATCCTAAAGAAGTAACGCCATCCGATCCATTGACCGGGCATTGGAAAAATGCAGTTGACCAATTATATGAGCATGGACAGGCTGCAATGGCGCAAGGTCAGAAACTGGATCATTTTTGGACCGGATCATTTGACTACACGGGTTCAGACTCCTCACATATTAATAAATGGGGATTTTATTATGACCAAAAACGTAACTACTTAATTCGAATTTCCTTTCAGGATACTTCAGTACAAAATTTCATAACCATCCTGAGTCCCGATGAGATCGTAAAGCAAACCCAACAAGTGGATTATCGCATCATGGAGATTACAGGAATTAACCCTGCAACCTTTGGTGGCGCTACGATGGACAAGAACGGGAACGACTGGAAATACTATTACATGTACAACAAACCGATCCAATTCGGCACGTATCAACTAACGAGAGTGCAGGAGGATCGTTTGGCCGTGTCCAGGGCTATCATCTCGGGGGAGAGTATTGTACAAGACTGCTATATTAAAGGCGAACGGGTTCTCGTCAGTTACATACCTTTTTATCCGGCTAACCGTGATGCCTATGTTATCCGTATTGTTATGAATTATGATACGATCACTTCTGTTATTTCCAAGCAATTGATTAGTTTAATTGCCATTTCTATTGTCCTTTTAGAGGTTGTGATCATTGGAAGCTATGTGCTTGCCAGTCTGTTTGTCCGTCCAATTCAGTCGATTCTGGGCAAAGTGAACGAGATGGCTGATGGTCATTTTGATACACGGCTAGAAATCAAGGGTGGTCATGAGCTTGCACAGTTGGGTGAGCGCATCAATGCGATGGCCTACAATTTGGGGGTGTACACGAGAAGACTCGAACAGATGTATGAAGAGAACCGTTCTGTAAAGGAGCATCTGGAATCGGTTATTAATCAGACAGCAGATGCGATTCATGTGACTGATGAGGAGGATCGTGTCGTTCGGGTCAATCATGCCTTCGAAGCTTTGTACGGCTGGACCAAGAAAGAATTGGTTGGTCGTAAGCTGGAGTTTGTACCTCCGCAGCAACAGGAGGAGTATGAATTTCAGAAGAAGAGCCTGCTTCAGGGAGAGAGCATCGTATCAAGTGAGTCTCTTAGAATGCGTAAGGATGGAAGTACGGTAGAGATTAGTATGAGCACGTCGCCTATTCTGGATGAAGAAGGCCAGATTTTGGGGTTTATCTGCGTGTCGCGTGATATCACGGGTCGCAACCGGATGGAGGAGCTGTTGCGCAGATCAGAGAAACTGACAACCGTCGGACAACTAGCGGCAGGCGTAGCGCATGAGATTCGTAATCCGCTAACCACGCTACGTGGCTTTCTCCAACTACAGCAGCAAAATCAAGTGTTGAATATGAAACACAACGATATTATGATGTCTGAGCTGGATCGCATTAATTTGATTGTAAGCGAGTTTTTAATTCTGGCGAAGCCACAGGCGGTGCATTTTCAGAAAAAAGATGTTCGCTATATTGTGAGCGATGTGATTTCTTTACTAGATAGTCAGGCGCATCTGCTGGGCATTGTATTCAATCTTCAGGTCACGGACGAGCCTGCCCTGGTATACGCCGAAGAAAATCAGTTAAAACAGGTATTCATTAATTTACTTAAAAATAGCATGGAGGCTATGAGTAAAGGTGGTATCATCACGATTCATTTGTTCTTGGAGGGAGAAAGCGTTAAAATCTTCATACGGGACCAGGGAACGGGTATTCCTGCAGAAATGCTGTCCAAGCTAGGAGAACCTTTTTTCACAAACAAAGAAACAGGGACAGGACTAGGACTTATGGTCAGCCAGCGTATTATACAGAGTCATAAAGGCACACTGGATATTGAAAGCACAGAGGGAGAGGGAACGACAGCCCTGGTGCAGCTTCCGATTGCCAAGCCGGAGTAACGGGCAGGGGCGCAGGAGGAAGTGTGTTAGTAGAAATGGAGGGTACACAGGTTGCGCATTAACAAGTTTATCAGCGAAACCGGTTTTTGCTCGCGTCGGGAGGCGGACAAGCTGGTAGAGAGCGGCAGCGTGACGATTAACGGCGAAGTGGCCGTGCTGGGTAGTCAAGCGGAGGAAGGCGATGATGTTCGCGTGAACGGCAAGCCACTGCGCGAGAAGTCCGATCACGTCTATATTGCATTGAACAAGCCGGTGGGCATTACAAGTACAACGGAGAGCCACATTAGAGGCAATGTTGTTGATTTTGTGGGGCACCCGCAGCGGATATTCCCGATTGGACGCCTGGATAAGGATTCGGAAGGTCTCATTTTACTTACCAATGATGGAGACATTGTGAATAAGATTTTACGGGCAGAAGGCAAGCATGAGAAAGAATATATCGTAACAGTGGATCGCCCTGTCATACCGTCTTTTGTGCAGGGCATGTCCAGCGGGGTGAAAATACTCGGCCAGCGGACGCTACCTTGTGAGGTGACGCGTGTATCTGAGTATGTATTCCGTATTATCCTGACTGAAGGGAAAAATCGTCAGATCCGGCGTATGTGTGCTGCCTTCGGTTATGAAGTAAAAAAACTGCAACGGCTGCGAATCATGAATATTCGGTTGGGGTCCCTTCAGAAAGGTGCCTGGCGTGATCTGACAGAGGCTGAGAAGCAGGAGCTTGGCCAGATGCTCGATTATACGCTTAGCTAATGCCAGAGGAGTTTCGTATAGCCTACAGCGTATGATCGTGTACCTGACAGGGCCAGAAGTACAGGAAGCATAAACAAAGAGGCACCAGCTGCATAAAAATGCGGCGGTGCCTTTGTTCATATAACATATGCATAATCAACCTTCACTCGAGCTTGAGGTAGGACTGATGACTTGTGTCCCGTTCTGATATTTGCGGAGAACAGATATTTCAACACGACGGTTTTTGGAGCGTCCTTGACCATCTTGATTGCTTGCCAATGGACGATACTCGCCATAACCGATGGATACAAACTTGGTTGGATCGAGATCTGGATTGAGCAACAAGATACGCAAGAAATTCAGAGAGCGCTTGGCGCTCAAATCAAAGTTGGACGGGAACTGGCTGTTGGAGATCGGTACATTATCCGTGTGACCCGATACGATAACATCATAGCCAGGGAACTGCTGAAGCATACTAGAAATAGACTTGGCCAGCTTTCTTGCTTCCGGCTTTACTTCGGCCTGCCCGGATGAAAACAAGGCATTATCACTAATGGTGATCATCAGCTGTGATTGGTTCAGCTTGGTATTCAGCAACGGGGTCAGGCCGTTATTTTGAATGTATTGATCCATTTGTTTTTTAAGTTTTTTTAAATCTTCTTCTTCCCGCTGGGCCAACTGTTTTTGCAGTTCAGAGGTAGAAGTAGCCTTCGATTTTAAGGGTTGTGATACTTGTTCTTTATTTTTGCCCATATCCATGGATTGTGACGACGGATTCGCGGCCGAGTGATCCAGCACGCCAGTGCCGCCACTAAAAGCTGCACTCAGGGATTGAGCCATAGTTTCAAATTTTTTGGCGTCGAGCGAGCTCATACCGAATAAGACAATGAAAAGAGCCAACAGAAGGGTCATTAAGTCGGAATATGGCAACAGCCAGCTTTCGTCAGCATGCTCTTCATGCGGTTCATGTCTCTTTTTACTCACTGGAATCGCCATCCTTCTGGGTCAACGTAGCCCGTTCGGTCGGAGTCAGGAAGATCGTCAGTTTCTGACTGATGGCAATCGTCGATATCCCCGATTGAATGGAAAGCAGACCTTCGACCATCATTAATTTAAGCTCCACTTCTTTTTTGGATAACCGTTTGAGCTTGTTGGACATCGGATGCCACAGGACATAACCTGTAAAAATACCGAGCAACGTCGCAATGAAGGCTGCTGCAATGGCATGAGAGAGCTTTTCCATGTCACTAAGGTCGGCCAGAGCGGCGATCAGACCTACAACCGCACCGAGTACCCCGAGCGTTGGAGCGTACATACCAGCTTGAGAGAAGATCAGCGCGCCAGAGCGATGTCGGTCCTCGGTAGCATTGATATCCTCCATCAGAACGTCCCGTACGAATTCCTGATCATTTCCGTCAATAATCATTCGCATGCCGCCACGCATAAAGGGATCGTCGATTTCCTCTACCTTAGATTCCAAGGCAAGCAGACCTTCACGACGGGTAATGGATGCCCACTCGGTAAACGTACCGATGAGCTCTTTGCGGTCTAACAGTTTTTGTTCGGTGAAAATAACCTTGAACAGCTTCGGAATCCGTTTGATTTCTGCCATCGGGAAGGCCATAAATATACTCGCTGCCGTTCCGACGAAAATAATCATGTAAGCAGCGGGATTATTGACCAGATTGACGACCGGAGCGCCTTTTAAGATCATCCCGACGACCAGTGACATAATCCCGAGCACAAGTCCGATAATGGTTGAAATTTGCATGATACACCTCATCCATGAGAATAGATTTTGAATCCTTTCATGCCGCCGGGGTCGTCCTTGCCCCAAGCGCGTCATTACAAGACGGATTATAGTATTTATCGACAAAACTCTCTTTTTTGTTAAGTGCGAATTTCCGGTATAATAAGGTGATTATGTATTGAATGGCGGAACCATTGGAGGAAATGGCATGGGAGTAAAGCATGGGCGTGAGTATGAACAAATTTTGAACGATTTGACAGAGGCTGTGGGACGCATCCCAGACAGCTATGAATTTTTTGAGATGGAAGCAGAAGATTGGGACAGGCTGGACCCGGCGGGACGCCAGGAAGTCAATGAAGCTTTGGCAGAAGACTTATTTTATGCACTGGGTACAGAGCCCATAATCACTGTAGGCAGTGGCGTTGTGATCTATGAGCCGGAGCAGCATCGTATCTATGTACTCATTGGAGACGAGGAGCTGACGTCAGTCCCTTTGATTTGAGGTCCGTCTTATGGATTTATCAACGGGGCCGTGGTAATATGTACACCAATATATCGTAGTTTTGGCCGTATTTAAGCGGTCGAAAGGCTTCCGTATAAACGGGGAGGAGTTCGTAACATGCCTTTTACACAAGAAGAGATTGAAGCACATCTGGAGAAACTGGAGGGCTGGGAACTGGAGGAAGGACGTTGGATCGTTCGGAAATATAATTTTTCCAGTTTTATGAAAGGGATTGCATTCGTGGATGAAGTTGCCGCTATATCTGAAGCATTCAATCATCATCCATTTATTACGATTGATTACAAGACCGTGACTCTGCGTTTGACCTCTTGGGACGACGGCGGTATTATGGCCGTGGATATTAAGGAAGCCCAACAATATAATGAAGCTTTTGAAAAAATGCGCAGCAGTCATTGAGCTTGTAATGATCTGTCGTATGATGATAAAAGCGCCTTCGCTATACAACATCGCGGTTGTATGCCGAAGGCGCTTTTATCATAGAACCTGGGTTTGGTGCTCGGGACGATATACCATACAAAAAAACGGTTTTTTGCCATCGGGAGTCTGGCGTTCATAGGTATCTGTAAGCTCAAATCCAGCCGCCTTGTAAGCCCGGATAGCGCGCCCATTCCAAGTGAGTACCTCTAGATCAATTTCATTCTTCGGGTTGCGTCGTTGGGCTTCCTCTGCAATGGCACGGACAAAATCAGCGCCTTTGCCATGTCCGCATCTTTCAGGATGCATTCCAAGACCTAGCCGGGTCACACCGATCATAGGAAAATATTGAGCAAATCCCGTCAGCTTATTCTCTTCATCCAGTACGGCAACATATTGCTCTTGACGAAGCGTGGGACTTCCAAATTCGACTTCAAGCGCCTTCATTTGTTCCCAGGGGAGCCAACCGTATATATTATAAGGTGGGTCATAGCGCCACTCACAGATTGCAGCCGCTTGATGCTCGTCCATCGGTACGATCCGATAGTTGGATATTGAGGCCGGCATGTGTTCCATCCTCCTTTTACAGGTACTTCAATCATTAACAACAGATTGTAGACAAGTTGCAGGGGAATGGCAAGCGTGTTTATTTCATACTCAAGTCGGGTATACATTCAATAAGAAGGAATTACTGCTCATATGCTCCCCCAGCGCTGACGGTAAAACCGACGATGTTCGCTAAAATTGAAACCTTTTGAGGCTTCAGTTCGTCAGTAATGATAATAATTGCTGATGTTGTGGACATAAAAAACCGCAATTCGATTCCGGCCAGAATCAAATTGCGGCTAGGGTTAGCTTGCTGTGCGTTAGTTATTCTACGTTGTCGTCATCAGGAATTTCTGAAGCTACAGAATGGTAAGCGTCTGTGCTCATAATTCTTTTTGCACCGACATAGCGGTTAGCGTAATAATTTTCGTTCAGTGAGCTAACTACTACACCACGTGAAGTCGAGGAGTGGGCAAATTTCCCTTCACCTACGAAGATACCTACATGGGAAATGCCTCTTCCTGTGGTGTTGAAGAACACCAGGTCTCCAGGTCTCATTTCATCGCGGGATACAGAAGATCCCATTTTGAATTGTGATCCGGATTGATGCGGAAGTTTAATTCCCAGTTTGTTGAATACATACATTGTGAAGCCGGAGCAATCGAATCCCTCGAGTGTAGTGCCTCCGCTTCTGTAGCTCGTTCCTTTGGCATCTTGAATGACCTGGTCCATCTTAGAGTCTGCATATGCACTGCCGCCACCGAATGTAAAAGATGTAAAGGCAATGGCAAGACCCATAGCTGCGATCGTTAGCTTCTTCTTCAAAAAAAATATACCCCTTCCAATGCCTGCGAGGTTAGCTTAAGGATTCGGTAGAAGGTTCCCCTATGACCACTCTGTTGCGAGATCAATTCACCCAAACTGGTTCCCCCGCTTCCTAGGTGCCAGGAATTAGGCTTAACTTAAGATGTGCACCTTGGAGAGCAGTATTCACAATAACGTTATTTTTGAGATAAAGGTTACAATAAAGATTACAAAGTTGTTACTATCAGTTCACTGCGATTATTGTAACAAAGACGGCTGGCTTTGGCAAATGTTTCATTGCAAAAAGTTACAAAAAAAATCTGCTCCTAATGTCCAAGGAACAGATGTTGTTAACAGTATTCAGTTATGTGTCGTTTGCGCGGATATGAATCAAGATTTTTCGACAGACGGAAATGAAGTAAAAAACATAAAGGCAGGGCTTAACTTCTACTGGAGATATCGGTATGCCATAGTCTGTACTGCGAACTGATATGCCACAGCCTGACCAGACTAGTAACAAAATGATACGATTGCTGGAGAATGAGCGCCAGCATGCCAGTCCAAATCATCGCCACGGTGCCAAATAGACCGAAGACCAGCAGCACACAAGCACCAAGCAAAAGAGATATACCGACAGCTGGAAGGAGCTGGCGAAAGAAGGCGAGCAGGGACGATAGTATGGCGTGACCACCGACAGTCCCCAGTTGCATATACAGGATGCACTGCCGAATGAACCATCCGTATGCCATCCATCCCATGACATAGGGCAACAAATGCAGCAGATAAGAGGAAGATTGAAGTGCTCCTGCTACAATAGGGTAGAGTCTCGGTACTACCCAAATGGCGGGAAGCAGCAGCAGTCCCAACTCGATGATGTAATACAACAGCGACGACATGCCATGGCGTTTCATACCCTTGAAAAAGGACAGGCTTTGCGGTTCAGTCGCATCGGTATGCAGGCTTTGATATATTCCGGCTCTAATGAAGGGAGTGATCAGTATGCGTAGTACAGTCGCCCCTAGTAGTATCCACAAATACACATGTACTTCCCGGCTGTCCATCAGAGCAATCTGGCTCTCCATCCAAAACAAGGTCTGTCCCAGCTCGTTTTGACCCTGATCAGGATAACGGAGCAGTAGCGGGATAACGGCAGACTGCACCAGCCGATAGAGAAACACCCCCCACAGTAGTCGATACAGAAATAAAATGATAACGATATAGAATCGTATGCGCACCAGCGCCCAGCCCTCTTTTATAACAGTCCGCATCTATAGACACCTCACCATGACAGACTTCCAAGCAGTGTTTCTAACAGCTTGGTTACACTTACATTCCAACGGGTTTGTTGCTTTTCGTCCAATTCGGCTTTTAGGCTATTGTTAATGTGCTTGTTCTCCAGTGCAATGGTATATAGAGGATCAAGGGTTACATAGGAAACGGGAGAAGTACTTTTGATCCGAAAAGTTGTGCTTTTGCCTGCGCCGTCCCAAGCCTTGAATATCGTGGTACCATCCTTGAAGGTAAATTGGACAGGGATCTTGGGATAATCCGCCCCTTTTTTGCTGACCGTCACGACTGCTTCATATCCATTCTCCAGCTTGTGGTTCGTGATATGATCCACCGAAAAGTCCGCCATCTGGCCGTCATATACATACTGTTCAAAATAGTGGCTCCATGAGCGTCCGGTGGCTCTCTCCACGATACGTTGAAAATCCTGGGAGGATGGATGCTTGAATCGGTACGTCTGGACGTAGGTCCGCATAATCCGATCCATTTTTTTCATACCCACCTGACGTTCAATGCCCCGTAGTACCAGCTTGCCTCGAGAGTAGGCGTTTTGCGCGTACTCAGCAGCCGAGCCGTACTTCCATGACTCGCGGTTTAGCGGCTGTGGGGAGGCTATCTGTCCCGATTGTAATGGCAAGTTGGGGGTAAGCCCATATTCTTGCTCCATAAGCCGCTCCTCTGCATAGGAGGTGAAGCCTTCATCCAGCCACGGCTCCTCAAATTCGTTATTGGCTACCATTCCGTAGAAATATTGATGTCCAATCTCATGAACTAATGTTCGTTCCAGACTATAGCCAGGATTTAGATTACCCGCAGCAGCGGCTGTGATGAGTGTCGGATACTCCATACCGCCGGCTCCATTGCCTGATTTGGGTGGAACCACGATGGATAGGGTGGAATATGGATAAGGCCCGTACCATTTGCTGTAGTACGAAAGAGCGGCCTTCGCTGCGCTCATATAGCGCCCTTTGAGCTCCTTGTGCGACGGGTCAAGGTAGAGCTTGATTTTGACACCAGGGACTTCAGCAGAAGAAAAGGGTTCTTCTACGGTTACAAAGTTGGGTGAAGCGGACCAGGCAAAATCGTGTACATCATCGGCATAAAATTGATATATTTTTTGGCCGTTCTGTCGGACGGCACCACGGGTGGGAAATCCGGTCGCTGCTACGATATGAGTTTCAGGCACCCGAATCCGTACGCTGTAAATTCCAAAATCGGCATAAAACTCGGAGTTACCATGATACTGGTGGAGGTTCCAGCCCTCCTCGGCGCGTCCACGTTGTCCTGCAGTCTCGTAGACGCTGAGCTTCGGGAACCACTGTCCTGCCATTACAAAATCATCTGTCGCACCCATACGAGCGAAGATGGCGGGCAGTTTTACCTCAAACTTCATATATAATGTGATTTCTTCGCCACCTCGTACCGGCTTGGGTAGACGCACCTTCATGAGCGAACGGTCGCCTGCGTTACCGTCATCTGGCTGCACATATTGGATGCGGTGCATGAGAGATAAACCGTCTTCTGTTTTTAGTTCAGTCAGCGTCATGGAGCCAAAGCCGTCTTTGGGCATGGTGTCTCCGCGCAGCTTTCCACCGGATTCCTTCATAAAGGTGGTTTCCATGGAAGAGAAGGCATTCGGGTATAGATGAAGATACAGATCATTCACGGTTTTCTTGCCCGGATGCCTCCAGGTCAGTGTCTCAGTGCCTCGCAAAACCTGTCCTTTTTCCAGAGACACATCAATGTGGTACTCTACCACCCGTTTGCTGAGGATTTCTGTAGCGGGCTGTGGAGGGTTCTTGGGCAGGTCAGGCAGGATGTTTGCCCCTAGAGGCATGCCCATATTTGGGGCAAGCGCAGACTCAGACAGGGAGCCGTATAGTGGTTGGCCTATGGACTGCGGGTCTGATTGCGATTGGGGCTGCCAGGCAAACCATAACGTCCCTGCGAGGAGACCGAGGGCTAGTGTAGACAATAAAACGATTTTAGTGCGTGCTGGGGTCATACAATGGATACCTCCCGTTGACAAGCATCTACAGCATGTATATGTTTGCTTTCAGGAGATTATTAGTTAAAATATTTATAGTGTAGAATGAGTGTGAAGACGGAAAATGGAGGTCTAGTGACGCATGAGTGAAAATCAGCCGGACGGCAAAAAACAGATTGCACTGAACATTGTCAGTGGCAAGAGTAAACATAAGGGTTTCGGCGCAGGCTCAATCGACCTGAACAGCATGTCTCCGGTCATCATTGACCGAGGAGAGGCAAAAATTGATATCGGTGCCATGCATGCCAAAAGTAAAGTAGAACGTGGTATCAAGTTCTCTACGAATAAAGAGGATGTACCGAACGGACGCCAGGTATGGCTCGTATGGGTAGCCGTGGATCGTACGCCCGAAGGACGTATGTACGGCGGCGCCACCGCCTGCGAGATGCTGATTGACGACGAAGCCAAACGCGGCTGGAAAATCCTCGCCGATCACGTCAACCGTATGGATTACGCGCTCAAGCGTCGTTTCATGCTGGATGATCTCGGCAGCGAAGATAGAGCAGCGCTTAAAAGCCTGCTAATTTCGCATAACGAGGAATGGTGGGACGCTTCGCCTGAGGAATTGAAGCAGGCGCTGGAAGGATAGGCCCAGCGTTAACGCAGTAAAAAAAGCAGCCACTTCTGTGGGCTGCTTTTTTTATTTATCTGAGTTGACACTAACCTTTTAGTAAGTAGTTGTCCTGAAAGTGCATACTTACATATTTGTAGCGCTCACTTTATACTCAAAAATAAATAATACTTAAGGAGGACAATTCTTTGAAAACTCTTGTTATCGTTACACATCCAAGCATCGAGGCATCTGTCATAAATAGGCGATGGGTAGAAGAACTCAAAAAATATCCAGAAAAGTATACTATCCACGAATTGCATAAGGTTTACCCTGACGGGAACATTGATGTGGAAAAAGAGCAGCACTTCATTGAATCACATAGCAATCTCATTTTACAGTTCCCAGTTTATTGGTTTAACAGTCCGCCTCTCCTTAAAAAATGGCTTGACGATGTTTTTGTTTATGGCTGGGCTCATGGTTCAAATGGAGGTGACAAATTAAAGAATCGTAAGGTTGCTTTAGCAGTATCTGCCGGAAGTAAAAAAGAAGATTATAGTGAAGAAGGAAGATATCGCCATACACTTGAGCAGCTATTATCTCCTTTTGAAACAACCTTCCTATATTGCAATGCAGATTATCGTTCGTTCTTTGCGTTTTATGGTACAGAAAAAGAGTCTGGCGAAAATGAGATTGGTACGTCCGAAAGCGAATTGGAGAAAAGCGCACGAGATTATTTGAATTTTATTGACAGCCTGTAATAGGAATGTCTATTGCTGTCCGTCCTCCAGAGCTGGCAAACCATTTTCCTCTCCCCACTCGCACATCATATTTAATAATGGAATGAGAGAAAGGCCACGTTTAGATAGTGAATATTCAACTTTTGGAGGGATCTGGGGAAATTCCTTGCGTATGATAAGGCCATCTGCCTCTAGCTCTTTTAACATGATGCTTAGTGTTTTGAAGGAAATGGTACCGATACTTCGCTTCAGCTCGTTATGTCGCATAACCTTATTTTCAAAAAGCCAATATATAATGATCATTTTATATTTACCGCTTATTAAGGACAACGTATATCCAAAGCCAGTGTCTTTTAGGACCACGCCAGACGGAACACAGGGTTCACTCATAAATTACACTCTCCTTTAGGTAAGTATATAATATGAATGTGCATACTTTACAACTGATCATTATGCAATTTTAGTGAAAGGATGTAAAGTATGCTCGCTATAAAATGTTTCTGTATCTTTAAACGGAGTGATTCTAGAAACGGAGAGGAGCATCTTGACATCCTGGAAAGGCATTCACTATAATTCAGATAGAAATCGCTTCCACTCCTTTTTTTATTCATTTTGTGGAACCGGTTCCTTGAAAGATGTAGTTAAGTCCTATTCACTGTTTATGAATGTAATCTCTAAATAAGGTGGCATCGTTATGTTTAAATGGTTGAAAAAGAAGGCGGCTCCTCGTATTGAAGAATTCGACATGGTAGCACCAATCAAAGGAAAAGTGGTTTCCCTTGAAGAGGTTCCAGATCCTGCGTTCTCTACGAAGGCTATGGGGGAAGGCATCGCTATTCATCCGACTGAAGGTAAAGTGACTGCTCCTTTTACGGGTAAAGTCGTCCACGTGATGGAGAAAAGTAAGCATGCTCTGATCATTGAGCATGAATCTGGTGTACAAATTTTGATACATGTCGGGATTAATACAGTTTCCCTCAAAGGACAAGGGTTTAACCCTCACGTTCAAACAGGAGATAACATTAAAGCAGGGCAATTACTGATGGAGTTTGATCTAGACGCGATTCAACAGGGGGGATTGCCTGTAATTACTCCGGTAATCGTTCCAGACGGGCAAGAGATGATCAGCCATGTGGAAATCTTGGAAGGAACATCTGCCTCTTCAGAAGTACCCGTATTAAGAGTCCACTTAAAAGCCTAGTTCTCATTCAGAAAAGACTAACCAGGAATTCCTGGTTAGTCTTTTCTTTAGATGATTATCTGATCGGTCAAGGATCGGGTATGACCATGTAATCAAAAGCTAGGATTCACATATTTCAGATATCCGCTGATTACAATTGCCTTCGTACAGCCCTCCATGAAAGCAGATCACTTTTTTAATATCATAAGGCAGCAGGTTTTTAAGAGATTCTTTGGCCATATTGAAATCACAGCAGTATTGCGGGTCTGGAGCCAATAATTTGCTGCTTACTACGCGTAGGGCATCTCCTGCAATCAGGGTTTGACTGGATTTATGATAGAAACTTAGGTGTCCTGGTGTATGACCAGCAGTATCTATAACTATGATCCCCCCACAGAAGGACAATTCCTCTCCGGCAACGATGGTGGAGTTTACAATAGCCTTTGGGGGATTTTCAAGTGTACGCCGGAATGCATGTCTCCATTCTACCGGAACGGATTCGGGCATGGAGCTTACAGCTTGATCTATTGCTTCTGGAGTCAGCTTTATAAGCTGTTTTTCTCCTTGTATATAAGGCCTTTCGATAGAACTGGCTAATACTTGAACTGGGGATGAGGAAGCCCGGATTATATCTGTTAAACTGCCGATATGATCAAGATCCTGGTGTGTTATTAATATGGAGGTAAGTTTATGGATTGCTAATCCGGTGTCTAGAATAGCCTCATGTAAAAGTGAGAGTTGCCCGGGGTAAGTCGTATCGACTAAAATCATGTTATCTTCGTCCCACATTAAAGTGGGGTGAATACTCTCTATACTTCCCATGATGTTAGCAGAAACCTGGAGTATGTGTATTCCCTTGTCTAATTGCATCGAATCCCTCCCATAAGAGTTGATGTAATACAAAGGAATCGTATCATGAAATCCAAATATGTAAACCAATATTATAACATAAAAATAATTATTTGTAAATATGCACAATTTTAAATTTGTGTGACAGTTAAGGAGTGATGACGTGAAGAAAATTTATTTTGTCAGACATGCCCAAGCAACCGGACAGGAACCAGATGCCCGACTCACCGATGAAGGTACCCGGCAAGCTGAGCAGTTGGCTGATTTTATGGAGAATGTAGGTGTGGAATATATTGTGTCCAGTCCATGGAAACGGGCCGTGCGAACCATTCAGCCCTTGGCTGAGCGTAGACAGTTGCAGGTATATACTGATCTACGTCTTCAGGAACGTGTATTAAGCGGTGAGCATCTGGATCATTGGCTGGACGTGCTGGAGCAGACGTATTTGGACGAGGACTTGAAGCTGGAGGGAGGAGAATCATCTCGTGAAGCAGCAGATCGAGGAATCCAGCTTGTCCAGGAGCTTATAGAGCGGGCGGAAAAAACGGTTATCATTGTAACTCATGGAGCTTTACTATCTCTTCTCATTCGACATTACGATCCGCAGTTTGGTTTTGAGGAGTGGAAAAAACTTTCGAATCCAGACATATATTTGCTAGAACTGAAAGAAGCAGAAGCCAAGATTCATAGAGTGTGGAATACGGGTTGAAATAAATAAAGCACGTTCACCATAAGTGCAGAATGGAATCGAAGAGGGAGGCGCATGTTGAATGCAAACCGTTTTTTTAGAATTAGAAAAGGCGTTGTTTCAAGCTTGGTCTTTGGAGTCTAGCTCTAAATGGATAGCAAATAATCCTGCGGCTGGACAATGTGGTGTCACAGCGCTTGTCGTTCAGGACAGGCTTGGCGGCGATATTTTGAGGACATGGCTGGATAGTGGTTGGCACTATTACAACCGCATTGGTGAGGACATTATAGATTTTACGAGGTCGCAATTTTCAATCCCTCCACAGTATCAGGATGTATACTCCAACCGGGAGGAGGCTTTTTCGGACACCAATGCAGAGCAGTATACAGCTTTAAGTCGGAGATTAAAGGAATTTCTGAACGAAGAAGAATAAGGGGATTTTGGTGCATCTTCTGTAGCCTTGATTTATATTAAAATGTTTCCGTAGCCAAATAGGCTTTGGGAGTAGGGAGAGAGTATGATTAACAAATATATAGCAGTTGCGGTTATCGTTCTTGCGATTGTTTGTGGCTTGGTACTGAATGCTTCTAAACAAAATCCAATAACATTGGATCAACAGGAAACAGCCCCAGAAAGTAAAAAATATTCAGGTGAGAAGTACATAACGAAATATACTTATAAAAAAATTAATGATCAAAAGGCTTCATTGATGACATCCAATATTCTTCATGCTACATCGCTGGAAGAGGAGACTGTTGCTCAGTTTAGAGGAGCGCTAATTACTTTATTTGGAGAACCTCAAAGGACATCAGAAAATTTTGAAGAAGCATATGAGTACATAATTAAGGCAACAGATCCAAATGGGCAAAGCTGGATATTGACTGCATACGAGGGACCAGGAGGCCCAGCTATAGGAGGGGACACCGAGAAAGAGTCTATAGAAGAAGTCGCGCAGGATTTGCTGAATCTAATTGAAGCCACAAGGCCCGCTAATTTCGAAGATGTGGGCTATTATGAGGATACTGGATCTACTATTCGTTATGGATGTAAGGAACAAGTCTGTTTTCATCAGGAAAGCACTACAGAGCAATATGCACCGGATAAGTGAAAGTACGGAGTGAACAGTAAAATTTTTGAAGATAAAAGCTGTATTTACGTTATAAAATGAGCTATACTGAGGTAAGAATAGTAAAGGAGTCGTGCGCTAACACGACTCCAGTATACAACCACTGCTTAAAGAGCAGTCGGCAGTAGGGTCCAACAATAGACCGTTACCTTTGTGGGGGGCGGTCTATTTCTTTTTCATGTAGGTAAGCAATGTTTCTTTAGAAAAAAACTAATGCAGCCAATGGCCGGGAATGCTTAGAGAGGGGGGCAGTTTGGTTTTACAATTGCCCTTAGCCGAATTTAATTGCGCTTGTGTAAGGAAAATACTTCCTTCCAGATTAGCTCCACTTAAATCAGCGTCTCTAAAATCCGCACCGATAAGGTCGGTCATTCTCATATCGGCTTCTCGGAGGTCAGCAGCAATAAGTAAAACTCCTCTCAAATTGGCACCCCTAAGATTGGCGCCTCTCAAATTTGCCCCGATAAGGTCTCTACTCCTGATTTTTTTATTATATTTATTGCGCTCTAAGTTTTTCTTACCTTTTTCTCGTACTAACTCACTTGTTTGTAAAAGTAAATCATTGACTAACGCCCTATGGGTTGGTACATGAAGATTTATGAGGGATTTTGGATCTTGATCCGTAAGCTGCTCGGTTTTCGCCATAGCTTTTTGTAAGTCTGTATAGATGGGGTGAGTTTCTTTTAAGTTAAGGGCTTCATTTAGGTAATAAAGCATTTCATGAAGCTGTTGCATGATGGGAAATATACTGAACATTTCCTCAGCTATTGCCGGGTGGTCTCGCCAGCTTTTTCCGTTGTATGTAACTTGGGAAATTTTTTGACCTGCTCCAAAGCAATCATATACCGTACAGCCTCGCAAGCCGTTGTTTCTTAGATTCTTATGAATATCACAACGATAATCCGCATTTAGGTTTTGACAAGGAGTTCCTCCATCCTTATTAAAAGCAAAATCAGCTGATTTTGCATAAGGCAAGGCTACACAGCATAAACCAAAACATTGTTCACAATTTGCACTATACAATAAACACACATCCTTTTACTGGCACCTATTAAATATAATATTACCAAAAAAAGATGGAGCATGGTCTATTGTTTTTTCATAGACTTCTAGAGTCTGCTGGATCGTTTAGAGAAGAAATTTAGTCTTTTGCCAGGTTCAATTGCCATGAGACTCCGTATTTATCTTCAACCCACCCAAATTGTTGGCTTACGGGAGAGGCTTCAAGGGGCATTAGAACTCGGCCTTCCTGAGATAGCTGGTCAAACACGCTATGGATTTCTTCTTCCGAATCACAAGTGACGAGTAGCGATAGAGCTGGGGTAAAAGGGTGTTTGTTGTGATGATTTTGGTCAATAGCCATAAAAGTCTGCCCTTTGAGGTTGAATACGGCATGTAACACGGTTCCATCTTCCTGATGAAAAATGCTCATAATACCAGACGGCTTAAATACAGAGGTATAATATTGCATGGCTTCTTCTGCTTGACCTGAGAACATGAAAAATGTTGTAATTTTTGGACTGGAATCTTGCATGAGATCAACTCCCTAGACTGGATCGTAGATGATAACATCTTTCCTCTTTTTTAATAGAAATATTCAACAGTGGAGAAGTGCTTCATAAAGAAAGGTATGCAAACATGGGAAAGGGGAAAACAGGATGATGGACGCGACAGCAGGGCTTATTGATATGTTCGGCTCAGGCAAGAAGCTGGACGCCAGCATCATTTCCGCTTATACGGATGTGGTTGCCCAATATGGGACCATGGAGGATGCTTGGGAGTTATACAGGCTTTTTGTAGAAGATCCCCATCATTATATCCGGGGGTTACTCCTCCAGCCGATCATGAGATGCGGGGATGTTACTTTGGCGCAGGATATGTATGAGCGTTACGTTCAAAATCAGGCATCCCCAGAACATATACCTGACGGTGTGCTGTATGTGCTAGGTTATTTGGGTTATGTGGAGGCTGCTGCTGATCTTGTCGCTTTGGTGAATGGGCCATATGGAGTTGCGTCTGTGGATGCCTGTTTGGGACTGGTACATCTTCCATGCGAACCGTATCGTGAACAACTAGCGGCTGAATTGGAAAAAGTGTTGGATCAGAATTTGTTTAATGAATTCTTACCTCTGTTAAGCTTTAAATGCACTACTGAAGATATGATTCCGCGATTGGTACATTGGGGAGAGCAACATGCTTCCGTAGACTGTAATGCAGGAATTATTGCTGGAATAGCATTGTTTGGAGAAGGGCAGAAGGATACGATTCGCTCTATCCTGTGGAATCCGTTTTGGGAGGCTCATGGAACGGCTACAGGCAGTTGTGTGTGGTCTTATTTTGCTATGCAGCATGTAGGGCTAACCTTTAGGGAGCTCGTTCAGGATATAAAAAGCTACGATGCATCCAAAGAAGATGTACAGGCATTGGAATATCGTTTGGACGTGCTATATGAGATGTTGGAACTCAAGCTAAGCTATACAGCCCGACCGATCCGGTTCGCTCGCAGCAATGAGGAATCATTTGGTCAGCTATATAGCGATTTGTTTAGCTGGTCTAACGAACATCACGATGACTCTATTATAGGCTGGATGAATGAACAGTTGGGGGTTGAGCACCGACTGCTGGAACGGTATTATGAGCTAAGGAAACGAGTCGAGATTAAAATGGTGCATGAAATTGAGCTGGAGCATGTTCAGAAAGGGAGTTAATCGTAACAGGAAATAAGAATTTTTGATGTAAAAGGACGAAATAGCGGAGTTTGGCGGCGATATGGGGATTCGCCCAGTCCGCGGGCTGATGTCCCGCATAGGATACATCAGCCTAGAACACAAGGAGTGAAACACATGTCTTTACTGCCACAAGTTCCTTTCGGAACGCAACCGGGTACTCCGGGTCCATTCACGCCGTCAGGTCCTTCGATTCCACAATTTCCTGATATGCAGGATTCCTTCCCATCTCCGATAGGTCCGCCACCAGGCCCAGGGCCATTTTCGCCACAGCCGTTCTCACCGCCGCCGCAGGGGCCATTCGGTCCGCAAGGTGGGCAGCAAACTCAAGCACCAACTTCCCCACCACCGCAATTTACGCCACCGAAGCCGCTGGTTTCGGCGTATGCGGTTGACCCTGGAGCCATTTTCGGTTGTTTGTTCCGCAACACGTTTGTATGGCTGACGAACGGGGAGCGTTTCTGGATGTACCCTGTCTTTGTAGGCAGGACATCCGTAGCGGGTTTCCGGTGGAGTGGTCGTTTTTGGTTTTATTACGGTGTAGACACTAACCGTATTGAGTCGTTTAGCTGTTATTGGTAATCGCGCAGCTTTAGGGAAGAGCGGGGCTTAACGGGATGATGGCTGATGGCACTGGCAAGAGAGGTAAATGGGTAAATGAGGTAAGTGAAGCGAAAATAAAAAGACTGAGAGAGCGCTCATCGCGTTCTCCCAGTCTTTTTTTGCTATTAATCCATCCACCAACGCTTAAAATTGCCCCACCACGATTTCTTTTCGGCTTGTCGCTCCGCTTGGTCAGTTGGCGTTGCTGCCGGTGGGTTATTTTGCCCCGACAGCGTCTCCTTTGGCTCCGTGCCGCTGACGAATACCTCCAGCCGCTTGTCCGGGCTGTCCGGTGCAGCCAGCTTGCCGCTGGCCGGATCAATATAAGCGCTGACTACGCCGTCAGGGATAGGGAAGATTTTGGGCGGCACATTCTCCAGCGCTTTCTCCGTATATTGCGCAAAAATCGGAGCCGCCCGTCGGGCATCCTGTGTGCTGATGGCCTTGCCCTTGTCGTAGCCGACCCAGACAGCGGTGGACAGCTCGGGGGTAAAGCCGACCATCCACGCATCGGTGTTGGTCGTGCCGCTCTTGCCAGCGACCGGGCGCTTGATCAGCTTCGCGACCCGGTTGCCGGTGCCGCCTTCTTCAAACACGCCTTCCATGAGGCGTGTGAGGACGTAGGCGGAGGCGGGCTTCACCACCTGCACGGGCGCGGCTTGGGGCGCTTCGTACAGCGACCGCCCGGCCGCATCGGTGATGCGCAGCACTGCCACCGGAGCCACCTTTTGCCCGCCGCTGCCGATGACCGAGAAGGCCGAGGCCATCTCGAACGGGCTGACGGGCGACACGCCCAGCGCCAGCGAAGGTACGGGCTTGAGCTCGCTTGTAATGCCCATTTTGCTGGCGAGGCCCATGACCTTATCCGTTCCCACCTTCAAAATGGTGCTAACGGCATAGATATTATCGGACGCCGCAATTGCGCGCCGAAGATCTATTTCGCCCAAATATTTATCTCCAAAATTTTTGGGCTTATAGGTCTTGCGGTTGTTATCGTAGTGGAACAACGTCGGTCGGCTTTCGAACTTGGACGTACTCGTCAATTCGCCGGAATCCAGCGCGCTCAGATACATAATCGGCTTGAAAGCGGAGCCTGGCTGCCGGGTTGTGGCCAGCGCATGATTATATTGATTCCCGACATAGTTCGTTCCACCGACCATGGCCTTGACATGTCCGTTGCGCGGGTCCATGGAGATTAACGCGGTTTCCAGTCCGTTGCTGCTCTTCATGCCCTCGTTTACAGCCGCCTCGGCTGCTTGCTGCATGTGCATGTCCAGCGTGGTATAAATGCTCAGGCCACCATGCTCAAGCACCCCTTCGCTAATCCCAAGCTGATGAGTCGCCAGTTGGCGGACGTAATCGCGGAACCAGGGAGCGGCTTCCACTGTCCGGCGCTGGCTCTCGGGCCGCAGGGCCAGCATTTCCTCATAGGCCTTGGTGGCTTCGGCCGGAGTAATTTTGCCGGTGAGCGCCATGGAGTCCAGTACAATTTTCTGCCGATCCTTTGCATTTTTCATATGATTATACGGTGAATAGTAGGTCGGTCCTTTCGGAATACCTGCTAACAGGGCGCTTTCGGCCAAATCCAGATCCTTTGCGGATTTACCGAAATACATTTGCGAAGCCGCTTCAATGCCATAGGCGCCGTGACCATAGTAAATTTCGTTCAAATACATTTGCAGCAACTCATTCTTGGTGTACTTCATTTCAAGCTGTGCGGTATAAATGGCCTCCTTGGCCTTGCGAGTCCATGTTTTCTCATGAGATAAGTACAGATTCCGTGCAAGCTGCTGAGTCAGCGTGCTGGCCCCTTGCGACATATCCCAGCGGGTCAGATTAACGATTACCGCCCGGCCCAAACCTTTGAAATCAAAGCCAAAATGATCGTAAAACTTCCGATCTTCCACAGCCAGGGTAGCTGCAATCAAATCGGGTGAAATGTGATCAAGCTGGACCGGAATGGATTCTTTGCCTCCAGCAGAGAAAGTGGCGATGACTTGCCCTTGACTATCGAGCAGACGTGAATTCCGATCCGTATCCGCGAGCGGAAGGCTGGTCGTGTACAAATAGGCGAGCAGGATGCAGGCGGCGATGACCGTCAGAATAGTGAGAGACATCAGTCCTTGAAAGCATCGAAGCCAAAGCGGTTTACGCTTGGGGGATCGCCCGGTCGTATCGGTCATCATGCCACCTCCTTCCATAGTTGATGTTCTCAGTATAGTCAATCCGAAAGTGTCTATTCATCAGATACACACACGTGTCTATTTTAAACAAGATTAAATCTCCAAATTGCTTTTGCAGTCCATTCAGGTATCACTTATAATGCAAAAAGTGTGAAATTCCAATGCGTTTGGTACAATAAATATAGCAAACTCGGCGTTTGCGTGTTGCTGATATAAGGAAAGTCAACGTTTATGCTACCGGATTGCCGGACACATACTTTGATCAGAAAGAAGGTTGGAATGATGGACTTGTGGTTTACGGAGAAGCAGACTCCCTCTTTCGGCATTACAGCAAAAATCAAACAAACCTACGTCTCTGAGAAAACAGATTTTCAGGATCTGGCTATGATCGAGACTGAGGAATTCGGCAATATGCTTGTTCTGGATGGCATGGTGATGACAACGGTTAAGGATGAATTTGTGTATCACGAAATGGTAGCACATCCGGCCTTGAATACACATCCGAATCCGAAAATAGTTTTGGTTGTGGGCGGTGGCGATGGCGGCGTTATTCGTGAGGTTATCAAGCACCCTGAAGTGGAGAAGGCTGTATTGGTTGAGATCGACGGTAAGGTGATTGAATATTCCAAAAAATATTTGCCTGAAATCGCAGGAAAGCTGGACGAGCCTAATGTAGAAGTGCTGGTCAATGACGGATACATGCACATTATTGAACACAAAAATGAATACGACGTCATTATGGTCGATTCGACGGAGCCGGTAGGTCCGGCAGCCCCGCTGTTTGAGCGCGGGTTTTACCAAGGTATTTTTGAAGCGTTGAAGGAAGACGGCATTTTCGTTGCGCAAACGGATAATCCTTGGTTCAAGGCAGACCTGATTCAGAAGGTCAACAAAGATGTGAAGGAAATTTTCCCGATTGTGCGTGTGTATGGTGCGAACATTCCGACCTATCCGAGCGGTCTTTGGACATTCACGTTGGGTAGTAAGAAGTATGATCCGCTCGAAGTAGACGAGACCCGAATTCCAGAGATGGACACCCGATATTACAGTCCGCGTCTACACAAAGCGGCGTTTGTATTACCTAAATTTGTGGAAGATTTAACGAAGTAAACATTTTAAGAAGCGCCTTAGTGGTCTTTATTGCCTGTTTTTGGGTGAGAAAGAGCGCTATAGGCGCTTTTTTGTGTTGGATAAGATTTGGAAAAGGCTATGAAAGCATACTGGACACCGGATTTCCTTTTAAGATAAAAGAAGGAAATTTAAGGGTGTGCGTAGAATATACAAAAAACCAGACAATTAACAGATTTGTAATATCAACAAGGGAGGTTTGGTTATGGAAATACATAAATTGGCGATGTACCAAAGAGGGGGAAACTTTTTTGATCAGACGCTCTTTTTATTACCTGTGGGGGTCTCAGACGATCTCCAACGTAGCAGATATCATCTACATGTTGAGTGTAGTGGTATTGGTGTTCAGTTCAAGTAATTCCTTAATGACGACTATTTTAATCCCGTTGTTCCGATTGTCTGCCCAAGTGCTTAGTGGGCTCGTTGCACCGATCGTCCTCGGCCGATTTCGGCTGACGCGCGTGTTGCTATTTTCCCAGTTTGGGCAGTTTGTCATTTTTACGCTGCTGCTGCTTTATTTGTGGATCGTACCGGAGCAGAGGTCGTTTCTATTTATTTTTGTGATGGTGTTTGGTATGTCTTTTCTGGATGGCTGGACAAATCCTGCGCGTAATGCGCTTGTACCCCGTTTGGCTACGGGTGAAGGGCTAATGCGGGCCAACGGCATGGTAGCGGTCAGTGATCAGGTGGTCAGGTGTGCAGGCTGGGCGTTGAGCGGAATTATTGTGGCTTGGCTGGGTTCCCTGAATACGCTTGTGATCGCATCCGGTTGTTATCTCGTAGCTGTAACTGTCACGTCCTTCGTCCGCGATCCACTGGATCAGAAGGAATTAAGTCTTGAAGCTTCGGATTCCTCAACAAATCTAGTAGAACCTGCAAAGGGAAAGGAAAAAGGCTCCCATTGGAAAGAGCTTGGGGAAGGCTGGAAAATCATTTGGCACAACCGTCGTATTCGTTCTCTGATGATCGTCGATAGTGTGGATAGTATTGGGGGAGTCTCCTGGCTCGGCGTATTTATTTTGGCGTACGTCAGTCAAGTGCTGCATCGGGATGCAAGCTGGTGGGGCTTTATGAATGCGTCCTTTTTCTCGGGCACGATCTTGGGTGGATTGATTGTCGTTGGCTTGGTCAAGCGATTGCAAAAGAACAGCTTTTTGTACATGCTCGGAGCGTTACTGTTGTATGTACTGATTACAATTGTATTTGCGCTGAATACAATCCCCGTTGCTGCACTTATTCTTTTTGCTGTATCAGGCTTACCTGTTCAAATGGCTGGGATTATTCGCCGCACCTTGCTGCAAACCAGTGCACCGGCAGCCCAGCTGCCCAAAGTGATGGCGGGAATTGATGTGCTTACAAATCTCGCTTTCGGTCTGTCCTTGTTATTTATGGGCTGGTATGCAGACCGTTTCGGTATGGTACAGGTGTATTTGTTGGCCGCGGCTATGACGACCATTGCTATCTTGATCGGCTGGTTGTATCGCAGGGATTTTCAGGAAAGTGAGCAAATGGACCATCCAACCGCTACGGGCGCTGGGATTTAAAATTGGGGTTCTCGTTAGGCGTGACATCATTCATTGGATGACTACATAATTAAATGCAGTTGTAAAAGTGAACGTGACGATTGGGGAGAATAAAAGCCTGCAATTCTCCTCAATTTTACAGGAACACCACTGGAATAACGTTGACGGTGGTGTTCCTTTTATAACTATTAAATTAATTGGTATATCTGTTGAGCAGTATGTGCCATTCCTAATGTCAGGTCCGTTTGCTTTTGAGATATGTTTTGACGGCAGGAGGAGTGTAATTTGTAAATTGCCGTAGGATTCCTTGCGGAGTGGTATCCGTAATTACCATCGCACGATATTTTTCCTGCATAAATTGTTCCTCAGCCATACGATCGAACAAGGTAATAAGAGGATCGTAATAATGGTTAATGTTTAAAAGACCGCATGGCTTTTCATGCAAGCCTAATTGCGCCCATGTGAAGATTTCAAAGTATTCTTCCATTGTACCTGGGCCACCTGGTAAAACAATGAATCCATCCGCAATCTCTGCCATTTTAGATTTTCGTTCGTGCATGGAATCAACAATGATTAATTCGCTCAGGCCATTATGTGCAATTTCACGGCTTTGCAAAAAGTGAGGGAGCACACCGATGACGCGACCTCCTGCATGAAGTGCAGCGTCAGCCACTGCACCCATTAAACCAACACTTGCTCCTCCATAAACCAGGCTTATTTCCTGTTCGGCAAGTGCCTTGCCCAGAGCAACAGCATGCTCTCGATAAATCTCAGACGCTCCATTACTGGAACCGCAAAAAACAGCAATGCTTTTCATATGAGATTCTCCTTTATGTATATCTTTTTGCAAGTTTTTGCTGGTGTGTTCGAAATATATCCTCCAAGGTGATGTCATACTTGTTGGCGATCACGATGAGATTACCCAGTACGTCTCCAAGTTCTTCAGTTAAATGGTCCTTGTTCTCCTCGAATGAACCATCGATCTCATCAGGCCGGTCTCTGCCGATCTCCAGGGCGCGAATAGCTCTCGCAACCTCCCCGGTTTCCTCTGCCAAGAAACCAATTCGGACAAAGATATCCAAATCAGACCAGTTTCTCTCCTGATAATATTGCTTGACCCACTTTTGAAATTCATTAATATCCATATTCAGCCTCCCAACTGAAACCCATGCATAGGTGTTGGCTATACACAAACCATAAGGTATAGATGAAACAGAAACGTTTGTTCGTGTTTTATTATATAATATAAGAGGCGAATTTATCAAAGAAAAATTAAAAAGCCGTTTGCTTAAAAAGCAACCGACTTTTTAAAAGAACGTTGACCTTAATGATGCGACCGTATCCGGTCAGTCTTTTAAGCCGTAGTGAACTGGCTGTTATAGAGCGAGGCATAATGGCCGCCGCTGGCAAGCAGTCCCTCATGGGTACCGCTTTCGACGACATCGCCGTTTTTCATGTATAAAATCAAATCCGCTTCGCGGATGGTCGATAGTCTGTGGGCGATCACAAAGCTGGTGCGTCCGGCAATCATTTTCATAAATGCTTTTTGGATACGCGCTTCTGTCAGGGTGTCTATGCTGCTGGTCGCTTCATCCAGGATCAGCATAGGTGGATCGACCAGGATCACCCTCGCGATGGTAAGCAGCTGTTTTTGGCCTTGCGACAGGCTATCGCCCGATCCGCTGATGACCGTATCATAGCCATGAGGCAGTCGTTTGATGAAACTATGCGCATTGGCAGCTGTTGCAGCCGCGATGACTTCTTCGTCTGTAGCCTCCGGCTTCCCGTAAGCGATATTGTCCCGAATGGTCCCGCTGAACAGCCAAGTATCTTGAAGTACCATACCAAAGTTAGTCCGCAGGCTGTCCCGGCTCATGTCGTTGATATTCACCCCGTCGATGGATATCGAGCCACTGTCCACATCGTAAAACCGCATGAGCAGATTGACGAGTGTGGTTTTACCAGCTCCGGTCTGCCCGACAATGGCCACACGAGTGCCTGGCTTAACCTCCAGACTAAAGTTCGTAATGAGCGTACGTTCCGGATTATAGGAGAATTTGACATGATCAAAAAGAATCGTGCCTTTGCTGCGCTCCAGCTGTACGGCGTTCGATTTTTCCGGCTGCTCTGGCGGTGAGTCTAAAATCGCAAATATGCGCTGAGCAGAAGCCGTAGCTGCCTGGAACTGAGTCAGCACACCCGTAATTTCATTAAAGGGCTTGGCGAACAAATTGGTATAAATTAGAAAGCTCGACAATCCGCCTACCGAGATCACGCCCAAAATGATGGAGATACAGCCAATCATGGCGGTGACTGAAAAAGTCATGTTGTTCACCAATCGGGTGGAGGGGTTGGACAATGATCCGTAAAACTGCGATTTCACCCCGGCTTGATACAATTGTTCGTTTCTGGCGGAAAATTCCTCAAGCGAGCGGTTTTCATAATGAAAAGCGGTAACTACCCGTTGTCCGCCGATCATTTCTTCGACGTAACCGTTCAGGCTTCCTAAAATTTTGGCCTGTTCGCGGAACATACGCTGCGACCTTGTAGTAATGAACCGTGCCACGCCATATGTGATCGGGGCAGACACCAATACGACCAACGTCATGATCGGACTGATATACAGCATGAGTACAATGGAGCCTATAATTGTAATAATCCCGGTAATCAATGTGGAAAATCCTTGTAGCAATCCATCCGACACAGCATCCATATCGTTCACAAAACGGCTAATGCTGTCTCCTTGTGGATGAGTGTCATGAAAGCTTAACGGAAGGATATTAAAATGATCAAATAATTCCCGCCGCATATCATTTACAGTCTGAAAAGCAATCCGGTTCGTCAAATACGTGAGCAGCCAGCTAAATAGACTTCCTACTACATATACAAGGCCTAATCCAGCTAGAATCTGCGCAATACCTTTAAAATCCACTGCTCCCTTATCCACCATGTGGTCGATAGCTTGACCAATCATGTAGGGTCCGATCAGACTGGCAAGCACGCTGAGAAACGCACTGACGATGACCCAAAATGTTGTTGTTTTATATTGACCCACATAGGTTAACAATCTTCTCCAGGTTTCCTTGCCACTCATTGGTCTACCTCCTGCGTTGAGAGCTGGGAATGATTAATTTCCTGATATACATCTGAGCTGCTCATCAACTGTTCATGTGTGCCGATACCGACAATCCGCCCCTCATCAAACACAATTATTTTATCAGCATGCTGTACGCTGCTTACTCGTTGCGAGACCAACAGGACGGTCATACTGGTGCTATTTTCACGCAGCGATTTGCGGAGGGCGGCATCGGTAGCAAAATCAAGTGCGCTTGAGGAGTCATCCAAAATGAGAATTTGCGGATTGCCGACAATAGCTCTGGCAATGGTAAGTCGCTGCTTTTGTCCTCCCGACAGATTAAGCCCCCCTCGGGTGATCGGAGCATCGAATTTCTCCGGCAAGTTGGAAATGAACTCATCTGCTTGCGCGATTGCTGCGGCTTGAGCGACTTCCTCATCGGTGGCGTGTTCATGCCCCCAACGGATATTATCCGCTATAGTTCCAGTGAACAGCAGCGCCTTCTGAGGAACAATACCGATTTTCTGCCGCAATTGCGCAAGCTTATACTGCCGTACGTCAATGCCATCAACCTCTATACGACCTTCTACTACATCATAGAAGCGGGGAATGAGATTCACGAAGGTGGATTTCCCCGAACCTGTTCCTCCGATGATGCCGACCGTTTCACCGGGATAGATGTTTACCACTACATCGCTAATTGCCAGTTGCCCTGTCGTATTGTATCCAAAGGAAACATGATCAAAAGAGATGGCTGGTATAGCGCCATGCTCAGTTGTTCCCTCCCTGTCTATAGGTGTAGAAGTAGCAGCAGTGTCGGAAATCGAAGCTTGCGTGTCTAGGACCTCCTGAATCCGCGCTGCTGAAGTGGCAGCCTTGGTGAACAAAATAATTAAATTGGTCACCACAATCAGAGCCAGTAAAATTTGCGTAATGTAATTAATAAAGGCAATAATCTCCCCTTGTGTAAGAGATCCATATTGGATATGGATGCCGCCGATCCACAGGATTGCAATAATAGCTCCGTTTACCACCAGCAAGGTGGCAGGGCTTAGCAAAGCAGAAATACGTCCGACACGAATAGCGGTCTGAGTCAGGTCATCTGAAGCAGTGTTGAATTTAACTCGTTCAGCTCCTCTTTTGGCAAATGCGCGTATGACCCGTACGCCTGTAAGATTTTCGCTTAGCACCAGGGCGATTTTATCCAATTTTTTCTGATACCGACGATACAGTGGTGAAGCCTTCGTAATGACCACATATAGGATCAAAGCCAGAACTGGTGTAGCCGCCAACAGCACCAAAGCCAGGCGGAAATCCAGAATCATTGACATGATAATAGCCCCGATACAAATAAAAGGAGCACGAATGACCAGACGAATCAGCATCGCTACAGCCGTTTGAAGCTGATTGACATCATTCGTAATCCGGTTGATGAGCGAGGGCGTACCGAACTTATCGAGATCAGCATAAGAAAACGATGAAATATGCTTAAACATCGTATTGCGCAGCGTAGTTCCGAATCCTTGAGAGGCACGGGCTGCGTAAAACTGACACACTAATGAACTGCCAAAGCCCAGTATAGTCATGAGTAACATCAAAAGACCCATCTGCCAAACATAATGGGTGTCTCCTTTACCTACGCCATGATTGATCATTAAAGCAACCATAGTAGGCAGCAATAGTTCCAAGATGGCCTCAATCAATTTAAACAGAGGCCCAAGAATCGTTTCCTTTTTATAGGGTTTCAAAAAAACAGCAAATTTCAGCAAATAAACCATCACCTAACCTAAATAATGTATATAGCCTCATGCCGCAATAGCATAACTGAATTTGATTATGGCACATCCCCAACCATATGAATAATATTTAATATATATTAGAGGTATAGGTTTTACATATATCAGTACCGGAGGTCCATAAGGATGGAATTGAGACATCTCAAGTATTTTTTGGCGATCGCAGAGGCCGGACAGATTACAGCGGCAGCCAAAAAGCTGCAAATCGCGCAGCCTCCTTTAAGTCAGCAGCTCATGCAGCTAGAGGAAGAGCTTGGTGTAAAGCTCGTGCATCGAGGCTCACGAAGTATCCAGTTGACGGAGGCCGGCATCATTTTACAGAACAGGGCCAAGCAGATCTTGGAGCTGACAGATGCCACAACGAGAGAAATCAACGATTTTGCCTTGGGGATGAAGGGGACGCTCACCATTGGAACGGTCTCCTCTTCCGGCGCAGCCCTGATGAAAGACAGGCTTTCCGAATTTCATAAAACCTATGCGGGTGTAAAATTCGAAATTCATGAGGGAAATACCTTCATGATTCTTGATCTTTTGAACAAAGGAATTGTAGAGGTCGGTATCGTCAGAACCCCTTTTAATACCACCGATTTAGGGTGCAGATATGCGTCCTCCGAGCCGATGATAGCAGTGATGACAGAAGAACATGACTGGAACCCCGAACAGAAGACCATCCCGTTGTCTGATTTGAAAAACAGGCCGCTCATCGTATATCGCCGCTTTGAACAATTGATCCACGATACCTGTATGAAGCATGGCTTTGAGCCAAATTTCTTTTGCAAAAACGATGATGCTCGCACCACGCTTCACTGGGCTAATGAAGGACTAGGGATCGGTATGATTTCGCGGTCTGCGTTGTCACTCGGAAGCAATAACCAGTTAATCGTTAAGGAAATTATGTGTGAAGAATTACATACGCGTGTGGCGGCTGTTTGGCTGAAGGATAAATACATGTCTTCTCTAGCCTCTCGATTCATTGAAAGTTTTAGCCAAGCATCCGATGAAGCTGACTTAAGGTAGCTAAATTTTTTGGATGAAAGCATCTTTTTGTAAAAACTCATTTGAATTGCAATCGGGAACTGGATATAGTAGTACAGTAGGATAGCAATAGAATGGAGTTTGAATACATGCCACATAATGCAAAGGTCCGAATCCGTCTTCATAGTCATCATGACGGAGAAGATGTGGTACAGGAACTTCCCGGAGAAGCGATCGTGCGTGGGAAGCATCTATATATAAGGTACGATGAGCCGCAAGAAAGTCCTGAGGGCGGTACGACACGGAACACAGTCAAAATCGGACCGGATGAGCTAAAGCTGATTCGTCACGGTGAGGTACAATCAGAGCAGTCGTTTGCGCTGGGACGCAGGTTGCCTGGATTTTACCGCTCGCCTTATTTAAACCTGAACATGTCTGCGCATACGCAGAAGCTCGATATTCGGATGGATGGATTCACCGGACATGTGAGCTGGACCTATGATCTGTACGTATTTGAGGATTTCTCGGGGCATTTTGCCATCAGTTTGCATATACAGGAGGAGCAATAATCATGACAAGCAATCCACTGGAACTTATTAATCAAAAGGTAACCTCAGCAATTGAGGCGGCGGTGCTGGCTACCGGAATCGTGAGCCGCGAAGAGCTGCCGACCATTACGCTGGAGGTACCGAAGGACAAGTCACACGGTGATTTGGCCACCAACGCCGCGATGCAGCTCACCCGCATTGCGAAGAAGAACCCACGGCAAATCGCTGAAGATTTGATCGCGAATATGGATTTAGCTTCTGCTTCTATTGAAAGTGCGGAAATCGCTGGACCGGGCTTTATTAACTTCCGCCTGAACAAGAGCTACCTTTATGCTGTTATTGGACAGGTGCAGGAGCAGGGGGCAGATTACGGGCGTATACAGGAAGGTGCGGGCAAAAAGGTGCAAATCGAGTTTGTTAGCGCCAATCCGACGGGTAGCCTTCACTTAGGTCATGCACGTGGTGCAGCCGTAGGGGATGCTCTTTGCAACGTGCTTGATTTTGCTGGATACAAAGTAACTCGTGAATACTACATTAATGATGCGGGTAACCAGATTTACAACATGAGCCGTTCTATTGAAGCGCGTTATTTGCAGGAGCTGGGACAGCCTGCGGAGATGCCGGAGGATGGTTACCATGGTGAGGATATCATCGGGTTTGCCAAGGAACTGGTGGCCGAAAAGGGAGATTCTCTGTTGTCTATGGAACCGGGAGATCGCGCTGCTTATTTCCGTGACTACGGTCTGGAAAAGGAACTGAACAAGATCAAGCGCGATCTGGAACTGTTCCGTGTACCTTTTGACTCCTGGTTCAGCGAAACGTCGCTGTATGAAAACGGTGAAGTGCTTAAAGCGCTGAATGAGCTGCGTGACCGTGAGGAGATTTACGAAAAGGACGGAGCTACATGGCTGAATACGACCAAGTACGGCGACGATAAAGACCGCGTCTTGATCAAAAATGACGGTACATACACGTACCTGACTCCGGATATCGCTTACCATCGCGATAAATATGCTCGTGGGTATGACACGATCATCAACATTTGGGGAGCGGATCACCACGGCTACATTCCACGGATGAAGGCAGCAATGGAAGCACTGGGCAATGACCCGGATAAGCTTAAAGTGCTGATTGCCCAAATGGTCAGCTTGTTCCAAAATGGGGAAAAAGTAAAAATGTCCAAACGTACCGGCAAGGCCGTGACGATGGAAGATCTGATGGAAGAAGTGGGTGTAGACGCGATTCGTTACTTCTTCACTATGCGCAGCATGGATTCGCACCTGGATTTTGACATGGATTTGGCGATTTCCACCTCCAATGAGAATCCAGTATTCTATGTGCAATATGCGCACGCACGTGCATGCAGCGTATACCGTCAAGCCGAAGAGCAAGGTATTGCTGTGCTGCCGTTGGCAGAAGTTGACTTGTCCAAGCTGACGGCTGAGCATGAATACGATCTATTACGCAAAATCGGCGAGCTGCCGGAAGAAGTATCGGTGGCGGCTGCAAACTTTGCACCACACCGTATGATTCGCTATGTCTACGAGCTGGCTTCATTGTTCCACAGCTACTACAAGGCAGAGCGCGTCATCACAGAGGATGCCGCTCAAACGCAGGCACGCTTGGCGTTGTTTGGTGCGGTGCGCACTACCATTGCCAACGTACTGAAGCTGGTGGGCGTGTCTGCACCGGAACGTATGTAAGCAAGCAACTTTAACATCTTGACCTTGTAGTCATATAAATAATAATAAAAGGAACCGTTCGTATCACCCTCAACAGGGTGGCGCCTCGGTTCCTTTTTATGTTGGATTAGCTTAGTAGCGTTCCAGTACCAAATTCGTTTTCAGGGAATCGGCGGGAACCAGCCATCCTTTGGATTGCAGCAGGTTCATCAGCTTGGTGCGGTTGCTGGCGGCAACACTGTAATCCGAGGTTTTGAAGGAGATTTCGATAATATTTTCTATACCTGATCCGTTTGCGCTGCGAATAGGCCATACTTCAACGTCGGCATCCAATCCCTGAAAGCGACCCTCGTATTTACTGACCTGTACAGGACCGCGTACTCTGGAGTTTGCCAAGGTTTGTTTACCCCAATTGCTGTTTTTCCAGTTTTGCAGCTTGCCCGGAAGATTATCCTGCAATTGCTTTAATGCTTGATCTGGGGAAGGCAGAGCCAATCCTTTGGAGGCGTTTGTCTTCTTATCATTGGAAAAGCTTAGTG
Source organism: Paenibacillus sp. cl130 (assembly GCF_900116035.1). Lineage (NCBI taxonomy): Bacteria > Bacillati > Bacillota > Bacilli > Caryophanales > Paenibacillaceae > Paenibacillus > Paenibacillus sp. cl130. The sequence continues at coordinate 42,967 of NZ_FOYG01000014.1, forward strand.
TTTGCTTGCTGTATCCCCAATCCACCTCAGCCTCATAATTATCATCAGATGCACTGAACCCTTCTTTATTCGCTTGGGTGAGCGCCGCGTCGATATTTCCATTTGTGACCGTATAGCGCTTTTTGTAGGTTAATTCATAATTCTTTTTGTCCTCTTTTTTACGAAATCTCACGTTCCAGCCCTCGTCATTCAATTGCAATGAATTTGTATCAAAATACTCGACGCTCAATCGTTGTGCATCTTCGCTAATTTGAAACTCGTTCACGATGCCACTTTTTAATGAGCCATCCGCATTGAGGACCTGAGCCGTATCCAGTAGCAGCTTCACCTCATAGCTTGGTGTGGCATTGGCGGCAGCTTGTACCGGCTCGGCTCCTTTCCATCCTGTTACGAGCAGCACTGCACTTAGAGTTACTACCGACATCAATTTGGTGATACGAAGGCCTGTTTTCATTTCATCCTCTCCTGTTCGTCCGAATAGGTTACACGCTACACTTTACGGGTGTATTGTCAGTCGTATGTCAAAGCAAGAGGGTACTCCGGTTAAAAAATTACATAATTTCTATATGACAGGTAAGATTTAATCTTGGTTCCATGAACAATATTCGGTGAATCTGTGAATGAGCGCCGAGCGATGGCGGTCTTTGTTGCTGACCATATAGATGTACCGCTCAACAGACTGCCCCGGAATAGGTCTTACAACCAGTAAGCCCCGCTCAACCTCTGACTGAACGGCAATGCGAGAGACAAAGGAGATGTGTTCTCCCAGCATAACCGCCTGTTTGATGGCTTCCAGTGAATCCAGCTCCAGATAGGAAGGAAGTCGCCGACTCCCACGCTCCAGCCATTTGTCGGTCACGTGGCGTGTGCTGGATTCCTTGCCATGTAATACGAAGGAGGAAGAAGCGATAAGCTCGGGTGTCAAATCGGTTTCGTTGGCGAGCGGATGAGTGGGTGAGCAGATGAGCATCAATTCATCTTCGCCCAAGGATTCGGAGAGTAGCGTTGGGGATTGAAACGGCTCTGCCGAAATGATGCCAAGGTCAATTTCGTGGCGGGCAAGCATGTCCTTGATCACGGGCGCTGTTTTCACGGACAAGGCGATGTGAATGCCCAGATGCTCACGGGCAAAGCGGTGCAGCACAGCAGGAAGCAGGTAGGTAGCGGGTACATAGCTTGCGCCAATACGTATACTTCCCCGCTGGAGCGTATCGAACTCGCGGACGACTCGCTCAGCTTCAGCAGCCAGTGCATTAATTTTAGTGGCATAGTGCAGCAGCGCATTTCCAGCATCCGTCAGGATGATTTTACCCATACGTGTGTCAAACAGCTTCACTCCGAATTCACGCTCCAGATTTTTCATATGAAAAGTAACGGTGGGTTGCTTTAGGCCAAGAAGCTCGGCGACCGTGGTAATTTTATGGTGCTTATTCAGTAGCTCTACAATATGTAACTTTAGAAGACTTAAGTTCACTTAGAATGCCTCGCTTTCAGGTTAATCGAACAATCATGCCTACTTCTTTGGGGAGCAGCATCAATCCCCTCTATATAGATTAAATCTATGAGTGTTAACACAATTCATTGAAATAATTAATTTTGTTTTAACTTTCCAATAACACAGGTTGCGAATTCAAGTCTTACACTGGGGTCAGTCAGAAGAACAGGCAGGTAATGCGATGAATCAGGATCTATATATTCACGGATTAAGTAAAACCTTCAGCCAAATAACAGCGCTGCATGAGACGAATCTGGTAGTACGACGGGGCAAATTCACAACACTGCTCGGACCGTCCGGCTGTGGGAAAACAACGCTCTTGCGCTTGATTGCTGGCCTGGAGATACCGGATACTGGCACAATCACGATGGGAGAGGAAATTCTTTTTTCGGCAGAACGCAAAAAGGATATTCCCGCCCATCTCCGCCACTTTGGCATGGTCTTTCAGGATTTCGCGTTGTGGCCGCATATGACGGTGTTTGAAAATGTGGCCTTCGGCCTGCGTGCGGGCAAGCGTGGGAAAGGGTTCGCTAGCGCCCGAGACAAGGAACTGCGGACAGTGGTGCTGGAGGCGCTCGACATGGTCAGATTGTCAGGGATGGAGGATCGGTATCCTCATCAGCTGTCCGGTGGTCAGCAGCAGCGGGTTGCCTTTGCAAGAGCGGTTGCTATCCGGCCTCGACTTGTTTTGTTCGACGAGCCGCTCAGTGCGCTGGATGCGGTGCTACGGGAGGAGATGCGCATTGAGATGCTATCGCTTGTGCGCGATCTGGGGCTGACCGCCCTATATGTCACCCATGATCAGATCGAGGCCATGTCAATGTCTGATGAAGTGGTTGTTATGAAAAGTGGGCATATTTTGCAGACCGGAACACCAGAGGTGATCTACAGTTGCCCAGCTCATACAGAGGTAGCGAGGTTTATTGGCAAATCCAACTGGCTGGAGTCAGAACGGACACTATTTCGTCCTGAACATGTCCGTTGGGAACAGGAGCAAGCGGATCAGCATGCTTTTACAGTAGAGATCCTGCATGTCAGCTATGTCGGCGATCGTTATGAAATTCGTATACTAGCCGAGAACGGCGAGCAATGGACTGCATATCATTCCATCCGCTTGCCCATAGGTCAACAAATGCACATTTGGGTATCACCGCAACACATCCACCAACTTGAAGCATAGGGAAAAGGGGTAAGTATAAGATGATGAATAGGCATGTTTTTCGTACAGGATGGAAAAAAGGGACGATGCTCGCATTAACATTGACTTTTGGACTCGCTGTGGCGGGTTGCGGAACAGCAACGCCATCTAAGGATGGGGCGCCAGATAATGGATCAGCAGGACAAGCTGAGGCGGCATCCACCGATCAGAAGCTGGTGGTCTACAGCGCAGGCCCGGATGGACTGGCGAAAAAGCTGGTAGCAGGGTATGAGGCGCAGAGCGGAGTTAAGGTAGAGTTGTTTCAGGGAACGACAGGAAAAATTTTGGCCCGCATGGAAGCCGAGAAGACGAATCCAGTAGCGGACGTGGTTGTGCTGGCATCGCTTCCGTCTGTACAAGGCTTGAAAAAGGAAGGACTTACGCTGCCTTACCTGGATGCCAAGAACGCAGACAAGCTAAACCCAGACTGGTCCGATAAGGAGGGCAACTACTTCAGTACCAGTGCTTCTGCTCTGGGCATTGCGTATAACACGAAGCTGGTGAAAATACCACCAACTTCATGGGCTGATTTGGCGAAGCCTGAGTACAAGGATCAGGTTAATATTCCCGATCCATCCCTGTCCGGCTCTGCGTTGGATTTTATGACAGGCTATCTGAGCGCCAAGGGCGATGGAGGCTGGACGTTGTTCGAGCAGTACAAGGCTAACGGTGTTGCTATGGCTGGTGCCAATCAGGAAGCGCTGGACCCCGTGATTACCGGAGCTAAAGGTATAGTCGTCGCTGCGGTCGATTACATGACCTACAAGGCTAAAGCCAAAGGCGAGCCGATTGACATCGTCTATCCGACAGAGGGAACAGTCATCAGCCCACGTCCTGCCGCAATTCTCAAGTCAACGCAGCATGAGCAGAATGCGAAGGCATTCATTGACTATCTGTTGTCGGACGAGGCACAGAAACTAGTAGCAGATGCCTCCTTACTCCCGGGCCGCACGGATGTCAAAGCCGACAAGCGTGCCAACCTGGACGAGATTCCATTGTTGAAAACCAATTGGGAGTGGATGGGTGAGCACGGATCACACGTGACGGAGAAGTTCACGCAAATGTTCAAGTAAGCCGATGGGAGGCTTATCCGTTAAACACATCAGAGCGTGGTGTCTGACGCTGGCTCTGATCGCGCTTCTTTTCCTGATTGTGATGCCGTTGCTGCAAATCTTTATCCAAAGTGTGTATGTTGATGAAAAATTTCAATGGGATGCGCCTTTTCGAACGTTAGCTGCTTCACCATTTGCGGGAGTGCTATTCAGCTCGATTTGGCTAGGCATCTGTGTGATTGCAGGAACGACGGTACTTGCGCTTCCGCTAGCATGGATCATGTCCAACACTCGTCTTGCACACTGGCGCTGGTTGGATGTCGTGTTGCTGATTCCGTTTATGACCCCGCCCTATATCGGTTCCATGGGCTGGATTCTGTTCATGCAAAAAAACGGATATCTGGAGCAGTTGTTCCCGGACCTGCATTTCTTAACGCCGTCCTTCTTCAGCCTTGGTGGCATGGTGATGATCATGAGCCTGCATCTGTTTCCATTCCTGTACCTGCTGCTGCGCGGGGCGCTGGTGAGGATTGGCGGGAGCCTGGAAGAGGCGGGTGCCGTAATGGGCGGCGGCTTTCTGTACAGATTCCGTCGAATCATTTTACCGCTGCTGCTTTCAGCTTACGGAATGGGCGCGTTGCTCATTTTCGTTAAAACGATTGCCGAGTTTGGCACCCCTGCTACCTTTGGGCGACGTATCGGGTATGAGGTCATGACTTCGGAAATTCACAAATATATTTCCAGCTGGCCCATAGATTTTGGCAAAGCGACGTCAATGGCCTCGGTGCTGTTAACCGCCTGCCTGCTCATGTGGTATGCGCAATCGGTGATCAACCGAAAGTTTACGTACAGGCTGGTAGGTGGTAAAGGTTCGCGTCCGTCCCGTCTTCGTATATCCGGCTGGACTACGGGGCTGAGTGTTGCATACATTCTATTGTTGCTCATTGCGTCCATTGGCATTCCTTATTTTTCAATTCTTTCAGCCTCGACGATGAAGCTGAGGGGAATTGGGCTCGCCTGGGATAATTTGACGCTCGACTCTTACAAGGAACTGCTGTCTTGGGGATCAGAGAGCATGGAGGCGCTCCTGAACAGCGTATTTCTCTCTTTGGGCGCTTCGACGCTTGCTGTGGTGCTGGGCACTTGGTTTGCGCTTGTCATTGGCGGCTCACGCACAAGAATCCAACGGACGGTTGATGCATTTAGCTTGCTTCCGAATACGGTGCCGGGAATTGTTATGGTGGTCGGCCTGATTTTGTGGTGGAACTCACCATGGATGCCGATCCCTTTGTATAACACATACGGCATGGTCATTCTGACGTATGTTATCTTGTTTGTTCCTTATACGGTGCAGTATGTCAAAAGCGCCTTTACGCAGGTGGACACTGGTCTTTTTCAGGCGGGACAGGTATTTGGCGGGCGACCGTCTTACATATTCCGCCGGATTGTGCTGCCGCTGATTGTACCGGGAATGCTCGCTGGTTGGATGATGACATTTACCATTGCTTCACGCGAGCTGGTAGGATCGTTGCTGATTTTGCCGCCATCCGTTCAGACGTCTGCAACCTACATATTTGCACAATTTGAGCAGGGACAGGTGTCACTTGGGATGGCGATGGCCGTCATATCGGTCGGAATGACCACACTGCTGCTAATCTTAATGGAAAGCTTAAACTCGCAAAGAAAGTGGAAATGATCATGACCAAGCTTAGGATTTGGGGAGGAGCGGGCGAACATGGCCGCTCCTGCTATGTTTTTGAAGGAACGCAGCATCGCGTCATGCTGGATTGTGGCGTGAAAAAGGAAGGAACTGGACAATATCCGGTTTTTCCGCCGCAAAAGGCGGAGGGACTGACCACTGTATTGCTGTCTCATGCACATGAGGATCATTCCATGGCGCTTCCCTTACTGTACAAGTATGGATACCAGGGGGAGGTCTGGACGACCAAGGCTACCGCTGAGCAGTTAGGCTCCTATTTTCGCTCCTGGCATACTTATGTTGAATCGAGAGGAGCCGAATTGCCATACGACGTACAGGATATCCAATCCATTGCTTATCGCTATCTAGAAGATGAAGCGCCAGCAGGAGAATGGCTTGAGGCTTGTCCGGGTGTGAGAATCATGTGGGGACGCAGTGGACATTTGGCTGGTGCAGTGTGGTATGCGGTAGAAATGGAAGGGAAGCGGTTGTTTTTTTCTGGAGATTACAGCCGCGAATCTGAGCTTCTTGCTGCCGATGCGCCAGACTTGGGTGTTGGGGAGGGGTTGCATGACCTGCCTGAATGGAAGTCAGAGCCCAATCTAGCGGACATATCCATTATGGACAATGCCTATGGCATGGATATAGACCCGCAGCCTGTTAAGCTGGAGCGGCTGAGGGTCGAGATGGAGCGGATATTATTGTCTGGTGGTCATGTGTTGTTGCCGGTGCCTGTCTTTGGCAGAGGACAGGACTTGATCGTATGGGCTAGCGAGCAATTCCCTACACAGGCAATGATTGTAGAGCACGATATATGGCAGGGATTGAAACAGTTAGACCGCTGGAAAGAATGGCTGCGTCCAGAAGCTCCAGCGCGAATAAAACATGTGCTAAACAGTGACAGGGTCTTCGTGCCTCGTGATGCTGCTGAACGAGTGAGTCTGCTGGAACAGAACCCAACGGCTATTATCATAACAAGAGACGGCATGATGGATTCCCCACAGGCGCGCTGGTACTATCAGTTTCTATCGGATAACCGCAACATGGGGGAGGGTGAAGATAGCGGAGAAAGCATTAGCAACAGTGTTATATTGACCGGGCATGCTCCACATGGTTCTTTTGGCAAACATCTGTTGGAACGTGCAGATCAAAATGACAGCTGTGTAGCTCGGCATTTGATTTACAAGGTGCATCAGGGATTATCAGATGTGCGGCAAATGCTGAAGGAGCTGCCTAGCAAACAGGTTGTACTCGTTCATGCGCCAAAGCTGCAGACTGACCTGGTACGAGATGAGTTGATAAGAGCAGGAAATCGTGGGTGTGAAAGTCCTGCCAGAAAAGTTCATTCTTTGGAGCCGGGCGCTACACTAGAGGTTTAGCATCACATCATCATTTACTTCGTGCCCTCCTGCATCAATCGGAAGGCATCGACTTCGCCAAGTTTGGTGGAGATAGAGCTGCGTCCAGCGCTTTTACGCAGGCGTAGCGGTGTGGCGGTACGCTTAAGCAGCGCTTTGATTTCTCCAGGCTCCAGTTCCGGTCTCAGTGAAAGGAGAAGTGCGATGCTTCCGGTCACATGGGAAGTAGCCATAGAGGTACCGCTCATTTCGTGATGCTTGCCATGGATCCAGGAGGAGGTGATCTTTTCGCCCGGTGCGTACACATCTACAAATTGCCCTCGGTTGCTGAAAGGTGCGATGCGTCTGTATTTGTCAGTAGCCCCCACTGAAATCGTCTGGGAATAGCGGGCTGGATAGTCAATACTTCGGCGCTTGCCCTCATTTCCCGAGGACGCTACAATCACGATGCCGTTATGATATGCTTTATTCACCATATCAAGTAGTGCCTTGCTGCGCGACTTCATACCAAAGCTCATATTGATGATATCGACACGATTTAATACACACCAGTCGATACCAAGAATGATATCGGAGACGTAGGCAGCTCCATTATGATCAAATGCTTTTACGGGATGAATTAAAGCCCGTGGTGCTACGCCGACCATACCTTCGTCATAGTTGGACGCCGCGATAGTTCCAGCAATATGAGTACCATGGCCATTATCGTCATAGGGTAGCATGGTTCGGTTAAGCAAATTAATACCTCTGGCGAGAGAATGACGAAGATCAGGATGTTGAAAATCCGCTCCTGTGTCAATCACACCGATTCTGACCCGATTCCCTGTCGAGGAAGGCCAAGCCTTGTATGCACGTACCTGTTTGACTCCCCATGGCATGTAAAGGTTCTTTTCTGCTTTTGGTATATGAGCAGTTTCAGCGTGGACCTTCATGCGGGTATCTTCTTCAACGGTAACACCGTTGTGATATTTGCCTAGCCTGTCTCCCCCTGAAAGCGGAGCGATTAAAGCGCGGATTAGTCGGGCCGGTTGTACTTGCCGTAATCCCGCAAGCTCGGGTTTCAGCTTCCTGAGATAGGACAGGCATTCCCGGTATTGGTGAGGCTTATCGAACGTGATGATCTGTTTGTTCCGTCCACTGCCGGACGGCTCCGAAATACCCTCATGCAAACGCTGCAAAAAATCCGGATAGTCCATTTGAGACGGTCCCCCTCCGATGAGCCATGCTGAGGTATTGTATGAGCAAGCGTCAGCTGCGGCATGGGAAACCTGCCCCTTTTTTATGGAAATAGGCCTGCTTGTCGTGTCAAAGTGACCGTGGACACATACGATACATGGAGGGCATAAGCTCTTGTGCAACAACTTTGGGGGGTTCTCCCGGAGCGGGTACAGTCGAAGACGGGGGGGACCCCGTCTTTTTATGTGTGCCGTCTTGTTTAGAGGGATATTACTGGAAATTATGACGATACCCATCTTTAACTTGCAATTTGCTTCCAAATAGGTTTTACTTAGTTTTGATAATGGATATGTTAGTATTGCATGTATCGTGTATGCTCTGAAACATGTTCTTGTGAATTACGTGTGAGAGGAAGTGTCCCTAGGTGAGTACCCCACTCAACTTGAAGATTGACCCGGAGAAAGTCCACGAGACTCCAATGGTGGATTTGGCATTTATGGTATTGAAAGCAGCCAATACTCCGTATTATTACCGTGACCTGATGAAGGAAGTCGCCAAATTGCGTGGCTTTTCCGACGAAGAAATTAATGACGTTATTGCTCAGCTATATACTGAAATCAACATTGACGGGCGTTTTGCCTGTGTCGGTACGAATCTGTGGGGCTTGAAACGTTGGTATCCGGTAGATAAATCCGAAGATGCCCTGACAGGAGCCAAGCGTCCTCGTATTATTAACGACGAAGACGATGACGATGAAGATGACTATCATGAGGAAGAAGAAACATACAACTCTGATGACGACTTCGATGCAGATAGCGAAGACGAGGATGGCGAAGATGAGCTGTTCGACGGAGAAGAAGATGATGATGATAGTGATGAAGACGTGGTTATAGACGATGAAGACCTCAGTGATGAGGAAGATTCAGAAGATGAAAATGACGATGAGTCGACGGAAGACGACGATTCGCTTCGTTAGGAACAGGCTGTAAGGGGAGATGCGTTCTCCCCTTTTTCATGACCGTTTTCTTGAAAACCTCTTCTGATTTAAAGCTTTCAGGTAGATTCTCTCCAATCTGGTTCAATGGACAAATTAACACAGATAACTTCCTTGACAGCGGATTGGACACGGGGTAAACTATTGCTTGGGCTTATGATTGATTCACTTATATGTTTGCTTTTTGTATAAAAGTGCCCCGTACTACGGGAGTGCTTTTTTGTTTTTTATAGGGGTGTTTTCACTCATGAAAGAGGGCTAAGGGCGGCGGACATGGAAAATGATTCCGCTGCCTTCTTCATGGATGATAATCCGTGCAAACGGGTTACGATAACATCATAATGTCGCCTGAATTTTGCATCTTATCTAGGAGGGTTTTGAACAGTGACAAAGTATATTTTTGTGACAGGCGGGGTTGTGTCTTCCTTGGGCAAAGGGATTACGGCAGCTTCACTGGGGAGGCTTTTGAAGAACAGGGGACTGAAGGTAACGATTCAAAAATTTGATCCTTACCTGAATGTCGATCCGGGTACGATGAGTCCTTACCAGCACGGTGAAGTGTTTGTAACGGATGATGGTGCGGAAACGGACCTTGACTTGGGACACTATGAGCGCTTTATTGATATTAATCTGTCCAAGAACAGCAATGTCACAACAGGCAAGGTATATTCCAGCGTAATCAGCAAAGAACGTCGCGGAGAATATTTGGGCGGTACGGTGCAGGTTATCCCTCATATTACGAACGAAATCAAGGAGCGCGTGTACCGTGCAGGCCGTGAAGCAGGTTCGGACGTAATTATTACAGAAATCGGCGGTACTGTGGGCGATATTGAAAGCTTGCCATTTTTGGAAGCTATTCGTCAGCTCAAAAGCGAAGTTGGGCGCGAGAATGTAATGTACATTCACGTAACGCTCATTCCTTATATTAAAGCTGCTGGTGAGGTTAAAACCAAACCAACTCAGCACAGTGTAAAAGAATTGCGCAGTATCGGTATCCAACCGAATGTCATTGTTTGCCGTACAGAGCATGAACTGTCCTCCGATATGAAGGCAAAAATTGCATTATTCTGCGATATTGATGCGAATGCAGTGGTAGAATGCCGCGATGCTTCAACCCTCTACGAGGTTCCGTTGAACCTGCGTGAAGAAGGCTTGGATGAAATCGTAGTTAACCACCTCAAGCTGACAACACCTGCACCAGATATGACCGAATGGGAAGGGTTAGTTGATCGAATCAGCAAGCTGGATAAAACGGTTGAGATTGCTATTGTTGGTAAATATGTTGCATTACATGATGCGTATTTAAGTGTGGTTGAATCACTTTCCCACGCTGGATTTGATGCGAATGCAGACGTAAAAATCCGTTGGGTGAACGCTGAAGAAGTGACGGACGAGAACGTAGCTGACATGCTGGGCGGCATTGGCGGCATTCTCGTACCGGGTGGCTTCGGCGATCGCGGAATTGAAGGCAAAATCAGTACCATTCGTTATGCACGGGAGCAAAAAATTCCGTTCTTCGGCATTTGTCTGGGTATGCAGGTATCTGTCATTGAGGTTGCCCGTTCCCTGGCTGGTCTCGAAGGAGCTAACAGCTCGGAAATTAACCCAGCTACGGATTATCCTGTCATTGACTTGCTTCCTGACCAAAAAGACATCGAAGATTTGGGCGGTACGATGCGTCTTGGTTTGTATCCATGCAAACTGGCGGAAGGTTCCCTGGCTTCGGCTTGCTACAACGACGAGCTGGTGTACGAAAGACACCGTCATCGGTACGAATTCAATAACGAATATCGTGAAGTTATTGAAAAAGCAGGTCTTCGTATTTCCGGTACTTCACCAGATGGACGCTTGGTGGAAATTGTGGAGCTCCCAGAGCATCCGTGGTTCCTGGCGGTACAATTCCACCCAGAATTTACTTCCCGTCCGAATCGTCCACAGCCTTTGTTCCGTGAATTTGTAAAGGCAGCATTGCAGCTTCAAGGTTAATGCTACGGCTTGTAAGACCTCCTCAGGGAGGTCTTTTTTTATCCCGTGCTTCCTGATTATGAAAGAATATTCCACAATTATGTATAAGAGCAGGATTTCCTTTTTGCAGGAGTGAATATAGTTTTAGGTATGGGACGGATATTGTACGTCATCGGACGCTGTTATGGCAATAGCTGCATGATCCTCGTTTTAAGATCTTAGGAGGTTAAAACATTGGAAAAGAAGAAAGTATTAATCGTCGATGACCAGAATGGAATACGAATTTTATTGATGGAAGTGTTCGGAAGTGAGGGTTATGAGACCTTTCAGGCGGCGAACGGAAAAATTGCACTTGAAATTGTTGAGAAGGAACCACCTGATCTGGTTCTGCTCGATATGAAAATTCCAGGTATGGACGGACTCGAAATTCTGAAGCATCTAAAAACCATGAATCCTGATATCAAGGTTATTATGATGACAGCATATGGAGAACTGGACATGATTAAAGAGGCGACGGAGCTAGGTGCGCTAATGCATTTTACCAAGCCCTTTGATATTGACGAAATGCGGATCGCTGTGAACAAACAACTCAGAGGTGATTAGGTGAGTCACTATGGTTGAGAACTCTGTTAACACAACAGGGTTTTTTGTTTGTGATTATGGGAAATACTGAAAGTAAATCCTCTCCTTATACAATTCTATGGAAAAACGGCGTCCTGGGCGTGATTTTTGTATGTGTTGATATGCAAAAGCTTGTTTAGTATTTAACATGGGTTGTGGTATAATAAGCCCGTATGTGATGTCGGCTAAAATATAGACAAACCCAAACACCTTTAGGAGGACTGTAACCATGCCATTGGTATCTATGAAAGACATGTTGAACAAAGCACTCGAAGGAAAATATGCAGTAGGTCAATACAACATTAATAACCTGGAGTGGACTCAAGCTATTTTGGGCGCTGCTGAAGAAGAAAAATCCCCAGTAATCTTGGGTGTTTCTGAAGGCGCAGCACGTCACATGGGCGGATTCTACACTGTTGTTAAAATGGTAGAAGGTCTTATTCATGACATGAAAATCACCGTTCCAGTTGCGATCCATTTGGACCACGGTTCCAGCTTTGAAAAATGTAAAGAAGCTATCGACGCTGGTTTCACATCCGTTATGATTGACGATTCCCACAGCCCGATCGACACAAACATTGCTACAACGAAAAAAGTGGTAGAATATGCTCATTCAAAAGGCGTTTCCGTTGAAGCTGAAGTTGGAATGGTTGGCGGTCAAGAGGATGATGTTGTCGGCGACGTAATGTACGCTAAGTTGGACGACTGTCTGCGTATCGTTAACGAAACAGGTATCGATACACTGGCACCTGCACTGGGTTCCGTACACGGACCTTACAAAGGCGAGCCAAACCTCGGATTCAAAGAAATGGAAGAGATCTGCAATGCAATCAAACTTCCACTCGTTCTGCACGGTGGTACTGGTATCCCAACACATGACATTAAAAAAGCAATCTCCCTGGGAACTTCCAAAATCAATGTAAACACTGAGAACCAAATCGTATTTGCGAAAGTGGTTCGTGAAGTGCTTGCTGAGAAACCGGATGCTTATGACCCACGTACATTCATCGCTCCAGGTCGTGAAGCGATTAAACAAACCGTTATCGGTAAAATTCGTGAGTTCGGTTCCAACAACAAAGCGTAATAATGAATCAACTGGTCGTGCTTCTGCACAGGCTAGATGCATTTTTTAGTTGTAACTGTAGTTCTACTGCACAAAATATTTAAATCTGTACAGTTGAATAGTTTGGTATGGAAAGCACACCGCTTAGCCGGTGTCTTTCCATTTTCACCACTAAAAAAAGTTAAAAGTTTATGATTTGAGATTATTGTTTGAGTTTATTGTTTGACCGACTGCAAAACACGTAGGGGGACCCTCAAGCTTATGGAAAAATTGATGATCACCGGTGGACGGCCGCTTCAAGGTACAGTTTCCATCAGCGGTGCCAAAAACAGTGCCATCGCCTTGATTCCCGCAGCCATTCTGGCAGAGTCGGAAGTCATTTTGGACAATTTGCCACTGTTGAGTGATGTGGCGGTGTATTCCGAAATACTGGAGGAACTTGGTGCAACGGTTACCTGGGAAGGTAGCCAGATGAAAATAGATCCTTCCTCTATTAAATCCATTCCTATGCCGAATGGGCCTGTTAAGAAATTACGAGCCTCTTATTATATGATGGGAGCCATGCTGGGCAGATTCAAGGAAGCGATCATCGGTTTGCCAGGAGGGTGCAATTTCGAACCCCGGCCCATTGATCAGCATATTAAAGGTTTTGAAGCGCTGGGTGCCACGGTTACGAACGAGCACGGTGCTATTCATTTGCACGCCAAAGAACTGCGCGGAACCAAAATTTATTTGGATGTTAGCAGCGTAGGCGCTACCATTAATATTATGCTGGCGGCAGCACGTGCCAAAGGCGCCACAATTATCGAAAATGCGGCTAAAGAGCCTGAGATTATAGATGTAGCAACCCTTTTAAACTCCATGGGGGCCATTATTAAAGGCGCCGGTACGGAAACGATTCGAATTGAAGGTGTGTCGGAGCTGCATGGCTGCCGTCATTCGATCATACCTGACCGTATACAAGCGGGCACATATATGATTGCCGCTGCGGCAACCCGTGGAAATGTATTGATTGACAACGTAATCCCCAAACATATGGAGGCTCTCACTGCAAAAATGCAGGAAATGGGCATCGGCATCGAGGAATATGATGAAAGTATTCGCGTACTGGGTGCACCTTCCTATGAACATGTCGACGTTAAAGCCTTGATATACCCCGGATTCGCCACAGATTTACAATCTCCCATGACCAGCTTGCTTACCCAAGCACAGGGTGTCAGTGTATTGAGCGATTTTGTGTACAGCAATCGTTTTAAGCACGTTCCTGAGCTGGTGCGAATGGGGGCTAAAATTCGCGTAGAGGGTCGGTCCGCCATTATAGAGGGTGGTCAACTGAATGCAGCTAAAGTAAAAGCAGCAGATCTGCGCGCCGGAGCGGCCCTTGTCATTGCTGGACTTACAGTAAGCGAAGGCGTAACCGAGGTGACGGGTGTCGAGTACATTGACCGTGGTTATGATCACCTTGTCTCCAACCTGCGTCTTTTGGGCGCGGATGTATGGCGGCAAACTGAATAATTAAACCATGCAGTTTTTTCGAACTCCCGGACGGAAGCAATAGAACGGGCAACATCTATGCAGCCGCTGCTTGATAAAAGATTGTGGTTCATACCTAACAATCTTTTATCGGAAAACCGGAATAATTCGGTATAATCCAGGCAGGTGGCTGCATAACTTTATTTGTTTTGGTTAAAATTATGTTAATGGTGTTTATGATATCATTGTCTATCATTTAGATGTATGAATGGACTTAATAATTGAATAGGTGGTTATTATATGGATCTGCAAATTTCCGATCTGGAAGAAATGAAGCTGACCGACCTGTACAAGCTGGCCAAGCAATACCAGATCCCGTACTACGGAACGCTCAAAAAGAAAGAATTAATTTTCGCTATCCTGCGCGCACAAGCTGAGAAGAGCGGATTGATGTTTATGCAGGGGGTTCTGGAAATCCTCCCCGAAGGTTACGGCTTTCTGAGGCCGATCAATTATCTCCCGAGTACCGAAGATATTTACATCTCTGCTTCACAAATCCGCAAGTTTGACTTGAGGACAGGCGATCTTGTTTCCGGTAAATGCCGAACGCCAAAAGAGAATGAACGATATTTTGGATTGCTTCAAGTTAACGCCGTCAATGGAAGAAGTCCTGAGCAAGCTGCTGAGCGGCTACATTTTCCTGCACTGACTCCACTGTATCCGCAGACCAAATTAGTCCTTGAAACTTCCCCCAACCATTTGTCTACGAGAATTATGGATGTACTGGCCCCTGTCGGACTTGGACAGCGCGGACTCATTGTAGCACCTCCCAAAGCTGGGAAGACGCTTCTCCTCAAAGAAATTGCCAATAGCATTTCTACCAACAATCCCGAGATCGAGCTTTTTGTCTTGTTGATTGATGAACGCCCCGAAGAAGTGACCGATATGCAGCGTTCTGTTAAAGGTGAAGTTGTGGCCTCTACATTTGACGAACTTCCTGAAAATCACATCAAAGTGGCAGAACTCGTGTTGGAGCGTGCGCTGCGTCTCGTAGAACATAAAAAGGATGTTGTCATCCTGTTGGATAGCATCACACGTTTGGCTCGTGCGTACAATCTCGTTATCCCTCCTTCTGGTCGTACTTTGAGCGGGGGTATTGATCCGGCGGCATTTCACCGTCCAAAGCGCTTTTTTGGTGCGGCTCGGAATGTGGAGGAAGGCGGTAGCTTGACGATTCTTGCTACAGCGCTGATTGATACAGGATCACGCATGGACGATATCATCTATGAGGAGTTTAAAGGTACAGGCAACATGGAGCTGCATTTGGACCGCAAGCTGGCAGAACGTCGTATCTTTCCTGCGATTGATATTCGTCGTTCCGGCACACGCCGTGAGGAAGTGTTGTTGAATAAGGAAGAATTGGATACCATCTGGGCCATTCGTAAAAATATGACGGAAAGCCATGAATTTGTGGAAGGCTTCCTCAAAAAGCTGCGTAATAGCAAAACTAATGCTGAGTTTTTGGCTTCGTTTGATTTGACGGCACCTTCTTCCAGTGGCTCGCAAAGCAGTTCTGGTGGGCAACAACGGAGAACTGCGCGTTCTACCACAGCGTCAGTCCCGGCCACAACCAACTAAAACCCTTCATGTATTTTATCTGTTCCGTAAGCACACAGTCGTTACCATTCATTTTGTTAATGGCGTAGGCTTAACGGAGCGAAAGGAGCTCCATAATGTATTTGGTGTATGCCGACGAAAAAGGCAATGTATATGATCATGCTTCTTTGTATGGGCTTGCCCGTAGTGCAGACATGATTGTTGAAATCATGGAGGATGAGCTTATTCCGTTACCGGAAGGAGCTACATTGGTAAGCCTACCCAGCACTCGCCCGGTCGGTATGAACCCTGAAACAGGGGAAATGGTTTCTCTTCCCGGAGATATGCAAGCAGTAGGGGCTTTATTGCCGCAAGGTTTTACACGCTTGTGCCTGCCGGGATATGTGAAGACCGATAAGGAGTACAAACTTCCCTTGTTCGGTTATTCGGCCGTAGTCTGGAAAGACGGGGCATTTTATGTAACGGCAGAGCAGAGTGACAGTCCATCCAAGTGGAATCCGGAAAACTGTGACCGTCATCAAGTTAAATTGGGTGTGCAGCGGATGACGGAGCAATATCCCGAAAATCGGCTGTACCAACATTTGTCTAACTGTGCGCTGGGCTACGAATGTCTTACTTCCTCGAACACATTCCTGAATCGCTGGGAAGGAGGAGTTCCGGTATCTTATTCTTGTAATGCGGGTTGCTTTGGGTGTATATCTGAACAGCCGGATGACAGTGGTTTCGTATCTCCGCAGACAAGAATGAACTTCCGTCCTCACGTCGAAGAAATTGTAGAAGTTATGCTGGAACATTTGAAGACACCGGAGTCCATCATCAGTTTTGGCCAAGGGTGCGAAGGTGAGCCTTCCACACAAGCCAAACTGATTATTGATTCGATCAAAGAGGTGCGTTCCATTACCGATATGGGATACATCAATATCAATACGAATGCGGGATTGAGCGATCATATCCGGGGAATCGTGGATGCGGGTCTTGATCTGATGCGCGTTAGTACCATTAGTGCACTGGACGATCACTACAATGCGTATTACAAGCCGCGCGGTTACACGTTGGCTAATGTGGAAAAATCACTTCGTTATGCTTCCGAACAGGGAGTATATACGTCGATTAACTATTTAATTTTTCCGGGTGTAACTGACCGAGAGGAAGAAATTGAGGCAATGATTGAATTTGCCAAACGTACTAAGCTCAAGCTGATTCAAATGCGTAACTTGAATATCGATCCTGAAAGCTATCTGGAGTTGATTCCACCTGCTCAAGGTGAGATTCTTGGTATGAAGCAAATGCTTGAGATTTATCGTGAGGAGCTGCCTGATGTAGTCATCGGTTCTTACACTCATGTACCGCCACAAGGGCTGGCACGTCCCAAATTTGCCAAGGCCTAAAATGGTCGATGTAACTTGAAACACACCTATTTTATGCCATCTTTGAATGCAGAAAAGAGTTGTTGAAACGCTCATATTCAAGTGCTATAATGTGAACATGTGTTCATACAACTCTGGACTGATAGGACGTTCAGGGCGGAAAGAGGTGAAAGTTCAATGCAACAAGCTATTCAACCAAATTTTAACGTAACTAATGTCACTTGTGCTTGCGGAAATTCGTTTGAAACTGGTTCTGTGAAAGGATCTCTGCGTGTGGAGATTTGCTCCGCCTGCCACCCATTCTTCACAGGCAAGCAGAAATTTATTGATGCTGGTGGACGCGTGGATCGTTTCAAAAAGAAATACGGTATCTAATGGATTACCGCAGGTTATAAAGTTATTAGAGCCTTCTGCAACTGCAGAGGGCTCTTTTTGTAATAATGTGTATTTGCTTTTTATGCGGCCTTAAGATATACTTATTTTCACCGTGCTAGATGGGGAGGTAGCGGTGCCCTGTAACTCGCAATCCGCTATAGCGAGGTTGAATTCCTGTTAGAGGTGTTGTTGATGTGAGGCTGGTCCCTGCGCACAATGTTGACGGCTGGGTCCTCCGCAATGAGTACTTGTGAACCTGGTCAGGTCCGGAAGGAAGCAGCCATAAGCAGGTCCACTCTTGTGCCGGAGGGTTGCCTAGCCCGAGTTGTTGTTCAGGATTGCCGCTCGGATCACAACGATCAATAACAGGTGCACGGTATATATTGGTAATTAGAACATCTTGGCAATCATTGCGAAGATGTTTTTTTGTGTTTTATAAATTGGAAGGTGTCTGGTTTAGATTCGGACGGGAGTATAGTATAATGAAGTGACCATGAATGGTCATGAAAGTGAATGGGAAAGAGGGTAACGCGCATTGGAACATATAGCGTTGTACCGTGCTTGGCGGCCGCAGGCTTTCAAGGACATGGTAGGACAACAGCATATTATCCAGACATTGCAGAATGCCATCCGCGAAAATCGCACGTCCCATGCCTACCTGTTCAGCGGTCCACGAGGAACAGGTAAGACGAGTGCGGCCAAAATTTTGGCCAAGGCAATCAACTGTGAGCATGGACCTGCGCCGGAACCTTGCAACGAATGCGAAGCCTGTAAACGGATCACGGCCGGAGCGGTCATGGATGTACAGGAGATTGATGCAGCCTCCAACCGGGGCGTTGAAGAGATTCGTGATTTGCGCGATAAAGTCAAATATGCGCCCACAGAAGTGCGGCACAAGGTTTATATCATTGATGAAGTGCACATGCTGACGACGGAAGCGTTCAATGCGCTGCTCAAGACGCTGGAAGAGCCGCCGCCACACGTGATGTTCATATTGGCTACGACTGAACCACATCGGATTCCGGCAACAATTATTTCACGTTGCCAGCGGTTTGACTTCCGGCGGGTATCGCTGGAAGAACAGACAGAGCGGCTTGACCTGATATGTCAACAGGAGAACATACAGGCTGATTCGGATGCACTGCAGTACATTGCGCGTCTTTCAGATGGCGGGATGCGAGATGCGGTTAGCGTTTTGGATCAGATATCCTCGTTTACAGATGGTCGGGTTACTTATCAGCAGGTGCTGGATATGACAGGAGGTATTGCGTCCGAGCAATTCGGTAAGCTTGCCTTGGCATTGCTGAAAGAAGATGTGGGCACGGTGCTCCAAATGATCGAGAACTTTATGCAGGAAGGTAAAAGTGCAGATAAGTGCATGGAGAATCTTCTGTACTATTTCCGAGATCTGCTAATGATCAAGATGGTGCCTCAGGCGACCAAAATGACGGAGCGAGTGCTGGATCCAGAGCGATTTAAGGAAGTGGCAGATGCTTTTACCAAGGAGCAACTCTTTGCGATGATTGACACCCTTAATCGTTATCAGAGCGAGATGAAATATGCCGTACAGCCACAAACCTTGTTTGAGGTAGCTCTATTGAAGCTGTGCAGTATTCCGGGGGAAGCAGGAACTGTTGCTCAGCCGACCGCACAACGCTCTGGCGCTGCAGCTGATCAGGAAGATGTGGTAATGTTGAAGCGTCAGCTTGCTGAGCTGGAAAAGAAACTGGAGCGCGCGCTGCAAGGTGGATTGGGCGCTGGAGCGGGACAGGAAGCATCGTCGGGTGGTCGTCAGGCTTCCGGGGGGCGTGCCCCTGCTCCGCGGATTTCAGCGCCAGCCAAGCTTCCTTCTCAGTTGGATCGCTATATCGCTGAGAAGTCGAGCGAAGCATTCGCAGCAGCAGGACGTAAGTGGAGCCAGATTTTGCAAGGGGTAAAAGAGGCGAAAGTTACGGTTCATGCTTGGTTTATGGATGGTGAGCCAGTTTCTGTGTTAGAGGACAGTGTGCTGGTTGCATTTAAGAACAATATTCATCGTGAAACTACCGAAAAGCCTGCCAATAAGCAGGTCATCGAGAAGGTATTGCATGAGCAGTTGGGTCATCCTTATCGTTTAGTAACGATGATGCAAAAGGATTGGAATGCTGCGATTGAAGGAGTTTCCGACCAGCCTGCCGAAGAATTGCAACTGGAGCCGGAGCATGATGCGCCGGGAAAGTCCAAGGAGCCCTGGATTGATGAAGCTATTCAACTTTTCGGGGAAGACCTAGTAGTCATTAAAGATTGAATCAAGTTTCTAGATGTATACTTCATTAAAGGAGATGATTGAAATGAACAATATGAACCAAATGATGAAGCAAGTGAAAAAAATGCAGGAACAAATGCTGAAAGCCCAAGAGGAGCTTGGCGGAAAAGTAATCGAAGGAACTTCTGGCGGCGGTGTTGTGACGGTGGAGGTAAATGGACATAAAAAAGTGTTGTCCATCACGATCAAACCGGAAGCTGTAGATCCTGATGATGTAGAAATGCTGCAAGATCTTGTGCTGACTGCTGTCAATGATGCTTTGTCCAAAGCAGATGAACTGGCTAATGATGATATGGGTAAATTTACAGGCGGCATGAAAATTCCGGGCTTGTTCTAGTCTGCTGCATAAAGGAGAAACACGCTATTGTATTATCCGGAGCCGATTGCAAAGCTAATTGATGCTTTTACGCGCCTGCCGGGAGTAGGGCCGAAGACGGCTGCCCGGTTGGCTTTTCACGTACTGAAAATGAAGGAAGATGATGTGATTGACTTTGCCAAAGCGCTGGTCAATGTAAAACGCAATCTTCACTTCTGTTCAGTCTGCGGCAACATTACGGACACAGATCCTTGTCGGATCTGTCAGGATAAGACGAGGGATACCTCCGTCATTTGTGTTGTTCAGGATTCCAAGGATTTGGTGGCTATGGAGCGTACCAAAGAGTTTAATGGTTTTTACCATGTGCTTCATGGGGCGATATCTCCTATGGAGGGAATTGGTCCTGAGGATATCAAACTCAAGGAATTGCTGAACAGACTCAGTGATGAACGCGTCAAGGAGCTGATTTTAGCTACGAACCCGAACATTGAAGGAGAGGCCACGGCCATGTACATTTCTCGGCTAGTGCGTCCTTTTGAAATCAAGGTTACTCGTATTGCTCATGGATTGCCAGTGGGTGGAGATTTGGAGTATGCCGACGAGGTTACCCTGTCCAAAGCGTTGGAAGGCCGTAGAGAGCTCAATTAATAGGTGTATTTATACGTTATAAATAGGGAGTCTGAAATGTCCTTTGGGCATTCTCGACTTACTTGGGGGAGCCGCTATGGCTCCTTTTTTATTTGCCGTGATAGATGGCAGTATAGATCGTTCCTGGTTCTAAGTTTGTCCTTAGTTCAATAAGTATGAATAAGGTAGTCTTGCAGACTGTGCACATAATTCAGCTTGTGAGGAGGATGAACGGATGTGGGAACGGATGAAACAAAATTTCCGTCGTCAGGAGAATGGCAAATCAGAAGCGGAGTATCGGCAGGAGTTGTTTGCCCAGATTCGGGCTTCGCATGCGGAATGGCTAAGAGCGCATCGTTTATTTCATGAAGCTACGGGTAAAGATGAGATCGACTACGCTATATTTGTTCTAGAAGCTGCAGAACGTAAATATCAGATACATTTAAAAAGCGCGAAACAGCAAGGCCTGCATCGTTTCCATCTGCCTGCAGATGAACCTGGGTATGCCAATGATACGGATCGTGTTCACAAGCGGAGAGCTGAATGAAAGGGGCGGTCTGGCTTGTTCTGATTGCCTGTGTCGGGATGCTACTATTTCTAATCTTAAAAAAACGTTTGGGTATCGGCTGGCTTGTAGTATTCGGGGCGCATATGGGCCTGGCAGCCATCGCATTGTATGTTATCAATTATTCAGGGTGGATTACGCAGGTGTACATCCCGATCAATCCAGTGACAATGGGGGCGGTAACGATATTAGGTTTACCTGGGATTGTCCTTTTACTGGGATTGAAAATAGTATTATTCGGACAGGCCATATGAAAACTTAAATGTTATTGTTTCTATTTTTAAAATATAGTTGACGGCGAATTCAAAAATGTGATACATTAATTCTCGGCCCTTAAAGCCCGGGAATTTTTTGTGAGAACAACATTTGAATGAAATTAAAAAATAATTTTAAAAAAGTGTTGACTTAAATCCTGAATGTGTGTTATATTAATCAAGTCGCCGCTGAGATGCGGTGGTGAAACAAAGTAAGACATAATGCAGGTTTGATCTTTGAAAACTGAACAACGAGTGAGTAAAACGATTTTGTTCGCAAAATCAAACAAGAGATATTTTTATCTCGTCAGTTTCAAAATGAGCTTATCGCTCTTTCTATAAACCAGCTTCGGTTGGTCTTTAATGGAGAGTTTGATCCTGGCTCAGGACGAACGCTGGCGGCGTGCCTAATACATGCAAGTCGAGCGGGGTTGATTAGAAGCTTGCTTCTAATCAACCTAGCGGCGGACGGGTGAGTAACACGTAGGCAACCTGCCCACAAGACAGGGATAACTACCGGAAACGGTAGCTAATACCCGATACATCCTTTTCCT
>NZ_FOYG01000018.1:0-18132 GCF_900116035.1 Paenibacillus sp. cl130
CAAGCATGAACCGCACGCGGTCCGCCGGATAATCCGGGTCGAGCGGCACATACGCCCCGCCCGCTTTCCAGACGGCCAGCACGGCCACCAGCAAGTCCACCGAACGCTCGGCGAGAATGCCGACGATCGACTCCCGGCCGATGCCGCTTGCGCGCAGCGTGGCCGCCAAGCGATTCGCCCGCTCGTTCAGCTCCGCATACGTCAGCCGGTCATTCTCGTACACGACAGCTGCCGCTTCCGGCGTGCGCTCCGCCTGTTCCTCGAACAGCCGGTGGAACGCTGCCACAGGAGCCGCTTCCGGCTGCGCCGGGTTAAACGCGCCGAGAATTTGCTCTTTTTCCTCTGCCGTCAAAAGCTCCAACTGATTCACGCGGATGTTCGGGTTAGCCGCAACCTTCTCCAGTGCCCGGGCAAAATGACCGTGGATCAGCCTGATGTCTTCCTCTCTGAACGTCAGCGCATTGTACGTAAACCGCAGCAAAATATGCTCTTCCGGAATGACGGTAATGTCCAGGTCGTAGTTCGTTTGCTCCGGCGACTGGATATTAGCGATTTTCAACGCTTCTTTGTCTCCGCCGACGACCTGCTCAATCTGTTCTTCCATCGGATAATTTTCAAAGACCATGATATGGTTGATCAAGTCGCGCTTTTGCTCGCTCAGCGACTGAATTTCGAACAGCGGGAACGTTTCGTAAGCTCCCGATGCCAGCGCTTGATCCTGGGTTTTTCTCAAGATATCGGCTACCGTCTCCTCGGCTTTGCCTTGAATACGGACCGGGATCGTATTAATAAACAGGCCGATCATGCTTTCGATGCCCGGAATTTCCGCCGGACGCCCGGATACGACGGAGCCGAATACGACATCCTCGCTGTTGTTGTATACCTGCAGAACCAGTCCCCATACGGTCTGCATGAACGTATTGAGCGTCACCTGCTGCTGGCGCGCCACCCGCTCGATTTGCCCGGTCAGTTCCTTGCTGAGTTCCACATCGATTTCAGCCGCTTCAAAAGCGCCCTGCTTCAGCTGCGTTTTCTCCTGGGGCAGCTTGGTCTGCTGATCGTAACCCGCCAAATACTCGGACCAGTAACGCGAAGCTTTCGCGGCATCTTGAGCTTCCAGCCATTCGATATACCGGGAGTACGAGGTAACCGGAGGAAGCTCCAGCGTCCGCTTCTCCTGGAACGCGAAGTAGGTGTCGAACACTTCCTTGATCATAAAGGACATGCACCAGCCGTCCATCAAAATGTGATGGTGACTCCAGATCACATGGTAGGACTCGTCGCCCGTGCGCAAAACTGTCACGCGCATAAGAGAGCCTCGGGCCATATCGAACTTGTTCGCTTTATCCGCGCTGACGAAATCGGCTATCGTCTTCTCCGGGTCTTCATCACTTACCGAGCGAATATCTTCGAAGTACACTTCACACTTCCGCTCGCGGAATACCACTTGAATCGGCTCGTCTCTCCAGCCGGTAATAAAGTTGGTCCGCAGCGCCTCATTCCGTTGCACCAGCGTATCCAATCCTTGGGTGAAGGCTTCGACATTCAGGCTTCCGTACAGATCGAAGGTCACCTGTTCGAAGTAAGCTTCCGAATCGGCATCCAGCAGGCTGTGGAACAACATCCCTTTTTGCAGCGGAGTCAGGGTGTATACATTCTCCAGTTCGCCGAGCGCCGCCGTATGTTCGGTCAGCCGCTCCAGTTCCTCCAACGTCACATCTTGAAGCAGTACGTCGCTAGGCGTAAGCTCCGGCCGCTCTTTCGATACGCAATGGCTGATGACTTCACGCAAGCTCGAATGAAGCAGGGTGCCCAGGCGCTCTACCGTTTCCCGTTTATACTGGGTTTCCCCATAACGGATCGTGAGTTCCTGCACTCCTTCCGACACCATACCGTTGATATCGAGGACATAATCCATCACTGCATTCGGGCTTGAATCGGAGCCCGGGCTGAACGGAGACGGCCTCGAGCCGCTGCTTTCGTAAGCCTGGTCGAACTGACCCAAATAGTTAAAGCTGAGCTCCGGCTCCAAAGCGAAGCGCTCGCCGTCACGCGGCGCCGACAAATAACGCAGGATGCCGTAGCCGATTCCTTTGTTCGGAATGCGACGCAAGCTTTCTTTAACCTGTTTCACCTGATGACCGAGCGCCTGGGCGTGACCCGGCTCCAGAACGACAGGGAATTGGCTTGTAAACCAGCCTACCGTGCGCGTAATGTCCACATCCGGCAATATATCTTCCCGGCCGTGGCCTTCGAGATTCACCAGCACGCGTTCCCGGCCGCTCCAAGCTTGTACCGCGAGGCCAAGCGCGGCAAGCAGCAAATCGTTCATTTCCGTATGGTAAGCACGGTGTGCCTGCTTCAGCAGCTGTTCGGTTTCCTCCGCCGTCCAGCGAACGGTTACGAGCCCGCTGTCCTTCAGCTTGGATCTGCCTTGTTCAAAATCTTTCGGAAGCGGCTCATAGGTCAATTGCTCGATATGCTGCCAATACTCTCTCTCGCTTTCCATCGCCTGACCGTTCGCATAATCAGCGAGCTGTTTCGCCCACGTTTGGAATGAATCTGTTTTGAGCGGCAGACGGATCGGCTGCCCTTGCAGCGCCTGCTCATAGCCGGCAGCAAAATCCTCAAGCAGAATCCGCCAGGATACGCCGTCTACGACCAAGTGATGGATCGCAATGAGCAGGTGGTCGCCGTCGTCGCAGCGGAACAAGCCGAGCTTCACCAGCGGACCGTTTTCCAGATTGATGCTCGCTTGAATGTCATTAGCC
The DNA here is from genome assembly GCF_900116035.1 of Paenibacillus sp. cl130. Lineage (NCBI taxonomy): Bacteria > Bacillati > Bacillota > Bacilli > Caryophanales > Paenibacillaceae > Paenibacillus > Paenibacillus sp. cl130. Next base: position 2,772 of record NZ_FOYG01000018.1, read on the forward strand.
TTAGCCTCTACCGCTTCTTTCACGTCGCCGACTCCCTTGAAATCGACAACTTCCAGATCGAACAGCGCTTCGTTCTCCCCGGCGCCGCGGTTCCAGGCGGTATAGCCGTTCTCGGTTTGGCGGTAAACCGTACGGAGAGCATCGTGATGCACGACAAGCTGACGCACCGCTTGGCGTAAAGCTTCTTCGTCAAAGCCTTGCTTGGAGAACTGCATGAACGCCTGGTTGCTGTGATGCACGTCGGCCGGATTTTGTTCAAAGAACCAGCGCTGAATCGGGGTCAAGATGACCTCTCCCGTCACTTCGGCCTGGCTTGCCATTCTCTCCGCCGTTTGCAGCTGCAAACTAAGGGCGGAAATCGTCGGGTAATGGAACAAATCTTTCATGACCAGCTTGTACCCCGTTTGCAAAAGACGGGACGATACCTGCAAGGCCTTGATCGAATCGCCGCCGAGCGCAAAGAAATTGTCCATCGTGCCGACCTGATCCACGCCCAGCACCGACTGCCAGACCGACGCAAGTGCTTGCTCGGCAGGAGTACGAGGCGCCGTGTATGCAGCCTTGGCACGAATGCTTCCTTCCGGCACAGGCAGCCCTTTACGGTCGATCTTCCCGTTCGGCGTAAGCGGCATTAGATCCAGGCGCATGATGCGCGAAGGCACCATATGGGAAGGCAGCGCGGCGTCCAGATGGGCCACAAGCCCTTCCAGATCGAAGTTGGAATCCGCTACGACATACCCACACAAATATTTCTGCCCCCGCTCGTCCGTCCGGTCGATGACAAGCGCTTGACGCACGCCGGCAACATTTTTCATGGCCGCTTCAATTTCACCAAGCTCGATCCGATAGCCGCGAATTTTCACCTGGTTGTCGATCCGGCCGATGAAGTCCACGTTGCCGTCCGGCATCCAGCGCGCCAGATCGCCCGTCCGGTACAGCCGCTCCCCAGCGGCGAACGGGCTGTCTACGAATTTCTCCGCCGTCAAATCCGGGCGGTTCAAGTAACCGCGGGCCACACCCGCTCCACCGATAACCAGCTCGCCCAACACCCCGATCGGCACCGGCTTCAGATTCGCATCCACGATGTAGAACTTGGCGTTCAGCCACGCTTTTCCGATCGGCACGCTGCCCGTCTTCGGCAGCTTCTCCAGCGGCTCGTCATAGAAGCTGGAGTCAATCGCCGCTTCCGTTACGCCGTAGCTGTTAATAATACGGAACTGCGAGCCGAAGCGCTCCTGCAAGGTGCGGTAATCCGCTACGCTGCACGCATCCGAGCTTGTGATCAGCAGCTGCATCGAGCTGAGGTCCAGACCCTCGGCATGCACATGCTCCATGAACGGCACGATCAGCGCCGGAGTCGATTCGAACACCGTCACGGCGTAGTCGCGAATCCAGCCGTAGAGGCGGGTTGGATCAATCCGGTCGTCCTTCGGCACGATGACCATGGTGCCGCCGTTGTACAGCGTCCGCGCGATATCTCCCACGAACACGTCGAACGAGAAGCTGGCGAGCTGCAGCAGCCGGATCGGGAACTGATCCAGGCGGTAGTCCCGCCGGTAGCCCGCCGCCGTGTTCACCAGGCTGCGGTTTTCCACCGCCACGCCCTTCGGACGGCCCGTTGTACCGGAGGTGTAGATGACGTAAGCCAAATCGCGCGGCTTGTTCACATTCGCCGGATTCGATGCGAGATCCGCCGCTAGTACGTTCTTCTCGGCTTCTGCCGTGGCGGACGTTTCGGCGGCAGCCGTTTCCGCTTGCGCCAAAGCCTCCGCCTCTGCGCCTGCTTCGCCCACAGCCGCTCCGAGGCTGTACGTCGCGGCGTCGTCAAGCGCAAGCACCGTTTGCAGCACTAGAGCTCCGTCGCTGCGCCAAGCTTCCGCCTGCTCCAGCAGGCGGGTCTGCGTGAGCAGCACCGACGCCCCGCTGTCCGCGAGCATATACTCGATCCGCTCCGCCGGATAGTCCGGGTCGAGCGGCACATAAGCGCCGCCCGCTTTCCATACGGCGAGCACCCCGATCAACAGCTCCGCCGAACGGTCGGCCAGAATGCCGACCACCTGTTCCGGCTTCACCCCGCGCGCCCGCAGTGCATACGCCAGACGATTCGCTTTGGCGTTCAGCTCCGCATACGTCAGCTTACTGTCTTCGTAGACAACCGCCAACGCTCCCGGAGTGCGCTCCGCCTGCTCCTCGAACAGCTCGTGGAACGTTCTCTCTCTCCACGACTCATCCGCCTCCAAACCTGTACCCTCTGCGGCGGCTTGCTTCGCAAGAGCCGGAGACGACACGTCAAACTCGACCAGGAAATCATGCTTTTCGCTGTCCGTCAAGATATCCAAATCCGAAATCCGCGCACCCGGCTGAGCCAGGATCGACGCCAAAAGCTGCTCGTAATGACCCGCCAGCCGTACCATCGTTTCCTGTCTAAACAACGAGGTAGCGTACTCGATCTTGCAAACCAGCTCGTTATCGGCTTCCACGATATCAAAGCTAAGATCAAACTTTGCCGTCTTTTCCTCGATGTCGAACAGCGACCATTGCAAGCCTTCCAGGGTTAAATCCAAGCTTTCGTGCTTTTGCAAAGAAAACATGGTGTCAAACAGAGGATTCCGGCTTAAATCCCGGCTCACCTGAAGAGCTTCCACCAGCTCCTCGAACGGATAGTCCTGGTGCTCGTAGGCTCCAAGCGTCGTTTCCTTCACTTCCTGCAAGTAATCCAGGAACGTCCGCTCCGCCGCCGGACCCAAGCGAAGGGCCAGCGTATTGACGAACATGCCGATAATCGGCTGCAGGTCGGCGTGAGAACGGGCGGCAATCGGAGTGCCGACCACTATATCTTCCTGTCCCGCGTATTTATGAAGCAATACGGAGTACGCAGCCAGCAGAAGCATGTACAGCGTCGCTCCCGAATCGCCGGCAAGCCGTTTGAGAGCTTCGCTTTTCTCCGCATCCAGCGTAAACGTGAGCGTTTGACCGTCAAACTGCTGGACAGCCGGGCGGGAGAAGTCGAGAGGCAGCTCAAGAACCGGAAGCTCGGAGCTGAATACCCCGCGCCAGTATTCCTCCTGCCGTTTGATGCGCTGGCGCTGCTCCTCGGATTGCTGCCAAACGGCGTAATCCTTGTATTGAATCCGCAGCTCCGGCAATTCTTCCCCATTGTAAAGCCGCACGAATTCACGCAGCAGCACGTCCATGGAAAGGCCGTCGGAACCAATATGATGAATATCCAGCGCGAGCAGGAATTTCTCTTTCTCCAGTTCGATCAGCAGGGCGCGCAGCAAAGGCGGCTGGGTCAAGTCAAAAGGCTGAATGAAGCCTTCAAGAATGGCTGCAACCTGATCTTCGCTTGCTTGAAGCTTCTCGACCTTGAAAGCTACGAGCGGATGAATACGCTGAACCGGCTCCCCATTCACGATTTCAAATCCGGTGCGCAGCATATCGTGCCGGGCCACCAAAGTAGTCAGCGCCTTTTCCACTTTGGCCTCGTTCAAAGCCCCTCTCAATTGCAAGGCGCTTGGGAGATTATAATTCAGCTCCAAGCTATCCAGCTGGTGCAGGACGTACAGCCTTTTTTGCGCGGAGGAAACCGGATAGTACGCTTTCTCTTCCGCTTTCGGAATCGAGCTGTGCTGCGATTCTTCCAAGCTGGCAATAGCCCCGGCCATCGATTCTACCGTCATATAGCGGAACACATCGCGCAGCGGAAGTTCGACGTTCATTTCCTTCCGAATCTTGCTGACAAGGTTCGTCGCCCGCAAGGAGTGGCCTCCGAGCTCGAAGAAATTGTCCAGGACTCCAATACCGGAGTAACCCAGCACTTCCTCCCAGATCTTCACAAGCTCGGACTCCGTCCGGTTACGCGGTGCTACATATTCGACGCCCGTCTGCAAGCTGCCTTGGGGCTCCGGCAGCGCTTTGCGGTCTACTTTGCCGTTGGCCGTCAGCGGCATGCGCTCCAGCTGCACGAAGTACGACGGGATCATGTACCCCGGCATTCCCTGGGCCAGCGAGGTTCTCATTTCGCTGACCGTCAGTGTCCGGTCCGCCACAAAGTAGGCGACAAGTGCCTTCTCGCCCCCGCCGTCCTGACGGGCAAGCACCACCGCTTCTTCCACGCCCTCGACGTTCAGCAGCTGCGTCTCGATTTCGTCCAGTTCGATCCGGTAACCGCGGATTTTGACCTGGTGATCGATTCGGCCCAGGTATTCGATATTGCCGTCCGGCAGCCAAGCCGCCAAGTCGCCCGAGCGGTACAGTTTCTCCCCCTCCGCAAACGGGGAATCGACGAACTTCTCCGCCGTCAGATCCGGACGGTTCAGATATCCTCTTGCAAGGCCTTCCCCGGCCACGTACATTTCGCCCGCTACGCCGATCGGCACAGGGCGGCAGCTTTCATCCAGGACGTACACCCTCAGCGTCGGGATCGGCTTGCCGATATTGCTCTTCGCCGCCTCTATTTCGACCCATGTGATTTCCTTATATGTCACGTGAACCGTCGTCTCGGTAATGCCGTACATATTGATTAGCTTCGTCGTCGGGTACTTCGTCTTGAAGCCCTTGAGCAGCAGCGGACTGAGCGCTTCGCCCCCGAAGATGACGTTGCGAATCCGCAGATCGTACGGATGGTCCGCCAAGACCTTACGCAGCAGCTGGTAGAAGTACGTTGGTGTCTGGTTCAAAATGGTAACCTGTTCGCGGCCCAGCAGCGCCAGGAAATCGGCCGGATTTTTCGCCGTGAGCGGCGGTACGATGACCAGCTTGCCTCCGTTCAGCAGCGCTCCGTACATTTCCCAGACAGAGAAATCGAAGCAGAACGAGTGGAACAGCGTCCACGTGTCGGACGGCCCGAAGTCGAACAGGTTCTTGTCGTTGAACAGGAGCCGCACGACGTTCTTATGCTCGATCAGCGTTCCTTTCGGTCTGCCGGTCGTTCCCGACGTGTAGATGACATATGCCAGGTTGCCCGGCCCGGAAATCGGCTCCAGGTTCGAAGCGTCCAGCGCACCGGCGGAGTCCGCCCCTCTGTCGCCCCAAACGAAATCGTCCAATTCGAGGCGCGTTCCTGCGAAGTCGGTCTTCTCGTGCAGATGCTTTTGAATCAGCAATAACGGCGCGCCCGAATCCTCGATCATGAAGCGGATGCGCTCCTCCGGGTAGTCGGGATCGACAGGCACGTAGGCTCCGCCCGCTTTGAGAATCGCCAGAATGCCAACAACCATATCGAGCGAACGTTCGGCCAGAATCGCTACCAGCTGGTCCGCTTCTACTCCCGTCTCCCGCAGCTTCCGCGCAAGGCGGTTGGATCGCTCGTTCAGCTCGCGGTAGGTCAGCTGCCGCTCGTTCATGACGGCGGCCACGTTGTCCGGGTAAAGCTCCGCCTGCTCTTCGAACAAGCCGTGAATCGTCTGCTGCCGCGGGTAGTCCGCCTCCGAATCGTTGAAACCGCGCACCAGCTCGCGGATTTCCTCCTCCGTGAGCATTTCCAACGAGGCAATATCCCCGTCCGGCGCTGCTGCGATGGTTTCGAGCAGCTTGTCATAATGTCTGGCGAACCGCTCCGCGGTCTCCTGTTTATACAAAGCCGTAGCGTACTCCAACCGGCATTCGAGCTGACCGTCCAGCTCCGAAATATCCAGGAGCAGCTCGAACTTGGATGTTTGGTTTTCCAGTGGATAAAACGATTGCTCCAGCCCCTCGATGACAATTTGCTCGTTCTCCGTATTTTGTAGGGAGAAGAACGTGTCAAAGAGCGGATTCCGGCCGGTCGCGCGCGGAATGTGAAGACTTACTACCAAGTCTTCGAACAAATAATTTTGGTGTTCGAAAGCCCCGAGCGTGATGTCCTTGATTTCTTCCAGGTACGAAAGGTACGGCTTGGAACGCTCCGGACGGCTGCGAATGGCCAGCGTGTTGATAAACATCCCTACGATCGGCTGCACTTCTTCCTGCGTTCTTCCGGCAATCGGCGTTCCTACGATCAGATCTTCCTGACCCGAATATTTATGCATAAGGATGGTGTAAGCCGACAGCAGCACCATGTACAGGGTCGTCCCCGTCCGTGCCGCCAGTTCTTTCAGCTTCTCTGTCCGCTCTTTCCCGATATAAAACTTCACGGTCCGGCCGTCAAAGCTTTGCACGGCAGGCCGCGGGAAGTCCGTCGGCAGCTCCAAGACCGGCAGCTCGCCCGACAGCTGTTCCAGCCAGTACTCCTTCTGCGGCTGGAGCAGCTGCCCGTAAGCTTCGGAATGCTGCCAAACGGCATAATCTTTGTATTGAATGCGCAGCGGGGTCAGCTCCTCGCCCCGATACAGGCGGCTGAACTCGTCGAAGAGCAGCGCTGTCGAAATGCCGTCCGAGACGATATGGTGCATATCGAACAGCAGAATGTGGCGATCCTCGGCGACTTCGATCAGGCCGATGCGGAGAAGTGGGGGCTTGGTCACATCAAACGGATGATAGTAAGCTTCCACCACTTGGTCCACTTCCCGCTCGCTCCCCTGGAAATAATCGACAGCAAACTCCACCTCGTCATAGATGCGCTGGACAAGCTCGCCTTGAACCTGCTCGATCCCGGTACGCAGCGTCTCATGGCGCTGAATCAGCGCCCGGAACGCGTGCTCGACGCGCGTGCGGTCCAGCTTGCCTTCGAGAAGAAGCGCCGCCGACATATTGTAGCTGCGCTCGGCCCCGTCAAGCTGGCGCAGGACGTACAGACGCTTTTGCTCGGATGAAACCGGATAGTACTCGGCCTCAGCCGCCTTTGTGATCTCATACGTCTCCTGCTGCCTTAAACCGCTGATTCTTTGGGCCAGCTGTTCGATCGTGGTGTAGCGGAAAACTTCCCGCAACGGAACCTCGACTTGCAGCTCTTTCCGAATCTTGGAAACAAGCGTGGAGGCCCGCAAGGAATGACCACCCAAGTCAAAGAAATCGTCTTGGACTCCAACTCGCGCAATACCCAGCACCTGCTGCCAAATGAGGGCAAGTCTTGTTTCCAGCGTTGTGCGAGGAGCCACATACTCACGGCCTGCTTCTACCTCTCCGGTCGGTTCAGGCAGCGCTTTACGGTCAATTTTGCCGTTCGGCGTGAGCGGAAGCTTATCAAGAGACACCAGCCGGGCCGGGACCATATGGGCCGGCAGCTCTTGCTTCAATTGGGACAGCAGATCGCTCAGCTGCAAGGAAGCATCCGCCGCCACGTAGCCGCACAAATACTTTTGCCCCTGCTCATCCGTACGGTCGGTCACCACAGCCTGCTTGACGCCCGGGAAACGCAGCAGGGCCGTTTCAATTTCGCCGAGTTCGATCCGGAACCCGCGAATTTTCACCTGATAGTCGATCCGGCCGATGAAGTCGACGTTGCCGTCTTTCAGCCAGCGGGCCAAATCGCCTGTCCGGTACAGACGTTCGCCCGGCACAAACGGGCTGTCCGCAAACTTCTCGGCGGTTAGGTCCGGACGGTTCCAGTACCCGCGCGCCACCCCGGCGCCGCCGATGACAAGCTCGCCCGGAACCCCTACAGGAACCGGCTTTAACGCGGCATCGACAATGTAAAACCGGGCGTTCAGCCAAGCTTTGCCGATCGGCACATGACCCGACGGCGGCAGCTTATCCAGCGGCTCACCGTAAAAGCTGCTGTCAATGGCCGCTTCGGTAACGCCATAGCTGTTGATGATGCGGAATTGTCCGCCGAATCTTTCCTGCAGCAATCGGTAATCGGTGACACTGCAAGCATCCGAGCTGGTAATCAGCAACTGCATGGAGCTAACGTCCAGCCCTTCTTCATAAATATGCTGCATGAACGGCAGGATGAGCGCAGGCGTCGATTCGAATACCGTAATGTTTTGGTCCCGAATCCAGCCGTACAAGAGGTTCGGATCAATCCGGTCATCCTTCGGCACAATCACCATCGTGCCTCCGTTATACAGCGTCCGCGCGATGTCTCCGACGAACACGTCAAACGAGAAGCTGGCCAGCTGCAGCAGCCGCACCGGAAACTGATCCAACCGGTACTCGCGACGGTACGCATCCGCCGTATTCACGAGACTACCGTGCTCGATCATGACGCCTTTCGGGCGTCCCGTCGTACCCGAGGTGTAAATCACATAAGCCAAGTCTTGCAGGGCGCTGCCGGCAGATTCAAATTCCACGGCTAAGGCATCCCCGTTATAAATCTGTTCATCGTCCATGGCATAGACAGCTTGAAGCTTCAGCCGGTCATCGGCCAACCAACCTCCGGCCCGCTCCAACAGATGACGCTGCGTAAGCAGCACCGATGCATCGCTATCGCTGAGCATGTACTCAATCCGCTCCGCCGGATAATCGGGGTCCAGCGGTACATAGGCTCCGCCGGCTTTCCAAACGGCGAGCACCCCGACCAGCAGTTCCACCGAACGCTCCGCCCAGATCCCCGTAATCGTCTCCCTTCCCACGCCCTGTTCGCGAAGGAGAGAAGCCAGCCGCTCGGCGCGTTCGTTCAATTCGCCGTAGGTCAGCTGTTTGTCCATGTAGACGACTGCCGGATGATCCGGAATTTCCCGGGCAAACTTTTCAACATACCGATGAAACGCTTCTCCCTCGCTCAGCCCTGCCACCGGCGGGTTAAAAACGTTGAGAATGCGGTGTCTCTCCTCATCGCTCAGCAGAGAAATCTCGCGTACCGGCAGTTCGGGAGTCTGAAGAAACTGGTCCAGAACGGTTACATACTGTTCCATAATCCGATCAATCTCGGCCGTCTCGAACAGGCCGGTACGATAGGAAGCATGGAGAATTACATGGCCTTCATTCAGCATATGGTCGAAGCGCAGCAGCAAATCGTCCATCTCGTGCCTAGCGAAGTGAGCCTCCAGGCGTACCTTGATTTCTTCGTACTCCACGATTTTCAAAGGCAGATATTCCAGAGACGTGCGGAACAGCCCCGAAAGATCGTTGCGGCCGTGTTGTTCGCGTAAATCCTGGATCAATTGGTTATAAGGGTATTTCTGATACCTCAGATCCGCCGTATTTTCCTTGGAAACCGTTTGGATCAAGGAAAGCACGTGCCTGTCTGGATTCAGACGAATCCGCGTAGCCACGGTGCTGACGAACATGCCGATCGTTTCTTTTTCCTTCTTGCTGGTGCGATTGGCGAAAACCGTGCCGACCGGAACATCGGTGCTGTCGGTCAGCTTGTACAATAAGGCGTACATGGCGGACAGAAATAACGTATATAAGCTGACCTGATATTGTTCGCTAAAGGCCAGAATGCGTTCATACCGGGAACCGTCCAAAGTGATGGCCAGTTTATTGGATTCGCTGCCGATCGAGAATGGCGGATACGATTTAATGCCGGTCGTTTCAGGCAAAGTGTTGTACTTCGTCAGCCAGTATTCCTTGCCTTTTTGATAACGCTGCGATTGCTCATATTCACGCTCCGCGGAAATATAATCCAGATAGGAAGGGGCCTGGTAACTGCTGGAGATGCCTTTGCGCAGTTCCAGGTATTTTTCCATCACCGCATGCAGCAAAGCATTGACGGACAAGCCGTCGGCGATAATATGATTTACCGTCAAATTGAGCCATACTTGGCCGTTCGCAAAATGGATAATCGTAAATTGGTAGAGGTGTTCGTCGAACACGCTGGCCGGTTTTTCGCTTACTTCTTTCACCCAAGCATAGAATTGTTCGGTTGTACCTATTTCGAGGTGGCTTATCCTAGCTTGGACATTCTCCGGCTCTTCGAACCACTGCGTTGGATTTTGCAAATCCCCGCTAATGCGGATTCGGAAAACGTCATAGGTTTTGACGATCTCTGCCGCCGCTTGCTCCAGAAGCTGTGTGTTGATCTCGCCCGTAATCTGGTAGGTCGCGGAAAGCATCGTGATGGACGTTCCCGGATTCATAATTTCCATGAACCATATTCGGCGCTGGGCTTGCGTTAATCCATATTGCTCGTTAGTATTCTCTCTCACATCGACACACTCCCAGTTTAGAGATTCTTTATAGATAGGCTTCGTACCTAGATGTCACTTAGTCACTCTTAGAAGAACCGCGCAGGCCATTCCCGGAACGGCTCCTTCGGACTCTTCCTCCTTTTTCGTGTCTACGTTTTCTGGTAACTACCGGTTATAAAGTCATACCTCGGATTACTAAAAGACTCTGTCGCATTCGCAAGCAGGAAGCCGCCCGCCGTAAAGCGGGTCTAGCCGTACAGCCGGGCGTAATAACCCCCGAGCGCCAGCAGGTCCTGATGGCGGCCCCGCTCGACGACCGTCCCTTGGTTCATGACGGTAATCAAATCCGCATGTTCCACGGTGCTGAGACGGTGGGCGATCAGAATGGTGGTGCGCCCCTTCATCAATACGTTCAGGGCCTGCTGTACCCAATGCTGGGATTCATTATCCAGCGCGGAAGTCGCTTCGTCCAGCAGCAGAATCGGAGCGTTTTTGAGAATCGCCCGGGCGATCGCAATTCGCTGCCTTTGTCCGCCCGACAACGACGCTCCTCTCTCTCCCACCGGCGTTTTATACTGTTCAGGAAGTTCCTGAATGAAATGGTGAGCGTACGCCGCTTTGGCCGCTTCGATCACTTCTTCATCCGTTGCATCCGGGTTGCCGTAGCGGATGTTTTCCTCAATCGTGCCGGTAAACAAGAACGGCTCCTGCGGAACGTATGCAATCTGCCTGCGGATTTCGTCCAGCGTGTAATGGCCGAACGGTTTGCCTTGGAGCAGGATTTCTCCGCTGTCCACAGGATAAAAGCCGAGCAGCAGCTTGATCAGCGTACTTTTGCCGCTGCCGCTGGCCCCCACGATAGCGGCGACCTGGCCGGGAAACACCTGCATGGACATGTCGACAAGCACCTTTTTATCCGCCTGATAGGAAAATTCCACATCGCGAAACTCCACCGCAGCCTCCGACACGAGCTCGCTGTGAGGAGATCCCAAACGCTCCGGTTCCTCTTCCTCTCTTAGTACCTCTTGAATCCGGTGAGCGCCCGCGAGCGAATTTTGGATCATCGACAGAACCATCCCCAAGTTCAACAAGGCGTGCGTCAGATTCACTTGCAGAACCGCCAGGGCGGCGACGCTTCCCATCCCCATCAATCCGTAGGCATAAAGAAGACTGCCGATGACGATGATGCCGCAGAACGTGACGTAGCTGATAAAATGGTTCACCGCAGCCTGCATGCCGTTCTTCTGCGCCGTTTGCCGAAGCGTCTGCGTCATTTGTTCGTTCAACGCCTCGTACTGGCCGTAAATCGTGCGGATGCGGAACAGCTTCACCAATTGAATGCCGCCCATAAAATCTTTGAATTTTTCGGTCATTTTACCGAGCGTTTGCAAGCCTTGTTCGGACAAGACGCGAACATCCCGCGCAAATTTCAGGCTGACCACGGAGGACAGCAGCAGAATGACAAAGGATACGCCGGCAAAACGCCAATCGATCAACACCATGGAGACAATGGAGCCGATGCAAAAGACAACTTGAAGCAGCAAAACGAAGTAAACCTGCGAGAATGTAAACTCAACGGTCGTTACGTCGTTGTTCACTCGCGACAGCAAGTCCCCATGGTGCGTCTGCTCCAGAAATTTCGGCCGCACCCGGCACAGCTTGTCATAAAGACGTTCGCGGATATTCAGCACAGTCAGCTCGACACTGCGCTGGTATAAGTAAATGAACCAGGGAGAAACTATATTTTCCAGGAACAGGGACACGCCCAAAATAATAAAGGCTTCCACCATCAGGGACGTATCTCGGGACACGGAGAAATCAACCAAGTTTTGTACGACCAAGCTGAAGGCGATCAGGAACAATGTCTGGGAGAGCGCCGTCACGACCAGGCCAATAGCGTACTGGGTTTTGCGCTTGCCGTTCATAAACGTCAGCAAGTAGCAGAGTTCTTTCACTTGCGAGAGCCATCCGCCCTTTTTCAAGTGTACGCCACCTCCCTGCGTTCGGCAGACTTGGTAAATTCCTGGTAGTACGACTGGGCGTACAGTCCCTTCATCTCCAGCAATTGTTCATGAGTGCCCTTTTCCACAATATTTCCTTGTTCCATGACCCAAATTTCGTCGGCGTTTTGTACTGTGGAAAGCCGGTGGGCAATAACCATCGTCGTTCTCTGCTTCAGCAATATGTTAAGCGCTTCCTGAACCGCGCTTTCCGACTCCGGATCAAGAGCCGACGTTGGCTCGTCCAGCAGCAGAACGGGAGCATCCTTCAGAAAAGCCCGGGCCATTGCAATGCGCTGGCGCTGCCCGCCGGACAAAAAGCCTCCGCGCTCTCCGACATACGTCTGATAGCCGCCAGGAAGCTGCATAATGAAGGAATGCGCCTGAGCGGCTTTGGCGGCTTCGATAATCTCGTCCATCGACGCTTCTTCCCGCCCGTAGCCGATATTTTCGGCGATCGTGCCGCTAAACAAATATGAATCCTGGGTTACCACGGAAAAATACGACCGAAGCTGCTCCGGATCGGCGCCGTGGATCAGGCTGCCGAACACGCGGATTTCTCCCTGGTCCTCCGGAAGTGGATAAAAGCCGCATACAAGCTTAAACACCGTGCTCTTCCCTCCGCCGCTCGCTCCGACAAGCCCGATCGTCTTTCCTTCCGGCACTGAGAAGCTGACATTCCGCAGAATCGGGGAGTTCTCCTCATACCCGAAGGTTACGTTCTGAAACTCGATGGGGGCGGCGCTTGCTTTCGGAAGCGAACGGCCATTTTCCGTTTCGGTCGGCTGCTCGACGATTTCGGAGACCCTTCTCAGGGCACCGGACATTTCGAACGTCCGCGTGATGAGCTCGGGAATATGCTCCAGCGGCTCCAGACACAGATTCAGCAAGTACAGGAAGGCAATCAGCTCTCCCGCACCTAGCTGCCCGTTGTAGATCAAATAGCTTCCGTAACTGACGGCGAAAATGATCGGGCTGATCATCAGCGTGGAAAGCAGCGGGTTGACCCAGGCTTCCCGCTTTTTCACGGCCAGCTTTTTTTGAGCCGTCAATTGCAGCAGCACTTGGTAGGAGCGAGATAACATGCCGGATAGCAGATAGCTTTTTACAATAGGCATACCCCCAAGCGTATCCTGGAGGTTGACGTTCATTCGGCCCATGTTCACCTGGGCTTCCTCCGTTAACCGCTCCAACTGCTTGCCGATCCATTGGGAAACCAGCAGCGCTAAGGGAAATAACAGCAGGCTGTACAACATCAGCTCCCATTGGAGGTAGATCAAATAAGCGAAACAGCCGATGAACAAAAGCGGATGATAAAACCACTGGGCGAAGTCCCGAACCATAAACTGCTGGATGAGCTGCAGGTCGTTGTTGACCCGCGACAACACGTCGCCGGAATGCTGCTTTTCCAAATAGGAGACCGGGAGTTTGCCGATATGACGCATGACATGATTGCGGATATCCTGCACCGCAGAGGCGCTGCTTCGCTCCACGCCGAAGCTCATGAAAAACTTCGCCGGCACACCGATCAAGATGACCACAAAGACCGTGTACACGATTTGCAGAACGACTGGCCCCGCCCCCTTCTCGGCCTGGGTGGTCAGCTGCTCGATCAAACTTCCCGTCCATACCTCAATAACGGCGGCGGCAATCGCGGACAAGATACCGACGATCATCCAGCCTTTGTGACGGCTTACATAGGACATCAGCCAGCGGAACGCTTTCCAGGCGGCGTAAGCGGTTTGGCGCCTGGAAGACGCCGCTGTGCCTTGTTCTAGAACAGACGGCTGTCGGTCAGCTTCCATGCAGTACCCCGGCCTCCGCTTCGATTTGCCGCTTGACTTGCTCTAAGATGTCCCGGATGACGACGGCCGTTTCTTCCACGCGCGCGAGTTCCAGCAATTCCTCGTGCGCGCCCTCCAGCCGGTAATCGGCATAAGCTTGCGTCGTTGCCCCCCGCCAGGAAGGCAATTGGTACTTCAAGCGGAACGCTTCGCTGTCCTTCGCAATCAGTTCGTAAATCCGGGCCGGGATCGTGCCGGAATTAATAAGCTGCGCTTCGTACGCCAAGGTCGCTTTGACCTTCCGATGAACCCGCTCCCGCACGAGCGGGTTGCTCATTAATTCCTTCTCTTCTTCGTCGAAATCAGCAAGCATTTCTTCAAGCTCTTTCTCCGACGTTTCGGAAGGCGTCAGCGCGTCCTTAATCCACGAGTCCACCATGAGCACGTCCGTTACGGAATACCCTCTTTTCTCCATCGTTTTGGCTACCTCGAACGTCAGGTTGCCTCCGAAGCAGTAGCCGAGCAGCACGTAAGGTCCTTCCGGCTGGATGCGGACGATCTCGTCCACATAACGGTTCAGCATGGCCTTGTAATCGACGGCATCGTCGATAAAATCAATGCCGTAGAGCACGAACCGGCCGTCGAGCCTGCTTGCGAGCTCTCGATAACCGATGCCGAAGCCGCTGCCCGGAGGGAAGCAGAACACGTTCAGATCTCCTGCTTTATTCAGCTTAATGAAGGAGTCTCCTCCTTTATCCAGGCCGAGATCCCCCTCTCCGAAAGCCATGGCTTCAACTGTTACATTATGGAATTGGCGGTTCAGCGGTATCTCAAATCCCGTTTCATCATAAACGGCTTGAACGAGCCTCATCAGACTTAACGAATTGCCACCCAACTCAAAAAAGTTATCCTTTACGCCGACCTGCGGAACGCCAAGCGTATCCTGCCAGACGCGGGCGATCTTCATTTCAAGCAGCGTTCTCGGCGCGACATATTCCGCTCCTCCGACCGCGGCTTCCTCCGGCGCGGGCAGCGCTTTGCGGTCGATTTTCCCGTTCGGGGTCAGCGGCATCCCCGAAAGCTGCACGAGGTACGAAGGAATCATATACCCCGGAAGCTGCTTGGCGAGCTCCTCCTTGAGTTCATGCGCCGCCAGCCTCGTTTCCGCGACATAGTAAGCGACAAGCTGCTTTTGGCCGTTCGCGTCGTCGCAGTCGAGCACCTTGGCTTCTTGCACGGCGGCGATCTTCAGCAGTTGCGTCTCGATTTCGTCCAGCTCGATCCGGTACCCGCGGATTTTGACCTGGTGGTCGATCCGTCCCAGGTATTCGATGTTGCCGTCCGGCAGCCAAGTCGCCAAGTCGCCCGAGCGGTACAGTTTCTCCCCCTCCGCAAACGGGGAATCGACGAACTTCTCCGCCGTCAGATCTGGACGGTTCAGGTATCCTCTCGCAAGCCCTTCCCCGGCCACGTACATTTCGCCCGCTACGCCGATCGGCACAGGGCGGTGGTTTTCATCCAGGACGTACACCCTCAGCGTCGGGATCGGCTTGCCGATATTGCTCTTCGCCGCCTCCATTTCGACCCACGTGATTTCCTTATACGTCACGTGAACCGTCGTCTCGGTAATGCCGTACATATTGAT
>NZ_FOYG01000009.1:0-231744 GCF_900116035.1 Paenibacillus sp. cl130
CCCATGCAGGAAAAGGATGTATCGGGTATTAGCTACCGTTTCCGGTAGTTATCCCTGTCTTGTGGGCAGGTTGCCTACGTGTTACTCACCCGTCCGCCGCTAGGTTAATTAGAAGCAAGCTTCTAATTAACCCCGCTCGACTTGCATGTATTAGGCACGCCGCCAGCGTTCGTCCTGAGCCAGGATCAAACTCTCCATTAAAGACCAACCGAAGTTGGTTTATAGAAAGAGCGATAAGCTCATTTTGAAACTGACGAGATAAAAATATCTCTTGTTTGATTTTGCGAACAAAATCGTTTTACTCACTCGTTGTTCAGTTTTCAAAGATCAAACATTTCTCTTTCGCCGCGTTTTTCAGCAGCTATAAGATCATATCATGTTCGTTTCAAAAATGCAAGGGTTATTTTTTTCTTTTTTTCGAAGATCGTTTCACCCAAGCTTTTCGCTTTTGAAACTGCTGTTTTGTTGTCAGCTCAAATAATATATCATAAAGCCAAGCAACTTAGCAAGCACTTTTTTTGTTTTTTTATTTTAGAATAAATCCGTTCATCTTTCAGCTCATTTAAATCAGTCGAGGGGCTAGTTGCCCCTTCATTAGCTGATGACTCCCTCTGGCTCGAATACCTCTGCAGGCCAGTGCAGTTCCACACCTTGGCGAAGAAGAACATTTTGAAAACATCCAAGATGCTCTGCTGATCGGCTCACTTCAATGGGATATACTTCGTTGGAGACACAGTAAGCCGCCAGGCTTCCCGCTGATTCTCCTATATTCCATTCTGTAGGATGCAATCGATAGCAGCCATTGGCTATTTGGGTCATCCCTATATTTTTGCAGGCAGGAAGTAAATTGCGCACTCTCACCGGAATAAGTGAGCCCAATGGAATTTCATAGGGATAGTTAGGGATGTAGAATGTTCGCTGAGATACCGTAGTTGGATGAAGATCCAAATGATAGCTACCTACACCTACACTGTCTGTATATCGCTTTGGCCCCTCTTCCCCCCGAAGCTCACGACTTACATCAAACTCAGATATCATATACTTGGCCTGAATTCGGCGTGACTCGCGAATATAAGCCGTTTTAGCCAGACCGTCAGATGTGCCGAGAATATCACCCCGTGGTCGAATTCCCGGATAGCCGAACCCTCCATCTAATCGGGGCGCTTCGGTTTGAAGCCAATATATTAATGAACGAGTCAACTCACGCGCTCCTTCTCGATGTTTTGCCTGCTCCTGAGCGGTGACACCGATCAATGGCCCTAGGTAATAATCATTTTGCGCCCAGTTTAAAAGAGTTACCTCACCATCATTTAGCGGTTCGCTCCATATCGAGGGATCTACAATACGACGATAATCCCATAAGGATACAATGCCCTGATCGTTAGGAAACAATGTGAACTGTTTTAGTTTACTGGTATCATCCGCGTCAGTAGCAAACCAGCTCAAAATCGGAAAACGGGAAAAGGAAGGAATATAATTTCTCCAGAAATCATATTGTTGCGGGCGCTCTATAATGAAGCTTTCCTGGGGAATATAGTCTACGGCAGCCACATGTGTGATAGATTGCATATCAAAAGGGTTAGCACACTCCAGTGCATGAGGTTCACCCGTAGCAGCCCGCGACTCCGCTCCACTCGTATGCTCCACGCCCGCCATTGGAAGGAGATCACCACACTCTGTCGCATCCAGATAAAACGTTCCGTGCAGCACTCTAAATCCACACTTATGATCAGAGCTATTCGAGGTACGGACAGTTACAGAAGTAATACAGTCCCCATCCGTCTGAACCGCAATAGGCACGGTGTGATAGTATACATGAACGCGCCCCGTATTCAAATAGGGAGCGAGCATATCTTCAAGCACCCGCAGAGCTACCCGTGGTTCATGGGCCAGACGGCTTACCCAACCGGTCCCAGGGTTGAGAATGGGATTATTCCTTGCTTCTTCGGTTAACGGATAGTTCTGACGGTAATAGTCACGCACACGATTACGGAACTCACGGTATGTTGCTGTGCATCCAAATTGTTCGATCCATCGATGCTCATCTGGGGGAACCGCCTGTGAAGTTAACTGCCCCCCTAACCAGTCCGTCTCCTCTGTCACGATGACTCTCATGCCAGCCTTCGCCGCCGCGAGAGCTGCCGATGTCCCCCCCAGACCCCCGCCAATCACAACAATGTCGGTATCAAGCCGTTTTTGCGTCATGGTTCGTTCCCCTTTCATTCTTGTACTAGGACCCGGTCATTTCGAATGCAAGCCGTGCAGCGCCGATGATTCCAGCGCGATTGCCCAACAATGCCCGACTTACTTCCGTTTGAACTCCAAGTTGGTGCAGATGCTTTTCCAGCATGGGCCACCAGACCTCTCCCGCGTCCGCTACTCCTCCGCCTACAATGATCGCCTCAGGATCAAGAGGCACCGAGATATTAGATAGAAGCACAGCTAAATCTGCGGTGTAATCATCCAGCACTTGGATTGCTTCCTGGTTACCGTAAGCAGCCTCTTTCACAATCTCGTTCCCTGAGCGGTACATTTTACCGACGTGTTCCCTACCTCGACGTAACAGGGCGCTCCCCGATACATATTGCTCGGCGCACCCTTTTTTTCCACAATTGCAGGGGTGTCCCCCCGGGAATAGAATACTGTGCCCCCAATCACCGCCACTCCAATGAGTCCCTCTGCACAAGTGGCCATTTTCCATATATGCACCTCCGACACCTGTTCCCAACGTGAGCATCACCAAGCGTCGCTTGCCCTTCCCCGCTCCCTGCCACGCTTCTCCAAGTAAAGCGGCGTTCGCATCATTATCAGCAACCGCTCGTAAAGCCAGTTTTTCTCTAGCCCACGTTACCAAGGATGTACCTTGCCAGCCAGGTAGGTTATCTGTGGCATACACAACTTCGCCGCTCTCCACATTTACTCGGCCAGCAGTAGCAATGCCTAGAGCGCCTACATCTATATGGGCACCGATGCTGGTATCTCCAAAAGAACGCAACAATCCGAGCACAGATTCTGACACCCGCGACAACACCCATTCACGTCCACGGGAAGCGTCCGTATCCAGCCGGATTTCATCAAGCACCGATCCGTCCGGTGCCACTATGGCGGCCTTCACCGATGTGCCCCCAATGTCGATTCCAATGACTCTGTTCACAGCAGCTGCCACCACACCAACCTCCTTGTTGCCCCACATAAAAGCTTACTAGCTCTTTGTACAAACCTTCTATTAGTAGCAATACATGAATAGCCATTCATATGCACCACAAACACAAGTCATTGAACTGTCAGAGCGCACAGTTTTCAATTCACAACTGAAAAATCTCAATAGCTTCGTTCAATAACGGCCCTCGCTGTTTTTTCCTTCATCTGTTTGGTGTGACTCGTGTGCTTGCGAGCAAGCCCTTCGCAGATGAGGTCAATCACGAATAGCTGTGAAATTTTAGCACCGATTGAACCACCTTCTATCGGGGCTTCTTTGCCTGCGGTCAGTAACACGATATCTGCAATGGAGGTGATGGGTGATTTCGCATAATTCGTAATTGCGATAACAGTTGCACCGTTTTGCTTGGCTTTGTGCAGCATATCGTTCGTATCCAGCGTACTTCCTGATACACTGATGCCGATAGCGACATCACCCGGGTTCATGGACACCGCCATCATCGACTGAATATGACCGTCTGCCACGGCCTCGGCGCGCCGCCCGATCCGTAAGAAACGATTTTTAGCATCCTGCGCGGAAATTCCCGAAGCGCCTACGCCGAAAAATTGAACATAGCCCGCTTGATCGAGACACGCAATCGCACGACCAAGCTCTGAATGGTCCAGCAGTCCCATACTGGAGTGCAAAATATCGAGCATGTTGTGATACACCGTACGCGTAATATCTTGTTCGTTATCTGGGTCGATGTTCTCCTCGCCCATATCGGTTTTACGATAAGTCTGGTTTTGTGCCAGGGACAGTCGGAAATCCTGATAACCTTTGAAACCAATTTTCCGACAAAAGCGCATCACCGTCGTTTCGCCTGTACCTGCAAAATCCGCCAGCTCCGTCACGGAGAAATATATGATATCTGCGGGATGCTCCAGTACGCATAAGGCGACTTTCTGCTCCGATTTCGTTAATGAAGGATAGTACGTGTTAATTCGGTCGTTCATCTCCATAGATGCATTTCACTGCCTTCCTTGCGGCATCGGCAAACCGCTGCGTAATCAATTGGGGTCTGGTAATCGCCGAGCCTACAACCACTGCATGTGCTCCCATTCGGAATGCTTCCTCAACCTGCGCTGGATCATAGATTTTGCCCTCTGCAATTAAAGGAACAGGAACCAGTTCCGACGCTCTCCGAACCAGCTCCAGATCAGGACCCTCAATCTGAGTAGAGTACGGCGTATACCCGGATAACGTGGTGGATACGCAGTCTGCGCCAAGGGAGGCCGCATGAAGCGCCTCCTCCAGTGTCGATATGTCTGCCATGGAAGTGACTCCCTGCTCATGGGCATAATCTAGGAGCCTCTTCAGCTTACATCCCGCTGGGCGCGGTCGTAATGTGGCATCCAGCGCAATGATATCCGCCCCTGCCTCCACCAGTTCCTCCATTTCACGAAGGGTGGGCGTAATGTAAATATCAGAATCATCATAATCCCGCTTAATCAAGCCAATCACTGGTAGAGAAATCGCCTGTTTAATCGCACGTACATCCGATGCGCCATTGGCGCGAATCGCTACAGCTCCACCCTGCTGTACGGCACGCGCCATTTTGACCATAGAATCTGCTCCATGTAACGGTTCTCCTGGTAGCGCCTGACAGGATACGATCAGTCCGTGCTGAACTTTGGATAATACACCTTCCATTCCCATAGGAATCACCCTCTCTTCTCGGCATGATGCCGTACGGTTAATCCGACTTCAAAGGTGCGGTTCCACGGCATGTAGCAATCTGTAATTTCCACGCGGCCTTCCGGCCCGTTCACATATTCATTGAGTGCCTGCTCCAGCCGTCCGCGAATAACCGCAGCTACCGAGCCTCTCGGTCCATCGAGCATAAACTTGGTAAAACCCATCTGCTCCACAATCCCGTTATTCATAGCCGTACGTACCACAGCGCAATAACAGGCATCCTCCGCGTAGCGCAGCGACAGAAAATCCAAATGTTCCTCCGTAGAGCCATAGTGGGTATACAGCATGGACTGAGCAATGACGGTGCCCAGCGTGTTAGAACTGGTATTCCAGCCTGCATAACCTGCCAGCTTAAAAAGCAGTCCTTTTTGCTTTAATAGTCTAAGTAGCTTGAGATCTGCGCCGTTGGCGTAGCCCACATCAGCAACTGCAACATTTTGACCTGCATATTGCAGCATATAAGAACCGTACTCAACCAGCTCTACTACATTCCGATGTACATCATATCCGGTCATTGCACGCTGCTGGGATGAAGCCTCTGCCATCGTGTCACCGGGTGTGTTAGCCAACAAAATCAAATCAGCCTCCGTTGCAGAGGAAGCTATCAGCCCACCTGCCGCCATAATCTGATATTTTAAGGTTTCGTAAAAATAGCGATCTTCAAAAAGCGGAACTACGAATGCCCCCTGCAAAGCAGACAATCGGGGATACACCAGTGGGACTACATTATTCATCTTGTTAACCCAACGAGCCAGCAACGTACAACCCACTTCATCTGCCCCCGGGTACATGTATACATTCAAATCCAGCCCAAGCTCAGAAATACGACTTCTTAGCCGCTGCTGATCCTTGGCGGTATAGCCGTAGGGAGCCGAATCATCCTGTGGGATGATCATAAAATCAATGATACCTTCTGCTACGAGATCCAGTGCAACTTCATTAGCCTCCAAATTCACATGGCGACGCCCCAAGTAATCATCCAGTATTTCCATTGGCAAACGCTCGTTTATATCAGCTAATTCGAGCAACTCTTCAGCGGTAGCGATCCCCAGCTCCTGACGATGCTCAATGAAGCCCTTTCGGAATATCTCACGCCCCCAATCGGCATAGTAATCCGGTTCTTCATCAGCCAAAGAGTATTGCGGACAACGCATAATTAGTTGAAATGCATACAGAGTCAGTTGCGGATATAGTTGCTTTAGCCTGCGAAGCCGATTCACTCTATCTCTGACCTGCTCGCTCGACATACCGTGTAGTCGAGAAGGTACGATTCCTCCGTACAGCAACGTATCCATCGCAACAATGGCTCCATCAGCAGTAGCCGCGCGTTCTTCGAGCCATGCCCATAGTCTGGTCGTATCGCCAGGGGTTTTCTTTTGTCCCATCCATTCTAATGGGGGTAGCTCCATTTCCAAGTCTGTACCCTGTGCCAGTAAATAAGGAAATTGATAATTACAGGGCCGCTCATCCAGCGGTATAAAAAGTAATCGGGTGCTTGACTTCACCGTACGTTCCACCTCTCCTGAAAATTACCGTTATCCTAACGGCAAATGATTATTTTCAGGGCAGCTATGCTGCCTTGGTTTCATAATCCATCGCAAACACTCACAAGATCAGTCGATATTTGCCTTGTTCGTCCTGATCGACATAACCCCACTGCGCGGCAGCACGGATCGCCGGATTGCTACCCAGCCGAGCCTCCGCTTCTAAGCAAGCAGTGATACCGCGTCGCAGTTCTCCTGCAATTTCGTCCGTCAGAGGCGACGGCTCTTGCCCGCCAACTGCTTTGCTCGGCGTGCTGCTTCCCCTTGAATGTGCATCGTCCTGTCGCTCGCCACTGAGCGCAGCTTGGCGCAGCACCTGCCACAGGCCTGCGTCCAGCTCGGCACGTTCCAGCCACGGCGCGGCCTGGGACACGAAACCTGCCGCCGGATCATCAGCGGGCACGTTCCGTAGGACGCTCACGGTCTGAAGGAGCCGCTCAAAGTACATATCCAGCGCAGGGATATCGCGCATTTGCAAAGCAAGATCCACGTCCTCATACGCGCTGCCGCCCAGTCGGCTGTTCCTGTTTTGACGACAGAAAAACATCAGTTCATCCGCACGCTCTCCCGCTAACTCCCGCACAGCCCATTGCCAAGATAGCTCAGGCATATACCGTTCACTGTTCCACATATAGTGGGACATCGTAATGAGCGTTACTTTGGAGCATTCCCACTGATTCATCGGGTTGGCCACCATACCGGTATGTCCGCAGTCTGGTAGCCCGGAATACCGTCCGCGCAGCGGATCAAGGAATAACCGATCATGGTCACAATCATTCACCGGGATGTTATCCCACAGCCACAGCTCATGTCCGAAGAACGCATGATTATCGGCGGCGTGCTCGCGACTAATCTGTGGGGCAAAAACAAAGTACCCCGTCCAGAACACCTTAATCTCCGGATGCAGCCGCTCACGGAAGTCCTTTTTGTATTCGGTATCCCAATACGACCAATATTCCGAAGGACAGACTGTCAGTGTAAACTCAGGCAGCCGTTCAGCCAGCCATGTGTGAACCTTGTTCGTCAAAAAGACATGAGCGTGACCCGAGCGGCCCAGCAAATGTCGATTTTCCCCTTTGAGTACATAATCAATATCATCCATTAATACAGAAAAATGACGTACGCCAATCGCAATCACGGCCGCCAGCTTTTCCGTCAATTTAAGGAAATCTTCATCGCTGCCAAAGCTTAGGTCGTTCCCTGGACTGATACAGTAATGAAAATCAATCTCATGCCGTTCACAGGCTTCCTTTAATTCGCGGATCTGGTCAAACGTATCCTCAGGGTACGGCTCTCTCCATAGCTCACGATGATATGGATCATCCTTGGGGGCATACATGAACGTGTTCATCCGATGCGCAGCCATAAAACGGACAGCATCCATCCGATCCGCGAAACTCCACGGTTTCCCATAGAAGCCCTCAATAATTCCTCTGACCGGGAAGGAAGGCTCATCCCGAATAGACATCACCGGCAGAGTACATCGCTCCTGTTCCACTTGAAGCAGGAGATGCAGGGCATCCATGCCGTATTTGAGCCCTCTTTTATTGGAAGCATGGATTTCAATCCGCCCGTCCTTCTGAATGTCCAACCGATATCCGTCTGCAGCAAACGTTCCGTCATATTCGAGCACCAACTGCACGCTTCCCCGTGTTTCAGTCGGTACACCCGGTCCTGGAGGCACAATAAGCTTGATCGGTCCCTCGGGGTCCAGCACACCTTCATACTCCTGATTCATTGCAAAGCGAGAGGACAGTTCACAGACCAGACGCGGTTCGGAGATAACCAGCCTTTCCCCGCTGTCATACACATCACGAAAATAATATTGTATCTCCTGCGGTGATAACCCTACACCCGAATGAGGCCCCATTCCTTTGGACAATTTCATCGCAATCATCTCCTTCCATTCACAGGCTCTTCGTAGCCATGACTACTGGCTTATCCTTTTACCGCTCCCGCCAAACCTTCCATATAGTAGCGCTGTGTAAACAGGAACAATATAATGATCGGCAGTACCGAAATCATTGTGCCTGCAGCAATCCAACCGAAGTTATAGGCAAATTGACCGTTGAGATACGTGAGCGCAGCTGCCAGCGGATATAGCTCCGTATCATTCAAAATAACGATAGGCCACAGAAAGCTGTTCCAGAACGACATCGCCTCCAACAGAGAAATTACAGCGAGCGCCGGCTTGACCAGCGGAAGCACCAGCTGCCACCAAATTCGAAACTCCGAAGCGCCGTCCATTTTACCGGAATCACGCACATCGGTGGGAATATGAATAAACGTCTGTCGCATTAGAAAAATGTTGAACACGGAGACTGCCCCGGGCAACACCACACCCAAATATGTATTGCCCAGATGGAGCCCTTGAATGGTTAGATAATGCACAATAAATGCGGTGTAGGAAGGAATAATCATCGTGGCAATCAGCAGCGTAAACACCAGATTTTTACCCTTAAAACGAAATACAGCCAAGGGATATCCCGTCAGACTGGCGAGTACCACATTGAGCACAACGCCCAACACCGTAATGATGACCGTATTCAGCATATACTTTGGAAAATTCATGAACTGCCACACCTGAACATAGTTGTCGAAATCGATAAAGGTCGGAAAAATAGCGGGCGGCGTTGAAAAAATGTTACGACCTGGCATGAGGGATACGCTGAGCAGCCATAGGAACGGTCCCATTAAAAAGAGGGCGAGTAGCACTAGAAGCACGTAGATGACCGTCATTCTCAGCATTCGAGCAAGACTGCGCATGATGCGGCTGCTTTCCTTTTTAGGAAGAGATGAGCGTAGCATTTTGTCATCCTTTAGATTCATCAATAGGGATTGACACCGCCTTTCCTATTGAATCGGAATACGATAATACTAAGTACGGCAATCATTGCACCGACAATTAAGCCAAGCGCAGAAGCATATCCAAAATTGAACTGCTCCATGCCCTTTTGAAAAATATACAAGCTGGATGTCAACGTGGCCGTTCCCGGTCCACCCTTGGTTAGTACATATACTTCATCAAATACACGAATAGCTGACATGAGTGATATAAGGGTACAGAACAAAACGTAAGGTCTTAACAGTGGAAGAGTAATATGAACAATCAGACGCCATCGGCTTGCTCCGTCGACTCTAGCGGCTTCGTACAGATCTTGAGGAATATTTTGTAATCCAGCCAGATAGAGCATCATATAATACCCGAGTCCCTTCCACATTGTGATGAACATCAGTACATACAAGGCCAAGTTGCTGTCCGATAACCAGTGTATGTCTTTGCTAATCAAGCCGACCTGCATGAGCAAGTAGTTCACTACGCTGTTATTGCCCAATAGCCAGCTCCAAATTAAGGCTACAGCTACCATCGAAGTCACAACAGGGATGTAGTAGGACGTACGAAATATTTTAATTCCCGGGATACGGCTGTTCACAAGCACAGCCATCAGGATGGAGAAAATTTGGAGAAAGGGGACAATGAGCACGTACAACAATGAGTTCCAAATTGAAATAAGAAAGTTACGGTCCTTAAACGCCGCTTCAAAATTATCCAAGCCGACAAAATGGGTATCTGATATGACAGAGTAGTCTGTCAATGCCAGCGGGATGCTGTAAATAATAGGCCAAAATACAAAGACGGCAAGCAATAACAGTCCTGGCGTCATAAAGGCCCAGGCCGTAAAGGACTCCGACCTTAACCATTTGATCATGCTGCATCACCACCTGATTTTGATAAATGAACAGGGGAGTATTCATTTACTCCCCTGTCAAGCCTATTGCTTTAAAATATCGTTCACTTCCTGCTCCAGGGCAGTAAGCGTCTGCTTCGTATCCGTGCCGTTCAATACAATATTTTGCAAAGCTCGCGCGATGGCACTGTTCACATCTTTGGCATTAGGCACACCGACCATATAATCTGTCGCCTTATCCAAGCTTTGCGCGGATACTACCTTGGCTTGTGCTTCTAATGATTTATCAGACTGAGTAAAATATGGATCTTTAATGGAGTCTTTCGTGGAAGGTAGTGTATTCGCCGCTTTAGAAAAAGCTGTTTGACTCTCCGCGTTTGTCAAGAAAACAGCAAATTTCACTGCTTCGTCCACATGTGCAGACTTAGCAGGTACGACCAGGTCCATGGAGTTGGAGAGCCGCACATCAGCTTTACCGGTTGGGACAGGAACAGCAATTGTGTTCTTATAAACATCCGGCGCAGCCGTTTTGATAAAATTGATGAACGTCGGGCCTGCCAGCTCGAAGGCAACCTGCTCGCCGGCATAATATTTCACTTGTTGTGAGAAGTCAGCGTCTTCCTTGAGCACAACGCCATCTTCCATCTGTTTTTTTAGATTATCAATCATGGTGACTGCTTCTGGTGTATTGAACGCCGCTGCTGTCTTTTCTTTATTTAGAATAGGAATGCCGTCCACAGCGAAAAGCTTGGATACAAGCTGCTGAGCATAGCCTGCTTTGCCAATTTTTCTATTGATTTGACGGCCCCACTCAGACAATTCCTCCCGGGTTTTGGGCGGATGAGCAGGGTCCAATCCGGCGGCTTTGACCAGCTTTGTATTCATGTAAAGCACTTCTGTACCGGTATACCAGGGTAGCGCATAAGCTTTACCGTTAATGACTGTGGAATTATAAATACCCTCGAAATAAGCAGCCTTTTCCTCGGGCGACAAATGCTCATTCATATCAACAACAGCACCCTTGGAGCCCATTTGGCTAGCAAATTCTGTATTGAGATTGACTACATCCGGACTGCTGTTGCTAGCGATACTTGTCAACAGCTTGTTGGTCACTGCATCATAAGGGTAATCCTTCCAGTCAATTTTGACATTGGGGTTCTTCTGCTCATAATCGGCAATCACCCGATTGAAATACGGGGTAAATGTAGGTTGTAGTGCAATGGTCCAAAATTGCAGTGTTACTTTCCCTCCGTCAACCTTTTCCGACTTTGATCCTCCACCACCGCAGCTGCTCAGCAGTACAACCAGCGCCAGCATAGATACAAGCAACCGTAACCTGCCTTTCGCTTTCTTTGTCACATGGTGACCCCCTTGTTCTTAGTTGATTAAGGCAAATTATAGCAGAAATACCGCTAAAGAAGGAACGTTTTTTCAATAAAATAAATTTAGAAGGAATAATTTTTCTTTTATTGGATACAAAAAAGACGCCTCTTCAGCAGAGACGCCATTTTCCTAAATCAACCCGCAAAGGGTTCACATCTATTAATAGTATGGGGCCATGAAAACGTACACCAGTACCCCAGTCAAGCTCACATATAGCCAAATTGGCATCGTCCAGCGCGCAATCTTACGATGTTTTGCTACCTGCATCGTCCATCCCCATACAACTGTGAACAGTGCTAGCGGTACAATAATCGCAGCCAGTATGCTATGCGAAATCAACAGCGTAAAGTAGATCGGCCGAAGGATACCCACCCCACCATATTTTGCAGTTTCCGGCGAAATGTAGTGAAAGGTCAGGTAGGAAAATAAAAATAAAACGGTACTGGCGAAGGCCAGCAAAACAAAGGTTTTATGAAGCTTAATGTTCTTTTTGAAAATAGCAACCAGTGCAGCCACCAGAAAAATAAATGTGAAGCTGTTAAAAATCGCATTCAGCCTTGGGAAAATAGTGAGATCAAAACTCACACTACCCTGGTATCCGATCGGCGAAAAGAACAGCAGCAAAATAATCACGTTGGCTATAATGGAAACGGTGATAATCAAGGCTGTAAAATTACGATTGCTCGTTGGAACGTACTGCTTGTCCTCACTCGCTTTATTCATCATGAGCGTCTCCTTCGTTAAATTCAGGTTTTCGTTACTGTTGTAGTCATAACCATAATATATTATATAGAACTCATGGACAGCCTGTGAAGTGACAACAGTATGAACAATTTCACAGCCATCTGTCAGAAAATATGCTTCAACATTTGAAAATAGCCCTTTACTTCCCTATATCAACGGTAGAATGCATTGATTTTACAAGCTTTATACACACAAAAAAACACCGGGAAGGTCTGATTACCCGCTCCGGTGTTGTATCGGTTATGCAATTAAGCAGCCTTGATGATCCATATTCATTGCTGCCATACGTCACTGTATTCCTGATGGCGCTTGAACAGAGCAAGCGCGTACGAGCAAGCAGGAATAACCTTTTTATGCTGATTCCTTGCCATATCAACCACTCGGTCGATGAGCTCCTTGCCGATTTTTTGACCCCGTAACTGCTCGGATACAAATGTATGGTCAATGACCAATGAGTGGTCATCTATGGATTTATAGCCTACTTCTGCAACTACCTGTCCATCATCCACCATGACTACTGCATGGTCCTCCTCGCGAATTTGTCTCATGAAACCAATCTCCTTTCTGACTGAAGAAAATCCCGTTACAACTCCATGCTAACGAATTACTGCAATCACTTCATGCCGACGCTAGATATCCTTATCATTCCCCTATTTAGGAATCAGCGAAACATTACATACGAGGATTTTGCAAAAATCCCATAAGCGACTTCCAATGAACAAGATATAGATCGAAATGGTTTAGTTCGTCTATATCTTGCACTTCGGAGCGACTGGAATCGAATTTTTCAAAATCCTGACACATAAAATAGGATCTATCGTCGACACTATATTTATTCCAATTAAGGCAAGGGAGGCGCTGCGTTGCGTACAGAAATAAAACCTGTCATCCCGTTTGAGCCAGAACTGAGCGAAAAAGTACCTGTAGATACGGGCCTTTGGCGTTATGAAATAAAATGGGACGGTACGAGAATTTTGACGTATCACGACCAGGGCAGCACACGCCTGTTTAACCGCAAGCAGCATGAACGAACGCTTTTATACCCGGAGCTTGCTTTCTTCCCCTCCTACTGTAAGGCTGATTCGGTCATATTGGACGGGGAAATGATCGCACTCGGTGCCGACGGTAAGCCATCGTTCCATGAAATTATGCGACGGGATCTGATTCGTCGGACGGATCGAATTCAGTCAGCCTATGAAGCTGTACCCGCTACTTACATGTTGTTTGATATTGTTTATCTGAACGGGGAGTGGGTTCATCTTAAACCGTTACAGGAAAGGCTTGAACTGCTGCATCAGATCATCATACCGAATGAACGGATTCAACTGGCTCCCGCTCATCCTGATGGACAAGCTCTATTTCAGGTCATGTGCAGCCAAGGAATGGAAGGCATTGTGTGTAAAAAGCTGGATAGTCCGTACACATTGGGCGGAAAGGACGGACGATGGCTCAAGGTCAAAAATTATGGCGATATCATTGCCGTTATCGGTGGCTATACCCTAAACGGAGGCATTATCAATGCTGTGTTGCTGGGCCAATATGATAAACAAGGAATGCTGCGCTATATCGGGCATGTGGGGACGGGTAAGCTGACTCGGGAAGATTGGCGTCAGCTTACCGAGCGCCTGCTACCACATACCATATCGGAGCGACCTTTTAGCAATAAACCGGATCGGCATCAGGACGCATTTTGGGTGAAACCCATGTATACCGCCAAGGTTCAATATAGTGAATGGCGGTGGCAAGAAGGACGTACCCTGCGTCAGCCCTCCATACAAGCCTTTGTGAATCAGGGCCCCGATCAGTGTATCGGCCCCTGGATGTGACGTTTTACAGATATATTTTCAAAAAAATGCGGAACAAAGTTTGTATAAATCATTGCAACCAGTGGTTAATTAAATTACAGTTAACTAATTAACTACATCGAGGTGGATCGCATGTTCTTTTTTTTGGACTCCGAAATTCGTCAACTGGCCTATAATCTCTTTCCAGGTGGCAATAAACCGATTGGTGTTTTGGTAGATTTATTTTCCATAACGTATGAAATACGTAAAAACATGGAAAAACGTTCGCGTGAATTTGGTCTGTCCTACGGGCAATATATCGCCCTTTGTGTACTTTCAGCGCAAAGAGATGAAATGTCATCTCCTTCTGCTTTGGCTGAAAAGATGGGGGTAAGCCGGGCAGCAATCAGTTCTATGGTTATTTCTCTCGAACAAGAGGGATTCATTAATAAATATGACGATCCCAATGACAAGCGGGGAGTGTTCGTGTCCCTGAACGATAAAGGAAGAAGTAAAATTCAACAGATGGACCCCTTTTTCGTAGGGCTGGCTTCACGTCTGATGTCAGACTTTAGTGAGTCGGAAATCTGTCAGTTCCAAACCTATTTGTCACGCGTACGTTCTGCGTTTGAAGATGTCAAAGGTTCGCGTCTAACCGACTCCAGAGAGGAGAGAGAAAAATGGTGCGAAGACTGAGACAAAAACTGTTCGTCAAACTTGCCCGCATATCGGCTGGCAGAATGGTAGCTGCGTCCGATTTCAAACCTTCGCATTCTCCCAAAGTACATCGGAAAGAAAGGATCATTCCCACCTCTGTTGGTGACTCCAGGGTGATTGTATATGAACCTTCTCACCGGTCTGCTGATCCACTCCCTGTATTTGTAAATTTCCATGGCAGCGGCTTTGTAATGGGCAGCGCCGAAATGGATGATCCCTGGTGTCCGGTCATTACTGAACGTGCGAATTGCGTTGTCGTTAATGTCGATTATCGCTTGGCCCCGGAGTATAAATTCCCTATCCCGCTACAGGAAAGCTATGATGTAACCCAATGGTTGTACGAGCATCCTGATGTGCTCAACGTAGATCCTCAACGCATTGCGGTCGGGGGACACAGTGCAGGTGGTAATCTAGCGGCAGCGCTGTGTCTTATGGCCCGGGATCGCAAGGAATTTCCGATTATATATCAGGTACTGGATTACCCACCATTAGATATTGCTACAGATCCCAAATTGAAGCCCCAATTCGAGAAAGCCATTCCGCCACGAGTAGCAAAGATCTTTAATGAAAGCTACCTGCACTCACCAGAGGAGGCGCGGAATCCGTTAGTTTCCCCCATTTTTGCAGAATCACTACATAATCTCCCTCCTGCTCTGATCATAACCGCGGAGTTGGACTCCTTGGCTGACGAAGCCGAGTTGTACGCCAAACGGCTGATTGAAGCAGATGTGTCCGTGACGTATAAAAAATACATGGGTGCCGCACATGCATTTACCCATAGCGGCGATCTCGCTGTAGCTGAAAACGCCTGGCACCTGATGAGCGATCAGTTGAAATTGGCATTTGAATTCCGCATCGGAGACGTCCTGGCAGAACTGAAGAAATAAAAATAAGCCTCCTGCTTCCACTGCCATTATGCAGGGGTTCAGGAGGCTTATTATTTATCCTTACAAACTGTTAAAAGCGTCAGTCAATACAGGCACAATTTGCGATTTTCGCGATACAACGCCTTTTAGAACAGCCTTGTTGTCATCCAACTGTACATTATAGGCTTTCTCAACCGCTTGTGCTTGGCTTCCCAGGGCAATACCAATGGAATCACTGTTCACAATGTCTGTTACAACGAACAGGAACAGATCGAGATTTTTGGCCTCAATGGTTTGGGATAATGCAACTTCTAGGTCAGCTTGACGCGATAGCACATCGTTGACGTCTACCGCGTTCACTTGAGCAATTTCCACTTTGCGACCATTCATCTGAAATTCTTTGGCATCCAGACTCACTAACTGTTCAATGGTGTGACCACTCAAATCAGCCCCCGCTTTAAGCAAGTCAAATCCGTAACGATCTGCATCCACACCAGCAATTTCAGCCAGTTCACGAGCAGCAGCCACGTCTTGATCCGTGCAGGTTGGGGATTTGAACAACAGGGAATCGGAAATAATCGCGGACAACATTAGACCTGCGATTTCTTTCGGAATCGCTACACCATTTTCCTTGTAGAGCTTGTTCAAAATGGTGGCTGTGCAACCCACTGGCTCAGCGCGGAAGTATAACGGCTGGCTTGTTTCAAAGTTAGCGATCCGGTGATGGTCGATGACTTCAGTTACACGTACCTTGTCAATATCAGCGGCGCTTTGCTGGCGCTCATTATGATCGACCAGAATGACGTTGTCCGTTTCAGCAGCAACCTGCTCAACTAGACGTGGCGCGCTCACTTTGAAATAATCCAGTGCATACTGCGTTTCCCCGTTCACCTCGCCCAGACGAACCGGCTCTACGTCCGCACCCAGTTTGGTTTTTAAGTCTGCATAAGCAATAGCTGAGCAAATGGTATCCGTATCCGGATTTTTATGCCCAAAAATCAATGTTTTTGCCAACATAATCGACTCCTTTGCCTTAGGCATTTTACATGATTGTGAAACCTCAACAATTCCAATGCAGATTATATCATTAAATCTCGCATTCTCCCATTCCCCTTCGATTGTTTTCAAAAATAATCTAGTAAATTCATAACATTTCCATGGAATCTATATGTGATGTTAACCTTATTTTTTCTAAAAATATAAAAAACATATAGTAATATATCCCACCAATATGGTAAGATATGCCTCAAAACTGGCAAGTTAGTCACCAGTGGTCAATTCTATTATTTTAGATATTAAGGGAGGCGTGAGAACAACGGCAGTGGCTTCAAATCCTAGTATGTAGACATATCATATTTTGATTGAAAAGAGGGAAATCTTTGAAAAAGCCGATCATTTTGCAAAAAATACCTGTCGTATCACTCGCTCTTGCCTTGACGGTAAGCTTGTCTCTGCCGTCTGTCAGTTCTGCTGCTACCGCAGATCTGCAAATCAACTCATTTTTGGAAGCTCAGCAAGCATTGACTATTGAGGCGGCTCCGGCCTTCATTTCGCCAGAGCTAAGCACAGATTCTTCCCGCCAAGTCAGAGTTATCGTACAGCTTGATGGTGAGCCCCTAGCCGTGGACAAATATGCGGCACGTTCAGGCTTCCAAGCTTTCACAGCTCAATCTGAGCAAAAAGCGGAATCCGCGATTGCCACCGAGCAAACTACGTTCGTAGACCAAGCCGCTGAGCATGGTATTTCTCTTCAGGTGAATTACCAGTACAACACGGTGCTTAACGGCTTGGAGGTCACACTACCAGCCAATAAGATTCCAGAACTGGCTAAACTGCCAGGTGTAAAATCCATTCATGAAAACAAAACGTATTATTCCATTCCCGTACAGGACCCGCCAACACTTACAGCCAGTGAAGCCACTTACGATAACGCACCGCTGGACCAAATTGGTGTTCCTGAAGCCTGGGCCAAAGGATTGAATGGCGAGGGAATCAAGGTCGGGGTTATTGATACTGGTATCGATTATGAGCATCCGGATTTGAAAGAAGCCTATAAAGGCGGATATGACTCTTTTGAACAAGACAACGACCCTTACGAGGAACCGTTCCTTGAAAAAGAAAATGACCCATACGGCACAGGTTTTAGCGGAACGACACATGGTACTCACGTCTCCGGCACGATTGCCGGTAAAGCCGCAAATAAATCCTCGGATATTGTGCAAAAGGGTATTGCCTATAAATCGGACTTATACGTGTATAAAGTGCTTGGACGCAATACCAAGACGGGACGCTCCTCCGGTTCCTCCGCACAGGTCATTGATGGTATTGAACGCGCTGTCAAAGATGGTATGAACGTCATTAACCTGTCGCTGGGCTCGGATTCCGAAAAGGACCCGAACTCCCCCGACTCCATTGCTATTAATAATGCTGTACTTTCCGGCGTAGTCGCGGTCATAGCGAATGGTAATGCGGCACAGGAAGGCCCCTATTTTTATTCCATGGGTTCTCCCGCAACATCACAGTTGGCGATTTCCGTCGGTGCAGCCACTTCGCCGAGCAAAAGCTTCTCGGGTACAGCTTCGGTCACCCGTGACTCCTATTGGGAGGCTAACGGTGAATTGAAAAAGACCGTAACTGATGATGCTTATGTACATTATGATTTTAATTTGATGGGCTGGGAGACAGGCAGAGAAGACTTTGCCTCCATTTTGGGAACTGCCCCTTATGAGCTCGTATATGCGAATCTGGGACAACCTGATGATTTTGAAGGGAAAGACGTAGCAGGAAAAATAGTCCTCGTTTCACGCGGCAACTTGGCATTCGTGGATAAAATCGCAAATGCGAAAGAAAACGGTGCGAAGGCTGTAATCGTTTTTAATGGGAATACGAAAGCGGGCGACATCACCAAAGCTGATTTAGGGGAAAGTATTTCAGGTCGCGATGACTACGTAAATTCCAATTTGGGTGACAGCTTTGACTTTATTCCGACCTTTGACATGAAAGGTAAGGAAGGGCGCGCGCTGGCTAAACAACTTGTGGACAATGCTGGAGAGAAGTTCTCCGTCTCCTTTGGGGCAGATTATATTCGTACAGATAATGCAGGCGATACGATGGCCGGTTTCAGCTCCCGTGGACCGAACGGAGATGAACTACTCAGCATCAAGCCGGATGTGAGCGCACCGGGTGTGGGCATTTTATCAACCTACCCTGCCTTCGCCAAGTTCTATCCGGATGCATCTTATGAGCAAGCCTACAAACGCAGCAACGGTACAAGTATGGCGTCTCCGCATGTGGCTGGACTTGCTGTGCTGCTGAAGCAACAGCATCCAAACTGGACACCGTTTGATATCCGCGCTGCTCTGGCA
This sequence comes from Paenibacillus sp. cl130, assembly GCF_900116035.1. Classification (NCBI taxonomy): domain Bacteria; kingdom Bacillati; phylum Bacillota; class Bacilli; order Caryophanales; family Paenibacillaceae; genus Paenibacillus; species Paenibacillus sp. cl130. The sequence continues at coordinate 18,990 of NZ_FOYG01000009.1, forward strand.
AACACTTCGGTTACACTCTTTGATGAGGATAAAATCCAATATGATGTGTATTCCCAAGGTGCAGGCCTTGTAAACATCGCTAATGCGATTCAGACGCCAGCCCTGCTGGAAACCGTCGAAAAGATTACGATTCTCGACAAAAACTTTAATCGGCAGGAGGTTGTGAATTACAATCCTTCCGCCAGCTTCGGGGTGTTACGACCTGGTAGTGATGCGAAGCAGATTCAGCTTCAACTCAAAAACTTGTCGGCTAACACTGTGCAATATGAAGCCAGCACCGTTTTACATGATAATGTAACCTCTGATCCAACTAAGCCGATTGCTACACCTGACGTGAGCAACATTGCCGTTCAGTTGCAAGGTGTGGGCGCGAATGGAGCAATCTCGGCAGAACCGGGTAAATCGCAACCGTTCTTCCTGTCTGTACAACCAAATTCAGGTGCAGCCACAGGTGTATATGAAGGGGAAGTTATTCTGAAAAGCGCCGGACTGCCAACACTTCATCTGCCGTTCGTCGTTCATGTAGGCAAAGAAAATCCAACAACTGGCTTCGGCTTGCAGGACTTGAGTGTCACCAACCCGATTATTTATCCGAGTCGTACAGGTGCTCAACGCTCAACAGATTTGGCATTCCGCCTGACCACAGATAAAACCAACCAGATCGCGCTTTATGTATACGGCGTTGATGATAAATTAATTGGTCTTATTGACGGCATTACGACTTCAAAAGAACAAGGAGCCAACGCTCGCCTCAAACAAGGCGCATATTCCTTCAAGGATATTGACGGAAGTTACGTCGAATTAGATGACAATGGAAAACCTGTTCTGGATGCTAACGGTCAGCCCGTGATTCAGCATTTGAAGGACGGCGTATACAAGCTGGAAGTCAGTTCTCCAGAACTGAATAAAGACGGCGAAGTCGTACGCAATACCGACGGTCCTAAACTCTTCACCGCCACTAAAGCTATCCGTGTGGATAATAGCGCCGCATCCAGCGGTAGTGTTGGAGGCAGCGGTGGTGGAGGTGGCGGCAGAAGCAATACTACACCTTCTGCTGCAACGAACACATCCACTCCTGTCTCTACATCTGCACCTTCACTTCAAAGCGTTGTGAAACAAGGGCAGGCTGTTAAAACTGTCACTACAGCCGTTGCATTGAACAATAATGTACAGTCGCTGACAGTAACCGAGGCAGATTTACAGGGTGCCGTGACAGCAGCAGGTTCCAGCCCGACAGCTATTGTACTGTCGGCTACTAGCCAAGCAGGCCAAACGACGAAAGCATCGCTCACTTCCACACAACTGGTAACGTTGGGCAAGGCTGCAGCAGGAAGCAGCTTGATTGTAAGCAATACAGGCTCTTCTCTGGCTTTGCCAGTATCCGCTCTGAAAAATGTTCCTGCTGGTGCAGGCATTGAAGTGATAATCAGCAGCCAGAGAGAGGCGAGTGGCACTTTTACAAGTAAGCTGAAAGGCTCCAATATGATCGGCATCCCGGTAGGGTTTGAAGCTAATGTTGTCACTGGTGGCAAGAGTCAATCGCTCAAAGTTGCTCCAGGACAGTTCATAAGCAGATCCTTTACCGTACCTGGTCAAATTGATTCCAATACAGCCGGTGTACTTTATACGGCAAACGGAAATGTCTATCCCGTTCCATCCGTCTTCACCAAGCAGGCTGATGGATCTACCGTCGTCAAGGTAAGCCGACCGGGCTTCTCGACGTATGCAGCGGCGACACGTCCCGTTAGCTTTGAAGATATTTCATCGTCGTATGCCCAATCCGAAATTCAATCGCTGGCGAACAAGTTGCTGATCAATGGTACGACCGACACGACTTTCTCACCGAAGAAGAAAGTGACACGTGCAGAATTTGCAGCCCTGGTAACTCGGGCACTCGGCCTGACACCGGGTACTGCTGCACCATTCAGTGATATCCCGGCAGGTAGTTGGTACTCCGGCGATGTAGCAGCCGCTTATGAAGCTGGTTTGATTACGGGTCGCAGCAGCGACAAGTTTGATCCGAACGCTAATATCAGTCGTCAAGAAATTGCTGTCGTGCTGGGTAAAGCTGTAGATCTGCTTCAAATCAAAGCAGCAGTCGATGGCCCTGCACGTACACCGTACCATGATGCTTCATCCTTTGCAGGCTATGCCAAGGACAGTATTGAAAAAGTAAGTGCAGCAGGTATCATCAACGGAGAAGCGATTAAAGACTCCTCCTACTTCCAGCCGAATGCACCTACAACCCGTGAGGCATCTGCCAAGGTGCTGCATGTGCTTTTACAGAAAGCTTCGCTGATTAACTAACAATAGAAAAGCCTCCCGAGCCGTGTTATAACCAAAGCTGCGGTTCGGGGGGCTATTTTTATGTTACGCCATAATCTTAAATACTATACTGTTCCCGCTAAAGGTAACGTTACTTTGAATACACTTCCCGTTCCCGGTGTGCTTTCGGCTGTAATGTTCCCGCCGTGTGCTTCTACGATAGACTGTGTAATGGCCAGACCAAGGCCCGCCCCGCCTGAGCTACGTGTACGCGATTCATCTCCACGATAAAAACGCTCAAATATCCGCTCCAGCTGTTCTTTACTCATGCCTGGTCCGTTATCACGAATTTGGATATCCACCAACTTCTTACCTGCAGACAGGTTTACCTGGATCACACCTCTTTCCAAATCGGTATGCTGAACAGCATTGTGAAACAAGTTGAGCACTACCTGCTTGATTTTATCCCCCTCTGCCAATATCCGTATACCTGCCGTCATATCAAAAACCACTTTACGTGTACCTGCCAGCATAAGGAGCTGCGGTTTCATTTCCAGCAGCAACGCATCTAGTGATATGTCTTCCAGCTTCAACTCCGGTGTTCGATCCAGCTTAGCCAACAATAGTAAATCAGAGACAAGTTTATTCATCCGCTTGGATTCACCATACATACTTTCTAGTGCCGACTGAAGCTGCTTCGGATTAGATGCTGCCCCACGAAGCAGCACTTCCAAGAAGCCGTGAATAGACGTGAGCGGGGTGCGCAGTTCATGGGAAGCATCCGCAATAAATCGTCTCATCTGCATCTGCAATTCTCGTTCGGCAGCAAAAGAATGCTCCAGCCGTTCCAGCATCCCGTTAAATGAAACCGCCAAACGATCCACCTCATACTGCCCTTGCTCTGCGTCAAAGCGTTCGGCCAGATTGCCCGCATCAATACGTTTGACTGCCTCGACCATCCTGGAAAGGGGCACCAACGTGCGGCGCAGCACAGGAAGCATAAGCGCCAACCCAATCGCAAGCGCAATCAGAGACAATAAAATAAAGGTGCGGAGCTGGTTAATCAATTGCTCTTGCATAGAAGTCGTGGATACGCCCATTTGAAGTAAACCGGACGAACGGTCAGGTGGACCGAGCGGACGGAATACAACCAGTTGCTCTTTCCCCTGAGCATCCGTGATTAATTGATAGCCGTGGCGCATGCGTTTGCTCTGCTGCATTGCATGATATTGCTCAGTGGTGAGACGTGGCGGCTTAAGTCCGTTTTCGTTGGACAAGCTCTGGAAAGTGCCGTCTGTATCTATAGAAGCGAGCGACATATCCGGCCAAAACAAAAACGGCCCCGGTCGATTATTCCTCCGATTGGTTTGTTCTTGGGGAGCGGTTACCCCACTCTGCTCCTGCGAATCCTTAATCAATAAATCGGCAGGAATTGAATTCAACTGCGTATCCATAGCTTCTGCCCGACTGCGATACAGAAAATCTTTCATCAGAAAATATTGTAGAAAACCAATCAATACGAGCAGCAAAGCCAAAATGAGTAACGTTCTGGCCAAAAGCTGGGACCGGAGAGAACGAAGTGCATATTTTCTCCGACTTTTCCCGCCCGCCTTCATAGCAGATCCACCCGGTAGCCCACACCGCGCAGCGTACGAATGACCCGGTGCTCCTTGTCTTTGAGTTTTTCACGTAAGGAGCGAATGTACACCTCAACAATATTATCCTCGCCCCCAAAATCGTACCCCCATACCCGGTCCAGAATACGACTTTTACTCAGCACAATCCCGTGATTAAGCACCAGAAACTTCAATAGTTCATATTCGGTAGGCGACAGCTCCAGCACCTGACTCTGATAACGAATTTCCTTGCGTCGATCATCCACTTGAAAGGGGCCGTGAACAACCTCCCCCAGCAGATCGGGGAACTGATTGCGCAAGCGTGCTTCAATGCGAGCCAGCAGCTCATTAAAACTGAAGGGCTTTACGACATAATCATCCGCGCCGAGTTTTAATCCCTTTACCCGATCGTCTACATCATCCTTGGCGGTCAGCATAATGACCGCGATGTTATCCTCCGTCTCCTTGAGACTTTGGCACACCTCAAAACCGTTCATTTCCGGCATCATCACATCCAGCACCGCTACATGCGGACGAAACTCTCTTGCCAAATCGAGCGCTTTACTCCCGTTCTCGGCGGTTCTGACTTCATATCCTTCATTAATCAGTCCAAGCTCTAAAAATTGCAAAATATGAGGCTCATCATCTGCCAGCATAATTTTAACTCCGTGTATTGGATTCATTATTAATCTTCCCTTTCATGTTGCCGCATTTTTCTCATAAAAAAGTCAGTTCATTTTTACCTGTATCTAATATACCTGAATCCTGTCGCAAAAAAAGTACCTCTGCTCAGCTTTCAGCTAACGTTCAGGGAGCGCTCAGAACCCATTAAGGTACGTATGGCATGATAATAGCAAGCCGGTAGTTCACCGGGCCAAGATCAGAAGCGACTGGTCATTCCGCAGTCCTGAAGATAGCGGCTAGAACAACGGAATAAATACAAAGAATTTTCACAGGGAGTGGAATGAACATGATTAAGAAATGGTTTAAGACCAGGGCGGACATCCCCCTGATCATCATTATGCTGATATCCGCATTTTTGAACGGATACAACATCTGGCAAGACAAATATGTAAACACCTATTACACGACGGCCGTAGCAAGCATGCTACAGAGCTTTCACAACTTCTTTTTCGCCTCACTTGATTCTGCTGGATCGGTAACGGTAGACAAACCGCCTGTGGTTTTCTGGATTCAGACACTGAGCGCCTATATATTCGGGCTTCACGGATGGAGCGTTATCTTGCCACAGGCGCTGGCTCAGGTCGGATCAGTCTTGCTCGTTTACTTACTCGTCAAACCGAGCTTTGGTACGATGGCCGCACGATTGGCCGCCTTCGCTATGGCAACGACACCGATAGCCGTAGCGGTTAGCCGCACGAATAACATCGATGCTATGTTGGTTTTCACACTGTTGCTCGCAACATGGCTATTGTTCAGAGGCATTAGAAATAGCAAAACCGGGCTGATCCTTGCTGCTTTCGCAGTCGTAGGCATCGCCTTTAACGAAAAAATGTTGCAAGCCTATATGATCGTTCCCGCATTGGGTCTGTTCTATCTGTTGGCCTCCAAGTTTAACTGGAAGCGAAAAGCAGTAACACTGGTAGGATCAGCAGTTGTCCTCCTGATCGTATCGCTCTCCTGGGCAGTCGTAGTGGACTCCACTCCGGCAGATGAACGCCCTTATATGGGAAGTAGCGGTACGAACTCTGTGCTGAATTTGGCCTTTGGTTATAACGGCCTGTCCCGTCTGACAGGAGATCAGGGTACAGGTGGCAATCGTGGCGGTGAACGCACGGATCGGAACAACAACGCTACAACGAATAGCAGCGATACGAACACAGATCAAGCTCAGACGACTACAACATCGGACAGCACTACCACTACGGATGACTCTGGTGCCAACAACATGGCAGCAGGCGGATTCGGTGCAGGTGGTCAAATGCCACCGGGTGGATTTGGCGGCAACGGACAAGGTGGTCCTGGAGACGGGCAAAATGGCCAGGGTGGTCCAGGCGGTGGACCGGGAGGAAATTCCGGTGGCGGCATGTTCGGCACTGGCGAAAAAGGACCTTTGCGGTTGTTCCAATCTTCCCTGTCAGGTCAAGCCAGCTGGCTGCTTCCATTCGCATTGATTGCTTCCATCGGTCTGCTTGCAAGCATTCGACGTCGTAATATCACACAAAAACACAAAGAGGTCATCTTCTGGCTGGCCTGGTTGATTCCCGTAGCTGCGTTTTTCAGCGTAGCAGGATTCTTTCATCATTATTACCTGATTATGCTCGCGCCACCAATTGCAGCGCTCTTTGGAGCAGGATTCGTAGAATTGTGGAAGCAGTATCGTGAGCGTTCCAACTGGCTCTCCTGGCTGTTACCCGCAGCAGTATTGGCAACCTCGGTATTTAGCTGGTTTGTTTTGCAAAATTACAACGATACCATTGGCAGCGGCTGGTCCATCGCGGTATTGATCCTAGGGATCATCGGCACGGTGCTGCTGATAGTAGCACGAATGAAATCTGAGAAGTTCACAAGATTCGCCATCATTGCAAGTGTACTCGCTATGTTTATCGGTCCTGCATACTGGGCATTGACACCGATCATCTACGGGGGGAACAGCATGATTCCACAAGCCGGACCCACTCAATTTGGCGGTGGTGGTGGAATGCCGGGAGGCAATGATCGCAATAGAGGTCAGAGCGCCAATGGACAACAAGCCGAAGGAACTCAAACGAATAACCAGACCAATAATGCAGAGAATTCCAGCCCTGACGGTAATACTTCAGGCACACAAACAAGTACAGACACGGAACAAAAACCTTCTACCCGTTCCAGAGGAATGGGGGGACCCAACGGTAGCCAAAGTTTAGATCAAAAAACGTTGAGCTACTTGCAAAAAAATAACACAGGTGAAACCTACCTTTTTGCAGCAAGTAATTATTCAACGGCTGCTCCTTACCTGGTCGAGGCCGGACAAAAAGTAATTATTATGAACGGTTTTGTATCTTCCGATCCAGTCTATACCGTCGATAAAATCAAGGCGCTGGTCGAAAGCGGCCAAGTGAAGTACTTCATGATTTCTGGTGGAGGTGGCGGACCAGACGGCGGTAACTCTGAAGTCACTGCATGGATCAAAGAACACGGCAAAGTGATTCCTTCAGATGAATGGAAAACAACAACAGGCGAAACAAGTACAGACGTTAAAGCAACCGAGAGCGGAAGCGACACCACGAACAGCAATGCGAACGCCCAGGATGGTCAAGGTGGCCCTGGCGGAGACGAACGTGGCGGAAGCGGTACTTTATACGAAATCACATTATAAATGAGGAGGAACTACGAATGAGTGAACCCATCCGTTATTCCATTGTTATTCCGATGTACAACGAGGAAGCCGTTATTACGGAAACCTACCGGAGGCTGAAACAAGTTATGGGCTCGATGGGTGAGCCCTACGAGCTGATCTTCGTAAATGATGGAAGTTCGGACCGCAGCGTCCAATTGATCAAGGAATTCAGTCTCAGAGATGACACCATTGTATTGATTGATTTCTCTCGCAATTTTGGTCATCAGCTAGCGATTACTGCCGGGATGGATTATGCGGTGGGGGAGGCGGTCGTCGTCATTGACGCCGACCTCCAGGACCCGCCGGAACTGATTGTTGAGATGGCTAACAAGTGGAAGGAAGGCTATGAAGTGGTCTACGCCAAACGACTCAAACGCAATGGCGAGACTCGCTTCAAGAAATGGTCTGCCAGCCTCTTCTACCGTGTACTTAAAGCATCAACGGATATTAATATCCCGGTCGACACCGGGGACTTCCGCCTAATGGATCGCAAGGTCATAGAAGAATTGAAACGGCTACCGGAAAATAACCGATTCGTTCGTGGACTGGTCAGCTGGATCGGTTTCAAACAAACTGCTGTAGAATATGAGCGCGACGAGCGGCTCGCAGGCGAAACCAAATATCCGTTGAAACGAATGATCAAGCTCAGTCTGGACGGGATCACATCCTTTTCGATTAAACCGCTCAAGCTGGCAGGGTATATCGGTGCACTTCTATCCATGTCCGGCTTCCTGTATCTGATGTACGTACTGTTTCTCAACTTTTTCACCGACTCCTATGTGATGAAGGGCTGGTCGTCTATGATTAGCATCAGCCTGATCTTCGACGGGGTGATCCTGATCATTCTCGGTATTATGGGTGAATATGTTGGACGCATTTATGACGAAACCAAAGCACGTCCGCTTTACATTGTCCGTGAGCATCTGGGTGGACAATACGAAAACGGTCCGACGCATGCTATGAAAGTCCCTGAACCCCGTGACTCCCTGTACATGCAAGGAGCCCGTGAGAGCCTGATTTCGACAGGACGCACAGTGCGCGGCAACAGTGCGGTATATACCGGACCTAAATCCGGTCATGGAGCCTAACCCATGAAAAGTCGCATGGCCCAGCTGCTTCCTATGATCCGATTTGGCATCGTAGGTCTGGTGAATACGGGTGTAGATTATATCATTTTTATGCTGCTGGCTTGGGGCGGAGTGCCGGTCATTGTAGCGCAGGTCATTTCGTACAGCTGCGGCACAGCCAACAGTTATATTTTGAACAGCAAATGGACATTCAACAAACAACTATCAAACAACACTAATAAGGGTCAATTACCTAAATTCATCATCATTAACCTCATCGTATTGGGGATAACCTCCTTATTACTGCAAGTGCTTCACACTGGAACCGAGTTGCCGCTTGCTTTAGGCAAGCTGATCGCGACCGCAGCCGGAATGATCATCAATTATATCGGGAGCCGATACTGGGTATTCGGTTCCCCATCCCGAAAGGAAAGTGAGTTTCTATGAGAAAAATTACAAAAGCTGTTATTCCAGCCGCCGGATTAGGAACCCGTTTTCTACCAGCTACGAAAGCTTTACCGAAAGAGATGCTTCCCATCGTAGACAAGCCGGCTATTCAATATATCGTAGAAGAAGCCATCAAGTCCGGAATTGAGAGCATCATTATCGTAACGGGGCGTAATAAAAAAGCCATCGAGGATCATTTTGACAAGTCTGTGGAGTTGGAGCAGGTACTGGAGAGCAAGGGTAAATATGATCTCCTACGTGAAGTTCAAAGCATCGGGGGTAAAGCAGTCATTCACTATATCCGTCAAAAAGAACCCCTCGGCTTGGGACACGCGGTAAGCTGCGCTCGTCAGTTCATTGGCGATGAGCCCTTTGCCGTGTTGCTGGGCGATGATATTATGAATTCCTCCACCCCGGCGATTCGTCAAATGATGGATGTTTACGAAGCGACTGGCAAGCAAGTGGTCGGCGTGCGCACAGTGGAAGAACAAGATGTGAGTAAATACGGCATTATTGACTCCACTCACCAGAACGGTCTCATTCACGAAGTCGGCGGACTTGTTGAAAAACCATCTCCGGCAGATGCCCCTTCGCGGCAGGCAGTCATTGGTCGGTATGTATTAGAGCCTTCCATTTTCTCTATATTGGAAAACCTGTCCACTGGAGCGGGCGGTGAATACCAATTGACGGATGCTCTTCATCAAGTAGCGTTGCAGAACCAACTGCTCGCATTAGAACTGGAAGGCACACGTTATGATATTGGAGATAAAGCTGGATATCTGGAAGCCGTGCTCCACATGGGTATGCAACGCGAAGATTTGCGTCCAATGCTTGACTCCATGATGCGCGAGTGGGCGCTTGCTTCAATGATAAAATAGGGGGATTTACTCCCTCCGAAATCCGACGGGTGCTGTGAAATCACGAGAGTAGATGGATGAACATGTAAAATTGTACACTATAGGAGTACAGCAGCATTTGAGCCTATACGGCCGCCCGGTCGATACTAAGGAGGAAAAGAACCTATGATCCCTAAAGGAAATCTGCAAAGTAATGTGGATCGTTTCAACGGTTTTGCCGACAACTACGATCAGCACCGCCCGGAAGCACCGTCACTCGTCGTGGAAATCATCAGCCGCTATCTGGAGCGAAACGTAGAGCTAGTTGCCGATATTGGCTGCGGTACAGGACTTTCAACTTTCATATGGGAAAACGCCGCTCAGCAAATCGTCGGTATCGAGCCTAACCCGGACATGAGAGGAAAAGCCCTGCACAAGCTGGAGACAGCAGGAACGACAAGGGCAGGAACCATTTCCTTCAAAAGCGGGTTCTCCAACAACCTGCCCTTTGAGGACGGAACTGTAGACGTCATCACCTGCTCTCAATCCTTTCACTGGATGGACCCCGAGAGCACGCTTCAGGAAGCGGGCAGGGTCTTGGCTCAGGGCGGCGTGTTCGCGGCCTTTGACTGTGACTGGCCTCCGGTGCTGCAATGGCAGATAGAGCAAGCTTATACAGAGCTTATCACCAAAGCGGATACCCTTTTGGAACAGGAAGCCCCAGTAGAGCAACAAGCTCATAAATGGAGCAAGGATCAGCATTTAGCTAATCTGCACCGCAGCGGACAATTCCGATATACCCGGGAGATTGTCTTCCATAACCGTGAGCAGTGTGACGCAGCTCGTTATACAGGGCTCGCTCTAAGCCAAGGGGGTATTCAAAGTCTCTTCAAACTTGGCAATCGAGCGCTTGACGTCGATATAGCCCGCTTCGTGAAGCTGGTAGAGAATCATTTTCAGAGCAGAACACTAGACATCCTGTTCAGCTATCGTATGCGGCTCGGCATCAAGTAGAAAGGAATCAAGGTCATCGTGGATGATACGCTCTTCGGCTTAGGGCAAAAAAGACTCTCCCTCGCCTCGTAAAAACGAGTGCGTACAGGAGAGTCTTTTTTGCTTCAATAAATAGCCACAGTCATATGCTTGCAAACCCTTAGTCACAGTTCCGATGTGTCTTCGACTTAGGAAGAGCGAACAGCCAATAAGTGCGCCAACCGGTCAGGATAGTCCGTGATGATGCCGTTCACCCCGGCCTCCAGCAGACGCTTCATTTCTTCTGGCTCATTCACCGTCCATGGGTGGTAGACGACGCCTAATGCCAAAGCCTCTGATACAGCTTCTGGCGTAACAACTTGTTTGTAGGCATGGAGTGCTGTTACCCCGAATTGGGTTGCATACTCGGATGGACGAACCATAATTTCGATATACAGCGCCCCCGTCTTGATTTCAGGAGCAAGCTGCGCACAGAGCGCCAGCGATTCGTGATTGAAGCTGGATATGATTACACGCTGTTCCAACCCAAAACGCTTCACGGCAGCAATGACCTCTTCCTCCATACCCGGATAGAGATAAATGCTGTTTTTCAACTCTAAATTAATAATTGTATTCGAGGACTGGGCTAGTTCCAGTAGCTCATCCAGCATCGGAACCCGCTCACCTCGGAATTTCTCATCAAACCAACTGCCCGCATCCAGTTTATTTAATTCTTCCAGCGTAATATCCCTTACATCCAGTGAGCAACCTGTCGTACGCTCCAGCGACTCATCGTGAATCAGCGCCAGATGCCCATCTTGGGTACGCTGCACATCCGTTTCTATACCTGTTGCTCCCAGTTCCAAGGCGTGGCGGAATGCCGCCATCGTATTCTCAGGACATACACCTGAAGCTCCGCGGTGTGCGAAATTAATCACCTTTTCGGTTACAGTCACAACATAACCCCTCCTATCATTTCACAGGAACATTATACCTGCTCATTGTTTGGGCTGTATAAAATATTCGTCACAGCTAACACTTCTTCTATGCCGTTTGAACAATTTTCCCGAGCCAATCGGAATAAAACGTATTCCCGTTCCGTCGATCAAAATCAGCCGCCGCTGACTCTGCCAGTGGCCTAAAATACGCAATGATTTCTGTCAATGTGCGATCCTCTTTACCCCATTCCAAGGAAGCCGGCAACCGGATCAATCGTTTTTCTCCCGAAGTATCCAACTTTTGTAGCAGACTCACCATCGTCGCGTAAAAATACATCTGCTCCAGCCCGCTCTCATAGTCTAGCGCCATATGTAGATGACGCTCTACCACTTCGATTCCTTGAATCGGATCAGCAACCGCCAGATATTCGATATGCTCCGCTATCGTTTTCAGGAAGTCGCGGTCATCCCGAATTAGGCGATAGCCTTTGCGATGATTGTCCTTTGCCTGATCAACCTCGCCTTGACGATAAAGCGGCAACAGCACCTGCGAGAGCGTCACATGTGGTACTTCTGCACATTTCATCCGTCCCGACAAAATCGGTTTTGCCACGGCAAGCGCCTGCTCGTTTTCTCCAGTCAAGTAATAGAACCGTACCATCTGGCTCTGCTCACAGGCCTCACAATCACTCATACTGTCCGACTCAATCAAGCGGAAGGTATCCAGATACCGCCGTGCTTCATCCAGTTCACCCATGTCCATCGCGATGCGGAACTTATAATAGTAATATGGACGCTCATTATACCCGTATTCGGCATAACGTCTGCGCATATCCTCCGCCAGATCTTCTATTTGAGTCTTCGATATATTGGAAAAGCTGCACACCTTCCCGAGTATCCATTTGTAATTCCACAACAGCTCATCTGCGTCGTATTCCTCTGGATTTTGATCAAATTGGCCCAACTGCCACGAAAAAGCAATCAGCGACTTCAATGGATATCCGTTAAAAATAGCGCAGTCTACAATCTCTCCCCGGATTTCATAAGCGAGTTCCTTCAATCCGGAAGTATCTGCCAAGCGAACTGCTTCTTCCAGAATCGCCAGCTTTGCCGCCCCTCCGGGCAGATCCTGCGCCTGCTCCATCAAATCATATATCGTATCTTCCATTTGGCTCCCCCTATAATTACGCAATTACGAATTTTGTCCGTTCCCTAATCCCCAATTGATAAAATGTAGTACACTCCGATTCATCAGTCCCAACTCACTGCGGTTCATCGGGTAGTGCCCCATCATAAGCGCATTCACATACATCATTTCTGTAGCAGCCGTGACCATCTGCGTATCGGTAGCTTCAAGAATCCGCGCCACCACTGGGTTGTTCAGATTAAAGTATAAGGTGGAATAACCCGAATTCTGCTGGACTCCTGCTTTCAGACTATCAAGCACATTGGAAAAAAGTGAGGTTGTCTCCTCAACCGTGTTTTCCATGGAGCGCAAGGTCAGTGCATCCTGAGAAATGGTATACAACACTGGCAAACTCGCAGGCTCAAAACGCTTCAACTCAGCGCGGCAACGCATCGGCTGCAAAGCAGCATCCATGACACGTAGCACACCGTAATAATTCTCGCGTTCTTCCTGTGTTAGCCCGGTAAATGAAAGAGATACTTCCTCAGGGCTAAGACGCTCTGTTTGTAGGTTAGAGTCAATCCAATGCAGCTTTTCCAAAATGTCTGAATCATAAATATAGCCGCCATTGATCACCAACATGGATTGCGCCGCCGCCACATGCGTAATCTGACGATACTCATCTACTGTCGATGTGTAATGCAGTGGACGTCCGTCCGCCTCTCGGATCAGTTCACTCAGCTCACGCCGCCCAAATGTACTTTCGAAGGAAAACCAACGGTACATTATCCGCAAAAATTCATCATCCTCCACGGCGAGCGCCTTCATAGACAGCTCATGCAAACGAATCCAGTGCTGCAAGCGGTCTGGCTCATACTGCGCCATGCGTAGCAGTTCTTCCCGAATACAGGTCCCCAGTTCAGAACGAACATCGTCAAGCTGTTCATTTTCATAAAAATACTCACGTGATGCCGTTGGTTGCAACTCATCTGTCCAAATTAGGCTTTTAATGAAGAATGCCCATTCCGGCAAAACATTTTCCGCCTTGTCCGACACCAGCATATGCTTCAGGTACACCCGATGCAGCCGCTTGCTGTTCAGATTAACACTGCGAGGCAAAATGAATGCAATCCCGCCTGTTCTGCCCGATGCCGTCCGCAACGGTATAAAATCACTGAAGCGCTCGCCCATCAGGCGATAGCCTAAATCCAGCACCTCACTACGGCGACTCCGCAATTGTTCGGGATCCTGCATCCAGCTCGTCGATGGAAGATTGACGCGCTTGGTGTCCCCGTCTACAGACAGCATGACCGGATACGGCAGCAACGCACCATAATAGATTAAAGACTCCTCTACGTGCGCTGGCTCATAATAAAACTCACTTCCCGGCTTGCAGCGCAAATAAATTTGCGTCCCTACAGGCAGCTCGGTTTCCAATCGACGAATCGTATACGTCCCATCCGGCTTCCCTCTCCATTCCATGGAGATGCCTTCCTTCACCGAGCGGGTCAGCACTACAATTTCATCGCTCACCATAAAGCAGGATAGTAACCCAATCCCAAAGCGTCCGATAAACGAAGTCTCAGAAGCCAGCAAATCGGCTCCCTTCTTGGAAGACTGACCGATAATCGACAAAAAACGGTGAATGTCTTCTTCTGACAATCCAATGCCGTTATCCTGAATCATCAATACCTGATGCTCCCCAGAACCAGATAACTCCACGATGACTTTACCTTCATAGTCGTTACTCTCAGAAGCTGTATCTCCAAGAGCCTTGTCTTCTTTCAGTACTTTACTTTCAGCAACAACCTTCCGCAGCTCCTTGCGAGCCGTGATCGCATCTGTTGCATTTTGCAGAACCTCACGTATAAACACTCGTGGACTGCTATATAAATGATTGGCCAAAATATCAATCATACCGCCCAAGTTCACTTGAAAACGATATTGGTCTGTCTGACTCATACAGATCATTCCTTTCTCGAAATGCTACAACCACCATTTGGATTTAAATAGACTATCTTTTAAAGTATAACGTGGATTTAAGTCGGATTACACACCCTGCATTTCAGATATCAATACGTTGACAACGATATAACAGGGTCTTTTTTCACCTAGGAAGTCTGGAACTGGGTCTAATTAACTTCATAAAAATGTACGGAGTACGAGCACTTAGTGAATAAAGGTCATCTTTGTCTAGTTAAATTTAGTAATAAACATAATATTTATTTAAAATCTACCCTTCTCTTAGAAACCTATATCTATGGAGGGACAAATGGCTCATTTTACGCAAAAAGCTCGCATTGCCGCTCTTGTAATACTCTTACAAGAGAGAATGCGAGCTTATTTAGATACAGTCGAAGCTCTACCTTTTACAGAAGAGAATTAATGGGACTTAGCAAGACGGATAACGTTCCACGATGCTTTGCCCAAATGAGCTTTTACAATTCCGTCTTCAAGCTTGGCGTTGCCGCCGTTGTGAGGCGTAACTTTTTCACCGGCTGGACTGTTGGTCGCTTTAAGATCATCATGCTCCAATACAGTATGCTCGACAATGCGGTAGCCTTCAAAACTGCGTACATCTACTGTCAACTCCAGCGATTCAGACAAATGACGGTTCACTGCAAAGACAGTCAGTGCGTCTCCCTCTTCATCATAAACTACAGCGCTGTCCAGATAAGGAATGTCTGTGAAGTCCTTGGAATCGTATTTTTCCGAATCTACGACAGGCATCAGCGATACCCCACGACCATAACGGGAGGCATGCAGATACGGATAGAAAATCGTTTGTTTCCACGCCTTTCCGTTATTCTCGGTCATGATTGGCGCAATAACATTGACCAGTTGGGCGAGGCAAGCCATTTTCACACGATCCGCGTGGCGCAGGAACGTAATCAACATGCTGCCCACCAACAATGCATCCTCAAAGTTATAGATATCCTCAAGCTGCGGTGGTGCCACAGACCACGGATCAATTTTTTTGTCCGCATCATTGGAGTGATACCACACGTTCCATTCGTCAAAGCTGAGCATCATTTTTTTCTTGCTGCGTTTCTTTGCTTTGATATAGTCACAAGTCGAAATGACCGTATGAATAAAATGATCCATATCCATAGAGCGTGCCAGATAATTAGCCGTATCATTGTCATGATTTCCGTAGTATTGGTGCAAGGAAATATAGTCGGCTACCTCATAGGTATGATCCAGCGTGGTTGCTTCCCATTCCGGGAACGTTGGCATCGTAGAACTGGAGCTGCCACAGGATACAAGCTCAATGTCAGGATCGATCAGCTTCATGGCTTTTGCAGATTCTACAGCCAGACGACCATATTCTTCTGCTGTCTTGTGGCCAATTTGCCATGGGCCATCCATCTCGTTACCAAGACACCAGGTTTTAATCTTATGTGGTTGCTCTACACCGTGACTACGACGTAGATCACTCCAATAGGAGCCACCTGTGTGGTTGCAATATTCCACCAGATTACGCGCAGCATCAATTCCGCGCGTACCCAGATTAACCGCCATCATGACTTCGGAACCTACATCCTTGGCCCACTTGAAAAATTCATTCGTACCCACTTCATTCGGCTCGACCGTTCTCCAAGCCAGCTCCAACTGTCTAGGTCTGGACGCGACAGGGCCGACACCGTCCTCCCAATTGTAACCGGATACAAAGTTGCCTCCCGGATAGCGTATAATAGGAACATCAAGCTGTTTTACCAACTCTTTAACATCATTTCGGAAACCGCTTTCATCACTAGTTGAATGAGTAGGCTCGTAAATGCCGCCATATACGGCACGCCCGAGATGCTCTACAAAAGAGCCATAAATGCGTTTATCGACTTCAGCAATACGAAAAGATTTGTCTACAATCATCTTTGCTTTTACAGCTGCTGCCACCTAAACCATCCTCTCTGAATGCGAAAATAAAATCCGTTGTACCACCAAGACTAAGAAGCCGTTTTATTTACGGTTTTAATATAACACACCATATTTATTATAGTCAACATTATTATTAAATACTTAATATATTTATTAACATTAATGATAAACGATAAGCAATTGGTTACGTACTTCAAAATATTTCGTTTTATAAACAAACTTATTGAGTGAATAACCACTTTGCTAAATAGTAATAACGGATTACTGATGCGTTCAAAGTAGTGCCTACTGCCATATCTTGCAGTCTGTTTTAAATAGTGAATATCAGTCTACCAACAGTTGTTCTAAATATGTATAAATACCACCTATATCACCCACGTTTAAATTCGAGAGGACCCCTTCTTTCAAATATCCCTGCTCTGTCCGTATAGATATATAAATGCGTTCAGTTTCCGCTTTCACCAGGATAGAAAGCTCAATATCAACGTCTAATAAAACTCGTTCTTTGGTGCAATGCGTAATATTCGTAGCCTCTACACACAAAATAGCAATATCCGTATAAGCGTTATATGCCATTGTACCCGCATTATATAACAGTTCCTGTAATCCATTGCTTGCATCCGAAGGGAGCGTATACTCCATATCATGCAACACTGCCGCGGACTGGTCCACCGCGATCCAGCTTTGATATCCATCCCGGGCAAATTCCCCTCTCAACTCATGCAAAAAATAAATAATGTCAATGCCCTTGTCATAATAAATACAAATAAGCGGAATGCGAGAATCCTCTATTGCGATTGCCTTCTCCCACGTCATAAAGAGCCCCCCCTCTTGCTGCCACCAGCGCAAATAGCAAGACGAAAAATTCAGTGCGGGGATATGTCGTTGATTTTTAGAAATATAGACGACATTTTTTCCATAACGTGAAGCCAATTGCTCCACTTCCTGCAAACTCACTGGCTCCATTTCCCCTAGCAAGACAATCGTATCTGTAAGGCCGTATACCCGTTGTCCACCTTCGAGCGCTGTGTCCTGTTGTTCTCGCTCCCGCAGGATGGCTTGTTCGAAGATCGCAGCAATTTTGTCGCCAGGGAGTTGAGCTTCACATTGGGTCTGAAAATAATAGGGTGCTTTCGAACTAATTGCACAATCCTCTATAAACACATAGGCGCGCCGTATCCAATCCGGATGTCCGTAACGCATTACGGGGATTATGGTATCCTGTAGCGGATGATAACTATACTTATGTAAAATATGTTTTAGCTTTTCTATGGAAGGAACACGCTTGGACTTCTGCAAAACTTTACATACCTGTGCTGTAACGAATGGAGTGGCATAGCTATTGCTGTTGGGACATTGTACAGCCTCTCCAGCTGCACCTATCAGCTCATGCTTGGCAAAAGCGGTAAAATCGATACCACTTGAGAATGCTTTCTCAGCATCATATGTATATTGCCCTGCTGTGAGTATACCGCTATGATCGCAGCGCACACCAATCACATTAGCAAAGGAAGCCGGATAAGTAAGAAGTCCTCCATTTTGTGCTGCACATACCATAATTAATCCCGCCATAGCTGCATTATTTACAGCTTCCCGCAGCATGCCTCGATCTCGATAATTTATACTTCCCAGGCTGATATTGGCTACCTGTACACCATGCTTTACACACCAATCCAGCGCAGCACAAAGCTGAGCTGCATTTCCTTTTCTATGGTTCATTATTTTTACACTACTGATGATCGCATCTGGAAAATACGTTTGTACAATAGCTGCACATAGCGTACCGTGATTTAAGGTGCGTCCATCTTCTACGTCTCCATGAGCTATTTCGACGTTATATAATAATTGGGTGTTTAAAAAGCCAGCATTAACCCCGTCGTCAATAATGGCTACATGGATCTTGCCATTCATTTTTTCTCCCCCTGTCTCTTCGGATTGTGAAATGAATCTCACGGCTCTGTTCCGTTCCATTAGAGTAAGCGGAGGGTGCCTCTGCGAACAATAGCGTTCGTCTGAAAGCACCCTCCTAATTTAGCGAACCATGTACATGATAGCCGGATCAGACTGCAATATTTACCTTCGTGCCTGCAGTCTTCGCCCCGTCTTTAGCCGAGTCTAGATAGGCATTGAGCTCTTGTTCAGTCCACACCCTGTCTGCCTCTGCATTCGCCTCCTGCTCATCCTTAGGTTCAACCCGATCTGTAATCATCGGTTCGTTATTCACCGCTTCGCTGATACGCTCATTAATATTCGCAGCGATTTCCATGATCTTTCCATTAAGTCCTTCTGCCTTTTCACGCAAAGCCGCTGATTTTGCAGGGTTAGCGTTTTCCCACCCCTTAGCCTCGCTTCCCAATGTGATTTGTGCCGTTTTGGCTATTTTGGCACTCTTCAACTCATTGTTTGCAGATACAACACTATGCATTGTATAGGTGATCAATCTTTGCTGCTGCTCCTCAGCAGTCTTAGGCGTATATTCTTCCTTTTTGCCTTTCTGAGCTTCTTTTTTACTTTCCTCATCCATGCCTAAAGCCTTTTTTTGCTCTTCCAGTGACTGCTTTTGAATGTTCTCGTCAATTTGCTGAATCTGCTTATCTATCTCTTCCATTTCAGCTTTTACAGCTTCCGGACCGAGACCACGCTTGAGAGCATTACTTAAATAGTCCGAACGCCTCTCCATCAAACTTTGCTTTTGCTCTGTCAATTGTTGAATAACCTTGTTTTGTGGCTTGCCTATACCCTTCCTTTCAGCCTGAGCGGAAAGGGAATGCCGTAGTTCAAGTCGGTTGTTATCTGCGGTGCGGAACGGCGATTGGTGAGATGATGTAAATGATACATTCATCCTAAAACCTCCAATTCTCTTCTAAATGAGGATTTTTCAAAAATCCTGAAATAAGTGATTCTAGAGGTATATCGGATTTTTTTGTATGTTTTTGTATGTTTTATCATCATTTTCACAAATCCTTCATTCCTTTTCCACTGTTAAGCAGTCCTTTATCGTCTCATACAAGCTGTTATATGTAAGCAACCCCCCTCCCACTATACGCTCTTCCGGAATTAGGATAGCAAAGCTTTTTTCCACTTCAAATAATAGATATACCAGATCTCTGGGGAACAACCCCATATCAGGACCCAGTAATGTAGCCTCTTTATTTATCTCACCCGCTTTTATTTTAAAAAGCTTCCAAAATATATTTTCCAGTTTCATTCCTGTTCCCGTTACATCCTGAGTAAAGTTCATGTTCTTCCCTCCATTACAACTGAACTACGTGATGATCAACCGAAAAATAATGTAAAATATCCTTCGTCAGCCTATTCATATCTTCATCGTTGGACAGATGGAGTACAGGCACGGAATAATTGGAAAACTCCTGCTTTTTCTCTTCCACGAAACGATGATCAACAGATGCATATTGCATATTGACTGTGGAAGAAGAGTAACTGTCGAATACATTGTTACATATGGCATATCCTAATAATGAAGAGGAAAAACGGTTTTCCATGTACTGTTTCACATGCTCCAAATATTTTATATTGTATTCATCATAGTGAAGACAACAGATTAGGCCATCCGCTCTAACAGCGCGGGATACCAAAAATGAGGTTACTCCAAAATAATTCGTGAACGTATTGTTAAAGGGAACAATCCCACCTGGAATGCCCACGAGTATTAGATCAGGCTTTTCGCTCTGCTCTATTTTTTTCAAATACCGATTAAACATGATAATCTTCTGGGTTTCCGTCATACCGCTCTCAAACATAAACTGTGGAAAAGAATGTGCACCAATCAGCTCCCCGCATCCATTAGATGTGATTTGCGACACCCGATATCCTTGTGCTTCAAGCTTCTGCCGAAGGTTAAGCTGCAAATTAAGCTTATGTGTTCGCTCGTTCAGTCCTAATACAAACAGAACCGGTGTAAAAAAATCATGAATAACAGAGCCCGGGTCAGGCGGTAAAATATCTTTCGTGCGTACATCAAATGTATTTTTTAAAATCAGCTTGTCATCTTGCTCCTCACAGGGTTCGATGAATTCCATACATGAGTCTGGCAAAGTGAAATTACACATGACTTTTTTGCCAAGTTGTCCAGCCTTCTGGATCACGGGAAGATACACCTCAGCTACATCCAGCTTGAAATTGGATTTCACCAGTAATATGGCATCACAACGCTCCATTTCTTGCTCCAAACAAGACTCTGGCTTCACTATGAAGCCTGTCACTTCCCCCTTGTCCGTTACACAGGCATCTTTCCCGATCATACCCGACCCTTGAAAAGAAATAAGTACAACTTCCTCATAACTTCCTAATAGATTCAAGTTCCTAACCAGGGCTATCGTTTCATAATCAAACGGAAAAATGATTAATTTATTGGTCATGGAGACACCCCTCATGCTTTTTCAAAATCGAGAATCGTATCCTCGGAGAAATCATAGCCCAGCTCATTCATCATGCAATAATCAAGTAAGGTGTGCCTAATATCATTTTTGACTACCGAACAATGACTCAGCTTCTTTTCTTTGGACAAGGTATGCAAATCATCTGCTACAGCAACACACAGCGTACAAAAGCGGAAATTCCAACAGTTTTTACATGCATCCTCCGTGATTGTCCCTACATTCAAAATCTGGCTGATTTTATCCACTTCAAAGCCTGTGTCCACTTTTCCAATCTGCACCACCTCCGACTGCTCACTGACCCGTTCACATGGATAGAGATTTCCATGCACATCCGCAAACAATCGCTGTACACCAGGCACACAGGGTCCACCATGATGCGCTTCTATCGGCATTCCCGCAGAAGGCTTTCTATAATGAAACATTCGGAAATACATCTGAATATAATAGTCCTTAATCAGCTTGGAGACATGATTTTCATCTACTCTTCCAAACTTGGAAAGCATCATTTTAACTACCTCATAGCCTCTCTGCTCAATAAATTCATTTCTGTACAAAATTTCATCCTTCACATAAGCATCGTTAATGTAGGACGACCTTACACTGTACAGGCTTTCGAAGGTTTCATAATTCGTATAAAAATCATTGATACAACCAAAATCATTACGGGTATCCAGCACCACATTAAAATTAATCCATTCAAAGAGGTCCGGGTAATTTCTCTTAATTTTATCCACATTGGCAATAATCGTATCGAAGGTGCCCCGCCCGTTAACAGCAAATCGTCTGTTTCTGTCATGATTCTCTTGATCTCCGTCCAGACTGATCGTAAGCACAAAACGATGTTCATCCAGAAAGGCCAAAATATCGTCATTAAGCAGCGTACCATTGGTCGTCAAATGAAAGCCTACATCTCTATACGCTACCTGCTCCTTGATATATTCCACACACTTCTTGACCAACGGAAAATTAATAAGCGGCTCTCCCCCATAAAAACCAAAATCCAAACGGTCACTGTCTACTGACCTATCAATGACAAAATCAATACACTTGCGCGCTGTCTCAAAATCCATCATCAGACTGGTATGACCTCGATTGTCATATCCTCCTGAATAAACGCAGTAAGAGCATCTAAGATTGCAATTTTGAGTTACCTGTAAGGTGAGGGTCTTCAGCTGATGCTGAAGCATATGCTCCAGGTGCTTTGTCTTGGGATGATTCATAATCTGCGGACGCTGTGAAGATAAAAATCCGTTATCCAACAAGTCACGGATATAGTGCTGCAATTCCGGTGTAGCCTCCATCTGATCCAGGTCGAAGCTGGAATGCGAATTCAGGAAATGGTAAGCCTCCTCTTTAATCCTCAAAATTAAATTGGTATTTACATCATATACATAATGGTGGAGTCTCGTCTGAAATGTGTATATAAAGGGTTGGCACATGTTCATGATTCACACCTACTCTGTTTTGATGTGGACAGAAGCCTGGAATGCCCAGGCTCCTCCATACAGATACAAGCTTAATAATTACCAATTCCAGTTCCGTTATCTCTGCGATAAGAACCGTCACTTTCACGCTGAGTATTGGAGCTTCGAGTCAAACTGCCTGCGCAATAACAGGAGCAAGGACAATAACAGGAACAACCACAGCCAAATGCCTCAATCGTGTCGCCTACATTCGTGCTTCTTTTCACAAGCTTACGCATGTTAAACTACTCCTCCCATTCATGATATGATTTAAAAAGGTGTTCACCTATACTAATTCCGTACATGGTGTTAAATCACACTATGAAAGCGTTTGTTTTTTTCATCATTTTATGGGGACCTCTTCTTCCCCTAATACCCATCCTCTGTATTCTGCATGACAGGTCATAAAATGGGAGTGTGATCCTATTTGGGCTGGTTCGCCGTTCTCCAACAAAATAACTCTATCAACATGCGCTAGTATCTCGCTGCGATGTGTAACGATGATTACGGTCTTTTCACGCAACCGGGTCTTCAACAATTGCTGAACATTTAGCCTAGCTGCTGTGTCTAGATTGGAGGTCACCTCGTCGAGAATAAACAATGGCGCTTCCCTGATCAATGCCCGGGCCATAGCAATTTTCTGTCTTTGCCCACCCGACAATCTGGAGCCATTCGAGCCTATAGGGAAGTCATCTGCCGAGTTCTGAACCAATTCTTCCAGACCAACCTCCGCGATAATGGCCTCTATTGCATCATTAGTGACTTCTGTGCCTATGCGGATATTGCCAAAAATAGTAGTATCAAATAAATACACCTGCTGACTGACCAAAGCTATTTGACTTCGATACTCATCTATCTCATAGCTTTGGATGTCAATGCCGTCATAAGTGATTATCCCTTGATCAGGCTGGCTGAATCTCATAATCAGATCCAGCAACGTAGACTTCCCTGCCCCATTTGCTCCAATGATAGCTACTTTTTCCCCTCGGGCAATCCTAAAGCTCACGTGGGGCAGTACGGGTTCGTCCTTGGTATAGGAAAAAGAAACATTATGAAATGCAATGTGATCTTCGAATGGCGGCTCAGTTAGTAAAGACGCTGGAGTGAATGAATTAGATGTTTCTTCCTCTGCCCAATCCAAGAACTGATAATATCGAATGGCGGAGGGAACGACTTCAGCCAGCATATAGCCAATGTTTAAAATAGCGAATACAGGAGTGGTAACATAAGCACTGTAAGAAACAAAGGCAAAAATCCCACCTACAGTAAGCTGTAAACGAAAGATAAGATTAGCACCCACAACGTACAAAAGCATCATTAGAAGCTGAATTAAAATAGATTCCGAAGCGATATTCCAGGCGTCCAGAAGTGATAATTTTCGTTCTGATTCTACAATTCGACGCTGCTTGGATGAGAACTGCTGATGCTTATGTGGAATAAGACCAAACATTCGCTGCTCCTTCATGCCCCCGACAGATTCCCCAAACCACTGAGCAAAATCACTACTGCCTTCAATTAAATCCCCCACCAGTTTTTTTCTACGCTTCACAAAATACTTCACCACAACATATTTGATGGGTAAAAAGCACAGCACGATTACAGTCATTTTCCAGTTAATGAGCAGCAAACCACATAAACCACCAATCATGCTGAACGCCTGCATAATGACAAAAAATACTCCACTATCTGTGATCCTCGATACATTGCCTACATCCGTGCCAATTTGGTTCAGCAGCTCCGCTTCATTGGTTCGGTTAAAATAACTCATTCGTACTCTTGTCAGATGCAGATACGCCTTTTCAAATAATGAAAAGGTAACCTGTGCGCTTAAGCCTGCCCGAAAGGTTTCTTTACACACATTCAGCAGCTTATCCAAGCAAACGATTAAAAACGCAGCAGAAGTGTACAGGATTACAGCCTGCATATTCCCTTTCAGGAGACCTTGATCCACAATAATCTTGCTTGTTAAAGGCAATAATATATTCAAGCCCGCTGATAGGATGAGACATATCAAAATGATAGTGACCGTCTTCAGATAAGGTCTAAATGTTGCTGCCAAACGTTTATATACTATGGATTCTTTCATCCTTCCCCCCCTTTCACCAGGTGCACCCTCTCCCCCTATTAACTAATTCCGTATCAGAATCAAAATCACTTTAAAATATCTTTTAACTGTTCTAGTAATTCCACATTTACGAGATTAAATATGATTTATGTCATTCTTGAAAATTGGAATTAATGTATATGATTGGCACATACAAAAATCATTTATTTTTTATCCGTCCAAAGGGGGCTTGAACAATGCCGACTACGATGGTTATCGACTGTTGCAAAGAGGATCAGTGCAGAGGTAGTTCCAGATGCTTTTACAGAAAAATTTGTGAACTTTATCTGAGTGAGGTATATCGTTTCTGTATGCATTTAATCAAGAATCAGTCTTGCTTTACATTTATGGCAGAAGAATGTACACAAGATACTTTTGTAGCGGCAAGACAGCAATTGCTCAAGCTCAAACATCACCCCAATGTAAAGGGTTGGCTGTACCTTACGGCTAAAAATCTTATATATAAATCATTTAGGTGCTACTATACACAAAAAAAGCATGAAACTACGCTTGAATGTGAGAAAATCTGTAGTTTTTCAAATTCGGTAGAGGAGGAGTGGGAAAATCGTAGATTGGGAGATGTGGATACGGTTATCGTTAATATTCTAATGCAGCTTTCCAACAATGAATATACACTCTATGAAGACTACTTTTGTCGACAACTGTCTGTGCCCTTGCTCGCTACCAAATATAATATTTCGGTTACGGCTACAACGACTCGAATCTATAGACTGAAAAGAAAGCTTCGTACATTGTCCCATCAATATTGTCTAACTCATATATAAATATATCTATGTAAAGCAAAAACAGCGGAGCCCCTCTCCCAAAGAGAAGCTCCGCTGTTCGTTCTTGTGACTATGACTTGTATTCATACTACACTATTACTTAATCCCCGAAATCGTGTAGTTCTCAATAATATACTTTTGGAAAACAATGAAGATAATCATGATCGGAACGACCATGAAGGTCGAGCCTGCCATTTGAAGAGCAAATTGACTTTCGTTCTGCCCCTTGAGCAGTGACAGCCCGACGGACAAGGTGTACAGCTTCTCATCGTTCGCAATAATGAGCGGCCACAGGAAGCTATTCCATCCACCAATAAAGGTTAAAATGGCCTGTACTGCCAGAATTGGTGTCGAGATAGGCAATACGATTTGCAGAAAAGTACGGAACTCCCCTGCTCCATCGAGACGTGTCGCCTCCAGCAATTCTTCCGGGATATCGGACATAAACTGCCGGAACAGGAAGATCGCGAACGCGCCTACCAATCCAGGAAGGACAATCCCCAGCATGGAATTGGTCAATCCCATCTGGTTCAGGATCAAGTAGACGGGAATCATCGTCACTTGACCTGGAATCATCATCGTTGCCAGTACCAGGTAGAATAGAAACCCTTTGCCTTTAAATTGGAATTTGGCAAAGCCATAACCTGCCATGGCATTCAGGAATAATCCGAAGAAGGAAGCTAAAACAATGATCAGCGTATTCGTCAGATAGGTTCCAAAAGCCATGCTATCGAATAGTAATTTAAAATTATCCAGTGTAAAATGCTGCGGCCAGATGGTCGGAGGAATTTTGGTTACCTCACCCTCTGTCTTAAAGGAGGATAGAATCATCCACGCAAAAGGCAGCACCATCAACAGACCTCCCACGGTCAGGAGAATCGCCACGAACCATTGAAATGTTTTTTCACCACTGCGCGTATTGGCGCGGGCTTGCTGAACAGCTGTTTTCACGTTCATCACCTCTCTCTATCAGGACTCCGCTTTATTTTGCAAACGGAACTGAATCAGCGTCACCGCGATGATCGCGAAGAACAGAATGAACGATCCCGCCGCGGCATACCCGAATTTACTAAATTGGAAGCCGTTATTGTAAATGAACAGGGATGCTGTCAGCGTGCCATCGAGCGGTTTCCCTTTAGTCATGACAAACGGTTCCTCGAAAAATTGCAGCCAGCCAATCATCGTCGTGATGGACACGAAGAAAATAGCGTAACGAAGCTGCGGAAGCGTAATATAACGAATTTGCTGCCATGTATTGGCACCGTCAAGCTGAGCCGCTTCATAATAAGAGCCCGGAATCCCTTTAATAGCCGCAATAAAAATAATCATGTTTAAGCCGATGCCCCGCCAAACTGCCAACACAATCAACGAAACCTTCGCTACTGTTGGATCGGTCAGCCATGGGACGGGACCTAAATTCATTAAACCAAGTACATAGTTGAATAATCCAAGCGTCGGATTATATAGATAGCTCCAAACGACTGCGACCGCAACCACATTCGTTACGGACGGTAGATAGAACACGACGCGGAATACTTTAAAAGCACGTGATTTACCCATGTTAATCAGAATCGCGATGCTAAGCGAAAATATCAGCACCAACGGAACACCGATGATGACGAAGAACAAGGTATTACCAAGGGACTTTATAAAGGAAGGGTCCATTAGTACGTTTGTATAATTTTCCAGACCTATAAAGCGAATACTATCATAATTAACGAGTCCTGACAGATCCATATCCGTGAAGCTGATTACGAGCGCCAGTAGAATCGGCAACAGCGAAAACAGCGTCAACAGGATGATGGAGGGACCGATAAACAAGTATGGCGCAAGCTTCTGCGAGCTTCCTTTCATGCCTTCACTCCCTTTGACAATGGCGGATATGGATCATTATTTTTTCATAATACTTGCAGCCTGCTGATTAAAGTCATCCATTTCCTTCTGTACGTCCGCTTGACCACGGTAAACACGCTCAAAGCTCTTGATGAATTGTTGAGAAACCTCTTCCCATGCTGCCAGTTGCGGCAATGCTGCGGAATGGTCCAGCTGTTTACGAATAGTTTGAAGCATCGGATCACTCTTAAGCTTGGCATCTTCCCACGATTTAGTAGCCGCAGGCAAGTTACTGGACAGTTCCATCCATTTCAGCTGCGTTTCTGGTTTACTCATGTAAGCCATGAATTTGGCCGACTCCTCTGGGTGCTTGCTGAATTGCATAATTGAAAGGTTCGCTCCACCCAAAACGGACAGGTTGTTTACTTTGCCAGGAAGCTCCGCTATATTCCATTTACCTTCCAGTTCTGGTGCCTTGCTCTTGATTTCTTTAATCATAAAAGGACCGCTGATAAACATTGGAACGATACCATCACCTTGTAAACCTTGAACAGAGTCAATTCCAATATCCACTGCGTTAGAGCCGTTTTGGAAAAAAGTATTCAAATACTTCACAGCATCTACAAACGGTGGTTGGTTGAACAACGGATTGCCCTGCTCGTCAACCAGTTTGGAACCGTTCTG
Organism: Paenibacillus sp. cl130; assembly: GCF_900116035.1. Lineage (NCBI taxonomy): Bacteria > Bacillati > Bacillota > Bacilli > Caryophanales > Paenibacillaceae > Paenibacillus > Paenibacillus sp. cl130. The sequence continues at coordinate 46,745 of NZ_FOYG01000009.1, forward strand.
GAGAGCAAACATAAAGCCCATAGACTGCTCCTTTGCACTAAAGGAGATACCATATTTGCCTTTGCCCCGAGCCGCCAGCTTTTGGGCAGCATCGGAAAGCTCTTCCCACGTTTTAGGTGCTTCATTATATCCGACTTGTTTCAGTAGGTCGGAACGATAGAACAAAACTCTCGTTTCAGTGTACCAAGGCACACCGACCGGTTTCCCTTCAAATTTTGTCGTACCTACAGCACCCTCGAAGAAATTCTTCGATTCCAGTTCAGGATACTTGCTGATATAAGGGGTAATATCCGTCAATGCACCCGCAGACGCAAGTTCGGGAACCCATGATGTACCTAACTGAACCACGTCCGGACCGGATTTTGAAGCAACTGCTGTCAGCAGCTTATCGTGAGCGTTATCCCAAGGCAACGCCTGTACATCAACGTGAATATCTGGATTTTCTTTCTCAAAATCTTTTACAATTTCAGGCAGCAGTTTCCCTTCTGCTCCCATGCCCCACATGGTGATGGTCGTCTTGCCGTTCGCATCTTTGCCAGACGAATCATCCTTGGACGAGCAGCCTGCCAGCGCGCCCCCCAGTAATAAGGTGCTTGCCAAAATGATCCCCAACGTTCTTTTCATCATACGAATTCCTCCCGAGATGATCGGTTTACCGATCATGCAATATGATAACGGATTCAAATACGAGGATTTTGCGAAAATACAATTAGCGACTTCCAATGAACAATATATAGAACGAAATGGTCTCGTTCATCTATATATTGCATTTTGGAGCGACTGGAATCGAATCTTGCAAAATCCTGATGCATGTAAATACATAGCGATTAAAGAATACCGCTATAACACTTATGTTCAAAGCACAAGGACCATACCCGTCAATAGAAACGTTTCGATAGTCATTATAGAACAAATTGAAACCGTATTCAATAGGAATATTATATTTTATTCGCTCAGAATCCCGACTTTTTTTCGTTTATATCATCTTTATTACGTTATTTAGCCTATAAAAACCCCCTGAATTGGATTTGACTCTCCATTTGAAAGCGTATATAATCCAACTGAGTTCAACAATAGAAACGTTTCGATTAATAATACGACAGAATATTATGCTTCTATACTAGCTATTAGCCTGTTCAGCACTTTTTTGAATCAATTTTATCCAAAAAATCTCATGAATCTGAAAAAAAAGAGCTGTCCACCAACAATACAGCTTATGGAGGATTATGATGGAACAACACCTGAATTCCTATTTAGAAAACATGACGCTTGAAGAAAAAGTCGATCAACTGCTACAGCTTGTGGGTGCCTTCTTTGAAGAAGCGGGAACGGATAGTCAAATTACTGGCCCCATGGCTTCTCTCGGCATCACAGAGGAAAATGTCCATAACGTCGGTTCCGTGCTTGGTATCGCAGGGGCCAAGGAAGCGATTCGTGTTCAGCAGGCTCATTTGAGTAAAAATCGTCTGGGTATTCCGCTTTTAATTATGGCAGATATTGTACACGGCTTCAAAACGATTTTCCCTATCCCGCTGGCCATTGGTTGCTCATGGGATATGCAACTTGCAGAAGAGAGCGCTACCATTGCAGCCCGCGAGGCGGCTGTATCCGGTGTTCACGTCACATTCGCTCCTATGGTCGATCTGGTGCGTGACCCGCGCTGGGGCCGTGTGATGGAATCTACAGGGGAAGACCCTTACCTCAACAGCGAATTTGCTCGTGCGTTTGTGCGCGGGTTTCAGGGTAAAGATCTGACGAACGATACCGACCGGGTGGCCGCATGCGTGAAGCATTTTGCCGCATATGGAGCTGGCGAAGGCGGACGGGATTACAACACTGTAGATGTATCCGCCTGGCAGCTGCGAGAGTATTATCTCCCCTCCTACAAAGCTGCTTTAGATGAAGGCTGCGAAATGGTGATGACGTCCTTCAATACCGTAGAAGGCGTAGCCGCAACGGGCAATAAGCGCCTGATGCGTGATTTGCTTCGTGATGAATGGGGCTTTGATGGTGTGCTCATCTCGGATTGGGCCGCCATCAAGGAGCTTATCCCTCACGGCATCGCCGAGGATGAGCGCGAGGCAGCGAAGAAAGCACTGCTGGCTGGCGTAGATATTGAAATGATGACCTCCTGCTATAACGGGCATCTGCCTGAGCTGGTTCGCAGCGGACAACTGGATGAAGCGCTCATTGATGAAGCCGTGATGCGTATATTGAAGCTCAAGCAAAAGCTGGGCTTGTTCGAAAATCCGCTACGCGGCGCAGACCCTGAGCGTGAACGTGAAGTTGTGTTCTGCGAAGCTCACCGTACGGTTGCCAAAGAATTAGCTATTAAATCTTGCGTGTTGCTCAAAAATGATTCCGTTCTTCCATTGAATCGCGATCAGCATATTGCGTTGATCGGACCTTTTGCAGAGAGCGGTGATATCCTGGGCTCTTGGTCGTGGAGTGGTTCGCAGGAGGAAGCTATTCGCGTTGTCGACGGGTTCCAATCGAAAATATCCTCCTCGCTGCTCACGGTTGCGGCAGGTTGCTCTATCGACGATATAACTGAGGAGCAATATGCGGAAGCTCTGCAAGCAGCCAGCCAAGCAGAGGTTATCGTGTTGGCGCTTGGTGAGCACTCCGATATGAGTGGTGAAGCAGGCAGCCGTTCCAATATTCGCCTGCCACAAGCCCAGTTGGAACTGGTGAAGCGCCTGAAGACGCTGAACAAGCCTATGGTAGCCGTATTATTTAATGGTCGTCCGTTGGACCTGCACGGTGTCATTGAAGAAGCAGACGCCGTATTGGAAGCCTGGTTCCCTGGTGGTGAAGGCGGCGCGGCGATTGCCGATTTGTTGTACGGTGATGCCGAACCTACGGGTCGCCTGACCATGTCATTCCCGCAATCGGTCGGACAGGTGCCCGTGTACTACAATCATTTTAATACGGGACGCCCGCAGTTAGATCCGAATACAAAAGAACGCTACGTGTCCCAATATCTAGACGTACCAAACGAACCTTTATTCCCGTTCGGCTATGGACTGAGTTACACCGATGTAGCCTATGACAGCGTACAGCTTTCCGGCGATACCCTTATACCTGGTCAGGAACTGACCATTAAAGTGCAGGTAACGAACACAGGAACACGTCCGGTCGAGGAAACCGTCCAGTTCTATGTTCGTGATATCAGCGGTGATACGGTTCGTCCAATGAAAGAACTGAAAGATTTCTGCAAAGTCCTTCTTGCCCCAGGCGAAAGCCGGGAAGTGGAATTTGCATTGACCGAGCCTCAGCTGCGCTATCATCATGCAGATTTGAGCTTCAGCAGTGACAGCGGTGAATTTGCCGTCTTTACAGGACCTAACAGCCGAGATACTAGTGAAAGCCGTTTTCGGTTAGTGAAATAAACAGGAAAGTGAGGCGTTCCCTTTGATGAATACAAGTCTGGATCAAAATATTTTGCTGCGGGCCGGCGACCTGTCTTTTACCTTCTTGAGCAGCGGTGATGTGTATAAGATCGCCCACGGCTCAACGATGATCAACCAGCTGTTGACCAATTCAGTCGACGGTTCCTTGAACAATCTGTACTTGAGATTGTACCGTCCGTCCGGTGTAAGTATCACTCCCCTGCTTGGAGTTCGCTCACCGGGAGTCATCCGACAAACGGATCAGCAGATTATTTGGGAGGGTTTCACCGCTGGTGTAGGCTATCAGGTAACCTTCACGCTAAGCCGCCTGGGAGTATGGTTCTGGGATGTAACCCTACAGGGCGATGACGTGGAAGCAGATGTCGTGTACGGTCAGGATATTGGCATTGCCGATACCGCCGCTGTGCGCAGTAATGAAGCTTATTTGTCTCAATATATTGACCACACCGTCTACCATGATGAACAAAGAGGCTACACCGTTTGCTCACGTCAAAACCAGCCTCAAAGTCAGGCTTTCCCATACATTCAACAAGGCTCGTTAACCCGCACTGTTGGTTACTCGACTGACGGATTTCAGTTCTTTGGACTTTCGTACAAAGAAACGAATGAGCCGGAAGCACTCCATCGTGACTCGCTCGCCAATGAAGTGTACCAATACGAATTCGCCTATACCGCGTTGCAATCTGAGCGGGTGAAACTTGCCGGGGAAGCTCGCTTTACTTTTTACGGTCTGTTCCAGCCCAATCATCCAGCCGCAGTGACAAAGCTGGAGTATCGGGAGCTGGTGACAAAGGCACGTGACGAAGTAGGTGCCGTTCTAGCGGACACTTCCGAGACCAGCATACCGGTACACGCGACAAGTGATCTTCAGGCAGGGCGTGTGGCTCCAGCTCAAACCATCGGTGAGCCGCTGCGCACGCTGGACTTAACCGCTGCCGAAGTGAATCAACTTTTCCCGAAACGGCAGGAAGAAGAACGGGATGGCGATGAACTACTTTCCTTTTTCACGGACAGCTATGAGCATGTCGTACTCAAATCCAAAGAGCTTCGTGTAGAGCGTCCCCATGGGCACATTTTAATGGGCGGGCATTACGCAGGAGGCAAGGAAGAAACCATTACAACCACCTCCTATATGTACGGGGTGTTCAACTCCCAGCTCGTGATCGGCAATACAAACTTCAACAAAATGATCACCAACGCGCGTAATGCGCTCAATATTCCCAAGACATCCGGCCAGCGTATCTATGTCGGAGTCCAAGGGAAATACCGCCTGCTCACGATGCCTTCCCTGTTCGAGATTGGCTTTAATTATGTGCGCTGGTACTACAAAACGGCTGGCGATACATTCATTATTACAAACCATACAAATGCCGATAGCCCAGAAGTACGGCTTCATATGCGTGCGGCAAGCGGCAAAACCTATCCGTTCCTCATCACCCAGCAAATGTCTATGCATGTGAACGAATATGAGCTTCCGTTTCATATGGAACGTGAAGGTGACGCCCTGCTCTTCCGGGCAGACTCTGCTTCCCTGAGTGCCGAAGCCTATCCAGACCTGCTGTACCGAATGCACGTCGAGGGCGCTCCATTACAGCAGGTGAGCGACGCTCACGTACTGCTACAGGGTACAGCTTCCGCTGATGCGTCCCTAGTCGTGCTGGAGCTGGGTGACAGCAGCGAATGGACCTGCACCGTGCAGGGTTGGCTGAATGGGCTTTCAGCCGGGCAAGAATCAGCGCACAAAGAGCGTCACGCTTCCTTTGAAGATGAGCGCGAGCGCTATCGGGAATATTTTGCCGAGCTTATGAACGGTTTCCATCTGTCGCTGGGTCAACATGAAACGAGTGAGCTATTCCGTGTGAACGCAGTGGCTTGGTGGTACACCCACAATATGCTCGTTCACTACTCTGTGCCTCACGGTCTGGAGCAATACGGCGGTGCAGCCTGGGGAACACGTGATGTGTGTCAGGGGCCTGTGGAATATTTCTCAGCTACGCAAAAGTTCGACGAGGTTCGTTCCATTCTGCTGACTGTTTTCAGCCATCAGTACGAGGACAGCGGAAACTGGCCGCAATGGTTTATGTTTGACAACTATACTCACGTGCAGCAAGAAGAAAGCCATGGGGATATTATCGTCTGGCCGCTCAAGGTACTGGGCGACTATTTGACCGCTACCCGTGATTACAGTATTCTGGGAGAAAATGTACCTTACACCCATCGGCATACTTTCGATTATACCAAGCAGACCGCGACTCTCATGGAACATGCCCTGAAGGAAATCGAATATATTCGGGAGAATTTCCTTCATGATACGTATTTGTCGGCCTATGGCGACGGCGATTGGGATGATACCCTCCAGCCAGCCAATGCTCAGCTGAAGCAATACATGGCGAGCAGCTGGACGGTTGCACTCACCTACCAAGTTATTAGTAACTTTGCTGCTGCTTTGGAGCAGGCCCCCGCGGGTGTAGTAAGCGAAGCCGACAAGATTGCACAAGATCTACATCAAATGGCTAATGGCATCCGTAAAGACTTTAACCGCTACATGCTGGAGAGCGGAATTATTCCGGGCTTCGTGTATATGGAAGAGCCCGGCCAACCTAAGCTGATGCTCCATCCGTCTGACACCGAGACAGGAATCCATTATCGGTTGCTGCCAATGACACGCAGCATGATCAGCCAGCTGCTCACGCCTGAACAAGCATTGGCTCATGAGCAGCTCATCCGTGAGCAGTTCCTCTGCCCGGATGGTGTGCGTCTGATGAACCGCCCTGCACAGTATGATGGCGGTGTGAGCTCGCACTTCAAGCGTGCAGAGCAAGCGGCCAACTTTGGACGTGAGGTCGGGCTGCAATATGTGCATGCCCATATCCGCTTTGCGGAAGCGATGGCCAAGTTGGGACGCAAGGATGACGCTTGGCACAGCTTGAAGCTCATCAATCCGGTCGGCATCCGTGCGTCCGTACCGAATGCCGAATGGCGCCAAAGCAACGCCTATTTCAGTAGCTCGGACGGTAAATTTAACACCCGCTATGAAGCCCAGGAACGGTTTGGTGAACTGCGTGAAGGAGCCATACCCGTCAAAGGCGGCTGGAGAATCTATTCCAGCGGTCCGGGAATCTACATGAATCAGCTCATATCGAATGTCCTTGGTATTCGTCAATCGGGCGAAGACCTGATCCTGGACCCTGTGCTGCCGGATCATCTCGACGGATTGGAATTTGAATTTTCCTTTGCAGGAAAACCAATTACCTTCGTCTACCGCATGCTGCAAGAGCGTACTGGTAGTGAGCAAGGCCGTGCAGTATTGAACGGGACACCACTGGAAAGCGTGCCAGCCGATGATAATCGCTACCGCTCTGGTGCCTTGCGCATCAAACGTGAGATTTTCGAGCAGGCCTTAGCAGAACATGACGGTGTACACCGTCTGGAGATTATTTTATAAAGAGTTTTTGATGCTAAATCTGGTATAGGCAACAAAGGGATGGCGATCTTGCGGGATCGCCCTTTGCTGCTTATGTGTAGAACTACGACATTTGGAATAGATATGTGGTTAATAATGAATATACAATAGCAATTATAAGACGGACGACAAGGAGGTGACGATGTGGTCAGCATTAAAGATATCGCCAAACAGGCGGGCGTTTCCATATCTACCGTTTCATATGCCTTGAATGGTAGCGATAAGGTAACAGAAGAAACTTGCGCACGTATTTTAGCGATTGCCAAAGAGCTTAACTATGTGCCCAATGCCGCCGCACGTAATCTCAAGAAAAGGCAGACCAAAATTATTGGCGTTTTCCTGACTGATTTTCGTGGAGACGTTTATGGAGATTTACTGTACGGCATCAAGGAAATTTTGAACCGCAAGGGTTATGATCTCATCGTATGCAGCGGTAAGCAATCTCACCGAATGCTGCCGGAACGCATGATCGACGGCGCCATTGTGCTGGATCAGACGTTTGAAAGTCAGGAGCTACTGAACTATGCCGAGCGAGGACATAAAATTGTCGTATTGGACCGTGAACTGAATCATCCTAACATTAACCAGGTGCTGCTGGATAACAAAGCGGGCGCCGCTCTCGCAATCGAACATTTATTGGAATTGGGACACCGTAAGCTATATGTGGTTACCGGACCAGAAGGTTCTTACGATTCATGGCAACGGATGCAGGCGGTCAAGCAGACCATTGAGCGTAGCGGCGTCGCTGAAATGATCGAAATTGACGGCGATTTTGAGAAATCGGGTGGCGAACAGGCGGCTGAAATCATTTTGCGGCAACAAGATGGCCCGGGTTCGGAACCTGTAGCCGTATTTTGTCTCAATGATGAAATGGCAGTGGGCTTTTACAATCGAATGGCTCAATCAGAACTGACAATTGGCAAGGATATTCATATCGTCGGCTTTGATAATATCGAGCTGGCGCAATATATTCAGCCCCGTCTGACAACGATTGACTATTCCAAACGTAAATGGGGCGCTGTAGCTGCCGAACAAGTTCTCAAAATCATTGCGGGGGAAGACGTGGAGCATGAACGTTTATACGTTACGCTTGTCCAAAGAGAATCGGCAGGCGCAGCATTCATCACCCCAGATCAACAGAATCTGTGATGAACAACGCAGAAGTAACCTGCTCGCCAGCCTCAAAAAAAGAACTTCCATAGTCCCAGAACACGGGTTGGAAGTTCTTTTAGTTATACTTTTTTAACCTAATAAATCCTCAATTAAATTCGTCAACGACCGTAAGGGATTGCCAATCATTTCCCCCGTCTCCAGCTCCACCTGTAACGCAGCATCAACCATAGACAACTGTGCTACAGCCAGACCTCTGCTTGGATCAGCCTTCCTCAGCTCATACAGCGAACGGACCAGCAATTCCTTATACTCGTCTTCACGTCCCTGCATAATCAGTTGAAAAGCGTCCTCCACCACCTTAATCTCCATCCAAGAAGAGATATCTGGTTTGCCTAACAGAGCAGCCGTATGATAAAGACGCTTCATCGTTCCCTCTACAGTAGCCGGATTCGTGAATACCAAGGTCCGTGGCAGCAAATCATCGCATATCTCATGAAAAAAGGGCTCATCCAGCGCAATTACTGGTGTAGACATGGTCAATTGAGCCTTTTCTGCCAAAACGATATAATTCGTGCACGTTATCAAAATAACGTCTATGTCGCTTTGGGCAATCCAACTTAGTTGCTCTTCTACCTTGCGACTGGCATCGTCCGCAGAAAAATGCGGGTCTGACGAGATCCGGCGCATAAGCCCAGGGTCCACAAAATGTATCAGCTCCACCTCATAAGAAGCAAAAGCTCGTTCCACATAGGCTATGTTCGAGTGATGTGCATGCAGGCAGCCCACACGCTGCTTCAAGCCTTCCATCGTTCAACCCCCTGTTATATGTTTGCATCATTTTAACAGGAACAGGACGGTTGGGAAAGCGTGCCAATCAGGCCATACCCCAAACTCACTTTTTTTAAAACTTACCGTTTGTATTTTTCCACTCTGTTTTAGCTGGAACCTCCTGAACTACGTCCCAATGTTCTGCTACCTTACCGTTCTCTACCCGGAACAGATCATAGACAGCGGCTGAAGTTCCCTTAGATGATGTCAATTCACTCACAACCAGCACGAAGTTGCCTTCTCCAATAACCATGTGAACCTGACCATATCCAAAAGAAGCTCCTTGGCTTCCCGCTGCGGAAAATGCTTGCTTCAAATTGGATACACCGTCACCAAAAAGAGGGTTATGCTGAATGTAATGATCACCGTTATAGTAGCTTTCCAATGCAGCACGATTTTTGCCAACCAGGACATCATCCACAAACTTGCGGATCAGTGTTTTGTTCGTCTCAGTTTGGTTGAGATCCGTGATCTGTGTTGTTCCGTCAATCATTGTACGTCCGCTTGGATTAGCTGGAGCCGAGTCCTGAATATTGTCCCAATGCTCAACGATTTTACCATTGCTATCGAAGCGGAAAATATCAAAGACAATGCTTGATTTACCTGCAATTGTCGTTTTATAATGAACAGCTACAAAATTCCCATCCTGAAGCACACGATGGATTTCAACCTTTGTACCAGCTTGCTTCAATTGGCTAATTCCTTGCAGCAAGGCATCTCTTCCGCTGGCAAAGCTCAGATTGTGCTGAATGTACTGATCTTTGCTGATCCAGGTCTCGGCCGCTTTCGTATCTCCGGTTTCAAAGCTTTTCACGATTTCAACGACCTTATCCTTATTACTCACCCCGATTTGCACCGTTTGGCTAGCCGGGTCCCAAATCACTTGCTTGCCCCATGCTTCTTTGACGACATCAACCGGTACATAAGTTACCCCTTGCTTGGTCAATAGGGTCGAGGTGGATAGCGGTACCTTAATCCCGTTGATTTGCGCTTCCGGACTGCCTGACACCAGTACAACCGTCGCCTGATCATATCGGATAGTCGTGCTTTGTCGCGCCGTATTGAACGTAATATGCTTGGCATCCATTGGAATTCCCAAACTGGAGGCCAATTGTCTCAAGGGAATTAAGACCTGCTTATTTCTCACGATAGGCGCAATTTTGTAAGCCTCCTTCTTGCCATCTACCCAAACCTGAATACCCGTAGTAGGTTTTACCTCGGCTGCTAAAGCCGGTACAGCAGAAGACAGAACAAGCAAACCAGCGAGTGCAGCAGTAACCGTATGTTTTTTCATGAATGTGAACCCCTCTCAACCTATAAAATAAAATATGGAAGACAATTTTCTTTTATGTAACTTATATAGTTACACCTAATCGCAAAAAGCAACTTTTCCCCGCCTATCTAACTTTAAACCCCATTTAAATCTTTTGAAACCTCAATAACCCTCCTTTCAAAAATTTATAATTGTACTGCTACAATGCAAGCCACAAGCCTTAGAATAAAGGATATGGGGAGCAATAACAATGTATGATAATTTGCTAATGCCGAAACTCAAAAAAAGCGGCTCCTATCATCAAGCGAATAAACGCTTTTTGAATAGTAAGCCGCTGTTAACCCCATTGCTATTGTTATACGGATAACGTTCTCCGAAACTTGATAAAGCTTCCAATTCGCCAGATTGAGATATACACCAGCGCCATCGTAATTGCCAGCATGCTAATTTCAGTCGTACCCAGACTACTGAGGTACTGGGTCAAAACAACGCGAATCAAGATAATAGCGATAATAATATATTTAAAATATTGGTTCGGCTTGGGATAAATACGACCGTCATCCCGTCTTTCATACGCCGTATGCAGCAAAATAACATAGCCAAACAGAGCCCCTAATAGCCCGGCAACCAGCAGTTCCCAAAAGGCGGGGGGCGCATACGTTTGACCGGGAATATGCATTAATTGGTACACAGACATCATCATAAGCGGGAATGCGATAAACAAGGGGAGCAGAATCCGGATTCCGTTTCCTTTTACCGGCCCCCCTCGTCTTTTGGTTCTCAACCAGATCATCAGCCCCACCAAAACAGCCAACAATGCATATATAAATATCGTCGTCATGGTGAAACTCCTTCCTCATAGATCCTATAGATACGCTAGCCTAAATCGACAGTTTTTTCTCCAGTAGATAAGCGCTCAAGCGGATTAATACATATGCAGCAACCCAACTGATCAACACCGCAATCGGGAAATGCCAGGTAAAAGAAAACCATTGTCCTGTTTGAACATGGTCAAACTGCTCATAAAGCCCCTGATCGCCTGACCAATAAAAGACACTCCCGCCACCCATCAAAAGAATCCAGAGTATCGGGCTAATCGGCCGCAAGGTGCTGTATTTGGTACTGGCCGTCAGCAGACCCAGCGCAATAACCAACGGTGTGAAGGCGATAATCATCACAAACCAGTTCAATCCAGCTATAATAAAGGACGCTGCATCCGCAAACGTATAAGGCTGGATGGTGGATGAGATGAACAGCGCGTACAGAGAACCTACCACAAACAGGGACAAGGTCACGACCACGGCTTGTAAAATAGCAGCAATCCATTTGGCGCTAATCAGCCACATACGCGGATAGGGCAGAGTCAGCCACCATCCGTAGGTGTCATTCTCCCATTCTCTTCTCAGACTTCCCACACCCATGAAAATGATCATGTACGGCAAACCCAGGGTGACATACCACAGCCTTGTCAATTCGAGTTGGTTATGAAGCGCGAAATACAAGGAAATAACGAACGCCGCAATTAGAAATAATGAGAAATACACAAGTCTCCACGATCTCGGTAGTCGATTGCGGCTCTGCTTTCTCCAGCTTCCTTTATTTCGAAATTCATGGCGTATCAAATCTTTGAACAGCCCTGATGAATTCACGCCTTCCACTCCTTTTTGTACAAATTGCGGAACACCTGATTCAGCGAGCCATGCTCTGCACGCAGATCATCCGAATCACCAGACCATATGACCCGTCCGCGGTCCATCATGACCGTGTAGTCAAACAAGCCTTCCACTTCCTGAATATCATGCGTGCTAATGAGTATAGACTGCTGGCGGCCCTCCAAATAATCAATAATCCCGGCCACGATCGCTTCTCTGGAGAGGACATCAATGCCCGCAAACGGTTCATCCAGGATCATGAGCGGAACCTCACGCGCCAGACATAAAATCAGTAGCACACGTGCCTCCTGTCCGCGACTCAACCCGGCCATTTTCAACTCCAACTCCACGTCCATATGATCAGCAAGTTTATAGGCATCTTTTATATTGAAGCCAGGCAAAAAGGATTCCCCCCACTCCAGTGTCTGCTGCACCGTATGATTAGGGTACCAGCGAGCCCGGTCAGGCAGATAGGATATGCCACGATTGGTTTCCCAACCTGGCTTTTGCCCCAATACCTGAAGCTCGCCCCCATCCGGCCGAATTAATCCGGTGATTGCTCGAAAGAAGCTGGACTTCCCACAGCCATTGGGTCCAAGCACCCCTACAATGCGTCCCGCCGGAATGACGACATCCAAGTGATCCAGCGCTTTTTTACTTTCATATTGCTTCGTCAGATGACTCGCAACCACAATAGATTCCGTCATGCCCCTTCGCCTCCTTCCTCGTCATTTCCGTCCTGTTTGCTTCTTATATACTGCTGTACATCTTCCCACGATAACCCCAGACTGCTCATCTGTCCGAGAAACTGATCTATATACGTTATAGCCAATTGTTCCCTAAAGCTGGCAATCCGTTCACTGGACGAAGTAACATAAGTGCCTAACCCGCGCCGCTTCTCAGTCAATCCGTCCCGCTCCAGCTCCTGATACGCCCGCATCACAGTATTCGGATTCATGCGTAGTTCCTGCGCCAGATCACGAACAGATGGCATTTTGCTTCCCATTTCGATCTCCCCTTTAGCAATGGAGCTTCGTACTTGATTTAATATTTGCTCATATAATGGCTGGCTGAAGTCAATTAAAAATCGGAACGAGCCAACCCGTTGTTCTTCCATGGGTGTTTCCCCCTAATCGGCTGCATCTATCGTGCCTGTAGTGTATTATATCACTTAATACACGTGATACAAGTACCATCTTACTAAAATGTTAGTCATGCTTCCAAATTTCATTCAGTAAATGCTCAGCTTGCACTCAGATAGCATTCAAGTTGATGCCTTATGATGTATCACGTACCAAACAAACCATAACCGAAAGGTGGAAAATGAAGATGAAGAGCACCAAGAAAGCAATTTTGGCCGGAACGATGGCCTTGGCATTTTTAGGAGGCGGGGCACTGTACTCCACAAGCGCAGCCCATGCTGCTTCAACTACACCTGAGAAGGCTCCCATCGCAGACAAAGCACAGGCACCTAAGGGTAACCCCGGTGATGCTAACGGCCCTAAAATCGCAGGAGGAAACTATGCTGAGAACAAAGATCTCCTGAAATTATTGAAATTGTCCTCCAGTCAGTTGGATACACAATTGAAAGCAGGTAAATCCCTTGCTACAATCGCCAAAGCACAAGGTGTGAGCGTAAATTCCGTTATTGATGTGATGGTTTCAGATATGAAAGCGAAACTGGCTACGGAAAAACAAAACGGCAAGATTACGGCAACTGAATATAACCAACGTGTCTCTAATCTAAAAAAAATGATGACAGATATGGTGAATGGCGTAAAACCCTCCAAACCACCAGTAGATGGCGGTAAAGCGGATGCAGGTAAAGCTCCTGCTCAAGGTGATGCAGCCAAGGCTCCTGCTAAGCAGAAATAGCTACAGCTCCCGTTTTCCAAGAAGCCGTAGCTCAATAAGTCGCATTCATAAGAACCATTTGTTAATCTGGCACATCCACCCATGTATAATAAATCTCAATCCGGCTTCCCTGTACGGATTGAGAAATCAATAAGCTTGTCCCCTGCTGCTGATACAACAGGAGGGGACAAGCTTATTTGTCATGTAAACAAGATAATATGTGGTAGACTAACATGATCCAGAGGTCATTTTTCACTAAAATTCATAATAAGGAGAATGTAATGAAAATAAATAAACAGGAATTTGAGATACGAGGAATGAGCTATACGATCAGATCTGCCATGATTCAAGATGCGAAGAATTTGTCTGAAATCCGTTTGCTGATTGATGGAGAGACTGAAAATTTAGACAGAGAGAAGGGAGAAGCGTTTATAAGTACATCCGGTTTTGAACAGCTCATTGAATCAGATACAGAGAATAACAGAAACCTATTTTTAGTTGCGGTAGTTCATGATAAAATCGTCGGCTTTTCAAGATGTGAGGGCCATGTTCTGAGCAGATTCTCTCATAAAGTTGAATTTGGCGTATGCGTACTAAAGGATTTTTGGGGTTATGGGATCGGGACGAATCTTTTAAAAAAATCTATTTCTTGGGCTGACTCCAATGGCATCAAGAAAATAACTCTACAAGTTTTGGAAACGAATGATAAAGCCATTGAGCTCTATAAAAAACATGGATTTGAGATCGAAGGGTTATTAAAAAACGATAAGGTTCTTTCAGATGGCAAATACTACAACACCATAATCATGGGGAGATTTCATAAATAAAAAAAGACCCTGTTCAACAGGATCTTTCATCTTTGTATCGCCACACATCCCCTAGTAGCGATAATCATCATAAGGATTGCGATTACGATACTGATCACGCGGCTGCTGGGCTGCGGTAATCATCAAAAATATGCCTGAGATCAAATGCATCAACCAGCCCACAATCGGAATCCATCCAATAACCGAGGTCACGATCCCTAAAATAGATCCATAATAAGACTCTCTATTCGTCACCGATAGCACCAACGTAACAATGTGGAAAATCAGCATAAAGAACAATATAGTATACGCGGAATTTACGACGAGCAGCCCGCCCAAAACGGGAATAGCTAAAAACAGCTCCAATCCGCCTGTAATCCATTTTAATGTTTTTGATGGTGTCATTGTTCCACTCTCCCGATGCTGTTTCATTCCATAATTATATCCCATCCCTATCTAGGATGACATACATTTTTTAACATAATATATGCTTATATCGTGACAGTCTCATCCCTTTTTCGAATGAGCTAAGCCCTGGCTACATATATGTGAGAGAGAATGAAATTTCGTGATTTCTAAAGGGGTGAACACGATGGGATATTATATTGAGGTGGAACGCGGCGTGAAGCTGTATGTCGAGGATATTGGAGAAGGCATCCCTGTTCTGATGGTTCACGGCTGGCCGCTGGATCACCGAATGTACGAATATCAGGCCGCCTTGTTGCCTGCTTACGGGTATCGCTGTATTCAGGTTGATCTTAGGGGGTTCGGCAAGTCTGATCGACCATGGCATGGATACAATTATGATCGATTGGCGGACGATCTGCTGGCTGTTATGCAGGCGCTTCAGTTAAACCAGGTACGGCTGATCGGTTTTTCGATGGGGGGAGCTGTGGTCACACGCTACATGAGCAGGCACCGGGGATTTGGCGTCAATCAGTTGATCTTGATCGGAGCAGCTACGCCCCGATTCACCCCAACCAGCGACTTCCCTTACGGTACTCCTGTCACAGAGGTAGATAAACTCATCAAACAAGCCTATACAGATCGTCCACAACTGGTAACTTCTTTTGGCGAGATGTTGTTTGCGAATCCCGTTAGCCAGAGCTTACGCGATTGGTTACGTGATCAGGGTTTCGCGGCTACAGTTCATAGCATGGCTTGTACTTTGTATTCACTGCGTGACTCTGATTTGCGCGCTGACCTACCATGTATACACGTGCCTACTTGGATTCTACACGGCAAGCTGGATCGGGTCTGTCCTTTCCCCCTGGCTGTCCAAACTCAAAAAGGAATTGCCGGATCAAAGCTTATTCCTTTCGAACGAAGCGGGCACGGTGTATTTTACGAAGCGCTACCCGAATTTAATTCTATCTTACTGAGCATACTAGCCCCATCCTCCACACCATAATTGAAAACCTGTTCATTCTTATGTATAATTCATATTTATAAAAAACAAAAAAGACGCCTCAGCGCCGTTAATGGCTATGGGGCATCTTTCACTACAAACATTTATCCGTTTAGGATTGTTTGGTATGATTAAAGCTCGTATTATTTAAAACAGCCAGCTTTTTCTCGCCCTTCACCATGGCAGAACCGCAAATGGGGCATGTCGGCTCGACAGAAAAAGCGAAGTTATCCCGCATCCAGCCGTTACATGTATCGCTGGCGCAATTCCAGACAGTTGTAATTTCCTCAGGAATCTCATCCATTGGCTTTTTCCGTGAATTGTACATAAACATCCCTCTTTCTTCATGATTTATAAAGCGATAAGATGTAATCAGTTCAAAAACGGTCTTGTGAACAGATAAAAACAAATGCCCCAAACGCTATGTTCGGGGCATCTGAAGTAGGCTGTAATTTTAAATTACAGTTTTACAACGTTCTCAGCTTGTGGTCCACGGTTTCCTTCAACTACGTTGAATTCTACGCGTTGGCCTTCGTCCAAAGATTTGAAACCTTCGCCTTGGATTGCGGAGAAATGTACGAATACGTCGCTTCCACCTTCAACCTCGATGAAACCGAAACCTTTTTCTGCGTTAAACCATTTAACTGTACCTGTTTGCATGGAATTACCTCCAAAATGTATTTATATGACCTTTATTTTTGACAAATAAAAATTCACATATTGCACAAGGTTATTTCAACCTAAAACAATAACCCTCTACAATATGTGAATCTCAGGTCACAATTTCAATATACTCATATTACCATAAGTGTATTGAAAACGCAAGCACTGGAGAATTTAATTTATGCAGAGTGCTTATGTTCTCTATTGCTGCTTCAAAGCTGTGTTCATTCGGCGGGAGTGAGTCATTAACGCCTACTTAAAACATTATATCCGCAGTTGCTTCCTATTATACCAGCAATCAAGAAATAAATATACAAAACATTGTGCAGGAGACGAACTTCTTACTAAAAGCCAATCCCCTGCGTTTATTTGCTCATTTTAGTTCATTTGAATTACAACTCCGCCAGTGCTTTAATTTCCTCTGCTGTCAGCGCTTTGTTAGACAATTGAACTTCATCCAGGTTGCCATTGAAGTAAGCATCGGCGGCAAAGCGGCTTTTGCCGAGATAAGCCTCGCTCGTCAGCAACTCATTGGGATTAAAGGTAATGCTGTCATTAACGGCTACTTCCTCACCATTTACATACAGCTTTCCTGTATTCCCTTCCAGTGTAACCGCTACATGTGTCCACTGGTTTAGAGGTAATGATGATTTGGAAAGCAAGCTTTGATCCGTACCCTCATGGATTGTAAACTGGAGCACACCGTTTCCTTGGGAAGGGGTAAGAAACATATGCCGGGCTTGGCCGTTGCCGAAGTCAAAAATCCGTTGCCAAGCTGCACCGCCCTTCCAGTTCACCCAAGCGGAAAAGGTAAAATCCTTCGCATCTGTTACTGTATTTGGTAGTTGCACGTAACCATCCTTACCGTTTAGGACAAGCGCACCGCCAAGCTTCCCGTCTTTATCCCATGCAGCACCACCATAGGTCTTACCATCGAATTGGTTGTATGTGCTGTCGACAACCGAAGTTCCTTGATCTTCACTCCACGAATAGCGTGCGAGCTGAGGACCTTGGGCCTGCCCGGGAACAATGGCTGTAAAGTTTTTCTTAGCTGTGGCTTTGTCCTTTTTGATGGTCGCTGTCAATGTAACTGTTACTGGCTGAGAACCGGCTTCTGGACGGTATACTTCACCTGTCACAGAAATATTCTCCGGGTGGGTGGATTCCCATGAAATAGTGGTATCTTGTGCTGCTTGAGTAGGTAGCGTCAGATTATAAAGAACATTGCTCGTATCGCCCAGGCTCAGATCCTTCTGCACAGCAGCTACAATCTTGCTGGCCTTCAGGTCAGGCTTTAGCGAACCCCATACCGCAACCCCCTTGGAGGACAACGCGGTAAAAGCAAGCGTCTTGGCACCTGTGTCTGGATCACGGTGCCGCAGGAATACACCTTTGTACTTCGTGCCCTCTGCTGTAATTTCCAACTGATTGCCTGCCCCCAACTTCCATGTACCGTTCACTCCACCAGACAGCTTGCCGCCACTATCCAGACTGACGTTAACGGCTTGCTTAATATTTGCCGAAATTTCCTTCCCGTGATTTACATACGAATATTGACCGAGGACATCCTTTTCTGACAGCTTTTTCAGTGAATCTTCATCTCCCGAATAACGATAAGGAGCAACCACAGGCCAACCGTCAGCGTTCATGAACATTTCATGTACCCGCACTTCAAACTGTTCGCCTCTCCCCGGGAAACGGGAATGGAAAATGACAAAATGCTTTTTCGTCTTGGGATCATAATAAGCCGAGTTGTGTCCGGGTGACACATAACCTGCACCCAGTCCAGTACCCGGATCACCAATTTCTCTTGGAATCAGGTAATTACCTATCAGTTTGACACCGTATGGTTCAATGGAAGCGTCATCAAAAAGTGGTTTATCAGGATTCGCCTTGACCTTGATCATATCATTGCCTTCAGCATCGTAGAAAGGACCATCCGGTGTTTTGGACCGAGCCACCCGCAGGTTGTATCCGCCATCCGCTGACAATCCACCATAGGACAGGAACAAGTAATAGTAGTCCGTTTGCGGACTGTATTGTATGTACGGCCCTTCCATACGAGCATGATTACCGCCTGTCAGCTTTTTACCGTAGCCTTGACCAGGGAGCGGCTTCCCTGTTTTTTCATCCATCTGCATAATGAAGATGCCTCCTGAGTAGGAGCCATATACCATCCACAGTTTGCCGTTCTTATCATAAAAGGTGTCCGGGTCTACGGCATTTGGATGCTTGGTTGCGTCATAGATCGTCCCATCCTCACTCGGTTGGTCCCACATGCCGGATTTTAGAAAAATGCCTTTATTCTTATAAGGCCCTTCAATTTTATCAGCAACTGCTAGGCCCATTGCTGAACGCGGTGAGTCACCCTTGCAAGCGTTATAATACATATAGAACTTGCCATCTGCCAGTTGAATGACATCAGCTGCCCACAGGGTGTCTGTCTGTGCCCAATCCAGTGCTTCCTTTAATTCTTCTTTGACGTTGGGAATCAATGCATTACCATTCGCCACTCCTGTAGCAATCGTATCCCAATTCATGAGGTCTTTGGACTTGGCAGCCGCCAGATGTGAGCCGAAAATGTAAAATGTGTCTTTCACTTTCAGAATGGATGGATCATGTACGGAAGTCTCCTTGAAAGAGACAGCCTTTTTACTTTGAATTGAAAAGTTTTCTAGGTCTTGAGCTTGAAGGGAAGTTTGCCCCACATTTTGAATTCCATCTGTATCTGAATTGAGTGTTTGCTCGGCGCCTACCAAAGAAGCAGGCAACAACAGCGCACCTGCCAGTGAAGCTGCCGTTACTTTACGAACAAATGATTGCTTCATAAATCAATCTCCTCTCGTTTTGAACATTCCTGATAACATAAAAAAATATTGAGAAAGCGGTCAGGATTATGTTTGTATTAACTTCTTCAGCCTCGAATTTAATGTTGCTCATCCCTCCTATTCATCATTAAAGCGCTTTCAATTGATTTGAAAATAAAAGCACCTTCTGTTAAGAAGGACGTTTCAAACCTGGCGGTTAACCGTACCTCTATATTATTCAATGGATATGGAAAATTCAATATGTAATTTTATATTTTTATAAATTATTCATCGAATTATTAACATTAATAAATGTATTGCGTAAATTTCTAGTTTAAAGTTATAATTTTACAAGTAAAATTTTATATGTTTCCTGCCGATATACCTAAAAGGACAATTTTACGGATACTGTAAAGAACCGTTTAGATTTTATAAGGAGGTGAAAAATATATGCAATGGTATTTAAATGCATTAAAAAACTATGTAGGATTCCAAGGTAGAGCAAGACGTACAGAGTATTGGATGTTTATCCTATTTAGTGTAATCGTTAGCTTTGTAATCAGTCTGATCGATAGTCTTGTTGGCTTATCACCGATATTGACTTACATTTATTCTTTGGCTGTCCTGCTGCCATCCTTGGCCGTCCTGGCCCGTAGACTGCATGATACAGGCAGAAGCGGATGGTGGATTCTAATCGCTCTGATTCCTCTGGTAGGGTCAATTATTTTGATTGTATTCACATGCCAAGACAGTCAGCCTGGCGACAATAAGTATGGGAAAAACCCTAAATTGTAATGGTTGTAGATGTCTAAAACCTCTTTCACTTTTGTGAAGGAGGTTTTTTTCATATCTGTATCTCCCCCATCGAAATTTCAGCAGTAAGTTTATCTGGAGACCCCTGCGTCCATACTGGATTAAAAAGTATCCTCAAAGAGAGGGAGAACGTTCATGCGTTTTCGGAAAAGAACCCCCCCTAACAAAGTTAAAAAGCCGCCAGTCCAGCACAGCGAAAGTAAGTCTGAGCATTCAGGAGAGCAGCTCAGTGCGAATATCGGAAGCAATCTTCAGCAAATCAGACAAGCACTCGGTAACAGCACTGACATCATCATAAGAGAAGTTCGTATCGGCAAAGATGGTGACCAGCTCATTGCAATTCTCTATACGGACGGTTTGGCGGACAAAAATATAGTCTCCGACTTCATTATGGAATCGATGATGCTGGATAGTAGCTTGTCCAGAGACGTAGAGTGCAGGCTCCAGAACTCCTCTAGTGTCATGCAAGTATTGAAAGATTATGCCCTAACCATTGGAAGCATCCGGGAGATTATCGACTTTGAAACCTTATATAACGCGCTGTTGTCCGGGGATGCTGTCATTTTGATTGACGGTGAGACACAGGGAATAGTAGCCAGCGCACGTGGATGGAAGGATCGCGGTGTCACCGAGCCTGCCTCGGAAAATGTCGTCCGTGGGCCGCGGGAAGGATTTTCTGAGACACTGCGCACGAATACGGCATTGATTCGGCGTAAGATTAAAGATCCGAATTTGTGGCTGGAAACCAAACAAATCGGTCGTGTAACCCAGACCGAAGTCGCTGTCATGTATATCAAAGGGATCGTGAACCCTAAATTGGTCGAAGAAGTGCATGAGCGATTGAATCGCATTGATGTAGACGGCATTCTCGAAAGCGGTTATATCGAGGAGTTAATCCAGGACGAAACTTTCACCCCTTTTCCAACAGTATACAACTCCGAACGTCCAGACGTCATCGCCGCCGAGCTGTTGGAAGGAAAAATCGCGATCCTGGTGGATGGGACCCCGTTTGTGCTTGTCGTACCTGCGCTGTTTGTTTCCTTCCTGCATGCGGCGGAGGATTATTATCAGCGTGCGGACATCAGCAGCTTCATCCGGGTTCTTCGTTACACCGGAGTTTTTATCTCCCTGTTAGGTCCGTCCCTATATATTGCCATCACTACGTTTCATCAGGAAATGCTGCCGACCTCACTGCTGATCGGTCTGGCAGCACAGCGGGAGGCCGTTCCCTTCCCCGCCTTTATCGAAGCACTCATGATGGAATTAACTTTTGAAATATTGCGGGAAGCTGGAGTTCGTATGCCGAAGTACATCGGGGCAGCCGTCTCTATCGTAGGCACACTCGTCATCGGGCAAGCTGCCGTCGAGGCGGGCATCATATCTGCAGCAATGGTTATTGTCGTATCGATTACGGCGATTTCAAGCTTTGTTCTCCCTGCCTATAATATGTCCATCGCTTTTCGTATGCTGCGGTTCCCCTTGATGGGACTTGCCGCTTCCTTTGGGCTGTTCGGGATTATCGTTGGAGGCATTGCCCTGGTCCTGCATATGTGCAGCCTTCGTTCGTTCGGCGTTCCCTATATGACTCCTTTTGCACCTCTAATACCTTCGGACACCAAAGATACCATATTTCGGTTTCCTCACTGGATGATGATTTCACGTCCCCGGTTAGTCGATCAGAAGAATGTGAAGCGCCGAAACAGCACTCCGCCCCGGAAATCACGGAAATAGAAGAAAAGAGAAACAGTCGGAAAGGAGTGGATAATCATGAAGCGGAAGAAAGCATTTCTGTTCCTGATTCTTGCACTCGTTTTACTTCTGACGGGCTGTTGGAATCGCAGGGAGTTGAATGAGCTTGCCATCGCCGTCGGTATGGGGATCGATAAACAAGGAGATCAATTTCGGGTCTCTATCCAAGTGGTGGACCCTGGAAAAGCATCAGCCAAAAAAGGAGCAGGTGGTGGGGCACCAGCCACCTTGTATACAGAGGAAGCGGATACCATATTTGAAGCGATCCGAAAAATAACAACGCTTAGTCCTCGGAAAATATATTTTTCTCACCTGCGTATATGTGTAATCGGTGAGTCGGTAGCCACCGAAGGAATGGCAAAATCTCTAGATTTACTTTCCAGGGATCATCAATTCCGCACTGATTTTTATATTGTGGTGTCCAAGGATACCAGCGCGGAGGATACGTTGAAAATTATGACGCCCTTAGATCCCATTCCGGCGAATGACCTTTTCTCCTCTCTGGAAACATCGCAGAAAAACTGGTCACCCAGTATGACGGTAACTTTGGATGAATTGATTTCAGCACTCACCAGTGAAGGAATGCAGCCTGTCTTGACAGGACTCCGTATCGTGGGCAATAAAGAAATGGGAGAAACAAGTAGCAATGTACAAAAGATCGACCCGTTTAGCCGTTTACAGTATTCGGGACTTGCTGTATTTAGAAAAGACCGATTAATCGGGTGGTTAAATGAAACTGAAAGTAGAGGCTACAATTTCATCCGCGGCAAAGTGCAGAGCTCTGTCGGCTTTGTAGCTTGCCCCAGAGGCGGCAAAGTCGTTTCGGAAATCATTCGTACCCAAACAACTATAAAAGGGAGCGTTTATAGGGGGGAGCCCCAGGTCAATATAAAAATGCAGGTTGAGGCCAACGTGGGAGAAGTCGAGTGTAATGACCTGGATCTGACCCAGGTGGGGACGATTTATGACATTGAGAAGAAAGAGGAAGAAAAGATAGAAGAGATTATGAAAATGGCTGTCAGAAAAGCTCAAAAATCATACAAAGCTGACATTTTCGGATTCGGTGAAGCCATTCACCGCGCTGACCCGAGAACCTGGAAATCCATTAAAAAAAATTGGGATTATGAGCACTTTGCAGAATTACCCGTAAATATCAAGGTCAATTTCAAGATTCGGCGCTTGGGCACGATTGGCAGCTCATTTTTGAATGATATTAAGGAGTAAATCCCTTGTCAGATACGGCGGGGGATCTGGCTCCTGTATAGAACCTTACCCTACAAAAGAAGGTGTTTCCCAAGATGCTGTCTCATATAGTGAAAGTTCTGGGCATATTACTAACCGCTGCTGCAATCAGCTTGATCGAGGTCCCCTACATGTGGAAAAAGGGGTTAAAAAAAGAGCTTTGGTTATTCTCCATCCTTCTCCTTTTTGCCGTCGGAATTTGCTGCGCCAAGGCATTAAACTGGCTTATTCCAACTCCTCTGGATTGGATAACAGCGGTATATAGACCTTTCAGTGATTTCCTGACCCATATCGGTCTAATAAAATAAGACGAGGTGAAATAGGTGCCCGGACAGATCAAAATCTCAGCACGCCAAATTATGATATTAACGGCTTTATTTACGATCGGGAGTGCAATCCTCATCATTCCTTCAGGCATGGCGTTGGTAGCCAAACAAGATGCGTGGATTGCTGCGCTCGTCGGGGTCGGGGCCGGGCTCCTTGTCTTGTATTTGTACAGCAAGATTGCAGCTCTGTATCCAGAGATGACTCTGATTGGGATTATGGAAACCCTGCTCGGAAAATGGTTAGGCAAAGCCGTCGGTCTTCTGTTTTTCACCACACTTTTCATCAATGCTCCCGCTCCCGTTTTATTTTATTTAGGGAATTTTATGACTACTCAAATGATACCAGAAACACCAATTCTAGCGGTAAATATCCTTTTTGCGCTTATTATATTGTTGGCTGTTCGGCTGGGGCTGGAAGTGCTGGTCCGTTCTGCCGAACTGATGTTTCCGTTATTTACTCTTCTTTATATTTCTTTTACAGGTTTAGTGGTGTCCAATATTAAATTAGAAAACATTCAACCTGTATTAGAGGCGGGATTGGGACCTATTTGGCCTGCTGCCCTGTCCTTTGTTAGCACTGTGTTTATACCTCATATTATTCTGCTCATGATCTTCCCGGCTTCTGTAAATCGTTCCGATCAAACCCGTAAAGCTTTTTTCATAGGCAGCCTGATTGGCGGATTAATGTTGGTCGTGGTGGTTGCACTGGCAATTTTTGTATTAGGCCCTGATTTAACGGCAAGAAATATTTATCCTAGCTATGCGTTAGCCAAAAAAATTAGCATCGGCAATTTTTTACAGCGTATCGAAGCAATTATGGCTACCATGTGGTTTATTTCACTCTTTTTCAGAATCACGCTGTACATGCACACTACTGTGACAGCAATAGCCCAAATCTTTCGTTTGAAAAACGACCGGCAACTGGCGCTTCCTCTCGGGATGATTTTAGTCATCATGTCCGTCATCGTGTATCCCAATGTCACATATCAACAAATCTATGATACAAAGACATGGGTTCCTTATTCACTATCAATCGGGTTGTTTCTTCCCTTACTGCTGCTCAGTATACATGCCCTGAAAAGGTTGGGGACAAAGAAGAATAACAAGCCGGATGATAAACGTGAAGATAGAGGTGAAGATGGTGCCTAAGCAAGTTAAAATCTCCACACGGCAATTGTTGATCTTAACGATATTATTTACAATCGGCACCGCAATCCTCGTCATCCCTTCCGTTATGGCCGCCACTGCTAAACAGGATGCATGGATCGCAGCACTCGTCGGAGTGGGCTCCGGGCTGCTGTTGATATGGCTGTACAACACGATTACCATCCTGTATCCACAGATGACCCTGATTGAAATCATGGAGACCCTTTTGGGCAAGTGGTTGGGGAAGTCTGTTGCTCTGCTGTTTATGGTTATGTTTTTTCTGGGTGGTCCTGCTGCGGTGTTGTATGATTCGGGGAATTTTTTGACTACTCAAATGATGCCGGAAACGCCGATGCAAGCGGTCAATATCCTCTTTGCGCTCATTGTATTGATGGGCGTGCGCCTGGGACTGGAAACGGTAGCCCGTTCTGCTGAACTATTGTTTCCCTTGTTCATTTTGCTGTATACAGCTTTTGTCATTTTAGTCGTATCCAATATCAAACTGGAGAACGCTCAACCGATGCTGGAGAAGGGAGGCGGACCCATTTGGTCTGCCGCCTTGTCCTTTATTAGTATTGCGTTTCTGACCCATATTGTTTTTCTCATGATTTTTCCGTTTGTCGATCAGCCCGATCAAGCGCGCAGGGCTTTTTTAACAGGGGGACTGATTGGCGGGTTGATTCTGGTTGTGGTCATTGTATTGGCCGTTTTGGTTTTCGGCCATGAATTAACAGCAAGAAGTATGTATCCGAGCTATTCATTAGCCCAAAAAATAAACATTGGAAATTTTCTTCAGCGTATTGAAGCGATCATGGCCGCTATGTGGTTTATTTCGCTCTTTTTCAGGCTGGCTCTGTATATGCAATCGATTATGATAGCCATTAGCCAAATCTTTAATCTAAAAGATGATCGTCCGCTGATCTTCCCTATCGGAATGATCCTGATCGTCATGTCGGTGATCATATACCCAAATGTCCCATACCAGCAATCCTGGGATGCAAAAATATGGACACCTTTTTCCTTATCTATGGGCCTTTTTCTGCCTCTGCTGTTGCTCTGTATGCATGGGATACGAAAAATCTGGTCAAAGAAAAAAACAGGGACCGAAGGATAGATCACATCCATCGTACGAGCCCTCCTACGAGCATCGGTGAAATTTTTTTGCTGTTACCTGTTTACATCCTCCTATTTTAGTTTATTTTAAACGAGTATTAAGCTGGCGCTAAGATTGGGTGTGTATGATGTATATTAGAATCTGGTAACTACATAAGCCGGATCGGCTAAAGGCATAAACATTACTCCCGTTGGATATCCATATAAAACTCCACCCTGTCAGAAATTGAATGAAACACAAAGGAGATTTACACTTATGAATCGAAAACGAATTATGGTCATCTGTACACTGTTGCTGGCGTTATCTATTGGGCAGTCTTCTACTTGGGGAAGTCGGGCTAATGCTGCTACACTGGCTCCAGAGAGAGCCCCTCAGGTACAGGATAATGAAGCTTCCAAGGATGATGAACTTTTGAAAACACTGGGCGCATCCTCGGATGAGCAATTGTATGATGCGCTATATAACGGTCAAACCTTGGCAGATATTGCACAATCCAATAAACAGGACGCACAGGCTGTTGTTGATTTACAGGTAGCTCAGTTAACGGAGCAGTTGGATCAACGACTGGCCAATAAGAGCATTACGCCTGAGCAATACGAAGCCCATAAGGCAGAATTGACACAGGTCGTTGCTAAAAGTGTGTTCGGGCTGTAAGCAGTGACACACTTGGCCCGCTTTACGCCGTAGTCCATGCCCCCTCAGAGATGCTTCCGAATTCATGTCAAAAAGGCGCTGAACCCATGGAGGGCCAGCGCCTTTTGGCTTGTCTATATTTTGTTTTAACTTACACTTGATATACTCGGATCAAGTTCGTAGTACCTGCCTCAGCGACAGGAACACCTGCCGACAGAACTACAGTATCCCCTTTATGGATATATCCTGCATTCAGCGCGTTACGGATGGAGGATTCAAACATTTCATCCGTTGTAGCTACTTTATCCCCTTTGATCGGGAATACACCGGATAACAGGCAAATTTTAGCGAATACCGTATTATTCGGAGTAACCGCAATAATAGGTGCCTTCGGACGATATTTGGATACCATACGTGCCGTGAATCCGCTGGCAGTCGACGTAATAATCGCTTTCGCATCCAGTTCCAGGGACGAACTCACCGCTCCCTGACTAATCACTTCGGTAATGTTGGTGCTTTGACGCGCTCTGCGCTTATCGAACTGCTCCTGATAATCGAATTGTGATTCTGCTCTGGCAGCTACAGCGGCCATGGTCCGTACAGACTCGACAGGATATTTACCTGCAGCAGATTCGCCCGACAGCATAACAACATCGGCTCCTTGCATAACAGCATTAAACACGTCACTAACTTCAGCTCTCGTCGGACGCGGGTTCACCTGCATGGATTCCAGCATGTGGGTAGCTACGATAACGGGCTTGCC
Source organism: Paenibacillus sp. cl130 (assembly GCF_900116035.1). Lineage (NCBI taxonomy): Bacteria > Bacillati > Bacillota > Bacilli > Caryophanales > Paenibacillaceae > Paenibacillus > Paenibacillus sp. cl130. The sequence continues at coordinate 73,811 of NZ_FOYG01000009.1, forward strand.
GACCAGATTACACTTGTCTATCATTTCTTTTTGCATCACAGGCACATCTTGAATCGGCACTTCGACGCCCAGATCGCCACGGGCTACCATAATGCCATCGGAAGCTTCGATAATATCATCCAGGTTTTCCATGCCTTCAGCATTTTCAATTTTGGAATAAATTTGTACATGCTCAGCATGATGCCCCTTCAAAATCTCACGGATTTCACGGATATCGTCGCCTTTACGCACAAAAGAAGCCGCAATAAGCTCAACACGCTGCTCCACCCCAAATTGGATGTGCCTCACATCTCGCTCCGTCACGCCTGGAAGGGTTGTATGAATCCCTGGCAGGTTTACACCTTTTCTCGGCTTCAAAATACCGCCGCTTACAATATTACAAATCATTTCCGTACCCTCGATGGAGGTTACAGTCAGATCAACCAAACCGTCGTCAATGAGAATGCGGTCGCCTGGTTTGATGTCCTTCGGCATATCCGGGTAATTCACTGAAATACGATGCTCGTCCCCTAGAATCTCTTCTGTGGTCAGAATGAGCTGGCTACCTGGTTTCAACAGACAAGATGCCTCTCTCAGCTTGCCAATCCGTATTTCTGGTCCTTTAATATCCATCATGACAGGTATAAAGGTATTCATTTCCTTCGCAGCCTGCCGCACATTTTCGATACGTTTAACGTGATCTTCCAGTTCACCGTGAGCCATATTCAAGCGGGCTACAGTCATACCAGCCTGAATCATTTCTTTTAACAAATGAATGGAGTCACAGGCAGGTCCCATAGTACAAATAATTTTCGTTTTAAGCATAGTAATGTCATCCTCCTGAATGTCTTTACTGTATGGTTTTCTATTCCACCTTGCTTCTCTATCTACATTAAACTTATATGGCTCTATTCTACCTGTACCCGTGCACCAAGACTATGAACTATAGTATGATGAATGTACTACAGTATAATGAATGTTGAAGACATCGGGGAGTGAGTTTCGTGATTACATTGGTGGATATACGGCAGGACAACGGTGTGGACTGGTATGAAAAGGCTAGTGCAAATAGCGACAACGATGACTTACTGTTCATTTTGGTCACCTTTGGCAAATGTGTATATTGGGTGAACGATTGCAAATTCATTCTCGGTAAGGGTGAAACACTGCTTTTACCCGGTCATCTGGATTACTATGGCAAGAGCATTCCTACGCTTTTTCATACCAAGTATGTGATACATTGCCGCAAAACATGTACGAACAGCACACTTCCTATACTGAATACTGACAAGCCGTTGTTGATCAAACCTGGATGCTACGATATGCTGCATGAACGGATCAAGTCGATGTACTATCAATGGACTGAACACCCAAGCTACTACACCATGATGGCTGACTGTCTGCTGACCGAGGCCATGATATATATGAATCAGGAATGGGACAAAGGCGCCATTTCTTGCGATCGAGAGCGACATGTAGAACATATGAAACAGTATATCCAGAACCATTACCGGGAAAAGGTAACCAAGGAGGAGCTTGGCGACGCCATCCGTAAAACCCCCAATTATGCCGCGACGCTGCTGCGTGAGGTAACACGCCAAACGATCAGTGAGCATGTACATACACAACGTATTAAAACCGCCATCTACATGCTGACCGAGTCCCGGCTAACGATTCGTGAAATTTCGGAGTATGTGGGATATAGTGATGTTTCCTATTTTCATCGAATCTTCAAACGGTTGACAGGCTGCTCGCCGTCCGAATTTCTGGATGAACGTTCCTCAATCGTTTAGAACTACAGAAATAGGATTATGGGAAGATGATACGAAGCAATTTTAAATTTGAAGCTAGAAAAAAGAACGCTCATTTTTTCGAGCGTTCTCTGGGAAAATTAGTTTTCTTCCTCTTTTTTTTCGTAGGTGAAATTTCTTAAAATGACCTGCTTTGTTTTAGTAGTTATTTCTTCCCCCTTATTATCCAAATTTGCAACCTGATCGCTTTGAAACTTGTTTGGAACCTTAACGGGATAAAAATCTCCGTGCTCAGTTAACAGGACATGGGGTTGTTTAGATTGAGCTAGATGAGTTAGTTCTTTCTTTCTCTCTGGTGAGAGCCAGTTAGAATCATCGGTTGCCTTAGTCTCAGTTTTGGTTACACTGGTTTTAGAATCGCCGGTTACTTTAACCTCAGTTTTAATTTCATTAGCAAAAGTTTGGCTTTGAATGACGGTTATAACCCCTCCGATAAGAACAGTTAGACCTAAAACAACAACACTTGTTCTTAGTCGCTTGTTCACACGCACACACCTCCCTTCCCAAAAGATGTATTACGTATTTTAAAAAATATTAGTATTATAACGAGTTCATAAAAAAACATAATAATCGTTAAATAAAATAGTATTAAAACGTAACGTATCCATTTCCTGAAATCGTATAATCATTGAGGTTAAGTACCATTACCTGATATTGTCCAAAACCTGGAGCTTTAATTTGAAAATCCCTATTTTCATCTGTATATCTTCCATAAACGGCAAAAACCTCTCCCAGATAATTTTTGTTCACGAGCAGGTAACCTACTTCAGGGCTAGACCAAGAACTACCATCTGCCCATTGTACTACATGGAAATTCAGGATAGCTGCGTTATTAACCGAAAACTTATTAGAGTAAATAGCCCCATCGTCTCGAGAATGGTGACTAAATGACCATGCTCCCAATGACATAGGAGAAATCTTTTGATCGAGTTGAGTCTTTTCTTTTTCAACAGCAATTGATTCTATGGGTTTCGCATTTTTGATAACTTCATTATATTCTTCAGGCGTCAAACCGCTCAATAGTGAATCCGAATTAGCAATTGAAGAATATGCTGGAAAAAAAGACTGTGGGGAAGATTCTTTAGCCGATGAAGAGGAATCTGCATAGGAGCTTGCTGGGGTCAATCCGATGGCTACCAGCATGACAACTAACATAGTTACAAGAAATTTTTTCACGAATAATCGCCTCCCAAATACTAAATTTTAACAACATTTATATAATAACACACAAAATACCCATAGTGTGCATACTATTTGTAATTTTTACATCATTGGCACAATATTTTGTCTCCTTCCAGAAGTCTGACAGATAAAAATGGACAACCATTCGGCATAAGGGAACATTTTCAGTCTATTGAGCGTTTGAAAACGGACTAACGTCCAAAGTCAAATTACGTAACCGGATACGTAATGATAAAGTCTATAAAAAAAGGTCTCCCCACCTGGAAGCTTCTCTAGCATCCCTTTTCAACAAGGGCCAAGAGCGCTCCAAAGTAGGGCGACCGTTATAGTTCATTCATATGCGTATCCGTGCTTATTTTGAAATGATATTAAGTTGAAGAACCCGCTGTTTTGACCTCTTCCAACATTTTATCGTTATAGCCAAACATCCAGGTCAGGACAAACGCTACCACCATAGCAGCCAAGTTCGCCAAAATGTAAAGCGGAAGCTGATGATTCATGTAGAGCAACGTGCCCGGAATGACCGTAACTGCCATACCTGTAGCCGCCAAATGGAAGACCGAAGCGATAAAACCGCCAACCGCACCACCGATGAGGCCCATGACAAAAGGCTTCATGTATCTCAGGTTGACCCCGAAAATAGCCGGCTCCGTAATCCCTAGAAAAGCAGACAACGAGGAAGGAAGTGCTAACGCTTTCAGCTTGCTATTCTTCGTTTTCAGTCCAACCGCCAGACAGGCAGCACCTTGAGCAGCCATAGCGCAGGTAATGATGGCGTTAAAGGCGTTTACGCCGTTCTTTTCAAGCAGTTGAATCTCCAAGAAATTAAATATATGATGCACACCTGTAACGACGATAATCTGATGCAAGAAACCGATGACAATCCCTGCAATACCGAAAGGTAAATCCAGCACAAACGTTGTTCCGTGCAGCACCCATTCTTCGAGTGAATGGAAAATTGGACCGATGGCAAATAATCCCAAAGTGATCATGATTAACAGTGTTAAAAACGGTGTAAGAATCAGATCTAGCGCTTCAGGCACCCGTTTGCGCAGCGCCCGCTCCAGCTTGGCTCCGATCAAGCCCACGAAGAAAGCTGGCAATACTGAGCCTTGATAGCCCACCACAGGAATGAATCCGAACATCGTCAACGGGTGAGCTGAGCCGTCCGCAACACTATAAGCGTTGGGCAAGGCCGGGTTTACCAGCATCAGACCAAGAACGATACCCAGCACTGGACTGCCACCAAATACTCTAAAGGCTGACCATGCGACTAACGCTGGCAGAAAAGCAAAGGCCGTATCCGTTAATACTTGTGTGTATAATAGAAAATTGGGTGAAATGTCCTGTGGCGTCATGCCGAGTAGAGCGAGAATTTGCGGCTGAGTGAGCAAGCCACGTAGCCCCATGAACAGCCCCGTAGCAACCAGTACAGGAATAATCGGTACAAACACATCGCCAAAGATACGGATGGAGCGTTGGAAGACGTTTCCTTCTTTTTTCGCCTGACTCTTCACCTCTTCTTTAGATGAACCGGTTACGCCAAGCTTTTCGACCTCTTCAAAAATTCGATTTACCGTACCCGTACCAAAAATAATCTGATATTGCCCGGAATTGAAAAAAGCACCCTTGACCTTGTCGATCTCCTCAACTTTTTTCTGATCAATCTTCTCCTTGTCATGCACCATAATTCGCAAGCGCGTCGCACAATGAGCAAAAGATGCAATATTTTCTTGCCCACCGATTGCCTGGATCACTTCTTTAGCTATTTCTCTGTTTTCCGCCATGATGTTCATCCTCTCGTTCATTCCGTTATGTTTGATGATTAACGAACCACTTGATGTTTTAGCCTGCTCATGTAAAATCCCATTTTACCGCCTGGAAGAGAGCCTCTCCCTTGTCGGCAAAAAAGCGTATTTCGTCACTCTCTGGATGCGGAAAAATACGACTGGTGAACACCTCTTCCCCATCATTGACGAAAATCTCAACTGAAGACGTATCTACAAACAAATGTAGTTTGATATGATCTTTATCCCATGAACACTGCCGTACCTCACCATACGAAGTGGCTACAGGCTCACCTGATTGCGAACGGTCCAATACAAGTTTGCGGCTGACGGCATTATATTTAATCACCGTCTTCTCAGTCTCACTCGCACGGAATTCAATACCAAACACCTTAGCGCTCAAAAGATCTACCTCACAGATCAGCTCATAGGCCGTACCTGTAAATCCTTCATAGGTTTTGCTCTCTGAGAATAACGTGTCAGCTACCCGATCCTCACGATTTCTACGTAGCGTAGTTAGCTCAGGGATCGGCCGCTGCAAGAGTTTGCCCTCATGAAGCGTAAGCTCCCTTGGTAATGTCAGACAATGAGCCCATCCGTTCGGATCTGTGGGATATTCGATATCCGGCAGGCCCATCCATGCCACCATAATACGCCGCCCCTGTGGGTCAATCATCGTCTGTGGCGCATAGAAGTCAAAGCCTCTATCGAGCTCGTGGAATGCGCCGTGCTCCAGTCTTCTTGTTCCGGTATCCAACGGCTTGCCGATTACGTAGCCCGATTGATAAATATTGTGATTTTCATCCCCAGAAGGCTCCAAGCCCTGAGGAGAAAAGACCAAGACACCCGCTTCGTTCAGTTCAAAATAATCTGGACATTCCCACATGTAGCCAAACGACTCCAGGCCTGTGCACAATTCTCCCTCAAACTGCCACGTACGAAGGTCGGTTGATCGGTAGAGGACGGCGCAGCCTGTTAAATTCGTTCTCTGGGCACCAATCACACAGTAAAAGCTATTGCCGTCTTTCCATAGCTTGGGATCACGAAAATGGTCTGTATACCCTTCTGGCACATTGGAAATAACGGGGTGCTCCCATTTAGTAATGTGACCATTCTCGTCCATAACAGCCATGCATTGATAAGGATGTCTGATCCAGTCTTCATCTCGTGCATTTCCCGTATACAGCATATATAACTTGCCCTCATGCTCCAGTGCGCTGCCCGAATAAGCCCCATGCGAATCAAAATAATCCCCAGGTGCGATGCCAATGCCGGCACTATTCCATGTGACCAAATCTTTCGATTTCAGATGATACCAGTATTTCATCCCATGATCCGTTCCGAGCGGAAACCACTGATAAAATAAGTGGTATTCACCTTGGTAATATGAAAAGCCATTGGGGTCATTGAGCAAACCTGTCGGTGGCTGGATATGAAACACCTGCCGCCAGTGACATTGCTCCACTTTCTCCTCCAAGCTGGCTATTTCACCGGGCTCTGCCTGCTCGATCATTCGATACTTTTGTTCTCTTGTCATTTTCATAGGTGTACCTCATTTTTATTAAAACTTTCGCCTCAGGAACCGGTTCCAAACCAATGAAAAAAATATTCTATCGGAACCGGTTCCCTTGCGATTAAAAATATATACTCATCCATGGATTTGCAACCGATTCCATTTGTGCCCGAATGCTATGGAACCGGTTTCGAAGAAATTATAATCCACTTGTTCAGCGTTTGTCAACGCTTTCTCTTTCGATAAGGGAATAATTCATGACCGTCACTTTTTCTACCGATTTATGTTCTACCAGCCGCATAATATTTTGCGCTGCTACACGTCCAGCCTCCATATACGGATATTGAACGGTTGTCAGGGCAGGGTGAATGACCTCCGTAATATCGTATCCCCCAAAGCCAGTTACCGACAAATCCGACGGGATGACAATCCCTCTGGAATAAGCCGCATTGATTACGCCCAGCGCGATATTATCCGTAGCACACACCATTAACGATGGCTTGAAATGGTCCAAAATGGCGGATGCAGCAATCCGTGCATCGGACATTTTAAATCCGGTCTCATAGTATCTGATATCATACCCTGCTGCTCGCATCGCATCGTCCGTATGAGACTCAGCAGGCAATGCATCGCGAACAGCCTGCCTAAAGCCCTCCTTGCGTTGCACACCGACGGCAACATCCTTTTCAGTAACACCAACGTAGGCAATTTCGCGGTGTCCCTGTGACAAAACGTACGTGCCGATATCATATCCTGCACGATAGTCATCATGGATAAGGCTATGAAGCTGCTCGTGCTGCTGGCCCACCAGCAACACCGGAATACCGATGTCACGAATCGCGGTCAGATGGTCGTCTGTGATTTGAGCAGCCAGCAAAATGATACCCGAAATCTTTTGTCGGCCCAGCTCATAAATAGCTTCAATTTCACGCTGAACATCCTGGCTCGTATTGGAGATCAGCATCTGATAATGCTGAGAACGCAGCTCCTCATCAATCCCCATCAACGTATGGGATGTCGCAAAAGAATCCAGACGCGGCACAACGGTGCCGATAATGTTGGTCCGCTTCGCCTTAAGACTCTGGGCAAAGGCATTGGGCACATACCCCGTGGCTTTAACCACTTTTTCAATTTTACGTTTCGTATCCACGCTGACAGACCCGCCGTTCAAAAAACGGGATACCGTGCTCTTGGATACACCAGCCATTTGGGCTATATCTGCAATCGTCTTATTCATGAAGTCCCCCGGAGATTTTTCATATTCATATGCTTCCAAAACGTCTCTTTTCACATAACCCTATAATACCATATGGCGGGATTGGATTGCTGTGGCTCCAGACCCATCATGCACAAAACGCCGTCCCTTCTGAAGAAGGAAACGGCGTATCATAATGAACGTAATTTTAAAAATCAAAGTTATCCGGATCTGGACCTACTCGAAGATCGGCATTTAACGCCTGAATTCGATCCATATCCTCGCGCGTCAGTTCGAAGTCAAAAATGTCGGCATTTTCGACGATCCGATGCGCCTTGGTAGACTTGGGAATGGTGACAACTCCCTGCTGCACATCCCAGCGTAAAATCACTTGCGCCACCGATTTGCCATACTTGGTCGCTATGTCTTGCAGTACCGGATGATCGAGCAATTGGCCTTGCATTAACGGGGACCAGGCTTCCATTTGAATGTCGTTCTTTTGACAGAATTGCAACAGCTCGGCTTGGGTTAATTGTGGATGGAACTCCACTTGATTGATCATTGGCTTAATTTCAGCATCCTTCATGAGATCTTCCAAATGATGAATCTGGAAGTTGCTGACTCCAATCGCCTTAATCCGTCCTTCTTTATACAAGGATTCCAACGCTCTCCAAGCTTCTTTATACTTTCCTTGAACTGGCCAATGAATCAGGTATAGATCCAGATATTCCAGACCCAGCTTGTCCAGACTGGCTTCATAAGCTGCTCGTGTCTCTTCATAGCCTAAATCTGCATTCCACACTTTGGACGTGACGAACAGATCTTCTCTGGACAGATTATTTTCCTGAAGGGCTTCCTGAATAGCCTGCCCTAAACTGCTTTCATTCGCATAGATTGCAGCTGTATCTATACTGCGGTAGCCATGCTTTACAGCAGCCTTTATAGCATCGACCAGCTCCGAACCTTCTTCCACTTTAAATACCCCAATGCCAAACCAAGGCATGTGAACTCCGTTGTTTAACAATGTTGTGCTTTGTAAGTTTTGTGTCATTTTGTATCTTCCTCTCTATTTTTTAAAAGCTTTAACCTGTAATGGTGGTTGTATCCCTTTTTTCGAGCATACGACTCCAGCCTGTGAGCAAAACCGCAACGAAAACCATAATGCTCCCGATCCAGGCCGTATGAATGAGACCGAGTGAATCCGTTACAATCCCGCCTAGATAAGCTCCGATGGCTATCCCTGCGTTGAAAGCTGCAATATTAACAGCAGAGGCAACATCGACAGCTTTGGGTGCAAACCTTTCGGCCAACATGACTACATATACCTGTAGCCCGGGCACGTTCATAAACGCAAGCAATCCCATAAAGAAGATCGTAATCAGTCCTGCCGTTTTAAAAGGTGCCGTGAACAACAGGAGAAAAAGGATCACTGCTTGAATCAAAAACATGTAAAACAAAGCTGAAAGCGGCTTGCGGTTGGCTGCTTTTCCGCCAATGACATTACCGATGGCAATCGCAATTCCATACAGCAAAAGTATAAACGTTACCGTACTTTGTTGAAATCCGGTTATGTCGTGAAGTAATGGAGATAAATAAGTAAACACCACAAATGTGCCTCCATACCCCAAAGCTGTAATGATAAATGCGAGTAGCAAGCGACCATTGGTAACCAGTTTGACCTGCTCGCGGAAAGGAGTCTTGTTCCCTTTGCGCAGCGTAGATGGCAGCAGAATCAGATTGGCGATGAGTGCCACTACACCGACGACCACAATCGCCATAAATGCAGCCCGCCAACCCCATTGCTGCCCAATGTAGGTACCCAAAGGTACACCTGTGACTGTGGCTACGGTCAACCCGGAGAACATAATGGAAATAGCACTCGCTCGCCGATCATCCGGCACAAGATCGGCCGCGATGGTGGAACCGATAGACATGAACACCCCATGGGCGAACGCTGAGATCACACGCGCAATCAGCAGCAAGGCTATTCCGCTAGAGACCGCAGCGAGGCTATTACCTGCAATAAATATAATCATGATCCACAGCAGCAACGTTTTACGGGGAACACTTGATGTTAATGAAGTCAAGACAGGTGCCCCGATGGTAACCCCTAATGCATATAGCGTTACAGTTAGTGCAGACATCGTTACAGATATATGCAAGTCTTCAGCAATCAGGGGAAGTAGTCCCACGCTGATGAACTCGGTTGTTCCAATCGCAAAGGCGCTTACGGCTAGAGCCAGTAATGGCCAGATACTTCGTTTTGATTCTGGCGACATGTTTTTCACTCCTATCTATAGAAATCTTCGACCAGCAGATGTTATTATGAGTTATTCAAGCAAATATGAACAGTACGTACTTTTTAGTGATATAGGTACTAAAAAGTACCCTAGATAAAGTTCTTTTTGATTAAAACAGGCTGTTAAGGTATGTATAACAGAAGTGATACACATGGGGGGATCTGCATTGGGGAAGAAAAAATACAACATCTCTGTTGAGGCGACGTTAGAGGTGATCGGCGGGAAATGGAAATGCGTGATTCTGTGTCATTTGACACATGGAAAGATGCGGACAAGCGAATTAAAACGGATGATGCCTTCCATAACACAAAAAATGCTGACTCAGCAGCTTCGTGAATTAGAGGAAGACGGCATTGTCAATCGGATTAGCTATAATCAGGTTCCACCCAAAGTGGAGTACGAGCTTAGTGAATATGGGTGTAGTCTGAAAGGCATTTTAGATTCTCTTTGTGCTTGGGGAGAAAGACATATTATTAAAGAATACGGGGATAAATCTACGGTTTTGGAAGATAACATTCTGAATAAGCTGTAAAGCCAAAAAGAGCGCCTGCATACATCAGCAGGCGCTTCTCTCTCCGAATTCCAAGGGTTACGAATTGGACATCATTTTAATTTGTGAAATCGATGACCATGCGTCCTTGGATTTTGCCCTGCTCCATCTCCTCGAAGATCTCATTAATGTCTTCGATCGGACGTTTTTGTACAAGAGGGACGACTTTACCTTCTGCAGCGAACTGGAACGCTTCTTTAAGGTCTTCACGAGTGCCGACCAAGGAGCCAATAACTTGAATGCCGTCCAGAACCAGACGTGGAATGTCCAGATCCATCTTATCAGTTGGAAGACCTACAGCTACAACACGCGCGCCAGCCTTTACAACGTCGATGGCCTGGTTGAAAGGTGTTTTGGCAACAGCAGTAACCACGGTTGCGTCCAGACCAGCACCGTTTGTTAGCTCCTTAGCTCGGGCGACCGGATCTTCTTTCATGCTGTTAACGATATAGTCAGCACCAATTTGTTTAGCCAGTTCTAGTTTTTCATCACTGATGTCAAAGGCTACAACTTTAGCATTGAATACATTTTTGGCGTATTGCACAGCCAGGTTACCCAAGCCGCCAATGCCGAAGATACCGATCCATTGTCCTGGTTTGATTTCACTTACTTTAACTGCTTTATATGTTGTAACCCCTGCGCAAGTTACACTACTTGCAGCAGCAGGGTCAAGACTATCTGGTACTTTGACCGCGTAGTCAGCTGTGACAATACATTGCTCTGCCATTGCACCGTCTACCGTATATCCGGCATTTTTAACTTCACGACACAGCGTTTCCCGCCCGGTTAGGCAATATTCGCAGTGACCGCAGCTTTCGAACATCCAGGCAATACTTACGCGATCACCAATCTTAAGACTGGTTACTCCTTCGCCTAATTCAATGACTTTTCCAATACCTTCATGCCCCAGAACTCTGCCTGTGACATCACCGAAATCTGCATTTTTCACATGTAAATCTGTGTGGCAAACTCCACAGTATTCGACTTGGACTAACGCTTCCCCATGCTTCAGGGAGCGTAAAGGTTTCTCTTCTACACTGACTTTCTTGTCTTTTGTAACAATTGCTGCTTTCATGTAGATCTCTCCTTTAATTAGATATGGAATTATTTTGTAATGCACACTTCATTATTATAGTAATTTTTGCCCAAAAAGGACAAATATAAATCTAACTTAAAACTATTTAATCGAAAAACGCTTCTTTCTAAGTCCTTGGACCCTTGTAGGAACTTTGTACAATAATTTACAATGTAAAAAGTTTCACATACTCTATTTGGAAGAAGGATAAAGAAACATGAAAAAAAACTGGAAAGGTTGCCTGTTCAGCATATTTTCCATTATCTTGGTCGCGTCGGTAACAGGCTGCAATTCACAGCCCGCCATTTCTAGTACCACCAGCACTTCATCCTCATCGGCTAACAACGCTCATGCAGTTGTTCAGAAAGGCCCACACTGGTCCTATGAAGGAGATCAGGGACCGGAACATTGGGGAGAGCTGGAAAAAGATTTTGTTGCTTGTGGTAACGGCCACGAACAATCTCCTGTCAATATAGAGCATACCCATTTGGAAGCATCGCAAACGCAGCAACCGCTGCAAGTTCATTACACTAATACGAAAGCATCCATTTTGAATAATGGGCACACTGTGCAAATCAATGTTGCCGATGCCAGCAATAGCATCATGCTGGACGGTACTAAATTCACTTTAAAGCAGTTTCATTTTCATCACCCGAGCGAACACCAAATAGATGGTAAAAATGCTGAAATGGAGCTTCATTTTGTCCATCAAAGCGACAACGGAAGCACAGCTGTCTTAGGGGTCCTTATCCAAAGTGGCAAAGAAAACAAGGCTTTCAACCGCATTTGGTCCAAACTACCAAAGGATAATTCCCAAGAAGCGGCGGCTCTAGATGAAGAAATAAATCTCGCTGCGCTGCTGCCAAAAGACCTGCACTCCGTTCGCTACAACGGATCGCTGACTACCCCGCCATGCACAGAACATGTCAATTGGACAGTGCTGGAGCAGCCTATTGAAATGTCCGCAGACCAAATCAACCAGTTTGCTGCCATTTTCCCCGATAACCATCGTCCTGTACAACAGCTGGGAACCCGGGAACTGACTGCCGATAAATAATAAAATAAAGTGCCGTAAGATGTAAGGTGCATTCTATATATAAATACAACCCAAAAGCCCCCTCTATTCATCTAGTTAGAGGGGGCTTTTCGGTATTAAATTTACTGCTTATTACAAGCGCACCAGTTCCTCCACCTTCACCGGCTGACCTGTACGCATAGAACGGTTGGCGGCGATGCCTGTTAAAATGGACCATGCACCGTCGATATGTGAGGCCGCACGATGAAACCGATCCTCTGCTGGCTTATCAAAAATATCACGCAGCATAACTGGATCTCCTCCGCCATGCCCACCCTGGCCTTCCTCCACTTCGACCTCATAAGGTGCTGCAAAGTGGGGATAGATGGTGATGGTCTTCTCTTTTAGCGCACCCTCATCTGCCTTGCTGCCGCCGGAATTAACATAAGATTGCTCGGATACCCGAACCTCCATCCGTCCCTTCGTGCCGTTAAATACGATGATAAAGCCCTCCCAAGGCATGTAAGCATTCAGTGAATAGTTCATCACCGTCTTGTTCTGATACTTCACCATGACACTCAGCGTATCTTCAATGCTGATATTGTCGCCAAATACGCTTTGATCCCGCACATAGCCATCCTCATGCTCAGCGTCCAGATACATGCTTTTTAGATGCTCGTTACGGTCCAGGTGTAGCGCAAAGGGGTCATTTTCCGCTGCCTTGCTGCCGTAAGCTCGTTGATAAAAATCCGTCACGCCACGCTGCTCCGCATTTTCCCGTCCGTAAAATTTCAGATCCCCCATCGCATACACCGTCTCCGGTTTTGAGCCAAGCCAGAAGTTCATCAGATCAAAATGATGCGTCGACTTGTGCACCAGCAAACCGCCGCTATTGCGCTTGTCTCGGTGCCACCGACGGAAATAATCCGCGCCATGCTGTGTATTCAGCAGCCATTCGAAATTGACCGACAGCACCTCTCCGAGCGTTCCGTCCATGATGACCTCACGGATTTTCGTATTGTGTGGCGCATAGCGGTAGTTAAAGGTGACGCGCAGCTTCCGTCCCGTGCGGTCTATGGCATCCAAAATGTCTTGGCATTTATCTTCATCCACCGTCATCGGCTTCTCGGAAATGACATCACAGCCCAGCTCCATCGCCCGGATAATATACCGATGATGCACCCGGTCAATGGTCGTGACAATGACGATATCTGGCTTCGTCTCCGCGATCATCCGATCAAACTCGTGAGCTTTATAGGTCGGAATCGGCTCATGCTCGTATTTCTCCTGCAACAGCCGATTGGCATAATCCATTCTCGTCTGATTGACGTCACAGAACGCGATCAGCTCCGAGGTATCTTTGAAAACGGTAACAACTTCACCGTAAAAAAATTCGGCTCTTCCTCCGGTACCCACAAGTGCATATTTGATTTTAGGCAATTGGTTCACACCCTTTACATGAATTGCTTTTATTTTATAGTATAAGAAAGAGCGAAATCTTCGCTTTTATTATGATTTTTCCCGTAAAGTGTACATATATTATCCTTATGCATTTTTTATTAAAGGAGACTATCGATATGATCGCTACACCCCGTTTTGCCATCGAGCAAGCACTGCGGAAGGTGCCATTCAGCATGTCTGCCGACCATGTCCACCAAGCGCACGAAATCTATTATTTGCTGGCAGGAGAGCGCTACTACTACATTAATCAGCGGGTATACGCGCTCCAGAAGGGCGATCTGATTTGGATCAGCAAACATGATTTTCACCGTACGAGTAACAAGGGTAGTGGTAGCCATGAACGGATTTTGATTAACTTTGATGAAGAATTTGCAGCCTCGTCAATGAATGTCTCTCCCTCCAGCGATCAGAACCAGCTTCTTCTGCCAGAAAAAAGCTTTCTGCTTCGCCCCTCCGCGGAAGAACAATGCGAGCTGGAGCATCTATTCCGGCAAATGCTAGATGAATACCACCAAGAACATGCCTACCGCCAACTATATCTCCAAAGCTTGCTACTCCAGCTCATTATCCGCATCCGGCGCATACAATCGGCCACTGCCGATACCATTGCACCGGAACGTAGCGAAAAGCAGCAGCGCGTGTACTCGGTCATTGCATACCTGCATGCTCATTATGACGAGAGCCTGTCGCTAGATCAGCTGGCTGAGCATTTTTATATTAGCAGCACATATTTGTGCCGTATTTTCAAGCAGACAACAGGTTTTACTTTAGTAGAATATCTTCAGGATGTGCGGGTGCAGCAGGCTCGTGCGTATTTGAGAGAAACGAGCTGGAAAGTAACCTCCATTGCTGAAAAAACGGGCTTTGACAGCATTGCTCACTTTGGTCGTGTATTCAAGCATCTTACCGGGCACACCCCGCTACAGTACCGAAAAAAATACAAAAAGGAGTAGAGGAATGCCCCTACTCCTTAACTCCCATCAAGGTGATGCCTTCAATAATTTGCTTTTAGACAATGATGAAGATTTCGATTTAAGATATTTTTTGTAGCTTGGTAAGCGAATAGGTGCGGCCACCATCTGAAGTATAAAAATAATTGAATGGACTTAAGAACTCGCAAACCTGGAATGTGTCCAAATTAATAACGATGTAATTAGGACCATACGAAAAATCGGCTTCCCCTGTTCCAAAGGTTCTCGGAGTTTGAAGACCCGAAGGATCGGTGTAATCCATAATATGGGTTACATCTCCTTTTACATTACGATAATAGCTGTTACTATACAGCCATGACCCCTTATTGATTTCAATCAGTAATGCATTTGGAGCAGAATAGGGTGCACTACTGGAGAACGACCCCAAATATACGCCCTTTACTTCAGCTACTGAAATGCTCATATCTCTAGCGGAATACCCATTTGGGGTATACCAGGTTTCGTGGTTTTCCCAATTGAGTCCCGTTAAGATATTATCTCCGTTGCTGCGGATCGTTGAAAGATCATAATACAATACGACTCTGGAAAGGTCAGCTGTACAATTGATAATGGCAGAGGCACCCGATGGATTGGAAGCATTCCACATCAATTTATAGCTGCCTTTTTCTTCACCTGTCGCAGAACCAATTACAATCGCATATTTACCTGCCGGGATATTAATGTATGCTTGACCTCCGTTTGCTTTAACACCCCATCCAGTAGAACTGCCTAACGAGCCGTTGGCATTGACATTGTACAGAATAGCCAACAGATTTGGATTGCTGGAATCCAGCTTTAGGAATGATAGCTGCTTTGCAGTGAGAGAAACCGCGTAGCTATCAAATGAATCACTGAGAGTGCCATCTCCTACAAATACAGGTTCAGAGATACCCCATGCGCTTTGCGGTTTAACGGTTCTGCTCTGGGTTGAATCTGTGGAAATCTTTTTCGCTTCGTCCGGAGATATTTCATCTAGATTTTCAAATTTTTGAGTATCCATTGCAGAATACGGTATCGAGGACATGGATTGAATTTCTGCCTTCTTCGTCTCTTCCTTAGCCGCTTGCGACGTTGTTTCACTTGCCGCGAAAGAGGGAACTACTGAAACACTGTACATGAGCAGTATTGCCAAAATAAAACTAACACTTTTTCTGACAAATTTCATAATGTACTCCTTTCACGATTGAGATACTTATTTTCAAAAAATTAGTAAGCTTCGTTCTAGGAAGTCATCTACATGATCATCTCTAAGATGCATAACGTAAAAGTCTATATCACTCGCATTCTCCTTTCGTAGTTTTGAATATGAGTCAATCGTTTTTTCTGTTGTGTCTAGATTATTAAATAGTACAGAAGAAATTTCAATGGACTGGCGTAGATAGTATGTTGATGTCGTAAACAGCATGAAATACGAGTAAATTTCCGTCCGGACAACTAAAAGAGGTGTCGCAAACCAGCTGTAAATTAGCTGTTTCGCGGCACCCTTCATTAATTTGGGCATGCCTTTCTGATGATAGGACTGATTACGCCAAGGGTATCAGTACGACGCTACATTTCGTTCAAAAGACTTCAAGAAAGCATACTGTATTTATAATATTCACTGCAATACATCATCTGAATATACCTCAAGCAGGTTAGTAATATAATTCCTGCTCACAGGGAGATTGGTAATCTCATGACCATTAAAAATATCGACGGAATATGGATAAGTTATTTTTACTCTGTAGATTTTAGATTTTGCAATTACATACGACCTATGTATCTGGATAAAATTTTCACAGCCTAATAACTGCATCACTTTGTTTAAGGTTCCTCTAAGATAGATTTCCTCTTTTGTTGTATGATAGATTATCGTATGATTATTCACTTCCACAAAAACTATATCACTTTGACGAACACTATTTATGGTGGACTCTGCTATGATAGTGAACACTCGCTCCGGTTTTTTTTGCTTCACTACTCTATCCAAAAATAGCGAAAGTCGCTTCTCGTCAATAGGTTTTTTCAAGAAGCCCATTGCTTCCACTAAATATCCGTCAATAGCACGAGCAGAATCAACGGTAACAAAAATGATAGGTACCCGATTGCCCATTTTTCGGATATGCTTTGCTGTAGTCATCCCATCAATATCTTCTTCACTACTTAGCGAAATATCGAGCAAAACTACGTCTATATCTATGTGAGCATTAAGATATTGAATTAATTTCTGGGACGAATAAAAATCAGCACATTGCAGCTCTATATTTTTATTTAAAGCCCACCGAGATATAGACGCTTTTAACGCATCGCGCCAATAACATTCGTCTTCACAAATTACGACCTTCACGGCATACCACTTCCTTCATTTGTACAGTTAAGATACAAGTGTTGAAAATTTATGGTCGGTGGCTACAGCCTGCGG
The DNA here is from genome assembly GCF_900116035.1 of Paenibacillus sp. cl130. Taxonomy (NCBI): domain Bacteria; kingdom Bacillati; phylum Bacillota; class Bacilli; order Caryophanales; family Paenibacillaceae; genus Paenibacillus; species Paenibacillus sp. cl130. The sequence goes on from NZ_FOYG01000009.1 coordinate 91,051, forward strand.
CGCTTTACCGAATTGCTTGATATGTGATTCTATGACGGGGACGGGCAATTCATCTTCAGACGGGTTTCCTTCATAATACGGCGTAGCACGAGACGACTTATTTGGAATCTTTTTTCCCTCGACAACAACAACTTCTACATGGGCGACTCGAATTCCTTGCTTGTTTTTAAGGCGAAACTCTGACTTTTTAAGGGGTAACTAATCAGAACCTGGAAAACAATTTTTAACAAAAGCTTAACAGACCCAGAAGCTGGGGGCCAATGAAAAGGCAGCCCCACAGCGCTTGATGCTTTTTCTGCATCTTGTCACCTTCCTCCCCGGTCACGGCCCATCCCGTGCCTACTTGACCGCCTTGGATATGATCTGATTCAACTTTTCAATGGTTGCCGCAGCATCCTGCTTGCCCAGAAACATCAGGTCGATGGTTTCCGTGATATCCGAGTTCAACCCCGGCACCTGAGCATCATAGGCCAGTGCAGATCCATGAGCATGCCCTATGTTACATCCCTCAGTCAAATAGCTGGAATGCTCAATTGTCGCCTTTTTCTTAATGCTCTCATCTGCCGCAGCAAGTGTACCCATGGCATTCCCGCCTTCAACTAGCCGCGCCTCCTGCCCCTTCACAGAGACGTAGAATGCTGCCAGCTTCATGGCCTCTTGCACATGCGGACTATTTTTGTTTACAGCTACATAGGCAACCGGAATGGCGACGGGCTCATTCTTACCGGTATTGGATGGCCAGTAGATATAATCGAAGTCGAGGCTTTTATTTTGACTAAACAAGGGCTCCAGCCATCTTCCCGCCGCCAGCATGCCGACTTGATTGGACATGAACATCGCGTCAGCCCCTTGCCCTTTGGGAAGCGAGCCGAGATATACCGCATTTCCCTTTTTCACCATATCGTACATAAAACTGAAGGCTTCCTTGCCCTTTTCATTGTGGTCCAGCACATATTTGCCTTGTTCATCAAAGATCTGACCGCCATTCGACCACACCCATGAATACCAGTGAGCCCACCAGTTTTCCGCAATATAACCCTGCTTTCCAGCTGCCTTCAGCTTGGATGTAACCTCCTCAAAAGCATCCCAGTTCCACTTGCCTTCGTCATAGTATTCTTGCGGCGTCTTCACGCCTGCTTCCTTAAATACCTTTTTGTTGTAATACATGACCATCGGGTTGGAGTCGGGAGTGACCCCATAGATTTCCCCGTCACACTTTGCCGGTCCCCACAATCCTTCCGGAAAATCCTCAGCCTTCACATCACTCGCATCACTATTTAAAAACTCACCCAAAGGCTGCACCTGCTTCGCCCCGATCAAACGCGCAATCGTCGGTTCATACGCATAAAACACATCCGGTCCGCGACTTTCCTGAAGCTGTGTCAGCAGCTTTTGCTCATATTGGTCTCCCGGCACAGGCACCAGCTTAACCTCGATATATGGGTTTTCCTTTTCAAATGCATCCAGCGCCCGCTGATACACCTTCACCTCCGCAGGATTACCCCAAGCCAGCATCGTAAGCCGCACTTTTTGCCCGTCTGTGTTCTTTATTTTGGGAGAGGTACTGCATGCCGCTGCAAGCAAAAACAGAACGCTGAGGAAAAATCCAATCTTTATCCAGCTCATGTAATTGTCCACCTTAACCGCCTCCTGTAGCTTCACTTGGTTGTATGTCTTCTTTTTTTGAAACGCTTACAAAACTTTCCCTATCATCATATGTAGGAGGGCGAGACACGATATCCCCATTTTCATTTCTATATAAAATTTATTGTTCTCGACGAGATCTGCATATCAATGTTGCTGTAAAACGAACAAGGCAGCCTTTGAAGCAAGGCTGCCTTGAATATGCTAATAAGCTACAAAGCGGACAACGATCCCTCAGGTTGCTCCGCTCTGACAAGCAAAGCTGCTTGGGCAGCGGCAATGCGGGCAAATGGCACCCGGTACGGTGAGCAACTGACATAGTCCAGTCCACTGCGGTGACAAAAGAGAATAGACTCACTATCCCCGCCATGCTCGCCGCAGATACCTGTCTCCAGAAAAGGCTTTTTTGCCCTGCCTTTGACAACAGCCCATTCGATCAGCTTGCCTACGCCATCCTGATCCAACACCTGAAAAGGGTTCGTTTCCAGTATGTTTTTTTCCATATAGGAGCCGAGGAATTTACCTTCAGCATCATCTCGACTGTAACCAAAGGTCATTTGCGTCAGATCATTGGTTCCAAAGGAGAAAAAGTCCGCGTACTGGGCCACGCTATCTGCCAGCAGGGCTGCTCTTGGAACCTCAATCATGGTGCCCACCCGATACTTGAACCACTTAAATTCCTCGCTAAGCACCTGAACAGCTACCTTATCAACCAGTTCCCTCATTTGCTTGAGTTCATTGGAGTGACCGACCAGCGGAATCATAATCCCCGGTCTCACATCCACGCCCCTGCGTAGTGCCGCTTCCGCGGCCTTAAAGATCGCTTCAATCTGCATGTCGTATATCTCTGGAAACAGAATGCCCAGCCGAACACCGCGCAGACCCAGCATAGGGTTAATTTCCCGTAGTTCATGAACCTTGGAGATAGTGCTTTTAAGACGCTGGAGCTCCTCTGCATGGCCGCCGGAAAGCACAAGCTCCCGATGTCGCTCCTGAAGCTGTTCCAGATTCGGCAGGAACTCATGTAACGGCGGGTCCAGCAGGCGAATCGTCATCGGTAAACCGTCCATCGCACTGAACATAGCCTCAAAGTCAAATTGTTGCATTTGGAGCAGACGATTCAAATGAAGAATCCGCTCCTCCTGATCATCGGCCAAAATCATCGCCTGAACGATAGGTAGACGATTGCCAGAGAAAAACATATGCTCCGTCCGACATAGCCCGATGCCTTCGGCTCCAAATTCACGGGCTTTGACTGCGTCGAGTGGCGTATCCGCATTAGTGTAGACCTTCAACGTCCGAATGCCGTCCGCAATCTCCAGCAGCTTCAGTAACTCCGGTGTAATAATCGGCTCATTGAGCGACAGACTGCCTTGGTACACCTGTCCGGTGGTCGAATCGAGTGAAATATCCTCCCCTTCCTGAAAGGTCAGGGTACCGATACTGACGCTCCGACTGCTCAGATCAATGCTCAGCGCGTCACAGCCGCAAATGCAGGGTTTACCCATGCCCCTTGCAACCACAGCAGCATGGCTGGTCATCCCACCTCGACTCGTCAGCACCCCTTCGGCGGCAATGATTCCGTGAACATCATCGGGTGAGGTCTCCACACTGACCAGGATGACTTTTTGCCCATCCTTCGTCCAGTTCACTGCCGTATCCGCGTCGAATACAATACGCCCACTCGCTGCGCCAGGCGAGGCTGGCAAACCTTGGGTAATTGCCTCCAGCGGTGTGGAAGTATCAATGGAGCGATGCAGCAGCTGGTCCATGTGGGACAGTTCGATCCGCTGGATAGCCTCCTCTTTGCTGATAATCCCTTCCTCCACCAGATCCACAGCTATTTTTACAGCCGCCTGCGCCGTTCTTTTGCCGCTGCGCGTCTGTAGCAGATACAAATTGCCTTTTTCAATCGTAAATTCGATATCCTGCATATCCCGGTAATGACACTCCAGCAATGAGGCCAGCTCTTCCAGACGATCATAGACTAGCGGCAGCTCTTCCAAAAGTTGTGGAATAGGGTTAGGCGTTCTTATTCCTGCCACGACGTCCTCTCCCTGAGCATTTACCATATACTCACCGTACAGTTCCTTCACACCTGTGGAGGGATTGCGGGTGAAGAGCACTCCGGTTCCGCTATCGTTGCCGAGATTGCCAAACACCATGGCCTGAATGCTCACTGCTGTTCCTTGTTCATCTGGAATGCCGAAAGCCTTCCGGTAAACCTTGGCACGCATATTGTTCCAACTGCGGAATACAGCCTCCACCGCCAGTTGCAGTTGCTGATACACATCCTGTGGAAACGGCTGTCCACTCCGCTCTGCGACAAGATCTTTATAATTTGCGATCAGTTCCTTCCATTCTCCTGCGCTAACCTCTTGGTCACTGACACGCCCGTTGGTTTGCTTGCTCTGCTCCTGAAGCTGATTAAAATGGATGGAGTCTATCCCTAGCACGACCTCGCCGAACATTTGAATAAATCTGCGGTAACAGTCATAGGCGAAGGTTTCATTTCTCGACTGTTCTGCCAATCCACGCACGGTTTCATCATTCAGACCCAGATTCAGAATCGTATCCATCATACCGGGCATTGAGGTTACCGAGCCTGAACGGACAGATACCAGCAAAGGCCGCTCCGTATCTCCGAATATAGCCGACTGCGCTTCCTCAATGTCGTGCAGGGCGATTACGATCTCCCCCAATAAGCCCTCCGGAAGCTTGCCGCCTGAAGCAAAGTAGGCTCGGCACGCCTCGGTGGTCACCGTGAAGCCGGGAGGGATCGGGAGACCCAGTGTCGTCATTTCCGCGAGATTAGCGCCTTTTCCTCCTAGTAGCGCTTTCATCCCCAACTTACCTTCGTTAAATGAGTACACTCTTTTCAGCATTAAATTCATTCCCTCCACTTATCGAGATACATGCCTGAATTAATCTATATGTCTATTTAAAGTTGTAACACAAATCAGGAGGAAATTTCAATATATATGACGTAATATATACCTATAACATTCATTTATGATGTTTTAATTAATGAATAAACTTATTTATAAAACACTTTAATTCGGAATTAGACGTATATCGGGATAGAATGACACGATTTAAAAAAACAAAAAGGACATCTGTCTAGACGTCCCTTTGCTCAGCTCAGATTTTATTTTTCTACATCTCTGTTAGCATCTTTTCAAAAATATTATAGCCGTTCGTTTCGCCTATATACGTATAACCGCATTGTCTGTAAAACTCGCTAAGCTTGTCATTGCCCGCAATACAGTCTAAACGAATTCGATCCTTGCCTGTGAAGTGGATGCCTTGTCCAATCCATTGCATCAGCTCACGGCCTAGCCCTTTCCCAGTGCTATCGCGATCCACAACCAAACGATGCAGATATACTGAGGTTCCTCCTTCAGAATCCGTTTCGTCTAGTCCCCACAACTTACGGTCCCATGCACTGGGCTGCTGCTGCAAGATCACTGCGCCTGCCAGGCTATGATCCTCTGATGCTCGGAAAATAACCACTTCTCCGCGTGCAATAGCGCCGCCCAAGTTGTGATCATCTTTTCCTTTTAGTAAGCGTCCCCATTGTGTGGAGCCTTTGCTGTGCAGCCATCTGGCCGTCTTTAAAATTAACTCCTGAACCTCAGCCTGATCTTCAGTGCTTGCCTGAAAAGCCATTAATTCTGGTGTGACGGATGATTTGACAATAGTCATTGATGTCATGCTGCACCTCAACTCTCAAATTTTCCTTATGTATAAAATATAGCATAAAAAATGAGCGTCTAAATCTACAAAATCATCCTCTTCATTACCTCTATAATATAAATACGGCTATACTCTTATCGATCATTTATGGTGAAAAATGTAACCTTTCTAATCATTTCAACCGATGATATCCGTATGAGAAAAGATGGAAAGGTTGTGAATGAGGTGCCAAGCCGTAATCCATATCTCCTCAAAAAGATATTTGGCATAAACAAAGAACGTATACTCATCTTCGCGCTGCTGCTGATCCCGGCTATCGCTGCCTTTATTGGAACACGGCCTATGCCTGCACAGTATATTTTGCAAGGAGAAATGCATCCGGTCAAAGATCTTGGCGTTCAGGGAAGCGTGTTTTTTGCGTCTGTTCAAACGGGTATTGCTAACAATCTCCTGGAGCGTTGGAATGTATATTCCAGTGAAAATGTATCCGGGGGAGCGATTACATTTGAACCCCTTGCCCCTGATGAAGTGGACTCTTATTTGAAGGACCTCACAGAGACGGACACGCTAAAATATTCTGCCATGCAAGCCGTACATGCAGCGACGGAATTAAGCGTAGACAGCGACACAGCTGAGGCTACGGCGACGTTCTCGAATCTTAGCAAATTGGAGGATGCTCGCTATGCGGAGCTATTGACTCATTTGCAGGATCTTTCGGGAAATTCCTTGGGTCTGATGACAGGCATCGGACTGTATGAGGAAGCCAATAACATCGACTTTTCAGATGGCGGACGTCACAAAATCGCAGGCTCTGGCACGATGGAAGAATACGGAGATGTCGGATCGGTCGGTGGACTGGAGCAAAAGCTGCTGGGAGCCGAGGCTGCAAAGGTTGATCTATTTTTCGTACCGGCAGATTATGAATGGTACGGTGAGGAAGGCAACGAAGCAGAAGCTGCCCGAGTCCAAAAGGAGCATGGACTCAAGCTACGCATTATCCCCGTAGAAACACTGGAAGATGCTATCGTGTATTTGAAGCAACTAGACTGGGAGGAAGTACATCTTGAATGATTCAGATTCCAAAGCATTCCCGTCCAAGACAGCTGGCAGTGTACATCAAGCCTTACTAGCAGTGGGCACTATGGGTGAATTTCTCATCCTTATTTTTACGTTAGTGTATATTTACGCAAATGATTTTTATTACGATCATCTATACGAGCTGGAGCAAAAATTTACAGTTTTTAGCTTTGTTTTATACTACATGTGTTTTGTAACCTATCTGATCTGGCTAGTTCAAGTACATAAAGCCATCCGGCAAAAGCATTCCGATTATCCGATTCGTACCGTGGGAGCCATTGCTCGCATGATTCCTTTTATTAACTTGTGGGGATTCTCCAATACATTCACCCATATTTATAGCTACTTTGCGCTCCACCCCGAATTGGAGCGCAAAGCGCGTTATATTCAAAAGATGATTGTTCCGCTATATTTTGTCTGGTTTGGTGAAGGGATTATTAACCGGATTCTTATCTTACATTTTTCCCATATGGAGTCGATGTCCATGTTGCTGGAAGCTATCATGCAAACCACCAGAATGGCCTTCTTTTACTGCATGACACGGGTCATTCACAATAGTCTGGTCATGCTGAATAAAAAAGATGAAGAAGGATTGCATTAAAAAAACGAGCTGACCTCCACGGTCAGCTCGTTTCAATTTCCGGTAAAGTGCGTTACTCCATAAACAATATTTAATTCGTCTGTGCAGCAGGTACAATTCGGTATAATCCTGAAGTCTCGCCAGCCGCGGGACGTAATTCCTGGATGAACCAGCCTAACGACAGCACTCTCTCCAGCCGATCATACTCAGCCTTCGTCAGTTCGGATGTAACAGCTTCGCTTCCTTCCTCCAGTGACAGCTCAGGCTCCCGCCCGAACGCAACGGCAATCCACGAACGAATACCCCGGATCGTATTGTACTTGATCTGATATCCGTCCGTTACCGCGCTGACAAACACCTCCGGCTCTTTGGACGCCAGTCCGGTGACAAGCTCTGTATAATCAAAATCGGATGGTCCGTCCGTTGGCAGCTCATTTTGCTGCACCCGACGGATTAATTCGTCTTGGGACCAGCCTAAAGAGCGTAATGATTCCAGCAAGAGTGCGTCCCATTGGGAAATACGTACTCTTTTCGTCAATTCAGTCATCGTTTTTTACCTCCTTTGGGTCATGCACATCGTACAACCGCTCTTAACCCTAACGGTTAACCGGGTATGCTACATAATGGCCGGGACTGATTTCTCTCAGCTCGGTTGCACTGTTGTTATCCTTGTCCCATACTAATGAGCCGTCTGGTTGGGCCAAGCCTCCCCCCAGTCCCTCCCGCTCTCCGACTGCTCTCGGATCGGGCACAGGGATGGAGGACAGCAGCGCCTGCGTATAAGGGTGAGCGGGCTGCTCATACAACTCATCTGCATCAGCTACTTCTACCAGTCGCCCATGGTACATCACACCGATTCGGTCTGAAATATGCCGCACCATCGACAAGTCATGGGCGATGAACAGGTACGTCAGCCCGAACTCCTGCTGGAGATCCTCCAGCGTGTTAATGACCTGCGCCTGGATGGACACATCCAGTGCCGAAATCGGCTCGTCACAGACGATGAACTCGGGGTTCACGGAGAGAGCACGAGCGATGGAAATCCGCTGGCGCTGCCCGCCGCTGAACTCGTGCGAGTAGCGATACAGATGTTCCCGCTTCAGCCCTACCTTTTCAAGCAAAGCCACTACAGCATCCTTACGCTCACTCCCCTGATGCAATCTGTGAATATCCATCGGCTCACCGATCAGGTCAAGCACGTTCATACCCGGATTAAGAGAGGAATATGGGTCCTGAAAAATGCTCTGAATGCGCCGACGCAGCGGCTTGAGCTGTTTGTCGTTCAGCTTGGAAATATCCTGACCGTCAAAGCGTACCGTACCTTCTGTATAATCGTATAACCGTGTCAGACAGCGTCCAACCGTTGATTTCCCACTACCTGACTCACCGACCAGTCCGAACGTCTCACCACGCTTGATTTGAAAGCTCACGCCATCCACCGCCTTGAGCACCTCAGAGCTACGCCCTAACAAATCCTTTGCGGTCACAAAATGCTTCTTAAGCTGGTGTACCTCTACCAAGGGCTGATGCTCACCCAATACATCGTTTGCTTCACTCACCGTTATTCCCCCCTTCCGCTTGCCCCGCTTCGGGCGTCTCGTAGACTCCAGCAGGCACTGCGTCCGGCTCGTTCAACCAGCAGGCTGCTCGCTGATCCGGGCGCAGCTCCACCATCGGCGGCCGCTCCACACAGCGGGCAAACGCATGCGGGCACCGTTCCATGAACGGACAGCCCGATGGCGGGTTCAGCAGGTCTGGCGGCGTGCCCTCAATCGGCACCAGCCGCTCGCGGAAGCCGTTCGTGCGCTGGGGCACAGAACGCAGCAGGCCCTGCGTATACGGGTGGCCCGGACGATAAAAGATATCGTCCACGCCCCCCTCCTCCATCACCATGCCGCCGTACATGACGATGACACGGCTACACACCTGGGCGACGACGCCCAGGTCATGGGTGATCAGAGCAATCGACATGTCGGATTGCTGCTTCAGCGTCTTGAGCAGCTCCAAGATTTGCGCCTGAATCGTCACGTCCAGCGCTGTAGTCGGCTCATCTGCAATCAGCAGCTCCGGGCTGCACGAGAGCGCCATGGCAATCATCACCCGCTGGCGCATCCCGCCACTGAATTGATGCGGGTATTGGTTCATTCGGCGCTCCGGCTCGATAATGCCTACTTGTCGCAGCAGTTCTACAGCTGCTTGCGTAGCCGCTTCCTTGCTCAGTCCTCGATGTCTGCGAATCACCTCAACCAGGTGATAGCCAACCTTTTTGACCGGATTCAGTGAGGTCATCGGGTCCTGAAAGACCATCGCTATCTGGTTTCCGCGTATTTTGCGCCATTGCTTTTCCGTCAGGGCGGTCAGACTTTGTCCCCGATAACGGATATCGCCGCTCAGCCGCTTGCCCGGCGGGGCGATCATCGACATGATCGCTTTCGCTGTAACACTTTTGCCGCTGCCGGATTCTCCTACGATTCCTACCGTTTCTCCAGCATCAATATGAAAACTAACCCCTCGAACTGCCTGATTTTCCCCTTCACGAGTGAAAAAGGAGACCTCCAGCTGTTCGACGGACAGTAGATGTTCCGTCATTGTGTTTCGCTCCTTCCTGTCGCTCCTGGAGCCATTTGTAATGGATCTGTGCTATGAATCATCGTTTTACTAATTTGGGTTCAAAGCCTACACGCAACACATCTCCCAAAACATTAAAGCTCAACACAGTCAGTAAAATAAGTAGACCTGGGAATAATGCCATATATGGGGCCTGTGCAATATATCCTTGGGCATTATTCAGCATACTGCCCCACGTAGCGTTCGGTAGCTGAACACCAAAGCCGAGGAAGCTCAGTGACGATTCCATCATAATCGCTGAAGCGATATTGTTCGTCGCCCCTACGATAATTACCGGAATCAGATTCGGTACGATGTGCTTCATAATAATACCAAACGTACTTTGTCCCGAAGCTTTGGCGTATAGTACATACTCCCGTTCGCGCAACGTCATTGTCTCTGCACGAACCACCCGGGCAATGTTCATCCACATGAGCAGGGCGATAATGACAATGATATTGCCGACGCCCGGCTTCAAAAACACACTCAGCAGCAAAATAACCAAGAAAGACGGAATCGACATGATCAGCTCCAAAACCCGCATAAGCAGATTGTCGATCCATCCTCCAAAATATCCGCTCACAATACCTACCACTGCACCGATACTGGTCGCAATAATCATGGACGCAAAACCTACCAGCAATGATACACGTCCACCGTACAGTGCTCTTGTAAAATAGTCCCGCCCATAATCATCCGTCCCAAACCAGTGTGCCGCTCCCGGCGGTTGGAGACGCTCCAGCACGTTCAACTTATTCGGGTCCTGCGGCGATAAAAATGCGAAAATCGCCCCCAGCGAGAATACGATCAATAGTATGAGGGCGACGGCGCCCATTTTGCTCGTCATCAGCTCGATCCCGATGTTGCGCCATTTGCTCCGATTCATGAATTCACCTCGTTGATTTAATTCTCGGGTCCGCAATGCTGTATAAGATATCTGCAAGCAGATTACCCAGGATCAGCAGCAGAGCGGAAAATAAAGTAATCCCCATGATGACGGGATAATCCATTCCTTTTACCGCCGTCATGCCCAGCGAGCCAATGCCCGGCCAGGAAAATACCGTCTCCGTCACAATGGCTCCAGCCACCAGGTCCGCAACCGACATTCCGAGCAGCGTAATGATGGGCAGCAGCACATGCTTGAGCACATGTCGAAACAAAACCAGTCTTTTTCCAGACCCAAACGCGTATTGAATCTGCACATACTCTTCCTTGAGCTGCGTAATCGTGCTGGAACGGATGTACCTCACATACACAGACAGAAAGCCGAAGGCCAGTACAAAACATGGTAAAATTCCATGCTTAATCACATCCAGCACCGAATCCGTACCGATGGTACGCATCCCTGTACTCGGAAGCCAGTGCAGATAAATCGCAAATAAATAAATAAGTAAAATACCGAGCCAAAACAGCGGAACAGAAATCCCGATGTACGACATCAGATTAATGAGCTTGTCGATCCAGCGATTCCGATTAGCCGCAGCCGTCAAACCGAGTGGAATTGCAATCAGCACAGCCAGTATGATAGATGCGCCCATTAACCCGGCTGTAGCCGGTAGACGATCGAGAATCTGATCCAGCACAGGCTGGTGATTAATTAGCGAGTAGCCGAGATCACCCGTTAGGCTCTTTTTAAGCCATAATATGTACTGCACATAAGCGGGCTGGTCCAGCCCCAAGCTATGCCTCATTCGTTCAATGTCTTCCAGATGCATATTCGGTGTAACAAAAGAGAGAACCGGATCACCTGGAGCCAGCTTGATCAAGCCGAAGCAGACGATGGACACAAAAAATAGCATCGGTATAACTTGCAGCAACCTTCTGGCGATGAGTTGTCTCATACGTTTCCCTTCCCCTTGCTGTTTTCGAAAAAAATAAGCTGGTTAGCCCAGCTTATTTTTGAAAACCCTGTCTTATTTGTGATAAATTTTGGACAAATCCTCGAAAATCACGACCGGCTTCAACACAGCCTGATCAATACCGCCATACTGCTTGTCGAAGGCTACAATAGTCTTGGTGTAAGCAATCGGGTAGATGACAGCATCCTCAGCCAGCAGCTCCTGTACCTTTTTATAAATTTCTCCACGTTTAGTCGTATCCGACTCACCCGCGCCCTCTTCCAGCAGCTTATCCACTTCTTTATTTGAATAATGCGAATAATTGGAGGACGATCCGGTGCTATACAAAATACGATATGCATCAGGGTCATACCCCATGATATAGCCGCTGATCGCCAGATCGAAGTCCTTGGCATTCGTATCGACGAACTTTTGCGACCATGCCGAGGAATCCATGCTGTTCACGTCCAGCTGAACGCCTATGTCCTTTAACTTCTGCTGGATATAGAGCGCTTGTGCTTCCTGTACCTTGTTGCCGCCCGGAATGATAATGCGCAGCTTCAGTCCTTCAGCTCCAGCCGATTTCAGCAGCTCCTTCGCCTTGTTCACATCATTATTGAAAAATGCAACGTCGTTCGTGTGATACAGTACATCCTGTGTCAGAGCAGATTTCGCAGTATCTGCATAATCCTTGGAACCATAGGAGACTTGAATCAATTCATCCTGATTCAATGCATAAGAAAGCGCCTGACGTACTTCTTTTTTGTTCAACTGCTTCGTATCACTGTTTTCATTAAACATCAGATAAGCCAAGCGACCTTCGCTGTAAGGGAAAATGTCAAACTTATCTGTTGCTTTAATGGTCTCTACATTTTGCGGATCGAGATAGTTTACATTGATCTCACCATTTTGAAGGGCCAAATTCGCAGCATTCGAATCTTTAACAATCCGGTATGTTACTGAATCCAGATGCGGCTTGCCGCCAACATAGTTATCGAACCGTTCGAGTGTAACGTACTCACCAGTTTTGTACTCTTTAAATTTGAAAGGACCTGATCCAATCGGAGAGTTGTTTTTCGTGCTTTTCTCAATATCCGCTTCATTCTCGAAAATGTGCTTCGGAATCGGGGATACCTGTACCAGTGCTGCCTCAAAAGCAGGAGCTGGCTGAGGAAGCTTAAAATCGACCGTTGTATCATCAACCTTGCTCGCCTGTACCGGTTTGCCATTAACCATAAAATTACTTCTCAAAAAGCTGTGCTGCTTCTCGTCCAAAATTTTGTTAATGGTGAAAACGACATCGTCAGCTGTCAGCTTCTCGCCATCATGCCAAGTCAGATCTTTTTTCAGTTTTAGTGTATAAGTCAGCTTGTCTGCTGAAGGAGTCAGACTGTCTGCCAAATAAAATGTCTTTTTGCCATTGTTCACTTGAAACAATGGTGCGAATATCGCCTGGTCTATCGTCAGACTTACCCGATCACCCGCATAGTTTGGATTCAGCACCACCGGATCAGCTTGTACGCCAATGATCAGGCTGCCGCCATCTTTAGGCTGTCCGTTATCAGCTGTTGTGGTAGCTGTACCAGGCGTATTCCCATTCGTCTCAGACGTAGATCCAGAATTCCCGCCGGAGCATGCACTTACAACCAACATTAATACAATTAATACCAATACACCAGTCAAATTACGACGCATCGCTCTAGCCCCCGTGTCCTCTTAGTATGTAATAAATTTATTATAAATCGGAATAGTCGGATTTACAATCGATCAAAAACTGTTTATTCCCCTTGTCATTAGCATTCCAGACATTATGTGATCGAATCTAGAAAAAAACACCCGGTAAGGGTGTCTTCAGAGTATCCACAAACTGATCAGTGCCAGGATGGCAGGCAGGCCTTGCTTTAATAAAATAGACTTATTAGCAGTTAATGCACCATACAACGCAGCCACTACCACACAAATGACAAAGAATAATTGGATTTCCCGCCCGATCACAGTATCCGGATAGAACAAGCCCCACACCAATCCGGCTGCCAAAAAGCCGTTGTACAGCCCCTGATTTGCAGCCAAGGATTTGCTTGCTTCCGCCAGCTCCTTCGAGGTGCCGAACGTACGCATCGCCCGCGGAGTCGTCCACAGAAACATTTCCAATATTAGAATGTACACATGCTCCAGAGCTACAATTCCGACCAATATTGAACTAAGTAAGCTCAAGTATATTCCTCTTTTCCACATAAAGTTACTATGAGGTGATTTTTAGATCTATTCTCGAAAAGTATAGTTCATCTTCCAAAAACAGTAAAGAGACCGAGCCTAAGGCCCGGCCTCTTTTCTACATGAAGCCTTACATCGTTCTCGCAAAATCCAACAAAGCTTTGGACATGCTGTTGATCTCGTCTGTAGATGCATTCACTTGCTGCGTTAGCGCGGCTTGTGTTTGTGTCAGCGTAGACATGTTACCGATATTGTGCAAAATCCGCTCGATGAGTGTCTTCATTTCGTCCAGACTAGTCTCGATATTTCCGGTCGCATCAGCACTGTGAATGGCAAGTTTTCTCACTTCATCTGCGACTACCGCAAAACCCCGCCCCTGCTCGCCCGCACGCGATGCCTCAATGGCAGCATTCAGACCCAGCAGATTTGTTTGATTCGCAATCTCTTTAATGAAGTTGGAAATGTTTTGGGTTTCTTCTGCACTGACTTTGGCTTGATTCGCTGCCTCTGTCGATTGCTCCTGAGCCGTTGCCAGCTCCTGCGCCTGGTTACTAACCGAGTTAACGCCGTTCACCATTTCCGTAATGGAATCGGAGAGATGCTGGATTTTGAGCGTAAGCTCATCCGCGACAGCCTGCTTTTCCTTTTCCACTGTGATATCACGAATGGTCCCGGCAATACGAATAGGCACTCCCTTGCTATCGCGTATGCTTCTTCCACTGTTTTGATACCAGCGATATTCACCATTTTTACTTTGCAAGCGACACACCATGTCATATGGCGTACGATCTGAATAATCATTTAAATGATCAACTACAGCCTTAAACGCATGCTCGGCATCGTCAGGATGTATACGCGAACTCCAACTGCTTAGTACACTCGGGAAGTCCTGCTCATCCTTAAAGCCCAAGATGTGGCGGAATTGCTGGGACCACCAAAATATATTATCCGGGTTCTCAATGTCTCCATCAGCCAGAATGACATCATATGGAGCCTCCACCAAAACACGATTGATGAGATCATATCTTGTAACTAGAGCCTGCAACTCCTCGGACTTGATCTTCTGGTCGTGCACATCCAACAGAGCGCCCGCAATCCGAAGTGGCACTCCCTGCTGATCGCGGATCGTCGTTCCGGTAGCCCGGAACCAGCGGTATTCTCCATGCTTCAGCTTCAAACGATACTGTACGTCATAAGGCGTCTTGCCCGTAAAATCCAGCAAATGATCTGACAAAGCTGCCAATGACCTGTCATGATCTTCGGGGTGCAGCCGGGATGCCCAGCTGTTTAATACATTGGGGAAGTCCTTTTCGCTCTGATACCCCAGCATAGCACGAAATTCTTCTGACCATGTGAACGTATTACTTGGATTGACGGGATCACCCGCAACCACCTCCATGTCCCATAAGCCAATCTCTATAGCCTTGGTAACAAGCTTCAGACGGATGTCAACATGTTGAGCATCCTTTTTCATGGACTCAAGCGCTTGGTTGACATTGTTTGCGATTTCTTGAACCTCGGAAGATTTGGATGAAACTTGTATTGCGGCAGAATAATCCTTCTGCTGTATTCTTTGTGAAAGTTTGCGGCTTTCTTCTACTAAAGGAGCAAGTGAGTCGGTCTCATTTTTTTTAAAAAACATATATGCTCTTCCCTTCTAAGCCAATATATAAAACGATATAGTTTAATATCGGAATTTTATTAAGAATCATTATAAATAAATCTAAAATCGCATAGGTAATAAGAATCATTTTTATGTCCATATACCTATATATTCATACAAAAAACATCGAAAAATGTCGAAAAAGGAAAGATCTTAATAAGTCTGGAAACGAAAAGAGCACCTTCGCAATACTTCACAAAGGTGCTCTTTCTGTCAACTATTCAGTTCGTCGCATCTTATTTAATTGAAGCAACGTATTCTTCGCCCTTTTCTTTATCATATTGGCCTTCCCATTTGGACATGACCACAGCGGCAAGCGAGTTGCCTAATACATTGACTACCGTACGCGCCATATCCAGAATGCGATCAATACCAGCGATAAAAGCCAAACCTTCCAGCGGGAGATTCACTGCTCCAAGTGTAGCAAGCAAAACGACAAAGGAAGCACCCGGCACCCCTGCAATACCTTTGGATGAAATAATCAAAACTAGCACCAGCGTGATTTGTGTCGTGATTGGCAGGTCAATGCCGTACATTTGGGCAATGAAAATCGCAGCCAGTGCCTGATACAGGGTGGAACCGTCCAGATTAAAAGAATACCCAATCGGAATGACAAAGGAAGTAATTCCTTTAGGACATCCGAACTTCTCCATCTTCTCCATGATCTTAGGCAGAACACTTTCCGAACTGGCCGTCGAATATGCAAGCAACAGCTCACTTTTCAAAATTTTAATCATGGTCCAGAGACGGGTACCGCAAAGCTTGGCGATAATTCCGAAAACAATCACAATGAACAGCGCCATGGAGCCGTACACCGACAAAACAAGCTTCAATAATGGCCATAACGACGCCAATCCAAACTTGGCCACTGTCGTTCCAATCAGTGCGAATACTCCGAACGGAGCCAGGCGCATGACCTGATTGGTTACCCAGAACATGGCGTCGGCTACGCCTTCAAAGAAATTCAGCACGGGCTTGCCCTTGTCACCAATCGCCGCTACCCCTAGTCCAAACAGTACGGAGAAGAATATAATAGCCAGCATATCTCCCTCACCCAGAGCTTGAATAATATTGGTAGGAACAATATGCACAATCGTATCTATAAAGCTATGGCCTGACTTCTCTGCAGTCTCCACATAGGAATGAATATCACTCTTGGCCAGGTGGGACATATCCACGCCGTCACCCGGTCGAACCAAGTTGGCAACAAGCAGTCCGAAAAGGATGGCGATTGTCGTTACAATCTCAAAGTACAGAATAGACTTGCCGCCAAGTTTACCTAGTTTTTTCATGTCTCCCACGCCGGCAACGCCGATAATGAGCGTTGAGATCACAATAGGCACGACAATCATCTTGATCAAGCGGATGAAAATATCGCCGATTGGCTTTAAGTAGACTTCCACCCCTGAATTGCCGTAAAATAAGGCACCAATAATAATACCTAAAGCCAGACCGATAAAGATTTGCATCGTCAAATTAATCTTTTTCACTTCGTGTCCCCCCTGGCTGATTTGTATATTTTTGCAGTATGCTGTTCTTAATATTCAAATGATGTTATTTATACTACAATCTGATCTATAAAAAACGACAATTATCTACAGCTGCATTTATTTTTTTCTATAAATTCACAAACTTTAACGGCGGGCCTGTGAATTTAGCTCACATTGCCTTTCTGACTGAATACCCAGGAGGTGAATATGGATGAAGTTAAATACACTCCTTTTCCTGCTCATGCTTGTATTTGTACCGCTCGCAGGTGAGCTGAATATTCACCCGTTCGCTAATACATTCCGTCTTAGCTTTGGTACGCCTGTATTTTTTTTCTTTCTGTTATCTATTCGTCATATTCCGCCTGCATTATCGGGAGTGCTTGCAGGGATAGCTGTAGTGGCCTTTCGCATCTTACTCAATCATTACACTCAGCCCGGTCTTCCCTTCGAAGAGTTGCTGACACTACATGGCCCTACCTTTTTTTATTACATGGTCTACGGTCTGCTCTTTCAGGTCCTTAACATTAATGCTGAGCCTTACCGCGCGCTCCGCGTGGGCATCCTCTCTGTAGGGATTGAGGTTGCCGCAAGTGTGTCGGAACTTAGCGTCCGGTGGAGCATTGACGGCGATTTCTGGGACATCGTTAAGATCAGCAAAGTAGCTTTCATGGCTATGATCCGCAGCTTCTTCGTGCTTGGGTTTTATAATATGATTCGGCTAAATCAATCGGTTCAGCATGAAGAGGCACAAAGGCAGCAGACAGAGCGAATTTTACTCCTTGTATCGGACTTGTATGAGGAGTCGGTCCAGTTAGGCAAAACGCTGTCACATGCAGAACAAATCACTCGTGAAAGCTACGAGTTGTACCGTGAGCTACAGCAGGATGAATCTCTGAAGGATAGAGAACATTACGCCAGACAGGCACTTCGTATTTCCGGACAGGTTCACGAGATCAAAAAAGACAGCCAGCGGATTTTTGCTGGTTTGTCCAAGCTGATTGATGCCGAAAGCGGAGTCCATTACATGGCTTCTCAAGAGCTTGGGGAGCTAATCATCCGAACGAACAGCAAATATGCGCAATCGCTGGACAAGTCCATTCGTTTTACCCTAGATGTCGATCCTTTGTTACCCAAGCTGCATGTTTATACCGTTTTGACACTTATTAATAACCTGACAGCCAATGCGGTTGAAGCAATGAAGGACAACGGAAGGATCGACGTCTCCATTCGTTGTCTCCCGGGAAAAGAGGACATAGCCTCCTTTAGTGTTACCGACAACGGTCCGGGTATTCCTCAGCGGAAACGGGAAATGGTCTTCACACCGGGGTATACGACCAAGTATGATGAGGAAGGACAGCCGTCGACCGGTATGGGATTGTTTTATGTGCGTGAGGTCGCGGAGAGCCTTGAAGGAACGATTGAACTGCAACAGGATGAAGAAGAGAATACAGATAGATTACAGACCACTTTTAGAATTACATTGCCTTTACGGAAACTGACGGAGAAAGGAAGATAGCCCGGATGCGTTTTTATATTGTGGATGACGATCAGGGAATTCGTTCTATGCTGGCAGATATTATTGAAGACGAAGGTCTAGGGGAAGTCATCGGGGAAGCAGAGGATGGTACCTACGTGAATAGCGGCCTCCTGGAGTTGAACCGGATTGATGTATTGCTGATTGACCTGCTGATGCCGCTTCGTGACGGCATTCAGACCGTGCGTGCACTCGGCGATCAATTCAGCGGCAAAATCATTATGATTTCTCGCATCGAATCCAAAAACATGATTGGCGAGGCGTACTCGCTCGGTATTGAATATTATGTGGCCAAGCCTTTGAATCGACTGGAGATTATTGCAGTTATTCATAAGGTGGCTGAGCGTCTGCGCATGCAGCAATCGATTACGGATATCCAGCGCACGCTTCAAGGGTTGTCGATGTTCACATCGAATAACCCAACGGCAACAATTGAACCGACCCGAAACATCGTAACTTCCGGGCAGTTTCTGCTCTCTGAAATGGGGATGATCGGGGAAGCCGGGAGTATGGATCTACTGGACATGCTGGAATTTCTGGACCAGTATGAGGAGGAAACAGGCA
Source organism: Paenibacillus sp. cl130 (assembly GCF_900116035.1). NCBI lineage: Bacteria > Bacillati > Bacillota > Bacilli > Caryophanales > Paenibacillaceae > Paenibacillus > Paenibacillus sp. cl130. Next base: position 109,958 of record NZ_FOYG01000009.1, read on the forward strand.
ATCTATCTCCCTATTTGTTCCCGCCGTTGAAGGATATATTTTCCAATGTGGCGTCCAAACGGTTAGGGGCTTCAGCCTCAGCAGTAGAGCTGAGTAAGGAAATCAAAGCATCGGAGCAACGTGTCCGCCGCGCTATTTTCCAGACGCTAAGCCATATAGTATCGCTCGGATTGACCGACTATACCCATCCTAAATTTGAAAATTATGCATCCAAATTTTTTGATTTTACAGAAATCCGCAAAAAAATGCTGGAGCTGCAAAACAATGTGGAGCCTTCACTGTCCCAAGCCCGCATTAATACGAAAAAGTTCGTACAGGTGCTCTATATGGAAGCAAAACGGCTATTACACTAAGCATTTTGCATAAATCCCAAGAGTATTCACAAATCAGCAATATATAGATCGGAACGGGTTAGTCCGTCTAAATATTGTACCTTCGAGCGTTGGGAATCGAATTATGCAAACTGCTGACATTAAAAGAAAAGCACCTGCATCTCCCCATGCATCTATTACTCGGAGATAAAACAGGTGCCCATCGTTGATGATTCGATATCCCTTTAGTCCAGACTCTTGTCCTGCCACTCCATAGCTTCTAAGAGATCTACACCATCGGACAGCAGACGTTTCAAGACATTCAGTTCTTCCGAGCTATAACGATTTAAAAATTCAAATAACTGCTGCTGTACCTTAACATGCAGTCGTTCATGCACAAGAAAGAGTCTTTTCCCCAACGGGGTTAACCGAAAATAAATTTCTTTCTTGTTGTCGTTAAGCTGGGTTCTGCGAATCCAGCCTTCCTTGATCAGCTTGGTGCTGACTTTCGAAACTGTACCCTTGCTCAGCTCAATTCGATCCGCTAATGTCGTAACATTAATCGGCTCATGCCTCCCAATACAGTCAATGACGTGCACATCCGTCAGATTGAGCGAAGCAATTCCATCAAAATGCTCGTGGATTTCTTCGAGAATAGTCATGCTCTCTCTCTGCTGATGCTGCTCCAGCTGGTGATTCATCTTAATGAGCAAATCATAAACATGCTGAACTGATGTCGCTTTCTCCATACGAACAAATGGTCACTCCTTTGGCATACTCCTCCTTTCATTATAGCCCATTTTTGTTTCATAGAAAACAATATATGCATACGGAAAGCTCCCCTTTAATATTTCCGTATATATACAAAATATATCTAGTGTAGATACTTTGTTTCCCTTGAAACAATTTTATTTTAGTGCAATTGAGAATGATTATCAACCTTTTTTTTAAAAAGTTATTTCTGTTTCACTCCAAACTAAGTAAATATTTTCATTTCGAAAAATATAATTGTATAATCGTAAAATGAGAATAAGCTAGAACAAGCTCTCCATAGAAGGGATGATGATACATGTCGGATGCAAACCAATTATTCGGTCAAGCACTGGTTAAATCACTGGTCGGGGAACGTGGACATATTCGAGTAGCTCGGGCTTTACCAGACATCGACGTCGAGCTGGCAGGGAAGAAAAATGCTGAAATGCCTTACAGCATTTACCAACTGCTGAAGCATATGATTTACTGGCAGCAATTTATGTTGGAGCATTTGGAAGGACGGAAGCCCCAGCTTCCGGGGAATGTCATGGAAAGCTGGCCCGAAGAGACTGGACCGCAAAGCGAAGAGGCATGGCAGGCTGTTATTAATGAATTTTTACAGGGCGTGGATCAGGCTGTGCAGATTGCCGAAACCGCGCAACTGGATGATTCACTAGCTCATTTCCCAGGTGAAACGAAAGCAGGACTTCTGCGGAATATCGCTTCCCACAATTCATATCATTTGGGTGAAATCGTACTGCTACGCCGGATTTATGGAGCTTGGCCACCACCAGGAGGCGGCTTTCCCGCTTAAGGCAACACCACGCTCTAATCAAGATTTCCCCCATCCGCTGCTTCATACCTCCATCATTGCATTGGGATTTAGGCACCACGAGGAACTCGCTTGCGTACCCTGTATGGGAACCCGCTAACTCGACCTGAAGCCGTTCATCCGTAATCAGGTGCAATCCGAATAACGGTTCCCATGATGCAAGATCAAAGAGAGGTTTCGAGGTTATGGTGAGACACTTATATTTAAATCGTAATATCGCCTGTATGATCGTTATTAGCCTTATTGCTAACATGAGTGGGAGTATGATCCTTCCACTCTTTGCTATTTATGTAGAGCAATTCGGGATATCTACACTCGGCATGAGTATTTTATTTTCTCTGTTTTATGTGGGAAGATTTCTTGGTGGAGGCATGGCAGGACGAATTTATGAAAAGATTGGCGCAAAACGCTTGGGGTTGAGCCTACTCATTGCCGAAATCGCTTGTATGCTCCTGTTTCCGATTGCAACAAGCTTCATCATTCTATCCATACTGAGACTCCTCCAAGGCTTGGTAGCTATAGGGCTAACCGTCTTTGTAAGAGTCACGATCAACCATATGAGCACCCCAGAGAATCGAGGCACGCTCAATGGATATATCAGCAGCAGTGAAGGTGCCGGTATGATTTTAGGGCCTCTTATGAGTGGGGCTATTGTTTCTTATTTTTCTTTATCCATTCCGTTTTATTTCATTGCTATTTTCTCATGTATATCCTTCGTTGCCGTTTCAAGAATGACTTTCCTCAGTTCTCCCTTAAAGCCACAAGAACAGCATTCGCCCCCTCTGAAACCCAAAGGAAAAACCATGTTAACGAAACCGTTACTTGTCTATTCTACCGTTCATTTTCTTGAAATGAGTGCATTCGCTATATTTTTAACGTACTTCTCTGTATATGCAACCTACAAGCTCCATTGGAGTCCCGCAGAAATTAGCTTAGCTTTTACAATTATCGGCATATCAACCTTCATATCAGCACCCTTTATTGGCAAAATATCTGATCTACTTAAGGATCGCTTGATGCTTTGTATCATCGGTCTATTGTTGATCATGGTGGAAATCATCTTATTTCTTTGGTTCACAGAACCATGGATCGTATACTTAGCGATGTTCATCGGAGGTATAGGAGGAGCCAGCTATCTGGATTCCTTTTACTCGCAACTAGGGGATGTTATTCCTGAGGAAAATAGAAGCTCATTTATCGGCAACGTCGTATCTTTGTCCGAATTGGGGGCCATTGTGTCTCCGATCATCGCAGGTGCACTCATGGAACGGTTTAGCATCAGCACTCCCTTTTACTACAATTTGATTTTGGTGTTGATCGCTATAGTTATCCAATATGTCATTCGATTCAAGTCGAAATCTATAAGAAAAAGGCCAATTGCATAAGCAACTGGCCTCCTTTCTTTTCATCACAGCTCTAACTCAACTGCAACCCCAAAATGATCCGATACAACTGGTCCTGTCTTCCCGTTCAGTACAACGGTTGAGGATTGAACCTGTGCAGCCTTATTGGAGAAGATAAAGTCAATGCGGAGCGGCTCCGCGTTACTTTCCCAGCCAGCAATAGCTTTAATCACCGTGTGGCCTTCATCACGTACTGCTGCATTCGGATAGGTGTCTGACCAGCCGGATTGCAGTACATAGTCATATCCTTCTCCACGTACTTCGGCCGCGTTGTTGAAATCACCCATCATAAACACAGGAGTCGGAGCAAAAGAATTTAGCACTTTGGTTGTACGATCCCATAGTCCACGGAAGGATTCTTCATCATTCCACCAGTTATAATGTCCACTTACAAACCAGGCCTGTACTCCGTCCACCACAGTTTGAATGCCGACAATTTTACGCGAGCGGTAGTTGTCATAATCCTGTAGCGAGGAAACATATTCGTTCACCGTAGCTGTAATCGGTGTTTTGGACAGAATCGCCAAACCCTCGTCGTATTTGGCAAAACCAACATGCGCGGGAGCCCACGTCCAATGATAGGCGTTGGACAATAGCCCGTTCAGCACATAAGCATAGTTATCACGCTTAATGACAACTTCAGGATCTGCGCTATAGTAAGCGCCCAAATCGTCCGGCGACAAAGGAGTTTCTTCCATGGACTGGTTCACTTCCTGCAAAGCAATGACATCAAACTGCTGTTCATCAATAAAAGCAGCCAGTTGCTTTAGCTTATCGTGCTGGTTTTCTTCCATCCAAGCATGTGCATTTAAGGTTAACAACTTCAAAGTAATCACCTGTTGAGTATGTCTTGTATATCTGATTTAAGCACATCAGCCTTCGGTCCGTAAACTGCCTGCACCCCATTATCTACTTTTATCAAGCCCAAGGCACCCAGCGCTTTCCACGTTTTTTCGTCCCCAACGGCATCTGTATCCTTCACCGTCACACGCAGACGGGTCATGCAAGCGTCCACCTCGACAATGTTCTGCTCACCCCCAAGCGTCTTGATGATATCCGTAGCCAGTTGATTTTGAGTGGAAACAGCTGCCACACCATCTGTCTTCGTATTCCCCACCTCGGAAGTGCCCTGAGGCTCCTCATCCGTATAGTTCCCCAGTCTTCCCGGCGTAGCCATTTTGAATTTACCGATCATAAAATAAGCGATAAAGTAGGTTGCTACCGCAAACACCACACAAGTCAGCACGAAGTTAATAATATCCTGCACCAAACCCGCATTTATAGACAACGGCAATCGGGTCAGCAGTTCAATCATACCAAACGAATGTAAACGCAAATGTATGATGTCGGCCATTCCGAACGCAATACCAGTAAGAATAGCATAAACCACATACAGCACAGGCGCTACGAACATAAACATGAATTCCAGTGGCTCCGTTACCCCTGTTAAAAAGACAGCTGCGGCTGCCGAAAAGATCATCGACTTGTACTTGCTGCGTTTATCTTTGTCTACACGGCGATACATAGCCACCGCTAGTCCCATAAGGATTCCTGCTCCACCGATCATTTGTCCTACCTTGAAGCGGGCAGGCGTCACGCCTTCCAACAAGCTATTGTAGGCTGTCGGATCGGTACCACGAAGCGCACTCAGGTCACTTGCCCAAGCCAGCCACAGCGGGTCTTGCCCGGCAACGACGCTTCCTGCCCCGGAACCCGTAAGTGTCGTGTAAACGCCACCAAGTTGAGTATAGTTAATAGGAACAGTCAGCATATGGTGAAGTCCAAAAGGAATCAGTAGTCTTTCCAGTGTACCATAGACAAATGGCGCTACAAAAGGAGCCGACTCTCCCGAAGTCGCCAACCAAATACCGAACTGATTAATCCCCCCCTGAACAAATGGCCAGATGGCAGACATGATTAAACTTACGATGACAGACCATAAAATCACAACAAAAGGAACAAAACGTTTACCGTTAAAAAAGGCTAAAGCGTCTGGCAGCTTGCGGTAATTGTAGTACTTGTTAAATACCACGGCCCCGACAAATCCGGAGATGATACCGACAAACACACCCATATTAAGTGCAGGCGCCCCTAAGATAGAGGTAAAATAGCCACTAACCGGAATGGATGCACCAAAAAGAGTGTGGGTGGTGGCACCCTCCTGGGTTAGCATTTTCGAGGACACACCCAAAATCGTTCCTGTTGAAATATTAATGAGAATAAAGGCAATTAAGGCAGCAAAAGCCCCGCCCGCTCGTTCCTTAGCCCAGGAACCACCAATCGCCACTGCAAATAGAATGTGTAAATTATTGATAATACCCCAACCCAAATTCTCCATGACCCCGCCGACAGTCAACCAGAAATGGATATCGCCAGCCAACATCGCCACTACTTTACCGAGCGAAATCATAATCCCTGCTGCCGGCATGACAGCAACAACCACTAGCAGTGCTTTCCCGAGCTTTTGCCAAAAATCAAATGATAGAAGTTTTTTCATGCTCCTTCAATCTCCATCCCTTATAGTATGTACAGCGTTGTTCGTACCCTATAAACATTATGCAATCGGTTGCACAATTATTATAATGATATCGCTTTCTATTGGCAATACCCTAATTGTAAATATCTTGGTTAATGATGATGTAAAAACTCGAAAAAGCCGCGAATTTGTTGATTTTCGAGCAATATCGTATGATAGAACATAATATTTCCTGCTTGAGATAGCAAAAGGAGACGAAGACGATGGCAGTAACCATCAAAGATGTCGCAAAACGTGCTAATGTTGCTACTTCCACCGTATCCCGTGTCATTCAAGACAGCCCCAAAATCAGCGAAGCCACCAAGGCACGTGTCCGTAAAGAAATGAAGGCGCTTGGCTATGAACCCAACTATTCAGCTCAGAGTCTAGCTAACCGTGTCACACAGTCGATTGGCATTATTATGCCTGAATCGGATGTGGCAATCTTTCAAAATCCCTTCTTTCCGGAAAGCCTTCGCGGGATCAGCGAATGGGTGAATGAGCACAACTATACACTGTCCATTGTCACAGGAAAAACGAGTGATGAATTGCTATCCCGCGTGAGGCTGATGAGCCGGACCGGACGTGTTGACGGCTATATTGTTCTGTACTCCAAGCAAAAAGATAGCATCGTGGAGTATCTTCATCAAGAAAAAATACCTTACACCGTAATCGGTAAGCCTCAGCAATTTGTCAGTGAAACTACCCATGTAGACAACGATAACTACCAGGCTGCTAAGGATGTGGTCACTTATTTGACTGGGCTGAATCATCAGCGCATTGCTTATGTTGGCGGTGATCATGAACAGATCGTGAATATTGAAAGACTCCGAGGCTACCAGGATGCGCTGCGAGAGGCGGGCTTGCCTCTACCCAAGGAATACGTGGTCAGGGAGCCATTTAATCTAGAGGACATGCGCACATTATTGCAGGCTACCCCGCCGCCTACCGCGATGATCGTTAGCGACGACCTTGTAGCCATGGCAGTACAGAAAATGCTCTCTCAGCTCGGCGTGTCCATGCCAGAGCAGTTATCCATGGTGAGCTTCAATAATCTAATGCTGGCTGAGCTGATGAATCCCCCTCTCACTTCCGTGGATATTGATATCTTCACTCTAGGTTATCAGGCAGCCAAAAGCCTGATTGAAAAAATCGAAGACCCCAAAGAGTTGACCAAACACATCATTGTTCCCCACCGAATTGTGGAACGCGAGTCCAGCCAGGTACTATGATTCTCTGAGGAATGAACAAGAACTGATTTTGTGGAAACCCATAAAATCAGTTTTTTTGCGTTGACAGGGCAAACGGTTGCACTATATACTGAACTCGCTCATATACTGGTTTCGTTAAAACAACGATCTCATTTTCCGAGAGGGGTACACAATCATGGTTTACAACCGATTATTTGACGTAGATAGCTGGAAGCTGACAACACACACTCTACATAGCACACACATGCGATTACAGGAAAGCATAACGTCCATAGGCAACGGTTATATGGGCATGCGCGGCAATTTTGAAGAAGCTTATTCAGGTGATCATCATCAGGGAACTTATATCTCCGGTGTATGGTTCCCCGACAAAACAAAGGTCGGCTGGTGGAAAAACGGCTATCCTGAATATTTTGGCAAGGTCATCAATGCCATGAACTTCATCGGCATCCGTCTGATCGTAAACCAAGAGGAAGTAGACTTATTTACGGCACACATCAGCGATTTTGTGCAGGAATTGGACATGAAGCAGGGTATCCTGCGACGCACCTGCACCGTGAACGACCAGGTTCGTATCACTACGGAGCGTTTTCTGAGCCTCACCACTCGTGAGCTATGCCTGATTGATTACCAAGCAACGAATATAAGCGAGCAGCCTCTAACCATAGAGCTTGTCCCCTATTTGGACGGCAATACGAAGAATGAAGACACGAACTATGATGAGGTTTTTTGGTTGGAGGAGGCCCGAGAGGTTCAAGAACAATTCATCAGCCTGTCCACAACAACTATAGATAATCCCTTCGGTATTCCGCGCTTTACCGTAAACGCTACCATGGGTATTGTGACCGAGGGACAGGAGCAGCAGACGACGGAAGAGAGCTTTTTGTACGCTGCACGCCACTATCAATACAGTGTCGCTCCGGGCGACACTATCCAGCTGCAAAAGATTGTGGCTGTTACCACCTCACGGGATATGGAAAAGGATGCACTGATTCCACAAGCTGAACGCATCGCCGTGGAGGCTGTGAACAAAGGCTACACTTCGCTCAAGCAGGAGCATGTCGCAGCTTGGGCCAGACGTTGGGACAAAGCCGATGTAGAAATCGAGGGAGATACAGAGGCCCAGCAGGGAATACGCTTTAACATTTTTCAGCTGTTCTCTACGTACTACGGCGAAGATGCCCGTCTGAACATTGGTCCCAAAGGCTTTACAGGTGAAAAATATGGTGGTGCCACCTATTGGGATACAGAAGCATATGCCGTACCTATGTACCTGGCGCTCGCAGACCCGGATGTAACCCGAAATCTGCTGCTGTACCGCTACCAACAACTTGAGGGTGCCAAGCATAACGCAGCCCAGCAAGGGCTACGGGGTGCACTATACCCTATGGTCACTTTTACAGGTGTGGAGTGCCATAACGAATGGGAGATTACCTTCGAGGAGATTCACCGTAATGGAGCCATCGCGCATGCCATTTACAACTACACCAACTATACGGGCGACCTGAGCTATTTACGGGAATATGGAATAGATGTACTGGTCGAAATTAGCCGCTTCTGGGCCGACCGGGTTCACTTTTCCAAAAGCCAGCAGCAGTATATGATCCACGGGGTTACCGGGCCGAACGAATACGAAAATAACGTCAATAACAACTGGTATACCAACACGCTGGCTGCATGGGTTCTGAAATATACATTATCGGTCTTACCTCAAATTTCAGCAGAAAAATCGGAGCATCTAGCAGTTACGGCTGATGAGCTTGCACATTGGCAGGATATCATCACTCACATGTATTATCCCTATGATGAGGAGCGGGAAGTCTTCGTACAGCACGATACCTTTATGGATAAGGATTTGCAGCCTGTATCCTCCCTTGATCCCAGCAACCTTCCACTAAATCAGAAATGGTCATGGGATAAAATCCTTCGTTCCTGCTTCATTAAGCAGGCAGATGTGCTACAAGGGCTGTATTTCTTTGGAGACCAGTTCACACTGGAAGAAAAAGCGCGCAATTTTGCATTTTACGAGCCAATGACTGTTCATGAATCCAGTCTGTCCCCGTCCATTCACGCCGTGCTGGCTGCCGAACTCAAAATGGAGGAAAAGGCAGTCGAGATGTATAAGCGGACGGCCCGTCTGGATCTGGATAACTACAATAACGATACCGAAGACGGACTTCATATCACTTCCATGACAGGAAGCTGGCTGGCGATTGTACAGGGTTTTGCCGGGATGAGAACGTATCGTGAAACATTAAGCTTCTCCCCCTTCCTGCCACAGGGCTGGAACAAATATACGTTTAAAATCAACTATCGCGGTCGCTTGTTAAGTATTCTCGTACAGGAAAATGAAGTGATCATTACCCTGTTGGACGGAGAACCGCTGACGCTGGAGCTGTATGGAGAGCCAACGCACATTAACAGTGGGCAGTCGTTAATGACGAACAGCGTTTCATAAATCGGGCAGACAGGGGGAAACCAAATGAAAGCAGTCATTTTTGATCTGGACGGAGTCATTACAGATACAGCTGAATATCATTTTCAGGCATGGGGCAGCTTGGCGGCAGCGCTGAGCATCCCTTTTGATCGGGAATTTAATGAACAGTTAAAAGGAATCAGCCGTACGGAATCGCTCGACAAAATACTGGCGCGCGGTAACCTGTCCGATAAGTTTTCAGAAGAAGGCAAGCAAGAACTGGCCACACGGAAAAATACGGAGTATCAGCGGCTCATTTCAGCTGTAACGCCCTCGGACATTCTTCCAGGCATTAAAGCGCTACTGACAGAACTTCGTGAAGCCCGAATCGGCATCGCGCTGGCCTCTGCAAGCAAAAATGCAACGTTTATCCTGGAGCGACTGGAGCTAGCCTACTATTTTGACAGTGTGGTGGATGTTACCGCCATTCGGCATGGCAAGCCTGACCCGGAAATTTTCCTCACCGGAGCCGCAAATCTAGGCGTTCAGCCTGCCGAATGTATCGGTATAGAGGACGCACAGGCTGGCATACAGGCGATCAAGGGTGCCGGGATGTTTGCGGTCGGTGTAGGAACACCTTCGCAAATGCAAGGTGCAGATATCGTGGTAGCCACTACTGCCGAGCTTTCTCTGAGCATGTTGGAGTCACATTTTATCAGAGGATGAAAAAGCAAAAAAAGATTATAAGGATCATAAAGACCGACTCTTAATGAATCGGTCTTTTTTGTCTGCTCCAAAAACCAGATGAGATCCGCCGCTAGGTCACCGTCTATTTTCTGTCTAATAAAGGTATACTCTTTTTAACAAACAATTAATGGTTGCTTGGTGAAGTGAATAGCAAATATCATTTTCTTCAGTAGCATCACTATATTGGAGTTTAATTGACAAAAGTGTGTCAGTAGCTATTTGTATATTTCTTCAGAAATAATATCGCCTGTTAAAAATTGATTGGTAATGTTGTAATAGCCCGTCAGGCTAACTGCATCGGGATTAATTTGTAAATCAACTTGCCAGATTTCAACTCCATTTTTGATGGAATTTTGAACAGTTTGCATAACATAACCGCTGTGTTTCCCAGAATTCCCAACTTTGAATCCATTGTTTTCATAAACTAAACAAACAATCAAAATCGCACGTTCATTTATAGATAAACTTCCACTGAGTTCACCCATGTGCTTGATAAAACGTTCAAAAGAATTAAATTCAGCGTTTTTTTTGATTACAATATGATCGCCCATCTCGACATGTAAAGTGGTTAATGGCGTTTTGACCTCTACATAAGTTTGATCCACCAGAAAATCCAGTTTTGAATTACCAAGCTTCGTTTCCCGGATGACTGTCTGGAAATCGCCAATCATATCTTTAAATTGACCACTTGTGATGAAATGTTCGATATACCGATTGGCCGCATTTTGGTTAATCCCAATCCATGACTTCGATTCAACGGATGGTAGATCCAGTGAAATGGCTTCAATGGTGAACTGTGTTTTTCTTTTAGGGTCATTACTACGCGAAACAAGACATGGGATATCATGAAAGACAATGTTTCCTATACTGCCTGTAGCAGGACAATGGCAATCGTGTAGCTCCCCATCCAGTTCAACCATCATAACAAATCGATTTTTCTTTTTTCGAATTACACCCTCAAGAAGAGGAGAAGCAAAATGAAAATGACTGCTTATATTCTCCATTACAGTTAAGCTCCTTCATTTCAGCGATTTTGGATCGTCTACAGAAACCACATGGAACTGTGTACCCCTCATAAAACTATACTGCTCGTCTCCTGACAACAGTGTGTCAGGAGGGTGATGGTAGGACGTATTTTCCGGCGGTGAGGACTGCACTATTGTTACCTTTGATTGTTCAATACCGTTTTAATTATCTTTCCGTTTAAAAAGCGCGGGGCAATAATAATCTAGGATGACAACCGGGAATCATTACTTTCTATAGACCAAATTCTGATGGAGAGAACACTACTGACATACAAGTGTCAGTAGTGTTTTTTTATAGTGATTAAAAACAATTAGGTTTATAAATACAACTGAAACACAGGAGGGATGGAAATTGAATAAAACCGAACGGCAATTAGCGATTTTATTGGAGCTACAGCGTAGGAAGGTTCTAAAGGGAGAAGAACTAGCGGAGAAGTTAGAAACCAGTGTACGTACGATTTATCGAGACATTCAGGCTCTTAGTGAATCTGGCGTTCCGATTATCGGTGCACCTGGACACGGCTACTCTTTAATTGAAGGGTATTTCCTACCCCCGATTAGCTTTACGGTGGAGGAAGCGGTCTCCCTTTTACTTGGAGCCGAATTCATTGAACAGCGATTTGATAATCAATATAGTCAAAGTGCTCAGTCCTCTCGGGGAAAAATTGAAGTGATCTTACCTGACCCCATTCGTCATGAAACTGATCGAATCCGCAGTGGTATCCGTTTTCGACTTCAATCTGAAGACCCTGAATTAGGTGAAAGGGAAAAATCCAATATAAAAACGATTCGTATTGCCATGATGGAGGGAAAGAAAATACATTTCAAATATACGAAGCGAATATCGGAATCGGAGAATAGTCGTGAAACGATACGAACAGCCGCACCTTTAGGATTAGTTCTTGTGCAAGGAGGGTGGCTGCTTGTGGCTCAGTGTGATCTCAGAGGAGAGCATCGACATTTTAAAATATCTCGCATGAGTGATGTGAGTACAATGATCGAAAGTTTCGAATTACCTCGGGACTTCAATTTGCATACGTATCGTCCGGCAGATGATCGACATGTAACCATTCGAACCGTATTTAAGCCCGAGGTTGCAGATAAAGTCGATGAATCAAAAATATATTTTATGGAACATGCTGAGCTTCTTCCGAGTGGCTATTATGTAGACTTCCGTGTTCGATATGCTGAGGAATTATTGCATTGGATTTTGAGCTGGGGATCTAATGTTAAAGTATTGAAACCTGAATCCTTTCGAAGTCGTGTCAAAAAAGAAGTGGAAAGTATGTTGAAGAACTACTGACAAACTGTTGTCAGTAGAAGGCTTGTATATTGTAATTATTCCAACTGAAAGCGAGGTATTCAACATGAATACAAATGAAAACAACAATGCACTGGTGATCGCAAAAGCTTATTTTGAAGCGATGGCAAATAAAGATATCGAAAAGCTGATGACGCTGGTTTCGGACAAAGTCACTACGACCTCTCCCTTAGGTAACCTTGAAGGTAGAGAATCATTCCAAAATTTTGCAGAAGGGTTTGCCCGGATGATTAACAAGCTAACACTCATTACAGCATTTGGAGATAATAAGGAGGCTGTGATCGTATATCATTCCAACACTATTCCAGTTCCGGATGCAACGGTTGCCGAATACATCGTCGTAGAGGATAACAAGATTTCCTCCGTTCAAGTGATCTACGATGGAACACCTTTTGCTGCTTACGCTGCAACTCAATCCAAACACTAAACCATTGGATCTATATAAATAATAAGCTTTGATACTTGAAAGGAAGAACCTACTGTGAACCAAAATAATACATCTAATTTTGAGAACGCGGAAGAAGTTATTGAGAAAATATTGCGTGAACGACATGCTACCAAAGAGTATAAAACAAACGTAATCATCCCAGAAGAAACGTTGAATGAAATTTTTGAACTTGCCGCGACAGCTCCTTCAGCCTGGAATCTTCAACACTGGCGCTTTCTGGTTATCCAGAATCAAGAACAAAAAGATCGAATCAAACCGATCGCCTATGGACAGCAACAGATTTCAGATGCTTCTGCTGTTGTTGTCATTCTCGGTGATCTTGAGGCAAACCGAACTGGCAGAGAAATGTATAACCGTCTTTATGAGTCAGAATTCATCTCGAAAGCAGTGCGAGACATCTTGTTCTCCCAAATCGAAGGAGGCTATCAAAGCCCTCAATTCGCTAGGGATGAAGCAAACAAAAATGCAGCTCTCGCAGCTATGCAACTCATGTTAGCTGCCAAGTCGAAAGGCTACGATAGTGGTCCAATAGGTGGATTTAATCCTGCAGGACTGCTTGAAGCTCTGAATATTCCTGGGCGGTTTATCCCTGTCATGATTGTCACCCTTGGTGTAGCCGCAACCCCTGCACGTCCAACAACACGTTTCTCCCTTAATGAATTAGTTATTCATGAATCCTTTTAAGTATTCGCGACAAAGAACCATCTGTCTCAAGATGGTTCTTTTTAGTTCATTCTGCAAGAAGGTTGGAGAAAAAGTGATCTAGTGGCGCGAAGACAATGAAGGCAACCAGCCTAATATCCTATTACAACAAAAAAACGAATACCAAGGCTGGTTACATCTTCGAGCTTATCCCCGCATCCTCACGCAGCCACTGAAGCACATCTCGCTGGTTATCTGGTGAGACACCGTGATCCGTCGGGTATGTTTTGAATGTGGAGTGAGAAGTCCTGGTCTGGAAATATGCCGCCGTCTCATGGCCGATGCTCACTGGAAATACAGAATCGTATTCGCCGTGGGAAATAAATACGGACACGTCCTCTATGCTTTGCAGCGCGTATTCTGTTTTCACAAAATCAGGTACATAGCCGTTCAACGCTACAATCCCCTTCAACTGATTGCCAAGGGTAAGCGCAAGTGACATCGACAAAATCGCTCCCTGACTGAAGCCGAGGAAATACCGTTTACTAGGATCAACCGGATATTTATCTGTGGCATACTGTACGAACGCCTGAAGCTGTTCAATAGACCGATCAAACTGCTCACGCAGCGGATTACCCAGACTTTTCAGCTCATAATATTGGAATCCTCCACTCATGGGAAGGTCTCCACGAATGCCGATGATAATAAATTCCTCTGACAACGGCCCTACAACTCCGAACATATCCTGCTCATTGGACCCTTTCCCATGCAGTGTAAAAATGGTTGGATACTTACGGTTGGGATCAAGCTGGCTGGGCAGGTGAATATCATAGCTATATAAAGACGACATATTATTTCCCCCTCTTAACAATAAGTTTATTGCATACCTCCACGGATACAGTTCACTACAAACCATTCCTAAACAGGATCATCAAACCTAAAATATTAGTAATATTTATTTTATATTTATAATAGAAATGTACTCTTCAAAAGGAAACATGTCAACCCGTATGAAAACTTTCCAACTGCTCCCTCCACTCAATTTATATTCGTGAACTGATATAATGGAAGAGTTAAGCTACTACCCGATCAACTATTCTCTCTTAGGAGACTAATGCATATGAAACCAACCTATCTTATAGATGATATACAGTGGCAACAGCTTATTCAAAATGTGGCTGACCATTTTAATGACGTGACGATCAAACGAGGTTTCCAGTATTTTAAGCAAGGAAAGGTAAAAGAGTTCGCAATGCCTGATGCCGATCATATTGCAGCTGTCGTGGATGGAAGCGAGCTATACGAGGTGGATCTCCACTTAAGCGCTTTTGCTGCCAGCAGATGTACGTGCCCTGTCCACACCAACTGCAAGCATATGATCGCCGTACTACTGAATTACGCGAATGAACAAGAACGTTCTGTACATGCTTTAGTGAACGCTCATTCGGCGGGATTCACTCGATTGGCGGCAAAAGCTGACACGGGTACTGTACCTCCTTCCCGGTCGAACCTTTCACCGGATCACAAGGAAACAACAAGAAACGCTCTCAGTAAAACTGCAAGCCAAATACCGGACATGCCCATTTCAGAGTGGCATGATCTGTTCGATCAGTGTATCGCACTTAACCATGTGAACACACAAAATTCCCAATATGTCCAAAGCGCTCTAGCCTCGATCTATGCTGTGAAGCCGCCACTTTCACCCGGCATGCAACAGCTATACGGACTGCATGCTCATCTGCGTGTGCTGGAAAAGCTGGTACCTCAGTCTCCCATGCCGGGCTATCCCTCTCATACCTATATGGGGTATTACACGCAAATCGCTGCCGATGAGCTTAAAGAAGCTATCGAGCGTGATTTTGAGAGTCCACTGGAGCTGACCGATGAACCGATGCAAGAAGCCCGTATGGCAGAAACCTTAGCCTATTTACGCCGAAAAATGCTGACAGAATCGCGTAACGGTACTTATTTTTCAGACGCGTATTATCAGTTTTGGCTGCACTGGGTGCACAGGGTGAATCACGAAAGGCAGGACTCCAGCATATATACGGAGGAATTACAGCATTTACAGGCGGCTGAAGAGGAGCTCGGCACAACTTTAGCACGGCTTCCGTGGATGTTGGCTCGCAGCTGGATGCATATTTTCCAATCGCACGATAATGAAACCTGGGCACTGCTTCAGGAGGCGGAACGAGCTTTTCCACTAAAAATTTCTTCCAGTCAATTGCTTTTGTTCTTACAGGCGTTGCGTAAAGCCGAGGATTGGGCACGTCTCAAGGACGGACTGCGACATATCGGCCCCCTGCTTCACAGTCATCGGGATGACCATTTACAAGATTATATACATGATTGGGATCTGGTTTTGCAGCACCTTCCAGAAGCGGAGCAGGACATGTGGGACACGCTGGTGGGTATGCTTCCATTTGCCGGGGGAATGTATGAAGAGGCGCTGCTTGCTCACGAAAAATGGCGGTCATGGATCGACTATCAGCTAAGCATACGCAGTGAACCTTTGAGTTTTCGGGTGAGTGTGTTGCAGCCCATTGAAAAGAACGCGCCTGAGTTACTACTCCCCTTTTACCATCAAGCGGTAGAACGTTATGTGTTGGAAAAAAACAGAGCCAGCTATAAAGCAGCAGTCAAGCTGTTAAAGCGACTGTTCAAGCTGTACAAGAAAATGAAGCAGGAATCACGCTGGGAGCTGTTCTTTACGACCTTCACCAGCCGTCATAGCCGCCTGCGGGCGCTACAGGAGGAATTACGGAAAGGGAAATTGTTATCATGAATCAATATACCGAAACGATTACCGTCCATATCCAATTAACTACCTATGGAGACGCGCTGATCTATGGCGATTCCTCCATGAACTATAGCATTTCCGGCCAAATTCTGAAGCAGCGTTTGTTTGCTTGGCATGAGGCCTCGTTTTATGGCACCGAGCTGGAGATTCAACATGTTCAAGATACGGATATTATCCTGCTACCCTCGGAGCAGGTGATTCCTTTTCTGGCAGAGCGCGAGCTTCTGAAGCATATTGAATGGATCTGGGACGAGGCCAATGCCCCGTGGCTCCGGCTGATCCCTTTACTTGCTCACTGTATTGAGGCGAAAGCATATGTGCCCAGCTTCACAGCGTTCCAGGCGGGGAAGCTGCAATGGAAGTGGGATGCGGAAGCACTGGAAAACATCCAACCGGCAGAGCTTGCTTTGCTCGACCGCTTGGAGAAGGACGAGCAGGAAGGGCTGATAGCGGCGTTCTCGGCTGCCGTATTTCAGCGCTGGTACGGCACCGAAGCGGAAGCCGCCGATTTGCGAAGAGAATATCCGATTCTCTTCGCCCCCAATCGCCCGGCGGCGGGTCTGGACGCGCGGGCCTGGCTCATCGCCATCGGCTGGAAAGCCGATACCGCGCCATTTCGGCCACTTCTGCAACTGCTAGAGCCAGAGCTGGAGGACGACGAGCCGTCCTGGCAGCTCAAGCTTGTGTTGCAGGACAAGCAAGACCCGGCGTTGCTGGTGTCTGTACAGCTCGCCGATGATGGGTACGCATCCGGCTCATGGCCCGATGCCTGGACAGCACATGTCCGTGAGCGCTCTGCCGGGTGGCTAGAACGTTTGACCTCGATTTTGCCCGCCGGGCAGCGTGCCGGAAGCCGCGATGACGTGCTGAATCGCCCGCTCTCCGACGAAGCGGCGTGGCAATTCCTGACGACCGACAGCCAGCGTCTGCTGGAAGGCGGTTGGCAGGTGCTGCTCCCGGCTTGGTGGGAGGCAGCTACCCGCAAGAAGCCAAAGCTGCGGGCCAAGGTACGCCCGGGCGAAGGGGCGGGAGAGCGCACGAAGGGTAGCTCGCTGTTCGGACTGGACTCGATTGTCCAGTTCGATTGGCGTGTTGCCATCGGTGATGCCGATCTCAGCGAGTCGGAATTCGCCGAGCTGGTCGCTCGCAACGAGCGCTTGGTGCGCTTCCGCGGGCAATGGATCGCGCTCGACCCCGCGTTGCTGGCGCAGATCCGCCGGGCCATGGCCGGGATCGACAGTGCTCAGGGATTGTCCTTTCAGGACATCCTGCAGCTACACCTGCTCGGCAACGCCGACGAGCCTGAAGGCGACGCCTCGGGCGAGCAGCCGGAGGATGCGGCACGCTTCCGACTGGAAGTCGAGCTGAATGCCCATCTGCTGAAGCTGATCAGCCAGCTCGGACGGCAGTCGGAATGGCCTGCATTGGACGTGCCGGACGGGCTGCAAGCCGAGCTGCGGACGTATCAGCGGGACGGGTATGCATGGCTTGCCTTTTTACGGCGTTTTGGACTGGGTGCCTGTCTGGCCGATGATATGGGACTCGGTAAAACAGTGCAGTTTATTACTTATTTACTGCACCTACAGGATATTGCCGCCGAGACGGGCGTCCGCTCCAGTTCGCTGCTGATTTGCCCGACTTCGGTGCTGGGCAACTGGCAGAAGGAACTCAGCCGCTTCGCCCCTTCATTGAAGGTGATGCTGCACTATGGAAGCAAGCGGGAGCAGGGAGACTTGTTCCGCGAAGAAGTCGAGCAGGCCGATGTCATCCTGACCTCCTTCGCTACGGCAACCCTGGATCAAGAGCTGCTACAAAGCATGACCTGGGATTCAGTCTGCCTGGATGAAGCGCAGAACATTAAAAATGCGCAAACCAAGCAATCCACAGCCGTGCGCAGCTTTCCTGCACGTCATCGGATTGCGTTGACTGGGACACCTATTGAAAATCGCTTGTCAGAGCTATGGTCCATTTATGATTTTATCAATCCAGGTTATCTGGGCAGCTCACGCGCCTTTAGCAATCGCTTCATTAATGCTATTGAGAAGGAACATAACGAGCAGCGCACGTTAGATTTGCAAAAGCTGGTTCAGCCCTTCATGCTGCGGCGCAAGAAGAAGGACCCTGCTATACAGCTTGATTTGCCTGACAAGAATGAGATGAAAACCTACATTCATCTGACCTCTGAGCAGGGCGCGCTCTATGACCAGATTGTCAAAGAGTTGATGGAACGGATGCAGAAGCTGGAAGGGATTGAGCGGAAAGGAGCCATTTTATCCGCCCTTACCCAGTTGAAGCAGCTTTGTGACCATCCTGCCCTCTTAACCAAGGAGGCGCTCCCAGATAGCGCGGCTTCCGGTTATAGTCAGGCCGATCTTGAAGCGGTCATTAGCCGTTCATCCAAGCTGGAGCGCATTCTGGCTATGGTCAAGGAACTGCGGGAGGAGGGCGAGCGATGCCTTATTTTTACACAGTATATTGGTATGGGGCAAATGCTCCAACGGGTACTCGCTCAGGAGCTGCAAGAGCCCGTGCTCTATCTGAACGGCAGCACATCCAAAACGGCGCGTGACCGAATGATTGATCAATTCCAATCTCACACGCTACCCCCTGCCGAGCAGCCATCCGTGTTTATTTTATCGCTCAAAGCCGGGGGGGTGGGCCTGAATCTGACAGCCGCCAACCACGTCTTTCACTTTGATCGCTGGTGGAACCCAGCTGTTGAAAATCAGGCCACAGACCGCGCCTACCGGATGGGGCAAACGAAGGATGTACAGGTGCACAAATTTATCTCGCTGGGCACGCTTGAGGAACGCATTGATGAAATGCTGGAGAGCAAGCAGCAGCTTAGCGACCAAATCATAACCAGTACCGAGGGCTGGATTACTGAGCTGTCTACAGACGCGTTAAAAGACCTCTTTACGCTACGACGCGATTGGGCATAAGGAGGTCCAAAATCGAACTATAATGTACATGGAATGCCATTTTGAGTTCGATATATACCTATTTTTAAGAAGTCGTAGTTTATAACACAGTCCAAAACTCCTTTGTGTGCATTTACTATCTCATCACAACAAAGGAGTTGATTTGAAGTGGCCATTCGTCCTCCACAAACATTGAAATCTACGGGCAGGAAGGTTCCTGTTACGAGATATCGCAATGTGAGTCCAACACAAACCCTGCGCCGATTTACGGTCATCTGGGCTAACACAAACGGTGTTCCTTTTAACACAACTGGATTTTTTGCTATACTCCGGCGTCTAGATGGAAGCTTTGTGCAAGCTGCAGGCTTCGATGGTTTTGGTACTGCCCGATTCAGCAGAGTCCGTACACCTACGAACCAGGCTTTTATTCTGCGTACCTTTAGAGACGATGGAACGCTATTCCGGGTTAGAACCGTACCTGCTGGCGTGTCCTCGTTTGTCGTTATTGGTTAAGTTCGTACCGAACGCAGCCTTAACGTAGGTAACCAAAAAAGCAGCCAGAAACAGAGCATATCTGTCCTGGCTGCTTTTTTATATGGCCTACCTATTCGGAATCTTCTTCCACTATTGCATTTTTCGTAACGGACGTATTGTACACCGTTTTGAGCCAGCTTTCACTCGACCAGTTCAGCTTGCCTGCACCCGCTCCATCCTTGGCCTGCAATTGAGCAACCAGGTTAGCAGGGTCTTCGGCAGTATAGCTGTATGGCAACGTTGTGAACCCATTCCAAGAGAAGTTCTTGGTCTTCGCAGGATAAGGGGCTAATGGGCTATTCGCTTCTTCGCTGCCTCCTCTGAATACGGTACCGTTGTCGGAGAAGATGACGTCTTCAGCCTTGATTTTTCCTGTGTAGTCATCTTTTTTAGGATCTTTTTGATTATTACGCACTGGAGAAAACACATCAATTAAATAAGACTTTTCTAGCAATACCGCACCGTTTTCTGTTGAAATCGCACCGTTACCCACGACGTCAAAATGGTATCCTTTTGCGGCAATTGCTTTAGCCATGTCAGAAGTGATTCTTTTTTTGGCTCTGGCCAATCCAGCATCGTCCATAACGATGTTATATGCATGAGCATTACCAGCACGCAGACGAGGCATACGATCCTGAATATCCAGGTAGTAATTATGATGCAGCGTTACCTCCAGGTCTGCATTGTCGGAAGCCATTTCCGTAGCACCAATCAGATGAGCCTTCTTTTGTCCTGCTGCAATATCAATGATATCTTCTTTACTCATGCCTACTGCACTGCTTCTCAGATAAGCGTACATAGGATAGGAAGACTTGTCTGCTTCCATCGCGTTGACTTGTTGGGTTACCCAGCTGTTGGAGCTGCGGTCATCTCCTTTGAACAAAGACCAAGAAATCGTAACTCCGTTACTACCTTTTTTCACATCTACCAGACCATCATAGGCTTTGTTAAATGTGCAATGGTCGATCCATACCTTGGAACTTGTACCTTCGATGGTAACATAATCCCAGTCATTCTTATCATAGTTCCCTTTGGTTGCTTCATCCCACTCCCAAAGTTCATCAAATTCGAGGTTACGGAAAATCAAATTGGAGCTTCTTTTGATAACAAAGCCGGCATGTTTGATTTTCGCACCATTGGCAGAGAAAATCGTAACCCCATTCATATTTTCGATATAGACTTTGCTCACACCTGTCTTTTTCAGAACAGGATGCGTCTGTACAGGGTTGTTGGCACTAAAAGGCATTACTTTGGCAGCACTAGGAATTTCATTCCAACCGAGATCAAGATCATTCATAATCTCAATCACTTTGACTTTGCTGCCTTTCTTCAGTGCTTCGTTGAGATCTACAGCGTTGTAAACCTTTTTGTAGTTGGCATCTGTATCCGCAATGTTGCCACCACCTGTATTACCATACGAAAAGCCAGTCAAATTATAGTTATTTTTGGAGGTTGCGTTATGATCCACTCCAGGAGTCGGTTTCTCTGTACCTGGTGTCGGATTCACAGGCGGTGTTCCTGGTTCTCCCTCAGAAGAAGCACCGGATACAATCACATTATCGAATTGGGCAGCTGTTTTAGAAGTTACCAAACCAATGGCTCCAGCAGTGAGGCTGGTGTCTGTTGCGGACAGCTCCAGTTGATCATTGACATACATTTTGATTTCCGAACCGGATAGTTCCAGCTTGACTCTGTACCATGTATTCGTGTCCAGTTTGTATTTTTTATTGGTAGCCAGTGTCTTCATAGAGCCTTTGACTTTTTTTCGAATCTCAAGAGCTCCGTCTTTCTTGTTGTACAACGATGCTGCATAGAAGTTGTTGGAATCTGTGTATCTACCTGCAACGTAGACTCGATTAGAGCCATTAAAATCATTTACATATACATCTGCTTGCACGCTATAGTTCGTCCATGAGGCATTACCTTTGACGGAATGGCTTTCGCTTTGACTAGATTGTTGGTATGTAGAACCATTCCCATCCTTGACCACAGACCAGTTCCCCGAACCTGCGGTCCAGCCTTGAGCTTCTCCTTGCTCAAAATCGTCACTTATCTGTAAATTCCCATCTGCATGTGCATGACCTAGCAACGGTAATGATAAAGACAGTACCAACGTACTGCTTAACATTACACTTGCACATTTTTTTAACAAACTCGACTTCATATAACAATCCCCTTCTTGATTAGATTCATGAATACTAAAGCAAAGGTTGCACCGTTCATCAGACATGACATGTCCAAACGGTATATAACGTACTGTTGAAGGGAATAATATCCCAACACCAATGAGGGGCCCCAAGCGCTATACTCCAATAATTATAGGCTTTTAAATAAATATTAAAATATGTCTAATTACTTATCTTTTGTCTTAATTTTTCTATTAATTTTGCATCCTGTTTCGTGAACACGCCAAATGCTGTTTCATAAAATCACAAAAAACGATATTTTTTTATTTTTGTATAAGACATACAGTTGTCATATTGAGAATGGTACATATAAAGGAGTGAGTATCATCCATATCATTTAAAGGAGCGATTAGATGTCCAGCTACGACTACGCTTCCAAATTGGAGTTAAAAGAAGCCATTCATGCCTCCTACTTACGATTTGACAGTGAATTCCAGGAGATCGACGAGAGCCAAAAGGATATTCGTATCCCCGAAGTAGATAAAACACCTGCAGAAATGATCGCCTACCAGCTCGGATGGCTTCATCTTGTCATGACATGGGACAGGGACGAACGGGAAGGAAAAACTGTCATCATGCCCGCTCCCAATTATAAATGGAATAGACTAGGCGAACTATATCAATCATTTTACAAGACCTA
This sequence comes from Paenibacillus sp. cl130, assembly GCF_900116035.1. Classification (NCBI taxonomy): domain Bacteria; kingdom Bacillati; phylum Bacillota; class Bacilli; order Caryophanales; family Paenibacillaceae; genus Paenibacillus; species Paenibacillus sp. cl130. The sequence goes on from NZ_FOYG01000009.1 coordinate 132,663, forward strand.
TTCCCACCAATCTTTACGTGAATTACGTGATATGTTCAAGTTGACTGAGCAAAAGTGGCTGGATTGGATCGACACACTTAGCCATGAAGAGCTCTTCACTCAAGGCGTTCACAACTGGACGGGTACTAACCCGAACTGGCCCATGGCAAGATGGATTCACATCAACTCGGTGGCACCGTTTAAAACATTCAGAGCCAAGATACGGAAATGGAAGAAATACAAAGTCCAACAGTGATGAAAAAAAGTGTGCATTGTGCTACAATACTTGAGTTGTATCGGGATACATTTAGGGAAGGGTAAGTGAAACGCCATGCTTATTATTGGTATTGCCGGCGGTACAGGTTCCGGTAAATCGACGGTAGCACGCGCCGTCGTTGAGCGTCTGGGATCTAATAAAGTGACTTTCATATCTCAGGATAACTATTATAAAGACCATTCACATCTGAGTTATGATGAACGTGCTTTGGTCAATTATGATCATCCGTTTGCCTTTGACAACGAATTGCTTATTGAGCATCTCCAATGTCTGAAAAAAGGACAAGCGACACAAGCGCCAGTGTATGACTTTACGGTTCATGCACGCTCCACGGACGAGACGGTAGAGCTTCTGCCAAATCACATCGTTATGTTGGAGGGTCTGCATGTGCTGTCAGACGAAAAGCTCCGCAGCCTGCTTGACATCAAAGTATTTGTGGATACTGACCCTGATGTGCGCATTCTCCGTCGGGTTCTTCGCGATATTGAGGAACGCGGCCGCACCATCCATTCGATCCACGATCACTATTTGACTACGGTTAAGCCGATGCATGAGGCATTTATTGAGCCTTCCAAGAAATACGCTGACCTGATCCTTCCTGAGGGAGGACACAATGAGGTTGGTATTCAACTGCTGTCTATTTTGACTGAAAAATATTTGGCAGGAGATCGGACATGGGGTACTGTATAAGGTAATCCTGGTCGTTTAGGCTGTCGAGATTTTCTCGGCTGCCTTTTTTGTTGTTTTATATGCCATTTGGACTAAATTATTTTGGAATCCCCGTGTGGTTTATGTTAGCATGTAAAGATTAAATGCTTTAGATTTAAGCCAAGTTGGAAGCGTTGTCAAATATGTGCCTCAGATGATATGACGTCCACGTGATGGGGGTCTTTTTTGAATCAGGATTTTTGCAAAATCCTCGAATAGGTATAATTACGGAGAGTGCTGCCATGAATGAGCTATGCAACATTTTGATTGTCGATGATGAGATATTGGTACGGCAAGGGATTAAACACCATTTATCGTGGGAACAGTATGGATTTCGAATTGTAGGTGAGGCTTCTAACGGGAAAGAAGCATTGGAGCTGATTGAAACCTTGCGCCCTCATATTGTCATTACAGATATCGTAATGCCAATCATGGATGGCGAGGAGCTGACGCGCATAGTCAGACAGAACTATCCAGATATCGAAGTCATCGTGCTTAGCAGTTACGGTGAATTTAATTACGTGCGATCCACCTTTCAACAAGGGGTTGCTGACTATATTTTAAAGCCCAAGCTGGACACGGATGAGCTACTCCAAGTGCTCCAGAGAACCGCTCGCAAAATTCCATCCATTCAATATCAGGCAGATGCTAATAATAGTCAAATTACAATAGATCATGTGATCGAAAAGCTGATCTCCGGGTATAGCATGGACTATGACGCTGAGTTGCTGAACCAAGCATTTCCTTATAGCCGTTTTGCGCTCATAGGCGTGGAGCAGTCAGCACCGCAGAATAAAGGACGCTCTATCTCTGCCTCGGACCTATTTTCCAAGCTATCAGATCAAGTGTCCTCTGCCTGTAAGCACATCGTACTGCGACAACTGCCGTCCGATGTCTATGCGGCTGTGTTTTTAGCCAATCTTGATCCACGTGAAGTAGACTCCTGGATGGCTGCGGTTAGGGAAGTTGCTCAGGAGACAAAGCGAGTCGATCCACAGACAGGCTGGGCAGTCAGCCATTTATTTGATGACTTCAATCAGATTAGTGACGTCTATCAGGATGAACTGCCAAAACTGCTGAGTTACCGCTTTTATTTCCCAGGAACAGCGCTGCTAATAGAAGACGAACTCCCTCCGCCTATACAGGTGAACAGCTCGTTCAACTTAAAACAGTTTACAGAAGAGATGAAGCGTGAGCATTTTGATACAGCTTTTCAGGATTTGAGATCCTATGTAGCCGCCATGTCCGGCAACTATACCTCTACCGCTTTTGAATTCAAATCGCTTCTCGGAAATATCGTGTTTAACATTACGATTTTGCTCGGGAATCAGGGGTATGATATGAAGGAGCTGGATGCGGCGAAATATTCCTATTTCAAAACAATTAATGATGCCCCTCATGTACATGAAGCCGTGCGCCTTCTGGAGACTTTTTTGGAGGAAGCGAACAGACAGATCATGGCTAAAACGCAGCAAGGAAGTAGCGCAAGCATGAAAAAACTGCTGGAGTATATTGAGGAGCATCATGCTGAAACGCTCAATTTGACGACACTTGGGCAATATTTTCATTTTAACCCTTCCTACTTGTCCAGTTATTTTACAGCACACCATACAGAGGGTTTTAGCGAGTATCTAAACAAAATTCGGGTCGAAAAAGCCGCGGAGTTACTACGGTCGGGGACGATGTCCATTTCGGATATTAGCAGCACGGTAGGCTATTCGGACCCCAGCTATTTTACCAAAGTGTTCAAAAAAGTGAAGGGCTACTCGCCCAGTCAGTACCGCCGGGAGCATCTCCATTAGGGAGTAAGCCACATCTGCCAGCAGAAAAGAGATTGAATATGAAAAGATACATCCATAAGATCAAATATCAAGGTCTGTTCTTCAAAATCTTTATTGTTATGGTGGTCAGCATCACTGCGGTGTCCTTGCTGACCTCTTTGGTGACGATTCGGATGTCTGAACGACTTTTTGCTGAGACATTCAGTATTACAAATGCCAAGGTACTCAGCCAGATTCAATCCAGCTTTGAATCCTTCAATGATTCTATCGTGAATGCCGTAACCCATGCTTCGGAAAATGGAACGGTCAAGAACTATCTGACTGGCGGTCAATCTGACTCGATTAACTCGGCAAGGATTTACTTCGGAATGGCACAGCAAATGAAGCAAATTAAATCGAATGTCGATGCCTATGATGTCGGTGTCGCTGTGACAGGTCTGAACGGCCGGAGCTTTTACTCCGACTCGTCCTATTGGCCTGTAACTGCGGAAGAGCTTAAAAGCAATGCTATTACAGCCCGAAGTGTAGCACGACCGGCACAGCTTATGTATCAATTGGATACTGAATTATTTCAGCAACAAATGAATAATACCGCGCAAAAGCCAACACCCTATATTATCGCCTCCAAACCATTTATGGAGCGGACCAGCGGCACCCTGTACGGCATGATCTACATCGCTATCCGGGAACCTGAATTTCGCCGTTTCTACAACAATTTCACAAGCAATGGCAATGATGTGCTTATTTTGGACAAGTCGGGACTGATTGTATCGAGCAACCGCCAGGACCTGATCGGACAACGCTCCAGTGAGCTGCTAGGCTATGCCACAAAAATCAATGAACAGGGGCTTAACTACATTAATGCGGATGTGATGAATAAGGAAAGTATCCTCCTTTCCAACTATATCCCTTCATTTGATTTTTATCTGGTGAACATGATCGACAGACAAGCTGCGATTGGACAAATTATTGACGTTAAATCTGTTGTATGGATCTGCATTGCCATCGTACTGATTGCTTTGGTGATCGTTTTTCTGATATCCCGTCGACTGATTCGTTCCTTGACTCGACTGGTGAAGCAAATGTCGACCATACGCGAGAAAAATTTTGATAATTATATCCCGGTAACGGGCAGCTATGAGGTTAGACAATTAAGTCATGCTTACAACTACATGCTGGATGAACTAAATGACTATATCCGTAAGCTTTTAGAGACGCAAAAGGGTCAACGGAACGCAGAGCTTGCTGCACTACAACGGCAGATCAATCCGCATTTTCTGTACAATACACTGGCTTCGATCAAAATGCTGGTGCTCAAAGGAAATAAGGAAACAGCCGCCGAGACGATCAATGCACTCATTTCCTTACTGCAAAATACAATCAGCAATGTGAGTGAAACGATCACCATTGAGCAGGAAATGGCCAACATGCAAAATTATGTGTTCATTAACCATGTGCGCTACGGGCAGCGGGTACAAGTGAATTATTTTGTATCACCCGATTGTCTGGAGTACCATGTGCCCAAGCTCATCATTCAGCCTTTTATCGAAAACTCTTTTTTCCATGCGTTTAATGAAAAAAACGTAGGGCACATCTATATATTGGTGTCCAAAACGGAGGATACATTGATCTGTGAGGTGGTCGATGATGGAGACGGTATGGATTTGGACGGGCATACGGCGCAGGACGGACTTCCGAATCCCAAGAGCAAGCGCCAACTGTTCACAGGCATCGGCATCCAGAATGTGCACAACCGCATTACCCTTTTATATGGAGAAGAATACGGCGTGACCATCTCCAGTAAAAAGGGCGAGGGCACCAAAGTAAGAATGACACTGCCATTGATTTTGAAATCAAACGACAACGACTCCACTAAATAAATCTATACACTGAGCTTCAACCTAAAAAAAGTACCTAAACCAAAACAAAATACAAATGTAAGCGGTACCTTTTTTGATAAATCATAATAATAAGACCAATCCGTATAAAGATATTCCTAACACCGACAAAGTATGGATGGTACACTAGATTTATAAATAAGGTAACCGCTTTCATTTAAGAGGTTTAGAACTAGCAAGCAACATATAAAAAAAGAGTAGGGGTTGAACAAAATGAAAAAAATGACTTTCCTTCTGCTGATTGCAAGCTTGATCTTGCTATCCGCATGCTCCAGCAATTCCGAGAAAGCAGCGACTACCACAGATTCAGGCAAAAAAGAAATCACCGTCTGGGCTTGGGACCCGAACTTTAATATCGCAGCCCTGAAGCTGGCAAAAGATCGCTACGTTGCCAAACATCCAGATGTAACCGTAAACATTGTTGAATATGCTCAAAACGATATCGTACAAAAAATGAATGCCGGTCTTAACTCCGGTTCTACCAAAGGACTGCCGAACGTGGTTCTGATCGAGGATTATCGGGCACAGAACTTCCTGCAAGCCTATCCCGATTCTTTCCATGATATGAGCAGCACGATCAAAGCAACCGACTTCGCTGATTATAAAATCGGACCGACTAGCTACAACGGCAAACAGTATGGTGTTCCATTCGACTCCGGTGTTATGGGACTGTATGTAAGAACGGACTATCTGGAACAAGCCGGCTACAAAGTAGCGGACCTGACTAATATTGATTGGGACAAATTTATTGAAATTGGTAAAGCCGTAAAACAAAAAACAGGCAAAGAAATGCTGACTCAAGATCCAAATGACCTCGGTCTGATCCGTGGTATGATCCAAACTGCAGGTTCATGGTACCTGAAAGAAGACGGTAAAACACCAAACCTGGCTGGTAATCCAGCTCTGAAAGAAGCGCTCTTGACGTACAAATCCTTGTTCGACGCTAACATTGTTAAAATGAATGCCGACTGGAGTCAGTTCCTGGCCGCATTCAACAGCGGTGCAGTTGCTTCCGTACCTACAGGTAACTGGATTACACCTTCGATCAAAGCAGAAGCTTCGCAATCGGGTAAATGGGCCGTTGTTCCTTTCCCTAAGCTGAAAAATATACCTGAATCCGTGAATGCTTCCAGCCTCGGCGGCAGCTCCTGGTATGTCCTTAACTCGGACGGTCAAGATACCGCTGCTGATTTCCTGAAAGAGACATTCGGAACAGATCAAGAGCTGTATCAAGATATGCTGAGCAAAATTGGAATTGTCGGTTCATTGAACGCAGCTTCCAGCGGTAAAGCTTATGACGTGGAAGATCCGTACTTCGGAGGCGACAAAGTATATAAGAAATTTGCAGAATGGACTAAGCAAGTTCCAAAAGTCAATTATGGCCTGCACACGTATGCCATTGAGGATATCATGACCGTTGAAATTCAAAACTATCTGAACGGAAAAGATGTAGACGCAGTTCTGAAAGATGCTCAAGGACAGGCGGAAGCACAGCTTAAATAAGACAGTCCATCTAGCCAAGGCTAAACAATAAAACGATAAGCACTTAAAACCTTGGGCTTGCGAGTTCAAGGTTTTATTGCTGCACAGGGAGTTGACATGGTATGAAGACAGCCGCGCCCAAAATAACTACAACACGTCTCAAAGCAGGTATGACAGGATGGTTGTTCATATCCATCGCAGTGATCATGATCGCCGCTTTTTATTTCTATCCGATGATTCAGGCGCTTATCTTGTCCTTTAAGACAGGTACAGGGTCTAATCTGAGCTTTAACGGCATTGATAACTACAAGCGACTCTTCACCGATAAAATGTTTATAACCGCCGTGAAGAATACGTTTATCTATTTAATTTTCCAGGTACCTTTGATGGTCATTCTGGCTCTGTTCATTTCGGTATTGTTGAATGATAAAAACCTGAAATTCAAGGGCTTTTTCCGCACAGCTATCTTCTTGCCGTGTATCACATCCCTTGTAGCATATTCGGTTGTCTTCAAGTACTTGTTCTCGTCCGACGGTCTGGTAAACTCCTTATTGCTGAATCTGCACGTGATTGGCACGCCCATCCAATGGATTACAGATCCTTTCTGGGCCAAGGTTACGATTATTATCGCGATCACATGGCGCTGGACTGGTTATAATATGATCTTTTACCTATCCGGTCTTCAGAACATTGACAGTTCCATCTACGAAGCGGCCCGTATTGACGGAGCTTCCCCTATCCGACAGTTTTTCAGCATTACAGTTCCACTGCTTAAGCCGATTATCCTGTTCACTTCGATTACATCAACGATTGGTACACTCCAACTCTTCGATGAAATTATGAATATTACCAAGGGTGGGCCAGGGAACGCGACATCTTCAATTTCGCAATATATTTACAATCTGTCCTTCAAATATTCATCCGACTTTGGTTATGCGGCGACCGTATCTTATTCCATCGTCATTATGATCATTATCTTGTCAATTATCCAGTTCAAAGTGGCAGGTGAGAAAAAATGATGAAAACAAAAAGAGCATTTACGTACGCCTTTCTGATCCTTGTGTCGTTCGTTTCGATTTTCCCGTTCCTCTGGATGCTATCCAGCTCCACGAACCTGTCGGTCGATGTGACCAAAGGCAAGCTTCTGCCTGGCTCCCATCTGATGGATAACATGCACAATTTGCTTGAGAAAGTAGACATCGTTACCGCACTAAGTAACTCTGCAAAAGTCTCCATCTCAACTACGCTGCTGGCTATGCTAATCGCATCACTGGCCGGTTATGGCTTTGAAATTTACAGAAGTAAAGCGAAAGACGTTGTCTTCAATATCCTGCTGATGTCTATGATGATTCCGTTTGCGGCGATCATGATCCCGCTCTACCGGATGTTCGGCGGTATTTCTAATGTCATACCGTGGATCGGTATTGATACACTCTCTTCTGTCGTCATTCCGACCGTAACTACGGCGTTCCTGATCTTCTTTTTCCGTCAAAGCACCAAGATGTTTCCAAAGGATCTACTGGAAGCAGGTCGTATGGATGGATTATCCGAGCTGGGTCTGTTCTTCCGGGTGTATATGCCTACGATGAAAACAACCTATGCCGCTGCCGCAATCATCACATTCATGTCCAGCTGGAACAACTACCTCTGGCCTCTGATTGTGTTGCAAACGCCGGAGAATCAAACGATTCCGCTGTTGATCTCGAACCTTGGCTCCAGCTATGCACCGGATTACGGTGTCATCATGATCGCCATTGTCCTGTCCACACTGCCGACTGCACTGGTATTCTTCCTGATGCAGAAACACTTTGTAGCGGGCATGGTGGGTTCGGTTAAATAACAGACTTCTGTGTACGATCTTCATTTCATTTTAAAAATAAGGAGTGTTCGCCTTGACCATCCATACCCCTAGTCTGGACTGGCTGACCGACGTAACCAAATTTGCTGTACATCGGCTGCCCGCCTATTCCGATCACAAATATTACGCTACGCTTCAAGAAGCGGAGCAGCATGCTGATATGGCTTGGCGTCATAGCCTGAATGGGAGCTGGAAGTTTAACTATGCAACGAATCCAGCCAGCCGTCCGGTAGAGTTCTATGCGCCCGGCTTTGAGTATGGCGGCTGGAGCGATATTCAAGTGCCGGGTCACATTCAGACGCAAGGCTTTGGCCAAATGCAGTACGTGAATACGATGTATCCATGGGACGGACATTCGGACGTTCGTCCACCCCATATTCCGGAGGACCACAACCCGGTCGGGAGCTATATCAAAAGCTTTGTTTTGCCGGAAAATATGGCTTCGGGCGCGCAGCCTGTGTTCATTTCTTTCCAAGGCGTCGAGTCGGCTTTCTATGTATGGCTGAACGGACAATTTGTCGGTTACAGCGAGGACAGCTTTACACCGTCTGATTTTGAACTGACACCGTTCCTGCAAGCAGGCGAAAACAAGCTGGCAGTGGAGGTATATCAAAGAAGTACGGGAGCGTGGCTGGAGGATCAGGACTTTTGGCGTTTTTCCGGTATTTTCAGAGACGTATATCTCTATACCATCCCTACGGTTCACGTACGTGACCTGCATGCCAAGGCGGATCTGGATGCTTCCTACACGCAGGGTCTTCTGGAGCTGAAATTGACCTTGGAAAAGCCGGCAACGGCCTATGCAACTGTCGATGTGAAAGATGCTGCCGGCCATGTTGTAGCTTCTTTGAAAGCTGACTTTACTGATGGCAAAGCTTCGCTGTCAGCAGCCTTGGAGCAAGTGCAGCGTTGGAGTGCCGAGAAACCTTATTTGTACACGTTGTTCATTCAAATTTATGATGCCAGTGGATCGCTCGTGGAAGTCATTCCACAAAAAATTGGCTTCCGTAAATTTGAGCTGATCAACAAGGTCATGCATTTGAATGGCAAACGCATCGTCTTTAAAGGTGTGAACCGCCATGAATTTAACGCTCGCACCGGACGTGCGATTTCCCGTGAAGATATGCTGTGGGATATCCGGACGCTCAAGCAGAACAATATGAACGCTGTTCGCACCTCTCATTATCCAAATCAGACTCTGTGGTATGAGCTATGCGATGAGTACGGGGTCTATGTAATTGATGAAATGAACTTGGAAACACACGGTTCCTGGCAAAAACTCGGCGCCGTCGAGCCATCGTGGAATATTCCCGCCAATCTGCCTGAGTGGCAGGATATCGTCATGGATCGCGCCATTTCCATGCTGGAACGGGACAAAAACCATGCGTCCATTCTGATTTGGTCCTGCGGCAATGAGTCATATGCAGGTGAAGTGCTGCGCAATGTAGCCAACTATTTCCGAGCCACCGACCCGAGCCGTTTGGTACACTACGAAGGCGTGTTTCACAACCGTACGTACGATGATACCAGCGATATGGAGAGCCGGATGTACGCCAAACCCGCAGATATCGAGCAATATCTAAACGACAATCCGCAAAAGCCGTATATCAGTTGCGAATACATGCATGCGATGGGTAATTCCGTAGGCGGCATGCACAAGTATACCGAGCTGGAGAACAAATACGAGCTGTACCAGGGCGGTTTTATATGGGATTATATTGATCAGGCTGTTATGAAAAAAGATCGCTACGGACGCGAGTACCTCGCGATCGGCGGCGACTTTGACGACCGTGCCACAGACTATGGCTTCTGTACGGACGGAATTGTCTATGCGGACCGGAAGGTTTCGCCGAAGATGCAGGAGGTCAAATTCCTGTATCAAAATCTGAAGCTCACCCCGGATCGCAGCGGTGTAACCCTGCGCAATGAAAACCTGTTCGAGGGAACGGGCGACTATGAGCTAGTATACAGTCTACTGCATGAAGGCCAAGAAATCGTACGTAATGCCATTCATGTAGATGTGGCGGCTCAGACCGAAGCCTATATTCCACTGACGTTCCCCATTACGGACGGAAAGCCCGGTGAGTACGTCATTCACACCGCTCTAGTTTTGAAAGAATCCACGCTCTGGGCTGAGGCTGGGCATGAAGTGGCCTTCGGACAGCATATTTTCATCGTGGAAGATCCAAATCCGCTAAAGATCCCTACGGGCGGTGTCTTACGAGTGGTTCATGGTGATGTTAACATTGGCGTTCACGGTGCAGATTTCAGTATGATGTTCTCCAAAGGAGCAGGCAGCCTGACTTCACTTCGCTACGCCGGACGTGAGATGATCGCCATGCCTCCTGCCCCATTGTTCTGGCGGGCGACCACAGACAATGATCGGGGAACTGCTCTGGGCTTCGAAGCCGGTGGCTGGTTCGCTGCAAGCCTGACGCGTAAATGTGTAGGCATCGAGGTCACGGAAGAGCAGACAGACCGTGTGACCATTACGTTCCGCTACACCCTAAGCATTCATGCCGACGTACAGGTAACGGTAGCCTACACCGTCTTGGCGGATGGCAGTCTGAACGTAAAATCGACTTATGAAGGCGTCTCAGGACTGCCTAATCTGCCGATCTTTGCCCTTTCGTTCAAGGTTCCGGCAGACTACCGCCATCTGGACTGGTACGCGATGGGACCGGAAGAGAATTACATCGACCGTGCCTTTGGCGCGAGACTAGGCGTATTCCGTAACGAAGCTGCGGATAACGTATCCGGGTATGTCGTACCGCAGGAATCCGGTAACCGTACAGGCGTGCGCCGTGTCGATATTACCGACGATTCTCAACGCGGTATTCGCATTACTGCTCCTGCCACCGCACCTGTGGAATGCAATATTTCGCCGTTTACAGCGTTTGAGCTGGAAAGTGCCTACCATCTGTATGAGCTACCAAACGTGTATTACACCGTTGTCACCATAGCCGGTAAACAAATGGGCGTAGGCGGCGACGATAGCTGGGGAGCTCCGGTACATGAAGAATACCAAATTACAGCCGATCAAAAGCTGGAATTCGAATTTACCGTGCAACGAGTATAAATAAGCACGCTCACTGTATAGACAAGTAGGTATAACAAAAGCCCTTCCGCTGCTTCCCTCATGAGAAGCTAAAGCTGGAAGGGCTTTTGTATTTACGTATCTGCAGAATAGGCAGCGATGGCCATATCTATTTCAAAAAAACTTCAATATCACGTCCAGGATCGCTGTACTTGTAGATGCCAGGATTTAGTTCCAATTTTCCGTCTAATTCAATGTTTTTGTAACGGTCAACATTAACTCCTGTGGATACCATGCCCTTCGCAATGATCTCAGGCACTACTTCTTTGCCGTTAATTCGCATCGTTGTTTGGTTGACGCCTTTGAAGCCAGGGGAACCGGATTTCGATTCGACAATCAAGTCTTTTCCCTCTGTATAGTATGTGAAATCAATTTGATAACCGTCCGCATTAAGCTCAGCGAACTGTTTTTCTTCCTTAGGTTTATGAAGAGTGATCCAATTCTTAGACGTATCACGTTTCTCGATGACAGCATCTTTCAATATAAGTTTCATTGGAACATCAGACCAGTCCTTATACCACTCTGGAGATTCAAATTGATATAAGTGTTGATAATTTTCAGGACCAGCTCCTTTAATATTCCACCCTCCGTTAATTTTTTTATCACCTATAACCAGCTGAGCTGTTTTATAATGAACAATTCCTTTTTTAAGTGAATCACGCTCTGTTACTAGAATTTCAATATCCAAGGGGGTAACAATCAGTTGGTCTAAGGTAGTGTCTGTATTTTCTTGGAATTCAGCGCTGCTATGCAGCTTCTTGGAATAAATCGCTTCACTTGCTTTTTTTCCATCCGCCTCAAATTCGAACTTCCAAGTACCTTCAATTCTTTTTGCTTCCTCAATATAACAAAAATGAAGGTTTGCCTTTTTCCAATCTTGTGCAGTCATGTTGAATACCTGCTCAATATGCAAGTCTGGGCTGTCGCTAGGTAGAATGGTTGGGATGGCGTCTATCTCTTTGTCGCCCACTTTCATTACCAAATGCGGGTTCCCACGTCCTAAATCGGATGGAGCTGCAGCAACTCTAAAGCGGACAACAGTCTTGTTGTTGGTTTGTCGAACGGATTCTATATAAATGTTAGGATACTGCTTGGTCCCGGTAACGAGGGTATCCCCGGCTTGATGATCCGTCTTTAAAGGAATATCCTGATTACGATAAAAAATTAGATTCTGTGCCTCAAGTGTGTAATCTTTTTTACGATCCTTTAAAGTATCAATAGTTTCATAAATGCCAAGGAGTTTCTGGCTTTTAGGATCGTAATTTAAATATCCGTGTGCTTGTTCCTTGGTATCAGAATTGCTAGTTACCATAGTTTTCTCTATAGCAAACCCAATATAACTGGTTGGATCGGTTCCTGGATCCAGAGAGATAAGCATTTTCATTTTTTCGCCATCCGTTACAACACCATTCAAATTCATCGTAATGCCTGCACTGGATGCTTTTAGATCATACCGCTGGCCAATATCGTTATTTAGCGCATTGGTTACACTACGTCCGCCTATTCTATCCCAATTGATAGTCACACTAGCGAATACAGGGATGGCGACGAGCAGAAAACATGAGAATACGATACTCGCTGGAACAATTTTTGCTCTATGCATAGGTGCTTCCTGTGACTGTTGCAGAGTTGCTTTTCGTTTGGTTGCTTCCTGTTCTATATTTACCCACATTGCATCATATTCAGGTTGAGGAATGTTCTGTTCTTTTTCAAAATACCGACTCACTGCTACTCATCTCCTTTACTTGGGATATCACCATTTTTTTTAGCAGTTTAAGCCCCCGATTTAATCTAGATTTAGCTGTTCCTTCGGGTATATTTATAACTCTAGAGATCTCCGGCACAGTCAATTCGTTTACATAACGAAGGACCACGACCATTCGAATTTTATCTGGAAGCTTGTTATATAGCTTCTGTAGCTCTGTCTTAGTTTCTTGATGATATAAGTTCTCTTCCACCGGATTAAATGAATGAGGGCGTGACAATAAAAAAGTTCGTATTTCCTTCATCAGCCCAGTTTTCCGCCTTCTAAGTACATTGCTGCACTCATTAGAAGCAATTCGCAAAATCCATGATTTGAGATCTTGTACTCTGGACCTGTCGGCCAAAAGTGCTTTGACAAACACTTCCTGGCAAACATCTTCTGCATCTGCTTGATTTTGCATCAAATAATAACAAAAATAATATATCTGCTCCTTATATAGTTCAAACAGCTCTCGATCAGTCATATACGTGCACCTCCCTTGTTGTGGTCTCATCTATTAAGACTAATAACGGAGTACAATCGTTCATTTACATCGAAAAAAGGCGGCCCTGTATAGGACCACCTACAAACCTACTGTGCCATATGCTCAATTCACTGCTTTTATCAATCAAAAAACCGCCCTGCTCTAACCGCCATCATTTGCCCTAAATCAGCATGAGTCTGCCGCACCGGGCTAGCTCGTAGCAAGATTGACATATGTCTTCGAGAAATCAAGGTTCTTCAAGTCTCTTTGATCGATCAAAAATTCCAAATACCCCGCGTCCCACCAGCACATACCAACCTCGTCCAAAGAAGAGACCGAGAGCAGAACATGCCAATTTTCCGAAGCCTGATCGTGCTTTTCCCGATTCGTCTGATATTCTTGCAGCTGAGGCAGCACTTCGGATCGTAAATGCTCCGCATAATCCGTACTTCCCCTATGCATAGCTTGCTCGATTTCCTTATGAATCTGACTCTCACTCTTATGCCAGTTAAACAGAAGACCCTCTAGCCCGTTTCGGCGTAGATAAGCATCCCGCAGGGTGTTCCCAGCAAAAGATTGATGCTGACCCCACACCGTGTCACTTTGTTCACAAACAAGCTCATACAGCTCTTCATACTGATCTACAAGAACATCTCCTAGTTCACCCTCCGACCGCAGGGTAACAATCGGCTGAAAAGAAATTGCATAAGATGTGAAACCCCTGTTCTCAGCACATACTTCAACCTTCCCGGTCGGTGGCAAGGTTTTCTTCAAAGCGCTGCTGTCACCGTTATAGTAAAAGATTTTATGGTCAATATCATAGGCGGGCTCATCCAGCCCAAGAAAAAAGTAAAGTATGCCCTGATGAGGCAATCCCTCAAATGGTGAAAAAGGTAGCTCGCCCAAATTAATTTGAGCAATGAACGTATAATATTCTCCGTCTGAATCACACGGCCACTCTATCGTGGGTGGCAGATCTGGATAGCCGGCGATCCGACTATTTCCAATGTGTTCGTAATTTTCCTCATGATCCACATGAAATTGTATAGCAGCTTGAGCTTCCTGATGAATCTCTTCTTTTAAATCTTCATCCAGTGAATGCCCTTCCAGTATTCGAGTCAGTTCATCCTTTAATAGTGGTTGTAGCATCTCGCTCGCCCCTTTTCATGAAGTAATAATATAGCCTGCAACCATTTAAACCCTTACCTCAGATTACCAAATAAAAGCCTGACAAGCTATTTTTCTAGCAGATATAAGTTGAATTAAAAAGTATATGTTTATATACCCTGAAACCATGTATAATTGTTATAACAGTTGAATAGTATAATAAGGAGGATAAAGAGATGGGTAAGGTGATTGGAATGGAACGTAAAATTACTAAATTCGGAAATAGCTTAGGGATTACTATGACAGAAGCCATTAAGCAGCTCGGACTGGGCCAAGGAGATACAGTTCAGGTTGAAGTAGATCACAAGAGCGGACAAATCATTATACAAAAATCGAACAAAATAACTCTGCCCTCAGGGTTAAGTGATGATTTTCTTGAAAATCTTTCTCAAGTAATGGATTCATATGACGAAACCCTTAAAGGACTTAAGGATAGATGAGCAGCATTCGTTTCTTAACCATTCAAGAAGTTATAGCTATTAATGTCGCTATGATTGAAAGATACAGCAAAGGCGAACAAATCGGCGTCAAAGATACCAGTCTACTTGAGTCTGCTGTTCTACGTCCTCAATCATCAGCTTTTAGTGAAGATGCGTACCCCACAATATTCAGCAAAGCCGCTGCATTATTCGAATCCCTAGGGCAAAACCATCCTTTTCACAATGCAAACAAGCGAACAGCTTTTACTGCATTACTCATTTTTTTGCGCTACAATGGCTTTCAATTTAAAATGGATCAGAAAGCAGCCGAAGACTTTACTGTAGATATGGTTAATCATAAATTTTCGTTGAATCAGCTGGCTTTATTAATCGAGCTCCACTCTTCCAAACTACATGTGTGAACCTAAAAAAGAGATCACGAATGATCTCTTTTTTAGGTTCAATGGTAATCATTGCTCTTGACTGCAAGCACCTGACGGGCGATTAGCATAAAGGCATCAAAGGAGTGGCAATGCTTTAATCGTTCCAGCGTCTCTTCCTGGCGGATCAGTTCTACAAACAAATCATAAATCCCCATAGCTTGCTCGTAGTCCTCTTTGCAGATTGAAAGCAGGAATACCACATGAACCTCATGGTTGGCATCCCAAGGAATTGGATTTTCCAGCAAGCACACGCTTACGACCGTTCGGTTAGAGCTTAGCTCCAGGGGATGGGGGATGGCCATCCCTCGATCCAATGCAGTAGAGCCCAGCTTCTCTCTTTCTTTGACTGCTGGCAAAAACTTGTCAGTCACCACTCCTTTTTGCTTTAAAATACCACTCATTTCTTCAATTAGTGTATCTTTGCTCGGCTGATCGGATCGGGTCATAAACCATTGCTTGTCAAAATACCGTAGCAGTGAAGTTTCCTGTTCCTCATCGCTGGCCCGTACCATCCGCGTCATTGTCTCCATATCCCGTTCCGAAGGAATCGGGCTAATCACCGCGGACGGTTTATCCTTACGCTGCTGCAAGTGAATGGTCGAAACGACGAGGTCCTCCTCGACGGTGGACATCTCCTCGTATTCCCGAAGTGAAACCACTCGGGATACATCCAGCTCAGCGAACAGCGAACGCAGCCTGGATTCTAGAATCCGGGCGGTTCCATAGCCGGATCCGCACACCAGCAACACGGTTTTGCGACGCCGATGAGGGATATTGTATTTGCGTTCCAATGCAGCCCCGATATGAAGTGCCAAATAACCGATTTCGTTATCGTTGATGTCGTACGGAAACGATTTTTGTAGTTCTTTTACCGCACCAACTGTGATTTCATAGGCAAGCGGATAATACTTGCGAATATGTCCAAGCAGTGGATTACGCATGTTCATACCATGCTCCAGCCGGGTCAGCATTGGCTTCAAATGTACAAATAAATCCTTGGACAGCCGTTCATCGTCACGCAAGTCATAGGTAAAGCGTTCGTAGACGAATGTCAGCATCCCGCGCACTGCTAAGAAGAGACGATCGGACTGGAGGCGCTCCCACTCGGTTTCGGCCATCTTTTTGCTGACGATATGCAGCAGAACATAATCGAACTCTCCTTCAGGACAGGTGATGCCAAAGGCCTCTTCCATCTCCCTCAGCATGGCGCTAGCCAATTCAATATCCCGCGGACTGCCCACCACCGCCTCAAAGCGTTCTAAACCATGTCCTTCCTTCACTCGCAGCACCATGACCGCCAAATGAGTGATGAGATCTTTCAGCGCCAAATCAGCCATTTTGGTCCCAACGCTCCGCAAATGCTTTAGAATAATTGTCCGGATCTGCGGTAGATCCAATCCTTGAAACAGCTGTTGTTGTTCCAAGGGCATGTCGCTGCGTTGTCCCTCTTCATCGCGGACGTCAGCATATTCAGCCAGGCAGTAACGAATACTCTTTTCTTCCCCAATCACCTTTACACCATGTCCCGGCTTGGTGCGCAGGGTGAGACTATAATCCTCCAGAATCCGACGGATGATTTTAGAATCATTATTCATCGTGGCCCGGCTAATATACAGCTCATCGGCGAGATCTTCCATCTTCACGTATTCCCTCGCATTCAGCAGCTTGAACAGCTCATACCGTATGCGCTCTTCTGGAGCCCCCGGTAGCTGCTGACTTACTTCTGTTTCTTCCTGACTTTCATCCGCAAAAAAATGGTATTTCTCACGGTCATCAACCCTAATCGTATAGCCGCTACCCCTCTTGGATTCCAGATATGCTCCATATTCATTCAGCATACTGTCCAGCTTCTTAAGATCATCGCGGATGGTCCGCTCTGTTACCTCCAGCCGCTCAGCGAGCGCTTTGGTGGTCCAAGACCAGCCTTGATCATTTCCACTGACGAGCTGGTACAGCTTTTTCAAGCGTTTGTAGGGAAAAATCATGTAGATATAAGACCTCCTTTCCGATAAACCGTATTTTACTTCCACGTTAGTTCAATTCCGGGGTTACCAGTACCGTTAACAGCTTGCAATGCTGCAATTCCGGCAATTGTGCACCTTCCGTATCGGACGAAACCAATGTTTCTCCCTTCGAACGCTCATCCAGCGAAACCAACTCGTAATGGGCCGATTCGCTGTATGTGATATGTGCAGTCGCATTTTTCTCTAAATAAGGATTAAATACACGGACGATATAACCATCACTATGCTCTGCTTTCTTGAATGCACTCAAGATTACATTGGAATCCTTGCTAAAAGATAACAGGCTATAGTTTTGCTCAAATATTCTTTCTTCGTCTCGGAAGGCAAAAATTAAACGGCCGTTCAGAAAATCAGACAACTGGTAGCTGGACAATGGTGTTAAATATTCCTTGGCCGCTTGAGCAATGCCCGCCTCATCAAACCCGGACTCGTGGACATGTAGAGCAAACGTAAATGTAAGCTCACCGAGCAGCTGTGCATCTGGCGTTTCTACGATCTTTTCTCCTGAGGCACGACCCGGGCGGTATAGCAGATTCTCCTTGCCCATATAACCAAAAGTGCGGAATAACGTCAGCGCTATTGTATCATGTTCATGCCCAATGATTTCATATTCCCTTACTCCTTCAGTCATCACGGCTACTCCATGGGAACCATCGTTTAATGCAACATAGCTTTGCATAGCTTCAATGGTGATCGGCTTTTCCGTCCACTGCTCCCGTTCCCATACCTTTACTTCCTCCAGCGTAGTTGGACGGGCAATGACTCCGAACGGCTGATCTGCAATAGATAGCTTAGAGGCAATCCCAGTATCAAATAGCACCCGCAGACGGTGACTCAGCACTCGGTTGTCCACATCCACCGAGAAGCGTATCAGGCGTTCACCTTTCCGCAAGGACACCGATGCCTGGAGTGGCAACTCAGCTGAAGTCCCAGCAGCAGAACGCTCATTTAAATCATACGGAACCTTCAGTTTCATCCGAAGGGACAATTCTTCGGATACCGTACTTTTGGATGTTATCGTCTCCACATCAGCACCAAGCGAAGAAACTGTAAGATCACGTTCCGGTGGAGAATAGTTGTAGGAATCTCCGTCATCTCCGTTTTCCTCGAACACCATCTGATCTGAGTACACACGTCCCGAAATTTTATCCGTGATGCTTAATGCCCCGTTCTCCTGTACGGCTATGCTATAAAATTCATTTTCAATATGTTTTCCGTTGCTACGTTCTGCTGTTGCATCCCCTGTTGCACTAAAATCAAATATAATTTGTGTGTACCCCATAGCAGGTACTTCCTGAAGCTCCACCAACAGCTTGGCACGGAATACACGCTCAGGCAGGTACACCTTTTTGCTCGGATTCAGATCAATATGCTGACCGAGCACGTAGTCTGTTTGTTCCACTTTCTCGGTAATCGTATACAAAAGCTGCTGACCGTTCGTATCCCGAATGACAAAGCTTCCTTCCGGCAAGTAAGCATCAATTTCTGTCACTCCCTTGCGCGGGTAAGGCAACGTATTAAAGATGGTGAAGGCAAAAGTCTCCTCCTGCTTAATCTTCGACGCGATCAGTCGCTTGTGCAGCTCCAATACATTCTCCGCGATATCTCGCGCCTGTTTATAACGAAAAGCCACATCCCGATTCGTCGTATCACTATTGCATCCACCAATGCTGTCGTGGGCTGCATTTTCAAACAACAGCTTCCATATATCCTTCACGATATAATGTGGATATTCATGCCCAAGTGCATGGCTGATCGACAGTACAGGTTCCAGCGTGTTCACGATTAAATGTTCAATCTCGTTATTTTGCTGCTTAAGGTCAGCTCGTGTGGAAAAAATCGACTTATGAATACGCATATGCTTGGCTTCCATAAGCTCTCCTTCCAGTACAGGAAGGTCGTTGCTGTCCTTTTCAATCTCTTCAAGGAAACGTTCCGGCTCATTCATCACATATTCCCGTTCCGGGTCCAGCTCGTTGAATGTGCGAATCAATTCTGGCAAGTTCAGGCGGATAGGTGCTTGGTCGAAGCCATTGGGAAAATAAACATGGCGGGTAGACGCTTTTTCTTCCAGCGCACCGATCTGGCTGTCGAGATACGCCTCAAGTTCTCCCGCTTCCTCTGGAATATTCCCACCATAGTAGTAGCCAAACGGCATCTGTACCGCAAACACCTGACTGCCATCCGACCCCTTCCACAAAAACTCGGTTTTAGGATTCGTATTATCGGCTACCCCGCGCCAGAATAGAAAATGCCGAATACCGAACTCCTGATAAATCTGCGGCATCTGCGCCGACTGGCCGAAGGCATCCGGCACATAACCGACCTTCATGGCATGACCATATTTCTGCGCCGTTTCCATACCGTAATACAGATTACGGACCATCGATTCACCGGAAATCACCAATTGATCCGTCTGCGTATACCACGGCCCGGTCATCAGGCGTTTATCGCTTACCAGACGGCGAATGCGCTCTTCATCCTCCGGGCACCAGCGGGTATAATCGTCAAGCAAGGACCCTTGGGCATCCAAAAGATAGTATTTAAAACCGTCCCCATTCTCCAACGCATCCAATACTTCTTTCACATGCTTCACCAAGTAGACTTTGGATCTGGAAGTGGTAAAATACCATTCTCGATCCCAGTGAGTATGTGGTATGACATGCACTTTCGTACGGCTCATATCTCGTTCTCCCTCCATGCTGTCTATTCTTTATCTAGTGATATTTAGTCAAATACAAGCTCAATGTCTTCTCCATTTTTCTTAACAGAGGCCTCTTTCGTTTCAGCCTGCTGCTGTTCTTCCTCACGGAAATTGACGAGCAAGGTTCCTGCCACAATGATTAATGCGCCTGTAACCCCTCCAGCCAGATATGCAAACGGAGTACCTACGGAGATGGCGCCATACAAACCGCCAATTGGAGGCATGATGACATGTGCGCCCAGCAGAGCCGTCAATGCTGCACCTGCTGCGCAGGCAATCATATTTAATGGAATCAGCTTGGCAGGGTTACGCAGTGTAAACGGGATAGCCCCTTCCGTAATTCCGATAATGCCCATGATCACGGAGCCTTTTCCAGCTTCCCGATATGTTTTGGAAAAGCGATGTTTCAGAATTAGGGTTGCAATTCCATAGCCTAGCGGTGGAATACAGATGGCAATGTTTACGAAAATATTGGGTAAATACACACCCGACAGGAATAACGCATTTCCCGCCATCCAGGCAGCTTTATTGACGGGACCCCCAAGATCGAACCCAATCATGGCTCCCAAAATTAAGGCTAGCGCCAAGGTGCTGGTTCCGCTCTCACTCATATGCTTAATCCAGTTGACCAGTCCTTCATTAATCGCGCTCAACGGCCCACCTAGGATGACGGACATGAGAATCCCGGTTAAGCCTACCGTAATGAGCGGCAAAATAATTAGCGGAACAGAGCCTGCGGCCGGACCTGTGATTTTCACTTTGTTTTTCACCCAGAGGGTGACATACCCCGCGAAAAAACCTGCAACAAGAGCGCCCAAGAATCCCGCATTCGTCTCCTGTGCCAGCACGCCGCCAATCAGCCCTGCAGCAAGTGCAGGCTTGTCGGCAATTGAATAGGCGATATACCCAGCCAGAACCATGTTTAGCAGTCCAATTCCGCGCCAGCCTACATTTTCGACTAAGTATAAAATATGAAGAAATCCACTTTTGTCAGCATATGGACCAAAGTCAGTGACACCCATTGTCAGGCCGATAATTTTACACACGGCAACAATCAAGGAGCCTGCAATAATAACCGGAAGCAGGTAAGAAATGCCTGTCATCAGATGCTTTTTAGCTTCACTCAGCCATTTTTTCATCATGTTCTCCCCCATCATGAATACTACTGTTATTCAAAGGCTCATCGGATATCATTCAGATCATCTACGCTGCTGATTGTCCGTGTTGCCTCCCTAATCTTATTTTTGAGCAGAGATGGCCTCCACCGCTTTGGTAAGAACCGCTTCTGCATTGTTGACCGCATGACCGATTTTAACGCGAACGATTCTTTTATCTTCAAAACGCTCTGCATCCTTCACTGTCTGATCCGAGGCAATCAGTACAAAATCCGCCGCTGCAATGTCTTCCTCCGTAAGTTTGTTCACTTGGCCTAGTGCGCCTTGCTGCTCCACTTTAATATGGTGACCGAGCTGTGCCGCTGCTTTTTCCAGTGCTTTTGCCGCCATTGGAGTATGAGCCAACCCTGCGATACAGGATGTAACGCTTACAATTTTCATTATGACACCAACCCTTCTGTATACTGTTCCAGCAAATGATACACGTCGCCGCTGCTATTGGCACCCGCTACTGCCTCTTTAAAGGAATCCTCTAAGAGCAGGGTTGCGAGCGAGGAAATAATTTGTAAATGGGATACATCCACGGACCCTTTAGGCACCAAAATACTAAAAATATACTGGACAGGCTTGCCATCATGAGAGGCCCAGTCAATGCTATGTTCCAATCGGATCACGAGGACTGCTGGTCTGGTGACCACTTCGCTCTGCGTATGAGGTATGGCAAACTGATCCTGAAGCCCTGTCGAATATACCTTTTCCCTCTCCCACAAATCCTGCACCAGTTGCTCCCTATGGACGGTGACACCCAGCTTTTCAGCCTCTTGAGCAATAAACTCAAACACAGCCGATTTGGTCTCCAGCTTCTCATCCAAATAAATCTGTTCTCTAGTAATCATGGTGGATGTCTCTCCTCCCTTCTATCTATAGGTGAAACGCTTACAAGTTTATTTTAGCCGACTCTTCCTCCATGTTTTATCTATAAAATTTCCCTATCCAAGCGGAAATGCACTAGACATTGTTCATAAAAGTTTTGTGATAGGCATTCCGGTATTGGGAAGGAGTCATGTGGGCTCTTTTTTTGAACAAACGCATAAAATACTTCTCATCGGTATATCCTGCCTCTTCGGCAACCTGCTTAATGCTCATATCTGTACGGGAAATCAACTCTTTGGCTTTGTTAATGCGAATACTATGAATGAACTCCAGGGGACGCATGCCTGTATTTTGCTTGAACAAACGAGAGATATAATCCTTGTTGTAATTGAATTTTCGGGCTAAATCCGTCACGGTCAATGGTTCCTCGGCATGAATACGGGTCCACTCGATAATTTTGTTAAAACTCACATTCCCCTGTGAACTGACAGGATTGGAAAGCAAGCGGCTAAGCGCCAGTTCAGATATCTCGATCAGTAACGAGGTGAACAAATAATTTGCACTGTGATACGTAAGGTAATGTGAGTTGGCTACATGCAAAATCTGATTGACGATAATATGAATCCGATCTCCGTTGTCTGCCTGTACACATTGCGGTAAATAGATATCACGCATCACACCGTGACGCTGCAAAAGCCCATCCATAGCACTTGTTTCCTGCTTCATTTCTTCATTAGATAATACATTCGGGGTCGTGGGAACATCGAAATGAAACCAATAAAATTTCACGCCTGGCAATGACTCCTGGTATCCTTTATGCGTACGACCGGGGTAAAGCAATAGAATATCTCCCTCGCCTACTTCAAAATCTTCCCGTTCCTCCCGTATATATACCGTCTCTTGGACACCTAGGATCAGCTCAAAATTCTCAATGGAACGACTCATATGCTTCCAAGGTACCTCGTTAACAAACTCGCCTGCCGAGATCAGTTGAATCGGAGCATCTACATTTACTTTTAGATAGGTCATGTTATCGCCTCTTTAGGTCATGTTCGGATTTGTCCACCCATTGTATGGTTAAGCTACTGACATACCGCGATTGCAATGCTAATGTAGTGGAGAAATATACACTTTCATCTTAGCTAAGGAGCGATGATTTTGAAAGCTAAAGCTTTTGACTTGCATAAAGTAAGAATTGATTCCGGCCCACTTTTACATGCGATGGAACTGAATACGGCCTACCTGCTGAGTTTGGAACCCGACCGTTTACTATCGCGCTTTCGTGAATATGCGGGACTGGAGCCCAAAGCGGCTCACTATGAAGGCTGGGAAGCGCGTGGCATCAGCGGACATACACTCGGTCACTACCTGTCCGGCTGTGCACTGATGTTTGCCTCCACAGGCGACGAAAGACTGTTGGAACGCGTGAACTATGTGGTCGACGAACTGGAAATATGCCAAAACAGTCATGGAAACGGATACATTTCCGGCATTCCACGTGGGAAAGAGATTTTTGAGGAAGTAAAAGCCGGAGATATCCGCTCCCAGGGCTTTGATCTGAACGGCGGCTGGGTGCCGCTATATACCATGCACAAACTTTTTGCTGGCTTGCGTGATGCACATCTGCTGGCGCTTCATCCCAAGGCCCTGTCTATAGAAATCAAACTCGGCAACTGGCTGGAGGATGTACTTCAAGGGCTGGACGATGATCAGGTGCAGCAGGTGCTGCATTGCGAGTTTGGCGGTATGAACGAGGTGCTGACGGATCTGGCGGAACATTCGGGAGAAGAACGCTTTTTGAGCCTTGCGGAACGCTTTTATCACGGAGAGGTGCTCAATGATCTCGCAGATAGCCAAGATACGCTGGCAGGGCGACATGCCAATACGCAAATTCCCAAAATCATTGGCGCTGCACGGCAATTTGAAATGACGGGAAAACCGCAATATGCGGACCTGTCTCGCTTTTTCTGGGATCGGGTTGTTCACAAGCATTCCTACGTGATTGGTGGCAATAGCTATAATGAACATTTTGGTGAACCCGGGAAGCTGAATGACCGCTTGGGCGAAGGTACCTGTGAAACTTGTAACACCTACAATATGCTGAAATTAACAAGACATATGTTCGAGTGGGACGCCTATGCAGCCTATGCTGACTACTATGAACGAGCCATGTTCAATCATATTCTGGCTTCACAGCAGCCTGTCGATGGACGTGTGTGCTATTTTGTATCGCTGGAAATGGGAGGACACAAGTCCTTTAATTCTCAATATGAGGATTTCACATGCTGTGTCGGTTCCGGTATGGAAAGCCACTCCATGTACGCCACTGCGATTTATTTTCATACGCCAGAAACGATCTATGTCAATCAATATGTCCCTTCTACCTTGACATGGGACGAGATGGGCGTACAGCTCAAACAAGACACTCTCTTTCCGCAAAATGGACGGGGAACGCTGCGCGTCATCAGCAAGGAGCCCAAATCCTTCGCGATCAAGCTAAGATGCCCTCATTGGGCGGAGCAAGGGATGATGATTAAAATCAACGGGGAAGAGTACGTCACAGAGGCTTGTCCTACCAGCTACGTTGTAATTGAACGGGAATGGAACAATGGGGATACGATCGAGTATGACATTCCTATGACCGTGAGAGTCGAGGAAATGCCGGATAATCCACGCCGAATTGCTTTTATGTATGGCCCGCTAGTGCTGGCTGGAGACCTTGGCCCTGTTGAGCAGGAATCCAACGAAGAACGTCTGCTTGCGTCTGTTCTGATCGGAGCGACCGACTCATTGACAACGAAGCTGATTGCTGACGGGAATGAGCCTAATACATTCCATACGACCGACTTAGGCTATATCGGAGACTTGCAGCTTCGTCCGTTTTATCAAATGTATGATCGTTCATATACCGTCTATTGGGATCTCTTTTCCCAGGAGGAATGGGCAGCAACAGAGGCAGAATATCGTACCGCGTTAGCGTATCAGCTAGAGCTGGAACGACTTACAGTGGACGTTGTGCAGCCTGCCGAAATGCAGCCTGAACGGGATCATGCCTTTACTGGCGAGCATGTAGGTCTGGGGTCCATCTATAACCGCAAATATCGCGATACCTGGCCTGGGGGCTGGTTCTCTTTTGTCATGAAGGTGCTTTCGGATGAGCCTGTCCAATTGGCGGTCACTTATTTGAAGGACTTGAGCCGTCCTCATGGTGACTTTGACATCACTGCGGATGGTCAGATTTTAGGGGAAGGCAAGCTGGAGTCTGAGGAAATGAATAAATTCGAAACGTTCACCTATGAGCTTCCTCTATCTGTGACGAGCCAGAAGAATGAAGTGACGATTCAATTCACAGCCCATCCACAAGGTAAAGTGGCGAAAGTAGCTGGATTACGAGTGATTAGACACTCTATTGTATGATCAAATTATCTATATAAATCTACTATTTCGCCTACTCCGTTTTGATGTTCGTTTTTTAAAGGAAGCTTATAAAACAACAAGCAGACGCTCCTATAAGCTGTCTGCTTGTTCTGCTTACTGCCTTATAACTTCGATTCATCGTTATTGCTCCATGTTCACTTCACTGCATGTTCATTTCACGGAAGCTGTCTCTAATCTTGCGTAGCTCTTGCTGTGCCCTGCTGTATCGGGAAGCGTAGGTCCAGGCAAGCACCTGATGGTAATGTGAAGGCGTTTCAATCGTAGTCACGTTATACATGATCGGAGTCCCGTCTACTTCTCCTTTTAGGGTAAACTCAATGGCTGGGTATCCATTCACCACCAAGTCGGAGGCAATCCCCAATTCAGGGTCCGTAATTCCTGACACCAAATGTTCCTCAATGATTCCTTTATATTCTTGAAGAGTCATACTGCTGTCAAAATCGCTTTTCGGTTCAGATAATACAATCAAATATCTTTCGGTCAATTCATTTTTAATGGAAACATCCGCTTCCTCATTAATCATATTATCTCGTGACCAATTCCACGGAGCCGTAACCGCAAACTGGCTATCCTTACTGGTAAATACCTCAGGCTTCACGATTTGAGTAATGAGCGTAGAAATTAAAGATACAGCAAAGACAATCGAAATGATCGTCATCAGGATGATTGCTCCTGCAAAAATCCCGGTTTTCTTTCTGCCGGCCTTTCCCAAATCCCTTACCTTAACCACATATGTACTCGCAGCCATATCTCCAATCCGTTGTTTCCGAGGTGTCACCAGCACACATAACCCCGCGGGCAGTCCCAGAAAAAACAGCGGATTCGTATCTACCAGCTGTATGAGGGTGCGGATCAAGGATTTAACCATGCCTGGCGGCCTTCCTTCTCCATTCACGACCTGAATACGAAGTACAAATTTGCCCAGCGTATAGCCCGTAAGTCCTTCCAGTAACAGATAATAGCAGAAGGAGCCAATCAGGAAAAGCATCACTACCATGCCCATATTTGGGGTTTCCGCTTCAGATACTTTTTTCGCTGTAAAATAAACCAGCCCTCCATACCCAAAGACGATAAGAATGAAGTCAACCATCCAGGCCGCCCATCTTCTGAAAAAAATAGAGGCTCCGTATGTTTCTGATAATACTGCCATCTTATCCGGTTCTCGTCGATGATAGCCGCCAGTCGTCGCATATGGTCCCGGAGCGACTGTAGATGGATTGTTCGTTACACCATGTTCCTCCAAATGATACACCTCTGTTGTCAATTTAATCCCGGTTAAGTATAGCATCCTTTTTCATCCAGTGAAGCAAGCCTGACAGTGCACTGGAGTAAACCGAATCCCGCCGATGAACAAACCACACCTCTAATTTGCGATATTTTTTGGGCAAACGATGAGAAGCAATACTTCCCGCCTCCTCTGTCTTTGCAATCGACGATTGTGGCAACATGGACACCCCTAGACCAGAGGCTACACCACCCAAAATGACTTCCAAGGTTCCGAACTCCATAACCTGATACGCAGCCACACCTGCTTCGCTCAGAAAGCTTTCCGCTCTTGTACGATGCGTGCACCCTACGTCGAAAAACAGCATAGGCTTGGCAAGCAAATTGCTCATATCACTTTCTCCTGGTTCCGAGATGAGTACCAGTTCCTCTTCAAAAGCTGCAACATACTCTATATGCGGATCATCGACGGGGCCATAGACGAACGCTCCATCTAATTCGTAATTCAATACCTTTTGTACGAGATCATGTGTGCTGCCTGTCATAAGCGATAGATGGACATCAGGATATTGAGCGTGATATTCCGTCAATAAAGAAGTCAGATGCGTAACCGCCGCCGTCTCAATCGACCCCAGTCGCAAAGGTCCCGCAGGCTGGTCTGAATATTGAGTGGACTTTTCTGCCTCGTCCAGCAAGGTCAGTATGGTATCCGCATATTCCAGCAGATTCTCTCCTGCTGGCGTTAGCGCCATTCCCCGGTTAGATCGGCGAAATAGCGGTACGTTCAATTGTGCCTCAAGCTGCTGAATCCGCGAGGTCACATTGGACTGTACATAGTTCAAGGCTTGCGCAGCCTTCGTGATACTGCCCTCGCGAGCGACGGCCCGAAAAATTTTCAAATCACTGCTTTCCATGTATACGTCACCTGCTTGGTATGATCATTTGTGATACTCACGTTCGATTTTGTTCATTTTACCGGATGCTTGCCGCTCTGTACAATTCAATATACATGCAATTGCATCTAAATTCGCACCACGGGAGGTTTTAAAATGAAAGCCGTGATACATGCCAGCAAAAATGGCCCTAAGGGTCTGATGTATACAGACGTTACGGACAGACAGCCAGGGCACGATGAGGTGAGAGTAAAACTCAAAGCCGCAGGCTTGAACCATCGGGACCTATTCCTCATGGCAGATCGGGCTGCCAACGATGCTCCACTCATTCTCGGATCGGATGGAGCAGGTGTGATTGAGGCTGTGGGTGCTAGTGTCCCAACCTCGCTGGTAGGCACCAATGTAATTATCAATCCCTGTATCGGATGGGAGAATACGCATCATGTTCCCTTGGTTCCAGCCATTCTGGGCGGACCTTCGGACGGGACATTCGCTGAATCGGTTATCATCCCCGTCCAAAATGCCGTCAGCAAGCCAGCATACCTTTCATGGGAAGAAGCAGGGGTACTGCCTTTGTCTGCTTTGACCGCTTATCGTGCGCTCTTCACAAGAGGCCAGTTACAGCAGGGTGAGCACGTCCTCATTCCCGGTATTGGCGGTGGTGTAGCCACGTATGCCATGCTTATGGCTTTAGCGGCAGGTGCACGGGTCACCGTCACATCACGCAGCGAAGCCAAGAGTCAGGCTGCCCTCGCCCATGGCGCTAATCATGCATTCGACAGCCATAGCGAATGGAAAGAAAGTATGAACGGAGACACTGTGGATCTGGTTCTTGACAGTATCGGTCCTGCTATATTCGATAAATATTTTGATATCCTCAAGCCGAACGGTCGGATCGTTACATTTGGCGCAAGCTCAGGAGATCGAGTAGAGATTCCGCTGCGGTCTATATTTTTCCCTCAAATCAGCATCATCGGCACCTCTATGGGCAGTGGCGAGGAATTCGCAGCTATGCTTCAGTTTATGGAGCGCCATGCACTCCATCCGATTATAGATAGCGTATTTCCTCTACAAGACACAACGCAAGCCTTCCACCGTATGCAGCAGGGAGCGCAGTTAGGCAATATAGGGATCAGGATGGAGTAAGGGGCCTGAACGAAGTATAGGAATAGAAAAAAATCCACTGCCGTAAAATGCCTTCATCCAGAAGTCAATTTTATGGTAGTGGACCTATTCAGTCGATCAAACGATGCTGGACCCATTTGTTGCCGCGGAAGCGCCAAAGGAAAACGATCCCTCGCACGCCCCATTCAATATCCATAGCCAACCAGACACCAACAATCCCCAGATTGAACACTATTCCCAAAATATATCCAAGCACCACCCGACATAACCACATGGACAGCATCGAGGTGAGGGACGTAAATTTTGAATCACCTGCTGCCCTTAGTGCAGAGGGTGTAATAAAGGCAATGGACCAGAGCGGAATCTGGGCCAACGTATTAATCAGAATGACAACAAAAATGTCATCTACGATTTCGGCAGGCGGATGAAATAGCCCCACCATCGGCTCAAACAAAGGCATCAGGATTAATCCCATTACAATAAATGAACAAGACGACAGCCAAATAAACGATTTGGTAAACTTCCGGGCATCCGCGACATTTCGACGCCCCATGCATTGACCGACCACGGTTACAATCGTAAGAGCCAAAGCATTCGCAGGGATTTGAAACACGTTAGCTAGGGATGAGCAAATGGCATTCGTCGCCAACGCATTCGTCCCCAGGCTCACAATGAAAATTTGGGTTAAAATTTTGCCCCCATTAAAAAACATCTGTTCCGCTGCAAAGGGAAGCCCGATAAACAGAATCTTTTTAAGCATAGCCAGATTAAAATAAAGCATGTCTCTAAGCTGAACGCGCAAGTCATCATCTACCCTGACCAAATAGATCAGCGCGCACACTGCTCCTGCATATCTGGACACATTGACGGCAATCGTCATGCCCAGCACACCCATATCCAATACATTAATGAATACCACATTGAGGAGCACGTACGAGAGGTTCATGATGAGCGAAAGAGCCAGCGATGCCCTCGTCTTCCCGATTCCCCTCAGCGCCCCACACACTGCCTCAACGATTGCAATCCCCACAAAAGACATACAGCTTCCCAGCAGATATACCTTACCGTTAGCTAATACATCAGGCGAGGCCGAACCAAACAGAACACTTAAAATTGGATTGTACAACACGATCATAAACAAACTGATACATAAGGCCAGCAAGGAAACGGAGGAAATGGTGCCGGATGCAGCTTTAGAGACCATGAGGTCGTTACCGCTCCCCTTATACTGTGCCACGACAACCGTTCCCCCGGTAGACACTGCAACAAACACATTAATCAGAAAAATATTCAAAGAATCGATCATATTTACAGCACTGACTGCCGCCATCCCCGACGAGCTAATCATAGCCGTGTTCACCAAATTAAGACCCACAATAAAAGCCTGATCAATCAGAAGCGGGATAAACAGCGCAATAATCTGTCGATAATCGATAGACTCTCCTGAAAAATGCTTATTCAGAAAGCCATGTGTTCTCATCCTTACACTCAGTTGACTCATATCATCACATTCTTTTTCTCAAATTGAAAAAAACCCTTCAACAGAAGAGCCTTCATGGCGAAAAAATGTATAAAGTTGCAAGGCTAGATGTGTCTAGTTCTTGATTCTGTACACTTTTCTCTACATAGAAGTATTACTCCAAAAGAAAATCCTGTCAATGGCTTTACTCACATTTGAATAGAAAAAAACAAAAAAACCTGCTCAGCTCAGCGAACAGGTTTTGGAGCAGCATTATAATGCTTTAATATATCATTAAACCCTTGTTAAAAGAATGTCTATGATCTTCTCGCAATTAAATCTTGTTGAATAGAAGCTTCATTCTTTTCGAATTTTTTATAAAAAAACATAGGAATGATTCCGATCAAGAAGACGATAAATGGCAGCCAGATAAAGCTAAACTGAATGCCGGACAACGCCGTAGGGGTTTGAACTTTCCCAGCGATATAACCGGTGCTGCCCATGATCCATGCTGGCAATAATCCGCCGATTCCGCTACCTGCTTTAATACAGAATGCGCTTCCAATGGAGGTCAGGAAACCACTTGCCCGAATACCATTTTTCCATTCCCCATAATCGACTGTATCTGACAACATCGCAAACGGCATAGAACATGCAAAGCCTGATCCTAACGCACCAATAATCCAGCCGATAATAATGAGGGTTAAGTCTGTACTTCCCATTAAAATCACGACTTGACCCAGCGCAGCTAATATCAATCCGATAATCATAATCGCATTTTTACTTAATTTTCTGGCGAAAAACGGAATCAGAACCATCGAGATCAACTGCAAGGAGGTCAGTCCATTGATTAAAGGCACTAAGTCCTTACTGTCCAGATTGTATTGCAGATAAAAGATTAGCGTTGCTGAACGAATATTCAAACCAATCCAGTAGCACAAGTTGGCAGCTACAACGAGCATCCATGGCCAGTTTCGTTTGATGGCTGTAAAGCTTTTAGCAATGGGAACGGATTTCGTTTTCACTGCTGCATTTTCTCGCAAATCGGCAAACGCTATGAAAAACATAATAATCGCCATGATTCCAAATAAAACGAGCGTTAAGGAAAATCCTTTTTGATCATTTCCCTGTCCAAAGAAAGCGACCAAAGGTAACGTAAACGTCGTGGCGATGAAGAAACCCACATTCCCCCCGACCATGCGGAAGGAGTTCAAGACTACGCGTTCATTAGAATTGGTGCTCAGATTAGGCAGAATAGACGTAATCGGCGTACTGATTCCGGTATAAAGGATACCTGCTATGATATACGTAATGGCGGCATATGCAATTTTGCCCGACTCACTCCAATTGGGTGTCGTAAACGTAAGGACCATGAACACAGCGAACGGAATAGCTAACCATAGAAAATAGGGTCTGCTCTGGCCGTATTTCGACTTGGTTCGGTCAATCAGGATGCCCCAAATCGGGGCATCAATGGCATCGATAAAACGGGTGATAAATAGTAATGTCCCGGCAATCCCGATAGAAAGACCGAATACATCTGTATAAAAATATAATAGATAACTGGAAATGACACAGTATAGTAGATTGCCTGCTGTATCCGTTAATGAATAGCTGATTTTACGATGAAAAGGAACGGTACTTGCTGCCTTTTCCGGTGATTCCGTACTCACAATTCTCGTACTCATGATCTTTCCTCTCCCCATGCGAATGAATTATGATTCATAAACCCATACACGCATTTCCCCTTTAGCCCGATTGCACCAGGCGTAGTAAGGAATGGCGGTAATTTGTTGAGGAACAAATTCAGGAGGCTCCGAGCTATATAATGCGTTCGAATTTTTTACCCGGTATCCCTCTATGGTCAACTTTACAATGCCACCCAGCAGGTTTTCGCTGAACTCTTCCGTAATGAGGCTATCCTTCGTCAATCTTAATCCTGCCAAATTCGCTCCATTATCCACTTCTTCCAGACAGAACACGACTGGGCCGCGTTGGAGAGCAATTTGCTGCTGGTTCATGGAGACAAGTGGATTGCTCCGAATGCGCTCAACTGGCATAGCCAAATGCAGAGTTACCACATCTCCGTCCTTCCAAGTACGCTGAATCTCGATATAGCCATTTTCCAGATGGTCTAATGACATAGCTTCCCCATTCACCTTCACCTCTGCCTGCTTGCACCAACCCGGAATCCGCAGTGCCCATTTGAAGGAAGTCGGCTCTGTTACGTGGATCGAAAAGGTTAGATCCGCATCCCATGGATAATGATGAGTTTGTGTAATTTCAACCTCATGACCAGATAAAGTCATGTTCACCTTACTGGCAATATACAGATGCGTATACAACGTATCATCCGTTTGGGTGTACATATTGTCCTCAACCGATGCAATCATTCGTGCCAAATTGGGCGGACAGCAGGCGCAGAAAAACCATTTTTGCCGTTCTGTTTTTACATGCTCCTGATCTTTTCTGGATTTTTGAAAAGGATTAACCTCCAGCGGATTCACGTAGAAAAACCGTTTTCCGTCCAGGTCCATCCCACTAATCGTTCCGTTGTATAGCGCACGCTCCAAAACATCGGCATATTTCCGGTCTGGCGCTAAGCGCAGCATACGATTGGCCCAAAAGGCCAGCCCTACAGAGGCGCAGGTCTCACAGTACATGCTGTCATTGGGAAGATCGTGATGGCAAGTGAACGCTTCCGCGTTTACAGTAGAACCGATCCCTGCGGTGATGTACATTTTATGATTCGTTACATCATCCCACAGCGTTTCACAGGCTTGTAACAGGGAAGCATCCCCTGTTTTCGAGGCCAAGTCCGCCATCGCAATATACAGATACACCGCTCTCACCGCATGGCCGACTGCCTCTTTTTGTTCCCGCACAGGTTGGTGTGCTTGCTGGTATTCGAAGCCTAAGCCGAAATTAATGTTGTTATCATCATTCCAGGTGGGCTCTGTTTGAATATGTTTTCTCTTTTCTTGTTCCTCTGCAAAGTAAATAGGATGCTGTCCCCGCTGTTCAATAAAATATTGCGCTAATTTGAGATATTGATCCTTTGCAGTTACGTCGTATAATTTGATCAAGGCCAACTCAATTTCTTCATGTCCCGGGTAGCCTTTCCGTTTCCCTTCTTCCGTACCAAAAATCTGCTGAATCAGGTCTACGTATTTCTCCATAATGTGAAGAAACTTCGTTTTTCCCGTCGTTTCATAATAAGCAACAGCCGCTTCTATAAAATGCCCTGCACAATACAGCTCATGATTATCTCTTAGGTTCGTCCAGCGATTATTGGGTTCCTTCAGCAGATAGTACGTATTCAGATACCCATCCTCAGCTTGAGCTCTTCCCAACAATTCAATTACTTCATCAGCCCGCTCTTCAAGCGCAGGATTCGGATGATCCCTTAAGCTAAAGGCAACTGTCTCCAGCCATTTGGCAATGTCACTGTCCTGGAAAACGGTTCCATAATACTCCCCACTGGATTCCCCGGCTGCAATCCTAAAGTTTTCAATCGCATGACTGGGTTCTGTATCTGGTAATTCATCATTTAATGCTTTCCACTGATAAGGAATAACCTCTTCCGCCACAACCTGCTTATACTTTTTCCAAAATAAATCATCAATGATGACATGCTTAACTGGCTTTGCCGTTTTCATTGGATAAACATCCCTTCCTGGAAATAGAACGCTTTCATTTTTGAAAAAATAAGGATAAAGTAATGATAATATCGTACAAGCTAACCTGAGCTCCCCTTGCTACGTCCTTATTTTATCAACCTGAATTTATAAAAAAAATCGCGATCTTTAACTAAAACTTATACGATTTCACACACAAAGGAGCTGGCTTCCATGAGCAAAACAGACTTTCTATCATTCCTTGTCCCTCCGCTGCCTTATTTCATTGAGGGGAATTTTACTACATATCAAAAAGGGGATTGGCACCCGAATAGGTATAATCTGGGTTATTTTGACGTAATAATCATTAAAGAAGGATTGCTGCACATTGGCGAAGAGGACGAAGTGTGGAAGGTAACTGAAAATTACGCTCTCATTCTTGAACCGGATAAACATCATTTTCCCATTGAGGCATGTACAGAACAAACCTCCTTTTACTGGTTCCATTTTCAAACCAATAGCATGTGGTGCGCACAATCCTCGCCCAATCCTATTATACCCAGCACCCCCATTCCCGAGCTGCATTTTCATTCAGAACATACGACCATTCATTTGCCCAAAATTCAAAAAGTGGTGAATCCGCATGAGCTATTTTCGAAATTAGACTATTTACTAGCCTCTACTTTAAAACCTAGAAAGCTGGCACTATGGGAGGCCCAACAGACGTTTGTGAATGTTTTTCAGAGTTTGGAGTATGATCAGAATAATAAAGACAGCTCCTCTAAGTTGGCGGAACAGATCGAAATATACCTAAAACAGAATTACAAAAATACAATCACTAATAAAGATTTGGAGACCCATTTTCACGTACATCAGAACTATCTCGCCAGATGTATGAAGGTCGCCTTCCAGCGCACACCACTTGAGTATTTAATGGATTATCGCCTGGATCAAGGACGCAGTCTTTTGCTGCAAACTGACTGGTCTGTCCAACAAATTACCGAGGAAACAGGATTCTCCCAAGCAAGCTATTTCTCCAAATGCTTTAAAGAAAAGTTCGGAATGTCTCCAAAGAATTACAGACAACAATACTGGAAGCCAGTCCATTGAATGCTTACATCTCCTTTACATTCCTTTTACATTTTCATTGTATCCTTTTGATATTCTCGCTTTATACTGAGTCGGTTATATCATTTTCACTTCAGAAAAGGGGCATACATATGAAGTCAACTAAACTCGCATTATTAGCCATTTTAACGGGGGTTCTGGTATCACCAGAACTGACCCATGCGGCAGACATTCAGCCATCCGGGTATGCATCACTACGAACACAGGCAGATAAAATGGGGGCGACAATTACATGGGACAGTGATGACCACTCTGTTTTGGTCAAACTGAAAAATGGCATTGTCGGGACCTTTACAGTGGGTGAGAAGCAATATCGTCTAGCTGGACTAAGCGGAAAAGCGGACCGGGAAATTAAGATGATGAATGGAAATGTATATCTTCCTACAAAACTTCTTACAGCGCTTGAAGCAGAGAACAGCAAATATGCAGATCCAAAGGATGCAGTCCCCACCTATAAAGTAATCCCCTCTGCCGAAACAGAAGCTGTGGAGGATGGAGAAGACGCAGCCGACGACCCTGCAATCTGGCTCAACCCGGCCGAGCCAGAGAAAAGTAGAATTTTAGCAACCAATAAAGGCGGCGGGATTTTAGTCTATGATCTGGAAGGCAAACAACTGCAAAACATGAAGGTCGGAAAAATGAATAACGTGGACCTTCGTTACGGTTTCACATTGGGCGGCAAAAAAATTGATATCGCAGGGGCAACCAATCGAACCAACAACACGATTGATATCTTTGCTATTGACGGTGCATCAGGAAAGCTGACCAACGTGGTTGGCAAACCTATTAAAGCATCTATGAAAGAAGTGTACGGATTCAGCTTATACCATAGCCTCAAGACAGATAAATTTTACGCGCTCGTGTTGGGCAAAGAGGGTGAATTTGAACAATATGAGCTGACTGATGACGGAAGTGGCAAAATTGCAGGTAAGCTTGTCCGCCAGTTCAAGCTAGATACGCAATCTGAGGGCATGGTTGCTGATGATGAATATGGTACGATCTACATCGCTGAAGAGGATTACGCCATTTGGAAGTATAGTGCCGAGCCAGACGGTTCATCCGAGCCGCTGCGACGTGTTGATATTGCAGATGGGCGTAGACTCCACGATGACATAGAAGGACTTACATTGTATTACGGTAAAGATGGCAAGGGGTATCTCATGGCCTCCAGTCAAGGAAACAGCAGCTATGCGATCTATGAACGACAAGGCGACAATGCATATATAAGCAACTTTACGATCAGCGCGAGCCCTACCGTTGACGGTACGTCTGTCACAGACGGTATTGATGTTCTTGGCTACGGATTAGGCAATAATTTCCCTCATGGTATCTTCGTTGCACAAGATGACGAAAATCTTCAAAACGGCAAAAAGTTAAATCAGAACTTTAAAATGGTGCCTTGGGAGCGAATCGCTACGGGAGCCCCTACTCCGCTAACGATAGACGATGGC
Source organism: Paenibacillus sp. cl130 (assembly GCF_900116035.1). Classification (NCBI taxonomy): domain Bacteria; kingdom Bacillati; phylum Bacillota; class Bacilli; order Caryophanales; family Paenibacillaceae; genus Paenibacillus; species Paenibacillus sp. cl130. Next base: position 169,051 of record NZ_FOYG01000009.1, read on the forward strand.
ATCAACCCGCGTGAATTGGTAAACAGAAGCACGCAGTAATGCCCGTCGGGGAAATCAACTCAACATTCCGACTCTATTCATAGAAAAAAAGGGGTGTTCCAAAAGCCATAAAACGGCTGCTTGGGACACCCCTTGTTGCTTTTAAGCAGGAAAAGGTTTAAGATCCAGCACTAGCACATTTACCGAGTTGGCCGGTAAGTCTAAGAGGACAGAATCGGTATGAAGCGTAATCTGTTGTTCGGTAGGCATTACCTTCTCATCATTCTTCTTGTTCACGTTAGGTACATGAACAAGCGAGGAATCGCCGGTTAGTGTAATCAGCTTAGCGATGGACTCAACACTCAAATCTTGTAGATTCAGCTGGGTTACCTTATCCACGTTGTCGGCATTCACCAGCTTCACATATACATGCTCAGCATCTTGGGTTACCGAGTTGAACACGTCTCTGTTGTAAGCCTCCAGCTTGTAGTCCAGCACTTTGCTGGTCGTCTCGCCGTCGGTGTATGAGCAAATCAGATTACTGCCCGTTTCACCGCCGTAGTTCACTGTTATGGTGTAGTCCGTGTTGTCAGCCAACTCTTCATAGCTAGCTGCTCTCAAGTTACCTGCCGCTGTACTGGAAGAGTAGTCACCCAATGTGTAGCCTTCTATGCCTTGCTTGTAAACCTTCACGCCGGTAGCCTTGCCGCCATAACCGATCGCGTATTCGACAACGTCCTTTTTCTCCGCAGAAATATCCGTGAGACCCGCACCCACATAAAAACCGTCCGTGCCGGAAATACGGGAAGCGACCACCTCTACCTTGTAATTGCTCCAGCTGTCGTTCAAGATGTACAGACCATTCAAACCGCTATCCTGAGCTTTGAGGACAAGCCCCTTGCCTTCCTCCACTGTAGAGCCCACGGAACCGGGAATGACCTGCCAGGCCGAATTCAATTCCTGGGTAAAGTCTTGATCCAGCAAAACACTGCCGTCCTGGTTGGAAGTAACAGTCACACGCTTAATCATAACTTCGGCGTTGCCTGTCGCGATTTCAATTCCACCCTGAGGAATGAGATCCGTTGGCTTGCCGTTTTTGTAAGTAGAGAAAGAAGTGCTCAATACTTTATTCCCCAAATATTTAGCATACATTTGCTGTACATAGTAGTTCGGCGTAAACCACACCGTTTCGTCATCGAACCAGATGCAGTCTGGTGTCCATCTGTAGGTTCCATCTGTCAGCACCTTGTTAAACAGCGGTGCATAGGCAGCCAACCGAACGACATCGGCATTATTTTCGAAGCCCGTCATCACCGCTGCCTCTGCTACAGCGCCTGCTAATGTATTTTTATCCGTTGAGGCGTACTCTCCGACAAAAACCTTTGATGTCGCTTTCCAATTTATACTGCCGTCCACGTTATAAGCTCTGTAGTAGTAGTTATAGCGGTCCACGTTATTCAGCAGGTACTCGTTAGAACGATAGTAGTGCTCGTCTGCAATGGTATCCATATAGTCCTTTTGCTTCTCATACCAGGTTACCGTTTCTTCCGTCACCTGGTCACCATCTGCAAAAGCAACCTTAGCCGAACCGGTCATATTACCGCTTAAGAACTTCCAGCCCTGTTGATATGCATCGTCGTCTGCTTGAGCGCCAACCGTGGAGATGATATGCAGCTCATAACCCGGATAGTTTTTCTCCATATACTCATCAATCGACGTTTTGAACACTTCAAAGTTGGCAAAGAATTCTGTGCCCCAGTTCTCGTTACCCACACCCAAATAACGCAGATCGAACGGAGCTTCATGGCCCATTTTTTTACGCATAGCAGCCCATTCATTATGTTCAAAATCCACACTGATCGCAAAGTCGATCAGATCTGTAAAGTTCTTAATATAGTATTCTCTTAATGCGCCTCCAGCCGGATGAGCGTAATCGGAACGGGCTTGGCAGAGAACGCCACAGGCCATAACCGGAAGCGGAGCTGCATTCAGGTCTTCTGCCAACTGGAAATACTCCATATAACCAAGGCCCATGGTCATCATATAGCCCCATACATTAAAGTTTTCCTTGCGCAGCTCGATATCCCCAATCGATTCCTTCCAATCGTATACGTTTTCCCATATAAACGAACCCTCGGAAATACAACCACCTGGAAACCGCAAAAACTTCGGATGCATGCCAACCAGTGCGTTCACCAAATCTTTTCTCAGTCGGTAGTTAGGATTTCCCTGGAAGTTAGCATGTGCCGATGGGGATTGCGCTTCCTCTCCTGCGCCCCATACATCTTGTGGGAATAAAGAAACCATATCAACCGAAATGTCCCCTTCAAATGTAAGCGCCAGCTGCCCGAGAACCGTAGCTGAGCCTGTCAGCACAAGTTTGGAATCGATGCCGTACTTCTTCCACGTGTTGCCACCTTCCACCTGTATCGTAACCGAATCACTAATAGCCTTTTCATTCGAGTCTTGCAGTTGCAGTGTGATTGCGCCAGCTGAATCGGCCTTCGCCCAGATGGTAAACTCATACTTGGCACCCTCTTGGATGGACATGGCACAATTCTGGTTAGAATCGGAAAAGCCCTTGTTCCGAATCGTTGCACCATCCGCTACCGTCACATAATAAGAGTTCACTTCTTTGTCTTTTGCGCCTAAAAACTCATTTAATCCACCGCTATGTTGTGGAGTCATCTTGTCCGTATCACCAGACCAGGCAAACAACGGGTTGCGGTTCCGTCCTGTAGAGCAGCCGCATTCACCGGAAGCATGGGAATACGTATCAAACTCGAAAGATTCAAAGGAGCGATTCTGAACGAGTTCTGCATAAATCCCGCCATCTGCCGCGTTATTGATATCTTCATAGAACAAGCCGTACATCACTTCGCTGACATCCAGTACTTCCTTATTTCCATGAATGGTCAGCGTGTACGGAGGCAGCTGTTCAGGAAGAACGGATACTTCAAAGCTTTCTTCAATCTGGCTTAAGCCCTTCGTTAATAAAGCTGTGACGGTAACCCCTTGTGCGGAGGTAATCGCCTGCACCTGCCCATTGTCAGAGAGTATACTAGGTTGGCTGGATTTCCAGGTCACTTCTACTCTACCGCCCATCAGAACGGTTGGCAGAGATAAGTCCTTGGTCACAATCGTCGTTGGAAAGGACAAATATTTATCTCTAGCAAGCTTCACGATCTCTTCATCTGTCAACGAATCGCACATGACCTCAATGACTTCATCTGCCGACAAGCCTGCTTTATAAATTCTAAAGTCTGAAACGGAGCCGGCAAAGTCTACATCCGCCGCATGCTGGGAGCGACCGATAAAATTGTTGCTGTAGTTGGACGAGTCTGTAAACGTTTCGAACCATTTACGCAGCTTGGCATAGTTACCGCTGGAAGTTTGGCTGATGGAACCATCCGCTACCACTTCACCATTGACATATATCACCGGACCGGCACTGCTTAATGTGCCGCCTTCCGTGCCGATCACAGACAGGGCTATGTGCATCCACTCATCCCTGACAAAGCCTCTTCCCGGGTCTACGGACAAATCCGCCTCGGTGAAAAGGGTTCCGCGCAGATTCCGTGTCATGAACATATAGGGTCCTGTATGGGCTTTACCAAAGTCAAAGACACGTTCCCACATATCTGTGAATCTGCCGAAGTTGACCCAAGCAGTAACCGTCACACCGGTGTTATCGCTTACATCTTTGAATAGATCGGAAGGAAGCTGGATATACGATGTACCGTTGGGGCCACCCTCAAGCGTCAAAGCTGCTCTACCGGTAGCATGGGAAATCGTAGGTGTTACTGTGCCTGAAGCAACCCCATCGTTACCTTGCCCTGAGCTATCTTTGCCGACGTTCTCTGCATCATCAAACTTGTAACGCGCAATGATTTGATCTTGGAATTTGGTCATCTTCGTTGCTCCTATACCCATAGTTTATTAATGTAATAACTAATTAGTTAATATAAATACATACTATATAGCTATAGTACCTTATCCTGAGTACCTTTTTCAATCCAATAAATCGGATTTATGAAGAAAATACTTGAACGAACTACATAAAAAAGCAGCCATCACAGAAGATACTCTGCGATAACTGCCTTTTGGCTTACAGGATTACTTGACCCAGTCGGAACTTTTCTGAAATAAAGAAGTTTGACCGTAGCTATGTTATCCGTTCAATTTTTGTCCACAATTCGGACAGAAGTTAGCTCCTTCGTTTTTTGTACCGCAATTCGGACAAAAATTGGGCTTATTACCGTCTCCAGATGGAGCGGGGGCAGCAGGTGTAGGCTGAGTCTCAGCCGAGGGCTTTGGGTTCGGGTTCAAATTTTTCATCATTTCATTTGCTATATTCATCCCCATCATCATACTCGCCATATCCGAAGCAGCACCGCCGCCTTTTACATTACCCGATGCAATCCCGTCCGTCATCGTCACTTGTTGGTACTTTTGCAGATTACCGATCATTTCATGAGAGGCTGTCTTCGTGATCATATCTTGGATTTCTTGAGGATAATTGAAGCTCATCACATGAAAGCCAGTAATCGTCATACCGTTGTCCATCACTTGCATATCCAGATCTTCTTGAATACCTTTTGAAATGTCAGAAGCATTCGCCTGCAGATTGAACATGTCCTTTCCTTCTCTGCTAATCCACTTCATCAATAACTGATCCAACACCGAAGTAATCCGAATTTTCACATCCTCAACGAGATAACTGTCCTTCACTCCGGCAATCTTATCGATGAGCGTAACATAATCGTTCACTTTAAAATTAAATGTGCCATTGGCACGAATCGGCATACCGCCTGGCAGCTGAGGGGTCGGGATCAGCACTGGATTCTGCGTCCCCCATTTGACCGTAAACTCCTTCGTATTAACGAATAAGACCTCTACCCTCATACCACTGTTAAAACCAAATTTAAACCCTTTTAATGTGGATAGAAATGGAATAATGTCAGAGTCCATGTTATACGACCCTTCATTCTCGAAAATCCCCTCTATTTTGCCGTTAGTTACAAAAATCGCATCTTGACCGGAGCGGATGATTAATTTACTGCCTTTTTTAATTTCACGGTTGCTCCACTTCCAGAAAATCATATCATCTCTAAATTCTTCCCATTCTACAACATTTGCAAATTGATTTCTGAAGAACCCCATACTGTATCCATCCTTTCAATTTAGGATTTTGCAAAATTCGATTCCAGTCGCTCCAAAGTGCAATATATAGACGAACTAGACCATTTCGATCTATATATTGTTCATTGAAAGTGCTTATTGGATTTTTACAAAATCCTCAGTTAAAATGATCCTCTGCTGCCGCTATGCGAATGACCGCCGCTGGTCGTTCCGCCACCACCGCCTGAGCTGCTGCTACTGCTGCTCTTTTCAATCTTCCGTTTCGTTGTCGTTGTGTGAAGATACTGATCTCGATGTTCCAGAACTCCTGAAGCGTTCGCATCCTCGTAGGTCTGCCGATTTACCGTAACCCGACCGCCAGAATTGGAAACCATCTTGCCCACGATCAACGCCGCCAATCCCAGCGCAACCGCCAAATGAAGCCAGCCTTTAAAAAATATACTGTCTGGATTCACCCCTGGACGGATGGCCAAATATTTGTGCGCACTCAGAATATACTTTTGAAATGCCAGCCCATAGTTACCGTTCGTCAGATCCGGGCTAATCTCATGGCGTATTTTAGTAAGCCTGTCATCATCCAGATACCGTTCTGCCTTATAAAATCCGGCCAAGTACACTTCTCTATTTCTCATATCCATCGTTAAAATGACCGCGTTCCCATGAGATCTGTCATACCCAGGGCCATGGTCATCATAAAAGTCCTGCGTCATTTTCATAACATCCATATTGTCGGGATTGAGAGTAGTATAAATAATAATGTCCGTTTCTCTTTCCGCTCCGTATTGATTAGCCATAGCGTTCAACACATCATACTCTTCCTGATTGAGCAGACCCGCTTCATCATAAATCAATGGCTTCATTTCTGTCGTTGCTGGTTCGCCCTTCATTTCCATAGGAAGCGCCAGAAAAACAGCAAAGAACAACAAAACGGCTATAATCGCTCTATACTTTTTCAATAAAATCCCCCTCCCATCATCAACCAAGTGATTAACCTCAATGAAAAGAGAGTAATGCCGAAAATGCCTGCAAACCAAGCCGTCACTTTGAACTTGCTAATCGGAGGCTTACCGACTACCTTGCCCGTCTGTCCGTTCATAGCAAACGTATGCTCCAATTGATTATAATCATAGTGTATGACCCACACCGGGAGCAGGACATAATCCGCTTGTTTTAATGTAGTATCAATTTGCTTTTCCGTATAACTCACGGCCGTATACTCTGACACCGTAGAATGAATATAAGCATCAATATATTCCTTCACTTTTTCTTTAACTCGCGGGAAAAGCTCTTCTTCGTTATAACTATACTTCTCCGCAATATAACCCGCTAGATATGGCGTTTTAAAGGGTTTTAGCTGATCGTATGGAAAAGGCTCCAATTTATCCATCAGCTCATCGTTCATTTTCTCCGCAGCATCAATTGGAACCTTTACATAATTCAAACGAATTTTCCGATATACATCGAAATGCTTCGTTTCCGTATATTCGTAGTCTCCGCTCGTATAGGTTCTCACTTGGGTACCTTCACCTTGAACCTCAATTTTATTATGTAATTCATATAACCAGAAGGGCACATACATCCCGGTTATTCCCTTGATTCGGTCTGCTATCATGAACCGGTTCGGCGTCAGACGGCCATTCTTGCACCATTTTTTGAAAGCAGCTATGGCTTCTTCCTTACTGATTGAAAAAGGAATAACCTGCGCTGGAGCCAGCTTCCCAGTCAGTCGATCCCCGAGAACCACGGCAGAACCACAAAAGCTGCACACCGTTGCACTCGTCTCCACTTCGGTCATAATCACTGCTCCGCAGTTATTACAATGATACTCATGGGCCTCATCTTCTGAAAAAATACGATTTATCAGAGGATCAGGAATAGATTCGATATTGTCCTCTCTTCCGCAACTATGACAGGATAACATCCCTGTCTCACCGTCAAAGACCATGCCGCTGCCGCAGTTTGGGCATTTGTATTCGATAACCGGCATCTGCTCACCTCTTCATGTAGATACTGTTATGATTCCTTATGGTTGATTTTTTCTTTGATCGCAGCCAGTTCATCCTCTGCATTCGTACTCTTCTCGTATTGTGCAAATAAAACATCCAGGTCGTCCTTCGTTCCTGCCCGAAGCTCGGCTATAGCCATCGCTTCATCATACGCTCTGTTCACCTGTTCTTCCATAACTTCGAAAGCAGAATTCTTGCTGCCCATAGAGTTCAAGGTTTGCTGTGCTTTGGCAATCGCCATCTTCCCTTTAAGTTCAGCGCGCCGCGCTTCTAGTTGTCCCATATCGGACACCAACTTCTCCTGCATTTGTTTCATATTTACGGCGTTTGTCGAAGCTAAATCATAGGACGTTTGTAATTGTTCCAATTTCTCCGCCTGCAAACCTTTTCTCTCCAGAAACTTTCGAGCTTCCTCTTCATTACCAGCTTCCACAGACTTACTGGCATAATGCTGGAGCTTTTTGATTTCGGCTTTGCATTCATCCAGTGCTCTTTTTGCCCTTCTCTCATCAGCCAACACTGAGGCCGTCTCCGCTTTCACCTTGCCTAGATCACTGTTTAAATTCCGCATATAATCGTCAATGGTTCTCTCCGGGTCTCCCACCTTATCCACTAAGGCGTTAACATTCATTTTCATAATATCCCTAAACCTCGACAAAATTCCCATGATGACCTCCTTCGAAAGGACTACATTCCACCATATCATACATCAAATCCGGTAAAAAATGTTCATCATAGCTCTATATACTGGCCCACTGATCACTTTCGGATGTGTGTTCGTTTTATTATAAAAGCAAAGGGTCCAAAAACCCGCGACAGATTTTTGAACCCTTCTATTTATTGTTCCTGATTATAGTTCTTCATAGGACTTGGGGTCCTGACCCCATATCCGCCCATCCTCACTGCTAAATGCCGAAATCACGTTCATTTCCTCTGGAGACAACTCAAAATCAAAAATATCCAGATTCTCCGTTTGGTGTTTTAAAGAAGAGGCCTTAGGGATCGGGATCGCTCCAAGTTGGATATGCCAACGTAAAATCGCTTGTGTAGTCGTTTTACCATGAGCAGCAGCAATTTCCCCAATCTTTTCATTCTCCAGTATGCTGTGACCACGCCCCAAGGGGCTCCACGATTCGGTCACGATGCCCTGTTCAGCATCTTTTGCACGCTGGTGCTCCTGATTAAACAATGGATGCAATTCAACTTGATTGATGCTCGGGGCGACACCTGTTTCCCGAATTAAACGTTCATTATGCTCGGGCAGAAAATTGCAGACCCCGATGGAACGAATATAGCCCCTTTTCTTCGCCTCAATCAACGCCTGCCAGGCTTCAACATATCGATCAATTTGGGGATTCGGCCAATGGATCAGATAAAGATCATAATAGTCCAGACCTCCTCTATATAATGACTCTTCGATCGTTACAATGGCTTCTTGGTAAGCATGTCGGCGACCCGGTAGTTTGGAGCAAATCAACAATTCTTCTCTGGGCACAGAGCTCTGCCGGACCGCTTTCCCGACAGCCCCCTCATTTTCATAGTTGAACGCTGTGTCGATCAGACGGTAACCTGCATCAACTGCGCCGGTAATCGCCTGTACTCCATCTGCACCCTTAAATCCAACAGTCCCAAATCCAATGACGGGCACTTTAGTGCCATCATTCAATACCTTCTCCGGAATTTGATGGTTCATATTAACAGCCTCCTTTACTATTCTCATATACCATAACACCTCTTTAATCCTCAGGCAAAATATAGAAATTCATTTCGTTCCCTATATATGTATATACCCACTAGCTTGTAAATTCTCTACCAAGTTCTCTGTGTGCTAAATCAAAAAGCGCCTGATCCCCATTGAAATCATACTTGAAGTCAAGGGGTCAGGCACTTGTACCACTACCAAATCATATATTCCACTTCATGCTTGATGGCTTGGTTGTCCAACACAAAGTTGAAGTGTCTGTGTTTTTATTTCAAGCCTTTCCATACCCAGTTCTCTACGTCTGGTAAATCAATACCCTCTTCGCGAATGAATTGATGATGTTTCTTAACCGTAGCATCCATTTCATCCACAATGTTGGTGTACTTCTCAGCGTCAGGTAAGCTTAGAACAGCTTCCTTCACTAGATCGAAGCGATCCATCTGATTCAATACGCGCATATCAAATGGTGTCGTAATATCGCCATTCTCACGGTAACCATGTACATGCAAGTTATGGTTGTGACGATCAAAGAACAGATCTTTGATCAGACCTTCGTAACCATGGAAAGCGAAAACAACTGGCTTGTCTTTTGTGAAAAAATGATCAAACTCGGCGTCGGATAATCCACGCGGGTCTAGTTTTTGACTTCTCAGTTTCAGCAAATCTACCACGTTGATGTACCGAATCTTCAAGTCAGGCAGTTTTTCATGCAAAATGGAAATCGCAGCTAAACTTTCAATAGTTGGCTCTGTACCAGCAGAAGCAATGACAAGGTCAGGTTCCCCACCTTGATCTGTACTTGCCCAATCAATAATCTTCAACCCTTTGTCCACCAATTCTTTCGCTTCATCAGCACTAAACCATTGTGGACGTGGGTGTTTAGACGAAACAATCAAATTGATCTTTTGACGGTCATTTAAAATGGTGTCGAAAACAGCCAACAATGAATTGGCATCCGCTGGCAGATACTCCCGAATAAATTCTGGTTTTTTATCAGCCAAATGACCTAACAAACCTGGATCTTGGTGTGTATACCCATTATGATCCTGTTGGAACACTGTTGAGGTTGCTACGACATTCAATGATGGGATATCTGCACGCCATCCTTGATCCGTTGCTTTACGCAGCCACTTAAAGTGTTGGGTGATCATCGAGTCAACCACACGCAGGAAGGCTTCGTAACTTGCAAAGAAACCATGACGACCTGTTAATACATAACCTTCCAGCAATCCTTCAGCTTGGTGTTCGGATAATTGAGAATCAATTACGCGGCCATAGGATGATAAGAATTCATCATTAGGTTCAATAATTTGGTCCATCCATTGGCGTTTGGTTACTTCAAAAACAGGAGCCAAGCGGTTAGACATCGTTTCATCCGGTCCGAAGATTCTGAAATTACGATTTTCTTCATTTAAAAGAACCACATCTTTAACGTATTTCCCTAAAACCGACATATCTTGCGCAATCACTTTACCAGGTACGGAATTATCCAGCGCATAGTTACGGAAATCCGGTAATTTCAAGTCTTTAATGAGGTTACCCGCATTCGCAGCAGGGTTCATTCCCATACGTTTATCGCCTGTAGGCAGGATTTCAGCAAGCTCAGAGTTTAAACGACCGTTTTCGTCGAACAATTCCTCTGGTCTATAGCTATTCAGCCATTCTAACAAAGCAGGTGCGTGTTGCATATTTTTTTGATCAACCGGAATTGGAACCTGATGGGCACGGAATGAATTTTCATTCGGCACGTTGTCCCATTCCTTCGGACCTGTCCAGCCTTTAGGTGAACGGAATACAATCATCGGCCACGCCGGACGAGTAAGGTCATTATTTTCACGCGCATTCTTCTGAATAGCTTCAATCTTCTCGATGGCTGTATCCAATACTTTCGCCATTTCTGGATGCATGTGATCCGGATTTTCACCTTCAACAAAGAACGGCTCCCAACCCAAACCTTTAAAGTATGAGGTCAATTCTTCTTTCGATTGACGAGACATAATCGTTGGGTTACTAATCTTAAAGCCATTCAAGTGCAAGATTGGCAGCACTGCACCATCCGTGATGGGGTTGATAAATCTGTTAGAGAACCACGAAGCGGCTAATGGGCCCGTTTCAGCTTCGCCATCACCAATAACAACAGCCGAAATCAGATCAGGATTATCCAGAATGGCACCTACACCATGAGAAAGGGAGTAACCTAATTCTCCACCTTCATGGATAGATCCAGGTGTTTCAGGAGCAGCATGTGAAGCAATACCGCCAGGGAAAGAGAATTGTTTGAACAATTTCTTCATACCTGGGATATCTTGCGTAATTTGCGGATAGATTTCAGTGTAACTTCCATCCAGATAAGAATTTGAAACCATAACCTGGCCGCCGTGACCAGGACCTTCAATGTAAAGCATGCTCAAATCATATTTATTAATAACACGATTTAGATGTGCATAAATAAAGTTTTGACCCGGAATTGTGCCCCAGTGTCCAATAGGCTTAACTTTCACATCTGAATCTTTTAAAGGCTCTCTCAACAAAGGATTATCTTTTAAATAAAGCTGACCTACCGAAATGTAGTTCGTTGCACGCCAATATGCATCAAGTTTTTCCAAATATGTTTTAGATGAATAATCTGCTAACACGGGTGATAATGACATTGTGTCCACTCCCTAAGTAGTTTTGTTTGTAATTTATTTCCGGAAATTTCATCTACATGTCCATCATAACGCTATGCCAATTTAATTCAACCTTTTTCACAAGTGATACGGTCCAATTTTGTGAAATTTTGAACATACTATGAAATATAAATTAAAAAGACAGTAAAAAAGCTCTTACATTAAAATATATAGAAGTATAAACCAATAAAATTTGTAATAAACGAGGTAATTGCAGGCTTCAATCCTTTTTTCAAAACCATAAAAAAAAGACCGGAGAATTCTCCAGTCTTATCATTAGTGAACCGATACAAAAGTATTAAATTTCAAATATTTGTAATGAAATCGCATATGAGAAAACTCAAATGGCGTACCGTTATCTAAAAAGAACACACCTTCCATAATACCTACAGGCTCATTTTCATTTAAATGTAGCAGCTTTTGATCATTCTCTTGAGACGGTTCTGCAAAAATGGATAAAAAAGATTTGGTGACGGCCAAGTTCCGGGAGTCTTCCAAATAATTAAAAATGGACCCCTCAATAATTGTCTGATTTAAATTCTGGACAATTTTAATGGGGATATAGCCCGTTTCAATCATAAATGGATCATCATCAAACAGACGTAAGCGGACAATTTTGTAAACAAAATCATGAGTCTCCAAGAACAAATCGCGCTGTAATTCTTCTGTTGGCGGAATGACCTCAAAACTCAATACTTTGATCTTAGGCTTTTTACCATGCATTTGAAAATTATCAGTGACCCCTAGATTAGAGCCTTCGTAGTTAAAGATAGATTCATTTCTTATGTATAATGGATTAATAAATGTCCCGGAACCTTGTTTTTTGAAAATAATTCCGACATTCTCCATTTTAGTCAGAGCACGTTTAATTGAACTACGACTAACCTGGTAAGTCTCACTAAGACTACGTTCATCTGGCAATCTCATATCCGCAAACTTTCCCGCAAAAATTTTCATCTTGAGATCGTCAATAATTTGCTTATAGACAAATTGTGTCATAAAGTACTCCTCTTTCAGGTCTTCTATAACTCTATATAGTTTACCATAACTTGCCCATTTCATCTCATGTTTGTTTCTGTTTGCTGAGCGGGCTTTCAGCGGATAGGAAGCGCCGTCGCTTTTACTTTACATCTCTATGCATAATACCATGATTACACATATATAACACCACTGAACGTACCTGCAAAACAGCAGAAAATACAGAACCCCCACCTTAGCATCAGTAATAAGACCAAGCCTGTTTCGAACCTTGAGGGATGTTTGACTAGACCAGGCTAAAATCCTTGAATACATTGTTATTATTCATCTTGTTCAAACGTTTTCTAATAAGAATGGTGGGGGGGAGATCATATTGGCTATCCGCTACAGCGTCATCATTCCAACCTATAATCGAGCCCAGCAATTGTTGCTCACACTCGCTTCATTTGAGACACAAACCTATCCAAAGCAACTATTCGAAGTCATTGTAGCTGATGACGGTTCTACAGACGGAACGAAAGAAATGGTCGAAGGCTTCAAAGCATCCTATCCTCTTATCTATGTGTCACATCAGGAACAACGCGGTCGATCTGCCGTTCGAAATTTGGGACTGCGCCGTGCAAAAGGGCTATACATCATCTTCTGCGACGCTGACTTTGTAGTATTACCGGAATTCATTAGGATCGTGAGCCGTTATCACCGTAAATATCCCAAGTCTGTGCTCTCAGGCATTCCTCACTCATGGGACGATGCTTTTACCCATTATTACCCTGACTTTTCTCCTGAAGAAAAAGAACAATGTCGCAACATACTTACGCAGTCCAACTTATGGAATGCTGACTATGAAGCAGCGAACGAAATTACTCCAATCATAACCCCTGAAGATATCCTTCACCAAACGGGTGCACTGTCTAAAGTAGTTAGTCCCACAAGAGTCCCCCCCAATACGCAGAAACAATTTGCCACAACGGATGTCGCCCCCTGGATGCTGCTGGTTACTCGTTGTGTAGCCATCAGACGCAGTCACTTGATTCGTATTGGAGGTTTTAATGAACGGTTTGTGCTGTATGGACTCGAAGACTGGGACCTTGGCTATAGACTGCATCGCTTGAAGATCCCTTTTTATTGCATCAAAGAGGTGGTCGGATATCATCAGGAACATCCAACCTATCTCAGAGGTAACGTTTTAAATACAGAAAATCTGAGAATCATGTATGAAGCCTACGGATTCAATGACTCCTCGTTAAATTTATTTGCCCTTATCCCTCCATCCGAGGATTTTGAGACCTACAAAAATACGTTGCGGGTATTGCGCAGGGGATTCCGCTCTAGGTTAACACGCTCATCAGCACTGTTATTAAGAAGAACATTACGCATTGCAGCCAAACAGTTCTACGATCAAAGCCATACTCATGCATACAAAAAATCATTACACTTGATAAAAAAGAAAGCAGAGAACCGGAAAAGTCGAGTCGCTCACGTGTTACGAGAAATGCTGGTGAAGTCTGAAAAGCTGGTGGAATAATAGTTACTCATTTACAGCGTACAAAATCGTGTGTATTGCATCCTCCTTACGGGATAAAAAAACTCCTCCATAAAGGTGCGAGCCCAACTTGGCAAGCAGCTTTATGAAGGAGGAGTCGCCATGTCCGGAGATAACGACAAGAATTGTCGTTACTAGTTTACTATTCCTCTGATAGTCCAGCATGCTTTCTGATTATTCATTACATATGAATTTTACCAACTGCTAAGAACTCAATATTTTAATGCTATCATCGCACCAGCTAATTAAACTGCTAAACTGACTTTTACCATAGCTCATTGTGATCATCCAATATTTGTGATTATGGTCTTTATGCTCTACGTTGATAAGCCAACGTTCAAGTTCTTCAAAAATATGCAAGCTTTCCACTAGCTTTTCTTTATACTCCTGTATGTGCTTTATAATCGTTTCAGGCGAAGAATTCCCGCCAAAAAACACCCTCAACAGCAGCTCATTTTTTTTAAGCATCACCACATGCTCCATGGGCTGAGAAAGCCAGTCTGACAACGTCTGCCTTCCCTGATCGGTAATGCTGTAGAGTTTCTTGTCAGGCTTTCCTTTCTGTCGAATAACCTCGACTGCAATATCTTTTCGATCCAGTAGCTCTGCCAGGCTGGGATAGATCTGACCATAGTTCTCATTCCAAAAGTAACTAGTGCTTTGCTCCATATGTTGCTTTATATCATAACCGGTATGAGGACCCAGACTCAGAATGCCTAATACCGCAAACATTGTATTGGTTTTTCCTGACTGTCTCGCCATTATATATTGTGCCTCCTGTTACCTCTAGCAAATCTCCGTAGTATGTCATGCTTTCATTAGACTAGACATAATTATAGCCCATTTAAACTAGCTTCACATCTCTCTATATATTATTTAAATATATATTATTATAATAATTAGTGTTGACAGGGGTTTATCATCGTTTTATATTAACGATATCAACAAAATACCAATGAGCTTGCCAAGCTGAAGCCTTGGATACAGATATCATAAAGAATTCCAAGACATCGCTTGGTTAAATCTTAATAAGGAGATATCAGACCATGACCATGATCAGTGTAAATTATCCCGCAGGCCGCATAACGCTTGAACAGCGCCGTCTTTTGGCAGAAGGTTTGACGGATGCAGTTCTCGTTCCAGAGGTAGGTCAATATTGTCCGCCAGCAAGAGAAGGGTTTCAGGTCCATTTCAACGAACGTCCAATAGATTACATGGCAATTGGTGGGCAATTGCTGTCGGATCAGCCAGAACGTGATGTAATTACTGTCAATGTTCTGGTGATGGATGGTGACTGGCCTAACGACGTTCGCAAAAAAGTGCTTGAGAATATTCTTGGCAGTTTGACTAAAGTACTTGGTGTACCGGAACCATCCCCAACTTGGTGGGTATCCTTTCAGGTCATTGAAGAAGGCAGCTGGGGTTCTCGCGGCAGCGTGCTCTCCATTCTAGACCTGCTGGATTCAGGAGTCTTTACTGAGGAGAAAATTAAGGCTATCAAGCAAAATATTACACGGTAATGCGTGGAATTTGGCATTTCTAAAGATTGGAGGAACATTCATATCTTGTCGGCTAGAGGATACGGGAAACACCGGGAAATCTCCTGACGTGGTGGCTAAGGCAATTTACAAACCGGCAACTGACGTCTTAAACCTTCTGCGGTATCCAGTAGGAGAACCATCCAAAAGGTTATATCTTTAGCAGTAACAAGCTTATAACTTAGCACAGTGTAATATGTCCATATGTCCAAACGAAAGAACACCCATAAGGGTGTTCTTCATTTTTCCAAAGAAACATCCTGCAGTTTACGTAATCTTAATGGCTAGCCAAATCATGCTCCAAAGCTTGAAGAGAAAGGCTATCCCTCGTACTGCCTCCCTCTCCCGGTCTCATATCAAAAATACGATCGACAAATCGATTGACATCCAGCAGCATTGCTTTTCGTTCCTCCAAGGTTACACGCGGCACCGAGTAAAGAAGCTTAATCTCGGCATCCGAAAACTTGGCGAACCCAAACAAATTATCGTTAGCCGCGTAGAGCATATCTTTCTGACGTGATATGCGAATATAATCTTCTGAAGATCCTGTTGTAAAAATCGAGTAGGCTCTCTTGCCCTCAAGCCCATATACACCATCAGAAGAGCGTATGAGTCCTGTTGTGAACACTCTATCTATATATCCTTTAATAACAGCGGGAAATCCGCCCCACCATACCGGTGAAATAATAATCAAGGCATCTGCCCACAATAAATCCTCCTGTTCTTTTACTATCTCCTCTGGCAATGCGTTAGTGACCTTAGCCTCTAAATCCTTTAAGCCTACCATCGGATTAAATGACATTTGAATTAAATCTTTTACCTTAACATTCGCCCCTCGTACGTTTAAATGAGCGATCACTTGCTCCAAAATCGCTTTGTTAAAGCTCTTAGCATAAGGGTGACCGTATAAAATATTAATGTTCATCTTCTTCGCCCCCAGAATATTTTCAGATGGCTTGTCAAAGCTTTAATGCTAATGTAATGTTAAGCCAATGGTATCGAAACAACAAGTAGGCATATTTATAGTATATACTATCAAAAATCATACTAATTGATTTCATAGGACTTTCTGGAATACAAACGATAAGGAGATGGCACAAATGAGTGAAAATCTGAATTATTTTACAGATTGCCCCTTAACAAAGGTTCAGAAAATCATTGGCGGCAAATGGAAAATAGTGATTTTATGGTTTCTGTCCCGTGGTACCCGAAGATTCGGTGAAATTAAACGCGCCTTTCCTGATATCACACAAGCGATGTTAACCAAGCAGCTAAGAGAATTAGAAGAAGACGGGTTTGTGCATCGCGAAATATTCAGAGAAATCCCTCCCCGGGTTGAATACTCGCTAACAGCTCACGGAGCAAATTTCGTCCCCATATTGCGCAGTATGTATGATTGGGGGGAGGTTCATCTGGAGCACTCGAAAATTAGATTCGTTGAAAAATAGCGATTAAATATACATCCCTTCCTGCCTAGCGTGATCAGACTTTCATCCCTATGTTATAAGTCCATACCAAGTGCATAATGAAAACCCACTATGACCAATTTTGTCAAAGTGGGTTTAATCCTGTTGATATTCATCTTGTCATGTTTATATTCAGTCATGTACCGTTTTTCTAAACCTGGCAGTTCCCATCAACGTGGCTTCACCTTTTCCTCTGGAGGCAAAACAGCTGCCGTTTCGTTTACTGTTGTTTTCCAGTTAATGTTCTCACTTCAATAGGATGCAGATTCGCCTCAATTTGAGCCCGCTGCGGTTCATACCACTCTGGCAGCATTAATTTCTGCCCCAAAGATTCAGCAGGTTCATTATTAGCAAATCCCGGTGGATCTGTAGCAATTTCAAATAGTATGCCGCCCGCTTCTCTGAAATATATCGCATTAAAATATTGGCGGTCTATGATTGGAGTCGGCTGATAGCCATAATGCTGGACTGCGCTTCTCCATTCTTCATGTTGTTCGAAATCTTTTGCACGCCATGCAATGTGATGTACCGTGCCTGCTCCACCAAAGCCTAGACCCATTTTGGCGAGCGGAACATCTACGATGTTGCCGATTTCTCCTACGGACTGATAACGGGCATATTCGGCGTCTTCAGCGATTTTCGTAAATCCGAGTATGCTCTCCAATGCATCCATCGTTCTCTGTGGATTGACGCTAAATAGCACAGCACCTCCAAACCCCTTAATTGCTTTATCAGCCGAAATGCCACCGTAAGACCAAGTACTATTCGCTCCCGCTTCACGTTCAACAAGCTCAAGTCGTAAGCCCTCATTATCCTCGAATTGAAGATATTGTTCAGAAAAACGGCTCGTTTTCGTAACTTGAATATCAAAGCTTTCTAAACGATGCCGCCAAAAATCAAGTGAACCTGGTGGGACCACATACGAGGTTATGCCCACCTGGCCACCTCCGATTCGCCCTTTGGGAGTTCCTGGTGCAGGGAAAAATGTAATGATCGTTCCAGGACCTCCTGCCTCGTTACCAAAGTACAAGTGGTAAACCTCAGGAGCATCGAAGTTGATTGTTTTCTTCACTAACCGAAGTCCCAGGACGCCGGCATAGAAGTCGACATTTTCCTGCGGATTACCGGCAAAAGCTGTAATATGATGGATACCTGTAGTTTGCAGTGACATATGAAACCCTCCTTTAATCGTAGGAACCTTTATTTTTTGTTGTTGATGGCTTTTAATGACCTAAATATCATGTTTTATCTAAGTAATGCATCGATAGAATATGAACCTGCTCCTGTCAACGCAATACCAATTACGACTGCAATAAGAACTAGTGGATATTCATAGCCGTTAGCCGTTGCCCAGATCCCGTTTGGGCCATGTACTTTGAAAATCGCTCCGAGCATAGTCACCGTAATCAACAATGCAGCCAGTGGAGTGAGCAGTCCTAAAGCAAATAGAGCTCCTCCCAACAATTCCATCAACCCAGCAGACACTGCCATGAACACTCCGGGCTTAATGCCAATCGATTCCATCCAACCGCCCGTACCCTTTGGACCATAGCCACCAAACCAACCAAAAAGCTTCTGAGCTCCGTGCCCCACCAATAACAATCCAACCACCAAACGTATCAGTAACAATCCACTTGCCAACATAAAAATCACCCTCCATATTATATTTACTTAAAGATTATTAAATTAGAGATATTAGATAAAATTAAATTCATCGTTTAGCGATTTGAGCCTGTTCTTTTTTTAGTTTCTCAGGCGTAACATCGTCTCCATTCGGATCATAAATCGTAGCATTCAAGAGAAGGCTTTGTACAGAACCCCGAAAGATTTGAAGGTATTCTTTGCGAAGATCCGTTTGTTCCGTTTTTTCGATTTCAGTCAACCCAACTTCTTTTGCTTTTTTTGCAAGCTGATTAATTCTTTCTAAAATGGTGATCATGTGTATACCTCCCTATTCAAAATTTTCTGGTTGTTTTATCTTTAATTTATTTATCTTGATATAAAGATATAATACTTTTTTATCCGTGTCAATACTTTTTCGAAAGAAAAGACAAACTTATGCTGAATGGACTGGGGACTTTCCCTATAACGTGAGAAAAACTAAAACAATCGCAAGAGAGTGCAACCATATCGTTAGATATTGAGACAATCTTGAAGGTGTATTATTGCATAGGCAAGAAAGCCAAAACCCATCACATAATCTATGTCTGTATATTCTACATAGGTTGAAAGTTGAATTCATAAATGTAAAATTACTATATATATGGTGCTCAAGGAAACTGGAGGAGTAATTATGCCGAAATATGACTTTCATGAACTGTTAGAACCACTCGAATTTGAAAAGCTCGTTTGTGATGTCGTTCAAGTCAGGGAAGGCTTTTTTGTAGAAATGTACAAGGAAGGGCGTGATTCAGGCATTGATGGTTCCTATATAAATCAGGGCAAGAAGACTATTATTCAGGCAAAACGCTACAAAAATTTCAAACAACTTTTCAGTAGTTTAAAAAATTCCGAGCTACCAAAGGTGCGTAAGTTAAATCCTGACCGATATATTTTAGGGGTGTCATTTGATTTTCAGCCTGGCGAAAAAGAACAAATTATAGATTTGTTTGAAGAGTCTATTCAAGATAAGGATGATATTTTGAGCAGGACAGATATTAATCGGCTATTGGAAGAACCTAATTATCATTGGGTAGAGTGGGCACATCCTAAACTTTGGTCACCAAGCATTAATGTATTAGAAAAAATCCTTCTAAAGTCCATACACCGCTCATTATACAGAGAATCGGCTGAAGAGCTTAAAGAAGCAATAAAGGCATCTACTAAATTCGCCCCTACGCAAATCTATCGCGAAGCATTACAAAAATGGTCACGGAATCATGTAATTGTAATTTCTGGAGAACCAGGTGTCGGAAAGACCACGATAGCTTATCTAATGGCACTGGCATACTTGCAACCAGAGGATCTAGACGGATTTATATGGGGAAATTCTATTGAGGATATTTATAATATGCTAGAGGACGATAGGAAACAAGTCATTATTTTAGATGATTTCTGGGGAAGTATTTTTCATAATGAAAACACTAGTAGGAAAGATGAAAGTCGGCTTATTAAACTGATCCAACGTATAATAGACTATGGAGAGAACAAGCGTCTCATCTTAACAACAAGAGAATACATTCTTCGTCAAGGGCTTCAAAAACAACCTATGTTGAAGGGAACGTTAGAAAAATATGCTCTGATATGTACGATGGAGAAATATAGTAATGCTGAAAAGGCCAACATTTTATTTCAACATCTCTACGCCTCAAACCTAGAACATGAACATGTTACTTATCTTTTTCACAATTGTAGTCAAATAATAAACCATGATAATTATAACCCACGGGTACTTGCACTCTATCTAAATAAAGAACCCGATAAAGTGACTTCCGCAGAAGAGTGTTTTATTGAACTATGTGATTATTTCGATAACCCTGGTGCATTCTGGGAGGATATCTTTTTAGAACTTAGTCAAGAGGCACAGATTGTAGCTCTGCTTTTGCTAATTTCTTCAACACCCATGAATCTGGAAGATATGAAACGCTGCTATGCACAATATATAGCTACTCGTTCAAACCGGATGGGGATAAAGAAGCTAAGTGACAGTATCTCCGAACTTGAAAAAACAATGATTAAGTCCTTTTATAGTGATGAAGAAGACGAAATTTTATTGAAGTTCAATATGCCCTCTGTACAAGATTTTCTATATTATTATATTGAAGAAAATACTGAACAGTTTATTCCTGAGCTTATACAATGCTGTGCTTATTACAATCAACTTCAGTTTCTACTCGAACATTTCTCTAAGAGATCTAGCAAACAAATTACGGAAATGCTAGAGCAACAATGTATATTACATTATGTAGATTATCCTTATTGTTATACCGAACCTGATGGCAGTTGGAATTGGGAATCTGATGGATTAGATGATTTACCTAATGGGGAAGAAGAACTTCATAGGTTCTTTCAAATGCTCCATTATTGTGATCCTCATTTCCATCCCACACTCTTTAATTTTTTGAAAAGTGAAATTAATAATTATTGTTTAACTATGGGGCATGGAAATATAGAAGCGCAGTATATGGATCTTCATAACTTACCTGATATTATATTTCGATGCATAAAAAAAGGAATGCATTTCAATGGCAGAAATATTATAAATCAATTTTACCAAGAAGCATTTAGTGTGTATCATTACATGGCTATGGAAAAATTTCAGGAAGTGTTTCCAGATGAGTATAGCATTTACCATGAGAATTATTCCCCAAAAATAAAAAAAGAATTAAAAGCTATCTTGTTGACCGAAATAGAATTACTTGATGATTTATGTATGGAAATTGAACTTGATATGCTTGTTGATAATATTCCAGAAATACTCAATCATTTTGGCCTTCGATACACCAATCAATTTGGAGAAAAGATAGCCTCTTTATGCGGCCGAAAGCCGATATTAGTGCAAGAAGAAAGTATAGTTAAAACTGACAACAATATATATATAGATGAAGAAGAACAATCATTAGAAATTGTAAAAGAAGATGCAGAAAATTGGCTTTTCGGTCCAAATGAAATCCCCCTCGATGATGAGCAGATTTCAGAATTTATAACTGAGAGCGATCTTCAACCCTCTCTAAAAAAAGAACTACGAAAAATACTTAAAAACAATCGCCATCACTATATTCATGACTATTTACACACAAGGGAATCAATTACACTGTCTCTCGCAGCATTGCATGAACTTGGGAATCTTCCTGATGTGGAAAGCAGTTTATGTATAATAGTAATTCAACATTTACTCCAACAAAACACAAATTCAGTAATTATTAACCTAATCGGTTTCTGTGCTGAAACTTTTGGTTCATTCATGTATTTAGATGAACCCGTGATCCGTGCCTCGGAATTTTTATCAAGCGATATATACAATCACTATTTGAAAAACGATCCTATTCTTTGCAAGATTGTCTTTGGAAATCTTGTCCTCCAAGATTCACAATGGGTCCGTTTCCTTCACATTCCTATTTACACTTTCTGTTATGCTTTTACAACATGCATGGAGTACAGGAATGAAGAAGATTCCGGTGGAGAATCCCGTCAAGAGTTCTGGAAAGAGGTGTGGGGTAATAATTTTGACAAATTAAAACGTACAATTAAATACAATAAAGGAACTCAGAATAGTATTTATTATGCTGAATTCGGAATCTACTATTTTAAAAATTATGATTGGGAGGGGCGCATGTACAGAATGTATCAAGAATTAGACCCCTTCCAATTTAATCGACTATATGTTAGCCCCAAAATTGAAGGTTACTTAAATCAACTTAATTATGAAAGTGAAGAAAGCAGAGTGAAAAATCATCTTGATCTCTGTAAATACGAATTTTATTATGATGATTCCGGAACTCCCCATTCTTCGACTGCTTTCATTTCTGATGAGTTATCGATGTTTGAGCATCTAAATCTTACTAAAAATTTGGACCCATATCCTAAACAACTAAGCAAAAGTAAGTTTAAGGAATTGAAGAATAATAGCGATATTTGCAATAAGCATAACGAAAATTGGTCAGTTGCAGTCTATAAAATCAAGGACGTTGAACTGTTGAAAGAGATCGGAGCCTACGAAGAAACATTAGGTTTAATACAGGAGTTAGAGAAAGTTCATGTTAAATTTTGTTCTGGGGATTATTCATCGATTCTATGATACGGTACAGATGAATTTATTTATTTTCTTTAGTAGAGCGCTACCCCAATACTTGAGCATTGAATTAATCCAGCATAGCTTCAACATCAGTTGGGAAAAAAAAGCGACCAATTATGGTCGCTTTTTTCATAATACATAATGGAGGCGAGGGGAGTCGAACCCCTGTCCGAAGATAACGACACATAAGCTTCTACGGGTGTAGTGACAGTTTTGATGTCACCCTAGAAACTCCCTGTCACCGGATTCCCTTCGGGTCAGCCTGATTATCTTCTTCAGCTCACCCCAGGCGGAGATGAGACAGCGTATTCCACTATTTGTTAGCCCCTATCCCAGTCACATGGACGATGCTGGGTAGAAGCACGCACACAGTTTCTTAGGCTGCGAAAGCGTAGTTGTTTTGTTGTTTGCCGTTTAATAGGCTTTAGCGTTGATGAAGCGGACGCGTCCCCACTACCCGCTACCCATGCTCGAACTATCCCCGTCGAATCCATAAACGCCCCCTTATTATAAAAGGGCTCCACGGATAAATCCGGAAATACCGGAGCATAAGCATGCATAATATCAAAAGCTGAATTCTAAGATTCAACACTCGAACAAAGTTAAAAGCTTTAAAACTGACTACTTCGTTAGTATAGCATATTACAGGTCATTACGAAACGAAATGAAGCCATTTAAGCCTTATAAAATAGCACCATTACAGGAACAAGTAACTTCTCCACGTAATTTGTACCATACAATAATACAGCAACTTATCTCGCAATTTTCTGTTTCTCACGCAAAGCGCGCTGGATATCACGCTGTGCATCACGTTTAGCGGCAGCATCACGTTTATCATACTGCTTTTTACCTCTACCCAGTCCGAGCAAAAGCTTGGCATAACCATTGCGAACATAAATCTTTAACGGAACAATCGTGTAGCCTTCCTGTTTGGACAATCCGATAAGTTTGCGAATCTGCTCTTTATGCAACAGCAGCTTACGCGTACGCGTCGGATCAGTAGGATTATTACGATTGCCTTGCTCAAAAGGACTGATATGCATATTGTGAATATGAATTTCGCCATTACGGATCGTAGCAAATGCATCACTTATATTAGAACGACCATTCCGTAGAGACTTAATTTCTGTTCCCGTTAGCACCATGCCCGCCTCGTAAGTGTCCTCAATAAAATAGTCATGGGAAGCTTTTTTGTTCTGGGCGAGCACTTTCCCGTCTGCCTTCTTACCCATGAATACCACTCCTTATGAATAACGTAATTCACTCTTGAAATCCAGGCATCAAAATCCGGCTACAAAGAGCCACCTAGAAATATATTGTAACAAATTTCAGATGGTAAAAGCAAGAAAGGTCAAGCCTTCTACATTTCTAACTGCACTTATATCACACTTAAAACCAAGCGGCTTCCATCCAATACAGCAGACAGAAACCGCACGTATACCTATGCTTCAAATCAGCTTCATACACTGCAATGAAAGCTCCAGCCTTCAAAGTAAGTAAGCTCTAGCTACCTACTTCTTCTTTTTCCGCACAAAGCCCGCGGTGCTATTGCCGCCACTTCCGCCCTTATTCTTCCGCTTGCGACGTGCTGCGCCTTCACCGTTTGGTCTGGCATCACTACCTGGTGTAGCTGCTCCGCCGATGAAAATACCGCTGGCAGACGTCTTCTTCCGTCGCTTGCTTGCCCCGGATGCTGGCGAGTTATACCCGCCCTTGCCACTGCCAAAGCCGAAGCTGCTAGCTGAGCCGGCTCCAGCTCCGTTTCCACCGCCGCGCCCTGAACGACCTGCGGTGCTAATACCTCCGCCACCTACGCCTGAACCGGCTTCTTTAGGCTTCCCGGCAGCATCACGACCGCCTTTACGCTCCCTGCCAGCCTTGTCTTTACCACCCTTACGTTCGCGCCCTTCATGGGGTTTGCCTTTACCTCGGCCCTCACCGCCACGCGCAAAACCTCCGCCCTGTCCTGAACCGCCCGTCCGTTCACGGCGTTGCCGTTGCTTCATATCGACAAGTTCAAAGTCAATTGTGTAATCTTCCATGTTCACACGCGCGACGCGAACCTTAACCTCATCCCCAATGCGGAACACCTTGGAGGTGCGTTCGCCAATCAAAGCCATATGCTGCTCGTCAAAGTGGTAATAGTCGTCCGTAAGCGCACTCAGACGCGTCAGACCCTCCACTGTATTGTCCAGCTCAATGAACATCCCAAAGCTGGTTACACTGCTGATGATGCCTTCGAACTCCTCGCCGACCTTGTCCAGCATGTATTCAGCCTTTTTCATCTGCTCTGTATCACGTTCTGCATCCACAGCCACACGTTCACGCTCGGAAGATTGCTGCGCAATATCAGGCATACGTGCAGTCAAATATTCCTGACGCTCGGCTGTTAAAGCCCCGCCGTTCTCCAATACCTCACGAATGACACGGTGAATCACCAAGTCAGGGTAACGACGAATCGGCGATGTAAAATGAGAGTAATACTCCGCTGCTAGCCCAAAATGTCCTGTCGTTTCCGCATCATACTTTGCCTGCTTCATCGAACGCAGCATCATCGTGCTAAGCACGGTTTGCTCCTTCGTACCCTGAATATCTTCCAGCAACGTTTGCAGTGCACGCGGATGAATGGAATTTCCTCTACCTTTGATCTGATGCCCAAAATTAGCCGCGAAAGCCATAAAGTTTTGCAGCTTCTCCGGATCTGGGTCCTCATGAATCCGGTACAAGAAAGGTACTTTGAGCCAATGGAAATGTTCGGCTACCGTTTCATTGGCCGCCAACATAAACTCTTCAATAATTTGTTCAGCTATCGTACGTTCTCTCTTCACAATATCTACAGCTTTTCCTTCATTATCCACAATCACTTTAGCTTCATCAAAGTCAAAATCAACCGCACCTCGGCGCATTCGATTAGCACGCAGCTTCAATGCCAATTCCTTCATCGTGCCGAATACATCAACGAGATCCTTGTACCGTTCCATCAGTTCAGCATCTTCCTCTTCGAGGATTTTGCGAACGTTAGTGTACGTCATCCGTTCCTTCGTTTTAATCACACTGGTGAAAATATCATGCTTTACAACCTTCATATGCTCATTGAATTCCATCTCACAGGATAAAGTCAGTCGATCCACCTGTGGATTCAAAGAACATATTCCGTTCGAAAGTCGATGTGGAAGCATAGGAATGACACGGTCAACCAAATACACGCTACAACCGCGGTTATATGCCTCCTGATCCAGCTTAGAGTTCTCACGCACATAATACCCTACGTCGGCAATATGAACGCCCAGACGGTAGTTCCCGTTCGGCAAGCGCTCTACATTTACAGCATCATCCAGGTCTTTAGCATCCTCACCATCAATGGTAACAATGATCTTATCACGCAAATCGCGCCGTCCCTGACGTACAATCTCTTCTTCCGTAATCGCGTCGGGAGCATTCTCCGCTTCCTCTGTAACTTCATCTGGAAAAGCTTCCGGAAGCTGATGCTTGCGAATAACTGACAAAATGTCGACGCCCGGATCATCCTTATGACCCAAAACTTCCAACACTTCGCCTTCCGCCGCTGCTCGTCCTTCTGGATAGCTCACAATACGCACAACGACCTTTTGACCGTTTACGGCTCCATTGAAGCTTGTTTTTGGAATGAAAATATCCCGGTTAATACGCTTATCATCCGGCAGAACGAAACCATATGCTTCGTGGCTCTGAAACACGCCTACTACTTGAAGCACTGCACGCTTCACGATCCGTACAACTTCACCTTCTAATCGACCGCCCGCAGGTCCCTTCGAGGACACTCTTACCAGTACCGTATCTCCATTCATCGCACTTTTTAAGTCGTTCGCATGAATATATACATCCGGGTGCTCCCGGTCCTCTGGAATCAGAAAGGCAAATCCCTTGGCATGAGCCTGCAAACGCCCACGCTGCAAATCCATCCGTTCCGGCACGCCATAACGGTTTGTGCTGGTCAGCAGGATTTTCCCCTCTTCCTCCAAGGAATTCAAGAGCTTAAGAAATTCACGGAAATCCTCCGCATCCTTAATATCAAAGTGCTGCTCCAGCTCCTGGTAAGTCATGGGTTTGTATGCAGTCTCGCGCATAAAATCGAGTAGTTGTTGCTCTGTTATCATAATATTGTCCACCTCGGGTGACCTTTAATTTTCAGTAATAAATCCGCATGTCCTTGTTCCTGATACAAGGCTCTTAATATACTCATACCCTAGTATACACGAATTTAATCGACGGCATCCCTGCCTGTCCAAAATCTAAAAAAAGCCCCCGTTTCCCGCGAAACGAAGGCTTAAGGTACATATTTATCTTATTTTGCAAAAAATGCAACTAAAACAGAAACGATCATAAAACCCGCACCCAAAACAGCAGTTGCACGTTGTAAAATCAAATCCATACCGCGAGCTTTTGTTTTGCCGAACAGATGCTCAGCACCGCCAGAGATGGCACCGGACAAACCTGCGCTTTTCCCCTTTTGCAGTAAAACAACCGCAATAACAGCAATCGAGAACACAACGAGCAGCACTTTCAAAAAGATTTCCATGAAAAATCCCACCTCCTGAGCTTATACATCTGTTTTGCAAAACAACACAGCCTCTTTTATGAAAACATGTACATATCATGTTATAAATAGCCGGAAATTAACGCAAAACACTATTTTTATTCTACCACAGCTTCCAGTAGATAACAACAGTTATACAAGTCACTCAGCCATTAAGCCTTTGCAAAGTTATGTATTCTCATACACATCCATAATAACAAAAAAACAGACCTGCCCGCGGTGGCGAGTAGGTCTGTTTTTTAATGCGTAAAAGCTTTGAGCGTTGAGACTTCGTGATCATGAACCATGAGTCAGAGGCGCCATCAGCATTTTTGCGCAATATTATTTTTTCAGGTTGTAGAAAGATTTCAGGCCGTGGTATTGAGCCAGTTCACCCAGTTGATCCTCAATGCGGAGCAATTGGTTGTACTTCGCAATACGGTCAGTACGGGAAGGAGCACCTGTTTTAATTTGGCCTGCATTTGTTGCAACAGCGATATCAGCGATTGTGCTGTCTTCGGATTCACCGGAACGGTGAGAGATAACAGCTGTGTATCCTGCGCGTTTAGCCAATTCGATAGCATCGAAAGTTTCAGTCAGCGTACCGATTTGGTTTACTTTGATCAGGATGGAGTTACCGATGTTTTCATCGATACCTTTAGCCAGACGCTCTGTGTTTGTTACGAACAGGTCGTCACCAACCAATTGGATTTTGTTGCCCAATTTTTCAGTGAGCAATTTCCAACCTTCCCAGTCATCTTCGGAGCAACCATCTTCAATAGTGATGATTGGGTATTTATCAACCCAAGAAGCAAGCAGGTCAACGAACTCAGCAGAAGTGAAGGATTTGCCTTCGCCTTCCAGAGTGTATTTTCCATCTTTGAAGAACTCAGTGGAGGCAACGTCCATACCGAGGAATACGTCAACACCTGGTTTGTAACCAGCTTTTTCGATCGCTTCGATAATAGTGGACAGAGCTTCTTCGTTAGATTTGAAGTTAGGAGCAAAACCACCTTCATCACCAACAGCTGTGTTCAAACCTTTGGAGTTCAGTACGGATTTCAGGTTGTGGAAGATTTCTGCGCCTACACGCAGAGCTTCTTTGAATGTAGGAGCGCCTACAGGCAGAACCATGAACTCTTGTACGTCAACGTTATTGTCGGCATGAGCGCCACCGTTAACGATGTTCATCATTGGCACTGGCAATTGTTTAGCATTGAATCCGCCCAGGTAAGTGTACAGTGGCAAGCCCAGAGCTTCAGCAGCAGCGCGAGCTACAGCCATGGATACAGCCAGAATTGCGTTTGCACCCAATTTACCTTTGTTATGTGTACCATCCAATTTGATCATCAGCGTGTCGATTTCTACTTGGTTCACAGCATCCAAGCCGATTACTTCAGGAGCAATAATTTCGTTCACGTTTTTAACAGCTTGCAGAACGCCTTTACCCAGGTAACGGGATTTATCGTTATCACGAAGCTCTACAGCTTCGTGAGCGCCTGTGGAGGCACCGGAAGGAACGATAGCACTACCGATAGCACCGGATTCCAGATATACTTCAACTTCAACCGTTGGGTTACCACGGGAGTCGAGGACTTCGCGAGCGTACACGTCAGAAATAATAGTCATTTGTACTTAATCTCCTTTGTGAATCATGATTTATTGGTCAAGCCTATACTTATTAAATCAAGCTTACTTGCGGGATGCAATCATAGATTTTCCTGTCATTTCCGCAGGTTGCGGAAGTTGCATCAAATCCAGAAGCGTTGGAGCTACGTCAGCCAGTATTCCATGCTCACGCAAAACGATATTTTCGTCAGTCAAAATGAACGGAACCGGATTAGTTGTGTGAGCTGTGAACGGACGTCCCTGCTCATCAATTTCCATATCCGCGTTACCATGGTCAGCAATGATAATAACCACGCCGCCTTTGGCTTTAACCGCATCTACAACACGTCCAACACATTCATCCGTCGTCTCTACCGCCTTAATCGTTGGCTCCAGCATACCGGAGTGTCCAACCATATCCGGATTGGCAAAGTTCAGGATAATCGCATCATGCTTGTCGGCTTCGATTTCCTTAACAGCAGCATCCGCTACTTCATACGCACTCATTTCCGGCTGCAAGTCATATGTAGCCACTTTAGGCGAGTTGATCAAAATACGAGTTTCGCCAGGAAGCTCCACATCACGTCCGCCACTGAAAAAGAAAGTAACGTGCGGATATTTTTCAGTCTCAGCAATACGCAATTGCTTTTTGTTGTTTTGAACCAACACTTCACCAAACGTGTTATCCAGGTTTTTCGGTTCGTAAGCTACAAAGCCTTCAACCGTTTCGCTGAACAACGTCAGGCAAACAAAGTGCAAATCTTTAGGCAATTTCGGGCCACGGTCAAAACCACGGAAGTCCGCGTTTGTAAATACCTGAGACAGTTGAATCGCACGGTCAGGACGGAAATTGAGGAAGATAACAGAGTCATTGCTTTCGACCAGCCCTACAGGACTTCCGTCAGCCTTCACAATAACCGTTGGCTCCACAAATTCGTCGAACACTGATTTTTCATACGATTCTTTCAATGCTTCCATTGGATCTGTGTATTGAGGGCCTTCTCCGTATACGATTGCACGGTAAGATTTCTCCACACGTTCCCAACGTTTGTCGCGGTCCATAGCATAATAGCGTCCTTGTACAGTCGCAATTTTGCCTACGCCCACTTCTTGAATTTTGGCGATCAGTTGCTGCATGAAGCCTACGCCGCTGTCAGGCATAACGTCGCGTCCATCCATGAAAGCATGAATGTACACTTCAGTTAAGCCTTCTTTTTTCGCCAAGTCCAGCATAGCGAACAGATGGCTGATATGGCTATGCACGCCGCCGTCAGACAACAGTCCGTACAGGTGAAGTTTCGTGTTGTTCTTCTTAGCATGTTGCACTGCTTTAACCAGTGTTTCATTGTCGTAGAACTCACCGTCACGAATGGACTTCGAAATACGAGTCAAGTCTTGATATACAATTCGGCCTGCGCCGATGTTCAAGTGACCTACTTCGGAGTTACCCATTTGTCCTTCAGGCAGACCCACTGCTTCGCCAGAAGCCGTCAGCGTTGTATGAGGATACTGTTGTAAATACCGGTCGTAATTCGGTTTGTTGGCCTGCGCAACCGCATTACCTTCTACGGTGTCACGCAATCCGAACCCGTCCATAATAATTAAAGCTACCGGTTTTGGTGCTGTCATCTTACTTCGCCCCCTCAACAAGCGCGATGTACGACGCCGGTTGAAGACTGGCACCGCCCACAAGCGCGCCGTCGATATCGCTTTGACCCAGGTACTCAGTAACATTTTCAGGTTTTACACTGCCACCATACTGAATACGTACAGCATTTGCTGTATTTTCATCATACAGCTCTTTAATCAGACTACGGATATAGGAAATCACTTCATTCGCATCCTGCGAAGTGGAGGATTTGCCTGTTCCGATGGCCCAGATTGGCTCATAAGCAACAACTACTTGTGCAGCCTGATCCTTAGCCAAACCAGCAAAAGCTGCTACAGTTTGCACTTTTACAACCTCTTTGGTTTGTCCAGCTTCACGATCTTCCAGCTTTTCGCCTACACATACGATTGGAGTCAGGTCATGACGGAATGCTGCATGAACCTTTTTGTTCACCGTTTCGTCTGTTTCATTAAAATATTCACGACGCTCGGAGTGTCCGATCACAACGTAGTCTACGCCCAGATCTTTCAGCATTCCACCGCTAATTTCACCTGTAAATGCGCCATCTTCTGCAAAGTGCAGGTTTTGTGCTCCAATTTTAATAGACGTGCCTTTTACTGCTTCAACCAGAGCAGGAAGATTCGTAAATGGTGCGCAAATCACGCTTTCCACTCCTGCAACCTCTGCTTTGCCTTTGATCTCTTCGATGAAAGTTTTAGCTTCTGGTACGGTTTTAAACATCTTCCAGTTACCCGCGATAATCGGTGTTCTCAATGGTTTCAACTCCTAACTATTAGGTGCCCTAAAGCTTTATTCACGCATATTGCGTTTGATTATTTATCGTTCAGTGCAACGACACCCGGAAGTGCTTTGCCTTCCATAAATTCCAGAGATGCGCCGCCGCCAGTGGAGATATGATCCATTTTGTCAGCCAAGTGGAATTTTTCAGCCGCAGCCGCTGAATCACCGCCACCAATGATGGTGTATGCTTCAGTTGTTGCGCAAGCTTCCGCTACTTCACGAGTACCACCAGCGAAAGGTTCGATTTCAAATACACCCATTGGTCCATTCCAAACAACCAATTTGGAGTTTTTGATCACATCTGCATAGATTTTACGTGTTTTCGGCCCGATATCCACGCCTTCCCAATCTGCAGGAATGCCGTCGATATCCACAATGTTTGTGTTCGCCGTAGCGCTGAAATCGTCAGATACAACAATATCAACCGGAAGGTAGAAGTTTTTGCCGAGCTTCTTCGCTTTTTCGATAAATCCAAGAGCTACGTCCAGTTTGGATTCATCCAGTAGGGATTGACCCACTTCATGACCTTGAGCTTTGAAGAATGTATAAGCCAAACCACCGCCAATGATTACGTTATCTGCAATGTTCAGCAGGTTGTCAATCACGTCGATTTTGTCTTTTACCTTGGAACCGCCGATAATGGCTGTAAAAGGACGATCTGGGTTTGAAAGAGCTTTACCGATTACAGACAATTCTTTCTCCATCAGCAAGCCGGAAACAGCCGGAAGAAGATGCGCGATACCTTCTGTGGAAGCATGAGCACGGTGTGCTGCACCAAATGCGTCATTCACGAAAACGTCGGCCAATTCAGCAAATTGCTTCGCCAATTCAGGATCATTCTTTTCTTCCCCTGCATAGAAACGTACATTTTCAAGCAACAGCACGTCGCCGTTTTGCAGTTCAGCCACTTTCGCTTTAACAGCTTCGCCTACCGATTCGTCCACTTTAACTACTGGTTTTTTCAGCAGCTCAGACAAACGTACGCCAACAGGAGTCAGACGCATGGATTCAACAACCTGACCTTTTGGACGTCCAAAGTGACTCGCCAAAATAACTTTTGCACCTTTTTCAATCAGGTAGTTAATGGTTGGCAAGGTTTCACGAATACGCTTGTCATCCGTAATTTTACCGTCCTCAACCGGAACGTTAAAATCTACACGAACAAACACCCGTTTTCCATTCAGTTCTATATCACGTACGCTCTTTTTGTTCATCTCCATATTCCTCCGCACCCTTATAATTTTACGAATCAGGAATTCAAGGCACATTTGATATATAAAGAGCGGAAACAATAACCTGTTTCCGCTCTATGATGTTGCTCAATAAGACTGTTCTTATTTAGCCAGTTTTGCGAAGTATTCCAACGTGCGGATCAATTGTGCAGTGTAAGACATTTCATTGTCATACCAAGCTACAGTTTTCACCAGTTGTTTGTCGCCAACAGTCAGAACTTTAGTTTGAGTTGCATCAAACAAAGAACCGAAAGTAAGACCTTTGATGTCGGAAGAAACGATTTGATCTTCAGTGTATCCATAAGTTTCAGGATCGGAAGCTTCTTTCATCGCAGCGTTGATTTCTTCAGCAGTTACGTTTTTCTCCAGAACTGTTACCAGCTCAGTCAGGGAACCTGTAGGTACTGGAACACGTTGAGCCGCGCCATCCAATTTACCTTTCAACTCAGGGATAACCAAACCGATTGCTTTAGCAGCACCAGTTGTGTTAGGAATGATGTTTTCAGCTGCTGCACGAGCACGACGGAAGTCTCCTTTAGCATGTGGAGCATCCAAAGTGTTTTGGTCGCCAGTGTAAGCATGAATTGTAGTCATCAAGCCTTCAACGATACCAAATTTATCTTGCAGTGTTTTAGCCATAGGAGCCAGGCAGTTTGTTGTGCAAGAAGCACCGGAGATTACAGTTTCAGTTCCGTCCAGAATTTCATGGTTTACGTTGTAAACGACAGTTTTCATGTCGCCAGTAGCTGGAGCGGAGATAACAACTTTTTTAGCGCCGCCTTTCAAATGTTTCTCAGCAGCTTCTTTAGTTGTGAAGAAACCTGTACATTCCAGAACGATGTCTACACCCAGGTCTCCCCAAGGCAGTTCTTCAGGGTTGCGGTTAGCCAAAACTTTAACTTCTTTACCGTTTACTTTGAAGAAGCCGTCATGTACTTCTACTTGTCCTTGGAAATTACCTTGTGTTGTATCATATTTCAACAAATGTGCCAACATTTTGGAATCTGTCAAGTCATTGATTGCTACTACTTCAATACCTTCCACGTTTTGAATCCGGCGGAAAGCAAGGCGTCCAATACGTCCGAAACCGTTAATACCAACTTTAACTGTCATGAGTGAGTTCCTCCCAAAGTTCGTTTAGTTTAGTTTTATATATTCAAGACAGACCCGAAAGCCCGTCAAGACAACATTATTCATAAATCCTATATTAATCATTTAAATAACGACTTACAATCTCAACAGCAGCGCCTTCGTCGGTGACTAGAATGTCCTCTTGCCCGAAACGCAGTACCGCATGAATAGCGGCCGCCTTGTTTTTGCCTCCAGCTACACCTAGAACCGTATCGGTACGCCTAATGTCCTCCAATCGGAGTCCAAGCGTCAGCATTCTGTGAACAACGACGCCATCTTCGTTAAAGTAATAACCAAACGATTCGGCTACCGCTCCTTCACTGCTGATCTGGGCAAAGGTTTCGGGATCAAGTTTACGTCTATGTGCCATCGCTATGGCGTTGCCTATCCCGTGAATGATGATACGACTCTCGCGAATCAGGTTCAATATATCCTGAATGTTCGTATCTTCAAGCAAGGAGTTGTAAGCATGATTGCTGAGCAAATCCGGTACATGGAGCAGACGGTATTGAGCGCCTACCTTGCGAGCCATTGTGGAAGCAATTGTGTTGGCCTGCATTTCCATGCTTTCTCCCAAACCCCCGCGTGCCGGTACAAACCACCCACCCTTAAGTGGGCCATTAGAAGGTAGTGCCAGTTGTTCCGCCACGTCGGCAATTGTCGTGCCACCTGTTACAGCGACCACATCCTCGTCGTCCATAACACTCAGCAACGCTTTTGCTCCAGCGCGCCCCAGCTCCTGCTTTGTTAACGGAGAAGCATCCGAATCCCCTGGAACGACAACCACCTTCCTCAAACCATAGGCTTGACGAATCTGGTCCTCCAATTGGGACAGGCCGAACAAGTTGTTCGCAATCGGCTCCAGCTGTTCCAGCAGATCCAGTCCTGCTTTGCTCACCTTCATGCCTACACTCTCAATCTCAATTAGCCCCTGAGCTTTAAGAAGATCGGTTTCGGCGCGCAACACGCGCTCAGTCATGTTCAGTGAAGCTGCCAGTGTTCTGCGTCCAACAACATCGGACAGCATAATCTGATGCAGGATCGTGTACCTTTTTTTCAAAACATCCATGAGGTCGGGCAGAAGCTGCTTCTGTATTTCTAATATCTTTCGCATGCTTTCCACTCCCGCACACTTCTAAGTTCTGTCTCTAATGCTCTATCTCTAACTGGTCTCAAAACGTCCCGGGATAACTTTTTAAGTCCCACGTATATCTTAACCAATATTTGCTCCATATGCAAGTCTATCTGAACCTATATTTCTCAACCATTTATCTGAATATGCGCATTTAATAAAAGCTTGCAATTCACTGCTGTATATCATATAATCATCTTTGTTTCCAATTAGCTGTTTAATTAGTTAGTTGTTTGCATTGAATCAACTATGCGCCCGTGGTCCAACGGATATGACGTAGGCCTCCGGAGCCTGAGATCGAGGTTCGATTCCTCGCGGGCGCGCCATTTTAAATGAACGCTTAGATGCTTCTATATAATGTTTTAACCAATAAGAGCGCTGAGGGCTCTTTTTTTTAATCATTAGTTTGACTTTCTTTGACTTTTTGTTTGAAATTGTTTATCATGTGGTTAATACGGTAACAGTTTATAAATAAGGGACGTGTAATCGGCATGTCCACCAAATCCACTAACGATATTTAAGGGAGGTTTTTTGACGTGAGCTATGTTCCTATGGTAGTAGAACAAAGTAACCGCGGCGAACGCGCCTATGACATTTATTCCAGACTGTTAAAGGATCGCATTATTTTGTTAGGCTCGGACGTCAATGACGTTGTAGCCAACTCTATAATTGCGCAAATGCTGTTTTTGGCTGCCGAAGATCCTGAAAAAGATATTCACTTGTATATTAACAGCCCTGGCGGTTCCATTACAGCTGGCATGGCCATTTTCGATACGATGCAATACATTAAACCTGACGTATCTACGATTTGCGTAGGTATGGCGGCTTCCATGGGCGCGTTTTTGCTGAATGCAGGCGCCAAAGGTAAACGTTTCGCTTTGCCAAACAGTGAAATTATGATTCACCAACCCCTGGGTGGTGCACAAGGCCAGGCAACGGATATCGAAATCCGCGCACGCCGCATTCTGAAAATGCGTGATAAACTGAACCGCATTCTCGCAGATCGCACAGGCCAACCACTGGAGCGCATTGAAAAAGATACAGACCGTGACTACTTCATGTCTGCTGATGATGCCAAGGAATACGGTATTATTGATAAAGTGCTAACTAGCTCCTCTCCAGAAGGTGTATAAGAGAAGAAATTTACCTCTTTCGATAACTGGTAAATGAAAAAGCTGCTCCGGACTTTCTTATCCGGTAGGCAGCTTTTTTGCTTTATTGTTTTTTAGGTTATAGACAATTGGACTTATTTATTTCTACTATTCATTCTGTCCCGCAAAAGGCTTTCCGCCTTGAGGCAGAAATTGACCGAACGAGTAGGTAAACTCCGGAATTCCATACGCGTATGGCGCATAATCATACAAATCAAACACGATTGTTACTCCACTGTTCGTCACATAAAAATTCTGATCTGCCGCCAGCTCTTTAAATTTGCCGAATCCTTCGCCAGCCTGAAGTGCATCGATTTTTTTCTTCAAATCAGCATTGAGGAACTTTTTGTAGTTCGGATTTGCCTTCAATACGTCAGACAATTGCAGCAGTTTACCATCAGCGAGCGAGAACGTATATCCTTTACGTGCCGTCATGCCATGCGCGCCACCCGTATACGAGTAGTCCTGCATAATCACACTCAGAATACCATCTTTGTTATAGGCAATCACAAAATCATTTCCGAACTCATACGGTCTTTCTGTTGTAGCCTCTCCCTCAGCCATCATCTTTTTGCCTGCTGCCAATATACCTTCTGCATGCTTTTTAAGCACATTGTTAATGGCCTGTTGAGCCTCAGAATTCAGCTGGCTACCGCTGATTTGCGGGTACTTAATTTTGTAGGACACCTTCGCACTACTCGAAGCTGGAAGTGTTTGAGACGCAATTGTAATCGGATTTAGCTGGCTTTTACTCAGCGTTACTGTTTTCTGAGCTGCATTCCATTGAGCATCTATGCCCAGATAGTCTTTCAGCAAACTCATAGGAATATATAGCTTCCCAGCGATCTGTTTGGCATCCATACTACGTGTATTGATTCCATTGACGTTGACGTAGGCATCCGAGGAAGAAGCCATAATGTAAAGTTTATTGTACCCGCTACCTACGGTATATGTCGCTGTTTTCGCATCATAGCTTACTGGAATCCCCAAGCTGTCGCGCAGTGCGGCCACCGGAATCATTGTACTCCCGTTCACTTGCACACCTTTAGCGGGCAACGTTTTACCATTCCATTGGATGGTGATTCCTGGTTGCTGTGTTGTCGCTTGCTGCTGTTTCGTCGATGCTGCCTGGATATAGGAAACGGGAACAGCTGTGACTCCTGCGAAAATCCCTGCCGCCAGCAGTGCTGAACCCCATTTTTTTGCATGCTTACTCATATTAAATATTCCTCCTGTTAATGATCTGTATTGTCTATGTGTGATAACTACTTTTATTATTATATCTATACCCTATTGTATGTAGTTTACAATCTGTACACTCTCCGATTTCAATATGTACACCTAATAACCCTTAGCTATGACAGACTCATTACAAAAAGGTTTCGGTATACAAAAAAAGCCAGCAAGCCAGCCTGCACATGATGCTGGCCGCTTGTGGCTTCGTTTGATGATCTATATTAGTTCATTTCGTATTGAGCCGACACCTGAACTTTCACTGTTACTTGCCCCGATTGTATCTCTGTCCCGCCACCTGCTACGTCCAAGAGCGATTTTGACATGGCATTTTCACGTTGTGTAAAGATTTGTGCTTCTCCGCCATCTACCGTCACACTCACAAGAGCACCTAACCCGCGTTTGGCTGCCTTAGCTACAGCACTGGCTTTAGATTGTGCGCTTCCCAATGCCTTAGTAATGGCTTCTTCTTCATAAGTCGAAGGATTTTCCACGGAAAAACGTACATTATCTACGTTATTGGCTCCGGACTTGGTCGCCTCATCCAACAACTGACCGATTTTATCCAAATCGCGGTATTTGACGGAAAGTGTATGGTTGGCAGTGTAGCCTTTGAGCTTCTGCCCTTCTTTTTCGTTATAGGTGTAGTTAGGCTGTACATAAAACTGGCTGGTCTGAATGTCATCTGCACTAATGCTCCACTTTTCTTTCAGCAGTTGTGTAACCTTGTTCAATTTTGTAGCATTGGCTTTTTGAGCAGCGGCTGCCGTATTCCCTTCCGATTGTACACCGATAGAGAGATAAGCAATATCGGGCTTCGCCAATACTTCCCCGCTTCCAGTCACATTAATTACACCGTTTACCGTCGAAGCTGTTGACGCAGCATAAGCACGATCTGCCCCCGTCCATAATCCTCCTGCTACTCCCCCTGCCATTAATGCTCCTGCGAGAACT
This sequence comes from Paenibacillus sp. cl130, assembly GCF_900116035.1. Taxonomy (NCBI): domain Bacteria; kingdom Bacillati; phylum Bacillota; class Bacilli; order Caryophanales; family Paenibacillaceae; genus Paenibacillus; species Paenibacillus sp. cl130. The sequence continues at coordinate 207,214 of NZ_FOYG01000009.1, forward strand.
GCCGTGGCTACTGTTTTTGTCCAAAGTCTCATTGAATTCAACCTCTTTCTTGAAAATGTTTGTACCTTCCAGACGGAAAAGACGGAAAAAGGTTGCAGCCAAGCGTACAAATTTCCGAAACAGAGCATGACCACGGGGATTTTAATTATTTATAGTTTGAACTTAATACGGTGTCTATATTCAACAAATCCATCCATAAAACAGTTAACGGAGGAGTTTTCGAAGACTTTTTTCTGGATACAAAAAAAGCCCCAAAGGGGCTTTTCACTAAGAGCATACACCATATCACAAAGCAAATCTTTGTTTATTGATTTTCCAGCTCTACCTTACTAACCAGACTTACTAAAGCGTTTACAGCCTGTTCGGCGTCCGCACCTTCAGCACTAATATTGATTTCAGTACCTGTACTGATGGCAAGACTCATAATACCCATGATGCTCTTGGCATTAACCTTTTTGTCTTCTTTTTCCACAAAAATCTCAGATGAATATTTATTCGCTTCCTGTACGAACAACGCAGCAGGTCTGGCGTGCAGTCCTGTTTTCAAGCGTACGACTACCGGATGTTTTGACATGTCAGCTTACCCCCTCATCAAATAAATCTGGACACTACTTACTCCATTTTATTTATCACATTATAACATTAACCCGGGACAGACACTAGAAAAAAAACTAAAAAAACCGGGGCTGAAAGCCCCACGGACATTCTTTTTACGGAATCAGGCCATTTTCGCCCCTGATTTTGTCAGCCATCTCATCAATTTTGCGAAGCCGATGATTTACACCCGATTTACTCACGACCCCTTTGAGCATTTCCCCGACTTCTTTTAAATTCAAATCGGGATGAGCGAGTCGAATTTCTGCCACTTCACGCAGTTTATCCGGCAAGGTCTCCAAACCAACTTCCCTCTCCAGCAACTTAATATTCTCAATTTGCCGGACAGCAGCTCCGATCGTCTTGTTCAAATTAGCCGTTTCACAATTGACAATGCGATTTACGGAATTGCGCATATCGCGCATAATGCGTACATCTTCAAATTTGAACAAGGCTTGATGCGCCCCAATGATGCTAAGCAGCTCAATGATCTTCTCGCCTTCCTTGATGTAGAGAATAAAACCTTTTTTTCGCTCAATACAGCGAGCATTTAGGTGAAACTCATTCGCAAGATCAACGAGTGCCTGACAATGCTCCTCATACATCGAAGAAATTTCAAGGTGGTAAGACGATCCTTCAGGATTGTTGACAGAGCCACCTGCCATAAAGGCGCCCCGCAAATAAGCCCTCTTACAACAGTTTTTCCGAACGATATCCCGATTAATCCCGTCAGTGAACAAGAAACCTTCTGAAACGATATAAAGATCCTTTAACAGCTGTTGCACACCATTGGGAATACGGACAATGTACACATTATTTTTTTTCAAGCGCATTTTTTTCCGTACAAGCAGTTCGATATGAAGTTGAAAATGCTTCTTGATCAAGGAGTAAATCCGCCTTGCAATCGCGGCATTTTCTGTGGACACGTCCAATATCACCCTTTTATTCGACAGTTGTACGGATCCGAGCATACGTATGAGCGCAGATAGTTCCGCTTTCTCACAGCAGGACTGGCTTTCAATCATCGTAAGCTCTTTTTTCGTTTGTGCCGCAAAGGACAAGGGACTCACCTCCTTCTTAATATCCAGTTTTGTACCAATTGGTAAATATGCTGGCTCAATTTGTCGGCATCATGCCGTAGATACGTACGGAACAGAACTAATGTATCTGCCACCACTTTATATCCCCGATCGGTCAGCTCGCCCATGTCTACTTGAACTGGCTTAGCGCCCTGCTCGGCATACATTTCCTGTACTTGGGGTGGAATTTCTCCGTTATTTACAATGACATAGTCGAAGAGATGATGCCCTACATGCTCAAAAATAGCTTGCAGGTGATCTCCTACCGTATAGCCATCGGTTTCTCCAGGCTGGGTCATAACGTTACAGACAAATATTTTGATAGCGTCTGATTTTACTACAGCTTCAGCGAGTTTAGGTACAAGCAGATTCGGTAATATGCTGGTATATAGACTGCCGGGGCCAATCAAAATCGCATCAGCCTCATTAATGGCCTCTACAGCCTCAGGCAACGGCTCCACGTGAGTCGGTTCAAGAAAGACGCGTTTGATTCGTCCGCCCGCTTCCGGGATCTTGGACTCTCCGGTAATCACCGTGCCATCCTCCATTTCGGCACTTAGCACAACGCCTTCCTCAGCTGCCGGCAGCACGCGTCCCCGGACAGCAAATACACGGCTAAGCTCACGCACCGCCGTTACAAAATCTCCCGATATATCGGTCATCGCTGCTAAAATCAGATTACCCAGGCTGTGGCCTGACAATCCTGATCCCGCACCGAAACGGTATTTCAGCATATCTGACATCACTGGTTCCACGTCAGCCAAGGCAGTCAGCACATTGCGAATATCCCCTGGAGGGGGCATCTGCAGCTCACTGCGCAAAATCCCGGAGCTTCCGCCATCGTCAGCGACTGTAACAATAGCCGTAATATCTAGCGGCTTTTGCTTTAAGCCCCGCAGCATGACGGACAAGCCGGTTCCGCCGCCCATAACAACAATACGTGGGCGCTCCCGTTGTGATCCGGTCTCTTTCATGATTTCACCTCATTAATGCCGGTCCCGATCAGCATCCCGATGCGAAACAGAAACAGATTCTGTCTCGCTGGCACCCAGCATTTTTCCTAAATACTCCGATATTGCAACAGAACGATGCTTACCGCCAGTACAGCCAATGCCGATAATGACCTGGCTTTTGCCTTCTTTGCGATATTGCGGAATCAAAAAGTGTAACATATCCAGCAACTTGGTCAAGAATGCCTGAGTCTCGGGCCATTTCATGACATAATCATATACATCGCTATCCTGTCCCGTGTGGGGACGTAGTTGGTCCACATAGTGGGGATTAGGCAGGAAGCGCACATCGAATATAAGATCGGCATCAATGGGAATACCATACTTGAAGCCAAAAGAAGTAATGTTCACGGAAAGCATACTGCTCTCCAGATGAGAAAATCGTGAAATAATCCTCGCCTTTAAGGTTGCAGGCTTCATCACACTTGTATCAATAACCTGTGTAGCCGAGCTTTTTAATTCTTCCAACATCTTGCGCTCCAACCGAATCCCATCCAAAGGCATGCCGTCTGGAGCCAGCGGATGACGTCTACGGCTTTCCTTATACCGCTGTACGAGAACGCCATCATTCGCATTTAAGAATAAAATTTCACAATGAATCGTAAAATGATCTTTAATATAATTCAACGATTCAGACAAGGCGGTGAAAAATTCTCGTCCGCGTAAATCAATTACGAGTGCCACCTTGCCTATTTTACCGTTAGACTGCTCAATCAACTCGGCAAATTTGGGAATCAGTACAGGAGGCAAATTATCAACGCAGAAGAAGCCCAAGTCTTCCAGGCTCTGAACCGCAATGGTCTTCCCTGCGCCTGACATCCCCGTAATAATAATGAGCGTTGCCCACGGCGCAGCATTTTTTAGGTTATCTGTCATATGGACTTCCCTCTCCTTTTGCTTCTTCGCTCTATGCCAGTACCCGTATTATCAGTAACCTGTGGATCAGGATCAGGAACGTAGCAACAAACCAGCTGCCCCTACGATACCTGCGTCATTGCCCAGCACAGCTGGAACAATCGATACCCCTTTTTGAAGGGGCTCAGGTGCCAGTTTGGTGTACACGCGACGCATCTCTTCAAACAAAAAGTCGCCTGCTTTGGAAACACCGCCACCTATGATAAACAACTCTGGATTAAGCACAGCGGCAACTGCTGCCATAGATTTCCCCAAATAGAAAGCAGCACGGTTCACGATACGCAGAGCGACTTCATCCCCGGCTTTAGCAGCATCAAATACTTCCTTGGCAGCAATTTGATCTTCCAGCGCCAGAGAGGTCCGGTCGCCACGTTCCACAGCGTCCTTGGCCATACGAATGATGCCTGTTGCGGAAGATACAGTTTCCAAGCAACCCATTTTGCCGCATCCACACTGAATAGCCTCCAGATCAGGTACGACACTGATATGGCCAATTTCTCCGGCCATGCCCGAAGAACCTTGGTATATTTTACCGTTTATAATAATGCCGCCACCTACTCCTGTTCCCAGGGTATAGCATACGCAGTTTTCTATGCCTTTGCCTGCACCAGCCCAAGCCTCACCCAGCGCAGCAACATTCGCATCGTTGTCTATTTTCACAGGCTTGCCAATCCGGTTCTCTAGGAGCGCACGGATCGGTACGTCACGAAAGCCAATATTAGGAGCGAGGACAATAATACCATCACGAACATTCGTAAAACCTGCAACGCCTGCACCGACACCCTTTAGTTGATCCCACTCATAAGGAGATTGCTCAACAATATGCCGCACATATTTTTCGATATTACCGATGACAACGTCTACACCTTTATCGGTTTCGGTTGGTCCCTCATATGTGTGCAAAAGCTGTCCGTTTTCATTACAAATGCCGACTTTAATCGCGGTACCGCCCAAATCGACACCTACATAGATACTTTCAGACATGTTCCAAGCCACCTTTATGTTTACTTAAAAACCTGGTATGAAATATACGCTTACAATTCCTACTTCATAATAGTAATCCTACGTTCCAACTATAATTGAAGCCCCCGTTACGGTCAAGGACACTTCCTTGTTGAAAAGTGTACGATTAGCGGAATTTTTAACCTCATGCACCCATAAGAAAAACGTCTATTGACGTACTTTCAAGGAAGCCAGACCACGCTTAACGGAAATTTTTCTTGCGATTATAGATTGTTCAGCTCCGCTGAAAACTTATAAATTCTATAATCATAAAAAGGAGAAAGCCTGTGCAAACGCAGCAGGCTTTCTCTTCCTGAACAAAAGATGCGGCATAACAGAGGTTTCCTTCGCTCTCCCGTTAGCCTTTTTGTGTACCATAGACACGCTTTTATTGATCCAGTGTTTCGCTCCAGTCGTGAACAGCACTGCCTTCGAGATACTTCTCGCAGTCCATAGCCGCCATACAGCCCGTTCCCGCAGCCGTAATAGCTTGACGGTAACGGTTATCCTGTACGTCCCCACAGGCAAAAACTCCGGGGATGTTCGTTTCCGTTGTGCCTGGCTTTACTACAATATAGCCGTGTTCATCGGTATGAATTTGTCCGTTCAGGAAACCTGTGTTCGGTGTATGCCCGATGGCTACGAACACGCCATCTACCTCAATCAGCTCATCCTGATTGGTCTCATTATTGTGTACCTTCAAACCTTTTAAGCCTGCTTCTCCCGTCACAACTTCAAGAGGAGTCCGGTTTAATGCCCAATGTACTTTTTCGTTCTCACGCGCACGATCTTGCATAATTTTGGATGCCCGCAACTCATCGCGACGATGGACCAAGGTTACACTGGAAGCAAAACGGGTCAAGAAGCTCGCTTCCTCCATGGCTGAATCGCCACCGCCAACCACGACAATCTTTTTCCCGCGGAAAAAGAAGCCATCGCAAGTTGCGCACGTGCTGACTCCGCGACCTACATTGTCCTGCTCACCCGGAATGCCTAGATATTTGGCGGACGCACCTGTAGCAATAATGACCGACTCCGCCTCAATGATACCTTTACCCTCTACCTTCACTTTAAAAGGGCGTTTACTGAAATCTACTTCCTCTACCCATCCGGAAGTAAATTCAGCGCCAAAACGTTCAGCCTGCTTGCGCATATTATCCATCAGTTCAGGCCCGAGGATACCTTGCTCAAAACCCGGGAAATTTTCAATTTCGGTCGTTGTAGTAAGCTGCCCACCGGGCTGCATCCCTTCAATGATCAGCGGATTCATGTTAGCGCGTGCCAAATAAATAGCCGCTGTGTAGCCTGCAGGACCTGTACCAATAATTATGGATTTATACATACGTTTGTTGCCTCCTTTAAGTGATGTTTGGAGCAGGTCTCAGACCTGCTTTTTAAACGTGGAGAGCGGCTGCTTCAGCTTCTGTTTGATACCACACACGCTGTCAATCTGGCGTGCATAGCGGCTTACGGTCGATACGGAAATACCATAACGATCGGCTACTTCCTGATAGGTGACTGAATGATGATGCATTTTGGCTGTCAAATATTCCAGCGCCGCTGCCCATCCCTCAGTATGCTGAACCATCGGAACTTCCGGGGCGAGCCGATCCAAATACTCCAGCCAAAGCGATTTCAAATCGTGCTGCATGGCCGGATCTGATGGCTTGCTCATGACGGTCAGTACCTTATCCAGCACTGCCTGCCATTGTGGATCGACTGGGGAAGCAGATACATCACCTTCAATTGTATGCGGATCGTTCTCAACCTCCGACTGATCAGAATGTTCCGTTTCCGGGTACATTTTCTGCTCACCCTGCTCCGCCAGCTCTTGCAATACTTGCAAGGCACGACGTTTCAGCTCATCCTCCTGGTCCGGGTCTTCTACGAAGGACTCCAGTGCCTGACGCACCTCATCATCACCGATCAGGCTTAACGCCTGAATGACCTGAAGCTGAGTCGCCCGGTCCCCGTGGCGCAAGGCCCAGAAGAAGGATGATCGGATTAGCGGGTCCTTCTTCATGCTGTCAGGCACCTGGTCAGCACCAAACTTCTCCCACATGCGGAATTGCTCCTCAAACGGGAGATGATAATGATAGCTGAGCACTTGCAGCGGTGTACCCTCCTGCTGGAGTTCCTCCAGTCGGGACAGGAAAAACCGCGGAACTTCCGAGGAAGCATCCTGCTTTTGCAAATGACTCCACAACCGCCGAGCTTCCGCATATCTTCCCGTATTGCTGGCAGCTACCGCCGTGTAATGGTACAAAGAAGCGTCCGCATTGTTCTCTCCATCGCCATGAAGCAACCTGCGGAAATGTCTGTAGGCCTCCTCGTGGCGTCCGAGAATCCCCATAGTGGTCGCCAGCTTGAATACCTGCTCCTCCTGAAACGGTATAGTAACCGCCAAAGTCTGCACCAGACGATCCAATTCCGGGCCGCCGCCCTCGTGCTGATAAAAGATCGCCAAGTTGCACAATGCGTGTAAATTACCCGGCTCATCTTCCAGCACTTGAATAATGGTAGCCTTAGCATTTTGGAACAATCCCATGTAGTAATACGCCAGCGCCAGATTATTCCGCGCAGCGAACATATCCGGTTGTTCCTCTGAAATTTGCTTGAGCAACTGGGCTGCCTGAGCAAATTTCCCCTCCTCCAGCAGGACACGAGCCTGATCATGCTCTACTACTCCCTGCCGGGCCTTAATGCGGTTCAGCTTCGTTGGACGGTCCAGCTCATAATAGAGCAGCTCCATCATTTCCTCCGCTTCATCAAGAAACTGGCCTTCTTCGTCCTCCTCCAGGTACGTGACCAATGCTTTCTCCGCTTCTTCAAACTGCTCCATATTAGCGTAATTATTCGCCATATAGAAATAACACTCTGTCATCGACGAGTCTACGTCACTTAGAACAGAGGACAGGATCTCATTCGAACCTGCATAATCCCCCATCTCTGATAATATACCCGCCATATTGCAATGATTCACCGGATTATCCGGTTCATATTCAACGGCTTTGCGAAAATATTTCAATGCCTTGTCATAATGATTGCGATCAAGCGAGCGCACAGCTTTCTCAAAAAAGAAAGATGCGTCGAAACGCAAAGCAATAATTTTAGGGCTAGGTTCCGATACTCGCAGATGTTTCCCTTTCATAAATAACCAAGGCACCTCCTTTAAAAGTAACTGGCATGTTCATACCCTTCAGTATACCACAACTTCAAAACGACTTGACAGTCGATCCTACCTCATTCCAAAAAACGGATATATGCTCGTATACCGATAGATATAGATACAAGAATACGCTAAATAGCCGAGCGCTTTTTCCCTGTATAAATAGGGAGCGTTCGGCTAGCCACTGGATATGATACTTAGACCCAATAAACGTAATAATTAAAGCGTCAGCGGCACCAGCGAGCGCTCGCGATGCTGAAATACGGCAAGCTCGCGATAGCCGACTTCATATAGAAGCGCGCGTGCCTTCTCCAAGTGCTCGGACAGCTTCGCCGGATCATGAGCATCCGATCCTACGGTCAGCGGGATGCCTAGCGTAAAAGCTTCTTCCAGCATGCGGCGGCTCGGGAACATCTCGGCACAGGGCTTCGAAAGCCCTGATGCATTCAGTTCCATCGCCCGACCGCTACGGGCAACGGCTGAGAGTGCGGAGCGCTCCAGTTCACGCAGCTCCTCCATTTCCTCCGGCTTCGGATGATAGCCGAAGCGCTTAATGACATCCAGATGACCCATGATGTCATACAAACCGGTAGCTGCCGCCTTAGAAACCGCATCATAATATGTGCGGTACACCTCAAGCACATTTTTGCCTTCCCAATGGTGTACCTGACGGAAGTCCGTGACATCCCATTCACCGAGAAAGTGGACGGAACCAATCACATAATCCCAGGGATACGCGGTGATGATGTCTTCGATTTCTCGTTCCCAGCCCTCGATGTAGTCGCCTTCCAAGCCAACACGAATATCAATTTGTCCTTTAAAACGTTCCTTCAGTTCCAAACATTCTTCCACGTAGCGGGGCAGCTCCTCCATAGGCATCGCCATTTCCGGGTAATAGTCAGCCGGTTTTACATGCAGTAGTGGCATGTGATCGGACAAGCCGAGCTGATCCAGACCCAGCCGAATTCCCTGCTGTACATACTCTTCCAGACTCCCTATGGCATGCCCGCAGCGGGCGTGATGCGTATGATAGTCGATTTTCATGCGACCCTCCCCCTTTCAACACTACAACAAACCGTACTAATCACGACGAGGACGTTCATGACGGCGATTCAGCTCAGCCAGCACGTCATCGAGCGGTAGCTTGCGCTCCTGCAACAGCACCAGCAGGTGATAAATCAAATCGCTGACCTCCAGGCGCAGTTCGTCATTATCTTTATTTTTGGCGGCAATGATTGTCTCGGATGCTTCCTCGCCAACCTTTTTCAAGATTTTATCTACACCTTTATCAAAAAGATAAGTCGTATAGGCCCCTTCAGGACGTGTCTCTTCGCGCTCCTTAATAATCGCCTCCAGCTGGGCAAGCACCTCAAAGCGGTCTGCTGAAGCATTGGAAACATCATTTACCAGCGTGTGGTCTCCTGCATTTCCTGCAACAGGTGCTACAGCCGTTCCTGGCGCGGAAATATCACGAAAAAAGCAGCTCGTTGCTCCTGTATGACAGGCAGGACCACTCGGAATGACACGTACCAACAGGGCATCACCGTCACAATCCAGCTGGATGGAGGTGATTTTTTGCGTATTCCCCGAAGTAGCCCCCTTATGCCACAGCTCCTGTCTGGAACGAGACCAGAACCAGGTCTCTCCCGACTCCAAAGATAGTTTCAGCGACTCGCGGTTCATATAGGCCAGCGTCAGCACCTGAAGCGTAGCATCATCCTGCACAATCGCCGAGACAAGACCTGCCTCATTCCAGCGGACATTATCCAATATCTGCTCCAGAGATAGCTGTTGGTTCAATTCGTTGCTCATCGTATCTCCACTCCTCTGCGCTTCAAATCCCGTTTTAGCTCAGGGATTCCTATTTCTTTATAGTGAAAAATCGTTGCTGCTAATCCAGCATCCGCTTTGCCCGCCGTAAACACGTCATAGAAATGCTCCTGTTTGCCTGCTCCGCCAGAAGCGATAACTGGAATCCCGACGGTATCCGACACCGCGGAAGTCAGTGGCAGGTCAAAGCCGTCCTTGGTTCCGTCCGCATTCATGCTGGTCAGCAGAATCTCACCGGCTCCCAACTGCTCAGCTTCCTTGGCCCAGGCCAAGGCGCGGATACCAGATGGCGTGCGGCCTCCGTGCGTATACACTTCCCACTCGCCCCACGCCTCGTTGTACTTGGCATCAATGGCAACAACGATACATTGTGAGCCAAAGCTGCGCGCACCCTCCGCAATCAGCTGAGGGTTACGGACAGCCGCCGTATTTACGCCTATTTTATCAGCTCCGGCACGCAAAATGCGTTTCATATCATCGACATGAGATATCCCGCCACCTACGGTGAAAGGAATGGCAATTTCCCCGGCTGTCTGACGAACTACTTCTTCCATGGTGGCACGCCCTTCAACTGAAGCAGAAATATCCAGAAATACGATTTCGTCCGCCCCTTCCCGGTCATAAAGCGCCGCCAATTCCACCGGATCGCCTGCATCGCGTAAGTTCACAAAATTAACGCCCTTAACCACCCTGCCATCCTTTACATCCAAGCAGGGAATAATACGTTTAGCCAGCATGCCTACTCCCCCTATGCCTTTGCTACAGCTTGTACGGCGACCTGTAAATCAATGCTGCCTGTATACAATGCCTTACCCACAATAGCACCGCCTACACCCTCTTTCGCATAGGTGCTCAGCGTGATTAGATCGTCCATCTTGCTGACACCGCCGGAAGCGATCACGGTTCGTCCACTGCTTTTCGCAAGCGCTACGATTGCCTCCACATTCGGGCCTTGCATCATTCCGTCGCGGGAAATGTCTGTGAAAATGAACGTTTCCGCTCCCTTGGAGGCCAACTCAGCAGCCAATTCGTCCGCTCGAACCTCCGAGGTTTCAAGCCATCCGCGCGTGGCCACATAGCCATTACGTGCATCCAGACCAATGGCGATCCGATCACCGTAGGTACCCAATACCGCTTCCGTAAAAGCACGATCCTCAATCGCTGCCGTGCCCAAGATCACACGGCTCACGCCCAGCGACAACAGCCGCTCCACATGTTCTCGTGTACGCAAGCCGCCACCCACTTGTACAGGCACTTGCACCGCAGAAGCGATGCGCCCAATGAGTTCATCGTTCACCGGTTGACCTGCTTTAGCACCGTCCAAATCAACCAAATGAATGTAGGAGCCGCCCAAACGCTCCCATTCTTGGGCAACCTCCACCGGGTTTTCGTTGTATATCGTCTCCTGGTTATAATCTCCTTGTACCAGTCGTACACATTTGCCATCGCGAATATCAATCGCCGGGTATATCGTGAACAAAGTATGACCCCCTTGTGAGCTATTCAACATCTATATGCCTTTACATCAATCAACGACCAAAGTTGGCGTACCTCCAACTGCAGACTCACGAATCGTTACGCTCGCTTTTCCGCTTCCGCTAGTTCCAAAAACTGACGAAGCAGTTGCATCCCCATTTCCCCGCTTTTCTCTGGGTGGAACTGCATGCCATATACATGGCCTCTGCCCACGATAGCCGTTACGGGCCCACCGTAGTCGGTCACCGCCAGCAGGTCACTTTCGACCTCCGGCTTCGCATGATAGGAATGCACAAAATACACATGTCCTTCCTCCAAGCCCTGTAACATCGGGTGATCCGGCTGAGTCATACGCAGACGATTCCAGCCCATATGCGGCACTTTAACCCCCAGATCAGGAGCAAACCGAATAACCTCGCCTGGTAAAATATTAAGCCCTTCGTGACTGCCGTATTCTTCACCACGAGTGAATAACAGTTGCATTCCTAGACAAACACCGAGCAGCGGTTGTCCAGCGCTTGCAACCTCCTGAATCACCCGATCCAATCCGCTGGAACGCAAATGCTCCATAGCGTCCCCGAATGCCCCTACACCCGGCAAAATCACACCGCTGGAGGAACGAATCACTTGGGCATCTCCCGTTACTACAGCCTCATAGCCAAGACGCTCAACCGCCTTGCTCACACTATGCAGATTGCCTCTGCCGTAATCCACAATGGCAATGGACATGGACTACAGCACTCCCTTCGTTGAAGGCACTCCCGTCACTCGCGGATCAATGGAGGTCGCTTCATCCAGTGCACGTCCCAGTGCTTTGAACACCGCCTCAATCATATGGTGGGTATTTTGCCCGTAGTGAACGATGACGTGTAGCGTCATGCGAGCCTCCAACGCAAATTTCCACAGAAATTCATGCACCAGCTCTGTCGAAAAGCTCCCTACCTGCTGTGATGGATACTCCGCACGATACTCAAAATGGGGTCGGTTACTCAGATCAATGACAACTTGCGCGAGCGCCTCATCCATCGGTACAAAGACGCTGGCATAGCGCTTAATTCCTTTTTTATCACCCAACGCTTCCAGTAAGGTTTGCCCCAAACAAATACCAATGTCCTCCACGGTATGATGATCGTCGATATCAACATCCCCTCTGGCCTGTACATTAAGATCAAATTGTCCGTGCTTGGTGAACAAATCCAGCATGTGATTCAGAAAAGGAACATCCGTTTCAATCTCAGCTTGCCCTGTGCCGTCTACTGCAAAAGATAGCTGAATATCCGTTTCGTTCGTCTTCCGGCTGACGCTGCCTGTACGTCCTGTTACGTTATTTTCGTTCCCCATCGCCATCCACCGCCTTCTTTTCATTGTCCAATCGAACTTGTATCGCCCGTGCGTGACCTTCCAGTCCTTCATGGCGGGCAAGCTGCATAATCGTCTCTCCATTGCGCAGCAGTGCTTCCTTGCTGTAATAGATCATACTCGACTTCTTGATAAAATCATCAATATCCACTGGCGAAGAAAACCGCGCCGTTCCATTCGTCGGGATAATGTGGTTAGGTCCAGCAAAATAATCGCCTACCGGCTCCGAGCTGTACGCTCCCAGGAAAATAGCTCCCGCGTTTTCGATCAGACCCACATGCTCCATCGGCTGCTCTGTCATAATTTCCAAATGTTCTGGTGCCAGTTGGTTTACAATATGGATACCCTCTTCCAAAGTGTCGACGACAATGATAGCCCCGTATGCCTCCACAGATGCAGCAGCAATATCTCTACGCGGCAACTCTGCCAATTGGCGCTGTACTTCAGCTGATACTTCTTTGGCCAAGCGTTGCGAGGGCGTAACCAGTATGGCTGAGGCCATTTCGTCATGTTCCGCCTGTGAAAGCAGGTCAGCCGCTACATAAGAGGCATTCGCCGTGTCGTCAGCCAACACGACAATTTCACTTGGTCCCGCTATACTGTCGATATCCACCGCGCCGTACACCTCGCGCTTCGCTAGCGCTACATAAATGTTGCCGGGACCGCAAATTTTATCGACTGGTTCAATGCTATGTGTTCCGTAAGCGAGAGAGGCAATCGCCTGCGCTCCGCCAACCCTATATATTTCCGTTACACCAGCCTCTGCCGCAGCTACCAGTGTATATGGATCTATCCCTGCCTTGCCGCCTGTCGCCGGGGGTGTCATCATGACAATCTCCGGTACACCAGCCACCTGAGCGGGAATGACATTCATCAGCACCGAGGATGGATAGGCTGCTTTACCACCCGGAACATACACGCCTACACGTTTCAACGGTCGGATAATTTGGCCGAGCAAGCTACCATCCGACTGTAAATCCATCCACGAATTACGTTTTTGCTTCATGTGAAAAGCACGGATATTATCCGCCGCCTCTCGAATCGCCTGTAAAAAAGAAGGCTCTACCTTGTCATATGCCGCCTTCAATTCTTCCTCCGTCACACGAAGTTGCTCTGCTACCAGCGATACACCATCAAACGATTGCGTATACCGCAGGACAGCCTCATCCCCCTCTTGGCGTACCGAATGAATAATGGTACGCACAGCCTCATTTTGCTCAGGTGTGCCGTAATCCACCTCCCGTTGGAGGCTGAAATCACGGGCTGATACGATCTTCATTTGTCCATTCCCCCTTACTTGCAGCTTGCAGAATGCCCTGTAACCATTGGCTTATTCCTTTAGTTCATTTATTCACGGGGTGCCACCGCATTTGGAATCACCTGATGCAATCGGTCACACAACGCCTGAATCGGGCCGTTTTTCATCCGGTAGCTGACCCGATTGGCAATCAGACGACTGGTAATATCCAGTATGCTGATCTGCTCGACTAATCCGTTCTCCCGCAAGGTTTGCCCCGTTTCCACCATATCAACAATACGGTCTGCCAGACCAATTAACGGCGCCAGCTCAATGGAGCCATTCAGCTTAATAACCTCCACCTGCTGGCCTTGCTCCCGAAAATACTGGGAAGCCACATTCGGATATTTTGTAGCGACCCGCTGACGAATACCTGGCTGCCAATCTGGTAAAGCAATCACCGACATCCGACAACGGGCAATCCCGAGATCCAGCAGTTCATACACATCCTTGTTTTCTTCCAGCAAAACATCCTTGCCCACGATGCCGATGTCCGCCGCCCCATACTCTACGTACGTAGGAACATCGACGGGCTTCGCCATAATAAATTCCATGCCTAGCTCAGGCAGTGGAATGACCAGTTTACGCGTTTCGTCCACATCCAGTGGAATCGGAACCCCCGCTTGGCGAAACAGCTCGGAAGCCTGCTTATAAATCCGTCCCTTTGGCATGGCTACCTTCAACGTTTCCGTCATGGCAATTCTCTCCTTTGTACTGGCTGTCTTCCTTCGGCTGTATAGCTGTATACCTCTGCGTACAGGCCATGCTGTTCACGACGTCGATCTTCCGTTCCGCCCGTGAGCCCTGTCACTACCGTAAGGCCTATTGCGCGTAGCTGTGCCGCTGCGGATAACGCCTCTTGGCGTCCCTGTGCGTCATAACGGATAAGTACAGGAAGCTTCGTCTCCATTTGGATACCATCCACACCATCGACGATCCGGTTCGTCTTCAATGCAAATCCCGTTGCAGGTACGGATCGACCAAACTGCTGAAGCAGATTGTCATAGCGGCCTCCGTTGCATACCGGGAACCCAATCTCCGCTGCATAGCCCTCAAAAGTCATTCCTGTATAATATGAGAAATCCCCGATCATGGTAAGGTCGATTAACACATGCTCAGATACGCCGTAAGCCTCCAGCACTTCCCACACCTCGCACAAATGTGCAATGGATTGAATCGTCTGCTGCTCCACACTAAGACGGGTAGCCTGGTCACAAATTTCTTTTCCACCGCGCAACCGAAGAATAGCTTCCAGCTTATCCCGATGTTCGGGAGCCAAGCCCAAAGCTTCAATCGCTGTTCGGTAGCCCACTACATCACGACTGAGCAACAGTTCCTTTAGCGCTTGTTGTTCAGCCTGACGGCCTGGAATGATTTCCTCAAATAAGCCGTTCAGGAATCCCACATGTCCCATCGCAATTTTAAAAGAGGTCACCCCTGCTGCCTGTAATGATGCAATTGCCAATGCTACAACTTCTGCATCAGCCTCAGGCGAATCATCACCCACCAGCTCCACACCCGTCTGAAAAAACTCCGCTTCTCTTCCTGCTTCTTCCTCAATCGCCCGAAATACATTTGCGTGATAGGAAAGTCGGAGTGGTACTTCCTCTTCCTTTAGCAACGAAGATACCACCCGTGCAATCGGAGCGGTCATATCCGATCGCAGCACCAACGTGGTTCCCCGGTTATTGAGCAATTTAAACAGCTTCCGATCGGAAGTAGAACTAGCCACTCCCACCGTATCGTAGTATTCCATCGTAGGCGTCATAATCTGGCGGTAACCCCAACGCTCCATGCATTCGAGTACATTCAGTTCAATGGCCCGCAGCTTCGACACTGCACGCGGAAGATAATCTCGAACCCCTACAGGGATCTCAAATCCTTTTGGCTTAGACATCTCTATCACCTCATGATTTCACAATATCTTTATCATGGTAAAGTGCTAACAAACTAAAGTATATTCGATATATTATCATGCCCTACTTGTGAACGTCAACCGAACGGCGCAGCCCTTTTTTACGGATTAGCCAAGTGGCTGCCCCTCTCTATATTTTATCCAATGCAAAATACATGAATCCTATATGAAAAACATCTATCAACGTATTCTCCGGAGCAAGACCGCGCTTACGGTAATTTTTGTGCATATAGAGTTGTTCAGCTCCACTGAAAACTTATAAATTCTGTACTCTAAAAAAAGACTGCCAGCTTTAAGCTAACAGTCCAAATCAAAATATTTAGCTATTTATCTGTTCATCTTTACTCCGGGAAGGAAACTTTGGAACCGTGCCCAAACCGATCCATGCAAATGGTACATATCGAAAACACAACGTCACAATCAGCCATGAGCCAAACAGCGCCAACAACCATCCACCCGCAACAGAGAAGATATATTCTACCGGCGTTCCTTGGAAATCCAACTTGCGATACACCCGCAATAACGCTGGGTGAAGTAAATAAATGCCGAATGAGCATGCCCCCAGCCAACTGATTAACATTCGCAGCCTATCGTTAGTATGACGATATAATAAGACCGAGAACTGAAACAGCACCAGCGCAGAGACGAGGGCATATGCATTATGGAGCAGTTCATAGATCAGCGAGTCTGCATAGATGGCTTTGCGGTATGCTACAAACCATATTTGCACATAAGCTATACCCAGGAGTAGCCAAGCCACCCACAAGCCCCACCAACTGATCAACTGACTGCGACTAATTGCCGTACCTGACACCGGTAAAAGCCACTTTTTAAACCCTTCATATCCAATTGCTACAGCTGCACCCAAGGCAAAATAACTGATATACGTAATCGCAAGACTTCCTCTTTCCTCTTGCCAAACGTATTTGTTCAGCAATACAAACCCCCATTGAATGACTAACCCTACTATCAAAATGACAAAGGCCGCTCTCCGTGGGCTCGATATCGAATGGCGTAAACGCTGCACTCCCCACAGCAACAGCGGAAAGACCAAATAAAATTGGATGATGATGATGACATAATACAAATGCGTGTATGCCTTTCCCGTTAACAGCACGAGCGGAAGATCACTGAGCGGCATCAACCCACGTGTTACCAAGGTCAAATAATACACAAGAGAAAACAAAACGTACGGTAACACAATAAACATCAGTCTTTTTCGGAAAAATATAAGCATATTCTTACCACGAAGCGGCCTATCAACATAATTGTAAAATAAAACAAACCCGCTCACAAAAATAAATACGGGCACTGCAAAGCTACTAAACACATTTAAAAATAAAAAAGGATAAAACAATAGAGAATGACGCGCATCAATTAAAGCCATTGAAGTCGCATGAATGGTAACAACGGCTGCAATTAATATTCCCCGGTAAATATCAAGCTCTGGTATACGTTCTTTTTTGACCAAATCAACACGCTCCCATATCGCCTTGCAAATATGTCTGTTATCAATTTTTAAACATAATTAACATGCATTACCCCACTTATTATACAGAAAAACAATGCAAGAAAGACCCCTTAATACATAAGGGGCCTTTCTATTGTGCTATTTACTGCTCATTCACACCAGAGCGTCTTAAATCACGTAACGGATTGCCACCCACAAATGCACCTGCGGGCACGTCTTTATGCACGACCGCTCCGGCCGCTACGATAGCTCCGTCACCGATGGTCACACCCGGCAAAATGGTTGTGTTGGCGCCGATCAACACATGATCACCAATCACCACTTTACCGATACGATACTCCTCTATGAGGTATTCGTGAGCCAGTATCGTCGTGTTATATCCAATGACCGAATTGTTCCCTATCGTAATATGCTCCGGAAAAAAAACATCTACCATCACCATCAGGCCGAAGGCCGCATGTTGCCCCACCTTCATCCCCAGCATTCTGCGGTAAATGACGTTTTTCAGAGAAAGCACAGGACAATACCGGGCAATCTGTATAAAAATAAAGTTCTTAATGCCTTTCCAGCGGCTCACCGTCCGATAAATCTGCCACAACGCATTGGGACCTTCTACAGGATAGCGGTTCACCTTTCTCACGATACATTGACACCTTGAAGCTCCAGCTTCAGCAAATCCCGCATATCATGCAACATGTAGTCTGGCCCATATCCGCGCAGAGTTTCCTCACCCTTGAGCGACCAAGCTACACCAGCCGATTTCACACCTGCTGCCTGAGCTGACAAAATATCAAAAGAACTGTCTCCGACCATCAATGTATGCTCTGCTTCAGCATTCAAACCTGCCAATGCCTTGAGCACTGGCTCAGCGTGTGGCTTTGGATGCTCCACATCGTCTACCGTCACAATATAGTCCATAGAGGAGGTCAGATTGAACAGGTTAAGTACACGTAACGTGGATGGTCGTATTTTGGTTGTCACAACCCCCAGCTTAATTCCTCGCGCACGCAACTCCTGAATAACCTCAATGACATATGGAAATGGCTTCACCATTTGATCATGATGAATCTGATTATAAGCACGGTAGTCCTTAACTAACCCAGATACATCCGTTAATCCCGAAAAAGTACGGAGTTGATCGTCCAGCGTTCCACCCATATGAGGAATAATATGCTCCCGCGTCAGCGGATCAGCATCCGGATGATTCAAAATGTGTAGAAATGTGCTGATAATCAACTCATTCGTATCCATGATGGTGCCGTCTAAATCAAACAAAATCGTATTTATCATAGATGCTCCTTCTTGTCCTCGTCCGTGTCTTCCTTAGGTAGCTTATCCGTCGTAGCTGTTGGAGGAACCGCGCCCTGTCCTGGACGGGATACCTGTTCTGGCGTCACGTCAGGTACCTGATCAATCCCCGCTTTGCTGGAGATAATCGGATCGCTATACCGAGCAACAGATGTGCCCTTCCGGCGACGAACCAAAATGAAAATCACGGCGGCTACCACAATGAAAATAGGCAGCAATTGCGAGATCCGTACATTACCGTAACTCGGGTCCAGATGCCCTGGTTCAAACCCTAACCACACCATAGGAGACCACAAAGCATTCACAAAGGAAGCCAGCCAATCTGGTCCCTGAAAAGCCAAACTATCCGTCCGTACACGCTCGATGAAAAAGCGGCCAATCGAGTACCAAATGAAGTAAAACGCAAACATTTCGCCTGCACGTACAAATTTCATACGACGAATGACGAGCAGCAAAATCACACCGACAATACTCCACAGTGATTCATATAAAAATGTAGGGTGATGGAAAACCCCGTTAACGTTCATCTGATTCACAATGAAATCCGGCAGATGGAGCTGATTTCGCAAAAATGTTTCTTCCGTCGGTCCACCGTAGGCTTCCTGATTGACAAAATTACCCCAGCGTCCAATCGCTTGACCGATCAGTAGGCCTGGTGCACAAATATCAGCGATACGCCAGAAGTTATACCCTTTATACCGGAAATAAATGACCGCACATATAATGGCCCCGATCAAGGCACCGTATATCGCAATACCGCCGTTCCAAATTTTGAAAACATCCCATAGATTATCTCGGTAGTCTTCCCATTTGAAGGCTACATAATAAATACGCGCTCCAATAATAGCTGATGGAACACCCAGAAGCAGCATATCCATAAAAAAGTCCTGCGGAATACCGAATCTTTTTCCTTCACGGATGGCGAGATATAAACCCACAAGCGCCGCCAGCCCCAAAATAAGCCCATACCAGTGGACCTTGATTGCCCCGATTGAAAAAGCGATCGGATTCAGCAGTAATGTTGCCGTTGACATATGTTTCTCTCACTCCTCGTTCTTCCTTGCAAACGAACAAACCTTAATCCATCTCTTCCATATCTTCAGAAATCGTAGCAGTCAGCTTGTTTGTAAATTGCAGGGCTGCATTAACGCCCATTTGTTTCAAACGATAGTTCATCGCCGCCACCTCGATAATAACAGCCAAGTTTCGGCCCGGACGAACTGGGATTGTAACCAGTGGAACATCTGTATCAATAATGCGTGTCGTTTCCTCATCGAGACCAAGACGATCATACTGCTTGTCCTGCTGCCATGCCTCCAGACGAACAACCAATGTAATCCGCTTGTTATTACGAACTGCACCGGCCCCAAACAGCGTCATCACATTAATAATGCCCACGCCACGAATTTCCAACAGGTGACGTATCAGCTCAGGTGCTGTACCATGCAGCTGAAAATCGGACGTTTGCCGAATTTCTACCGCATCATCTGCTACCAAGCGATGTCCACGTTTAACAAGTTCCAGTGCCGTTTCACTTTTACCAATTCCGCTACTTCCTGTGATAAGCATTCCCACGCCATACACGTCACACAGTACACCATGAATGGTCGCCGTAGGAGCCAGCTTTCTTTCGAGAAAGCCTGTGATGCGGCTTGATAAAATCGTCGTCGCCATATTAGTACGCAGTACAGGAATATCTCGCTCTGCGCTCGCCTCCACTAACTCAGCCGGTACCTCCAGACCACGTGTGATGATAATACATGGAGTCAGCTCTGTACACAGACGCTCCATCCGATCCCGTCGCTCCTCAGGAGGCAGCATCCCCAGAAAAGCCAACTCAGACCTTCCCAGAAGCTGTACCCGCTCCTGTGTATGATATTCAAAATACCCGGCCATCTCCAGACCTGGGCGATTCAAATCATCCACTGTGATCAGTCTTCGCAGACCTTTTTCACCAGAAATAACTTCCATTTGAAACTGCTGTACAAGCTCGGATACCTTTACCTGTTTAGCCATTGTATTCTCCCCTTCATCTGCAACACCGGATTCTATACGTCATTTGATTTATGTAGCTTTACCCTATTAACCATACAGCCCAACGCCAGTCTATGCTGCACTGCATCAATCCACACTCCATTTGATTTAACACTATGGTTCCAGGCTAACTCTATTCCGACAGCTGGATTGATCCCATCTAGGACCCTTGCCAACGAACCTTGCCTGCATCTAGACCTGTACCATTGTACCCATCGTATCGGAATTTTCCAATGAATGCAATGCCGAAGCTAGTAGCCGTATGCGATATACAAAAAGAGTCGCAGTTCTCCGCTTGGGGAAAACTGCGACTCTCTTCCAGAGGCAAATTTTATTCGCCAACCAGAATACTCAATTCCGATTCCTTATCAAAAATATGAACCTTGTTCATATCAACAGCCAACTTCGCTTTGACACCATCACGAGTATTGGAACGTCCGTCTACACGGGCAATAATCGTATCATTTCCGGCACCGCTCAGGTACAACAGCATTTCATGACCGAGATTTTCTGTTACATCCACAGTGGATGTAAAGATTGTATTCGGAGAAGCCTCCAAGAATACAGGCTCTTCATGAATATCCTCAGGACGGATACCCAAGATCACATCTTTGCCGATATAGCCCTTCGCTTTTAAAATCTGTCCTTTACCTTCTGGTACGAACAGATCCAGACCCGGCGCAGTAAAATGCAATGCACCTTCTTTTTCAACCAGCTGACCTGTGATAAAGTTCATCGTAGGAGAGCCGATAAAACCAGCAACGAACAGATTCACTGGACGGTTGTACAGTTCATCCGGGGATGCAGCTTGTTGAATGATACCATCCTTCATAACGACAATCCGATCACCCATCGTCATGGCTTCAATTTGGTCATGTGTTACATAGATACAAGTGGTTTCAAGGCGTTTAACCAGTTTAGTGATTTCAGCACGCATTTGACCACGAAGTTTAGCATCCAAGTTGGAGAGCGGCTCATCCATCAGGAAGACTTGAGGATCGCGGACAATCGCACGGCCCAGAGCGACACGTTGGCGTTGACCACCGGACAGCGCCTTAGGTTTACGTTCCAGCAAGTGCTCGATATCGAGTATTTTGGCAGCTTCGCGTACTTTCTTGTCGATTTCTTCTTTCTTAACTTTGCGCAGTTTCAGACCGAACGCCATGTTCTGGTACACGCTCATGTGCGGATACAGGGCGTAGGATTGGAATACCATCGCGATATCGCGGTCCTTTGGAGCCACGTCGTTCACAACACGATCCCCAATGTACAATTTACCATCTGAAATTTCCTCCAGACCAGCAATCATACGAAGTGTAGTAGACTTCCCGCAACCGGAGGGACCAACCAATACGAGGAATTCTTTATCTCGAATGTCCAAATTGACATCAACAACCGTAGCTTTATCTGCACCCGGATATTGCTTGAAAATATGCTCTAAACGTACACCAGCCATAGCTTTTGCCTCCTAAGATCGAGTTATGAAATCGAATACATTTCTTACTTGTATCTTACCCTAGTCCTTGTAGCGTGGCTATTCGCAAACTGCACAAAGATGCTATTTCCTTTTTGTCACTTTGTACAATAGGAGATAGAGCTTGACCAAAACCGCATCATTAAACGTCCGCACGTCCAATCCGGTCTCCTGTTTGATCTTATCCAAACGGTAAATCAACGTATTTCGATGCACATACAGACGCTTAGCTGTCTCACTCACATTACAATCCAATTGAAAAAAGATATCTAATGTAGCCATCGTTTCTGAGTCTTCCAGTATGACAGATGATTTCATTACCTGCTCTAAAAATAGTACGCGTTGTTCCTTGGGAATGCGGTTTAACAGCCTTTCTAAATGAAGCTCCCATGAAAAGTGGATGTGCTCTGTTACATGAAAAATCTTGCCCAGATGTATCGTCTCCCATAACAAATTCAGCTCTTGGGGAAGACTTTGCAAAGGGATCGAAGGCTTAGAAACCGCCAAATGGAATACACCCACCCACTCATTCGCAATAAGCTCATATAGGCCCAAGCTAAAAGCCGTAAGAACCTCCTCCAGCGATTCCGTAAAATCTGCATCCCTGGACTCAGTGTCTTTATCCCGTTCATCGTCAGCTCCTAATAAAAGCTCCTTTTTAGCCATAATCAGCCAAGACTGTTCGTCCAATGGAGTAAGTAACACATCCCCTCCAAAATAGCTCGCGAACAATCGATGAAGCTGCGTATAAGTAATAGCCCCCTCCTGTGTTCCCTCGCCATTCAGTAAAATCGGAACCATACACGCTGATAGCGAATCACGAAGCTGCAATTCATCAGGAACCTCTTCTTCCCTGTTTAAATTGGCAGCCTGCTGTATGAGCCATTGTCCAAAACGATTCATCCGCTCTTCCTCGCTATAAATCGGGTTGTCCGACAATTGTGGACCGTTCTGCCAGACCTGCTCCATGTTCCCCAATAGCGCTTCTACCAGTTTCCGTTCTCGATCCGTCAAATATCTGGCCTCTACCACAAAGGCAGCCAGTTCACCTGCCGACGCACGAAACGGAAAATATAACTTGTTGTCACGGACAAACGATCTATCCGGAATAACTGAATCGGCTGTCTCTCCCTCTGCCATCACTTCCGGGCACCAAGGCACTATGGTAAAAGGCGCTTGAATAATATTCTGAAGCTGTTGCTGAATCCATTCTGTATCCAGAGTCACGCGATCACCACTTCACTTTTTTTAGAATATAGAATAAGCACTGAGCGAACATAATGAACTCATTATAACCTGTCGATACCGTAAAATAAAAAAGCTATATAAAAACATAACTTAAAACAATACAAAAAAAGCCATCAACCTATAGTTGATGACTTCTGATGAGCCATGAAGGACTCGAACCTTCGACACCCTGATTAAAAGTCAGGTGCTCTACCAACTGAGCTAATGGCTCGTAAAACTGGTGGAGGATGATGGATTCGAACCACCGAACCCGTAAGGGAGCAGATTTACAGTCTGATGCGTTTGGCCACTTCGCTAATCCTCCATATAAAGGTGGCTCGGGACGGAATCGAACCGCCGACACGAGGATTTTCAGTCCTCTGCTCTACCGACTGAGCTACCGAGCCATACCCATTAACAAAAAAATAAAGTGCGGAGGGATACCCCTTCCCACTTTAGTACGGAAAAACTATTGAATTGAAAAATGGCGGAACTGACGGGATTCGAACCCGCGATCTCCTGCGTGACAGGCAGGCATGTTAGGCCTCTACACCACAGTTCCCTAGATTTTTCAAAATTCAAAAATGGTGCCGGCGAGAGGACTTGAACCCCCAACCTACTGATTACAAGTCAGTTGCTCTACCAGTTGAGCTACACCGGCACAATGGTGGAGGCTGAGGGGATCGAACCCCCGACCCTCTGCTTGTAAGGCAGATGCTCTCCCAGCTGAGCTAAGCCTCCTGGGTATGTATGGTAGCGGCGGAGGGGATCGAACCCCCGACCTCACGGGTATGAACCGTACGCTCTAGCCAGCTGAGCTACACCGCCATAACATAATATTTCGCTAGCTTGTCCTAAATGGCGGAGAGAGAGGGATTCGAACCCTCGCACCACTTTCGCAGTCTAACCCCTTAGCAGAGGGTCCCCTTATAGCCACTTGGGTATCTCTCCATATAAATGGACTCGCTTAGCAAAATTCCGCAAGTTATTCTTTAAATCAACAAAGTGATTTGGAATATCAAGCGCAATTTCAAGGTTACACCCTGAAAACTGGATCCGAAACTCATTTGCGTTTTATTTTAGGATAAGCCCTCGACCGATTAGTATTGGTCAGCTCCATGCATTACTGCACTTCCACCCCCAACCTATCTACCTCGTCGTCTTCAAGGGGTCTTACTAATTGGGAAATCTCATCTTGAGGGGGGCTTCACGCTTAGATGCTTTCAGCGCTTATCCCTTCCGTACATAGCTACCCAGCGGTGCTCCTGGCGGAACAACTGGTACACCAGCGGTACGTCCATCCCGGTCCTCTCGTACTAAGGACAGCTCCTCTCAAATTTCCTACGCCCACGACAGATAGGGACCGAACTG
>NZ_FOYG01000022.1:0-2652 GCF_900116035.1 Paenibacillus sp. cl130
ACGAAGCTGGCGGCGATTTGGCAGGAGGTGCTGGGGCTTGCGAGGGAGATTGGCGTTCACGACAACTTCTTCGACATCGGCGGCCACTCCCTGCGAGCGACGACGCTGGCGGGCAAGGTATTTAAGGAATTAAACGTCAACCTGCCGCTGCGCGACGTATTCCGTCACTCGACGATTGCGGCGATGGCCGAGGCGATCGCCCGGATGGAACGGCGGGAGCATGAGGCCATTCCTCAAGCGGAGGAGAGAGAGTACTACCCTCTGTCCTCCGCGCAGAAACGGCTATTCATTCAGCACACGCTGGATGGAGCGGATCAGCTTTACAACATGCCGGAGCTGGTGCAGGTGGAAGGCGAGTTTGATTTAGACCGGTTGGAAGCCGCCTTGCGGAAATTGATAACACGGCATGAATCGCTGCGCACCGGTTTTGAAATCGTGAAGGGCGAAGCGGTTCAGCGGATTTACCCGCAGGTCGATTTTGCTATCGAGCATCATCAAGCGGATAAAGAGGATGCGGCTCAAATCGAGCAGATCGTCCGCAGCTTCGTTCGTCCGTTTGATCTCGGCAAGCCGCCGCTGCTGCGAGCCGGGGTCATCGAGCTGGAGTCGAACCTGCATATTCTCCTTTTCGACATGCACCATATGGTGTCCGACGGCGTATCGATGGCGATTGTGATCGATGAGTTCTCAAGTTTCTACGCCGGGGAAGAACTGCCGCCACTGCGCATTCAATACAAGGATTATGCCGTTTGGCAGCAGTCGAAGGCCCACCGAGAGCGGATCGGGCGGCAGGAAGCGTACTGGCTGCAAACCTTCGAAGGCGAGCTGCCGACGGCGGACCTGCCGATGGACTACGAACGGTCTGCGGCTCGCAGCTACGAAGGCGCGCATCTGGAGTTCGACGTCGAAGCTTCTCTCTCTGCGCGGCTGCGCAAATTGGCGGCCGAGCGTGAAAGCACGCTGTTCATGGTGCTGCTTGCGGCTTATACCGTGCTGCTGTCCAAGTACAGCGGGCAGGAGGACTTGGTCGTGGGCACCCCGGTGGCGGGAAGAACGAACGCCGATTTGGAATCGGTCATCGGGATGTTTGTCAATACGCTGGCGATCCGCAATCGTCCGTCGGGCGACAAAACGTTCTTGTCCTACCTGGAAGAAGTGAAGGAAACGGCTTTGGGTGCTTTCGAGAACCAGGATTATCCATTCGAGGAGCTCGTGGAGCGTTTGAATGTGAAGCGGGAGCCGGGCCGCTTCCCGCTGTTCGATGCCGTTTTCGACTTGCAAAATATCGAAGAACGAGACGCCGAGCTGGAAGGGGTCAGCCTGAAGACTTACGAGCTTGACCATTTGGAAGAAGCGAAGTTCGATCTGACGCTGTTTATGTATGAAAACAACGGGGCGCTGAGCGGGGGCCTTTTCTACGCCACCAAGCTGTTCAAAGAAGCGATGATCCGCACCTTGACCGAGGATTACCTGCGGGTACTGTCTCAAATTGCGGAAAATCCACAACTCGAGCTAAGTCGGATTGAATGTCATAAACCGGCGGCAGGCGCAAAGAGTGCCGTCGATACGATCGAATTCGCGTTCTAATCCTACAAGCGCGCCTCCGCCGTCAAGCGAAAGCGGCGCGCATCCCAAGGAAGACGGCGAACAACGTCCAAGCCCGTAAACGCGCAGGCCGAAAGCAAGCTTTTTCGGACCTGCGCCAGGGCATGCGGTCACTTCATTTTTAGGGGAGGTACAAATGAAATCTTTGTTTGAAAAGGAAGAACGGTACTGGAGCGGCAAGTTTGATGCCGATGACAGGCTGAGCTTCCTTCCCTACAGTCAATCCTCCAAATTATCCGCCGACGGGGAAGCTGCGGCCGAGCCGGGCTTGCTTCACCGTACTCTGCCGAGCGAACTCTCGGAGAGAATCATTTGCCTCGCCAACGGTTCGAATTTGGCTTTGTACATGATTGTTTTGGCAGGAGTAAAAAGCCTGCTGTTCAAATATACCGGGCGGGACCAAGTGCTGGTCGGCATGCCTTCTTATAGCGCAGACCCCGACGGGACTCCGCCGCCGCATGACATCTTGGTGATCAAGACGTCCGTAAGCCGCCAGACGACGCTGAGAACGCTGCTCGGGGGCATCAAAGCCTCCATCGGCGAGGCGCTGGAGCATCAGCACCTGCCTTTTCGGAAAATGGTGGAGCCGCTCCATCTGGACTATACGGGGGACGGCCTCCCGGTCGTCAACACCGTCGCATCCTTCGCCCCGATTCATCCGGAACCGCTGGTTAACCGGGTGGCGGCTGATACGGTTTTTCGCTTCGACCGCCAAAACCACTCCATCGAGCTGGAAATAAGCTTTGACGGGCAGCGGTACGAGCGGGCATTTGTGGAACAGGCGGCCGACCATCTTGTTCGGCTGCTGTCCGTGCTTTTATTTCAGCCGGATCTGGAGCTCGGACAAGCCGATGTGCTGTCCCCAGACGAGAGGGAGACGCTGCTGAAGCGATTTAATGACACCGAAACCGGGTTCGAGCGGGGGAAAACGATTTACG
Source organism: Paenibacillus sp. cl130 (assembly GCF_900116035.1). NCBI lineage: Bacteria > Bacillati > Bacillota > Bacilli > Caryophanales > Paenibacillaceae > Paenibacillus > Paenibacillus sp. cl130. The sequence continues at coordinate 2,544 of NZ_FOYG01000022.1, forward strand.
GCTTGTTCGAAGAACAGGCGGAGCTTTACCCGGACAACGTGGCCGCCGTCATGAACGAGCGGCAGCTGACCTACCGCGAGCTGAACGAGCGATCCAACCGCCTTGCGCG
>NZ_FOYG01000015.1:0-62958 GCF_900116035.1 Paenibacillus sp. cl130
GATTGCTCCGTCTTTCCTCCCTCTCCCATGCAGGAAAAGGATGTATCGAGTATTAGCTACCGTTTCCGGTAGTTATCCCTGTCTTGTGGGCAGGTTGCCTACGTGTTACTCACCCGTCCGCCGCTAGGTTATGTAGAAGCAAGCTTCTACATAACCCCGCTCGACTTGCATGTATTAGGCACGCCGCCAGCGTTCGTCCTGAGCCAGGATCAAACTCTCCATTAAAGACCAACCGAAGTTGGTTTATAGAAAGAGCGATAAGCTCATTTTGAAACTGACGAGATAAAATATCTCTTGTTCGCTTCCATTTTATACAACCTGACGGCATGTACCAAAATTTCAGCGTTGGATTTTGTAAAATCCGTACTCACTCGTTGTTCAGTTTTCAAAGATCAAACTTGCATAATGTCTTACTTTGTTTCGTCACCGCGTCTCAGTGGCGACCTTTATAATATATCATCTCTTTTTAGAATTTGCAAGAGTTTTTTTAATTTCTTTTTTTCGAGCAAATCCTTCAAAAAGGAACGAAAATTAATTTACCATGAATATTGAATAGAGTCAATACTTTTTTTGATATCAGAAAGTATAATCTTTTTAAAATAGTTTACTTCCTGATATCTCTGATATAGTTTCATCTTATCTTTTCATTGTTTGGTTTGTGGGACTCGCCCTCTGCGAGCATATTTTGATAGTTCCTTGGCGGGTGCAAAACGGGCATACATGCGAAAGACTGTTTTATATCGTAGTGCGATTGCGTAGCGAATATCTTGATCCAATCGAGTATCGCTCATATCAAGCAGCATTTCATCTAGCTCCTTACGAAGAACGTAGTCAAGTTCCTTGCATTCTTTTTCGTTAAACAGCATTCCCAACATATGACCATACTCCCTTATCAGCAGATTATATAGTACTTATATTTGCTCAACTATTGTTCCAATCTTTACCTGTTTTTAAACTCGACTGCTAAGGTTTCAAACTTACCCCGATTAATCTTCAGCTTCTCTTTAGGCTCTCCCCTTTGTTATGTTCAATTTTCAGGAAATATATAAATATTTGGCCATAATATTTTATTGTGACAATAAACGATAAGTTATGCCACTCTCAATTGCAGCTGCTATAAGCAGTAAGATGACAGACCATATGGACACCCTCAACGTTTGTTTCATAAATACATCCCACGCTGGGCCAGTTCCTTTGCGCTTTAGCCCTATGCTTGTACCTATAGTAGATATTATGTTGATTCCAAACTTCAATCCGAAGGCACAGGCGATAATCAAAACAGGCAATTCAATCACACCGTGAGGCAGTAACCCTTTGACAACAACTTCATACATACTTCTTCCCATATCTGTCTGCAAGTGTACTACAAACCCTAAAACCATACCGTTCACAATTAAAAATATAAACGGTACGATTCCAAATACTGCCCCCATAAATATAACCAGCACACATTTAATTGCATTATTGAAAAAGATGAATACAAAAAAACTCCATTGTGGATGCTCAGAATTCTGCAAGCGCTGCGCTACTTCTCCCAGTCCCTCCATTTGTTGCGCCAGCATGGATTGAATAGTGCCTGTACTTAACCATCCCACCATAATACTTGTGCAGAAAAGAAATGCAGAGATTAAAATTAACCGTCTTGTCGTGTGTAAATCGTGAAAAAATGCTTTTAGTCCCATTTGATAATTCCTCCTATTGGTTCAATGGAATAATTGACAACCCCCGGCATAGCTTTAAGTAAACAAGCACTTCGATGAAAGGGGCGTTATTAACCATGAATTCTTTTTTCTATGTATTGAACGGTAAAAAAATCAAACGATTCTTAATCGTAATGGCTGCAGCCGTCTTTACTGTTGGAGTCATTTATGTAGAAACCGATAATGTTACGGTTTTTTCCGAGGAAGCACCAACCGCTATTTATAGTGTACCCACGGACAAAAAGCTGATCGCTCTCACCTTTGATATTAGTTGGGGTGATAAGCGTACTGCCCCCATCTTAAAAGTCCTTGAGGATAAAAAAGTGACTAAGTCCACCTTTTTTCTTTCTGCCCCTTGGAGTAAAACACATCCAGAGCTTGTGAATCAGATTAAAGAAAGTGGATTTGAGATCGGCAGTCATGGCCATAAACACGAAAATTACAGTAGCTTAAGCGATGAAGATATTCGTAAGCAGATTTCCATTGCTCATACCACATTAACCGAACTGACGGGACAGTCCCCGAAGTTGATCCGTATGCCTAATGGCGACTTTGATAAAAGGGTCCTTCAGGTTGCCGGCACTTTAGGCTACAAAACCATTCAGTGGGATACAGATTCCCTGGACTGGAAAAACCCTGGTACTCAGGTCATAATCGACCGTGTTGTAAATAAAGCGCATCCTGGCGATATCGTCCTTCTGCATGCCAGTGATTCCTGTAAACAAACACATGAAGCCTTGCCCGTCATTATCGACAAGTTGCGCGCACAAGGCTATGAATTCGTGACTGTATCTGAACTGCTTCAACAGGGTACAGTAAAAGGCAAAGAGGTACGCGATCAGGCACTGGGTCTTTAAGGAGTTATTTTACATCGTTCTCAGCTAAAAACCAAAAGCAAATCGACATATTTCTCCGCATTCATCCGCATACTATCCACATTCATGATGAAGGAGGAATACGGCCATGAATTGGACTCGTTTGCGATTTGTTAGCACGGTATGCGTACTGGGCGTTGCACTGAGTGGCTGCGGCTCGGATCAGGGTTCTGCGCCCCCCCAGAACAGTTATAAAGAGATGAAAACGATGGTTGTCGATATCTTGAAAAGCGATGACGGAAAAAAAGCTGTAGAAGAGGCTTTAACCGGGGAAAGCACTTCAAAAGAAGGACAATCCGGTCAAAGCAGTGAAGAGGGTGGGGCTGGTGGTGGATCTGGTGGCAGCATGGGAATGAAAATGCTTATGCCCATGCAATCGGCTGAACAGATGAAGATCGCAGTCAAAGATACTTTGGTATCACCTGAATATAAAAAAGAAATCGAAAAAATTATGACTGATCCGCGTTTTGCCGGAGAATTTGCCAAAGCCATCAACAGCCAAAGCAAACAGCTTCATATGCAACTTATAAAAGACCCTTCTTATCAAAAATCAATTGAAGCGATGCTTAAGTCGCCAGAACTGACCAAGATGTATATGGACTTAACTAAAACTCCTGAATATCGCAAACAATCTATGACAGTCATGCATGATGCCATGCAGAATCCGATTTTTCGGCTTGAAGTCATGAATTTACTTAAAACTGTCGTACAAGAGGAACTCCAACCTAAGGTTGAGAAAAAAAGCGGTGAGCAAGGTGGCTCTGCTGATCAGAAGCAAGATGGTGGTGGTGGAGGCGAAGGAGAACAAGGTGGAGGCCAATAATAAAAAGGCTGGTTCAACAACCAGCCTTTTTTTCTTATTCAAATTCCGCGTGCAACGTCGTAATTTGAGCAGCAATATCATTGTAAATTGCCCCTGTCGCCGACTCGGATTTATATACGGATGGAGAAAAGTCGGCTTCTGAAGGGTGATTGTCTGGGATACCCAGCGGAATTTGCGCCAGCAGCTTCGTATGAAGGGTATCTGCCAGCATAGCCCCGCCACCGCGTCCAAAAACATAGTCCTTTTCTCCGGTGGAGGATACATAATAGGACATGTTCTCCACAACACCAATGACCTTATGATCTGTTTGGAGCGCCATAGCCCCTGCACGTGCAGCTACAAAAGCTGCAGTTGCATGTGGGGTAGTGACAATGATTTCTTCACTCTGCGGAATCATTTGATGTACGTCAAGCGCTACATCGCCAGTCCCTGGTGGTAAATCGAGTATCATATAATCCAGTTGTCCCCATTCAACATCACTAAAAAACTGTCTGAGCATTCTCCCCAGCATGGGACCTCTCCAAATCACCGGATTGTTCTCTCTGACAAAGAAGCCCATAGACATGATTTTGATACCGAATCGCTCCACCGGCTGAATGATACCATCTTCGACAGAAGGAACCTCCTCCACCCCGATCATATCCGGCACGCTAAATCCATAGATATCCGCATCAATTAAACCCACACGCTTCCCCTGTCTAGCTAAAGCAGCAGCCAAATTTACAGCTACTGTCGATTTTCCGACACCACCTTTTCCGCTTGCAATGGCAATAAACCGGACGCCAGATGCTGGACTAAGCAGCTCATGTTCTTCCATACCGACAGCATGTCCTTTGGTCAAAACCGGGTCAGCGGCTTCCTCGGTATTCTCCACAGCTTGAATTGCGGACTTTTCATGCTCAGATGCCTCACGAATACGAATATGGACGTGGCTTAATCCCGCCTCTTCTAACGTCTGCCGGATTTCCCGCTCCAGTTCTGCACACGTCTCTTCCTGGCTATTCAAACTAATAGCGGTCAGGGATACCCGATCCTCTTTAACAACCACATCCCGAATAAAATGGAGATCGACTAGACGGCGTCCTGTTTGAGGCTCCCGCACTTGTTGAAGTAGCTCTATAACTTGCTCTCTTGATTGCATGAATTATCAGCACCTCTGCTTTAATGAATTACGGAGTGGTAAACACTTACAGTATACCACTATCTGGCCTCAGGTGCTGGTGAGATCCCCCTTTCCCCGGCACTGTAACGCAAAATCCCCTTATATATGGACGCCGCCACCTGCCTTTGATAGTTCACGTCACTTAGTCGTCTAGCTTCCTCTGGATGGGACAAAAATCCGACTTCTACAAGGGCTGATGGCATTTTGAGAGCTTTCAATAAATAAACTGCGTTCACGGTCTTAGCCACTCTGTCCGTATTTTCCAAGTTGCGTTTGATTTCTTCCTGAATTAAAGACGCCAAATTCTCGTTATCTGCATGGTTAGGAACGTAAAAGGTCTGGGCTCCACTCCAACGGCTCGACGGAATACTGTTCATATGAATACTTAGAAAGAGGTCTGCTTTTTGCTCCTCAATTATACGCACACGCTGCTTCAAATCCTCCGTTTTCCTTCTGGCGTAACCTTTCGTTTCTTGCTGCGCCAGGTCGCGGTCATCCTCACGTGTCATGACAACAACAGCACCTGCTTGCTGCAAATAATCCCGCAAATAAAAAGCGATTGCCAGATTAATATCCTTTTCAATAATTCCTTCTTTGCTAACCGCCCCTCCATCAGGCCCTCCGTGTCCAGCATCTATAGCAATTACTTTACCAGTAAGGGGTAAACTCCAATGGGTCCAAGCTCTCGAAGCAGGTATCTCATACAATGCCAGTGTAATAAACAGAACGGCGAGACAACAGCCCAACAGCATTTTTTGCAACGTCCGATAGCGAATCCACAGTGTAACCTCGTGTTTACGATTATTTTTTTGCATAACAAAACGCCTCCGTCCTATACAGATACTAATAATCTATATGGGACGAGGCGTGTAGATAGTACAACTCAGGCATGAACAAATTCTTTCATACCTTCAATCAGCACTTGAGCAACTTCCGGTCGTGTAAATTCAGGTGGCGGGCAAACCCCAGAGCGCAACAATTCCCGTACCTTGGTGCCCGAGAGCGTCAAATGATGCTCCTTGGGATGTGGGCATGTTTTACTTGAGGCCATATTTCCACATCGAGTGCAATAAAAGCTGTGTTCAAAGAACAATGGAGTAATCCCCAGCTCTTCAGGTGTAAAGTGCCTGAAAATTTCCTGTGCTTCGTAGGTAGCATAATAGTCTCCTACCCCGGCATGATCCCTTCCAACAATAAAATGGGTGCAGCCATAGTTTTTTCGCACAATAGCATGGAAAATGGCCTCTCTAGGACCCGCGTATCGCATGGCAGCAGGAAATACCCCCAGAAAAGTCCGATCAGCCGGATAATAATTGTTCAGCAGCACCAGATAGCTCTTCATACGCACATCTGCCGGAACGTCATCTGACTTGGTTTCACCAACGAGTGGGTTTAGAAACAAAGCATCCACAATCTCCATCGCGCTTTTTTGGATGTACTCATGTGCCCGGTGTACCGGATTTCGTGTTTGAAAACCGACCACTGTTTTCCAGCCTTTTTCTGCAAAATAGTCGCGTGTCTGTGATGGTGTATAGTAAAACTCACTAAATTGTGTGGGCTCCGGCCGATTAAGCACTTGCACAGATCCACCAACATACGTAGCAGGTCGATCTAACAGTTTGTTTACGCCAGGATGAGCCGGGTCATCGGTCTTGAATACTCGTCTGGCTTCCTCAGCCTGATCTACCTGATAAATACTTTCAATATCAAGTACAGCATAGATAGTATCGTCTGTTTCACCCACCAAAGCCACCTGCTGACCTAATTTCAGTTCACTGGCTACACTTTCTACAACTGCAAGAGTAATGGGAATACTCCAGACTGTACCATCGGCAAGACGCATATCTGTTACCACCGACCGATAATCAGATTCATTCATAAACCCCGTCAAAGGAGAGAAAGCTCCCACTCCAATCAAATCCAGATCAGAAATGGTCCATGAGTTTACACGGATAGGAAACAATTCTCCCGCAGCCTGCAAAAGTGCTTTTTGCTCCGGTCCTGTAATGATTTTATCAACAAGTGTTCCGCCATGCGGAAGAATTGCAGTCATAATGCACTTCCCTTCTCTTCATAAATACGACTCATAGTTACCTGAATACCATTTTATTGATGGAGCCCACACTCTGTTTTCTCATTGCCTGACCAGCGACCTGCACGAGGGTCTTCACCTGGTAGAACTTCACGGGTACATTGCTCACAACCGATACTGGGATAATTGCGGTCATGCAATGGATTATACAGTACTTCATGAGTACGGATATAGTTCCATACATCCTCGGATGTCCAGCTTGCCAAGGGATTAAATTTAACGAGTCCAAACTTTTCATCATACTCTACCTTTTTTGAATTCGCACGGGTAGGGGCCTGATCCCGGCGAATACCAGTAATCCATGCATCGTATTGTGACAAAATGCGTGTCAGGGGCTCAACTTTGCGTATACCACAACATGTGTTAGGATCTGTTTTCCACAGTTCCTCTCCATGCTCAGCCGCTTGCTCTTCAGGAGTAATTAAGGGAGAGACACTGACAAAATCCAAATTATATCTGGCTTTCATCTGATCTCGCGTATCGTAAGTTTCTTGAAAATGAAAGTCGGTGTCCAAGTAAAAAATGTCGGTGGAAGGGCTAATTTTTTGAAGCATATCTACTAGTACTACATCTTCTGCTCCGAAGCTACAAGCAAAGGTAAGATTGGGAAATGTAAGAACAGCATACTGGATAACTTCCTCTGGCGTAGCCTCTTCCAGTTCAATTGCCTTGACTCTAATCAACGCTTCTTTCTCCAATAAATTCATTATCAATGCTCCTCCATATGAAGATTCATAAATAAGTGGCATTTAAATACCGACTAAACTAATAAGATTAAATACAGTATAAAACTTTCACAATCATTGTCAATCCAAGGCAAAATGTCCTGATGTAAGCATTTATCCACCCAAATTTGCAGGAATGTTGTTCTGTCAGCATTCTTTAATGCTTTCTTGCGTATCCAACCAAGTTCATTGGCTTTATATAAAATATTCTTATACCAAACACTTGAAAATGGTCCATAGGCTCTTTGGTTACTTAAAATAACTAGTGTAGCTGAAGGAATGCTTGAATGGAGGCTTTTTACGTCAACAAAGACGGCTTGTTCTCTACTCTGCCGAAGACAAAGGCGTACCACCAGTACGCTTTTAAACAAAGGGCTTTCTTATATAACATTATATGGGAATAGTTTGGTCCTTGAAGGAATACATCCTATAGTTTTGACTTTGGAAGAGCAAGCCGAACGTGCGGATAAGCATTTTTTTGACAACCTACCATGCTACGCAAAATTACTTAGTTGAATGATTTGTATAGCCAAAATGTATTATTGTACTATACGTCTGCTTGTGGATCTTCTGAGTGAAATGCTTTAGAGGCATCTAGGAGCAGCGTATCCTAATCTTGGCCCAGTGCGCGGCAGCCATCGGTAATGCTGAACAGCTTTGGGTTGCTTGATCAAGCAAGAATCATCTGTAGAAGAAAGCAACATCGTTTCTGAATCTAAGATTATCGAAGGGTGCTAACCGAGGGAATTGAAAATAACTTTAGGTTTCAAAGCTCTTATTTTGCATTCCAAAGATGAAGTCCGTATGTGGACGAGTTCAGATGAAGGCAAACTAGCCTTTACTCGAATTTTTAACCAGATGAAATCGACTACACTATTCTGGAGCTCTGGCGTCAGCGATGCTTTCATTGTGGAAATTATAAAAGAAATGACTGCGCGCTGAACTCTTATTATGCCTCTATCCAATCCTAAAGCGCTTATAGAGGCAATTCCCGAGGGATTGATCCCTGGACACAAGCAAGACTCTTATCGCTACTGGAAGCCTATTTAAAGCCTGACATCAAGATGGGTCAATTTTATAAGGGTAGACACAGTCGGACAATACATAGTGCTCCCGGTTATAGTTTGGAGCGATTGCTGTGTAGACTATTTCCATTACCAGTAACATGTACATCGCCGTTGCAATTGCAGTAGCCTAGGAAGCAGACAGTGCTAGGCTAAGGAGCGTCCTTCTCTCAGTGCACACAAATAAAAAGAGGTATTCCTTGCCGTATCCCTAGCTGCGCCCAAAACAGCTGTACAAGAGGCATAGACAGTACCAGCCAGAACATATCAAGGGACTTTACATAAACAAGTGAAAGCAAAGTATCTCGTGAAACAGCAGTTAGCAGAGAATATTAAGATGAGGCTATATTGAATAGTCGAACATTATATTTTAGTCACAGGTTATAAACATTACAGAATAAACTCCGTGGAAATAGCAAACTGTATTTGTGTATAACAATATCGTCTTCAATTACATCGTGGATAACTTTTCGTGTTCCATGCATTTGCATGCGGTTATTTATGTATTCGCAGAAACATGCTGAAGCCTATGAATTTTAGAGTAGGTCTACTTATCCACATGTGGATAATAATCAGGAAATGACTAAATAAAAAAGAACCCTTTCCATAAGGAAAAGGTTCTTCTGTATTCGAAATATTAACGTTTCGAGAACTGTGGTGCACGACGAGCGGCTTTGAGACCGTATTTTTTACGTTCTTTCATACGTGGGTCACGAGTCAAGAAGCCTGCTTTTTTCAAAGCTGGACGGAATTCCGGATCTGCTTTCAACAGAGCACGGGAAATACCGTGGCGAATTGCGCCGGCTTGACCAGAGATACCACCACCATGAGCGATAACGAGTACGTCATAGCTGCCAACTGTTTCTGTCAGGTTCAGTGGTTGTTTTACGATCAGTTTGAGAGTTTCCAAACCGAAATATTCATTAATATCACGCTTATTGATGACAATGCGTCCTTCACCCGGTACGAGACGAACACGAGCTACCGAATGTTTACGACGACCTGTCCCATAGTATTGTACTTGTGCCATGAAACTGTCCTCCCTTTTAATTATCCGCGAAGTTCGTAAACTTCAGGTTTTTGTGCTGCATGTGGATGCTCAGTGCCTCTGTAAGCTTTAAGTCTCAGCTTCATTTTCTCGCCTTGACGAGTTTTAGGAAGCATACCGTGAACAGCCAATTCCAACATACGCTCAGGCTTGTTCTTAACCATTTCTTGTGCAACCGTTACTTTCAGACCACCCGGATGCAGGGAGTGACGGTAGTATTTCTTGTTCTCCATTTTTTTACCGGTCAATACGATTTTTTCCGCATTGATTACAACAACAAAATCACCTGTGTCCACATGTGGTGTAAATTGTGGCTTGTGTTTGCCGCGAATCAACGCAGCCGCTTCGCTTGCCAGACGGCCGAGCGTTTTGCCTTCGGCATCAATGATGTGCCAGTTGCGCTCAACTTCATTTGGCTTCGCCATATACGTAGTACGCATGAAAAGTATCCTCCTTAAGTTCGTTAACAGAAATCATCATTTATCTTCGTTCGTTAAGTTGCTGCATTATTGATGGATTAGATGTTAATTTAAAGTGATTATCTTAATTGGGGCTGTGGGAAAGCCATTAAGAAAACACAACTTTTATATTACAGGATAACCATCAATTCCGCAAGGGTAAAATCAATGTTTTTTGATGTTTTCGTCGTACTCTACATTCCAGAGCGTTAAAGCGTGTCCAACGGCCGTAGGTCCGGCCTTTGAACGATTTTTCGCCTCTAAAATGGAAGGAATATCATCCGACGATTTTTTGCCTTCTCCCACTTCCAGCAAAGTACCCATAATAATCCGAACCATGTGCTGCAAAAATCCGCTACCTGTAATATAAGTATGGATAATTCCCTGATCATCCGAGTCCGGACGTGAAAAGGAATGGTCTACTGTCATATAGGCTTCGTAAATAGTGCGAACATGATTCGTCTTTTGGGAACGTCGAGATGCGAACGAAGTATAGTCAAAGGTGCCAACTAAATGAGCTAACCCTTCCTCCATCGCTCTTACATCCAGACTCGTTGGATGATGGGCCTGTGTACGACGGTGAAAGATGTCCGGAAACCGGTTCGCATTAATACTGTACCGATATGTCTTCCGCTTCGCCATGCGGCGTGCATGAAAGGACAGTGACACCTCTCTCGCATCCGTAACGATGATATCACGAGGCAACCAGGCATTAAGTGCCAGACACCAGCGCTGTAACGGAATCGGCGATTCAGTGTGAAAATTGAATACCTGCCCGTATGCATGTACACCTGCATCTGTACGGCCTGAGCCTGTAATTTTAAGACGCTCGCCCGTCAATGAGTAAATAGCATGTTCAAGGCAGTCCTGAATGGTGTTACCGTTAGGCTGCGTCTGAAAGCCATCATAGTGGGTTCCGTCATAGTTCACCTTCATGCACAAGTTCCGCATGCTTCTCACACCTTTGTAGGGGTAGTCTCTGGCCTTGCAAGGAATAACCGAACATAACAAAGGAGAAGCCCCTCAAGGACTCCTCCAAGAGAAAAAAAGGGTTGTTCAGAATCAAGCCGATTCTGTCCACCCTTCCCTCATCTTCGCCTGTTTACGCGCGGTCAACCAATTCCAGATATACCATTGGAGCGGCGTCGCCACGACGAGGTCCCAATTTCAGGATACGAGTGTATCCACCTGGACGCTCAGTGTAACGTGTAGCCAATTCGCTAAACAGCTTTTGGATTGCATCCTGCTCACCATCCAAAGTTTCACGGCGAACGAACGCAGCCACTTGACGACGTGCGTGCAGATCTCCTTTTTTCGCTTTGGTGATCAGTTTTTCAGCAATAGAACGAACTTCTTTCGCTTTAGCCTCAGTAGTTTGGATACGCTCATACAAGAACAGATCGGTTACCAAATCACGAAACAAAGCTTTACGGGCACTGGAGTTACGGCCCAATTTTTGGTATGCCATGTAATTTCCCCTCCTTCACAAAAACGTTGCTGTACTATTCTTCCGTACGAAGTCCTAAACCAAGTTCCTCGAGCTTCTCTTGTACTTCTTCCAAAGATTTGCGACCCAAGTTACGGACCTTCATCATATCTTCTTCAGATTTAGTCGTGAGTTCTTGTACCGTATTGATACCAGCGCGCTTAAGGCAGTTATAGGAACGGACGGAGAGATCCAGCTCTTCGATCGTCATTTCAAGAACTTTTTCTTTCTTGTCTTCTTCTTTTTCAACCATAATTTCAGCATCTTTTGCCTCGTCCGTGAGACCCACGAACAACATCACATGCTCGGTCAAAATTTTGGCTCCAAGGCTCACTGCTTCCTCGGGACGAATACTTCCGTCAGTCCAAACCTCAAGTGTCAGCTTGTCATAATTCGTAACCTGGCCGACACGCGTATTTTCTACGCCGTAGTTCACGCGTGCAATCGGAGTGTAGATGGAGTCGACGGGAATGACGCCGATCGGCTGGTCATCACGTTTGTTCCGATCCTGCTTAACGTAACCGCGACCGCGATTGGCAAAAATACGCATGTGAAGTCTCGAACCCGGTCCGAGCGTAGCAATGTGAAGATCCGGATTAAGAATTTCCACATCACTATCCGCACGGATATCTCCTGCCGTTACAACTCCTTCGCCTTCCGCATCGATTTCGAGTACTTTCTCTTCATCCGAGTGGATTTTAAGCGATAAAGCTTTCAAGTTCAGAATGATCTCCGTTACGTCTTCCTTCACACCGGGAACCGTTGCAAACTCGTGCAGAACCCCATCGATCTGAACCGATGTGACTGCTGCCCCCGGTAACGAGGATAACAGAATACGGCGAAGCGAGTTTCCCAGCGTCGTACCGTATCCGCGTTCCAGCGGTTCTACTACGAATTTTCCATAGGTGCCATCATCATTGACGTCAACCGTCTCAATTTTCGGCTTTTCGATTTCTATCACTGCAATATCCCTCCTTCAAAACGTCGCTCCTATATGAAACATTCACCTTATCCATAGTCTATCATGCAGTATACCTAAACATCCATTCTTGGCAGTTTGTGCCGGATCTATACTACACGCAGAGGAGAAATCTCATTAGACGCGACGACGTTTTGGAGGACGGCATCCGTTATGAGGTACCGGAGTTACGTCTTTGATCAGGTTAACTTCCAAACCAGCAGCTTGCAAAGAGCGGATTGCTGCTTCGCGACCTGCACCAGGTCCTTTAACCATGACTTCGACAGTTTTCATGCCGTGTTCCATAGCAGCTTTAGCAGCAGTTTCTGCGGCCATTTGCGCTGCAAATGGAGTAGATTTACGGGAACCACGGAATCCCATGCCGCCTGAGCTGGCCCAAGAGATTGCGTTACCGTGTGGATCTGTGATCGTAACGATCGTGTTGTTGAACGTGGAACGGATGTGTGCCACGCCAGTTTCGATATTTTTACGGTCACGGCGTTTTGTACGTACAACTTTTTTCGGTTTAGCCATTGAATGTTATCCTCCCTTCTTATTTCTTTTTGTTCGCTACAGTCCGACGAGGACCTTTACGGGTACGAGCATTAGTTTTAGTACGTTGTCCGCGAACAGGCAACCCACGACGGTGACGAACACCACGGTAGCACCCAATCTCAGTCAGACGTTTAATATTCAAGGAAATTTCACGACGCAGATCGCCTTCTACTTTAACTTCTTTGTCGATCGTTTCACGTAATTTGCTCACTTCATCTTCAGTCAAATCACGAACACGCGTGTTTGCACTGATGCCTGTTTCCTTCAAGATTTTCTGAGAAGTCGTTTTACCGATTCCGAAAATGTAAGTCAAGGCGATCTCAACGCGTTTGTCACGTGGCAAATCCACACCAGCTATACGAGCCATTTTACGCTACACCCCCTTCTATTAACCTTGTTTTTGTTTGTGTTTCGGATTTTCGCAAATAACCATTACGTTCCCTTTGCGGCGAATGACTTTGCATTTTTCGCAAATAGGTTTTACAGAAGGTCTTACCTTCATGTTGATTACCTCCTCCAAGCTTTACCCTGGTAAAACTCGCTTCGTGAACATTCACATCGTTTTGCCGAGCAAAACAAGTTTTTTAAATGACATACGTTTAATAAAAACCTGCATGAATTACTTGCGGTACGTTATACGGCCTTTGGTTAAATCGTAAGGCGATAACTGTACAACCACCTTGTCGCCTGTCAAAATACGGATAAAGTGCATCCGCAGCTTTCCGGAAACATGAGCAAGAATTTGATGACCGTTCTCCAGCTCTACCTTGAACGTAGCGTTCGGCAGTGGCTCGATTACCGTACCTTCAACCTCAATGACATCTTCTTTGGCCAAAGTCAGTCTCCTTTCTCTTCAGCTTGGTATTCGGACGAGTCCAGGAAAGTTTTCACTGCATGGCGCAGCTTTCCATTCGTCACCCGACCGCTTTCGTATAAACTGTTTACAATCTCGCTACTAATCTTTGGCTGAGGCACCAAATGAAGAACATTTTTCTTCTTCGCTTGATCAAACTTTCGTTTATCCCCATCCGCAATATATACAAACCTGCTATCTGCTACTGAAACGACAACCGCAATCTGTCCGGCACCTCTGCCTTTCAGAATCTTCACCAGCTGACCGATTTGCAGGTTTCCTTGCTGAATCATTACAATCACCTACGCACTCAGTTTCGTGAAAATGTCCATGCCGCCCGTTTCGCACGTCACCGCTTGCTCGTTATGAGCACATGAGGTTACGTTCATCGTAACGACCGTCCAGTTGTCTTCCAGCGTCCCTACATGGTGAGAACCTATCTGAATCATTGATTCAATAGCCAGCCCAATGCCGGTTTTCAGCCTCGGCCCCTGCTCAGGAATACCACGGTTTGGATTCTCAATATATTGCTGAATGGCATGCGACATTGTAAACTGGCGAGTTTTCGCGATGATATCGCCTTTGTTTAACTTGCGTTTGCCGGGAAATCCGTGCACCAGTTGTTCGTTGACTGAAGCGCAAATGCTAGCAGGAAAACCGTTATAACCTTTAAAAGACGGCACAGCTCCCTGACTGCGAATATACCGATCAGCTAAATGATCAAGTTCACCGGTCGTAATACCGGGCTCGATGTGTCCTGCCAAGAGATGATCCGTTTCCGTATCTATTCTCTTAGCTTTCCTCATAAAGCTTGATTCCGTCCCCGACTTGCAAATGATCATTACAGCTAACCCCGCAACAAGGACACGATATTTTGGGAAACCACATCAATATCCTGTTCTCCGTCAATATGACGCAGAAGATTCTGGTTCTCATAAAACGTGAGGAGTGGTGCTGTTTTATTACTATATTCGTCAAGTCGTGTTCTTACGCTATCTTCATTATCGTCAGGACGCTGATAGAGTTCCCCACCGTCTTTATCGCAAATGCCTTCAACCTTAGGAGGATTAAAGACAATATGATAGCTAGTTCCGCAGCTTTTACAAACCCGCCGTCCTGTGATTCGTGCCAACAAGTTGTCACTATCCACTTTCAGGTTGATGACGTCATCTAGCTTCGTATTCAAACGACCCAAAATTTGATCCAAGGCTTCAGCTTGAGCCAAAGTTCTTGGAAAACCGTCCAGCAAGAACCCTTTCTTGCAATCTGGCTGTTGTAGCCGTTCTTCAACGATACCGATTGTTACGTCATCCGGAACAAGTTCACCCTTGTCGATATATTCTTTAGCTTTAATGCCAATAGGTGTTCCCTGTTTCATCGCTAGGCGAAAAGCATCACCTGTCGAGATATGAGGAATGCCGAATTCCTTCACAATGACATCTGCTTGTGTACCTTTACCAGCCCCCGGAGGGCCCATGATCAAAATATTCACAATCTGTCACTCCTCAAGACGACCCCTACACAAGAAACAGCACAAAAGGTGCCGGTAAGCATGCGAACATCCTAAGCCGGTACCTATTGCCTATTTGTTGATGAAGCCTTTGTAATGGCGTTTGATCAGTTGGCTTTCGATTTGCTTCATTGTATCCAATGCTACACCAATGATGATGAGCAATGAAGTACCGCCAATTTGCACGGAACGAGGCAAGCCCGAAAGCGAACCGAAGAATACCGGCAAAACGGATATGACTGCCAGAAACAAGGCTCCTGTCATTGTCAAACGTGACATTACTCGTGTCAAGTATTTCTCCGTGGCTTTACCCGGGCGAATTCCCGGAATATAACCGCCGTTTTTCTTCATATTGTCGGCCATTTGCTGCGGATTCATCTGTACAAAGGTATAGAAGAATGTGAAACCGATAATCATTACGACATACAAAACCATGCCCAGCGGCTTGTCATAATACAAGTAAGTGGTAACCCACTTAGCCCAAACATGATCTGCCCAGAAACTCGCAATAATTGTCGGGAATTGCAGCAATGATACCGCAAAGATTACCGGAATAACGCCTGCCGCATTAATTTTCATCGGAATATGCGTATTCTGGCCACCGTACATTTTGTTGCCAACTACACGTTTCGCGTATTGTACCGGGATTTTCCGAATACCTTGCTGGATGTAGATAACACCAACAATAATCAGAACAATCACCAGGGCAATTATAATTGCCTTCAGAATATTCATAAACAGCTGATCTGCCTGAATAAACTGAGATTCTACAACCGTCCGAATATGTCTTGGAATACCCGCTGCAATCCCTGCGAAGATAACAATAGAGATACCATTGCCGATTCCCTTTTCGGTAATTTGCTCACCGAGCCACATAAGGAACGTAGTTCCTGCTGTAAGCACAATGGCAATGACCAGATAATCTGCAAAAGTGGCTCCTGGAATCATCGCTGCACCGTACAGTCGATTAAAGCCAATCGACGTTCCGAATGCTTGAATCAGGCCAAGTATTACCGTACCATAACGCGTAATTTGAGCCAACTTCTTTTTACCATGCTCTCCTTGTTTAGCCCATTCCGCAAGTTTCGGAATCACGTCCATTGACAGCAACTGTACAATGATGGACGCTGTAATATATGGCATAATCCCGAGGGCGAAGATCGAAAACTGATACAATGCGCCCCCTGAGAAGGTGTTAAGGAGTCCAAACAACTCGCTTCCTGCCTGATCCTGAGAAGTAAAGACTTGCTTGTTCACGCCGGGAACCGGCACAAAGGAGCCAATACGATATACAAAGAGTATAAACAGGGTGAACAGGATTCGGGTTCTAAGATCCTCAACCCGCCATATATTTTTCAGGGTCTTGAACATTAGATCACCTCGGTTTTACCGCCGGCAGCTTCAATTTTCTCTACCGCAGATTGAGAGAACTTGTTCGCTTTAACTGTCAATTTTACAGTGATTTCACCGTTACCCAGAATTTTGATTCCGGATTTAGCGTTTTTCACAATGCCATTGTTCAGCAAAAACTCAGGGCTTACTTCTGTACCCGCTGCAAAACTGTTCAAATCTTCGATATTCAAAACCGCATACTCTTTACGAGTAGGATTTACGAAACCGCGTTTAGGCAAGCGACGATACAGTGGGTTTTGACCACCCTCGAAGCCCGGACGTACACCACCGCCGGAACGAGCGTTTTGACCTTTATGACCACGACCAGAAGTTTTACCCGTACCGCTACTAGGACCACGACCCAAACGTTTACGTTCTTTGCGGGAGCCTGGAGCTGGGGAAAGCTCATGTAACTTCATCGTTCGTTGCACCTCCTTGATTATTGTTAAAATACTTTATTTCTTAAGCCTCAATTTCTTTAACAGAAACCAAATGGCTAACTTGATTAATCATCCCGCGAATAGCTGCATTGTCGGGTTGAACTACTTTATGGTTGATTTTACGCAAGCCGAGCGTTTTAACAGTCGTTCTCTGATTACCAGGACGGCCGATCAACGAACGAACGAGGGTAATTTCTAATTTCGCCATGATATTCCCTCCTTAGCCCAGCAGCTCTTCGATGGATTTGCCGCGCAATTTTGCAACTTCTTCAGCGCGTTTCAAGCGGGACAAACCTTCCAAAGTCGCATTGACCATATTCATGGAATTCGAAGAACCCAAAGATTTTGTCAAGATATCACCTACACCAGCAAGTTCCAGTACAGCACGAACCGGACCACCAGCGATAACTCCAGTACCTTCCGATGCCGGTTTCAACAGAACCCGGCCAGCACCGAACTTACCTGTAACAAGGTGAGGAATTGTTGTTCCTACGAGTGGAACGTGAACCAGGTTTTTCTTAGCATCTTCAATACCTTTACGAATTGCATCAGGTACTTCGCCAGCTTTACCGATTCCAGCGCCTACCCAGCCGTTGCCGTCGCCCACTACTACCAGAGCACTGAAGCTGAAACGGCGTCCGCCTTTGACAACTTTAGCTACACGATTAATATTTACTACTCTTTCAGTCAGTTCCAAAGTATTCGGATCTACACGCAAGTCGTTAACCTCCTTTTGAGAAATGTCTTAGAATTCAAGGCCTGCTTCGCGAGCTGCATCAGCCAAAGCTTGAATCCGTCCATGATACAAGTATCCACCACGGTCAAATACGATGTTAGCATGGCCTTTTTCTTTCGCACGTTTAGCAACGAGTTCGCCAACTTTACGAGCTGCTTCTACACTACCGCCGTTTTTGATTTCGCTGCTCAGTTCTTTATCCATAGTGGATGCAGATACCAATGTTACACCAGCTACATCATCAATCAGTTGTGCGTAGATATGCTTGGAAGAGCGGAATACGTTCAAACGAGGACGTACAGCCGTACCTTCGATTTTCTTACGTACACGCAGATGTCTTCTGACACGTGCTTTATTTTTATCTTGTTTTGTAATCATCTCAAGTTTTCACTCCCTTCAGTTTGCCTTTTAAAACTTTATACTAAGACGCACTGGGTAAAAAAGAAGTACGAAGTCTTTCCTGCAGAAAGACCGCACAAAGTCGGTAAGAAACTTATTTCTTCTTACCGGCTTTACCTTCTTTACGAATGATGCGCTCGCCTTCGTATTTAATCCCTTTACCTTTGTACGGTTCAGGTTCACGAACGGAACGAATTTTAGCAGCGTAGGCACCTACACGCTCTTTATCAATTCCGCGAACGATGATTTTAGTGTTCGAAGGAACTTCGAATTCGATGCCCGCTTCCGGTGTGATTTCAACCGGGTGAGAGTATCCAACGTTCAGAACGATTTTATCTCCGGATTTGCTTGCACGATATCCGACCCCAACCAGCTCCAGAGATTTTGAAAACCCTTCAGTTACACCACTTACCATGTTGTTGACAACGCTGCGGGTTGTTCCATGCAAAGAGCGGTGAAGTTTGTTGTCCGAAGGACGAACTACATTAATTTCATTGTTTTCCACAGTAACGGACATGTCTTTATGAAGCTCACGAGTCAATGTTCCTTTAGGACCTTTAACTGTGATCGCTGTGTTGTTCAAAGTCACGTCAACACCACTTGGTACTGTGATTGGTTTACGACCAATACGGGACATATCTGTTGCACCTCCTATCTTTTAAACGTTATCTTACCAAACGTAGCAAACAACTTCTCCGCCGGCTTTGGACTGACGTGCTTCTTTGTCGGTCATGATACCTTTGGATGTTGAAATGATTGCGATCCCGAGTCCACCCAATACGCGTGGAATCTCATTGCTCTTCGTGTAAACGCGAAGACCTGGTTTACTGATTCTTTTCAAACCTGTAATAACACGCTCGTTGTTCGCACCGTATTTCAAGAAAATACGGATAATCCCTTGTTTGCTATCTTCAACAAATTCCGCATCACGAATGAATCCTTCACGTTTCAGGATGTCGGCGATTTGTTTTTTCATTGTAGATGCAGGCATTTCTACTGTTTCGTGACGAACTGTGTTCGCGTTACGAATACGAGTAAGCATATCTGCAATTGGATCAGACATAGTCATTGTGTATAAACCTCCTTCCCAAACAGGACTTTTTACCAGCTTGCTTTTTTCACGCCAGGAATCTGGCCTTTATAAGCTAATTCACGGAAGCAAATTCTGCAGATCTTAAACTTTTGCAGTACCGAATGTGGACGACCACAACGCTCGCAACGAGTGTAAGCACGAACTTTAAACTTTGGTGTGCGTTGTTGTTTGACTTTCATTGAAGTTTTTGCCACTTAGCCTGACACCTCCTAAATAGTTTCGGAGAACAGGGTGTCTTTAAAATCAGACGCCCGAAACGTTATGCCAACATTATTTTGCGAAAGGCATGCCCAGCTGAGTCAGAAGCTCACGGGACTCTTCGTCAGTTTTGGCAGTCGTTACGATAACGATGTCCATACCACGAACTTTATCAACTTGATCATACTCGATTTCCGGGAAGATCAACTGTTCTTTCAGACCAAGCGTGTAGTTACCACGTCCGTCGAAAGCTTTTGTCGATACACCATGGAAGTCACGTACGCGAGGAAGAGTAATGTTGAACAATTTGTCCAAGAAATAATACATACGCTCGCCACGAAGTGTTACCTTTACACCGATCGGCATGTTTTCACGCAATTTAAAACCTGCAATAGATTTTTTTGCGCGAGTGATTACTGGTTTTTGACCAGCAATCAGCTGCATGTCGTTGAGAGCTGAATCAAGTACTTTGGAGTTTTGGACTGCGTCGCCAACACCCATGTTGATTACAACTTTCTCGATTTTAGGCACTTGCATCACTGTTGTATAGTTGAACTTCTGCATCAAAGCAGGAGTGATTTCTTTCAAGAAACGTTCTTTCATTCTTGTTGTAGCCATGAATCATATACCTCCTTTCTTCAAAAAATAATTAGTCGATCACTTCGCCAGAACGTTTTGCAATGCGCACTTTTTTTCCGTTGTCCAAAACTTTGTAACCAACACGGGTTACTTTTCCGCTCTTCGGATCAATGTGCATAACGTTGGAAACGTGAATCGGAGCTTCTTTCTCGATGATGCCGCCTTGTGGATTCAGCTGATTAGGCTTTTGGTGTTTTTTAATCATGTTAACACCTTCCACAAGCACACGGTTTTGACGAGGGTAAGCAGCGATAACGCGACCTTTTTTACCTTTATCTTTACCTGTAATCACCAGAACAGTGTCGTCTTTTTTGACGTGAAGCTTGTTGTTATGGGATTCCAGAACTTTTTTCACTTTTGGCATTTCGTACACCTCCTACGGGCACATTTTAAGGTGAGTTTAGATCACTTCCGGAGCCAAGGAAACGATTTTCATGAAGTCCTTGTCACGAAGTTCGCGAGCAACTGGTCCGAAAATACGAGTACCACGTGGGCTCTTGTCTTCTTTAACGACCACTGCTGCGTTCTCGTCAAATCCGATGTAGGAACCGTCTTTACGGCGGATAGAACGTTTAGTACGAACAACAACCGCTCTTACTACATCACCCTTTTTGACAACGCCGCCTGGTGTTGCTTGTTTTACGGAACAAACGATCAGGTCACCAATTTGAGCTGTACGACGTCCCGTACCACCGAGCACACGGATACACATCAGTTCCTTCGCGCCGGAATTGTCAGCTACAGTCAAACGTGTAAATGGTTGAATCATTTATTTATCCTCCTTTCGGAAAAACTACACTACATTAGATTATAACAGCTTTTTCAACGATTTCGACCAGTCTCCAGTTTTTGTCTTTGGACAAAGGGCGAGTTTCCATGATTTTAACAGTATCACCAATTTGTGCAGTGTTGTTTTCATCATGAGCTTTGAATTTCTTAGTTACTTTAATACGTTTATGGTAGAGATCATGTTTTTTGTAAGTTTCTACAGCAATCACAATCGTTTTATCCATTTTGTCGCTGACTACTTTACCGACTAATACTTTACGGGCATTACGTTCGCTCATTGTTGGCCTCCTTCCTAATTACAGGCGGATTTTCCACCCGGTCTGATATCTTAGCTAATCCCAAGTTCTCTTTCACGGATCACAGTTTTAGCACGAGCAATTTCCTTACGCACAGCGCCGATCCGAGTCGGGTTATCAAGCTGACCGGTAGCGAGTTGAAAACGAAGGTTGAAAAGTTCTTCTTTAAAACCGGAGATCTTTTGTTCGATTTCAGCAGTGGTTAGGTTGCGGAATTCACTAGCCTTCATTTGCTTCACCACCCAATTCTTCACGTTTCACAAACTTAGTTTTGATTGGCAGTTTGTGAGCGGCAAGACGCATTGCTTCACGAGCAATCTCTTCCGGAACACCAGCAAGTTCGAACATAATCTTGCCTGGTTTCACTACTGCAACCCATTTTTCTACGTTACCTTTACCACTACCCATACGAACCTCAAGAGGCTTCTGAGTAATTGGTTTGTCAGGGAAAATTTTAATCCAAACCTTACCACCACGTTTGATGTAACGAGTCATCGCAATACGAGCAGCTTCGATTTGACGGTTAGTAATCCATGCAGGTTCAGTAGCTTGCAAACCGTACTCACCAAAGTTCAGTGTAGTACCGCCTTTTGCACGACCCTTCATATGACCACGTTGTTGTTTACGATGTTTTACGCGTTTTGGTACCAACATGATTAGTTGCCTCCTTCCTGAGGAGCTTGTTTCTTAGCTGGAGGAAGAACCTCTCCACGATAGATCCATACTTTTACGCCAAGACGACCGTAAGTAGTATGAGCTTCCGCTGTACCATAGTCAATGTCGGCACGAAGCGTATGCAGTGGAACAGTTCCTTCGCTGTACCCTTCGGAACGAGCGATTTCGGCACCGCCAAGACGTCCGCCTACTTGAGTTTTAATTCCTTTTGCTCCGGAGCGCATAGTTCTTTGAATCGCTTGTTTCAAAGCACGACGGAAAGAAACACGACGTTCCAATTGTTGTGCAATGCTTTCAGCAACCAGAATTGCGTCCAGTTCAGGATTTTTAATTTCAGAAATATTGATGTGTACCTTTTTACCGCCTGCGATTTTAGTAATTTCATTACGCAGATTTTCAACTTCGGAACCACCCTTACCGATAACCATACCTGGTTTCGCAGTGTGAATCGTTACGTTGACACGGTTAGCTGCTCTCTCGATTTCAACACGGGATACAGCGGAGTCTTTCAATCTTTTTTTCAGATGTTCACGAATTCTAACGTCTTCCAGCAAAAGATCACCGAAATCTTTGCCTGCATACCATTTGGATTCCCAATCACGGATAATACCGATTCGGAGTCCGACGGGATTTACCTTTTGGCCCACACGTTTTCCCTCCTTATTTTTCAGATACCACCAGAGTAATATGACTGGTGCGTTTGTTGATACGGCTTGCACGACCCATTGCACGCGGGCGGAATCGTTTCATTGTAGGACCTTGGTTTACAAAAACCTGAGATACTACCAATTTATTTACGTCCAAAGAGTAGTTGTGATCTGCATTCGCAATCGCAGAATTCAACAATTTCTCAACGACTGGAGAAGCGGACTTTGGAGTGTGACGAAGAATTGCAATCGCCTCACCAACCTGCTTACCGCGAATCAAATCGATAACAAGTTTCACTTTGCGAGCAGAAATCCGTACGGACTTAGCATGTGCTTTTGCTTCCATTGAGTTTACCTCCTCTCAAACACTACGCTGTGTTGATTATCTTCTTGTTTTCTTATCGTCATCCGTATGGCCTTTGTACGTACGTGTTGGAGCGAATTCGCCCAATTTGTGTCCAACCATATCTTCCGTTACGTATACTGGCACGTGTTTACGACCATCGTATACACCAAACGTATGTCCGATAAATTGTGGGAAAATCGTAGAGCGACGGGACCAAGTTTTGATTACCACTTTTTTGTCCGACTCGTTCAAAACCTCTACTTTTTTCAACAGGTAACCATCAATGAATGGTCCTTTTTTGAGACTGCGACCCATTTATGAATCCTCCCTTCGTTAAAACGTAGTCGTTCCTTAATATGTTAACGTGCGACTTAAGCGCACGTTTTATTACTTAGTACGACGACGAACGATGTACTTATCAGATGCTTTACCTTTTTTACGTGTCTTGTAACCAAGGGTTGGTTTACCCCATGGAGACATTGGAGATTTACGTCCGATTGGAGCGCGACCTTCACCACCACCGTGTGGGTGATCGTTAGGGTTCATTACAACACCGCGAACTTCAGGACGTTGTCCCAACCAGCGACTACGACCGGCTTTACCGATTTTCACCAGTTCGTGGTCTTCGTTACCTACAGAACCGATTGTAGCGCGGCAAACTTTCAGAATGCGGCGAACTTCACCAGAAGACAAACGAATTGTAACATACTTTTCTTCTTTACCAAGAAGTTGGGCTTCCGTACCAGCAGCGCGAACGAGTTGGCCACCTTTACCCGGTTTCAATTCAATGTTGTGGATAACCGTACCTACTGGAATGTTTTCCAATGGCAAGGAGTTACCGATTTTGATATCGGAACCTGCACCGGATACCACTTCGTCTCCTACTTTCAGACCTTTAGGAGCGATGATGTAACGTTTTTCACCATCCACATAGTGGATAAGTGCGATGTTGGACGTACGGTTTGGATCATATTCGATCGTAGCAACGCGGCCCGGTATTCCATCTTTGTTACGTTTGAAGTCAATAATACGGTATTTACGTTTGTGTCCGCCGCCTTGATGACGAACTGTAATTTTACCTTGGTTATTGCGTCCAGCTTGCTTGCTCAGAGGTGCCAGCAACGATTTCTCGGGCTGATTAGTTGTAATCTCCTCGAAAGTAGATACAGACATAGCACGTCTGGCCGGGGACGTTGGTTTATACTTTTTAATTGGCACTGAGTTTCCCTCCTTACTTTACAGTTTCAATTATACCGTTTCAAAAAACTCAAGCGGCTTACTGTCTTTGCTCAGCGTTACGAACGCTTTCTTCCACTCGCTCGTATAGCCGGAATGACGTCCGTAGCGTTTTGGTTTTGCAGGAACACGAAGCGTATTTACGTTACTTACTTTCACGTTAAAAATGGCTTCGATTGCTTTTTTAACTTCGACTTTGTTAGAACGAATGTCAACCTCGAAAACGTATTTCAAGTCATTCATCATACCAGCCGTACGTTCGGTGATAACCGGACGTTTGATAATATCACGAGGATCCTTCATTACGCGAGCACCTCCTCTACCTTCTGAACTGCTTCCTTCGTAATGATCAGTTTGTCGTGTCCGAGCACATCAAGAACATTAATGCCGTCTGCGGCTACAAACTTCACACCAGGAATATTACGAGCGGACAGTGCTACATTATCATCATAGCTAGGAGCTACGATCAATGCTTTACGATCAGCTTTAAGGTTATTCAAAATGGCTGCGAATTCTTTCGTTTTAGGTCCGTTCAGTGTAAGAGCGTCCAATACGATAATTTCATTCTCAATCACTTTGGATGACAACGCCGATTTGATCGCCAGACGACGAACCTTTTTAGGCAATTTGTAAGCATAGCTGCGTGGAGTGGGACCGAATACAGTACCGCCACCAACCCATTGCGGTGCACGGATCGAACCTTGACGAGCGCGGCCAGTACCTTTTTGTTTCCAAGGTTTACGTCCGCCACCACGTACTTCAGAACGTCCTTTTACTTTGTGAGTACCTTGACGCAGGGAAGCCAATTGCATAACAACAGCGTCATGAAGAACGTGCTTATTCGGCTCGATACCGAACACTGCGTCGTTCAAATCAATTTCACCAACTTGGCTGCCGCTAATATTAAATAGTGCTACTTTTGGCATTTCGTGTTCCTCCTTTCTTCAGTTGTTTATTTTTTCACCGTTTCTAATACTTTAACGAAGCTATTTTTAGGTCCTGGAATGGAACCTTTCACGAGCAATACATTACGTTCTGTATCGATCTTAACAACTTCAAGACGTTGGATCGTTACCGTTTCATGCCCCATGTGTCCTGGAAGGTGTTTACCTTTAGGAACGCGGTTAGCTTGAATGGAACCCATAGAACCTGGACCTCTGTGGTAACGCGAGCCGTGTGCCATTGGTCCGCGGCTTTGTCCCCAACGTTTGATAACGCCGGCAAAACCTTTACCTTTAGAAATACCTGTTACGTCAACGAATTCGCCTTCTGTGAAGACATCAGCCTTCAGTTCTTGGCCAACCTCGTACGCAGCAAGGTCGATGCCACGAAGTTCACGAACGTAGCGCTTAGGTGCAGTATTTGCTTTTTTCGCATGTCCTGCTTCAGGTTTGTTGGATCTTTTTTCTTTCTTATCAGAGAAACCGAGTTGGATAGCTTCGTATCCATCGTTTTCCAGATCTTTCTTTTGCAGAACAACACAAGGACCTGCTTCGATAACCGTAACAGCAAGTACGTTACCTTCAGGGGTAAACACTTGAGTCATTCCGAGTTTTTTTCCTAAGATACCTTTCATGTTGACACCTCATTTCTTTTCCTAATTACATATTACAATTTAATTTCGATATCTACACCGGACGGCAGGTCCAAGCGCATCAAGGCATCCACAGTTTGTGGAGTCGGGTTAACAATGTCGATCAAACGCTTGTGTGTGCGCATTTCGAACTGCTCCCGGGAATCCTTGTACTTGTGTACCGCACGGAGAATAGTAATGATTTGTTTTTCAGTTGGCAGCGGAATTGGCCCGGATACACCTGCGCCCGAACGTTTAGCTGTTTCAACAATTTTCTCAGCGGATTGATCAAGAATTCTATGATCGTAAGCTTTCAAACGAATACGAATTTTTTGCTTTGCCATTTTAGTCCCTCCTTCTATCGCCCAATTTGGTATCGGACATACTCCGTGAAAATTTTCCGACAGCCCTCCCATGGCAAAGGGGCCGGGTGTGTCAGTAACCTCTCACATCATCGCACAGTCACAAACAACATTAGTTATTATATCGAATAGTTCTGCCTATTGCAAGCAAAAACGAAAAAACAATGCATCTTATTTTCAAAAGATACAATTGTGTTCGCAGCTTGCGATTTTCCCAAGAGAAAAGCCCCCGCACCAGGGCAGGGGCTCGTTTAGCTTCGTTCCAATACAATGTTACTCGTTCCAGTACACTGTTGCTCTATTTAAAGGCTAAAGCCTTCTTATTTGGAGATTGTTGCTACGGCACCAGCGCCAACTGTACGTCCACCTTCACGAATAGAGAACTTAGTTCCTTCTTCGATAGCGATCGGGTTGATCAGTTGAACAGTAACCGTGATGTTATCACCAGGCATTACCATTTCGGAACCTTCTGGCAAAGTAATGATACCAGTTACGTCAGTTGTACGGAAGTAGAACTGTGGACGGTAACCAGTGAAGAAAGGTTTGTGACGTCCACCCTCTTCTTTAGTCAAAACATAGATTTGAGCAGAGAATTCTGTATGAGGTTTAACAGAACCTGGTTTAGCCAATACTTGGCCACGCTCGATTTGTGCACGATCTACACCGCGAAGCAATGCGCCGATGTTATCGCCAGCTTGAGCAGAGTCAAGCAATTTACGGAACATTTCTACGCCTGTTACTACGGATTTACGGGATTCTTCTTGAATACCGATGATTTCGATTTCGTCGCCCACTTTAACAGTACCACGCTCTACACGGCCTGTTGCAACTGTACCACGACCAGTGATGGAGAATACGTCCTCGACAGGCATCAAGAAAGGCTTGTCAGTATCGCGTTCTGGAGTTGGGATATAAGTGTCGATTGTTTCGAACATTTCAACGATTTTCTTAGCATAGTCGCCCTCTGGGTTTTGCAGAGCTTCACGAGCGGAACCGCGAATGATTGGAGTGTCGTCGCCTGGGAAGTCATATTCGCTCAGCAAGTCACGAACTTCCATTTCAACCAATTCCAGCAACTCTTCGTCTTCAACCATGTCGCATTTGTTCAGGAATACAACGATGTAAGGAACACCAACTTGGCGGGACAACAGGATGTGCTCGCGAGTTTGCGGCATTGGGCCGTCAGCTGCGGATACAACCAGAATCGCTCCGTCCATTTGTGCAGCGCCAGTGATCATGTTTTTAACATAGTCGGCGTGACCTGGGCAGTCAACGTGTGCATAGTGACGGTTAGGTGTTTCATATTCCACGTGTGCAGTGGAGATTGTGATACCGCGTTCGCGCTCTTCTGGAGCTTTATCGATTTGATCGAATGCTACAGCAGCACCACCGTAAGTTTTGGACAATACAGTTGTGATTGCAGCAGTCAAAGTAGTTTTACCATGATCGACGTGACCAATAGTACCGATATTAACGTGCGGTTTGTTACGTTCAAACTTAGCCTTTGCCATTTGAACAATTCCTCCTCAATAACTTGTTTTATTTTAGGCTGCCGGATGCCCTTTTGGTAAAACCTTAAGTATACCGGTCAGCTGATACATTGTATTACTCGCCGCCTTTGGTTTTGGCAACGATCTCTTCAGCAATGCTCTTCGGCACTTCTTCATAATGAGAAAGTTCCATAGAGAACACGCCGCGTCCTTGTGTACCGGAGCGAAGTGTAGTCGAGTATCCGAACATTTCGGACAAAGGCACCTTCGCACGAATGATTTGAGCTCCACTACGGGAATCCATACCTTCAATCCGACCACGACGGGAGTTCAACATACCCATTACGTCACCCATGTATTCCTCAGGAACCGTTACTTCAACTTTCATAATCGGCTCAAGCAAAACTGGTTTACATTTGTCTTTCGCTGCTTTCAGCGCCATTGATCCGGCAATTTTAAATGCCATTTCATTGGAATCGACATCATGGTATGATCCGTCCACGATTGTAGCTTTAACGTCCACAAGCGGGAAGCCTGCGATAACGCCGTTTTTCATTTGTTCCTCAATACCAGCAAGAGCAGGTGCGATGTACTCTCTAGGAACAGAGCCGCCGACTACCTTACTTTCGAATTGACTACCAGTACCTGGTTCGAGTGGTTCGAACTCAACCCATACGTGACCATATTGACCACGACCACCGGACTGACGAACGAATTTACCTTCGACACGTGCTGGAGCACGGAACGTTTCACGGTAAGCAACCTGTGGTTTACCCACATTCGTTTCTACCTTGAACTCACGACGCATACGGTCAATGATGATGTCCAAGTGAAGCTCACCCATACCTGCCAAGATGGTTTGACCTGTTTCTTCGTTAGTATGAGCGCGAAGAGTTGGATCCTCTTCAGTCAACTTACCGAGAGCTACAGACATTTTATCTTGGTCAGCTTTGGTTTTAGGCTCAACCGCGATTTCGATAACCGGATCAGGGAAATTCATGGACTCGAGAATAACAGGACTCTTCTCATCACACAGTGTATCACCTGTACCTGTATCTTTCAAACCTACGGCAGCCGCAATATCACCAGAGTAAACTACAGTGATTTCTTGACGACTGTTCGCATGCATTTGAAGAATACGTCCGATACGTTCGCGTTTACCTTTTGTTGCATTCAATACGTAAGAACCGGATTGAAGAACACCGGAGTATACGCGGAAGAATGTCAACTTACCAACGTAAGGATCCGTCATGATTTTGAAGGCCAATGCGGAGAATGGCTCTTCATCGGAAGAGTGACGTTCAACTTCCGTACCGTCTTCCAAATGCCCTTGAATACTTGGCACGTCAGTAGGAGCCGGCAAATAGTCGAGAACAGCATCCAACATCAGCTGAACACCTTTATTGCGGTAAGAAGATCCACAGATAACTGGGAAGATTTTAACTTCTACAACACCTTTACGGAGAGCGGCTTTAATTTCGGCAACCGAAATTTCTTCGCCTTCCAGGTATTTCATTGTCAATTCTTCGTCCAGTTCAGCAACCTTCTCGATCAATTCATTACGGAGTTCCTCAACCTGATCTTTGAATTCCGCAGGAATTTCTACTTCTTCGATATCTTGACCAAGATCATCTTTGTACATATGAGCTTTTTGTTCAACGATATCGATAATACCAGTAAAATCATTTTCTGCGCCGATTGGCAATTGAATCGCAACTGCGTTCGCTTGAAGGCGATCACGCATGTCGGAGACAACATTCAAGAAGTCGGCACCAATGATATCCATTTTGTTTACATATGCAATCCGTGGAACGCCGTAGCGATCAGCCTGTCTCCATACGGTTTCGGACTGAGGCTCAACGCCTTCTTTCGCACTGAAAACACCAACTGCTCCGTCCAATACACGAAGGGAACGTTCAACTTCAACAGTGAAGTCAACGTGCCCCGGGGTGTCGATGATATTGACGCGGTGACCTTTCCAGGCAGCGGTCGTCGCAGCGGAAGTAATCGTGATTCCGCGCTCTTGTTCTTGTTCCATCCAGTCCATTGTCGCAGCGCCTTCGTGAACTTCACCGATTTTGTGCGTACGGCCTGTGTAGAACAAGATCCGCTCTGTTGTTGTGGTTTTACCCGCGTCAATATGAGCCATGATCCCGATATTACGTGTATTTTTCAAGGAGAACTCTCTTGCCATGAAATGGGTCTCCCTTCAAAATTGAAGTTATTTTTTTGAGCTGAATCCTACCAACGATAGTGAGCAAACGCTTTGTTTGCTTCAGCCATTTTGTGCGTGTCTTCACGTTTTTTCACGGAAGCGCCTGTGTTGTTGGAAGCATCGATAATTTCAGCCGCCAAACGCTCTTCCATGGTTTTCTCACCGCGGTTGCGGGAGTAGTTTACGAGCCAACGTAATCCCAGGGACGTACGTCTTTCTGGTTTTACCTCGATTGGTACTTGGTAGTTGGCACCGCCGACACGGCGTGCTTTAACTTCCAGGACTGGCATGATATTCTTGATAGCTGCTTCAAAAACTTCCATCGGGTCATTCCCCGTACGTTCTTGGATAAGCTTGAACGCATTGTACAGAATGCTTTGAGCAACGCCTCGTTTTCCGTCGAGCATGATGCGGTTGATCAAGCGGGTAACCAACTTGCTGTTGTATACCGGATCTGGCAACACGTCTCTTTTGGTAACTGGACCTTTGCGTGGCATGGATATCCCCCTTTCTTACATGTTAAACCGACATATGCGGTTTATATCTCATTAGGATTTTTTAGCTTTAG
The DNA here is from genome assembly GCF_900116035.1 of Paenibacillus sp. cl130. NCBI lineage: Bacteria > Bacillati > Bacillota > Bacilli > Caryophanales > Paenibacillaceae > Paenibacillus > Paenibacillus sp. cl130. The sequence continues at coordinate 30,404 of NZ_FOYG01000015.1, forward strand.
GGCGTTTTGCGCCGTATTTGGAACGAGCTTGCATGCGGTTGTTTACGCCTGCAGTATCCAAAGCACCGCGAACGATATGGTAACGCACACCCGGAAGGTCTTTTACACGACCGCCGCGAATCAGCACTACGCTGTGTTCTTGAAGGTTATGTCCAATACCTGGAATGTAAGCAGTCACCTCTACACGGTTCGTCAAGCGAACACGAGCATATTTACGAAGTGCGGAGTTTGGTTTTTTCGGAGTCATAGTACCTACACGAGTGCACACTCCGCGTTTTTGCGGGGCACTGATGTCGGTAGCTTCACGTTTCAAGGCATTAAAACCTTTTTGCAAAGCCGGTGATTTCGATTTCTCGATTTTGGCTTGACGTCCTTTACGAACCAGTTGGTTAATAGTTGGCATGTTGGTTGCCACCCCCTTCCTCAATTTTTGCTGTTACTTTACAAACCTTATCTAAGCCCACAGACCCAGGCGGTTCATAAAAGAACAAATGAAAAGTCTTTGCCGCCAAGAATAACAATTCCTTAGACAAAAACGTTCCTTACCCTATTGTTTTACGATAGCAGCCATTGCGGCTCCCACTTCAATCCCACATGCAGCTCCGAGATTTTTCATTGTGTCTACGAGAGTCACTTTGACTCCTTGCTTGTTGCACAAAGCAATGATGTTGGAAGTGAGACGCTGATCTGCGTCTTCTGCCACATATACTTCTGAGGCAAAGCCCAATTCTACCATACGAATGGTTTGTTTGGTACCGATTTTGACATGAGCATCTTGCAGTCCCTGTTCTTTAGACATATCTCATTCCTCCGAAAAGACCCAATAGCATATAGGCTGCTCACGCACCTTTGCTATATTAGCATTGACTATAAGTAATGTCAAGACAATTATAAACTATAATCCATTTAAACAGAATAGTACGATTCATTTTTGAAAAAACACCGGAGCACCGTCTGCTATAGCTTTTATGCAAAGCTTATGTCTACGGTGTTCCGGCAATCATACTATTTTTATATTACTCGGCCGAAATTGGTTCGAGCTCCTCAGATGGAGACTGCCCCTCTTCCGGTTGGGCAAATTTCACGCTACGGTAACGGTTCATACCTGTTCCCGCAGGAATCAACTTACCAATAATTACGTTCTCTTTCAGCCCAAGCAACTGATCGACCTTGCCTTTAATAGCTGCATCAGTCAAGACACGAGTAGTTTCCTGGAAGGATGCTGCTGACAAGAAGGAGTCAGTTTCCAGAGAGGCCTTGGTAATACCGAGCAGTACCGGCTTAGCTACCGCTGGTTCTTGACCGCTGAGAATCGCTATCTTGTTTGCATTTTCATACTCATGGACATCAACAAAGGAGCCTGGAAGTAAGATCGTGTCGCCCGCATCAATGATACGGATTTTACGCAACATTTGACGAATCATAACTTCTACGTGCTTGTCGTTGATTTCCACGCCCTGGTTCCGGTATACGCGTTGAACTTCCTGAAGGATATAGTTCTGTACCCCGCGAATACCTTTAATACGCAGCATTTCTTTAGGATCAATTGAACCATCCGTCAGTTCGTCCCCAGCTTCAACAGTCATACCTTCGCTTACGCGCAGGCGGGAACCATACGTTACTGAATATGTTTTCGTTTCAGCTTCACCCTGAATGTCGATCTCACGGCGGTCTTTACCTTCGCGAACTTCTTTAACTGTACCGTCAATTTCACTAATAGTTGCCTGACCTTTAGGATTACGTGCTTCAAAAAGCTCCTGGATACGAGGCAAACCTTGTGTAATATCGTCACCCGCTACGCCGCCTGTGTGGAACGTACGCATAGTAAGCTGTGTTCCTGGCTCACCAATGGATTGTGCAGCGATAATACCAACTGCTTCACCAATCTCAACGTGTTTACCAGTAGCCAGATTGCGACCGTAGCATTTCTTGCAGACGCCATGTTTAGCACGGCAACTTAGTACAGAACGAATCTGAACTTTGTGTACACCGGCTTTAACAATCGCTTCAGCTTTGTCGGAGTCAATCAGTTCGTTACGTCTAGCCAAAATCTCGCCAGTCTCAGGATGACGTACCGTTTCAAAGCAATAGCGACCTTCCAGACGGTCATAGAGATCCTCAATCACTTCTTTACCGTCCTGGATACGACTTACTGTGAAGCCTTTATCCGTTCCGCAGTCTTCTTCGCGCACGATAACATCCTGTGCCACATCTACGAGACGACGAGTCAGGTAACCGGAGTCAGCCGTACGGAGGGCTGTATCCGCCAAACCTTTACGCGCTCCGTGAGTGGAGATGAAGTACTCGAGTACTGTCAGACCTTCACGGAAATTTGATTTGATTGGGAGTTCGATAATACGTCCGGATGGATTGGCCATCAGACCACGCATACCGCCGAGCTGAGTAATCTGTGACTTGTTACCCCGCGCTTTGGAGTCCACCATCATCATGATAGAGTTGTAGCGATCCATGGACTTCATCAATACTTCGGTAATATCATCTTTCGCTTTAGACCAAATGTCGATAATCCGGTCATAGCGTTCTTCATTCGTAATCAGACCACGACGATACTGATTCGTCACAACTTGCGCTTTGTCCTCAGATCCCTTAAGAATCTCTTGTTTTTCCACCGGCACGATTACGTCCGATACAGCAACGGTTACCCCTGCACGAGTGGAATACGTAAAGCCAAGCTGCTTGATTTTATCCAGAATTACAGCTGTTTCTGTTGTATGGTAAGTCTCAAAACAACGGGCAATGATATTACCAAGGTAATCCTTGCCTACTCCGTTAGCTTGCGGAGCGTTTTGAATGGCTTCTGTAAGATTTACACCCTTCTCGTAAACAAAGAACTCCTCCGCAGTACCATAAAGCAGGTTCGCACGGGTCGCATCATTGATGTACGGGAAGCTTGCCGGGAAAATTTCATTAAAGATAATTTTACCAACCGTTGTGATCAACATCGCTTCCTGTTGTTTTTCCGTAAAGCTCGTTTTATTCAAAGCTTTAACCGGAATAGCTACACGAGCATGAAGACCAGCTGTACCGCGTTGATAAGCCGATATAGCTTCATTCATGTTGCGAAGGATCATATTGCTTCCTTCTTCTTCTTTGTTATCCATAGTCAGATAGAAAGAACCAAGAACCATATCCTGGGAAGGTGTAACAACTGGCTTGCCGTCTTTCGGATTCAAAATGTTGCCGGATGCTAGCATAAGCAAACGAGCTTCAGCTTGAGCTTCCGCAGACAACGGAACGTGAACAGCCATTTGGTCACCGTCAAAGTCGGCATTATATGCAGTACATACGAGCGGATGCAGACGAATCGCACGACCCTCAACCAAAATCGGTTCGAACGCCTGGATACCGAGTCTATGCAACGTAGGGGCACGGTTCAGAAGAACTGGATGCTCCTTGATTACTTCTTCCAGCACATCCCATACTTCTGCACTCACACGTTCTACTTTACGCTTCGCGCTCTTGATATTGTGCGCCAAACCTTTGTTCACTAGTTCTTTCATAACAAAAGGTTTGAACAGTTCAAGTGCCATTTCTTTCGGCAAACCGCATTGATACATTTTCAAGTACGGACCTACAACGATAACGGAACGACCAGAGTAGTCAACACGTTTTCCGAGCAAGTTCTGACGGAAACGTCCTTGTTTACCTTTCAGCATGTGGCTGAGGGATTTCAAAGGACGGTTACCTGGACCTGTAACAGGACGACCACGACGACCATTATCAATCAAGGCGTCAACAGCTTCCTGCAACATCCGTTTTTCATTTTGTACGATAATATCTGGCGCACCTAGATCTAACAGACGTTTCAGACGGTTATTACGGTTAATAACACGACGATACAAGTCGTTAAGGTCAGAAGTAGCGAAACGACCACCATCCAGCTGTACCATTGGACGAAGCTCAGGAGGAATAACAGGAAGTACGTCCATGATCATCCAATCCGGTTGGTTGCCGGAGTTACGGAATGCCTCAATAACTTCAAGGCGTTTGATTGCACGGTTACGACGTTGTCCTTGAGCTGTACGCAGCTCTTCTTTCAAGAATTCCAACTCTTTGTCTATATCCAAATCTTGAAGAAGCTTTTTAACCGCTTCAGCACCCATACCTGCCTGGAAGCCATAGCCATATTTTTCACGATAGCTACGGTATTCTTTCTCGGACAGGAGTTGCTTTTTCTCCAAAGGCGTATCTCCTGGATCGGTTACAACATAAGATGCGAAGTAAATGATCTCTTCCAGAGATCTTGGAGACATATCAAGAGCAAGACCCATACGACTTGGAATGCCTTTAAAGTACCAAATGTGCGATACAGGAGCAGCCAACTCAATATGGCCCATACGCTCACGGCGAACCTTAGCGCGAGTAACTTCTACTCCACAACGGTCACAGACAACACCTTTATAGCGTACACGTTTGTACTTACCGCAATGACATTCCCAGTCTTTCGTAGGTCCGAAAATTTTCTCGCAAAATAGTCCTTCTTTTTCCGGTTTAAGCGTACGATAGTTAATCGTCTCCGGTTTTTTGACTTCTCCGCGGGACCAAGAACGAATCTTTTCGGGGGAAGCAAGCCCGATTTTCATATATTCGAAATTGTTAACGTCCAACAAGGAGCAACCCTCCTTAACCAAATCCTGAGTTTTTAGGTTTGATACCGCCCAGCAGCACCGGGCGGTATCAAGAAACCTGATCCATTCTAGAATGGATCAAGGTATATAACAAAGCTGATATGAGTCAGTCAGCAGTCAAACTACTCTACGCCAACCTCAGAGCCTTCCAGATTCAAACTCAGCTTATCGCCGGTTGTGTCATCCTCATCATCAAGCTCTCTCATTTCGATCTCTTGTTCGTCTTCAGACAGAATCTTCACGTCCATACCCAAGCTTTGCAGCTCTTTGATTAGGACCTTAAATGATTCTGGAACACCCGGTTCAGGTACATTTTCACCTTTGACAATGGATTCGTAAGTTTTAACACGTCCAACCACATCATCGGATTTCACAGTCAAAATTTCCTGAAGCGTGTACGCCGCGCCGTAGGCTTCCAATGCCCATACTTCCATCTCCCCGAAGCGCTGTCCACCGAATTGAGCTTTACCACCCAATGGTTGTTGCGTAACGAGAGAGTAAGGACCTGTAGAACGAGCATGGATTTTATCATCGACCATGTGCGCCAGTTTGATCATGTGCATGACACCGACAGTAACTTCACGTTCAAAACGATCACCCGTACGTCCGTCATACAACACAGTCTTACCATTACGTTGCATGCCTGCCTCTTCCATTGTATCGAATACGTCATACTCCTTGGCACCATCGAATACTGGAGTTGCCACATGAATACCAAGACGCATTGCAGCCATACCCAGATGGACTTCAAGCACCTGTCCGATGTTCATCCGTGAAGGTACGCCCAGCGGGTTCAGAACGACCTGTACTGGTGTGCCATCCGGCAGGAACGGCATATCTTCTTCAGGCAAAATACGGGCAACGACACCCTTGTTACCGTGACGTCCAGCCATTTTATCGCCTTCGGAGATTTTACGTTTTTGAGCAATATATACACGAACCAACTGATTTACACCTGGTGGCAATTCATCACCATTTTCACGTGTAAACACCTTTACATCTACAACAATCCCGTCTGTTCCGTGAGGAACTCTCAAAGAAGTATCGCGAACCTCGCGTGCCTTCTCACCAAAGATTGCGTGTAAGAGACGTTCTTCAGCTGTCAATTCAGTCACACCTTTAGGTGTAACTTTACCAACGAGAATGTCACCTGCGCCGATTTCGGCACCAATACGAATGATTCCACGCTCATCCAAGTTGCGAAGCGCTTCTTCACCGACATTTGGAATGTCGCGAGTGATTTCTTCAGGTCCAAGCTTCGTGTCACGAGCCTCGGATTCGTATTCCTCAATATGGATCGAGGTGTATACATCTTCCTTAACCAGTTTCTCACTCAGCAGGATCGCATCCTCGTAGTTGTAACCTTCCCAAGTCATGAAGGCAACGACAACGTTACGTCCCAACGCCAACTCACCCATCTCTGTAGATGGACCATCCGCAAGAATATCGCCAACTTTGACAATATCTCCTCTGTTCACAATCGGACGTTGGTTGATGCAAGTTCCTTGGTTAGATCGCATAAATTTGTGTAATTTATACTTAACAATGTCGCCCTTCACTTCAGCGCCATCTACAGTTTCGATACGACGCAACCAAATTTCGTTAGCCGAAGAACGTTCGATAACTCCGTTGTATTTGGATACAACGCAAACACCAGAATCTTTCGCAGACTTGTGCTCCATTCCTGTTCCGACCAATGGAGACTTCGGAATCAGAAGTGGGACAGCCTGACGCTGCATGTTGGAACCCATCAATGCGCGGTTAGAGTCATCATTCTCCAGAAACGGAATCAATGCAGTCGCGACCGATACGACCTGTTTAGGCGATACGTCCATGTAATCGACACGGCTACTAGCCATCGGAATAATGTTATCAGACTGTTTGTTATAACGGACAATGACGACCTCATCCTTAAAGGTGTTTTCCTCCGTCAATTCCGCATTCGCCTGAGCTACGATGTAGTTATCTTCTTCATCAGCAGTCAGGTAATCAATCTGCTCTGTAACTTTTCCGGTTTTTGGATCTACCCAACGATAAGGTGCTTCGATAAATCCGTACTCGTTGATGCGTGCAAAAGTGGACAAAGAGTTGATCAAACCAATGTTTGGTCCCTCCGGTGTCTCGATAGGACACATGCGGCCGTAGTGACTCGGATGGACGTCACGTACTTCCATACCCGCGCGTTCGCGCGTCAAACCGCCGGGTCCGAGTGCAGACAGACGACGTTTGTGCGTTAATTCAGCAAGCGGATTCGTCTGATCCATAAACTGAGACAGCTGCGAGCTACCAAAGAACTCTTTAATCGAAGCAATTACCGGACGTATGTTAATCAGCGCTTGTGGCGTAATTACATTAGCATCCTGAATCGACATTCTTTCACGCACTACGCGTTCCATACGGGACAAACCGATACGGAACTGGTTTTGGAGCAACTCACCTACAGAACGTAAACGACGGTTACCCAAATGGTCAATATCGTCCGTACTTCCGATTCCGTGAAGCAAGTTAATAAAATAACTGATGGAGGAAATAATATCGGCAGGCGTAATATTCTTAACCGATTTATCAATATTTCCGTTAGCAATCAGTTTTACTACTTTACCATCCTCAATTGGTGAGAATACATCGATCGTTTGAAGTGGAATATCATTGCTTTCTAGCACACCACTCGCAACATGATACGTACGATGTCCTACTGATTCCTCCAGTTGGGCCAAAATCTCGTCCAACAGGCGGCGATCTACCATTTGTCCGGCTTCAGCGATGATTTCACCAGTTGTTGTATCAATCAAAGTCTCAGCAAGTCGTTGATTGAACAGACGATTTTTGATGTGAAGCTTTTTATTGATTTTGTAACGGCCTACGTTGGCCAGATCATAACGTTTTGGATCAAAGAAGCGCGCAACCAGCAAGCTCTTTGCGTTATCCAGTGTAGGCGGTTCACCCGGACGAAGACGCTCATAAATTTCAATCAGCGCTTTCTCGGTGGAATCCGTGTTGTCTTTATCAAGTGTGTTGCGGATATATTCGTCATTGCCGAGCAAATCCAGAATCTCAGCATCAGTGCCAAAGCCCAGCGCACGCAGCAACACCGTAACCGGAATTTTACGGGTACGGTCAATCCGGACATAGATAATATCCTTCGCATCCATCTCCAGTTCGAGCCAAGCCCCCCGGTTAGGAATTACCGTTGCGGTGTATGTTGTTTTCGCATTCTTGTCGACTTTTGTGCTGAAATAGACGCTGGGAGAGCGAACCAACTGGCTGACAATAACCCGTTCCGCACCGTTAATAATAAACGTACCCGTTTCAGTCATCAGCGGGAAGTCTCCCATGAATACTTCCTGCTCTTTCACTTCCCCGGTTTCTTTATTAATAAGCCGGACTTTTACCCGAAGCGGTGCTGCATACGTAACGTCGCGTTCCTTTGCGTCGTCAACGGTATATTTGGGTTCTCCGAGAGAATAGTCGATAAACTCCAGAATCAGGTTTCCAGTGAAATCCTGAATTGGCGAAATATCCCGAAACATTTCCCGTAATCCTTCCTCCAAAAACCAATCATAGGATTTTTGTTGGATCTCAATCAGGTTCGGAACCTCGAGTACCTCATTAATACGTGCATAACTGCGCCGAGTGCGTCGACCATATTGAACAAGATGTCCTGCCAACTTAAACTCACCCCTCATGTCTACTCACTTTAAAAATACATTGCGAACCTCTGTTTGTGACCTTATAATAAGACACATACAGAAGATTCAATCTTACAAATACAGAAAAGCCCTTACTCGAATGCATTCGAAAAAAGAGCAACGTATCTGCAGAATCCTCTTACCGGAAGATCTTCATCACTTGTAGATTTGCCCAAAATGGTTGTATTATACGTAATAGAGATAAATACTATACCTACTACGCATAAATCTATTGACATTTCAACAAACTAAAGCCATGGAGGGCATCCTAATACTGACATTTTATAATAATATCACAGACCAGGATTCAAGTCAATGGTCCTATTGCATTTTCTCAAAAACTTTTTTCAGCCTTCAAAATTCGATAACCTTTATCCTTTGTAACTTCCTCCACATGACCGAAAAGGCTCTCTATCTTAGCACTCGCCGAAGGGGCCCCCTGCTTTTTCTGAATGACTACCCACAAAACTCCATCCTCGTTTAAATGCTCATAAGCAAGCTCAAAAATGGTATGCACTGTTTCTTTCCCTGCACGTATAGGAGGATTCGTCAAGATCACGTCAAAACGTTCATTCTTCACTTCCGCAAACAAATCGCTTTGCTTAATGGTGACATTCTTAACCCCATTACGTTCCGCATTCTCTATCGCTAGTTGAACCGCTCGCTCATTAATATCAACCATTGTGACGTGTCCCTCTGGGACAAGCGCGGCTGCCGCCAGACCAATCGGCCCGTAACCGCATCCTACATCCAATACCGTGGCTTGTGCAGGAAGCTGCATCGCTTCAATCAGCACACGACTCCCGTAATCAATTCCCTGCTTTGAAAAAACGCCTGAATCGCTGGCAAAACGGTATGACCGCCCCCGAAGCACTGTTTCCAGGCTCCGTCGTTCATGCGCCGTCTCTGGCCGCTTGGAGTAATAATGATCAGCCATTCATGCCCACCTCTTTCGGTTGTACTACCATCATAGCCTTTACAATAACCTTTCAGACATGCTGGTACTACCGTTTTACAGCAACAAACCCCTTGAAGATCACCTCAAGGGGTTTGTTTTTGTTCATTGTCTGCTAGAAAGCAGTCAATTATTTTACTTCTACAGAAGCGCCTGCTTCTTCCAATTTTGCTTTAATGGATTCAGCTTCTTCTTTAGCGATTTTTTCTTTCAGTGGTTTTGGAGCGTTGTCAACCAGTTCTTTTGCTTCTTTCAGGCCAAGACCTGTGATTTCGCGAACTGCTTTGATAACGTTGATTTTGGAAGCGCCAGCGCTTGTCAAGATTACGTCGAACTCGGATTGCTCAGCTTCTGCTGCGCCACCTGCTGCGCCACCTGCTACAGCTACTGGAGCTGCTGCAGTTACGCCGAATTCTTCTTCGATTGCTTTCACGAGATCGTTCAGTTCCAATACGGACATACCTTTAATTGCTTCCAAGATTTGCTCTTTACTCATGGTTGAACCTCCATTTAAATTCGTATTTTTTTGTTTTCAACTGCTATACAGCAGGTTTAATCCCTAACTTATGCGCTTTGCTCTTCTTTTTCTGCAACAGCTTTAACTGCAAGCGCGAAGTTGCGCACAGGAGCTTGAAGCACGCTGAGGAGCATGGAAAGGAGACCTTCGCGGGATGGCAGTTCTGCCAGTGCTTTGATTTCCTCAACACCGATAACGCGACCTTCTACAACTGCACCTTTCAGTTCCAGTGCATTGTTCTTCTTAGCGAAATCGTTCAAGATTTTAGCTGCAGACACTGCATCATCTTTGCCGAACGCGATTGCAGTAGGACCTGTCAATACTGCGTCCAGTTCAGTCAATTCTGCTGCCGCAGTTGCACGGCGGAGCAGTGTGTTTTTCAGCACTTGAAATTCGATTCCGGCTTCGCGAAGCTGCTTACGCAGCTCAGTTACTTGGGCAACATTCAGACCGCGATAGTCTGCAACCACAGTTGTTACGCTCTCGCGCAATTTTGCAGCTACAACTTCAACAGCTTCTTGTTTTGCTTGAATCACCTTTGCATTTGCCAAACTGTACACCTCCTGATCAATTTATCCGCTTTGTTCGAAGCACCCGATCTGGTGATCTTACAAAGCTTGCTTTCATAAGCATGAAAAAAGCCTCCGTAGAGTACGAAGGCTTGATAAATCTACATGGACGGGACAAGCCCGTCACATGAAACGTTCTATCATAACACCTCGGTAGGAAATTAAGCCCGAAGGCACCTACTGTCTACGGTAAGCATATTCAACTTTAATGGTCAGTCACAAGGACTCACAACTTTTATAGAATAACAAATTTGATTGAGTGTGTCAATCAAAATATTATCTGTAAACAGATGCGTTCACACGTGCACTTGGTCCCATAGTCGAAGAAATAGCGATGTTTTTCAGGTATACACCTTTAGCAGCCGCTGGCTTCGCACGGTTCAAGGCTTCAACCAAGGCTTTAAGGTTCTCGTTCAGCTGTTCAGCACTGAAGGAAGCTTTGCCGATTGGCGCATGAATTTGACCGGCTTTGTCGAGACGGTATTCGATTTTACCGGCTTTAATTTCTTGAACAGCCTTGGCAACGTCGAAAGTAACTGTGCCTGCTTTAGGGTTAGGCATCAAACCTTTACCACCGAGCAAACGACCCAGTTTACCAACCTCACTCATCATATCAGGTGTCGCAACGCAGACGTCGAATTCGAACCAGCCTTGTTGGATTTTGTTGATCATATCTTGATCACCAACAAAATCAGCGCCAGCCGCTTCCGCTTCTTTCACTTTGTCACCTTTTGCAAATACCAGAACGCGTTGTGTTTTACCCGTACCATGCGGCAGAACAACAACACCACGAACAGCCTGGTCTTGTTTACGGGAATCTACGCCCAGACGAACTGCTGCTTCAACGGTTTCGTCGAATTTAGCAGTCGCAGCCTTTTTCACCAGTTCAACGGCTTCTAAAGGCTCGTAAGTTGCTTCGCTGTCAATCAGCTTAGCAGCTTCCAGGTACTTCTTACCATGTTTAGCCATAATGTTTTCCTCCTTATGTGGTATTAGCGGATATTCCTCCCACACTTGCCGGACAGTCAAACTGCCGGCACACGTAGATTAATAAAATTAATCTACGATGGTGATACCCATGCTGCGAGCAGTACCTTCAACCATACGCATTGCCGATTCTACGGAAGCTGCGTTAAGGTCAGGCATTTTTTGCTCTGCAATTTGACGAACAGCAGCGCGATTTACAGTTGCAACTTTCGTTTTATTCGGTTCACCGGAACCTTTTTCGATTTTAGCAGCAACTTTCAACAGAACAGCAGCCGGTGGAGTTTTCGTGATGAACGTAAAAGAACGATCCTCAAATACCGAAATTTCAACCGGAATAATCAGGCCTGCTTGATCAGCAGTACGAGCATTGAACTCTTTACAGAATGCCATGATGTTGACACCTGCTTGACCCAAAGCTGGACCTACTGGAGGCGCTGGATTAGCTTTCCCTGCAGGAATCTGCAGTTTTACCATTTTAATTACCTTTTTTGCCATGGATGACACCTCCTTGACTCAATAGTGGTAGACGGACCTATCGATCCTCCCACAAGAAACCTGTAAGAAAAATCTATATTTTCTCCACTTGAGTATAATCCAACTCAAGCGGGGTTTCCCGTCCAAACATGTTGACGTGAACCTTAAGCTTGCTCTTCTCAACCAAAATTTCTTCCACGGAGCCCACAAAATTCGCAAAAGGACCAACTTTAATTCGCACGGATTCCTTAACATCGAATTCAATCTTCGGTTTCGGCTCTACCATGCCCATATGCTTCAGAATCTGTTCAACTTCTTCTGGAAGCAATGGCGTCGGTTTGGAACCCGAGCCTGTCGACCCTACAAATCCCGTAACACCTGGTGTGTTGCGTACAACATACCAAGAGTCGTCGGTTTGGACCATTTCGACTAAGACATAACCAGGGTAGACTTTACGCATAACGGTTTTTTTCTTACCGTCCTTGGTTACCAGTTCTTCTTCCATAGGAACAAGAACACGGAATATCTTGTCTTCCATGCCCATGGACTCAACGCGTTTTTCCAAATTGGCTTTGACTTTGTTCTCATACCCTGAATAGGTATGAACGACGTACCATCTTTTTTCCATATCAAGCCACCTGGAACCCTTCCTAGATAATCGCTTCGATCACAGCGGAAATGCCGATATCGAGAACCCAAAAATAAATCGTGACGAACGCAATTGTCCCTATGACAATCAGCGTATAGTTGGTCAGTTCTTTACGATTGGGCCAGCGAACCTTCTTGAGTTCAGCCCAGCTTTCAGAGAAAAAGGAAAACAGAGACTTGAAACTGCGTTTCACGCCGACTACACCTCCAAAAACTATCTGGTTTCCCGATGAGAAGTCTGTTCGTTACAGGACTTACAGAATTTCTTCATCTCCATGCGGTCGGGGTGATTACGCTTGTTTTTCGTCGTTGTGTAATTTCTTTGTTTGCATGTTGTACAAGCCAAAGTAATAATTACCCGCATGATGTGCACCTCCCGAAGACATCCAACACCGGAAGTCTCATAATTGATCCTAAAAAAAACCGCGAATTTAGGCCTACCTAAAACACTTTATCACACGGGGTTTTCCATGTCAACGAATGTTTGCATACAATTCGCAGTCCCGGCTGTGGTGCATTTTAACATCTGTGCATCCTTTAAAACTGTTCTCTGAAAAGCTGCTTCAAAAATCAAGGCGATATCTATTATTCATCTTTTTTAGTATAAATCATTTGTAACACTTATAAACCTGCATAATCTACCTATAACGAATAAAAAAAGACTCGGACTCGAGCCTTTTCCCTGTCAGCCTCTACTTTCAACTATCTCTTACTTCCAGATACTTTTCAAGTTTACGCTTGACCCGTTGCAGCGCGTTATCAATGGATTTCACATGGCGGTCAAGATCCTCTGCAATCTCCTGATACGAACGTCCGTCTAGATACAACATAAGTACCTTGCGTTCCAGCTCGCTCAGAATCTCGGACATCTTGTCCTCAAGGCCCACAAACTCTTCCTGATTGATTATCAGCTCTTCAGGGTCACTTACTTGTGTTCCGCAAATCACATCGAGCAACGTCCGGTCTGACTCTTCATCATAGATGGGCTTGTCCAGAGATACGTAAGAGTTCAGAGGAATGTGCTTTTGTCGTGTAGCCGTCTTAATTGCCGTAATAATCTGTCGTGTAATGCACAACTCGGCGAAAGCCTTGAACGAAGCAAGCTTGTCTCCCTTAAAATCACGAATGGATTTGTAGAGACCAATCATGCCCTCCTGAATAATATCCTCGCGATCAGCACCAATCAGGAAGTAAGATCTGGCCTTGGCCCGCACAAAGTTCCGGTATTTGTTGATCAGAAACTCCAGCGCTTCCCCATCACCTTCATGGACTGCTCCGACAATGTCTTCATCATTTTTGTAATCAAACTTTGACAACATGATATCCTTGAGGTCCACACTCACTAACAATCCCTCCGGCTGCAACGCAAGGTACCCGTTACTCTCTCAAATATACGACAAGTATACGCGATGTAACCTGATACCGTCAACCACAACAACCTAAAAAAGAAGAGCGCTAACAAAATTGTCAATGGTTTCAAAATGGAGGAGGGTCCAATTATTGGTTTATTCTCTTCTCCATCGTTCAAACAACTTTCGAAGCTCCGGACTCAGTTTGGCATCTAGCGAGTTACGGGACAATTTGGCACTATCCTGCTGGATTCGCTTCTGCACTTCCCTTTCGGATTCCTCAATCTCGATCAGTAATTCCCGCGCCGACACCCTGAGTGCACCTTGTCCAAATGCGACATGTTGTTCTACCTGATCGCTTGTGGCTACGTAAATACTTCTTCTTTTACTGCTCAGCTCCCGAACTAATCGCTCGATGCACTCATCAGCAGTTTCTTTTTCTCTGGTAAAATAAATCTGGACTTTGCTCTGGGCAAAAATTTTACCCAATCCTGGCACCCTGTAAGCATCAAATACGACGATGACTCTTCTGCCGGAATACGCCTGATGATCCGCCAGCCGTTCAAGAAGTCTGTCCCTCGCTTCCTGCATACCAGATTGTACCAGTGCGGAAAGTTCGGGCCAGGCTCCAATCATATTGTAACCGTCCACAAGCAGAACATCCCGCATGTCAGCCATATCGTTAGCCCCGTGCCTGTCGTCCGCGCAATACTTCGTACATGACAACACCTGCAGCTACAGAAGCATTAAGGGAATTAATTTGCCCCGCCATTGGCAGCTTGACGAGTACATCACATTTCTCACGGATCAAACGGCCCATCCCTTTATTTTCGTTACCAATGACAATGGCTACCGGTCCCGTGAATACTCCATTCCCAAAGACAGGGTCTTTCGCTGTAACATCCGTACCAACTACCCATACACCCTCTTCTTTAAGACGGTCAATGGTTTGTCCCAGATTGTTTACACGCGCCACCGGGACGTACTCCACAGCACCTGCCGATGTTTTGGACACCGTTACAGTTACAGCTGCAGAACGCCTTTTCGGCACAATAACACCATGCGCTCCAGTACAGTCCGCTGTACGAAGGATGGAGCCCAAATTATGAGGGTCTTCAATCTCATCCAGCAAAATTAAAAACGGCTCTTCTCCCTTATCACGAGCAGTGGCGAGCAATTCTTCCACTTCAACATAGGCAAAAGGCGCAGCTTGCGCGACCACTCCCTGATGCTGAATGCCCGGAACCATTTGATCCAGCTTACGCTTGTCCACCTGCAAAACAATGATTCCTGCTTTTTTCGCCTCAGCTGTAATCGGCAGCGTCAAATGTTTTTGTGCATTATCCGCAATCCATATTTTATTTATCGTTCTGCCTGAACGCAATGCCTCTGTTACCGAATGCTTACCGGCAATCCATTCTTCTTCCATCTCTAGCTTCCTCCCGGGAAACGGACGATGCTTGTTCCATCCAGTCCGTTCCCATTTATGATTTTTCTGTATTTTCCATTTGTGCAATTCCGAACGTAATCAACTCTCTTAATCTGTCCAAATGTCCATCACAATAAAGAGATCCAACCAACCCTTCCAGTGCAGTGGCATGCCGATACTCAAGCACATCAGCATTTTTGGGCAAACTTCCTGATTTAGCATTTCTTCCTTGTCGGACAATATCGCGTTCTTCTTCCGTCAGTACCTTTTCCAATAGCCCCAACATGCGACTCTGCGCCTTGGCGGAGACTAGCCCTGTGGCTCGCCGATGCAGATGGTTTGGACGCAGGTTAGGCTGAGCCAACAAATATTGCCGGACAGCTACCTCGTACACTGCATCACCAATGTAAGCTAGTGCAATGGGGGGCATCAAACGGGCTGGCTTGGATGCAGGGTACGGGAACCAGTTCCCCGTACCTTCCGATGCTTCTGAGTTCATTGGCTTATCACTCATTTTCGCCGCCACCGCATACCCTGTGCCGTATCTTCAAGCACAATGCCTTTTGCAGCCAACAGATCGCGAATTTCGTCAGCTCTACCCCAGTTTTTGGTCTTACGAGCTTCGACACGTTCTGCAATTAACTGCTCGATTTCGTCATCCAGCAACTCTTCACTCGGTTCCGAATAAATGCGAAGTACGCTATTCATCGAATGAAAGGTATGCAATACAGCTTGTAGTTCCGCCTGATGTACGACATCTCGCTGCAACAAATGGTTTGCTTCGCTAACCCAATCAAATACAGCAGTAATCGCATCAGGTGTATTGAAATCATCATTCATTTTTTCGCCAAACTGCTGCAAAATTCCGTCGAGCTTCGTTTGCAGTTCCGTCGATACTCCCCCATTACCTTCCAGCGCATTAGCTAAACGATGCTTCACATTGGCAACTGCATTGGCGATCCGCTCGACACTGTTCTCCGCCTGACTCATAGTCTCTTGGTTATAGTTCAACGGATTCCGGTAATGTGTCGACAACATAAAATAACGTAAAGCCTCCGGCTTATGGTGAGCGCGCAAATCTTTAACCAAAATACCATTACCGAGTGATTTCGACATTTTTTCATTATCTATGCGAATATATCCGTTATGCATCCAGTAGCGAGATAAAGGCTTACCCGTAATCACTTCAGATTGTGCGCATTCACATTCATGATGCGGAAATTGCAGATCCTGTCCGCCCCCATGAATATCCAGTGTATCCCCCAAATAATGGCGAGCCATAGCAGAGCATTCGATATGCCAGCCTGGTCGTCCATCTCCCCAAGGGCTCGACCAATGAATTTCACCCGGCTTCGCTGCCTTCCAGAGTACAAAATCCTCGGCATTTTCCTTGCGTTCATCCACATTGATGCGAATTCCGAACTGAAGCTCTTCCAGATTTTGACCTGATAGTTGTCCGTAATCTTTGAACTTTTTGGTCCGATAGAATACATCGCCATCATTTTCATAAGCATAGCCTTTGTCTACCAATTCCTTAATAAAATCAATAATCAGGTCCATACTCTCTGTTACACGAGGGTTCATGCTGGCAGCAGGAACATTCAATCCTGCCAGATCCTCATGGTAGGCAGCAATAAATTTCTCAGCAACTGCCGAAACATCCATATCAAGTTCCCGAGCTTTGCGGATTAGTTTATCATCGACATCCGTAAAATTCACCACATAGTTTACATCATAGCCCAAGTACTCCAGGTAGCTCCGCACCACGTCAAATACAATTACAGGTCGTGCATTGCCAATATGAATGTAATCATACACGGTAGGTCCGCATACATACATTTTAACCTTTCCAGGCTCCAGTGGCACAAAAGGCTCCCGACTCCTCGTCATTGTATTATAAATTTGAAGCGGCATTGTTATGTTCCTCCCTCATGAAAATCATTTTTCTAATTTATTCTCTTGGGTCACCTGATGTTTCTGAGCGGATGGCCCATCCTTCAAATCAGATATTTCTGCACGCAAACGTTCAATTTCCCGTTGAAGTTCTCTCATAGAGTCCACAACCGGATCAGGCAATTGATGACTAAGTCGGTCTGGCCGCCTACCATCCTGTCTGACAACTCGCCCCGGGATGCCCACCACCGTACTGTTTGGTGGGACTTCTTTGAGCACAACCGAGTTGGAGCCAATGTTGGACTGTGCCCCAATCGTAAAAGAGCCCAATATCTTCGCACCAGAGCCGATAACAACATTATTCCCAATGGTCGGATGGCGCTTCCCTTTCTCTTTCCCAGTCCCGCCGAGTGTGACCCCCTGATACAATACGACATCGTCGCCAATCTCACAGGTTTCACCGATGACAACTCCCATGCCATGGTCAATGAACAGCCGATCTCCGATACGAGCGCCAGGATGAATTTCAATGCCTGTCATAAACCTCGATACCTGGGATATAACACGGGCTAGAGTACACCAGTTTCGCAAATAAAACCAATGTGCGATTCGGTGTGCCCAAAGGGCATGAACGCCGGAATACGTAAAAATGACCTCAAGCTTACTCCGGGCGGCCGGATCATTATCCAAAACAGTCTGAATGTCGGATTTGAAATGTCTGAACATGTCGCCCTCCTATTCCCTTCATATCCTTGCCGCATCATCACAACACTTCACGTTCCGCCAATTTTCGCATCCACCAGCACTCTTCGACATTTTTCTATCTATAATGAGTCTGAGTCTGATAAAAAAGAAAAAGCGCCTCCGCAGCCTAAGCTGCAGAGACGCATGAACGTGGTCCCACTCTGCTTCGAACATACCTGCTGCATAAAAAAGCAGAGCAGTTCGTCTTTAGCGTCCTGTAACGGGAACGACTCGGCACGCCCTTGTCACATCAGCATTTGACGCTAATGAGAGTTCGGGCGCACGGCTCCCAGGCGCATTTCCTCCGCAGGTCATCTGGACGGCTCTCAGCCTGGGGTTTCCCCTCGACCGTCCTCTCTGGCAGATGCCCTTATGCAGTGTACTTCTCCTGTTCGCAGCCTTTACACGTAAATATCAATCCGTATCAATGGAGTCATTATAGCGAAAAGACAACAAATTGACAAGAAACATCAGCCTTTAATTTGTGCCTTAAGACGATCCAGTACCTTGTCACGTCCGAGCAAAAAGATAGTTTCATTCAGATCCCGTCCATGAGTTTGGCCTGTAAGAGCCACACGAATCGGCATGAATAGTTGTTTTCCCTTAAAACCGGTTTCCTTTTGAACTTCCTTGATCAGCTTAGCCATTTGTGGAGCTGTAAATTCCTCGCTCGTTTCAACTTTACCTGCAAAAGCTCTAAGTACCTCCGGAACCTGCTCTTCGGCCAATACAGCTGCTGCTTCAGCATCCAGTTCCAGATGTGAACGGAAAAACAACTCAGACAACGCTACAATATCGGCTGCAGAAGTCATCTGTTCCTGGTATAAGCGAACCAGGGCCTTAGCCCAATCCAGTTGTTCCGCAGACAGTTCAGTCGGCAACAGCCCCGCTGCCTGGAGATGTGGAATCGCCATGCTGGCAATTCGCTCAGGATCAGCCTTTTTAATATAGTGATTGTTCAGGTAAGCAAGCTTATTTGTATCAAACACAGCCGGACTTTTGGACAAACGATTAGGATCGAAAATCGAAATCAGTTGTTCCCGATCATAGATCTCTTCTTCGCCTTCCGGGGACCAGCCCAGCAGTGCAATAAAGTTGAATATAGCTTCTGGCAGATAGCCCAACTTGTCATACTGCTCCATGAACTGAATAATGGATTCGTTACGCTTACTGAGCTTTTTGTGATCCTCGCCTACAATCAGCGTCATATGACCGAAGCGTGGCGGCTCCCAGCCAAGAGCTTCAAAGATCATCAACTGCCGCGGTGTATTGGAAACATGGTCTTCGCCCCGTAGTACATGCGATATTTTCATCAAATAATCGTCAACTGCTACAGCGAAGTTATATGTCGGAATACCATCCTTTTTGACGATAACAAAATCGCCGCTTTCCTTGGAATTGAATGTAATTTGACCTTTTACGATATCGTCAAACGTATATTCACGATCTTCCGGTACGCGAAAACGAATACTTGGTACACGGCCCTCTGCTTCAAATGCTTGGCACTGTTCTTCTGTTAGATCACGATGTTTCCCAGAATAGCGTGGTGTCTCCCCACGTGCCGTCTGCTCTTCACGCTCGCGCTCCAGCTCTTCTTCAGTGCAGTAACAACGGTAAGCCAAACCACGGTCCAGCAAATCCTGCCAGTACGTTTTATATATGTCCAAGCGTTCAGTCTGACGATAAGGTCCAAACTCGCCTCCCACGTCTACGCTCTCATCCCAGTCCATACCCAACCATTTCAAATATTTAAGTTGGCTTTCTTCTCCGCCCTCAATATTGCGCTTCACATCTGTGTCTTCGATACGAATAATAAATTTCCCACCTTGATTGCGGGCAAACAAATAATTAAATAATGCCGTTCTGGCATTTCCAATGTGCAGATGCCCTGTAGGGCTTGGTGCATAACGTACACGAACTTCCGTGCTCATATAATCTCCTCCAAATTGAATTACTCAAGATGATAGCATTTACTTGATAAGACAGACAACCGATTGAGCCGCGATTCCTTCACCCCGTCCGGGAAACCCGAGTTGCTCTGTCGTGGTCGCCTTGACGTTCACCTGGGATAGCTCCTCTGCTTCCAGCGCCCGAGCGATGACTTCATTCATCTGCGGAATATACGATGCCATTTTGGGCTTTTGTGCGATAATCGTAGAATCAATATTCCCCAAGCGATATCCTCGCTCTTTAGCTAGTCCCCACACATGCTCCAGTAGCTTAAGACTGTCAGCATCCTTAAATTCTGGGTCGTTATCCGGAAAATGCTTCCCGATGTCTCCCAAGCCAAGCGCGCCCAAGATGGCATCGCTAATGGCATGTAGCAGCACGTCTGCATCGGAATGGCCCAACAAACCTTTTTCATACGGAATGTTTATACCTCCGATGATGCATGGCCTTCCTTCCACCAGCTGGTGGACGTCAAATCCTTGTCCCACTCTGATCACTTGATATCCTCTCCCTCTGTTTTTACCCATAACGCCGCCATATCCAAATCCTCAGGCGTAGTAATTTTGATGTTCTTGTAGCTGCCTTGAACGACAGTAACCGGAATTCCTAGCCGCTCTATCAGCATAGAATCATCTGTTCCCAAGAATCCCGACTGCTCCGCTTCCTCATAGGCTCGCAGCAGATCGGAAAGACGAAAAGTCTGTGGCGTTTGAATACTCCACAGACTTCGGCGATCCGGCGTTGCTGTAATGATACCATCCCCGTTCACTTGCTTGACTGTATCCTTTACAGGTACTGCTGCTACAGAAGCACCAGTACGCTGGGCTGCCTCAAGGCATGAACGTACAAGCTCAGGTTGAATTAGTGGACGCACACCATCATGCACCATCACCCAACCCGCTTGTAAGTGGCGCAGACCGCGATAAACCGAATGCTGGCGTTCACTGCCACCAGCCACCACCCGTACATTTTTACCGATTTTGTATTGATGAATCCAATCTCGGCAGCGTTCCACATCTCCTGTCCCAGTCACCATCACCATTTCATCCACTTCGGGCATAGCTGCGAATATTTCAAGTGTATGTATGAAGATGGGCTTGTCCCGCAAAAGCAGAAATTGCTTGCTCTCCTGCGTCCCCATACGGGAGCCGCGCCCTGCTGCCACAATGACAACTCCTACCCGATTGTTCATTCAAATAACTCCTGCCCTGATCGCACTTGGACGATCCGTATGATAACACATCTACTTCATCATACCGCGTTTATTGAGCTTTTTCCAATAATTTTGGTTTGGCAAAGATCATACGGCCGGCTGAGGTCTGAAGTACACTCGTGACCAGCACCTCCATCAGAGAGCCAATATAGTCACGTCCGCCTTCTACAACAATCATCGTGCCATCATCCAGATAGGCTACACCCTGCCCATGCTCCTTGCCGTCTTTAATAATCTGCACCATAATTTCCTCACCGGGCAATACGACAGGCTTCACTGCATTCGCCAAATCGTTAATATTCAGCACTGATACACCTTGAAGTTCGCATACTTTATTCAGGTTAAAATCATTAGTTACAACTTTACCCTGTAACACCTTTGCCAGCTTAACCAACTTACTGTCGACCTCTGAAATTTCCTCAAAATCACCTTCGTAAATGAGTACATTTACATCCAGTTCTTTTTGGATTTTATTCAAAATATCCAGACCTCGCCGTCCACGATTACGCTTAAGTAAATCTGATGAATCTGCAATATGCTGAAGCTCCTCCAGCACAAATTCAGGAATTACAAT
This sequence comes from Paenibacillus sp. cl130, assembly GCF_900116035.1. Taxonomy (NCBI): domain Bacteria; kingdom Bacillati; phylum Bacillota; class Bacilli; order Caryophanales; family Paenibacillaceae; genus Paenibacillus; species Paenibacillus sp. cl130. The sequence goes on from NZ_FOYG01000015.1 coordinate 52,044, forward strand.
TGTTCCTTCAATAAAACCTGTCTTGCAAATATCCGCAATACGCCCATCTATAATGACGCTGGTGTCCAATATTTTATGTTCCTCCAGCTTGCGTTCTTCTACACCCGTTCCCCGACCAAAAAAACCAGAACTCCAAAAGGATGACAGCTCGTCCCGCTTTTCTAGCCCAACCATCAATCCTACATATCCGCATATCACGGTAACAGCCGTCTGGATAAGTTGACCCGGGGCCCCCAACCATGAAAAAAGCGGGTAAACTGCTAAGGAAAGTATCAATCCCACCGCTAAACCAATCACACCTGCCATCATCTCGTTCATCGGAATTCGTACCAAGCCTTCAATGCCCTGCTGCAACCGATTCGCCACGGATGCCCCTGCGAATGAACACCCAGCCATAAATAGCACTGCTCCCGCCATCATCCAAACAATCATTCCTGGTAAAGACCCATCACTCAACCATTGCGGCATCCACGTTACAATGCCTCCTACCCGCTGGTATAACGTATAGCCAAACCATGCTCCGCACAATCCTGTAAAAGTTAAAATAGCCTTTCTCCACATTGAGTCTCTATACCTCCTTTATTTTCTTTTCATATAGTCTGCTATTTATTGGATACATAGCATTTCTCTTACCAGTATGATCCATTTTCATCATAACTAACCCTGTATTTTCACTTTTTATGCATAAAAAAAAGCATTTATCTCCCTGAAATGCTTCAAGGAAATAAATGCTTATTCTTATTCTTGCTTGATACTAACGCTGTGAATGACGATATTGATCGTCCTGTTCTTCCTGACTGGAACGCTCCCGACCACGTCCACGTCTGCGTGACAGCTTACGAATGTTCAGCTTCATGCCATACAATGCATACAGCACCAGCGGTACAAAAATCAGCTTCGACAGCTGGTCAGGGAATTTAACAGCCAACACCACCGCTGCAATTACGACCCATGGAGCAACCCAGATCGCTTTTTTGGGGAGGCCGACCTTTTTAAAATTAGGATATCTCATGGAGCTGACCATCAAATAAGAAACCAGCAACATGGCAATCGACATGTATAACAATGAAATATCGTTATGGAATAAGGATAAAGTGGCTAATACGCCACCTGCTGCCGGAATTGGCAAACCCGTAAAATAACCTGGTACACCAGGACGTACGTTAAATCGAGCCAAACGCAACGCTCCGCACATCGGGAAAATGGCAGTAACCGTCCAAGCGAGAGCCGAATTCGCATCATGAAAAGCAACCATGTACATAATAACTGCGGGAGCAACACCAAAAGATATCATATCTGATAAGGAGTCCAGTTCTTTACCGAATTCGCTTTGGGCATTCAGGACCCGGGCCATCCTTCCATCCAGTCCGTCCAACAACATGGCGACAATAACCATAATAGCGGCAAGACTGTATTTTCCGTCTACAGCCAATAAAATGGCGATCATTCCGAGAAACAAGTTACCTAAGGTACACATGTTCGGAATTGATTTGGTAATCATCTCTTCACCTCAATGTATGAATTGTTCCATTATAATCCTTTCACTGTATTACATTTACATTTGCCTGTCAATGAAAACTTGTTCCTGCAAACGTTTAAGACCTTCTTTAATCGTACGCGCACGAACCTCTCCAATACCATCCACTTCATCCAGTTCTTCTATCGTTGCTGTCATGACATGCGGAAAACGTCCAAACCGCTCCACCAGATTATGAATAATCACATTCGGCAAACGCGGTATCTTGTTCAGTACCCGATAGCCGCGTGCAGCAATATACTCTTCTGATGTCGCAGCTGAAGAAGGGTAGCCTAGTAAACGTACAATATGATTCACATCTAACAATTCGTCGTCCGTAGAACGTTTGAGTCCCAATATAATTTCACGAATCTTCTCGTCGCTATCGTCTTTGGCATAATCCTTATACAGCAACCATGCTTCTTCCTCAATGTTGCTGACAAGCTCTTCCATCTGCATACTAATCAGACGGCCCTCATTTCCGAGCTCGTTAATAAATCGTTTGATCTCCATTTTGATGCGCAGCACCATTTCGATCCGCTGGATGACATTAACGACCTCCGGCATGGTAACCAGCTCTTCAAATTCAGATGCTGTCAAATTCGTAGAGGCTTGCCCCAACACGGATCTATATTTCTCTAACGTCTGAATAGCCTGATTGGCTTTCGTCAAAATAACCCCGATTTCCTTGAGCGCATACCGTAATGTCCCCTGATACAAGGTAATAATATTACGCCGCTGGGAAATAGAAACCACTAGTTTGCCAGTCTGCTTTGCAACTCGTTCTGCTGTCCGGTGCCGAATTCCTGTTTCAATTGAAGAAATGGAGGAGTCCGGAATCAGTTGCGTATTGGCATATAAAATTCGTTTTAAATCCTCGCTCAATATGATTGCGCCGTCCATTTTAGCCAACTCATACAAATAGTTCGGCGAAAAATCACAATTAATGGAGAAACCGCCATCCACCACTTCCATAACTTCTGGGCTATAGCCAACGACCAGAAGAGCACCCGTTTTGGCACGCAAAACGTTTTCCAACCCGTCGCGAAAGGGAGTTCCCGGTGCCACAAGCCGCAGCAAATCGTTCATTTTATCCAGTTGGCTCGCTTCTTTCATTCTCAATGCCCCCTAATCTAATGCGGCTGCCAGTGCATCTGCCACCGTTCCTACTCCTATAATTTGAATCCCTTTCGGATGTGTCCAGCCCTTCAAGCTTTTCTCCGGCATGATCACCCGTTTGAAACCTAGTTTCTCCGCTTCCCGTACTCGCTGTTCTGCTCGGGATACCGCACGCACCTCACCTGTCAGTCCCACCTCGCCAAAAATCACGTCGTACGGCTTGGTAGGAGCATCCCTAAAGCTGGAAGCAATGCTCACAGCTATAGCCAAATCCACCGCCGGTTCATCCAATTTCACGCCTCCAGCTACGTTGAGATAGGCGTCCTGGTTTTGCAAAAACATGCCCATCCGCTTTTCTAGCACGGCTATGATTAATCCCATTCGATGATGATCGACTCCTGTGCCCATTCGGCGCGGAGATGGAAAATGCGTAGCTGCAATCAATGCTTGCAGTTCAACCAATACAGGTCGGGTTCCTTCCATACTGGCTACAACAGTAGAACCCGCTACCCCCAGTGGTCGTTCAGACAGGAATAGTTCAGAAGGATTTGACACCTCACGCAAACCGCTTTCAGCCATTTCAAAAATACCAATTTCATTTGTAGAACCGAAACGGTTTTTAACTGCACGCAAAAGCCGATACGTATGATGACGCTCTCCTTCAAAATAAAGCACACAATCAACCATATGTTCCAACAAACGTGGACCTGCAATGGCCCCTTCCTTGGTCACATGTCCCACCAATACCGTAGCAATACCTAGCCCCTTGGCAATTCGCATAAAGCGTGAAGTACACTCCCGCACCTGAGCCACACTACCTGGTGCACTCGTCACCTCAGGCAAATATACGGTCTGTATCGAGTCGATGACCAAAAATTCCGGCTTCAAGCTGTCCACCGCTTCTTCAATCGTCTCCAAATTCGTCTCACATAATACGTATAGGCTGGGGGACAAGGCACCAAGCCGATCTGCACGTAGTTTCGTTTGACGGACAGATTCCTCACCAGACACGTACAGCACCTTTAAACCAGTTAAAGCCAGCTCATTAGATGTTTGCAGCATAAGCGTAGATTTACCGATTCCCGGATCACCGCCCACCAAAACGAGTGAACCCGGCACCACACCTCCACCAAGTACTCGATTCAATTCGCCAATTCCCGTCAAAATTCGTGTTTCTTTGCCACTCTCCACCTCTATAATAGGGAGTGGCTTGTCTTTTGTGCTATGAGTAAGAAGGGAAGACCCCATTCCTTGAGTTTTTACAACGCTTTCCGTTTCTTCGACCATGGAATTCCATGCCTGGCATCCAGGACATTTTCCGTACCATTTGGGCGATTCATAACCACATTCCGTACAGGAAAATTTAGTTTTCACTTTAGCCATACTTTATTCCTGGGCTCCTTATTGACGACGATAATGTCAAATTTATGTTCATACAGCCCAGAAAGAGCTGTAACAATAAAAGTTTACCATTGAAGCTTGGCGGACGTAAAGCAATATCACAAACTTTCCCAAAGCATTTACCCAACCATTTTACCGTGTTTTATACACAAAAAGGGTGTCTTCGCAATAGCTTTCCAGCCTGCGAGACACCCTTTTCTACTATTTATTTAGTAAACTGCTTTAGGACTTGGCAGATACATTATCCTTTTTCGTTACAGTCAATGCACCATTCTCCTCATCAATGAAGAGAGAGTCACCCTTAGTAATGTTGCCAGTCAACAGTTCCTCGGACAGGCGATCTTCAATATGCTTCTGGATTGCACGACGCAATGGACGCGCACCATACGCTGGATCAAAGCCTTCCTTGGCAAGGAATTTTTTAGCGTTATCTGTCAACTCGAAGTCCACCTCATACTCATTCAGGCGCTTACGCAGCTCCTCAGACATGAGTGACACAATTTCGGCAATATGTTTTTCTTCGAGAGAATGGAAAACGATAATTTCATCAATCCGGTTCAAGAACTCAGGACGGAAGCTTTTCTTCAGTTCATCCATCACTTTGCCCTTCATATTATCGTAATCCGCCCCAGCGTCCACTACAGCTGTAAAACCAAGCGTGGAGTTACGTTTAATCGCCTGTGCACCAACATTAGATGTTAGGATGATGAGTGTGTTACGGAAATCGACGACACGACCTTTGGAATCTGTTAGACGACCATCTTCCAGCACTTGCAGAAGAATATTGAATACTTCTGGGTGTGCTTTTTCAATTTCATCCAGCAACACAACTGAGTATGGCTTACGACGTACCTTCTCAGTCAGCTGACCGCCTTCTTCATATCCAACGTACCCTGGAGGTGCTCCTACCAGACGGGACGTGGAGTGCTTCTCCATATATTCGGACATATCAATACGGATAACCGCATTTTCATCTCCAAACATGGATTCAGCCAAGGCGCGTGCCAATTCTGTTTTACCAACCCCAGTTGGGCCGAGGAAAATAAAGGAACCGATTGGACGCTTCGGATCTTTCAGTCCGGCACGTGCCCGGCGAATCGCCCGGCTTACTGCCTTAACTGCTTCATCCTGTCCAATTACCCGCTCATGCAGCAACTCTTCCATATTCAACAAGCGGTGTGTTTCTTCCTCTTTCAGCTTGCTGACTGGAACACCTGTCCAGATTGCAACGACTTGAGCGATATCCTCTGGTGTAACTTCAGAATCTGTACGACCCTGTTGTTCTTTCCATTGGTTTTTCGTCACGTCTAGCTCTTCACGGATTTTTTGCTCTGTATCACGCAACGCTGCCGCTTTTTCAAACTCCTGACTTTGTACCGCTGAATCCTTTTCCTTACGGATATCTTCCAGACGGTTTTCCAGCTGTTTCAGGTTTGGCGGTACAGTGTAAGAATTCAGCCTTACTTTGGAGCCCGCTTCATCAATAAGGTCAATAGCCTTATCTGGCAGGAAGCGGTCAGTGATATAACGATCTGACAATTTTACAGCCGCTTCAATAGCCTCATCTGTGATCTTTACACGGTGATGAGCTTCGTAACGGTCACGCAGACCATACAAGATTTGAATTGCCTCTTCTGGAGAAGGTTGATCCACTGTAATTGGTTGAAAACGACGCTCCAAAGCAGCATCTTTCTCAATATATTTGCGGTATTCATCGAGCGTGGTCGCACCGATGCATTGCAGCTCGCCACGTGCCAGAGCAGGTTTCAGGATGTTGGATGCATCAATTGCGCCTTCCGCTCCACCAGCACCAATCAGTGTATGCAGCTCATCAATGAACAATACGATATTACCCGCTTGACGAATCTCGTCCATAATTTTTTTCAAACGATCCTCGAATTCACCACGATACTTGGTGCCTGCTACCACAGAACCCATATCCAGCGTCATTACGCGCTTGTCGCGCAACGTTTCAGGAATCTCATTCGCTATGATTTTTTGGGCCAATCCTTCGGCAATCGCCGTTTTACCTACCCCAGGCTCACCGATTAGAACCGGATTGTTCTTTGTACGGCGGCTGAGCACCTGAATTACGCGTTCAATTTCCTTGCTACGCCCAATAACAGGGTCCAGGTTGTTTTCCTTCGCAGATGCCGTCAGATCGCGTGCCAGACTGTCCAGAGTTGGCGTGCTGACATTAGCTGGAGCACCATGATGGCTGGAAACAGCCTCGCTGCTGCCGAGCAATTGAAGCACTTGCTGACGCGCTTTATTCAGACTGATGCCCAGGTTGTTCAGTACACGTGCTGCTACGCCTTCGCCTTCACGAATAAGACCAAGCAAAATATGTTCTGTACCTACATAGGTATGGCCCAGTTTGCGGGCTTCATCCATGGACAGTTCGATGACTTTTTTGGCGCGTGGAGTATAGGCAATGTTCGTCGGTTGCTCTTGACCGCGTCCAATCAGCGTTTCCACTTCATCCTGGATTTTTTCCAGTCCCAGCCCTAAACCGATTAAGGCTTTCGCGGCTATTCCTTCACCTTCACGAATGAGGCCTAGCAAAATGTGCTCTGTGCCAATGTTGTTGTGTCCCAATCGAACAGCTTCTTCCTGAGCCAAAGCAAGCACTTTCTGTGCACGTTCCGTAAATCTTCCAAACATCATATATCCTGCACCTCCACAGTGTGTATTTCAGATCATTCTATATATTAAAGGGTTGTGCCTAATTTTTGCCGGATCAGCTTCGCCCGGTACATATCGCGCTCTTCGGTATTCATTTTATCCCCAAAGCTTTTTTGCAGGAACCCGGGTTGTGTCATCACATTCAGCTCATTCATCGCTGCGGTGGAAGGACGCTCCAAAATCCCTAAATCTACGCCAAGACGTACATCGGATAGCCGCTGTGCAGCCTCCTTGGAATCCAATACTGCTGCATATGACAAAATACCGAATGAACGCATCACCCGATCTGTAATTCGCAGCATAGATTCATTCATTAGCCTTTCTCTGGCAGAACGCTCGTGCTCAATAATTTGTAGCACCACGCCATATAGATTCTCAATAATCTCCGCTTCGGTTTGTCCCAGTGTAATCTGATTAGATACCTGAAACAAATTTCCGACCGCTTCGCTGCCTTCACCGTAAATGCCACGAACTGTAAGACCTACCTGTGAAACAGCAGACAATATACGATTGATTTGATGAGTCATAACTAATGCAGGCAAATGCATCATCACCGAAGCTCTCATACCTGTGCCGACATTCGTCGGACAACTGGTCAGAAAACCTCTCCGATCATCAAATGCATAATCAACATGCGCTTCAAATGCATCATCAATAATCATAGCGCGTTCCCAAGCTTCCCTAACCTGACATCCCGGATATAAGCACTGGATACGCAGATGATCCTCTTCGTTTATCATAACACTAACCGATTCATCATCGCTAATTAAAACAGCACCGTTACGAGATTCGTTTGCCAAATTTGGACTAATCAAATGCTTCTCAACCAGCACCTGCTTGTCGATCTCATCCAACTCGGATATTTTCAGCGTATGGAAAGTACCAAAACCGCCTAAATCATCATACTGAAGGATATCCGTCAAGCGTTGAAGTGCTTCTTCCGACTGCTGATTGGTAGCAAGCATGGGAAAAGGCAGATGCTGCAAGTTACGCGCAATTCTCACCCGGCTGCTAATGACAATCTCCGAATCCGCAGCATCACCACGCATCCAGTCACTTAGCGGCTTCTCCGTAAATCGAATATTGGGCATTACGCATCCCTCCTACTCTTCACAAACTTTACTCTTCAGTCATTTCTTTTTCAAGCTCTCTGATTTGATCCCTAAGCTCAGCAGCTGATTCGAATTCTTCCTGTACAATATGCTGTTGCATCTCTTTTTTCAAATCGTCAATTTGCCGTTTAACCTTCAGTCGGCCTCCAGTGCGAACCGGAACTTTACCAACATGATTCGTACTGCCATGCACACGCTTGAACAGAGGGTCCAGACGACTATCAAAATATTGATAGCACGACGGGCATCCGAAACGTCCCAGCTTACTAAACTGTGCATAGGTCATGCCACAATCCTTGCATTGCAGGTTCTGCGGACCACTGTGGCCTGGAGATTGGCTCTTTGTACTGGAGTCAAAATCCAGCATCCCCGACAACAAGCTATGAATCGAAAAGCCGTTAGGTGTTCCAGGGATCATCTCCCCTTTTTCCTTGGCACACGTCTCACAAATATGAAACTCTGTCTTTTCGCCATTCACAATTTTGGTGAAATGCAAAGTTGCCGGCCGCATATTACATTCTTGGCACAGCATAAAAGCACCTCCTTCAATGTCAGGATTTATACCAATCCCTACATCCAAACGTTAGTCTCTATTCACACACTATTTGGTCGCCAGCAACGAGATCAGCATAGCCTTAAGCAATCTTGCTCGCAGTTGATCACGATAGGGAAGCTTCAGTAATAATGTATCCCTTGATAAAGCAGCCTTCATTAAATTAGCTTCCCTTTTGCTTAAAAAATGGGCTTCCTCTAACTGATAAATCAGACCTTCTGCTGCCGATTGGCTTATTTCCTCCCCGATGCTCTGATGAAGATGTGTATGGATGGCATGCTGTGCAGGCAGCTGAATTCGCTGAATACGAATGTAGCCCCCGCCACCGCGTTTACTTTCCACCACATAGCCTTTTTCCAGCGTAAACCGGGTGCTAATTACATAATTAATTTGCGACGGCACGCAGGAAAAGCGGTCAGCCAGATCATTGCGCTGAATCTCCACTAAACCTTGGGGACTTTCCAGCAATATACTCTTCAAATATTGTTCAATAATATCGGAAACATTGCGCATTTCATCATCCTCCACTAACGGAAACGCAAGTATTCAAGTACATTTCACGCTCCACAGAGTCCGCCGTATATTGAACTTAACCAAACGGTAAAGTCACGAATCTAAGCTGTATTCAGGCTATTGCCTGATCTACATCCATTGGAATTGTACCGTTTTGTCTCTAGTGTGGCCTTTATTTGCGATTAATCATACACTTCTCTTATGTTCATAAGAGTCAGCTCCTAACTATACGCAAATCATTTCGATCCTCATTTACTTCTTTGCTATCAAAATTACCTTATAAGCTAATTCATCAGCATAGTACTTCTACAGAATCACACTAGGCTTAATTGACTTTGACTTTCTTTGACTATATTTATATTATAGCACATTATTCATTTTTGCCAAGGGGTCAATACCATTTTTCGCAATCTAATTATGTTTTATACAATACCATAAAAAAAACTCTTCCCATTACAGAAAGAGTTTTGAAAATTATGATAACCACACAAGTCATGTTCCCTGAAAGATGGAGCCTAAGAAGAACTAAATGGCCTTTATCAGAAAAAATCCAATAAGAACGTTTGTTTTACTGGTATTACACGTTTAAGGGCAGACACAGACTCATTGCTGCCTTCAATACGACCCCATTTATACAGATCATCAGCCTGCTGGTAGCCAAGCATCAGAGTCGTCAGTGACTGAATCCCAAGTTTCAAGTCAGCTACTATGGCGTTTTCAGATGAATAGCTTATATCCACTCTCTCCAAATGGCCTTGTCCTTTCGTCGTAATCGTTAATCTCCATAATCCATCATTCCATGGAGCATACCGATCTGTCAGACTTAAGGTTAAACTTGTTTCCTCTCCAATCTGCTCAAAAGGGTATCTCTTTACAAAAGCAGCTGCATCCACAATACGACCCATAAAATAAGGCACCGTTTCCTGTTGAATTCGTGGATCATCGAGTAAAAATGGCAGATTGTCATCTGCTGGAACGTAATTAAATTTACCTTGGGCTATCATTGAGTCATGATTTGCAAAATAAGTCCATAAAGCCCGACGAGCCGTCTCATTTTCATATACCAACTCATCACAATTCAACTGTTTATCTTCAATTTTGTATAGTGCATATCCCTGAGGATCGCCTGTTTCAGAGTAATATACCGCAGTTCGATAGTTCTCATTTAAAATCCGCTCTTGCCACCATTCCTTATCTCGTACCAGCGTGCCATTATAACGAGATGCATACGCTTGATACACTTGGTCCAGTTCTGAAATATCTTTGACATCGCGTTTGACTGTACCTTCTGTTTTAAGTTTTGTAGGGAATTTATCAATGGGAATGACGTACTTTTTATATTCAATATACGTTTCCCATCCAAATTTACGATAGAAGGCAAAGGAGAATGGATGCAGAAAAGAAAGGCTTTGTCCCGCAGACTTCATTTCTTCAAGCGCATGCGTCAACAAACGTGACACCATGCCTCCGCGACGCTTTTCTGGCCATGTTGCCACACCAGCAATGCCCCCCATATCAAAAACCTGACCGTTTATGTATACCTGTAGGGGTAACAAAGTCAGTTTAGCATTCAAGTCATGTCCGTCGAATATTCCCCATGTTTGCTTTGGTTTGAATTTCTTCTTGGATTTTTCCAGATCCTCCAGGGACATTGTAAACTGAAAAGCATATTGAGATAATTCAATAGCCGCTTCAAATTCCTCACGTTGTAATTGTCTGATCTCCATAACTTCGTCACCTCGCTTGTATACTTGGGCATCCATAAAAAGATTATACACTTAGAGTGTGGCAAAGCCTCTTCCCTCTGTCAACCTTAGAAGCAGGTGGCCATCTAAAAACACATAAAAAAAGGATGATAATCTCATTGAGATTATCATCCTTTTCACTTTTGCTTGGCGACGTCCTACTCTCCCAGGACCCTGCGGTCCAAGTACCATCGGCGCTGGAGGGCTTAACGGTCGTGTTCGGGATGGGTACGTGTGGAACCCCTCCGCTATCGCCACCAAACATGAATTT
>NZ_FOYG01000011.1:0-217894 GCF_900116035.1 Paenibacillus sp. cl130
TCAGAGCTTAGTGGTGCAGGCCAGTATGCAGGCTTTATGCTGGAGTTTAATGAGCCGATGAAGTGGAACCACGGTTACGTAAGACTCCGTGAAGTCTCGGGTGGGGCTGTAGTGCGAGAGCTGCGGGTATCCGGAGCTGGGAATTCGAATTTTACGTTAAAAGGCCAGGAAAATATAGCGTACATTGGGTTATCGGGTGGACTGGAACAAGGAAAGTCCTACTATCTGGAAATCACCTCGGGAGCACTGACGGATTTGGCGATGAATCCGTATGTGGGTATGCATACGCCGGAGGATTGGACGTTCCGTACGCTAGATGAGCGCTCACATCGTTCTAAGGATAAAGAAACGTCAGCTCAGAATACCTCGTCAGCGACTTCCCAAACAGAGACCAAGACGGGTGTCGTATCAACAGACGCTAAGACAGTAGCCGATAAGAGCCGCACTATTCAACTTATTGGTTTGAATGATGGAGACGTCAGCCAAGCCCTGAATGTTACAATCGGTGAGCAGAAAGAGTTGGTCGTGGACGCCTCGGGGTACAATAAAGCAGCAAAAGTGAGTATACCTTCTACCTTTTTAAAGGAATATGAGAAAGAAAATACAAAGGTGCCGATTAGCATTCACACAGCAGTAGCCCAGTTTACTCTTTCTGCTGAATTAGTTGACAAATTGGTCTCATTATATCCTGAAGACAACCTGATCGTTGAAATTTCAGCGTTGTCAGGCGAAAACGGTGCACAAGTGCGACAAGCTATTGCTGACACGGGTTTAGCGAATGTTGTGGTAAACCCGGTTGATTTCAAGCTTATGGCTGGAGATCAAGAGATCACTGAATTTTTCGGGCATTACGTGGAACGGAAATTGATTCTCGATCATGAAGTTGATCCTGAGCATGTAGCGGCCGTATGGTTTGATCCTCAGACAGGTGTGTTGTCATCTGTTCCTGTATTGATTCGGAATGTGAATGGACAATTAGAGGCAATCATCAAATCAAACCATAACAGCATTTATGCTGTAGTCTCAGCAGACAAAAAGTTTAAGGATCTAGAAAATCATTGGGCGCAGAAAGATGTAGAGATGCTGGCAAACAAGTTGATTGTCCAAGGTGTTCAGTCTGATATTTTTGAACCAAATCGGGCTGTAACAAGAGCTGAATTTGTGTCAATGCTTGTTCGCGGACTTGGTATGCAGGAAAAGCCGTTAACGGAACATTTTACAGATGTGAAAGAAAATGCCTGGTATGCTGGTAGTGTTGGAGCTGCGGTGGAAGCTGGTTTGATTCGTGGTTATGGGGATCAGTCATTTGGACCAGAAAGGTTAATTACGCGTGAGGAAATCGTGGTTATTACAGAAAAGGCTGTACATTATGCTCAAACACTGAATGCTGGTCCTGCTAATGAGAAATATAAAGAGATTTACAGTGACGCATCTACTGTTTCTCCTTGGGCTCAAGATGCTATGGCGCAGGCTACAGAGCAAGGCTTAATTAAGGGTGTCTCTCCCGACTTGCTTGCGCCCAAACAGCAGGCGGCCCGGGCGGAGGCTACTTCCATAATAAAACGATTTTTGCAACTTATTAAGTTCACGAATTAAAAGTAATGAACTAGACGAATAGGCACCCTCTTTTTTTGGCGATCCAGGTGGATCGCCATTTTTTATACTTTATATAGATGATATTATTAGATTTATCCGTGTTTAATGATAGAATTTGTCTAGCAAAAAGGAGGTGCGATGGTGATGGTGGAGGTGACTGGAATTATCGTGGCAGGCGGACGCTCCAGCAGAATGGGACAGGACAAGGCGCTGCTTCAGCTGGGAGGGATTACGGTACTGGAGAGAATAGCTGCTGTGCTAGGGCAGGTAGCAAAACGGGTTATTGTAGTGACCCGGGATGCACAACAGTATAGAGAGTTTGATCTGGAAACGACAAAAGACCTGTATCCCAGCTTAGGGCCTTTGAGCGGCATTCATGCGGGGCTTTCTGCTTCCAGAACGGAGTGGGGCATTGTCGTTGCCTGCGATATGCCCTTCGTGCAGCCAGAGATATTGTGTGCTTTGCTTACTCACGCAACGAACTGGACAGCGGCGCAAGAGACAAGCAGTGAACAAGGAAAGCAACAAGTACAAGGAGATCATATAACCTTGACAGGAAATGGCTCATTGCCCCAGCCAGCACAACCTGCGTTACAGGCAGTGATCGCCTCGGTGGATGGACGTATACATCCGCTGCTAGGCATATACCATCAAAGTGTGTTGCCGTCTGCCGAGCAATGTCTGCGTAGTGACCGTCTTCGTCTGATCGACTGGCTAGATTCATTGAACGTTCGTTATGAGACAGCGGGCGATTGGCCAGGTGCGAGCTTAGAGATGTGGCGGCAAGCTGTGTTTAATATGAACTACCCGCAAGATTATCAGACTACAGTGGAGCAATTGGAGCATATACAAAAACGTACCAAACGTGCACAGAACCTGGAAAAACCAGAACGATAACCACGTCAAGAACGGAAGGAAATAACAGGACATGAGAGAGAAGAAGTGTAATGATTTTGAGGGGAGTACATAACATGTTGGAAGCTATTATCCATGCCGTTTTATTGGCGCTGGGTTTGATTTTGCCTTTAGGGGTACAAAATGTATTTGTGTTTAATCAAGGGGCGTCCCAGTCGCGGTTTCGCAATGCACTGCCTGCTGTCATTACAGCGGGTATCTGTGATACAATCCTGATCACGCTTGCGGTTGGGGGCGTGTCTCTTATTTTGCAGCAATTTCTATGGCTCACGAACGTACTCTATGCAGCGGGCTGTTTGTTTCTGCTATATATGGCCTGGACTCTATGGAGGTCGAAGGCAGCTTCCTCAGGAGAAAGTCAGGCGATGCGCCCGAAACGACAGATGATTTTTGCTGCTTCGGTTTCGCTATTGAATCCACATGCCATACTCGACACTGTTGGGGTAATTGGAACCAGCTCCCTTCAATATGACGGCGGGGAACGCTGGGCCTTTGGTCTGGCTGCCGTGTCCGTATCTTGGATATGGTTTATCGGTCTGGCAACGGCGGGGCGTCTCGTGGGACGTATGGATTCAGAAGGGAAGTTTGGGACTGTGCTCAACAAAATATCGGCACTGATTATTTTAGGCCTGGCGATGTATATGGCGATAAATTTTATTACCAGTATGTGATCCAAGCCTGGTTAGAGGAAAAACTTCAAAACAGCGAATACCCCGCTCAAAGCAAAGGGAACACCGATCAAAAACAGCATAAAGGCCAGACAGCCAGCACCATTTATACCGCCTGCAATTCGGGCGTCCCGAGGGTTGGATGGATTGTATAATACCTTAATTTTGCTGCCAACCCGGTTGAGGCTTAGGTTGGTGCTATAAGGATTCCAGAATTCTACGGCTTCACCTGAAGCTGTATAGAAGCGTACCTTTAATCGGCGGGTGTAGCTAGTATCTACCGGATCATCTCGGTCAAAGGGAACGACATCAATATCTACTTCGATATGCGCATCAACGATTTGCCCCTTGGTACGGACCCAGTGGCGTTTACGATAACGATGACGACGGATCGTTCTGAATCCCAAATAGATGAGTAGCAGTCCAATCAAGCTGAACAATGGCATCAGCAGATCGGAGCTAAAATGAAACCAATACACATTGAAATCAATTGAGATGATAATCTACTCCTTTAAACAAAGCGATAATCAATATATCGGACTTTTTTTAGAAACAGTTTAATTCTTCCATAGAGATAACGGCAGAGCTGTATGGAATATAAAAAGATCCTACTTCACCGGGAAGTGGATCTTTTTAATGCTGCGAGGATTACTTTTTGCTCGATAGGGACATATCAAAATCAACATCCTTGATAAATTCGATAACCTCACCATTAGGGCTGTGGACTAATGCATTTGTTACAATCAGAGGAGGTTCCCCAAGTGTAAGTTGATTGGGTTCCACAAAGGTTCTTGCTCCGTGGGCAAGGGCTTTTTGATATATTTCATCTACATTGTCTACGTAAAATGCCAAGTGTAATAAAGCCCCGTGAGCAATCTCTTGCTCGGATGAAGCTTTTTTTCCTTGGGCAGGAATGACAGCATCATTATCAAAAATTTCGAGACAGGTTCTCTGATCGGGTGAGATCAGCATGGAAGCCTCTTGAATTCGAAAAGACGGAAGACTCCAGTGATGTCCTCTTTTAAATCCCAATACCTTGGTATAAAATGCAATGGTCGCTTGATAGTCACGGGCTTGTATGGCAACATGCGCTAGTCCCTTTACGCTCATTTCAGATCCTCCTTATATGTAAGTGAACCTTATTATATGAATAATTATGTGGTGCTTATATATTTAAAGTAAGGTTTTTATACTATATTAATTATTAAATAAAAGTTAATTTGGGTGAAAAATATTATTTTTTAAATTCAGGTTAGGAGGGCTCGATATGCAGCATCACATTGACGATATAGATTACAAAATCATGAAATTGCTACAGCATGACGCTCGGATAACTATTTCCCAAATCAGTAAAGAAATCTCGATGTCACAGCCGTCTGTTAAAGAAAGGATAACCAAGCTTGAAGAACGAGGGATTATTTCTGGATATAGCACCGTATTTAATTTACGGGAAATGAATCGAGGGACGACTACATTTATTCTAATAAAGACAGAACATTGCCAAGAGCTGGTTGAATTTTGTAGAGAGGCGAAGGAAGTCACCGATTTATTTCGCATTAGTGGAGAATTTAATTATCTCATGAAGGTACAAACCGCGTCGGTAGAGGAAATTGCAGAGCTTCAGGATTCCCTAGTTAAGCTAGGTCCTTCGAAGTCGCATATTTGTATGAAAAATATACTGGAAAACAGGGTTTTGCTGTAAGCCAATCGGAGAACCGAACATTTGGAATATAGAGCATTCGGAATAACTGTATTTGTGAAATGAAGACAAGCGAATGCTTGGATGAAATAAAAAAAGTGACGCTGAATTACAACAGCGTCACCGTAATGCCTTGCTCCAGACGTTTCACGTCCTGGAGCTCGATCTTCCCGGCCATGGCGTGCAGAGCTGCCGCTGTGCCGCAGGCCGCTCCCTGCCGTAGCATGGCCGGGAGATCCAGCCCCGTCGCCGCGCCGGTGACCAGCCCGGCGACCATGGCGTCACCGCTGCCGAGCGCGCTGACAATGTCCGCGTCTGGCAGGCTCACGAGGTAGCGCGCATCGCTCGTTACCGCCAGCGCCCCGCGCGCGCCGAGCGAGATGACGGCCAGCTGCGCTCCGGCTTCCAGCAGCTTTGCTGCCGCCGCTTCAGCGGCATCCGGGCGCGCTGCGTCGATTCCCGCGAAGTGGGCGGCCTCGTCCTCGTTAGGCTTCACGAGGTCGGGCTTTCCGTGCAGCCCCAAGCGCAGCGCCTCACCGCTCGCGTCCAGCGCCACCCGCGCGCCGCGCGCCTTCGCCAGCGTGCACAGCTCGGCGTACAGATCGGGCGGGCAGCCGGGTGGCAGGCTGCCGGAGAATACGACCCAAGCCGAATCCTCGGCAAGGGTCTCGATTTTGCGCCGCAGTGCGGCTAATTCAAGCGGCCCAATGGTCGGTCCGCTCTCGATCAGCTCGGTCTGCGTGCGCGCGGACGGGTCGAGCACGGTAATGGCGAGACGGGTTTCCCCATGTGCCGTTTCAATGAAATCGGCACTTACGCCTTCTGCGCTCAACCCGTCAATGAGCAGCCGTCCGGTGTGTCCGGCAGCAAACCCGGTCGCTCGTACAGGCTCGCCTAGCGTGCGAATGACGCGAGCGGCATTCACGCCCTTGCCGCCCGGTACCGTCAGGCCGCCTTTAATGCGGTGGACGGCATTCAAACCGAAGCCTGCAACCGTGTAGATTTTATCCACAGCCGCGTTAAGCGTTACGGTGGTAATCACAAGGCATCACTCCTTTAAGATCAGCAATTTGCAACATTTGATGCCATTCGCTCATGCTAAGATATCAGCTTTAATCCCAATGCTGCGGCAAGAATCATGGCGATGAATAAAACACGCAGTACGCTTTTTTGTTCACCGTACAAGAACATGCCTGTAATCGTGCTGCCAACCGTTCCGATGCCTGTCCATACCGCATAGGAAGTTCCCATAGGCAAACTTTTCATGGCATAGCTGAGTAGAGAGAAGCTAAGAACAAAGGATAAGACCATAAGCACTAAGGACCTCCAGCCTTTGCCCACCGTAACGCCCTTCATACCGATGACTCCTAACACTTCCGAGCATCCCGCGATAACCAATGCAATCCAAGCCATTATGCACCACTCCCTTCCTGAACATCACGGTCGGTAACTAACTTCAAGCCGACCACACCTGCCAGCAAAAGGGCAATTAACAGCGTTTTGGACCATTGAAACGGTTCCCCAAATAGCAGCATTTCGCCTACGACCGTTCCCCCTGTCCCCAGTCCGGTGAATACAGCATATACCGTGCCTACAGGCAAACGCTTCGCAGCCTTCATGATCAAATAAAAGCTGGCTATCACAGCCAGCACGGTTACAGCCCAGGCGAGTGCAGAATCCGCATGCTTCAAACCCGATACCCATACGACCTCAATCAGGCCGCCAACAAAAACGTAAATCCAACTGCGATTCATGATGAATGTTCTCCTCAAAAATAGATTTTATAAGTTCGACGGCTTCACGCTTCATGAGGTGAGGTTAACGTAATCCCACGCCAAAAAATAGGCCATGCAGCGTTCAGTCTTCGGTGGTAGTTGATGCTTCCACTGTACAGTAGCTCCACCATAATTCCGTCCACCAGTGTCATGAAGGCTAAAGCCACATCCACTGGCTCCATATGCCCAAAGGGTTCCCGATCCCGTGTATTCCGGAGGCGGCGAGTTAATTTTCGCTCCATTTTATCCAGAAAAGGATTAACAATATCCAGCACCTCGTGATACAACGATACAGGCGGAAAGAAGGAAAAGCGAAGCATAAACTTGGCTGAGTCGTTGCTCTCATATTCCTGTCCCATCCAAAACAAGAAGTCATGCAGGGTATGCTTAAGCGGCTGATCTTTACGTTCCGTAAAGTATTCGAAAATACGTAAATTCTGCTCTTGAAAAGCGTACCTCGCCACCTGTAGAAACAGATCCTCCTTGCCTTGGAAATGCGCGTATATAGACGGTTTTCGGATACCGACCTCAGCGGCAATACTGCTCAAGGAGGCTCCCTCATACCCATTGGTGGCAAACTGAAAAAGAGCGGCCTTTCGAATCTCTTCCATCCCCATTATTTTCACCTACCTAACGTTCGTTAGTTTATTTTTACACGAAAAAAAGTAAGTGTCAACCCAGCATCATTGCGTTTTGTATAAAGCTTTTCTTTGGATTTTTTTATCAACATTTTAATAAAAAAGTGGGAAGAAATAAGGGGCTCATGTACAATATAATGAAGAATACCTGTCAAATGCAGTCCACTGGAAGTGAGGTTAGTTATGAGGCGAAGCTTACTGGCCGTATTGATCGCGGCTATGGTGTTTATTATTTATTATTTTGGCTTGTTTAATTACATCGGCAAAAATGAAGGAACTGTCATCAGTATTTTTTCCACCCTGACAGTGATCTCCATCAGTCTGATTATTTTTACGGAGAATCGTAATCCCTCCACCACGATGTCCTGGATTTTGCTGCTGGCATTGCTGCCAGTCGTTGGACTTCCTCTTTATTTTTTGTTTGGGCAAAATGTATTCAAGCGTCGCAAGTATGACAAAAAGGCATTGCGTGACCAACAGGCTTACGACCGCATTGAAAAGGATGCTTTGCGAGTCAAACGGGATCTGACCTGCTTTACAGATGAGCAGCAGCAGTTGATGCGTTTGGCCCGCAGACTGGCCCGCTCCCCGATTTATTTTGCGACAGAGACTCAAATTCTGAACAATGGAGATGAAACCTTCTCCACTTTGCTGGAAGAACTGCGCAAGGCGCAGCATCATATCCATATGGAATATTACATTTTCCGGTCGGATGATATCGGTACCAGCATTCAGAAGATTTTGATCGAAAAGGCCAAAGCGGGTGTTAAGGTTCGGTTTATGTACGATGCGGTGGGCAGTATTCAGTTGTCGAAGTCATTTTTGAAGGAAATGAGAGATGCAGGAGTAGAGGTCGTTGCATACGGTGGTGCTCGGATCTTGTTTTTCTCCAGCCGGGTAAACTATCGTAATCACCGTAAAATTGTAGTTATCGACGGTAATATCGGATTAATTGGTGGACTAAATGTAGGGGATGAGTATCTCAGCCGCAACAAAGCCTACGGCTTTTGGCGTGATACGCATATGATTGTGAAGGGCGAAGCTGTGCGGACGTTGCAGCTTATATTTTTACAGGATTGGCTTCACATGACGGGCGAGTCGGTGCTCGATAGCGAATATCTGTCTCCCAATATTGAACCCATTACGGATGGAGGCGTGCAGATTATTGCCAGCGGCCCGGATAATGAGCGGAGAGTACTTAAAAATCTCTTTTTCTCCATGATCACATCTGCCCGAAAATCAGTCTGGATTGCCACTCCTTATTTTATCCCGGATGAAGATATCCTGACTGCCTTACGGATGGCTGCCCTGTCCGGGTTGGACGTGCGTATTCTGTTTCCCGCAAAACCGGATAAATGGCTACCGTTCCTCGCGTCCCATTCGTACTTCCAGTCGTTGCTGGAGGTTGGAGTCAAGGTATATGAATATGAAAAAGGGTTCCTCCACTCCAAGCTCCTCATCATTGACGGGGAAGTTGCGACCATCGGGACAGCCAATATGGATATGCGTAGCTTTCATTTGAATTTTGAAGTTAACGCTCTGTTAATTCAAACGCACAGTGTGCAGCAGATGGTAACAGACTACGAACGAGATTTGCACTCTGCCAGTCTGATCGTACGCGAAGAATTCATGAAAAAACGTCTGTTCAAACGTTTGATGGAATCTCTCGCGCGGCTGCTTTCACCGCTGCTGTAAGCATAAACGAATTCGCTGCAGCAGTATCCCGTAGTTAAAATGTAGTAAAGCCTAAAATATCCTGTAGACGGTATATAATATCTTTCCAAAATGTTGAATGATCCTCGTAAGCTGTTAGATCCAAACTGTATTCAGCCCCCTGATTATTCCATAGCTTATCAAAATAGGCCGCAACCTGTCGGGTCAGCTTGCTGTCCGCCGGAGCGGCCACCCACAATTCATTTTCCAGATTCAAATCATCCAGATTACGGGGGGTCAGATTGGTAGAGCCACCCCAAATGATATGCTCTCCTTGTGCCTTGGCGATATAAATCAGTTTGGTATGGAACTGCTCATGGGTGGTATGATACCAGCGAATTTGAATGTTCCCGCCCGATTTATCGGACAACTCCTGGGCAACCGGACGATTGGGGATGCCGATTTTTTCCTGACCAAACGCGTTTTCATTGGGGTCCAGCAGCAATTGGATGTTTACACCGCGCGCAGAGGCATCCAGCAGGCTGTTCAATACTTTGCGGTCAGCCAAATAAAACATGCCCATATGAATGCTGTCACCTTTTTTCGTCTGCGCAATGCCATCCAGAACTGAGGTGTACACCTTGCCCTCAGTTAGATATTTGATCCGGTAGCTGTCCTTACTCGATGGAACTTTGGGTTCAGCTTGTGGTGTATAGGCAGGAAGCTGCCCACCGCCCGAAAAGTCCAACACCGCCTGCTCTGTTTGTAAAATGTCTCCGATGATAGGCCCCTTCACCTCCAGCGCTACATTGGAGTGATAGGCGCTCGCGTCGTGCACGTTGCCTGTAGAAATGAGCGCTGTCTGTTCGTTGGCAACCAATTTTCGGTGATTGGCCTTGACGTTTAACAGCTTAAGATAGGAGCGAGCCGTTACATCAGGTCCGTCACTGGCCATCAGGTTGGGAATCCAGCCTGTGCCCTGCTGCCCGAACCATTGGAAAAAGGTACGCCACACTGCCGAATATATGGGGGTGGAGTCCCGCAACGGGTCTACATCGGTCTGCACGACTTGAATCCCTGCTCGCTTCATATTCTCCAACAAAGGATTGGGGGCAGAATTGTAGTTGGTATTGACTTCATCTGTAATGAAAAAGATAGGCATATCCGGATGAGCTTTCTTTTTGGCAATAAGATGATCGGTCATTTGTGCGCTGACTTGGGGGAAGCGTTGACCTTTATGCTTATAGTCATTGAACAGAAACAGGTCGATGACAATAAATTGTTGGGCTTCATCAATGATCCCGAGCATACGATTCAAAATTTGTCCTTCATGCTGTGCAGTGCTTCCATCCCCGGTGGGATAGGTCAAATCCGTCCAGAAGTTTACCTCATGGGTTGAATATTCCTGACTTTCATAGGAGACGAACGGAGGCAATGGTTTATGGGTCTGATACAGCATGACGGTAATCAGCCAGAGAATAAGTACCAGAATAGCGATTTTAAGAGTACGGCCCTTTTTCCCGGTTTTTCTTTGATATTCCGGCACAGAATGCAGCGGATCACGTGTAGTCATATGACGATCAACTCCTCAATTGAATGCTGCATTCCATTTTATCGTGCCGGAACATGCAGTTTTATGATGGGATACTGTCAAGTTATTAACGCAAGTGTGCAGGATTGACGCGGATACTGAATGGAATGAAATGGAGTATGTTTTACTATTCATTGAGGACATATGTCCTTTATAGAGAGTCTGCCCTATACTTTAATATATAGAAAAGTCATTTACATGGGGAGAATAACGATTTATGAGAGGAATCTTGTTTGCTTTTCTGGGAGGAGCGTGTATTACGCTACAGGGGGTAGCGAATACACGGATTAGTCAGGATATCGGTACATGGCCGGCGGCCACTGTTACTCAGCTAATAGGCTTTATTTTGGCAGCATTAGTCTGGATGTTTACAAGGGATGGCAATGTAGCTGAAATGAAACAGGTAAAGCCGATGTATCTTTGGGGCGGTGCCTTTGCAGCTATTATTATATTTAGTGAAGTCACGGCAATCCAACATATTGGGGTTACGTTCACGATCTCGGCGTTGTTGATTGCGCAGTTGTGTTTAACCTTCCTGGTAGATATTAAGGGATGGTTCGGTATAGTGAAGCAAAAGATGAAGCTGCCACAATTTATAGGTATTGGTATGATGATCGCGGGTGTAATTATTCTGAAGCTCTAAAATAGAATTTTAACTTGTAAAGAAAGCTTAGTATGTAGAAATTGAAGGTGAGCTTAGGAATGAGAGAAATTCAGGATCAAGAGCAGCTAAAATATTTTTTGCAGCTGCATGAGTTGGAATCCATACTCTACGAGCCACTACATCCTTATTTGTCGTTGCATCGTTTGGAGCGAGGGGAAAAGCTCTGTTCACAGGGAGATTCCATCGAACATCTATATATACTGGTGCAGGGCAAGGTCAAGATTTATACCAGTTCTACAGAAGGGAAAACCCTGATCCTTTGCTTCAAAACACCGATCGAGGTCATAGGAGATGTTGAATATATTCGGAGTAGTCACGTTATCAACACAGTAGAGGCAGTGTCTCCGATCTATGTGATCGGTATTCACCACCAATGGATGAACAAATACGGCAGAGACTATGCTCCTTTGCTGCAATTTCTATTGGATATTGTCACGCGAAAGTTTTGCCTGGACTCCGACTTTTCCAGTTTCAATCTCATGTATCCGGTGGAAGTCAGGCTGGCGAGCTACCTGCTATCGGTTTCTTTTGACGAATCGAATACGGCTTTTCATGAGGAATTACGTGCATCTAGTCTGGTAGATGTGGCGAATTTGATCGGAACCAGCTATAGACATCTCAACCGTGTCATTCGCAAAATGATTGAAGATGGATGGGTTGAACGGACAAAAGGTTACATTGTCATTCGGGACAGAAAAGGTTTGAGTGAACTGGCAGGACATAATATTTATGAATCATTGTAATAGGAGCATTTAGGATAAAGGCAGAAGAATATCAGGGATCATCAAGGGAGAGTTAAAATATGTTATTAGGAATTGTATTGGCGATTATCGCAGGTGCCTTGGTCAGTCTGCAAACGATATTCAATAATAAGGTGAATGAACGGACAGGATCGTGGGCCACAACAACATTGGTGCTGGGAACAGGGTTCTTGGCTTCCTTACTCGGGAGTCTTATTTTTGAAGGGAAAAATACATTTGCTTTACAGCATATGCAGCCGTGGTACTGGTTCAGTGGCATGATTGGTGTCGGTGTTGTGTTCTGTCTGGTACAAGGAATGAAGCGACTTGGCCCGACCTATGCAATCTCCATTGTATTGACGGCACAATTAGGTACCGCCCTGTTGTGGGATTCGTTAGGATGGCTGGGATTAGAAAAGATTCCGTTTACCTTTAGCAAGTTGATCGGTGTATTGGTCATTATCAGTGGTATTCTCGTATTCAAATTTGGACATGGGCGTACGAAGGAGCAAGCAGAAAGCATTTCATCTGTACCTGATTCGATGAAGGGATAAAGGAGATTGTAATGACCTTTATCTTGCTGGGATAGGGATTGTCCTTTCGAATAGGCATTTTGCAGAAAAGCGGCAGCTCAATTAGGAGCGGCTTTTCTGTAGAGTTTCCGAAAGAAAAAATGTTCACGATCGTGTATATATTTTTCCATCCATGATACAATGAAAGTATCTTAAAATAGCCACATTAAGGGCTACGATATTTGATATAAGAGACGATAAATAGATCGGTTACCGTGTTCGGGAACGGTCTTATTTGTGCTTCTTGAACTTGATACAATAAACAGAGTGACTTTGGATGAGGTGGAACATAGATGAGTAGTACAGAAAATGAAAAAGGAGCACCTGACGGTTTTAATAGATCCGGCTCTTTGTTACCTGCCGCACGGACAGGCGAACGGAAGATTGAGCACGTCCGCCTTTGTTTGCAAGAAGATGTGGCCGGACAAGGCATCACCAGCGGGCTAGAGCGATATGCCTTTAAGCACTGCGCTCTGCCGGAGTTGCATTTTGACGAGGTTCGTCTGGATACTACCTTTTTAGGACAGGCTGTACGAACACCGCTGCTTATTAGCTCCATGACAGGCGGCAGCGCCGAGACAGGAGCGATTAATGAGCGATTAGCAGAGACAGCGGAGAGACGCGGCTGGGCGCTGGGCGTCGGTTCGGTACGGGCTGCGGTGGAAAGGGAAGAATTAGCTTCAACCTTTGCGGTTCGCCGTCTAGCACCCAGCATCCCGGTCCTTGCCAATCTGGGTGCGGTGCAGCTGAACTACGGATTTGGCGTGGACGATTGTCGCCGTGCAGTGGAAATTGCCGGAGCAGATATGTTGGTGCTGCATTTGAACGGATTGCAGGAGATTTTTCAACCCGAAGGGAATTTGGATTTTAGCGGCCTGCTTCAGCGCATCGAGGAGTTGTGTCGTCAGCTTTCAGTGCCTGTAGGAGTGAAGGAAGTAGGCTGGGGCATAGATGGCGAGACGGCATCGAGACTGTATGATGCGGGTGCTGCCTTTATTGATGTCGCTGGCGCAGGTGGGACAAGCTGGAGCCAAGTGGAGAAATTTCGTAATCCTGATCCTGTGCGTCGTGCCGCGGCGGAGGCGTTTGCGGATTGGGGAAATTCAACCGCTGATTGTATCGTGGAAGTTAGAGCTGCTCAGCCACATGGTGCTCTGATCGGTAGCGGTGGACTGAGAGACGGTGTCGATGCAGCGAAGGCGCTCGCTCTGGGGGCTGACATGGCAGGCTTCGGGCGTTCTTTGCTCGGTTCGGCGGTTGACTCCAGCGAAGCGCTGGAAGCACGCCTGGAGCAGGTGGAGCTGGAACTCCGAACGGTCATGTTTGGGATTGGGGTAGATGGAATAGAAGGGCTTAAAGACACGACTCGACTAAGAAAGAAGGTAAATGGATGAGCGGACTTATTACATTGGTTCAGATGAATGCGGAGCAATATGATCGATTTGAACAACGCTCGCTTGCCGACTATGCGGATGAGAAAATCCAAGCAGGTACATGGACGGTAGAAGAAGCACCAGAACGTGCGGCAGAAAGTTTTGCTCGATACCTGCCACAGAGGCTAGACACACCTCATGCTCACCTGTATATGTTGATGTTTTCCGATGCCGGGGGGCAGAGTCAGGAGGAAGCTGGCTATATCTGGTTCAATATTACGGACGGCGCGCAAGGAAAAGAAGCTTTTCTACTGGATATTCTTGTATACGATTCATACCAGGGGAGAGGTCTAGGTACGCTGGCGATGGAGGCTTTGGAAAAGGAGGCTCGCAGACTGGGAGCTGTCCGCATCGGTTTGCATGTATTTGGGCATAATGAGCGAGCTTTGCATGTATATCGCAAATCGGGATACCGGGTTACGGATATCCAGATGAGCAAAGAAATCTAAATAGGGATATAGCAAAATCCTGAATTTCATAACCGTATGCTTGCCGCGTGTATAGGTTCTCATATATAATGTGGGTTGGTAAACTAACGGATGGCATAACGCATATTTTATATAAACGGGAGTTGTTCTGATTATGGCTTTAAAAGCGGGGATTGTGGGTCTGCCGAACGTGGGCAAATCAACACTGTTTAACGCAATAACGCAGGCGGGTGCGGAATCCGCAAACTATCCATTTTGTACGATTGACCCAAATGTGGGTGTCGTTGAAGTACCGGACGAGCGGTTGGATAAGCTGACTGAACTGGTTGTACCGAATAAAACAGTGCCAACGGCATTTGAATTTGTTGATATTGCAGGACTTGTGCGCGGTGCGAGCAAGGGCGAGGGTCTGGGTAACAAGTTTCTGGCTCATATTCGTGAAGTGGATGCGATTGTACATGTGGTACGTTGCTTTGAAGATGAGAACATTACCCATGTGGACGGCAAAATTGACCCGATCAGCGACATTCAGACTATTAATTTGGAACTGATTCTGGCGGATATCGAAAGCGTAGACAAGCGTATTGAACGTTCCCGCAAAAACATGAAGGGTGGCAACAAGCAGTACACCCAAGAGGTTGAAGTGTTGGAGCGGATCAAGGAATCGCTGTATGCTGATAAACCGGCGCGTAGCTTAGAATTGTCGGATGAAGAACGGTTGATTGTACGCGATCTTCATTTGCTTACGATGAAGCCTGTACTCTACGCAGCTAATGTTAGCGAAGATGGCGTAACGGAAGCTGACAGCAATCCATATGTGCAAAAGGTACGCGATTTTGCCATAGATGAAAATGCAGAAGTGGTGCCGATCAGCGCCAAGGTAGAATCTGAAATTGCTGAGCTGGAAGGCGAAGACAAGGCGATGTTCCTTGAGGAGCTAGGATTAGCTGAATCCGGATTGAATCGTCTGATTAAAGCAGCTTATCGCTTGCTGGGCCTGTATACGTATTTCACAGCAGGTGTGCAGGAAGTACGCGCTTGGACTATTCACAAAGGAACGAAAGCACCGGGTGCTGCGGGCGTAATTCATACGGATTTTGAACGCGGATTTATCCGTGCCGAGGTTGTATCCTACAACGATTTGGTCGCTGCTGGTTCGATGAACGGGGCTAAGGAACGTGGTCAGCTTCGTCTGGAAGGTAAGGAATATGTAGTGCAGGACGGAGACGTTATGCATTTCCGTTTTAATGTTTAATATATAATTTCCAGAGTACAATGCTCGATTCGGATATATAAAAGACGATAACTCAATGTATTTGTGTTCTGAAATGTGCTAGATTATGTGGTCGCTGCCTATATTAGGGCGGCGACTTTTTATTGTATTGCATGTTGTGTGGATTTTTGCAAAATCCTAAATTAGTCAGTATTTCTTGTAGCTAATTCATGAATTAGTTGGTATAATAAAGAGCTGTAGCCAGTGAAATTGAAGCTGGTTTCATATTAATTTAACTGAAGAGGTGAATCGCTTGTTGGACCGATTGCAATCATTGGCGGACCGCTACGATAAACTGAGCGAACTGCTCTGCGATCCGGATGTAGCGAACGATAGCAAAAAACTTAGAGATTATTCCAAAGAACAGTCTGATTTACAGCCTGCTTATGAAGCATATACCGAATATAAAAATGTCGTTGAAGAGCTGGAAGCTGCAAAAACCATGCAGGGTGAAAAGCTGGACGACGAGATGCGTGAAATGGTCAAAATGGAGATTGATGAACTTAGTGTTCGCAAGCGGGAGCTGGATGAAAAAATCCGTATTTTGCTGCTGCCGAAGGACCCGAATGATGATAAAAACGTTATTATCGAGATTCGTGGTGCAGCGGGTGGTGACGAAGCGGCACTGTTCGCAGCTGACTTGTATCGGATGTATACTCGTTATGCCGATACCCAAGGCTGGCGTGTAGAGCTGATGGACGCGAACATGAATGATCTCGGGGGCTTTAAAGAGGTTATTTTCATGATTAACGGCCGTGGTGCATACAGCAAAATGAAATTCGAAAGCGGCGCACACCGCGTACAGCGGATTCCGACAACAGAATCAGGTGGACGTATTCATACGTCGACATCTACAGTATCCGTTATGCCTGAGGCAGAAGAAGTGGATATTGAAATTTCCGACAAGGATATTCGCGTGGATACGTTCTGCTCCAGCGGTGCAGGCGGGCAGTCCGTTAATACGACCAAGTCGGCGGTGCGTGTGACACATATGCCTACAGGTATTATGGCAACCTGTCAGGACGGCAAATCCCAGAACTCCAATAAGGAGAAGGCGCTGCAAGTTTTGCGTGCCCGTATTTCGGATATGTTGCGTCAGGAAGAGGAAGCCAAATATGCAGGCGAGCGTAAGAGCAAAGTAGGTACTGGAGACCGCAGTGAGCGTATCCGGACCTACAACTTCCCGCAAAGCCGTGTAACGGATCATCGTATTGGCCTAACTATGCATAAGCTGGACCAGGTGATGAACGGGGAGATCGAAGAAATCGTATCAGCGCTCACGATTGCAGAGCAGGCTGATTTGATGGAACAAGAGGTTTAAGTTTTGGGGAACGAACGCGATTGTGTGTATCGGATGTCGCCGGAACGGAACATGAGTGTCAGAGAAGCCTTAGTTGAGGCTTCTTCTTTTTTAGGAAGCTGTGGTGTTCTGGAGCCGCAGCACAATGCCCGCTTACTGCTGGAGCATGTGCTCGGGTTGGAAGGCACGGCGTTTTACGCTGCTCTGGGTGATTCGTTCCCTTCCTCCGTCAAGGAGGCGTGGGAACGGATTATAGCCCGCAAAGCTGCGGGTGAACCGGCGCAGTATATTATCGGACGGCAGGAATTTTATGGCCGCCCGTTCGCGGTTTCGCCGTCGGTGCTGATTCCGCGCCCCGAGACAGAACTGCTCGTCGAGGCGATACTCCAGCACGGCGACCGGCTGTGGCCAAGCGGCGCTCCGCAGGCGCTCGACATCGGCGCAGGCAGCGGCGCGATTGCCGTGACGCTGGCGGCTGAGCGACCGAGCTGGCGCGTGGCGGCAGGGGATATTTCGGCTGCCGCGTTAAAAGTAGCGACTCATAATGCTGCTGCGAACGGCGCAGCCGTAGAATTCCGCGAGGGCGATCTGCTGGCGCCGTTCGTGGGAACGGCGGTGGACATTCTCGTGTCCAACCCGCCGTACATCCCGGCTGCTGACATCGCTGGCTTACAGCCAGAGGTACGCGACCATGAGCCGCGGATGGCGTTGGATGGTGGTCCTGACGGGCTCGGCCCGTATCGAGCAATGCTGGAGCAGCTCGGACTCCTTCAGGCTCCGCCGCGGCTAATCGGGTTTGAGCTGGGGATGGGACAGGCCAGAGACGTGGCTGGTCTGCTTGAACAGGCAGGTCATTGGAAGAACATTATAATCGTTCCTGACCTTGCAGGGATCGAGCGACATGTCCTAGGTGTCTCGGAGTAGTGCTGCATTTTCTTTTTGCGAGTCTTTCCTTTAGAATAAGAGGAGTATGACCGAGAAACGGCTCAGGGGGAAATCATGCTTCAGAAATTGAAAAAAATTGACGGTCCGGTTATCTTTATTCTGGTTTTGCTCATGGCGATTAGTATCATAACGGTATACAGCGCAGGTAGGGGCCCTACGAACTTGGCAGAGCACGGCAATGACTACCAGAAGATGATCGGGTATTATATATTGGGTTTTGTGGCGATTTTGGGTTTAGCGATGGTCGATTTTCGGATATTCATTAAAAAAGCCTTGTACGTATATGGAGGCGGAATATTCTTGTTGGGTCTCGGATTTTTTGGCGGGACGGTTAACAACTCTCAGGGCTTTTTGAAAATTGGTGGCTTGAATCTTCAGCCTGCTGAGGTATTCAAGCTGGTCCTTATCGTTTTTCTAACTTATATGCTGATCAAAAAGCGCAAGAGCAAGCTGTATTTTATTCAGGATGTTCTTCCGGTCGCACTGGTGAGCTTTGTCCCGTTTGCCATGGTTATGGCACAAAATGACTTGGGTAATGCGCTCGGTTACATTGTTATCGTCATCGGTATGCTATGGATTGGTAATGTGAAGGCATCCCATGCGTTGATCGGATTCATCGTATTTGCAGTCGCTGTTGGCGGCGGGATCAAAGCTTATATTTCGTTTCACGATGAGATTGACTCCTTTATGAAGGGGATTGGCCGTAGTCACTGGGTTGAGCGTTTGGACCCTTGGTTGGTACCGGAAGAGGCAACCGCGAAGGCGTCTTATCATACCAAAAATGCCAAGCTGGCGATAGCCTCTGGCGGGATGATGGGCAAGGGCTTTTTGCAAGGAACCTCGGTACAGTCCGGGCGTGTTCCTTATACGTACGCGGATTCTATTTTTGTGGTCGTAGCGGAGGAATTTGGCTTTGTAGGCTCTTCAGTGCTGCTATTGTTATATTTTATTTTGATTCACCGCATGATCCTGATTTCGCTGGAATGCCGGGATCGCGCCGGACCGTATATTATTGTCGGGATTGTGTCCATGTTGCTGTACCAGATTTTTGAGAATATTGGTGCGTTTCTGGGCATTATGCCGCTTACGGGGATTACGCTCCCGTTCATAAGTTATGGTGGTACCTCGTTGCTTATTAACATGGCTAGTATCGGCTTGGTTATGAGTATTAAGGTGCACGGCCAAGAGCTGGAGGATGATCTGCCACAGCCTTCCAGACTAAGCTTGACGAAGGCGAAAAAAGCCTAGTACAGGTGGAATGTGGCTAGATAATGATTGGTATTTGTGTGAGTTGAAACGGTGCAACGAGAGAGTCCAGATTGTGAAATCTGGGCTTTTTCATATTCCTCGGTGAGGGTCAGAAGCTTGGTGTAGCATGATTTGAGGGTATTTTTGAAAAAAAATCTGTAAAGTGGTCCTGAATCTTTTACAAGAATCATAGGTTTAGACTCTCCCAAACCGGACAGACTGATAGACATGATAGAGTTTGGGTTTGGGGGGACGAAAATGAGAAGTTGGGTAAAGCAAGCCGCAATGATACTATTTTGTATTTCGATATTAATGATGTCTTGGGAAGGTCAAAAGACGGATGCTGCTATGACCACTGGAACAAGAGGAACCTTAGCATCAGGAGTGGCAACAGCAGGGCTGGAAGTGATTCCACATGACTCCATTCGACTGCGTATTTTGGCCAATTCGGATCGCCCGGAGGATCAGTTGGTTAAACGCGAAATACGGGATGCTATTGTACAGCAGATGAATGCCTGGGTGGGTGAGCTGGAAAACCCGCAAAGCTTAGATCAAGCTAGATCATTGATTGGTGCTCATTTACCTGAAATTGACCGTTTGGTAGGTACGGAACTGGCTCGTCGCGGCATTGCATATGATCATCAGGTGGAACTGGCGAGCGTACCTTTCCCAACGAAAATGTACGGTGGTCTTGTCTACCCGGCAGGGAATTATGAGGCACTTCGGGTTACGCTGGGGCAAGGAAAAGGTCAAAATTGGTGGTGCGTGCTGTTTCCTCCGCTATGTTTTATTGATGCAGGCAGTGGGGAAGCAACGGCACAAACGGTATCAGCAAAAACGAATCACGGAGATAGTCGGACGAATGCTACTGACAAGGAGCCGGAAGTACGTTTTTTTCTGTGGGATGCACTTACGGGACTGTGTAACTGGGTGAGTGGTTTGTTTGCCTAAACGTTGAGGAGTGTAAGTTTCCCCATATGCTATAATGGAGCTTACGATAGATATACACATGGCAGAGCCAAATGAACTGATCTTTCAAAGTAGCTTTATGGGGATCAAACGAAATCACTGGCCTGTATGACAATAAGATATGGGATGATCTGATATGAGCGATAAATCGAATCAAATGCAAGACTTGCGCGGAGAATTTGTGCAAAAGGAAAAACCTGAGCAAAAGCTAGATGAACAGGGAATTCGCGAGCTGAAGCAGGCATTGAAGTCTTCCCATACACAATGGTGGGATGTAAGATGTTTGGTTCCTGTGAGCAACACTGACGGGGATGTTTCTGACGAAATTTGGGATGAACAGACTCGGATCACGGCGGAAAAGGGCATACGCGAGGCCGCCTTACTCCTCCAAGCTGGAGAGACGGTAGCCTTTCCTACGGAGACCGTGTACGGCCTGGGGGCCGATGCGCGTAGTACAAAAGCGGTGGAGGCGGTATTTGCTGCCAAAGGACGCCCTTCCGATAATCCGCTCATTGTACATATTTCTGATGCTGATCAATTAGAGGGTATGGTAGCAGAAATAAACGATACAGCCCGAGCGCTGATAAATATGTTCTGGCCGGGACCGCTGACTCTCGTATTGCCGGTAGTGCCGCAGGCACTGTCATCACGTGTGACAGCCGGGCTGGACACGGTTGGTGTGCGCATGCCGGATCATCCGATAGCGCTTCGGTTGATCGCTGAAGCGGGTTGTCCACTGGCTGCCCCAAGCGCCAACCGGTCGGGAAGACCCAGTCCCACCCTTGCACAGCATGTGCGGGAGGATCTGGAGGGCCGCATCGGCGGCATTTTGGACGGAGGTCCCACGGGGGTGGGACTGGAGTCCACGGTAGTGCAGGCGGGTGACGACGGAACCGTCACCATCCTGCGCCCCGGCGGCGTGACGGCTGAGCAGCTCGCTGCGGTTGCTCGCGCTGTCGTGCTGGACCCGGCGTTGGCCGCTACGCCCGGGGAAGACGCGGACAGCCCGGCGCCGCGCTCGCCAGGCATGAAGTACACGCACTACGCGCCGCGAGGCCGCTTGAGCGTGGTACAAGGCCCGTCGTCCGTTGAGGTGACGGGCTGGATTCGCGCCGCGCTGGCGGAGGCTTCCGCGCGCGGGGAGCGCACGGCAGTGCTCGCGTTCGACGAGCATGCCGCCGGCTACGCCGGAGAGCGCGTCTACACGTTAGGCAAGCTGGACGCGCTCCATGAGGCAGCGCAGCGCCTGTACGGCGTGCTGCGCCGCTGCGACGAGGACGGCGTCACCTACATTTTGTCGGAATCCTGTCCGCCGAAAGGATTGGGAGACGCCGTCATGAACCGCCTGCTTAAAGCGGCAGGTCACCGAATCGTCCGCTTGTAGCTTCTGTCGAATCAGAGCCTCTTATATTAAATTTTCCTCCCTCCTTATCTCGGTATTGGGTACTTTCAGTGTATGCTTGTACTGATTTCCCCCTTGTCCGCATAACGTGTACAAGAACAGACGGATAATGGAGGGATGGAGTATGCTGGCAGCCTCTGCCCATGCCGGGCAGGTTGTAACGATTCTGATCATGGCGGTAGCGCTAGGAATGGATGCGTTATCGCTGGGCGTAGGGATCGGCATGAAGGGGATACGCCTGCGAGACGTGCTGCGCATCAGTACTGTTATTGGCTTTTTTCACATTCTGATGCCATTGCTGGGAATGTTCACAGGCCATTATATGAGTTCTTTATTAGGTCATGTGACGGCCTACTTCGCAGGGGGGTTACTCATCCTTTTGGGCGGGCATATGGTGTATAATTCCTTTAAAGGGGACGGCGTACAGGTGTTGGATCATCGTTCGCCTTTAGGCCTTTTGCTGTTTGCACTTGGGGTGAGCGTTGACTCATTTTCTGTAGGAGTGTCACTGGGTATGTTCCAGAGTGATCTGGTGCTGTCCGTTCTGGCGTTTGGTTTTTGCGGGGGAGCAATGGCGATGTTGGGCCTGTTGCTGGGTCGCAAGGTCAGCCGCAATCTAGGAGATTATGGAGAAGCAGTGGGCGGTGCCATTTTGCTGGCATTCGGCTTTATGTTTATGTTTTGATTTTAGCGTAGACAGTGTAAAATAAATGCAGGATTATAGTAAGGGATTAGAATTATAGTAATCCTCTGTTTATATATTTTTTTAACATACGGGGGGTGAAAACGTTGAAGAATATCTTATTCGTATGCACAGGGAATACCTGTCGCAGTCCAATGGCTGAAGGGATGCTGCGTAAGTTGGCTGCTGAGCATGGGCTAGAACTGGAAGTGCGTTCTGCGGGAGTAGCCGCGATGGAAGGCACGCCGATATCCCGACATGCAGAGGCGGTTCTACGTGATCATGATATATCCGATCAGATCACTTCAACCCCTTTGAGCGACGGGCTTGCCGGGTGGGCGCATCTGATCTTAACCTTGACGCAAGGACATAAACAGCACGTAATTCAGCGCTTTCCCCAAACGGCGGGCAAAGTATTTACGCTTAAGGAATATGTGGAGAACCGGGATGCGGTGTTGAATGATGTACAGGAGTTGGATAGTTTATATGCTTCACAGCAGTTGATGGCTTCACTCGGACAAGAGCTATCGGCGCAGGAGCGTGAACGAATGATTGAATTACACCAACGGATTCCGGGCTTTGATATTTCTGATCCGTTTGGCGGTTCGCGAGAAGATTACGATGTCACAGCTGCGGAAATCCGTACGGCACTACATAAGCTGCTGGACAAGCTAAAGGCATCTTCCGAATAAAATTGGTATTACTCATCTGTTTTGTACGGAATCTGTTGATTTTCGGCGGTTAATCCGTTAAGATAAGGTGGAAAAATGAGAATCCGATGTAACTGGCGACAAAAGTGGGATTAACCACGATGGAGCATCGGATATACGGCCGGTCGCCTGGGCAAAAGAGCAATTCCACATAGGTGTGGACTGCTCTTTTTTTCATATACAAGTTATGCCAGATTTTTAGCTGAGAGTTGATTCCATTAAAGATTCTTCCATTTTTTCTGCTCGAAATCTGAAACATCGGCTATAATATAGTCAGATTGTGATCAGGAGAGAGTGTGTTGAACTTGGGGCATGAGACCGTGCCTAGTCTCTGAGAGGCTGTTCAACCAAAGGAGGTTCCAATGGTGGAACAATTAGATCATGAGATTCCGCTGGAAGCACAGACCACTTCTGTCGTGCGGGAAATCGCAGAAGCAGCCAGTCTCAAGGCTGGTCGCCTGCTGGTTATCGGCGTTAGCACAAGTGAAGTGGCTGGAAGTCGGATTGGTACGGCGGGAGCGCTCGATGTGGCTCAGCAACTGTTGTCTGGAGTAGAGTCTGTTCGCAGGGAGTATGGCTTTGATGTGGCGTTTCAATGCTGTGAGCATTTGAACCGAGCGCTGGTCGTTGAACGGGCTGTGCTGGAGCGATTGGGACTGATGGAGGTTGCAGCTGTTCCTGTTCGTACAGCAGGAGGCTCTATGGCTACCGTCGCCTATCGTTCTATGAGCGACGCGTGTTTGGCGGCGAACGTGCAGGCTCATGCCGGGATAGACATCGGCGAAACGCTGATTGGCATGCATCTGCGACCCATTGCTGTTCCGTTTCGCCCAAGCCTTCGCTGGATTGGCGAAGCACGTGTGACAGCAGCGTTCACCCGTCCTCCACTTATTGGCGGACAACGGGCGGTGTACAGTCTGGAGCAAGAAGTCGGCGGAAACTGCGATTAGCATTTGGCATGGCGGCATGTTTGTACTAATCTTTTTTGCATTGATGATGAGGTACCCAACAGAGGAGCAGGCGTTTGCTTGTATACCCAACAATTGACTATGGAGAGGGAGTAATCAATCATGATGGAACACCTGCGTAAAAGTGACCCGGCAGTGATGGAAGCAATGGGACTTGAACTGAAACGACAACGCCACAATATCGAGCTAATCGCATCCGAGAACATTGTCAGTGAAGCAGTAATGGAAGCCATGGGCTCCGTGCTGACGAATAAATATGCTGAAGGTTATCCGAACAAACGCTACTATGGTGGCTGTGAGCATGTAGATATCGTTGAAGACATCGCACGTGACCGCGCAAAAGAATTGTTCGGCGCCGAGCATGCTAACGTGCAGCCTCACTCTGGAGCACAAGCCAACATGGCGGTGTATTTGGCAGCTCTCAAACCTGGAGATACTGTACTGGGTATGAATCTGGCGCATGGTGGCCACTTAACACACGGAAGTCCGGTTAACGCTTCCGGCTTGTTGTATAACTTTGCTGCTTACGGTGTACGCGAAGACAACTTCCGCATCGACTACGATGAAGTGCGCAAGGCAGCCTTTAAGCATCGTCCTCGTCTGATTGTAGCTGGCGCGAGTGCATATCCGCGTACTATTGATTTTGAAGCTTTTGCTTCCATTGCCAATGATGTAGGTGCTTTGTTCATGGTGGATATGGCACATATCGCAGGTCTTGTGGCAGCGGGAATTCACCCAAGTCCAGTTCCGCATGCCCAATTTGTAACAACAACGACACACAAAACGCTGCGTGGTCCGCGTGGGGGTCTGATTCTGACTCGCAAAGCATGGGCGCAAGCGATTGATAAAGCTATTTTCCCTGGTACTCAAGGGGGGCCACTGATGCATGTGATCGCGTCCAAAGCGGTTGCTTTGGGTGAAGCGCTCCAGCCATCGTTCAAAACCTATGCGCAAAACGTAGTCCGCAACGCACAGGTGCTGGCTGAAACACTGCTGGCTGAGGGGATTAACATTGTATCGGGTGGTACGGATAACCATCTGATGCTGTTGGATACGCGCAATTTGAATATCACAGGTAAAGAAGCGGAGCATGTATTGGATTCCGTGGGCATCACGGTCAATAAAAATGCGATTCCTTTTGACCCGACCAGTCCATTCGTAACAAGCGGAATTCGTATTGGTACACCTGCTGCAACATCTCGTGGTATGGATGAAGAGGCTATGGTCAAAATCGGTAAAATCATTGCTGAAACCCTTAAAAACCCGAAAGATGATACTGTATTGTCCAAAGCAAGCCAAGCGGTTGGCGAGTTGACAGACAAGTTCCCGATCTATCCAGGAACTCAATACTAATTCATCGATATTCATAATCTTTATGTTAAAGGCTGTTTTCCTTCCATAAGCCGGAGGAGAACAGCCTTTTTTTGCTTCCGAACGACTCGAAACATACATTTTTGGGTAATAAGCGATTACAGTAAGGGTTTATGCGCGCTTTCCTTCATGATCTACGACAAAGGAGTGATTGCATTGAGTCAAAGAAAATCCGCGCAATTATTGCAGCAACTCGTATTTGTGGGACCGATGGCGTTGTTTTTCGTCTTGATTATGGTCATTCCGTTCCTGCTGGGGCTGTATTATTCCATGACGAACTGGGATGGAGTATCTGAAAATATCCGATGGCTCGGACTAGGGAATTACGTTCATATTTTTAGGGATGATACAGATTTCCGTAATGCGTTCTGGTTTACGGTCCGGTTTACCGTATGTGGTGTCATTCTGACAAACCTGATTGGCTTTTTCCTAGCCTATGCACTTACCAAACCGCTGCGTACCCGTAATGCACTGCGAACTGTATTTTTTATGCCCAATATGATTGGCGGCTTGCTGCTCGGTTTTATCTGGCAATTTATTTTTGTACGAGGCTTTTCTGCGGTAGGAGAGGCGACAGGGCTTTCCTTTTTTAAACTGCCGTGGCTGGGTGATGGGCCAACTGCTTTTTGGGGGACTGTCATTGTGTTTGTATGGCAATATGCAGGTTATCTCATGGTTATTTACATATCCTCGTTAAATAATGTCCCGCATGCCCTTATTGAATCGGCCCAAATCGACGGTGCAAGCCGAAGACAGATTTTGCGTCATATCGTAGTGCCACTTATTATGCCAGCGGTGACCGTCTGCTTGTTCCTGGCGATATCCTGGTCCTTTAAAGTATTTGAGTTGAATTTGGCTCTCACGAAGGGGGGACCTTTCAAGTCGACAGAGTCTGTAGCGTTGGACATATATAATGAAGCGTTTACAAATAATCGACTTGGATTAGGGACTGCCAAAGCTATGATTTTCTTTGTGGTCGTTGCGATCATTACCAGCATTCAGGTGCGTCTCACGAAGAAAAAGGAGGTCGAAATGTAATGGGAAAAACGTCAAACTATCGTTTGGGCACATGGGCTGCTGAATTATTGCTTATTGTGATCGGGTTAATCTTTCTGGTTCCGTTCTATTTTTTGCTCGTAAACTCCGTTAAATCCTTTGGCGACATTTTGGCCCATTCCGCTTCGTGGCCGACAACCTTCCGTTTTGAAAACTATGCTAACGCCTGGAATGAAATAAACTTTCCCACAGCACTGGGGAATTCACTGATTGTCACGATCGTCAGTAATGCGCTTTTGCTGCTAATCAGCTCAATGGCCGCTTACCAGATGGTTCGGCATGACACTCTTTTTAATCGTTGCCTATTCGGTTTGCTTGTGGCTGCGATGGTAGTCCCTTTTCAATCAATTATGTTGCCGCTTATGGAAGTGTCCAACGTATTGAGCTTGAACAACAGTATACCGGGACTGATCTTATGTTATCTGGGTTTTGGAGCGCCTTTGTCCGTTTTTCTTTTTCATGGCTTTATTAAAACGGTACCTATTGAGATCGAGCAGGCGGCAAGGGTGGACGG
Source organism: Paenibacillus sp. cl130 (assembly GCF_900116035.1). Lineage (NCBI taxonomy): Bacteria > Bacillati > Bacillota > Bacilli > Caryophanales > Paenibacillaceae > Paenibacillus > Paenibacillus sp. cl130. The sequence continues at coordinate 26,811 of NZ_FOYG01000011.1, forward strand.
TTCATCCCGGTACGGGGTGTTCTTTCGCATTGTTTGTCCACTGCTGCTGCCTATGTTCGTAACCGTACTTATTTTGAACACCTTATGGATCTGGAATGACTATCTGTTGCCTTCACTCATTTTGAATGTTCCAGAGTTGCGCACCATTCCGATTGCAACCTATATGTTGTTTGGTCAGTACACCAAGCAATGGGATTTGGCGCTGCCAGCACTGGTATTGGGGATCGCGCCAGTTGTTGTGTTTTTTCTGGTGATGCAAAAATACATCGTTTCTGGCATTGCAGCCGGTGCGGTCAAAGGCTGATGTGAGGGATAACCGATGAAAAAAACAGCGTTACTTGTCATCTCCTTGATGGTGCTGCTCGCATGTACACTTGCAGGTTGTGGAAATACGAAGGCTCAACAGAGTGAGACGAAAACGATACACATTTATCAATTCAAAGTAGAGATTTCGGAACCGCTAAATAAGCTGAAGGCAGAATATGAAAAAACGCACCCTGGCATCAAGCTGGATATCCAATCTGTCGGTGGTGGTACGGACTATGGTGCTTCGTTGAAGGCTAAATTCGCATCAGGCGATCAGCCGGACATTTTTACAAATGAGGGCTACCAGGACCGCGATACGTGGCTGGAGTACTTGGAGGATTTGTCGGATCAGCCATGGGTGAAGGACCTGGACGATTTTGCTCGTAAGCCGATGACGGTTAACGGTAAGATTTATGGACAGCCTATGAACCTAGAAGGATTTGGTTTTGTTTATAACAAGGATTTGTTCAAAAAAGCGGGCATAACCAAATTGCCTCAGACGATAGATGAACTGGAGGAAGCAGCTAAGCGACTGAAAGCAGCAGGGATTATACCTTTTGCTAACGGGTATGCGGAATGGTGGGTTCTGGGAAACCATTTTATCAATATCCCGTTTGCCAGACAGCCGAACCCGGAAAGTTATGTTGCAGATTTAAACAAAGGGACGGCTCGCATCCCCGGTAACCCCGTGTTCGATCAGTGGGTGAAGTTGCTTGACCTGACTATAAAATATGGGAACCGCAATCCGCTCACGACGGATTACAATACACAAGTGACACTGTTTTCGACAGGTAAGGCTGCTATGATGCACCAGGGGAACTGGACGCAACCGCAAATGGATGGAATTAATCCTAACTTGAATTTGGGTATTCTGCCTGCTCCTATAGACAATGATCCCTCCACAGGAGGTAGACTCGCTGTCGGAGTAGCCTCGAACTGGGTGGTCAACAAAAATTCGCCTGTGAAGCAGGAGGCAAAAGAATTCCTCAATTGGTTGGTCACATCAGAAACAGGCAAGCATTATATCACCAAGGAATTTAAGTTTGTTCCCGCCTTCAAAAGTATCACGTCCAGTGACGAGACGACAGGCGATCTAGGTGCAGAAATATCTCGGCACGTGAGGGAAGGCAAGATATGGAGCTGGAACTTCCAACGCTTCCCGAAGGGGCTGAATCAGGATTTAAGCAGTAGTATGCAAGCCTATATTGCAGGGGTTATCACGAAGGATGAAATGCTTCAGCAATTTCAGGGAGCATGGGACAATTTGAAGTATAGATAAAAGAATAGCGCTGCATGAGGATGCAAAGGGGATAGGTCGGGCAGGAAGCTTAAAGTCCACAGGCTTTGACGGTCAAGTGCCGCCAGGGCCTTTTTGATGTGTTTTTATGTGACGAAAGTCACGCGTGAAGTGGTCTTAATAAGTATTTTACATGTCATATCTTTCCCTTGACAAAAGGTTGCGGTGGCAGGTGTTAAATCAATCAAGGGAATGTTATAATAAACAGGATTTACAGGCACGCATTGCATCTGTGCTTATTTGGTTTGTACAAATAGGTTACATAGATCCTTTCGACTCAGGATAGTTCGATATGCTGGCGCGAAAGAACGTGACGATAATACCGGAGGGAATATATTATGGCGAAACTGGTGGTTTGCGATCACCCTTTGATCCAACACAAACTTACATTTATCCGCGATGTGCGGACAAACACCAAGGATTTCCGCGAGCTGGTGGATGAAGTAGCAACATTGATGGCTTATGAAATTACACGGGATATCCCGCTGGAAAGCATTACGGTGCAGACACCGGTTGCTGAGACAGAAGGTAAAGTGATTTCAGGACGTATGCTGGGTCTTATTCCGATTCTGCGTGCAGGCTTGGGTATGCTGGATGGCGTAGTAAAGCTGCTGCCTGCAGCAAAGGTAGGCCATGTGGGACTGTTCCGCGATCCTGAGACGCTGCAACCCGTAGAATACTATACGAAGCTGCCTACAGATGTAACTGAGCGTGAATTGATCGTGATTGATCCGATGCTTGCAACGGGGGGCTCGGCAATTGCGGCGATTGATGTGTTGAAAAAGAGAGGTTGCACTCAAATTAAAATGATGAATCTGATTGCTGCTCCTGAAGGAGTCAAAGCTGTGCAGGATGCGCATCCTGATGTAGACATCTACGTCGCTGCATTGGACGAGCGTCTGGATGATCATGGATACATCATTCCAGGTCTTGGTGACGCGGGAGACCGCTTGTACGGAACCAAGTAGACTGCCTTTGGCGGTTCGGCAAAATCTATGGACGTTATGACAGGTCGTTTTTCTGAATAAGGAAGATCTGTGAAGCGGACATTTATTATGAAAAGGGGTTCAACAGAAAATGTCCAAAATCAAAGTGATGACAATTTTTGGTGTGCGTCCGGAAGCGATTAAGATGGCTCCTCTTATTTTGGAGCTTCAGCGTCACCCGGAGCATATCGAGTCCGTGGTATGCGTTACGGCTCAACATCGCCAGATGCTTGATCAGGTTCTGGAAGTTTTCAATATTCACCCTGACTATGATCTGGACGTAATGAAGGATCGCCAGACACTTAATGAAATCTCCATGCGGGTACTTCAAGGTCTGGAACCTGTATTGCGTGAGGCCAAGCCCGATATCGTGTTGGTTCACGGCGATACGCTGACCACTTTCCTCGCCAGCTATGCAGCCTTTATGCAGCAGATTGAAGTAGGGCATGTGGAAGCAGGCTTGCGGACGTGGAACAAGCTTTCTCCATATCCTGAAGAAATGAACCGTCAGCTCACAGGCGTGCTGTCTGATCTGCATTTCTCGCCTACTTCTTTATCGGCTGGAAATTTGCGGAAGGAAAATAAGCCTGAATCGCGAATATATGTTACAGGCAATACAGTAACTGACGTATTTCAGTATACGGTTCGCCAGGATTACGAGCACCCCGTACTGGACTGGGCTCAGGGCAAACGCCTGATTCTTATGACAGCACATCGCCGGGAATCCCAAGGGGAACCGCATCGTCAGATTTTTAATGCGGTTAAGCGAATTGCGGATGAGTTTGAGGATATCGCTATTGTTTACCCGGTTCATCCGAGCCCGGCTGTGAAGGAACCTGCATTTGAGATTTTAGGCAACCATCCGCGTATTAAGCTGATTGATCCGCTGGATGTTGTGGATCTGCACAATTTTTACCCACATACACATCTGATCCTTACGGATTCCGGTGGGCTTCAGGAAGAAGCGCCTTCGTTCGGAGTACCTGTTCTGGTGCTGCGTGATACGACTGAAAGACCGGAAGGAATTGAAGCGGGCACCTTGGAACTGGTGGGTACGAGTGAAGAGAACGTGTACAATCGGACCAAGGCACTTTTGACAGATTCCGCGTTGTACGAATCTATGAGCCAAGCAGCGAATCCTTACGGCGATGGCCAAGCATCAGTAAGAATTGTCAATGCGATTTTGCACCATTATGGTGTTCAATCCGAACGTCCTGAAGAATTTCACACAATGTTCACAAAAGGTGTTCGTCCGATATAATTATTCTTTACAAGGCAAGCATACAGTTAAACTGTACGGTTACCAAGGGATACAGCAATTTAAGATGCTTTGTCGTTTGATTTTATACTTTAGGGCACTAAAATATCTCAATTGACAAAGTATCTTATATTTAAGTAAAATGGACTGGAATTGCAGGGGTGACATGGAAAAGTGGTCAAACCTTCCAAGCAAAACAACAACCGAAATAACACCGGAAATGCCTTTAAGGCTATAGGACTGGTGAGCGCGATCGGCATTGATTTGGCGATATGCACACTGGGTGGTTTCTATGCAGGAAAATGGCTTGATGCCAAACTTGGTGGCTCCGGAATTTGGATTGGCGTAAGCGTTCTCGCAGGCTTGGTTGTAGGCGCATTAAGTATTGCCCTTGTGATCGGAAAGGTACTGAGGGATAACCATGAATGAGATGACCCGTATGCAAAAAATGTTATGGATCGTAGCGCTTGGTATTATGGCTCTGTGTTTCCTGGTCTCCGCCTTCATGCCCCAACATCGTGACATTGCTCACGGAATCATTCTGGGAACGGGAGTAAGCTGTCTAAATGTGCTGTATATGGCCTACAAAATTCGACAGGTTGCGAGTGCGGCCGCCGGTGAAAGAAAGAAGAGAGTGTTTGGTATTGGCTTTGGCGTTCGATTAGGGACCTCAATTTTGGCAGTGGTGCTGGCGATAGAATTTCCGGCCTATTTCCATGAGATCGCTGTAATGGCAAGCCTGGTGACTGGGCAATTTCTTCTGTTAATTATAGGCATCATATTCGCGCTTCAGGAAAAATGATGGCTCAACTGAGAAAGGGGTGAGAAAACATGTTGCATGAATCACCGATTATCCAATTGGGCGGGTTTAACATTGACTTGTCCGTCATTATTATGCTTATTGTGACTTGTGCGATTGTATTTGGACTGGCATTTGCTGCAACGCGCAATTTGTCTGTGGACAATCCAAGCAAGTTGCAAAATTTTATGGAATGGGTCGTAGAATTCGTTCAAGGACTGATTACCAGCACGATGGATTTGAAAAAAGGGAAGCCATTCCTCTCCTTGGGGATGACGCTGATCATGTTCATTTTCGTGGGGAATATGCTGGGCTTACCGTTCGGGATTGTGACCGAATTCGATAATGCGCAAAGTGCCCAAGTATTTGGACATGAAATCATTCCAGTCAAAGAAGCATTAGAACAAGCACAGGCGTCTCACCCAGGCGAAGCTGCCCATGTAGGCATCAGCTGGTGGAAATCACCTACTGCAGATGCAGGGGTATCCATTGGACTCGCTTTAATGATCTTTGTCCTGGTTCATTTCCTGGGAATCTTCCGCAATACCAAAGCTTACTTCAAGCATTACGTTCAGCCATTTCCATTCTTTTTGCCAATTAACTTGATTGAGCAGTTCTCAAAACTATTGACACATGGTATGCGTCTATTCGGTAATATTTTTGCCGGCGAAGTTTTGATCAGTGTTCTGCTGAAATTGACAGCACTTGGTGTAGGAGGCTGGATTGCTTCCGTATTGGGACTCGTTGTTTGGCAAGGATTTAGTATCTTTGTCGGCAGTATTCAAGCGTTCGTCTTCACGATTCTGACGTTTGTATACATTTCGCAGTCCATTGACACGCATGAAGAAGAGCATTAGACAAGCTCGTTTTCCGGTTTTTAGTTAAGTTCAGGAGTACGCTTCGCTCTTAACTGCAAATACATGTACAATATAAATACACATCACTAAGGAGGATTTTTAAAATGGGAGTTTGGGCATATATCGCAGCTGCAATCGCAGTAGGTTTGGGCGCTTTGGGCGCAGGTATTGGTAACGGTCTGATCGTAAGTAAAACAGTTGAAGGTATCGCTCGTCAGCCTGAAGCAAAAGCAACGTTGCAAACGGTAATGTTTATCGGTGTAGGTCTGGTCGAAGCCCTGCCAATCATCGGGGTCGTTCTGGCATTCATTTTCTACGCAGGTGCTTAATTGAATGGAAGCAAGGTTTGGCGGGGAAGGCACAGCCATCCGCGCCTTCTTTGTTCGTTTGAACATGAAAGATCCAGAACCGACGTTCACCGGAAAGGAGTGACTTCAATTGAGTTTAAATTGGACAAGTATCGTTTTCACAATCATTGCATTTTTGATCTTGTACTGGTTACTGACGCGTTATGCATTCGGCCCTCTCTTTTCCGTTATGGAGAAGCGGCGTCAGCTTGTATTACAGCAAATGAATGAAGCGGCACAGACGCGTGAACAGGCTGCTGCTTATGTTGAGGAGCAAAAGCAGGCTCTCCAGCAGGCACGTAAGGAAGCGTACGACATTATCGAGCAGTCAAAACAAACAGGTAACAAACAAGCGGAGCAAATTATTGTTCAGGCTAAAGACGAAGCTGTCCGCCTGAAAGACGAAGCTGTTCGTGAAATCACAAGCGAGCGTAATAAGGCGGTTGCCGAACTGCGCAGCGAAGTGGGTAAAGCTTCGGTACAAATTGCTTCCAAACTGATTCAAAAGGAAATCAAGGAAGACCAAGTCCAGGGAGAGCTTGTCGACCAATACCTTAAAGAGGTAGGAGGCAAAGCATGAGCCGGGATACGGTAGTAGCCAAACGGTATGCGAAAGCTTTGTTTGAAGTGGCAGAGCAGGAACAGACCATTATGGAAACCGAGCAGGAGCTACGTGCTTTTGTAGAGGCTGTATCGGGGGATGCTGAAATCCGTAAATTCATTAATTCTCCTAACATTACGGAAGCGGTCAAGCTTCAAGTTCTGGCTAACAGTTTTGAAGGCAAGCTTTCTGCCTCGCTAATTAACACGATCAAGCTGTTGATTCAGCGTAGTAGAGCAGATTTGTTCGAATCTCTCCTTGCCGGATACCTCGATATTCAGGAATACAAGCTGGGAATTGCTCATGCAAAGGTGTATTCGACTTATGCTTTAAGTGATCAGGAAAAAACAGCGGTAGCCGAGGAATTCGGAACCCGTGAACATAAAACAATCCGTGTGGAAAATATAGTGGACCCGAGTCTACTGGGCGGATTGAAAGTGGTTATCGGCGATACACTGTACGACGGCAGTCTGGCCGGCAAGCTGGATCGTCTCGAGAAATCCTTTAACAGACGAGTATAGAAGATAGGGGTGAACACACTTGAGTATCAAACCTGAGGAAATCAGTTCATTGATTAAAAGTCAGATTGAACAATATAAAAATGATATCGAGGTCGTTGAAGTCGGCACTGTTGTTGAAGTCGGCGACGGTATTGCCCGCGTCTACGGACTGGAAAAAGTTATGGCCGGTGAATTGGTTGAATTCGACACTGGCGTATTGGGCTTGGCGCTCAACGTGGAAGAAAGCAATGTCGGTGTTGTTATTTTGGGTCAATTCTCCGACATTCGTGAAGGCGGTCAAGTAAAACGTACAGGTCAAATCATGCAGGTCCCTGTAGGGGAAGCATTGATCGGACGTGTAGTTAACCCACTGGGACAACCAGTAGACGGTAAAGGACCGATTGCTACAACAGAATTCCGTCCGGTTGAAAGTCAGGCTCCAGGCGTTATGGCCCGTAAATCGGTACATGAGCCTATGCAGACGGGGATTAAAGCTATTGATGCGATGGTTCCGATTGGTCGTGGTCAACGTGAGTTGATCATCGGTGACCGTCAAACAGGTAAAACTTCTATCGCAATTGATGCAATTTTGAACCAAAAAGGTAACGGCATGAAATGTATTTATGTCGCTATTGGTCAAAAACAATCCACGGTAGCTCAAGTTGTTGAAACATTGCGTCGTCACGGTGCGCTGGAATACACGATTGTCGTTACGGCATCTGCTTCCGAACCATCACCATTGCTGTACATTGCTCCTTACTCTGGCTGCGCCATGGGTGAGTATTTCATGTACAAAGGCGAGCATGTCCTTGTAGTTTATGATGACTTGACTAAACAAGCATCAGCTTACCGGGAACTGTCCCTGTTGCTGCGTCGTCCACCGGGTCGTGAAGCATATCCGGGTGACGTTTTCTATCTTCACTCTCGCTTGCTGGAACGTGCAGCGAAGCTAAATGATGAGTTGGGCGGCGGATCACTTACCGCATTGCCGTTCATCGAGACACAGGCTTCCGACGTTTCTGCATATATTCCAACCAACGTTATTTCCATCACGGATGGACAGATCTTCTTGGAAGCTGACTTGTTCTATGCAGGGCAACGTCCGGCGATCAACGTAGGTATTTCTGTATCTCGTGTAGGTGGTTCAGCTCAGATTAAAGCGATGAAAAAGGTAGCAGGTTCCCTGCGTCTGGATCTTGCTCAATATCGTGAGCTTCAAGCGTTCTCCCAATTCGGGTCCGACTTGGATAAATCCACAAAAGCCCGTCTGGATCGCGGCGCACGCATGATGGAAATTTTGAAACAAGGTGTTAACCAACCGCTTGCTGTAGAGCAACAAGTAGTGAGCTTGTATACTGCTGTAAAAGGCTTCCTTGATGATATACCTGTAGCGGATGTAAAACGTTTTGAAAAAGACTTCCTGTCTTTCATGGTGTCTGACCATCAAGACGTGCTTCAATCTATCCGCGACACGAAAGACCTGGTTGCTGATAACGAAGCGGCTTTGAAGGCGGCTATCGAGAAATTCAAAAAATCATTCGCCACGTCGGTTTAATACATTGGAATTTGCCTGTTTATGATGAAAGATGTACTAAGGAAGCGTGCCCTCCGGGTTTTGGCTTCCTTGGCATGTTTTACCCTCAATAACAGGCCCTTTAACATATGTCCGGCTGGATTTGAATCTTACGAAGTGCTTGGACTTGGCCCAAGCTAAGGGATTGCTTACGAAGTTAGCTTTGGCTTTGCTGGAGCTTAAAGGTGGTGAAATCATGGCAAAAGGTATGCGCGAGATTAAACGTCAGATTAAAAGTGTGCAGAGTACGAAGCAGATCACGAAAGCGATGGAAATGGTCGCTGCATCCAAGCTGAGAAAAGCTCAGGAGAAAGCGGAGTCGGCTCGTCCTTACTCGGAAAAGCTTAAGGAAGTTGTGAGTAGTATTGCTTCTGGAGCGAATAACATCAAGCATCCAATGCTGGAAACGCGTCCGGTTAAAAAGACTGCTTATCTCATCATTACATCTGATCGTGGTCTGGCTGGTGGTTATAACGCCAATATTTTACGACAGGTTACGCAGACGATTTCTGAACGTCACCGTTCACAGGATGAATTTGTGATTTTCATCATTGGACGAAAAGGACGGGATTATTTCAGACGTCGTGAATTTCCTATCGCTGAATCGGTAACAGATCTGTCGGATACACCTGCTTTTGCAGATATCAAAACAATTGCAAGCAAGGCTGTACAAGGATTTGAACTTAAAGAATTTGATGAGCTTTATCTATGCTATAACCGCTTTGTCAACGCATTGACTCAAATTCCAACAGTTGACCGTCTGTTACCAATGGCAACACCGGATTCAGCTACAGCTTCATCCTCAATTAACTATGAGTATGAGCCTTCACCAGAAGGAGTGCTGGAAGTATTGCTGCCGCGTTACGCGGAAACGCTCATTTACGGCGCTTTGCTGGATGGTAAAGCTAGTGAACTGGGAGCGAAGATGACGGCGATGGGATCTGCTACGAAGAATGCTTCCAAGTTAATTGGTGAGCTTTCCTTGACCTATAACCGTGCTCGTCAAGCGGCTATTACCCAGGAAATTACGGAAATCGTTGCAGGGGCAAGCGCTCAGTCTTAATCAGGCTTGTTGCGACTGTTTTATAGCAGGGTCTACACTATTATGATAAATTGCGGGCGCAAAACAAATCAGAGTGGTTCGGATTTGCGGCTGTGCAAGCTTGTAGGAGGGAAACCAAAAGATGAACAAAGGACGCGTAGTGAGCATCATGGGTCCGGTTGTCGACGTTGAGTTCGAACGTGGACAACTTCCGGAAATCCTGAATGCCATTCATATTGGGACTGTGCTGGAGAGCGGAGTCAAAATTGATCTGACGCTCGAAGCTTCAAAACATCTAGGTGACAACCGTGTGCGTTGTATTGCCATGTCTTCCACAGATGGTTTGGTTCGTGGGGCTGAAGCCATAGATCTGGGAGCACCTATTTCAGTACCTGTCGGCGAAGCTACTCTTGGACGCGTATTTAACGTGCTTGGAACGCCAATTGATAATGGTGCTGATATGAGTGAAACGGCTAGAAATCCGATTCACCGTCAAGCTCCTTCTTTCGATGAGCTGACAACTCAAGCAGAGATGCTCGAAACCGGTATTAAAGTTATCGACTTGCTGGCTCCTTATGCTAAGGGTGGTAAAGTCGGATTGTTTGGTGGTGCTGGTGTAGGTAAAACCGTAACCATTCAAGAATTGATTAACAATATCGCTCAGGAGCATGGTGGTATTTCTGTATTTGCGGGTGTAGGTGAACGCACACGTGAAGGAAATGACTTGTACCATGAAATGAGAGATTCCGGCGTTATCAACAAAACAGCGATGGTGTTCGGACAAATGAACGAGCCTCCGGGTGCACGTTTGCGTGTAGCTCTCACAGGTCTGACGATGGCGGAATACTTCCGTGACCAAGAAGGCCGTGACGTGTTGCTCTTTATTGATAACATTTTCCGCTTTACTCAAGCAGGTTCTGAGGTTTCGGCCCTGTTGGGACGTATGCCTTCAGCAGTAGGTTACCAGCCTACGCTGGCTACTGAGATGGGTCAATTGCAAGAACGGATTACTTCTACTAAAAAAGGTTCTGTTACTTCCATTCAGGCGATCTATGTGCCTGCGGATGACTACACTGACCCGGCTCCTGCTACAACGTTTGCCCATTTGGATGCTACAACGAATCTGGAACGTAAAATTTCCGAAATGGGTATTTACCCGGCGGTTGATCCACTCGCATCAAGCTCCCGTATTTTGGCTCCAGACGTTGTGGGTGAAGAGCATTACAATGTAGCACAAGGGGTAAAACAAATTTTGGCCCGCTACAATGAGCTTCAGGATATCATTGCCATCCTGGGTATGGACGAGCTGAGTGAAGAAGATAAAATGTTGGTGGCACGTGCACGTAAAATCCAGCGTTTCCTTTCTCAACCTTTCCACGTTGCCGAAGCATTTAACGGCTTCCCAGGTAAATATGTGCCGGTTAAAGAAACTGTACGAAGCTTCAAAGAAATTTTGGAAGGCAAGTATGACCATCTTCCAGAAGCGGCTTTCCTTTTTGTAGGAGCCATCGAAGAAGCAGTTGAAAAAGCTAAAACGTTGTAAACAACAGGCAAAGAATAGCCGAGCCTTACGAAGTGAGCTGTCTGCGGACAGCTTCCAGGAGGGATTCAAGTGAGCACGTATTTACTAGAGATTGTGACGCCGGAGCGCCTGGTTTATACAGAACAGGTAAACAGCATCAGTGTTCGCGGCTCGGAAGGCGATCTTGGGATTTTACCTGGACACCTTCCCTTGGTCACTCCCTTGAAGATTGCACCGATACGCATTAAAATCGGTGGTCAAACCGAAGTGATCGCGGTCAATGGGGGCTTTCTTGAAGTCCGCAAGGATAAAGTGGTCATTTTGGCTGAGAGTGCGGAACGTTCCGAAGAAATTGATGTGGAGCGTGCCCGTGCGGCAAGGGAGCGGGCAGAACTGCGGCTCCAGAGCAAGCAGGAACAGATAGATCATCATCGGGCGGAAGTAGCTCTGCAACGGGCGCTTAACCGTTTAGATGCTACAAGCATCAGAACCAATAAGAATTAATATTGGATTTTAAGTGGAATTTTAAAAGGGTTCGGCATAGTATACGGATGGAACGACAAGGAGACCACTTCATAATTTCTGCCAAAGAATGTCCGGTAGAAGGTGAGGGAGAACCTTGCTTCCTTCGATCACTGTGATCGGGCCCTTTTTTAGCTGTTATTACCAAATATACAGTCCTATTTCTTGCCCGGCTGCTAGGTATTTAGTACCTTTTAAATTCACGAAACAGAAGTGATTAATCACATTTTGTCGAAATAAATGTCCTGAAAACAGAAATAGCACTGGCATATTAGGCGTTCGCCGAGTATTATAAAGAAGTCTGTGACGCAGATGGGAGGAATTATGGTTGAACGGGAAACAGCAATTGGCTGAACAGCTAAGTCAATCGGCGAGTATGACCGCGCTGATCTCCATGATCGTGTCGCTCATCTGTATAGCGTTAGCTTGGTGGGCTTTACAGAGTTTTAAGCTGGATTTGTTAATCCGGCAACCCAAAGGACCGCAAGGCAGATTGCTACACTTGTTTCTTGCTATAATTTTGGGACAGTTGGTTTCTGGGTTCCTGTTGAGCTACATTTCTTGGAGTCAGATGCTCTAGAATTTGTTTTAACATGAAGTGGGCGGGTTATATGACCTTATGACTGTGTCTCTGCGGGAATTGTCGAATAACATCGCGTCATATTGTTAACAATGGTAAACAAAAGAACCATACATGTATAGCTGGCTGAATCAGTTAGAGTACAATGGTCGTCAAGTACAAAAAACGCTTGTATACTTGTTTTAATCAGTGGTATGATGGCAGTTAGGGTATTAGTAAAATCTTGTTTTTTTATGTAATGAAAAAGCAAGGCATGAAAATAGCGGAATATGTTCTTTTTTTCCAGAATGGAAAAGGGAAATGACGCGCGGAGGGAACCATAGATGAGCAAATTTATCGTCCGCGGTGGCAACAGATTGACCGGGAGTGTCAAAGTCAGCGGAGCCAAAAACTCAGTTCTGCCGATCATCGCCGCTTCTCTGCTAGGAGAAGAAGGAGAAAGTGTTATTATTGATGCACCTCCTCTAGACGATGTGATGACCATTAACAAAGTGCTGGAGTCCTTAGGAGCAGGCGTTACATACCAAGATGAGGTCATTCGTGTTGACGCGCGGAAGATAATTTCCTGTGAAGCCCCTTACGAGTGGGTTAGGAAAATGCGCGCATCATTCTTGGTTATGGGGCCGCTGCTTACACGTTTGGGACGTACAAGGATCTCGCTTCCAGGCGGATGCGCAATCGGAACGCGACCAATTGATCAGCATTTGAAGGGTTTTGAGGCATTGGGCGCGGAGATTAGCCTGGGCCAAGGTTTTATTGAAGCTAAAAGTAACGGGCGTCTGCGTGGAGCTAAAGTTTATTTGGATGTAGCCAGCGTAGGAGCAACCGAGAATATTATGATGGCCGCTACTCTTGCTGAGGGCGTAACTACCATCGAGAATGCTGCTAAGGAACCTGAGATTGTTGATCTCGCAAATTTCCTGAATGGAATGGGTGCCAAAGTACGCGGTGCGGGCACGGGCGTTATTCGTATTGAAGGCGTTGAGAAGCTGCATGGTGTAAAACATACGGTCATTCCCGACCGGGTAGAAGCAGGTACTTATATGGTTGCTGCTGCGATCACAGGCGGGAACGTATATGTAGAAGGCGCAATATCCGATCATTTAGGACCGGTTATTTCCAAGATGGAAGAAATGGGTGTAACCATTCAACCTGATGAGAACGGAATTCGTGTCATTGCAGATAAGCCGTTAAAGGCCGTTGATGTTAAAACTTTGCCTTATCCTGGTTTTCCTACCGATATGCAGTCTCAGATGATGGCACTTCAACTTGCCGCTGAAGGAACGAGCATTATTACGGAAACCGTGTTTGAAAATCGTTTCATGCATGTGGATGAATTTCATCTCATGAATGCGGAAATTAAGGTTGAAGGTCGTTCCGCCATTGTAACTGGTAATGCTAAGCTGACAGGTGCGAAAGTAACCTCTACAGATTTGCGTGCAGGTGCTGCGTTAATTCTGACCGGACTCATTGCGGAAGGTACAACGGAGGTATCCGGCGTACATCACATCGATCGCGGTTACGTTCATTTGGCTGAGAAGCTGACTGGATTGGGAGCGGACATTTACAGAGTGACCGTGGAAGAGTCCAAACTGAATCATTCGCCCAGTACAGAGCGCGTAATGCCGGAAGAGACGTCGGGAAATCTGTTTAAGAAGATCCAGCCTTCCCTCGCCTAAGCTTTAACGTATGTCGCTTCATGTTGCATAAGTATATTCTTGAACAATAAGGAACCAAGTCCGAAAGGGCTTGGTTTTTTTGTTGTTTGCAACCAGTTTTTTTCATTCTTTCAGTTCTCTTAAAACGGTTCTATCAAAGTGGACGACTTCATATGATTGAAAATATCTGCTGGAGTATATCAGTACTTCCAGCCGGACACTTAGCCCTTTGATGGAGGTTTCAGCCTATGAAAGATTCACAGGTTCGCATCCGTATACCCATTCATCATCCTAAGGAACATCGCCAGGCTTCACTTGCGGAGGAAGGTTCTGGCTCTATAGCTACTTCGTTACAAAAAAATAAGCTTATGCAACAGCAGCCGGACACAAGAGGTACATTGCCGATTGGCGTCAAGCCCAATCGGCGTACAACAGCCGTGCCTTCCGCTGTGAACTCCGTTGATACGGCTTTGCCTATTGCTGGAGCAGCGGTCCATGACACACGCGCTGCAAGCCCGCTGCAGGTGCCGCTACCGCACCTGCGTCCTTCCGCCGGGCGTGCCCCGCGCTGGGGCAGCCGCCGCCCATGGCTGCCATTCGCCGCCATGGCAGGGGTGCTGGTGCTTGCCATGGCTGTGCCCGCGCTAATGGCGTGGCCTCGCCAGACGGCGCAGTCCGTGCCACCGAGCAGTCGCACGGCAGCACCGGCTGCACCTAGCGTAACGGCAAAGGGCGAGACGTCCGTCACGCGCCTGCCGGGTGTCCCGCCGATACCGGCGGTGCCCGCTGCTCCAACGCGCAGCGGGCCGGTGGCGGCAGAGCCGGACGTGCGTGTGTACGTCACGTCTACCGGTCGCACGGAGACGTTACCGCTGGAGCAATACATTGTCGGCGTAGTAGCCGCCGAAATGCCGCCCAGCTTCGAGGGCGAGGCACTGAAAGCGCAGGCCATTGCCGCGCGTACCTTCATTGCCCGGCGTTTGCTGGCTGATGACACCAGCGGTGCCCCGGCGGGAGCAGATGTGACGGATACTGTTAAACATCAGGCTTATATCTCTAAAGCTAAACTTACTAGAGAATGGGGGCACTCTGGTAAATCCGCAGAGCTGGCTAAAATTCAGCAGGCCGTACGAGACACCAAGGATACGATCATGGTATATGAAGGCAAGCCCATTACGGCCTCTTTTTTTTCTACTAGCAATGGCTACACCGAAAATTCAGAGGATGTATGGGCGAAGGCAGTGCCCTATTTACGAAGTGTGTCAAGTCCATGGGACAAGCAGTTGGCCCCACGTTATACAGAAACCGTCACACTGAGTCGTCAGAGTGTGTTCGATAGATTGGGGTTGAGTCGTACTGCGATAGCTGCTTCTACTGGAGGAGGGAGAATGCCAGAGATTCGTATACTCTCTAAGACAGAAGGACATCGCATCAAGAAGATTGAGGTTGGTGGTTCAATCTTTACAGGGCCGGAAATCCGTAACAAACTGGGGCTGCGTTCGGCTGAGTTTACGTGGAAGGCTGAAGGGGACCGGATTGCTATAACAACCTATGGTTATGGTCATGGTGTTGGTATGAGCCAGTGGGGAGCCAATGGAATGGCCAAGGAAGGTCATACTGCCACTCAAATTCTCCTTCACTATTATACTGGCATTTCTTTTGCGCAAGCCTCTCGTATTCTAAGTTAGTAAATATTTCGAAACTTTGAAGTATAAAAGAGTTGCACCCGGTAACACTGGTTACTGAGGTGATGAGCAAATGAATGAACAAAATAAAAACCAGAACCAAAACCATGAAGAAACACCCAAAACCTTTCAGGGTGGAAGAGCTTCACGGCCGTCTTCGTGGAAAAAGCTGTTGTCCAAAAGGTGGGCATACCCGGCAGCCTACATTGCCGCAGCAGCCATTATACTAACCTTAGTATGGGTCTATCAGGATGCCAGCCAGAAGTCTTTCAAACCTGACCCAGCTAGTCCATCGGTACAAAGCACAAGTGCAGTGAACACCGATGTTAACGGACAACAGCCAGAAAGCGTGGAAGTAGTTGCCCAGTCGGAAAATATCGCATGGCCAGTAGCAGATGCTGGCGCAGTACAGGTCGTAAAGCCGTTCTTTGATGAGAACGCGACTGCTGATGAGCAGGCGGCAGCTATGGTAGAGTACGATAAAACATTTACCGCTAACACTGGGATTGATCTTTCCCGGGCCGACGATCAGGCGTTTGAAGTGAGAGCCGCCCTGAGTGGCAAAGTATCTCGTGTGGAACAACATCCGCTGGTAGGTAGTGTCGTAGAAATCACGCATGATAATAATCTCAAAACGGTGTACCAAAGCTTGAGTGATCTGAAAGTAAAAGAAGGCGATCAAGTGAAACAAAACGATGTGATTGCTTCAGCGGGTCGTAACGAGCTTGAAAAGGATTTGAAAACACATCTGCATTTTGAAGTGTATCAGGATGACAAGCCTGTAAATCCAGCTGGTCTGCTTCCTAAAAAATAAATTTGGTCATGGCTTTGCATGCAAAGTGGGGAATCCATATTCCCCGCTTTTTTCTTGTGTAGTTTTTGTGCATAAGGTAAACATAAGCTGCTTTTTCCAAATAAATAGGCCTTCCGAAGCATGTCTTCCCGCCAAACCGCGAATATATAGGCACGCTCCTCATATAATGTACCAAACTATCCACAGTAGGGAGGCGGGAGCGTGCACGATTACATCAAGGAACGGACCATCAAAATCGGTCGCTGTATCGTGGAAACAAGGAATACGGTCCGTACGATTGCCAAGGAATTTGGTGTCTCCAAGAGCACGGTGCATAAAGATCTGACCGAACGGCTGCCTGAAATCAACCCGGATCTTGCCGATCAGGTGAAGCACATTCTCGAATACCATAAATCCATCCGCCATCTGCGGGGAGGAGAAGCGACGAAAATTAAGTACAAAAAAACGAGTGGCAAACGAAGGGAGATTCTCGTTTCTGGCAAGTCCTAAAAATATATAGTGAATTGGCTGGCAAAGCCATTGAATCAACCCCCTGAAGTATGATATGTTAAAAGATGGTACAAGACGAAAAATGACATGTAACCGTAGGTTTATACATATATTTGCCGCTTCTTGTCGAATCTTAGCTTTTTAAAATATCACTTTGGGGGCCTTTTTAATATGTTCAGTAATGATATCGGTATCGACCTCGGTACGGCCAACGTGCTTATCCACGTCAAAGGGAAGGGGGTTGTTCTTGACGAACCTTCCGTTGTCGCGATAGAAAGCGATACAAAAAGAGTTCTGGCTGTCGGAGAGGAAGCGCGCCGTATGGTGGGACGTACTCCTGGTAATATCATAGCCATCCGTCCATTACGTGATGGTGTCATCGCTGATTTTGAAGTAACAGAAGCGATGTTAAAATATTTTATCAATCGGGTAGGGGGAAAAAGCTGGTACAGCCACCCTCGTATTCTAATTTGTGCGCCGACGAACATTACCTCAGTGGAGCAAAAAGCGATTCGTGAAGCGGCGGAGCGTAGCGGGGCCAAGGAAGTATTTTTGGAGGAAGAGCCAAAAGCGGCTGCCATCGGAGCAGGAATGGATATTTTTGAGCCTAGCGGCAACATGGTAGTGGATATTGGTGGCGGAACGACTGACGTTGCAGTCCTCTCTATGGGGGATGTCGTAACGGCTTCTTCCATTAAAATGGCAGGGGACAAATTTGATACAGCCATCATGAAATATGTAAAAACGAAGTACAAGCTTCTGATCGGGGAACGTACGGCTGAGGATATCAAGATTGCTATCGGAACCGTGCATCCGAGCGGACGTCGTGCAGAGATGGACATCCGTGGACGGGATATGGTATCCGGATTGCCCAAAACGTTAAGTATTTCTGCGGATGAAGTGCAGGATGCGCTTAGAGATCCTGTATCGGCGATTGTTGCTGCGGCCAAGTTTGTATTGGAGCAGACCCCACCGGAACTGTCAGCTGATATTATTGACCGTGGTGTTATTTTGACTGGTGGCGGTGCCTTGCTTAGCGGATTGGACGAGCTGCTTGCTGAAGAACTGCGTGTTCCAGTACTGGTTGCCGAAGATCCGATGCATTGTGTTGTTAAAGGTACAGGAATTATGCTGGATAATTTGGATCATGTGGTTAAGAAAAAGTTCTAATCTGCCGATAGTGACTATAAGAGACTCGTGTGCGGTCAGACAGGTTGCCTAGCATTTTGGCTTTCGTGCCTCCGCGCGAGCATGTGATTTTAGCAGAGTATAGGATTGGGGTGCACGATACATGTTGAGAGGTTTATATACTGCGGCCGCCGGATTGATGACACAACAACGACGCCATGACACCGTGACGCAAAATATTGCTAATATGAATACGACGGGATACAAACAGGAGAACAGTGTTCAGCGTTCTTTCCCCGAAATGCTTATTTCCATGACGGGTGGTAACCCTGATAACCCGGACCGTACGGTCGGCAAGCTCAATACTGGCGTTTTTGCTGAGGAAAGCCTCTCCCCTTACATTCAGGGAGCATTAAAGGACAGTGGACAAGCGACGGATTTTGCGATACAGTCCAATATTAATGTGAACGACCCAGCTACTGGTCAACCTATGGCTTTTGATCAGGCAGGGAAATTCATCAATGCTAACGGTGAAGTCACCTACCGTCCAGAAGCATTTTTTACGGTGCGGGACAGTAATGGTAACGTTCGTTATACACGTGATGGACATTTTCAAGTAAATGGAGCGGGAGCATTGTTTTCATCGACTGGCTCAGCGGTGCTGGATACGAATGGAAACCCGATTCAATTGACGGGGGCTGTCTCAGAGCTTAAAGTAAATGAGCGGGGCGAATTGGTAGATAGCCAGTCCAACCAGACATTGGGAACGACGCTCGGTATTAGTGTCATTGATCGTCCGTACCAGCTCGTTCGTGAGGGCAATGGAAATTTTCGCCTGAATGATACTGACGGTGCTACAGCTAGAATGATGACTGCTAACGATGCTGTATCCGTTCGTCAAGGTTATCTGGAGGTATCTAATGTAGATGCTTCACAGTCGATGGTGGATATGATGGCTGCGTTAAGAGCGTATGAGGCGAATCAGAAGGTAATTCAATTTTATGATAAAAGCTTGGACAAGGCCGTTAATGAAGTAGGCCGTGTATAACAGGGGGTAAGTGATGAACAACTCCATGATTGGCGCAATGGTATCTATGGCCAGTGTGCAGCAGCGTTTGGATTTAATTGCCGATAATATTGCTAATATCAATACAGTGGGTTATAAGAGTAAACAGGGTTCCTTTGAAGATGTATTGGCCAATGTGCAGCAACAGCCTTCAACGTATCTCCAAAATGGACGGGCCATGCCGCTCGGCTATAATTTGGGCTACGGAGTTAAAACGGCCGCAATCATGAAAAATATGGAGCAAGGTCCGCTCAAGGAGACGGGACTTCCTACCGATCTGGCGATTCAAGGTAATGCCATGTTTGAAGTTCAGGGAAATGGGCAAAAAGCTTGGACCCGTGACGGTAGCTTTCATTTTGTTCCTGATCCGAATGATAGTGCGACGATGATGTTGACCACTGCTGAAGGTTATTCCGTGCTGGATAACAATGATGTTCCTGTGACTGCTCCAGCGGGTTCCAAGGTGGCTATTAACTCGGATGGTGAATTGCTGATTCGTGCTAATGGAACTGGGGCTCCGACAGTTGGTCAGAGAATCAAGCTAATGGATGTACAGCGTCCAGAAGGACTGGAACAGCGGGATGATAACCTATTCGTGTTGTTGAATGGTGTAACAGAGGCAAATGTATTCGGAGCTGCAGGTGTGGCAGGTGCTGTTCCAGCGGACGTATCTTTGCGTTCCGGTTATCTTGAGGAATCTAATGTGGATTTAGCGGGCGAAATGACGGATATGATGCAAGTTCAGCGGATGTATCAAATGGCGGCACGGGCATTAACTTCTAGTGATACGATGATGAACCTGGCCAACAATCTGAGGGCTTAAGGATTTGGTGATGAAAGAAGAACAATCTGATTCCCGTCCGGTGCCTGAAAAGACGAAGTCCCGCTGGCGTACTGCTCGTTATTTCGTAGTTCCGTTGCTGCTTCTGTTCTCGCTGTTAGGCGGCTTAATTGCAGGATATGTAATTGTAGGTAAGCAAGGGTTGTCAGGCGTATTCGAATGGAAAACCTGGCAGCATGTGATTGATCTTATATTTGCGCCTTAGTTTACTTTAAATGAGTGGGGGCGGGAAAAGGTCGCTCCGCGAATGATTTGATCTTACGATCGCTATTGCAGCGGGATTTTCTTATTTGATAAATTATTCAGATGTAAAAATCCCGTTGCAAAGGCGAACGCTCGCGCTTCTCCAGATTCAAATCCTTCGCTCCGCTGCTACCCGCCATCAGGGCCACTTTTATTAAAATAACCCCCCGCAATTTGTGTGGGGAGTATAGCATAACAAAACCCTGTGCCAGTGGCGCAGGGTTTTGTTATGCCTTCAGGCAGGAGCCTTCAAACGCAGTGACGGGCAGCTTGCAGCCATTGGACACAATCGCAGAGGCCTTCGGTTGTTTCACTGCCCTTCACGGCAAGCGAGTATTATTGAAGCGAGGCTTTCCTTTTGAGCCAAAAGTAACTCGGCGGAGGGGTTTATTTGAATCTGGAGAAGCGATAGCGTTCGCCTTTGCCCCTAAATTTTAACCTTGCAGGTATTATAAAATGAAAAAATTTAGGGGCAACAGCGATCGGAAGATCAAATAAATCACGTAGCCCTTCCCCCCTTGGCTCAAATGAAACTTCGCTTCACCCCCATAATAGGAGCACCCAATATGGTACTTCCGCGTAATTTTCTTTTTGTATCTGATAACTGTATAATGATGGGGAAGTTTATAACACTGCGGGGTAAAACCAAGCACGGGCAAAAGGGCTTCTTCGCGCCTCAGGTTGCATAACCGGCGGAAAAAGCCCCTTATCTCAACCTCCACTTCTGCAGTAGGTGAAGGATATCTAACATTGTTGCCGCCAAGAGCTGTTTTTATGCAGCGCAGGCGGGGTAATATTATGCTTGCAGTAACTCATGACTGATACAGAGTCAAACCTGCAAGCGGGAGGAGTTATTAAGGTAAATGGACAAATTGCAATTGGATGTTAATCAAATTCAGGAGATTATCCCACATCGAGCGCCATTTTTATTGGTGGATCGTATTATTGAGCTGGAGGAAGGGAAAAGAGCAGTGGGCATTAAAAATGTAACGATGAATGAGCCTCATTTCATTGGACATTTTCCGGGGTATCCCGTTATGCCTGGTGTGTTGATCACCGAAGCACTGGCTCAAGTTGGGGCTGTCGCATTACTGCATCTAGAGAGCAATCGTGGCAAAATCGGGTTCTTGGCAGGGTTGGATGGTTTCCGTTTCCGTGGACAGGTGGTTCCTGGGGATACGCTTACGCTTGAAGTGGAAATCACTCGTTCCAAAGGCGCATTTGGCAAAGGGAAAGCTACGGCTAAAGTAGGCGATACGGTAGTAGCTGAGGGCGAAATTATGTTTGCTTTATCTGACCCTCCCCAATAAATAAAGCTCTGCCGACATAAGCACGACGTCTGAACTGAGTGCATGTGTACATAGAAATCCTGTTTTGACAACCCAAAAATGGAGAGGGGAAATTCCGTATGACGCAGTTGAGTAAAAAAGCATTAGAAGGCATTGAGAGCTGGCTGCAAGACCCTTATATTGATGAAGAGACCAAACAGGAGTTGCGCGCATTGGAAGGCAACGAGCAGGAACTGGAGGATCGCTTTTACAAAGAGCTGGAATTTGGTACAGGCGGTCTGCGTGGAGTGATCGGGGCAGGAAGTAACCGGATGAACCGTTACGTCATTGGACGTGCGACTCAAGGGCTGGCTCGCTATATTTTAGAACAGCATGCTGGTAAAGAAGGCAAACCTTCGGTTGTCATTGCACATGATTCGCGTCATTTTTCACCAGAATTTGCTCTGGATGCAGCTTTGGTGCTGGCAGGCAATGGTATCGTGGCTAAGTTGTTCCCTTCCTTGCGTCCAACGCCACAGCTTTCGTTTAGTGTACGTCATTTGGGAGCCAGTGGAGGGATTGTTGTGACAGCGAGTCACAATCCTCCTGAGTACAATGGATACAAGGTATACAACGATGAAGGGGGTCAGCTTGTTCCTGATCAGGCTGAACAGGTAATTGGTTATATCCGTGAGGTTCCTTCTTTTGCCGACATTCGCAGTCTGACACGTGAAGAAGCTGAGGCACAGGGATTGTTGGTTTGGCTTGGAGAAGAGGAAGATGAAGCGTTTGTAGATACGGTAGCCAGTGTGAGTGTGAACCGTGAGCTGATTGCAGCCGGACCTGGCAAAAACTTCAAAGTTGTGTTTACACCTCTCCATGGTACTGGAAATGAACCGGTTCGTCGTGTGCTGAAGAAGATCGGTTTTGAACAGGTGCATATAGTGCCTGAGCAAGAGCTGCCAGATGCTGAGTTTTCGACTGTCAAGTCGCCAAACCCGGAAGAACGTGATGCGTTTAAACTGGCAATCGCGCTGGGTGAGAAAATTGGTGCGGATCTGTTGATCGGAACAGACCCTGATGCTGACCGTATGGGTGCAGTTGTGAAAAACCGTGATGGCGAATATGTGGTATTGTCCGGTAATCAGTCTGGCGCGATCATGGTTTACTACTTGTTGAATCAGCTGAAAGAAACAGGCAAGCTTCCGAATAATGGGGCGGTTATCAAAACCATCGTAACCAGCGAAATGGGTGCAGTCATTGCCGAACATTTTGGAGCAACTGTGTTTAACACGCTAACTGGCTTCAAGTATATTGGCGAGAAAATGAACCAGTTTGACGAAACTGGCGAGTACACCTACCTGTTTGGCTATGAAGAGAGCTATGGTTATTTGGCAGGGAATTATGCTCGCGATAAGGATGCTGTCTTGGCGGCTATGCTGATCGCTGAAGCTGCTGCTTATTACAGCACACAAGGTAAGACGCTCTATGATGTTTTACAAGAGCTGTATGAGCAGTTTGGCTACTTCCTTGAGAAGCTGGAGTCTCGTACCCTTAAGGGTAAGGATGGAGTGGCACAAATTCAGGGCAAAATGACCGATTGGCGTAGCAACGCGCCTCAAGAGATTGCAGGCGTGAAGGTAGACAAGGTACTGGACTACTCACAAGGTCTGGACGGACTTCCACAGGAAAATGTACTCAAATTTTTACTGGAGGACGGTTCGTGGTTTTGCCTGCGCCCTTCGGGAACGGAGCCAAAAATCAAAGTATACTTTGCGGTACGCGGTTCCTCGCTGTCAGACGCGGAGCAAAGAATTAGCCACCTGGTCGATGCTGTTATGGCTCGCGTAGACGCTTGAGAAAAATCCCTTTATAATAGAATAGGTTAAGGTAATTGGATAAGATTTAGTAATCGGTGACCTCTCACGGCAAAGGGCAGTACGCCGTGGAGGTCATTTCTGTATTGCAGAATAACCTGGAAGAGGCTTTGGGAAAATAGCCTTATTCCGGCAACGGAGGATTTTGCAAAATTCAATGAGTGACCTACCAAAAGGCTGAGTACGGCAAGGTGGGCAGCATTGAATTTTGCAAAATCCCGAATATTAAGGAGGTTCTTTGGTGTATCAGAAATGGCAGTATTGGAATACGGCTTCTCGAAAATGGTTATGGATTTTGGTGGCTGTCGGCTTGCTGGCTTCCATTCCGGTCATCGCCGATCGTGTGAAGACAGAATCCTCGAGTAAAAAAGTAGAGATTGTATTCGATTATCGGGATTTGACGGAGGCAGCCTCGTATCAGGCTCACCCGCAGGACTATCTGAATGAGCAACTTGACCGCTTACAGCAAGCGGGTGTGAACAGCATGGCTATGTATGAAAGTACGTTGGATGATTTCCGTAAAGCGGGTCGCGTCGTAACCTATACGACTCAGAACGTTGCCGATATGGAAAAACGGCTTTCACCTGCAAATGAGAATTTTACGTATATTGTTTTCGCTGATAAAGAAAATGCCGAGGCATTAAAGCCGTTAATTTTACGTACGTTTACAAGCCTGGACATCAATGTAAAACCTTGGACTTATCAGGGACAGGAAGGGTTAGTTGTGGAAACATCTCCAGAGGATGCGTATCTCAAGCCCATGCAGCCTGACCCGATTGCGATGAAGCAGCTTCGGAGCAAAGGATTTTTTATTGTTCCACGGATGAGCGACAGTCTTCCTTACAACCAGGAGTTGACGGAAGAGATGCTTGCTTCCTTTCAGCAGAATGGTGTAAAACGCATTTTGTTTGAAGGTGATTCAGTCAAAGGCTTCACTGATAACGAGAAAGAGCATAGCTTGGCGGCATTTGCTAAATTGCTGAACAAATACGATATTGGCCTAGCTGCTATCGAAAACTTAAAAAAACCGCAAGCAGGCTTCAATAAGCTCGCTTACGATATCCACTATAACGTTGTGCGTTTATACTCATTGAGCGATAAAGATTCAACGCTCGATGTGGAAACGTTGGCCGATCGTTTTGCATTGGCTACCAAGGATCGTAATATTCGCATGTTGTATCTGAATACCGCGCCTAGCCGTAGTATTGCTGAAGCCAAGGTGAAGGATTCGGTAGATAACCTAATCCACAGCTTGGACAAGCCGGGTAACGCTGTACAACGGATGGAGAAAAAGGGGTTTGAACTTGGACAGGCTGAACCGTTCCAAGTCGTCGATTCGTCCATTCAGCGCTATCTGAAAATGATTGTCGTACTGGGTGCACTGGCATTCTTCTCCATTATGGTGTCCTATTTCGTCCCGGCATTGACTTTGCTGGCATTTTCACTCGGTTTGGTAGGTTCAGCAGGACTTTATGTTTTGAACTCCAGCTTGATGGAGCAAGGTCTAGCCCTACTCGCGGCGATTAGCGGACCTACGGTTGCAATGATTATCGCCGTGCGTACGATTAGAATTAAACGTGAACAGGGGTCCGAACTTTCTGTAGGTCAGCGTTTGATTCAAACGCTTATACTGTACGTACAGACAGCGATTTTGTCGCTGGCTGCAGTGCCTTTTGTTATTGCTCTGTTGAATAGTATTGCTTACAGCCTTGTGCTGAACCAATTTAGAGGTGTAAGCTTGCTTCACATTCTGCCGATCTTCTTAGCAGCGATATATATTTTCTTTTATCGTGGTGTTTCTATACGGGAGGAAATTTCCAAGCTGCTACGTACGCCGATTACTGTATTGTGGGTGATCGCACTGGCTGTTATCGCAGCCGCAGGCTATTACTATTTGACTCGTACCGGAAATGCGGGTACGGTGTCGAACACGGAGCTGGTTTTCCGGAACTTCCTTGAAAATGCGTTTGGTGTACGTCCGCGCAATAAGGAATTTTTGATGGCTCACCCACTGTTTATTGCAGGGGCGTTCCTGGCTTTGAAATATCGCAAAGCAATCTATTTACTGATTATAGCTGCTATTGGCCAAGCCTCTATGGTGGATACCTTTGCTCACATTCACTCTCCAGCGGCACTGTCGCTTAGTCGCGGGCTGTTAGGATTGGGCTTCGGTCTGGTGCTGGGAATCATCGCAATTGTCGTGTGGCAAGTGCTGGAAGGGTGTTGGAAGAAATGGTCACCACAGCTCAAACGATAATCATCTCGGGTTATTACGGCTCTCACAATAGTGGAGATGAGGCCGTGCTTAAGTCGATTTTGACAGCTTTAGAGGAGGAGAGTCGTCAGGCGGGGATTACAATCAAGCCTGTTGTTCTGTCTTCTGACCCCGCTTGGACACAGAAAATGTACGGAGTAGAAGCTGTACCGCGGATGAGTCTGGGGGAAGTTCGTAGAGCGATTAAAAACAGCGATGGGCTAATAAGTGGCGGCGGGAGTTTGCTCCAGGATGCAACAAGCCCTAAAAGCATTCCGTATTATCTGGCAATTCTGAAACTGGCCCAATGGGCTGGAAAGCCGACGTTTGTATATGCTCAGGGCATTGGTCCGGTACAACGGAAGATATTTTATCCTATGATCCGTTCTGTGTTTCAGCGCTGTGAATATGTTTCTGTAAGAGATGAGCAGTCTGCCGCACTGCTGGGTACTATGAAACTGAAGCGCCCGGTTGTCAAAGTTGTTCCTGATCCGGTAATGGGGCTTCCATTGCCCGCGGGTTCCGAGCTGCATAAAGCAGCATTTGAGACTGATATGGATAAAATTCCAATCGTTGGCGTATCTGTACGTTACTGGGATAAAGAACGTCGCGATTTAACGGCTATTGCGGACGGCTTAAAAAGATTAGCTGCTGAGCGCCGTGTACACTTACGCTTTTTACCTTTCCATCTGCCTGATGACGAGCAGGCTTCAAGGATGGTAATGGATTTGTTGGGGGATATTAGGGGGACGGGGAGCCTTGTCAGCATGTGTGATCAAGTCACCGATCCTCAACAGATGCTTTTGGAAGTCAGCCGTTGCAGTTTGATGATCGGGATGCGATTACACAGCTTGATCTATGCAGCATCCCACCAGGTGCCTCCGTTGGGGATATCCTACGATCCTAAAATTGACCATTTCCTCAGCCGTGTCGGTAGCCAGCCTGTAGGCACTACAGAGGCACTGGATGGACAAAAACTGGCTAATGAGTCTATGCGGTTGCTAGATCAGCGAAGTCAATGGATCGAGAGCCAGGGAGCGGCCATTGCTTTGTTAAAAAGTGAGGCTCGCTTACCGGCACAGCATATCGTTAATTACTTGTGTCGCAAAGGATGATGGATACAGTGACAGTTGATAAGGTTACGAATGTGCCTACCGTCCCGATTTTCGGTGTTCCGGTATCAAGGCTTAATATGAAAGATACATTAAATGTATTAGTTCAAGCAGTGGAGTCTCGCCAGCCCCATCAAGTGATCACTGCCAATCCGATTATGGTAATGGCTGCATTGGAAGATCCAGTGTACATGAACGTGATGAAACAGGCAGAGTTGATTGTTCCGGATGGGACTGGTGTGGTCTGGGCTGCAAACTATGTAGGACATCCTGTACCTGAGCGGGTAGCGGGCTTTGACTTGTTACATGAATTACTTGCAGCTGGAGAAAACTATCATTGGAAGGTTTATTTACTGGGATCAACATCTGAGGTGATTCAAGCGACCGCAAAGCGGGTACATGAGCTTTATCCCGCAATTACGGTTTGTGGCAAGCGTGATGGTTTTTTTGGACCTAAAGAGGATGAAGCCGTGATTGCAGCCATTCGTGAAGCAAATCCTGATTTGTTGTTTGTAGCACGTGGAGCGGACACGCAGGAACCCTGGATTGGTAAATATAAGGAACAGCTGGGTGTACCGGTGATGATGGGGGTTGGCGGTAGCTTCGATGTTATATCAGGCAGAACCAAACGCGCACCTAAATTGTTTCAAAAGCTACGGGCTGAATGGTTATATAGACTCCTTAAAGAGCCAAGCCGTTACAAAAGAATGCTTGCGCTGCCGAAATTCGCCGCGAAAGTGATGCGCGAAAAAGAAAACGTCACAAAAGTGTGATAAATAGCTTGAATCTGCCTACAAAACCCGCTAATTTGCCAGAATATGAAGCTTGGTATTTATTTTTGATCAGAGTATAATTCAATGCGGTTACATCTGAAAAGGGATTGCTTTAAAATTGGGGGTCGAATGATCAAATGTTATTGATCTATATTATTGGGTTCATCATGGCACTGGGACTTGCGCTGTTACTGACACCGCTCGTCAAGAAATTCGCTGTGAAGGTTGGAGCCGTCGATGTACCGAATGCCCGAAAAGTACATACCCGAATTATGCCGCGTCTTGGCGGACTGGGGATTTTCTTGGCATTTCTGTTGTCCTTATTGGCGGTGTTACCTTTTGTGCCTGACGGAATGCTGTCCTCTCGGGATATTAACTTTATCGCAGCCTTTCTGATTGGTGGTACGCTGATTACACTGATTGGTGCTCTCGATGATCGTTTTGATCTCAATGCAAAATTGAAATTTTTGGCTCAAATTGCCGTTGCGTGTATGGTCGTGTTTGCTTTTGATATTCGTGTAGATTTTGTAAATGTACCTTTTCAGGATGCATACTCATCTTTGGAAAGCTGGATTTCCATTCCGCTTACGATTTTTTGGATCGTAGGTGTAACGAATGCCATCAATTTGATTGACGGTCTGGATGGACTGGCTGCAGGTGTCTCAGGAATTGCGATTGGAACTATCTTTGTGATGTCGGTACTGATGGGCAATTACATGGTAGCTATGCTTTGTCTTGTGCTGCTGGGCAGTATTATCGGATTCTTATTTTTTAACTTTCATCCTGCGAAGATATTCATGGGTGATACAGGGTCATTATTTTTAGGTTTCTCTCTGGCCATGCTATCCATGCTTGGTTTCAAGCAAATTGCTATCGTATCTTTTATTACGCCATTGATTATTATCGGTGTACCTTTGTCAGATACATTCTTTGCTATCATTCGTCGCAAGTTGCAGAAAAAACCGATTTTCTCTCCGGATAAAGGTCATTTGCATCACTGCTTACGCGAACTAGGTTTCAGTCACAGACAGACGGTGTTGATTATCTACGGTATTGCTGCATTTTTCGGTGTATTGGCGGTGATTCAATCGTCTGCTGCGCTTAATGAAGCGAACTGGGTCACCTTTGTCGTGATTTGTATTATGATGTTCTTCCTACAGATCGGTGCAGAGGTTATTGGTCTTGTTGGCAAAACCAAACGCCCAGTTATTAATACACTGATTCGGTTGCTGGCTAAGCCAGATTCCCAAACACGTTCGAAATTATAATTTTAATTTAAAAGTAAGTCTTCAAGCTTGGCGGTATACCGCGGGTTTGAAGGCTTTTTTGATGTTTGCTGTAAAAAAACTCCCTCCTTTTTTGAGAATTTACTAATTTTTTGTATGTTTACTACCGATAAAAAAAGTATTGAATGATTACGTACCCCAAGGTGCGACAGAATCAAAGGAGGACAATGATTTGAAACGATTGCTATCCATGTTGCTGACGGTTGGTCTCATCATTGGCTTGGTGCCGGCGGCCCTGGTAGGTACGGCTCATGCTGCGACGGGAACTTATTTTATTTTTCCAAGTGAAAAATATGATGTGGATTCGGCTAGAATGGTAAACACTGACCGAGTTACAGTTAACGGTACGATTAACGGAGTGAACGGAAGTACTATATCTTATAGTGTATTCCAACTCTCTAAAAATGGAACAAACCTTAACGTGGTTAATAAGAACGAGAGTCAAAAAGGCGGAATTACGGTCAGTGGTTCTACGCTTAAAGTTACAGACATTAAACTGTTTCCTGGTTTGAACCGGATTACATTTCAAAGTAGCCAAAATTCGGCTGATATGAAGGACTCCATTTACATTGAGTATCAGGATGGGCCCAAGCTTTATGATCTATCTGCTACGCTGAATGGTGCAACCGAGCAGTTGCTAGAGAATCAGACAGCGGTGCTGACAGACGCACGCAATAGCGGTACGGATGATGTAAAAGTAGTCATTCAAGGTACGGCTCCTAATGCTGACAGTGTAACGCTCACGTCTGCAAAAAGCAGTAATACGTACACAGTTAACTCTTATACCGCATATAAATTAACAGGTAGTGTGGTACTCAGTCCAGGTAAAAATATAGTGACTATTAAAGTGGGCAACGGAACTCAGGCCCTCACAGTTACACGTGAAATTACGATTTATACGGGTAAACCGGAATTCTCTGATTTGACCTTGAACAAGGATGGGAATGTTTCTGCCGATCTGACCACTTCGCCTGACTTTACTGTATCGTCTACAAGTGGTGTGGTTTTAAAAGGTAACGTTTTGGTACCAGCTGGTGCGACCGATCCAGGAGTGGCCACAATCAATGCACGTTTTACCGATGTGAGTAACAATGGTAGTGCTGTGGGTAGTGCAACTGGGGTTGATGCCACAATTGATACTGCAAATATAGTTACATCAAATGGCTATAAAGTATATCCATTTCAGGTGACTGTACCTTCGGAAGCTGTACTTGATCATTTGACCAGGGCATCCCTGGGCATAACTTATACGGATAGCAGTACACCTCCAGCTCCATCGGCTGTCCAATTTACATTGCGCAGTAGCACTCAGCCGTATATTGATGATGTTAACTATCTTCCTGATTTTAATACTCAATTGTTGAACAGAATTAATGGAAGCGGGTCTGATCAGGCAGCTGCTCTAGATGAAGCTATGAAATTAACAGGTAGCTCTATGAAGAACAAGACTACAGATGCTGCATCTGTACCTGTAGGTATGGAGTTTATCGTTGTTAATGGCGCACCTTCTTCAATTAATGAGCTTTCCGGAGTATCGGTTCATACTGTAGGGTCTCCTCAAGATGTAATTCGTACAATCAATGGTAAGTCAACGCAAGTGAAGAAAATTGTTGCTTATGTAGACACTTTGCCTAAAGAAGGACAAAATGTACTGAATTTTTATCTGAATGGTGACTCTACCAAGTTAATTAAAGCAACGGTGAATCTGTTGCAGGGTCCGTTCATGAAATACGACACGATTTATGATGGGCAACAAATTCCGTTGAATACATCCAGCTCAAACTTGAATACCTATAAATTGACTCAGCTGGGCTACTTTAAAGGTAAATTGCTTGATGTGAGCAACGCAGCAGATATTCATTACACTGGAAGTAACCGAAATGTATTCCTGTATGTTAATAATGTATTGGTTGATCTGGATGGTTCAGGAGCGGACTTCAAGCTTGCTGCTTCCTCAGAGACAGCCGCAGCCAATGCCTTGGCGAACGGGAATAATGAAATCAAGTTTGTATACAAGCCAGGTATTGAGTATAGCAATACGGTAAAAGTAAACTTTACACAGACGAATATTCCAGTAATTCCTGTTCCAAACACACAAGGAATCATCCCTTTTACACCAGTTAGCGGCTTGAGCAATACGCCGAAATACAGCGAAATTGCTCCGAAATCAAAAGATGCTAATTTCACCAAAGTGGATGACACTAACTACAACACATCTCTGAAAAATATCAATGTATTTGGTACTTTCAGTATTGCTGATTTGGGTAAAGCAGATCAGGTAAGTGGTTCGTTAAGTGATATTGCTAATAAAGATCAATATATTTTGGAGATTAAGGGATCGGATGACAGTGAAGTCAACTGGACGCTGAGTAACGAGTTTTTCTCAGCAGAAGATGCTAAGACAACATACAATTCCGGTTCTACTACAGATAAATTTACAAATAAAGATTTAAAAGACCTGCTTGTGTACTACCATCCGGACAAAAAGTATTTCAGCTTTGTGTTGAAAAACCAAACTATTTCGCAAGATGGAACACCAGTAGCTTATAACATTACCTTGTACAATAGCGGCAAGAGCGGACCATTTGCTACTTTCCGACTGCAAGTATCCGGTCAATCCACATCTTTTGATATTTTGCGTCCGCTCCCTGAAAAGAGAATCGTGAATCAAAACTTTGTGCAAGTTGTTGTAAACGCAGGTAATGCAGATAGTGTTACGGTAGGTAAAGAAACAGCAGTTCAAGAGGGATTCGACTCTGATTATGATGGTACCATTGATTATCCATCAACTTACAAAGCCATCGTTACAGGTCTAAAAGCCAACAAAGATAATAAAATTGACGTAGTGGTTACTGTAGGCAAAGAAAAACTGAAACAGACCATTACTGTTAAATATGTGCCTACTAATATTCCTGGCGAGCAGTACATGGAAGCGATGAAAACATCGCACAAAGTGTTCGATGGTAATCTTACACTTGCTTTTGCAAAGGGAACGAGTCTGATTCGTCGGGACTACGATCAACCGCAACAGTTCAAAAACCAGGTTTTCTCTGGTCACACTTTGTACTTTGCAATAGCAAATAGCGAAGATGGTGTGGTCGATCGGCATGAATTTGAAACCGAAAAAGCATTGTCGGATATGCAGAGCTTGATTGCAGATGGAAGTAGATACTTTAACAGAGAATTCCCAAATCGTTTTACCAAGTCAAGTCCAGTATTCTGGATTGACCCAGGTACAGCAGATGACATTAAAACAGATGATTACGATCCGGTAACTTATGGTGCCGATCCTTATCAATTGGCTAACAAGTCGCAAAATGACAGTAGCAAGATTAAAAACTTCTACTGGCGTGATCCTTCTAATGAATTAGTACCATCCAAGCGTGCAACATTAACTTTGACGTATGATAACAGTATCGCTCAGGATGCAGGGAAACAAATGACGGTGTTCTATTTTGATTCTGATCTTAAAGATTGGCAGAACATTGGTGGTGTGGTGGATCCGAAAAAACATACCATTAAGGTACCGTTTGATCGTTTCGGTTACTATGTAGTTGCTAAGGTTGGAGAAACGTATAGTGATGTCATTAAGCATAAATACGCCAGAGATTACATCGAAGCCATCTTGGCTAAAGGTGTTATGAACCCAATGGATCCGATTAATAGCTTTGGACCAGACAGCTACATTAAAAGAGGCGAATTTACGTCTATGATCGTCAAAGGTCTGCAAATTCCGCTTAATTTCAGCGGAGCGAAGCATTTCGACGACGTGTCTATTCCAAACACGATATCAGCAGATGCGCTCTATGATTATCGTTATATTGAAACAGCTGCACGCGCCGGTATTGTCAAAGGTTCGCAACCAAGAATCTTTATGCCGGAAGATGTAATCACACGCCAAGATGCAGCAGTCATTATTGCCAAGGCATTGAATTTGAAGCTGGAAACAGATCATGACAAGATCATGAAGAACCTGTCTAAGACCTTTAAAGATGCGGACAAGATTGATTACTATGCGCAAGCATCTATATTGGCTATTGCCAAAAAAGGCTTTATCACAGGGTCACCTGTGGATGCAAGCGATCTGAAAAAGGGATATATGTTTAATCCTACTTCCTTGACCTTGCGCGGAGATGCAGCGATTATTGTAGCTAAAGTTATGGCTGATAAAAAGCTGCTTCCTAAAATCTAATCAACAAAACACCTGAAATTATTAAACATCCCTCCATGCGAAATGGTAATTCCCTTTCATATACATGAGAGGGATGTTTTTTATAAATCAGCTATTTGACTGGGATTAAGGGCCTATGCCATAATATCAATGAGGTAAAAATTGTGGATTAGCCTTACAATGTTTTTGGTTTTGGATTTGGCTTAAACGTCTGTAATTAATTGCTTTTTTTTAAGTATTTATCTCAAAATGTGTTTATTATTTTTCTATATGTTTTTTTTGCACATTTATCTGAAACTTTACGCCTATTTCATCGTAGTAGAGGATGTGTGTGCTTAAATATTACATAGAGAAGTGAGTGGGGAGTGATGAGATGTCTCAGTTTTCAATACGCCGTCCTGTAACAGTATTTATGTTAATTCTTGTTTTGTTAATCGGGGGCGGTATTTTTGCGTTAAGGCTTCCTGTCGAGCAGATGCCGGATATGAAGTTGCCTATCGCTGTGGTAGCGACCAGTATTCCGAACTCGACACCGACAGAAGTTGAGGAATTGGTGACCAAACCTATTGAAAAGAGTCTGGCTTCTATTGAGAATGTGGATACGATCCAGTCTGAGTCTTCAGAAGGATCATCTATGGTCATAATTCAATTTAATTGGGGAGTAGATATAAATCAAGCAACCCTCGACATGCGAGATAAAATTGATGGAGTTCGAGGGTCTCTTCCAAAGGCGGCAAATTCACCGCGCGTACTTAAATTGGATCTTAACGCAACGCCGGTTATTACACTCTCTTTTACAGGGGACCAGGATGTTAACAAGCTGAAGCCTATTGCTGAGGATATTATTCAGCCGCGGCTTGAAAGAATTGCGGGAGTAGCTTCAGTCAGCATGTCAGGCGGGCAAGAACGGCTTGTGAAGATTACTGTAGATCAAGCCAAGCTTCAAAGCTATGGTATTACGCTGGATCAAATCAGCCAAGCGCTATCGTCTAATAACGTAGCTGGTTCTGCTGGTTCAGTGTACCGAGGCAATACAGAAATCCAACTTCGGGTTCAGGGTGAATATAAAGCTGTTTCAGAAATGGGTGAAACGCCAATTCCAGTAGGGAAGGGGAGCGTTAAGCTAAAGGACATTGCGACAGTTGAAGATTCCTTGGATGATATTACAACCATTTCTACCTTTAATGGAAAGCCAAGTGTCAATATTTCTGTTACTAAAGCTACAGGGGGGAATACCCTTTCAATAGCCAATTCTGTGAAGGATAGTTTAGATTCGATACGGAAGGAATTGCCTCAAGGAACTCAATTGGAGATGGTAACAGATGCTTCCAAACCGATTAGCGACTCCGTACACTCACTAGTAGAGCATGCTATATTGGGGCTTATTATCGCAGCCATTGTATTGCTTTTATTTTTGAATAGTATACGTTCTACCATTATTGCTGCTATCGTTATTCCAATTTCTTTCGTAGCTACGTTTATGATGATGTATTTCACCGGACAAACCATTAATGTTATTTCATTGAGCGGTTTGCTTCTGGGGTTAGGATCCTTTGTCGACTTTGCCGTTGTTATTATTGAGAATATTTTTAGGCAGCGACATGAAGGGAAAAGCATGCTACAAGGGGCTATTGATGGCTCCAAGCAGGTGGGGAATGCCGTTATGGCGTCTGCACTTGCACAGATCGTAGTATTTTTGCCAGTTGTTTTTGTTGATGGAATTGCGGGAGTTCTATTTAAACCGCTGGCGTTAACTGTTATTTTTTCCCATATTGCAGCCTTGTTTGTATCGCTTCTAATTGTACCAATGCTCGGCTCACGTTGGTTACCTACCATACCGGATGAATCCATATACTCTTCAGGTACTTATAAAGGTATTAACCCTATTGTATGGTTTAATATCGGCTTCGAGAAATTTAAGGGTGGGTATCGACGTATACTGAAGTGGGGAATTAACCATAGAAAATCTGTTTTAATCATTACTTTATTAATGTTTGTAGCAGCAGGGGCTCTGGTTCCTTTGGTCAAGGCTGAATTTATCCCGGAATCCGATACTGGTGAATTCACAGTTAACGTGAAACTTCCTAATGGAACGGTCTTGGAAGAAACGGAAAAGGTTGTTCAAGATATAGAAAAAGAAATTTTGAAAGTTCCTGATCTGGATAAAATGACAGTAACGGTTGGTTCTGGTGGAAATTCGGCCTTTTCAGGTGCAGCTCCAACCAATTCGGCGGATCTAAGCGTAACGCTGAAGGATGGACATCAGCCAACAGATGGTGTAGTTGAGGGCCTTCGTAAGAAATTTGATAGTATTCCGGATGCAGAGATTACACTGGCGTCTGCAACGGGCCTTTCGAGTGGAGCGGCTGTTAACATTAATCTAAAAGGTGACGATATTGACGTCCTGAGAGAACTCTCGGACAATCTCGTTGCGGACGTGAAAAAGATACCAGGTACAGTCAATGTGAAAAGTAGCTTGAGTGCCGTTCGCGAAGAATATGAGATTACCGTTAATCGTGAGCTTGCGAGTCGATATGGCTTATCAGCAACTCAAATCTTATCTGCAGTGAATACTTCTTTTAATGGATCAGTCGCCACAAGCTATCGTACAGGCGAAGATCAGATTGATGTGAAGATATCGTTACCAGAGCAAAATCGCCATGATTTGTCAAATCTTCAGGCCTTACGGATCACTACTTCACAAGGTATTGATGTGCCTTTGTCTTCCGTAGTAAGTATTGATAAACGGACTGTACCGGATACTGTTACTCGTGAAGACCAAACGCGTCAAGTGCAAATTACTGCTGACGTAGATGGAACAGGAGACATTCTTACCATTAACCAAAAAATAGATGCCCTCTTGAAAAACACTCATTTCCCTGAAGGTTATAGTGCAGATACAGGAGGCGGACAAAATGAGCAAATGATGGAGTCCTTTACAAATCTGGCAATAGCTATACTGCTATCTGTTGTGCTTATTTATATGGTTATGGCAGGTCAGTTTGAATCCTTGCTTACGCCTTTTGTTATTATGTTTTCGGTTCCGCCTACATTAATAGGTGTGCTTATTGGCTTGGTTGTTACAGGAGCGAGTCTTAGCGTATCAGCTTTGACCGGTTATATCATGCTCGTTGGTTTGGTCGTCAACAATGCCATTGTTATGATTGACTTTATAATTCAGCTCCGAAAAGACGGCCAAGATCGGGATGAAGCTATTATTCATGGAGCGTCTGAGCGGTTGCGTCCGATTTTGATGACCACGCTGGCTACTGTACTAGCTTTGCTCCCAATGGCATTTGCTACAGGCAGTGGTAACGAGACACAAGCACCGATGGCAGTTGTTGTTGTGTTCGGGTTATCCTTCGCAGCTGTTATTACATTGATTCTTATTCCGGTAGTCTACGTCATCATGGATAATATGATAGAAAAACGTAAGAATCGGAAATTAAAAAGACAAGCGAAGAGAGAATTAAAAAAAGAAGCGAAACTACAAAAAAGTGTTCATATATAAGGTGAGGTGGAGAAACATAATGAATAAAAAAAGTGCTCTGATTGCTACAACTTTGCTTTTATCAGTTGCATTAGCGGGTTGCGGTGGGGGGGAGGCCCCCGCCGCTCCAACTGCGGCGCAGCAGGCCATTCCGGTCCAAGTGGCCAAAGTGACCAAAGGTAGTATTAGCGATTCAACAGGTATTATTGGAAGCTTTGCTCCCAAAGAGACGGCTCAGGTGTCTCCTAAAATTAGTGGTAAGATTCAAAGTATTAATCTTACAGTGGGGCAAAGAGTAAGCAAAGGCGACACATTGTTCACTATAGACCAAAAGGACCTGCAGGACGCGATTAAGCAATCCCAGGAATCGTACCAGGTTGCCTTGGCTAATTTAAAACAGGCTGAGTCTGGCGCAGCACAATCGGTGCAGCAGGCAGAATCCAGCGTGGATCAAGCCAAAAGTGCGCTTGTCCAGCAAGACAACACTATCACCCAAGCTCAGACCAGTCTGGTTGATGCTCAGAGTTCTGTGCGTGATGCTCAAAATACGCTCAATCGCAACCAACAGTTGTTTAGTGCGGGCGCTCTATCTCAATCCGAGTTAGAGCAGTCTCAAATAGCGCATAGAAGAGCTCTGACTGCGGTGGAGAATGCACAGATCACACTTCACAATGCGCAAACGTCCAAGGAAAGTGCACAAACAACATATAGCAATGCTCAAAAATCATTACGTCTTGCACAACAGAAAACCGGCATTGACGTAGCTCGTGCTTCTGTCAATCAAGCTAAGTCCAGTTTAGACACAGCACGTAGTCAACTGGTGGATTCTGTAGTCAAAGCTCCGATTTCCGGTACGATATCGGTAGTAACAGGAACCCAGGGGCAAATGGTTAGTGCACAATCCGCGGTTGCTACAATAGCGAATACCAATCCTATTATTGCTAAAGTTAACGTTTCTGAATCTGAGCTTCTTAAGTTGCAGGTGGGTTCATCTGTGACTGTAGGTGTGGACTCCTTAGATAAGCGAATTGAGGCCAGAGTATCGGCCGTCAATCCGGTAATGGATAATGATCTCAAGGCATATCCTGTCGAGATTTCAGTTCCTAATGGTTCTGGTGAATTAAAATCAGGGATGGTTGTAACTGTATACATGAAATCAGAAGCTTCTAAAAACATTTTGGTATCGCAGGATGCCATTACGGAGCAGGCAGGGAAAAAGTATGCTTATGTAGTGGAAGGAACTGTTGCTAAGCGGGTAGAAGTGCAGACAGGCCAGGAAAGTGCCAAACAGATTGAGGTAACCAAGGGGCTTGCTGAAGGACAAAATGTTGTCGTTAAGGGCGTTAGTCTGCTTACGGATGGCGCGAAGATTAATGTAGTGAAGTAATTTGTCTCGGTTATATTTACCGTAAATCACTGTTACTCCGTCATTCCTACTACTTAAAGTGTATTAGAGTATTAGATTTCAAGGGAATCTATAGACTTTATGTGCTTTATTTATTCTATGGATAATTCTTAACGAATATACTCCATTAAAGGCCGACTTAAATGTACGAAAATAACCCTTGTACATTTAAGGTTGATAAGGTAAAAGTTGTAGGATGACGGAGGAACAGGTTTAATAGTATAATTATGACTGTGGGAAGCGGAATACATAATCAAAAAAAATAAAAATTTTTTTTGAAACAGACGCAACTTTTTGAACCCATGCTACGTCTAATTGGGTGAGTATGAAACAAAGGGGTACAAAAGCGTAAAGACAAAATTCGCTAAAAAAAATCTTTACTGCATTGTTATCACATTGTATAATACTGGAGTACGTCATAAATGGACGCTTTCTTTCAACTAGATTCCAAGCTTCTGTGATATTGTCACAGATATCATTTTATAAGGGTTCTCATAAAGCTCGGAAAGGAGGTGTAACGACTGATGAGTGACAAGATCCGACAAAAAGACAAAAATAATATTTCTGGTTATATTCAAGGAGGAGAAAAAAAGGTTATGACAAAGTTTAACAAAAAAATGATCAACGTGCTGGCAACAGCAACATTGGTTGCTGGTGTAGCAGCTCCAATCGCAGCATTGACTGCACCAACTGCAATCCATGCAGCTTCTAGCTACTCTGCTGTTAATACTCCTAGCATTGGTTCAAGCCAAACTACTAACAGTACTCTGGGTAGAGTAAAAGTTAACATAAGCCAAGCTTCTGTTGGTAAAGGTGAATCTTTCACTGTTACATTGCCTAAAGGTTTTGAATTTGCTACTAATCCTGGTGTTGTCCCTACTGCTATTGATTCTACTTATGGTTTGGGTGTTTACATTGCTCCAGGCGATAACGATGAAGATGCTGCAGCTCGTGCAGAAACTGGATACGTTAAGGGCGAAGGTGTGACTGTAGAGAAGCTCACTAATAACTCTGCAAAAGTGATTTTCAACTTTACTAACTCTAAAGATAGCGTTGATCTTTACCTGAACTTTGGTAAAATTAATGTTAACGGACCTAGCAATGGACCTGTAAAAGCTACTTTTGATGCAGCTTCTGCAAGTGGTTTCACTAGCGGTGAAGCAACAATTGCAAACGTAGTTTCTTCCGGTCAAGTATCTTTGTCTGCTGCTGATACAGTATCCAGTGAAGAAAACTTTACTGCAACTTTGAAAGTTAAAGAAGAAACAGCTGGTTCTTTGGGTAATAGCAACATTAAGTTGAAATTGCCTAGTGGTTTCAAATGGGATTCCGCTCCTAAAAGCCCAGCCACTATTTTGTTTACTTCTAAGACAGACAAAGCAATTCAACCATCAGATGTGAACTACTCTACTGATGGCGATACGCTTACTTTGTCTTTGAAAAAAGTAAGTGACGACCAAACATCTTTCCAATTGCCTGTAGGATTCTATGTTGATGATGAAAACAGTGCAAAAGAAGGCGACGTTACAGTTAGTATCTCTGGTAATGCAACAACTGATGTTAGCTCCCTCGTAGTTGGTAGCTATGGTCAAATCGGTGGTGGCGTTTCCGTTGCTACTCCATCAACAATTCTTGCTGGTCATGATGAGCAAAAAATTGGTGATGTTACAATTAAAGAAACTGTTGCTGGTTCTTTCGTAAAAGGACGTACTGTAACTTTGCGTCTGCCTGAAGGTGCTCGTTGGCAGTCAACTTTTGAAAGCAATAACCCAGGAAGCAACTTCTCCGGTTCTATGGAGAACACTAACGGTTTGGGTGGAGCAGAGGTTTCCTATACTGACTCTGACAAACGTACTTTGAAATTGACTTTCAACAACGCTAACAGCACAACTGATGCTGGTAGTCTGAAATTGAAAAACGTTGAAGTTGCTACGCAACCAGGTTTCTCTGGCGATCTGAACGTTGATGTTGCTGGTAGCCAAGGTCTGAGCGGTACTGTTAAGGTTGCAACTGTGAAACAAGCAGTTACTCTGGCTGCTGCTTCCAAACCAACCCTGACAATTGGTCTGGGCGACCAACAAGTTGGCGATATCACAATCACTGAAGCTGCTAAAGAAGCTTTCGTTAAGAAAGACGGTAGCCGTGAAGTAATCTTGGAATTGCCAACAGGCGTACGTTTTGCTTCTACTCCAGAAGTAAAAGTTACAGCTGGTGACGTTAAAGTGAAGAGCGTATCTACTGATACTTACGGCGAAAGCAACAAAGGCCGTCTGAGCTTCTACATCGATAGCGAAAGTGCTACTCCAAGTACAATCACAATCTCGGCTCCTAAGCTGACTGTTGACCGTACTGTAGCTCAAGGCGACATCGTTGCTAAGCTGAAAGGTAGCGCAGTTTCTTACACTGCTTACAAAGGCGCAACTGACAACACTCAAAACTGGAAAGACAACAACACTGCAGCTGCTGAAGTAGCAATCGCAACTGTTGGAACTCCAGCTCCAGGTGCTACTAAAACTAAAGCTGTCTTCACACTGGGAAGCACTTCCTACACTGTGAACGGCGAAAGTAAAACTTCTGATGTAGCTGCTTATGCTGAAAACGGACGCACTTACTTGCCAGTACGTTATGCAGCTGAAGCTTTGGGTGTATCCCCACAAAACATCCTGTTTGACAAAGCAACTTCCACAGTTACCCTGATTAAAGGTGACCGCGTTGCTCAAATCAAACTGAACACTAACCTGTTGACTGTTAACGGTTCTGTGATTCGTATGGACGTTAAAGCTGTAACTAACAAAAACCGTACTGTACTGCCTATCTTCTGGGTGAGCAGAGCGTTGGATGCATCCATCAACTACGATGCAACTGCTAAAACAGTAACTGTTGAAAACAACAACTAATTTAAGAGCAACTCTTTTGAGTTAACTGAATTAGATGAGAAGAGGGTTCCTTTTGGAGCCCTTTTCTTTTATTAGTCATATTGACAAAGGAGAGAAATTATGAAACGTTTTGGAGTGGCAGCACTTTCTACATTAGTTCTTTCTTCTGCATTTGCCAATTTTGCAGGAGCTCAAGCAGGTGATATAAAGGTTATTATTAACGGTGTAACTCAGCAATATACCCAGTCCCCAGTTGTTAGCCAAAATACAACCTTGGTGCCTCTCCGTGGTGTTTTTGAAAGCTTGGGTGC
Organism: Paenibacillus sp. cl130; assembly: GCF_900116035.1. Classification (NCBI taxonomy): domain Bacteria; kingdom Bacillati; phylum Bacillota; class Bacilli; order Caryophanales; family Paenibacillaceae; genus Paenibacillus; species Paenibacillus sp. cl130. The sequence continues at coordinate 67,748 of NZ_FOYG01000011.1, forward strand.
GAAAGTCGATTGGGACAGCAAAGCTAAAAAAGTAACTGCTTCTAAAAATGAAGATACATTGGCTTTGAATGTTGGTTCCAAGCTTGCTTATAAGAATAGTGCTCCTGTACAACTCGATGCGGCAACTCAAATTCAAAAGGGTCAAGTACTTGTTCCTTTACGTTTTGTGAGCCAATCATTAGGCGCCAAAGTAAATTGGGATCAAAGTACACGTACAATTACTATTTCAAACCAAGCAGATGGAAGTACAACTGGCGAAGCCAATAGCTTGTCCAGTAAGCCTCTCACAGCTCCTGTGACAAAGGTTACCTATGATACCTACTATAATGATTCCTTGGCCTATGATGATGCCGTTAAACTGGCTATAGCTGATAGTACTACAGTTAAAACAGCAGCAACGAATATTGATCAAACTGGGAAAATCATGAAGGAAGCTGGCAAGAATATTGACTTTGTTCCAGCAGAAGCAGGTGATGAGGCTTCTGATAAAGCTTTCAAAGGTTATGCTCAAACGAACCTTAACTATGAGGCTGCTAAAAAGAACTTGGATATGACCAAAGAAGGTATTGAATATAACGTAAAGGATCTTTATAACAAGCTCCTTCAAAAGCAGAATGCCGTCAAGCTTGCTGCATTGAATATCGAAGATGCGGAGCGCAAGCTAAAAGTCGCACAAATTAAAAGAGATAATCAAATGTCGAGTGATTATGAGGTTACACAAGCAACCAATCAGTTGACTCAAAATCAAGCTGCTTTAGAGAAGGCTAAAAAGGACCTTGATAGTGCTTATGTGTCTTTGAACCAAGTGATTGGCTACAAACCAGAGCAACGTTATGAATTGAAGGATAAACCTGTTTATTCTGAATTTAAAGATAATGTAGAGACAAAAGTAAGCCAAGTACTTACTAGTAGCACGGCCATTTGGCTGAGCGAGCAAAAAGTGGATTTAGCTGAATTGAGCCTGAAGCTCTACAATTTTAGTACGCCAGGAAACACACCTTACGAAGCTGAGCAACTTAATGTTGAAAAAGCTCAGTATGCAACAGAAGGCACAAAGAGACAACTCGAAGAAGCAGTAAGAACAATCTATAACAACATCAAAGCATTAGAAAGCCAGTACTCACAGATTCAAGCTGGTTTGGTGAGTGCAAGAAGTGCAGCTGATATGGCTAAGAAGCAGTTTGATGTTGGGTTGGCTACAGAGCTTCAGGTTTATGAAGCTAATTTGAAAGTGACTACTGCTGAGCAACAGGCTGAGGATATAGTTACAAATATTGATACTTTGAAGTTGGCTTTTGATAAGCCTTGGGCTATGCAGGGTTCTTCTGGAGCTAGCGCACAATAATTAAAGCTTAACCTATACTTGCTATAACCTGCTGTAGGAGGACTTCATGAAATCATGCTATAAAGTATCGTTGGCTGCTGTTTTACTTGGAGGAGGAATTGTTGCTGGCTCCTTAATGAACAATTCAGTTAATGGTGCCTCCAGTTCTGGACAACCTGGTACAGCTGATGATCCAGTCGTAACCAAAAGCTATGTCGACCAAAAAATTGCTCAGGCAATTAAAGGTGGAGTACCAGCAAGTAACACGAGTAGTAAAACGACTAGTTCGAATGCTCCAGCAACAAATACTACTTCTAACACAACGGCGTCAGGAACTTCTAGTGCAGGAAAAGCTTCCACACCAGAGCAGACAGAGGCTTTAAAGGTTGTTGATGTAAAGCCTGGTCAAAAACTGATTGCCAAAGCAGGCTCGGAATTTATTTTACGTAATGGTTATGCCGTTGTGTATAGTATGGATGCCAGTGGTGCTATTGATATTACTTCTGGAACGGAAATTGTTCATAATCAGGCTCTCGAGAAAAATCATTTATTATCGTTTCCTAGAGAAGGAAGAGGTATTCAAGTAAAAGAAGGTCAGAAGTTTGGTCTGGTCGTTATGGTACGAGGCGGTTATACTGTTCAGTAAACTGTTTTGTATATAAGCTGCTTTCGGTGGCTCTTTTTCTTAAATACTGCTTGGGATAGCAAATTGTTCTTGGCTAAGTTGAACCTAATCGCTGCACACTACCCCCATGAAAGACAATACGTTTAGTGGAGGGTGTATACGATGGCATCAAGAGGTCAAAGACGATTAATTCCTGAAAGCCGTGCCAGGTTAGATGATTTGAAGTATGAGATCGCTGCTGAATTTGGGCTGCCTGTTTATAATCCCCAATATACACATATACAACCTAAGGCTGACAGTGAATTTGCTGCAGAATTGGGGGAGTTTGCGGGGAGCGAAAATGTAGCATGGCGTGATTTAACTTCAAGACAGAACGGTTCAGTTGGTGGTGAAATTACTAAGCGATTGATACAATCTGCTGAACGTAGCTTATCTGAATATGGTACATTGTAAATTGCAATAATTTTACAGTTTTTGATTATATATTAGCGTATAAACAGGGGTTATTTACATGTGAATCGAAAATGGTCTGCATGTAAACTTACCTCAATTTCGAAAGTTGTAATTGGGCTGTATGAATTGACACCTTGTTTTAAATAGGATATCATGGCATTTGAGGCTTGTACGCAACCTTTTCCTACCGGAAAAGGTTCATTTTTTATTAATCAGGTGTAACAAGATATCTCCCGCCATTTGTTGGCTTGAAGGTATCTGAATAATACCATTGCCATGTCAGGATTTTTTTATAAATCCTCATGTATTTTAATTGTGGGAGGTTGAAATTCATGTCTGTAAAAGGCCGTCATTTGTTCACGTCCGAGTCTGTAACAGAAGGCCATCCGGATAAAATCTGTGATCAGATATCCGATGCTGTATTGGACGCCTTTCTGGCTAATGACCCTAATGCACGGGTAGCATGTGAAGTATCGGTAGCTACTGGTCTCGTTCTTGTCATTGGTGAAATCAGCTCCAAATCGGAATACGTGGATATTCCATCCATTGTACGTAATACGATTAAGGAAATTGGCTATACACGTGCGAAATACGGTTTCGACTATAATACTTGCGCTGTATTGACTTCTTTGAATGAACAGTCGCCGGACATTGCTCAAGGGGTTAATGCTGCCTTGGAAAGCCGTGATCCTGCTGAAGTAGATAAAGAAACGGAAAACATTGGGGCTGGGGATCAAGGCTTGATGTTTGGTTTTGCTACGAACGAGACACCTGAGTTGATGCCTTTGCCTATCGCTATGTCTCACCGTATTGCACGACGCTTGTCTGAAGTACGTAAGGATGGAACACTGAATTACCTTCGTCCAGACGGTAAAACCCAAGTAACGGTAGAGTATGAAAATGGTAAACCTGTTCGTATTGATGCTATTGTGGTTTCTACGCAGCATGCTGAGGATACTACTTTGGAGCAAATTCAAGCAGACATCAAAGAAAAGGTTATTTTGCCAGTTGTCCCTGCCGAATTATTGGATGAGCAAACCAAGTATTACATTAATCCGACAGGACGCTTTGTTATCGGTGGCCCTCAAGGAGATGCAGGTCTGACAGGCCGTAAAATTATTGTGGATACGTATGGTGGTTATGCACGTCATGGCGGGGGAGCATTCTCCGGTAAAGATCCGACCAAAGTGGACCGTTCCGCTGCTTACGCTGCTCGTTATGTAGCGAAAAACCTCGTAGCAGCAGGATTGGCAGACAAAGTGGAAATTCAGCTTGCTTATGCCATCGGTGTAGCTACGCCTGTTTCGATTAACGTCGATACATACGGTACGGGTAAAGTGAGTGATGAGAAGCTGGTTGAATTGATCCGAAATAACTTTGATCTGCGCCCAACAGGCATTATTCGCATGTTGGATCTGCGTCGTCCAATTTATAAGCAAACTGCTGCCTACGGTCACTTTGGCCGTACAGATTTGGATGTACCATGGGAGAGCGTAGATAAAGCTGAAATTCTAAAAGAACAAGCGGGGCTGTAACTCCTCGTATGTTATCAAAATAAAAGTAATAACCCAAAAAGACTGTTTCATGCTTTGCATGAACAGTCTTTTTTTGATGTGTTTCACTGTTAAGTATGAATTTGCTCGGATGTACCGAATGCTGAGTGACTACTCGGATATCGGTGCATGGTCCAATAAATTTTTAAGTAAACGACAAACCTTTTGCAGTTCCTTGTACTGCTCCAAATACGCAAAAAGGGCTTTCAGGAGGCCTTTCTGAGGGTTCGATTTCAGAGCCTCTTCCTTTAAATGAGCGTAGATTTGCTGACACTCCTGTTTCTCCTCTGAACTCCACGAAGACAGCAGTATACTGTCTTCCAAGGAGTGGAGAAGGCTGTTAATTTGACGGCCTTGGTCAAAGGGATTACTTAGAGCACTTTCAGGCAACCAGCCTTGCTTGCTCCAGAACAAATGTGGAGCTGAATCAGCATTGTTCAGGCTGGTTGCCAAGGAACTGGATAAGAAGATGATAAACTGCGTTAGATGTTCAATCGTTTCATCATTCATCCGATCGGCAAAGAAGCGAATATATTCAAACACAATGCTTTTAAGTACAAAGGTCATATCCCATGCATGATCTTCAATGCTCGGTCCAAAAATATCAATCAGGCAGTCGCGAACCCATTTGTACAATTTGTATTCATGATTCTCGAACGCGTAATTGAGATGTTCATTCTGAAAAATAAGCATGGAAGGCTCAGGAAGATCCATCATGAGATACACTTTGTTTTCAACGAGATTTTTCAAGTAAAGTACAATAAAACCATGTAGTTTATCGTGCTTAGAAAGATCAGGTTTACTGTAGAGAGCCCGGATGTCTTGTTCAATGTTATTTTCCAGAATGATACACATTTCTAGAGGGAGTTCTTCTTTTCCTTGAAAATATTTATAGAAGGATGCCTTCGCCATCCCACTTTCTTTGGCGATTTCTTCAACAGATGTTGAATAATAGCCTTTTCTGGAGAACAGCCGAATGGCCGCCTGTAAAATATCATTTTTTTTACTTTCCATACATACTTCCCCCTAGGGACCGACCAACTCGACAGCATGCGAATTCACTTCATACCTCACAAAGGTTGGTCACTTGTGATAACTGTGTGCTGCTGTTTTTTGAGTTGACGGCGCATCTTGTACTTGGCCATGATCATATACAAGGACGGCACGACAAACAAGGTTAACAAGGTTGAGAATAACAAACCGAAAATGACGGTAAACGCCAGTGGCTTAAAGAGCAGGCTTCCCAATAGTGCTAATGGAATCATACCTACAATAGCTGCCAAAGATGTCAATAAAATCGGTCTGAAGCGAGCAGCGGCCGCCTGTATTACGGCTTCCTTTAATTCCATTCCTTCATGTCGTGCATCCTCGATAAATTCAATTAACACAATCCCATTCCGCACAACAATGCCCGCGAGTGCAATAATTCCCATGATGCTCATAAAACCGATAGGCATACCGGTCAAGAAAATACCAATAATCCCGCCGGCTGCTGCCAGGTACACGGTCGTCATAATAATAATAGGAATGGAGAGAGAATAAAATTGCATAGTAATCAAGAGTAAAATGAGCAAGACTACAACGATCGCCAGCTGTCCTAAGTCCTTGAATATGGTCGATTGGTCAGAGGTTTCCCCACCAACCTCCCATTTGTAGCCTTCTGGGAACTTCATTTGCGCCAGCTTACTTTCAACATCAACCATCGCTTCGCTTGCAGTTCGTCCGTTCAAATCGGCTTCCACCGTAATCGTCCGCTCCATATTGTAATGCTTGATTTGCTGAATAGCAAATGACGGCTTAATCTGGACGAGCTGGTTTAATGGAATTTGCTTACCAGCTGCATTAACTACACTTAATTGTTGGAAAAGCTTACTTGGCTCCTCGTCACTGTGATTCAAATACATTTTAATGTCTACCAGACTGTTTCCAGTATCAAATTGGCTGACTTGGGCTCCTTCTTTTAATAGAAGCAGGGTGCGAGTCAAATCTGTGTAGCTTACCAGGTACTGATCCATCGTTTGTTTGTTGACCTCAAGCTCCAGTGCATATCGTTCAATTCCTATATCATCCACGATGCCTGTTGTGCCCTCTACTGTCGCGATCTGCTCCTTTGCTTTTTGGGCAAGGATTTGCAGTTCATTCAGGTTCTGACCTGAGATACGAATGGAAACGGGCTTGCCCACTGGAATCCCGAGACGAGGAACATACATCGTAACTGTAACTCCAGGGTAGGATTTCTTAACATGTTGTTCCCAAGCATCAACTGTCGTATTGAGATCGAATACGTTTTCTTTGCCGACGACAGCAATCTGCCCCACCGTTTCGTTATAACTAATATTTCCACCCATACTATTAATGTCACTAAACAGTTGTGGGGCAGTCCCTCCAGCGCTGTAGACGACCTTGGAAGTTTCAGGTTGCTTTTTCACCCAGCCTGCAAGGTCTTTAACGACCTGGTCGGTTTCCGCAATTGAAGTGCCTACAGGCATTTTTACATTTAGTGCAACATGAGGATCTTCCGACTCAGGAAAAAGTTCAACTGAGGTAAAGGGAACTAATCCATAGGCGGCTGTTCCAAGCATGAGTCCGACCATGGCTGTCAACAAGGGACGCTGAATGACCTTAGGCATCAGTTTTTGTGAATAGAGCTTATTTAAAGAATGAATCTGCTGGCCGAGCAAGCCTGCTGGTTTAGACTTACCCTGAGGGTGACGAGCCTGTCTGCGCTTCTCATACCATTCTCGAAAAATAGGGATGATGGTGAGCGACATAATCATAGAGGCAAGCATGGTCAGGGAGACAATAGCAGGAATGGGTTTAATAAAGGCACCTACATTTCCAGGAAGAAACAACAATGGCGCGAAAGCTGAGATGGTGGCCAGAGTTGCAACCAAAATAGAAAGCATGACCTCTTTGGTACCTTTTACAGCTGCGACTGAGGGTGATTCTCCTAATTCCGTAAGTCTACGCTCAATATTATCATTTACAACTACGGCATCATCCACGAGTATGCCGAGTACGATGATCAGACCGACAACGGAAATCTGATTTAGAGTGATGCCGAACATAGGCAAAAAGATAATGGCAATCGAAACCGAAATAGGAATGGCCAGTGCAACAAATGCAGAGGTGAGCAAATTCAGCCCCAACATACAAACGAGAATAACGGCTGCAATCGCAAGAATCGTTTCACGCTTTAAGTCGTCAAAGATATGGCTTACCTGATCCTTTTGTGCAAAAAGAGTTTGAAAGTGGACACCTGCGGGGAGTGTTTTCTCCAGCTCTTTGAGCTTGGTATTGACCTTTTCACTCATAGAAGGGATGTCTGTGCCTGTTTCTGCTCCAATACTTAGCGTAATGGCCGGTTTACCCTCTACATAGGCAAAGTATTCTGTATTAGGATGTGCCAGCTCCGTTGTGCCGACATCTCTCAAATATACAGGATTACCTTCTTTGGTGCGTGTCAAAAGGACCTGATTCAATTCATCAGCTTTTTCGGACTCGCGAACAATAAGTTGATAGGTACGTCCGTTGTATTCAATATTACCGGTAGGAACCCGATCAATTTGAGACTGGATCGCTTGAGCTACTTGTCCCCATGACAGCTGATATTGCTGAAGCTTCTGATTGTCAATATGGACACGTACTTCTTGATCAGGGAGACCATTGAATTTGACGCTAGATACGCCAGAAATGGTATTAAGCTGGTCTTTCCAAGTTGTTGTTAAATCATTTAGTTTATAGAGTGGTGCGGAAGAGTCAGCTGTTAGGGCATAGGAGCCAATAAAAGAGCTGGTTAGTTTGTCATTTACAACAGGCACTTCAGCGCCTTGAGGAAGATCAGCTTGTGCATCTTGCACTTTTTTACGCATATCATCCCAAACCGTTTGAGGATCAACTCCGTTTTTGGATTCGATTAAAATTGAGGAGAATCCGTTACCAGAAGTCGAACTAATCGTTTTAACACCTTCAACTTCCTTAATGCGTTTCTCCAGCTCTTTAGTTACGGTTTGTTCTACTTTTTGTGGTGAAGCACCAGGGTAGACTGTTGTTACCATAGCATTCTGTATGGTGACATCCGGCATTTCCTGCTGTGGTAACTGGAAAAAGCCGAAGATTCCGACCAAAATCAGCATGACAAAAAACAGCAATGTAATTTTTCGTTTTTTTACGATGTACTCAATCATGGGCGCCCGCCTTCTTCCGACTGAATCGCATTTCCATCAAATAGGTTTTCTGCCCCTTTAACGATAATACGTTCGCCTTCACGAAGTCCCGATACGATTTGCAACTGATTATCTACAACCTGATTACCAAGCTCCACAGGGGTTTTAACAGCTTTTCCTTGAATGTCTTTGAAAATAAAAGGCTTGCTTCCCGTGTTAATGACTGCTTCGGCAGGAACGAGAATCCCATTCTTGTCGGTCACCTGTTGAGCAGCTTTAATGACCTGACCGGGTAACCAGTCTCGCTGTGGATTGTTTATAACAATCTCTACGTTAACCCTTCCCGTGTCGGTGCTGGTTGAAGGATAGACGTTAGACACCGTACCTTGACGAGTCTCTTCATAGAGCGCCAATTCTACTTGTTGACCCTTTTTCCAATCCTTAATTTCACTGTCTGGTACAGGAAGCATTACTTTGAGGCGGTCGATGGAGCCTATGCGATAGACGGCTTGCCCTGACGCGACCAAATCACCTGTATTCACGATTTTGTCTAAGATTACGCCGTTCACGGGAGAGGTTAAACGGGTGCGTGATAGTGCTAGCTCTGCCTGACCCTTGGCGACAAGGGCTTTTTCGTAGTTGGCATGGGCTTGTTTTTGGGAAGCCGCAGCCTGTTCACTGGCCGCAAGGGCTTTGCTTTTACCTGCAAGCGCATCTTGAAAGGAAGCTTGGGCGGATTGATGATCTTCGGCTGTGGCCCCTTCCAGCAAAAGGGACAGGGATTCCTTGGCTTGTTCCAGGTCTTTCAGGGCTGCGGTAGCATTCAGGCGAGCATTTTCATTATCTGATGCGGTAGCAGCGCCTGCCTCAAACAGCTTCTGTGTACGCTCGCTATCCGTCTTGGCCTTGTTATAAGCGCTTTGTGCCTTATCTACAGTAGCTTGCGCTTGTTGTTTCTCTTGAGCACGTGCGCCTTTATTGACCTTGTTAACATTCGCGCGAGCTCCTGTAATGCCTGCATCGGCGGATTGAATCGCGGAGGTAGCAGCCTGTAAATTAGCCTGTGCGTTATCAATACCAGCCTGTGCTTCCAAGATGGAGGCTGTCGCCTGTGCCACCTGAAGTTTGTAGTCAGCGTCATCCAGACTAGCAATAACGGCGCCCTTCTGTACAGCAGTACCGACAGTGAGATATGCACTGGCTACAGTGCCTCCATTTTGGAAAGCCAGTGTGTTCTCCTCATAAGCCTGAAGAGTGCCTGACAAGTTATAGACGGTATGAAGGGGTGTGGATTTGACGATTGCAGTGCGCACAACGGTTGGCTGTGCTGATGAACCTAGAGCGGCATCTTTTTTTTCTGTAGAACATCCGGTGAGTGCGATGCTCAGGGATAAAGTGAATATGATGATGGCCCGTTGTTTATTCATGATTATCAATCCTTCCGATAGGGTCATAATTGGAGTTGTGAACTAACCAGTATTATTTGAACTAATAAGTTCAAATGTATTATAGTGCGCCGATATTGCATTCGTCAATTCATCGTTTTAGATTTTATGAATTAGTTGACGGGATTTTCGTAACTTTTGCCTATATAATAAGTCTATTAACATAAGAGGATTTTTTTGTTTATTGATAGAGTACACGCGCGGAACAAAACCGTTTGAATACATTGAAGATGGGAGCTATTATCCAAATGTTTTTAAGTAATAAGAAACAGAGTGAAGTGAAAGTTAATGGCAGAGGAATGGCTAGAAGATGGGCCGTGTTAACACTGGCAGGGGTATTATGGGTCGGTCCGGTTGCTGGAACTGGGGCTCTAATCCCCTTGAATGGTTGGATGTCTGCTCCAATCGCAAGTGCAGCCTCTGGTTCAACTGTAAAATTGGGCGAAGAGATCATTACTTCGGGTGCAACATTATTGAAATATCGTTTTAAAGGTTCCAAAGGAACAGCGCTGGCTGATATCATTCGAGTGGACTTGCAAAATCCGTACGTTAAGCTGGATGTCATGACGGGGAAGAATGGACAGTTTACGACCCGTCAGAGCACAGGTGGCATGGCAAAAGAGACCGGGGCGGTTGCTGGTGTAAACGGGGATTATTTTAATACTTCCAGCGAGGGAGCGCCGATCGGTGGACAAGTATCCAAGGGTGTGTTGATGTCTACTCCGTCTGATTTAACGGGTATGTATGCCTTTGCTGTAACCAAGGATGGTTCTCCGATGGTGGAGCAGTTTACTTTTGAAGGTACAGTGAAAGCTGGAGATGGGTCGTCCTTCTCTTTGGCGGGGATGAACAAGGCTTCGTATTCCCCTGAGACGAGTGGGGGCAACTATAGTCACTCTAATGCTATGTATATTTATACATCTGCTTGGAAAGCAATTGAGCGCCCCAAAAACAGTTCGACAACGCCCACCGAGATCTTGGTACAAAATGGTGTAGTTACACAAGTCTCCGACAATGCTACGTTGAATATGACCGTTCCGCAGGATGGCTATATTTTACGTACTCATGGTAAAGCCGCTGATTATGCCAAAGCGCATCTGACCGTGGGACAAACCGTAGAAACGAGCTATCATCTTCGTGTTAAATCGACAGGGAGTGAAGTAGATCCTTCTAACCTTCAGATGATGATTGGTGGACATACCATATTAGTAAATGACGGCCAGAAAACCTCTTTTTCCCGGAGCACAACAAGCATAGGCGGGACACGTGCGCGTACAGCTCTGGGATATTCTCGTGACAAGCGTTACGCTTATGTCATTGCTGTTGAGAAGAATGGGAACAGCGTTGGTGTATCCCTGAGCGAGCTGCAAACGCTGATGAAGGATATTGGCGTCTGGAAGGGGATGAACCTTGACGGGGGCGGCTCTACCACTATGGTGACACGTGATTTGGGAGATACGACAGCGGGGCTTACGTTCAATACAGAATATGGTACAGAGCAACGTAGTATTGTAAATGGAGTAGGGGTATATACCAATGCTCCTAAAGGAACGCTCAAAGGCTTCACCATCAAGGGCAATAAAACGCTGCTGATTGGACAGACCGGAAGCTATTCCTTCAAAGGCTATGACAACTACTACAATCCATTTGATACCTCGAAAGTACAAGTGACGTGGAAATCCAGCAATCCGGCTGTTGTATCAGTGAGCGGCGGCGTTGTAAAGGGAGCCAAACCAGGAACGGCTACTTTAACGGCATCCAGTGGCTCAGCCAGCGCAACAACCAAGGTCACGGTGCTTGGAGCAGATGAAATTTCATCACTTACCGCAGGCACTGGAACTGGCTCGCTTACCGCTGGAGCTAAAATCGCTGTACCGGTAACGGCAAAGACAAAAGATGGACAGAGTGTCAGCATTACGTCAGATGCGCTCAAATGGGAGTTCATCGGCTTTAGGGGCAGTGTCAAGGACAATCAGCTTACAGTAAATACGGTGGATGCAGGCGTAAAAACGGGCTATGCCATCGGTCGCTATGATGGTTTCAGCGCTGTCGTCTTCCTTTCTGCTGGCGGAGCAAGTACAAACAACTGGGAGAACTTCGAAAATGTTTCGTATCCGGTTGATTTTACTTCGAATGTGGAAGGTGTTACTGGCACAGCGGCTGTTGTACAAGGAGATGGTGACCATGCCAATTCCAAAGTGCTAGAGCTGAACTACGATATGACGAACGGCAGTGGTAAAATGTATGCTTACGCTCAATTGAACGGCACATCCGGGAAAACGCTTGAACAGGCGGCTACTTCCATCTCGATTGATGTCAGAGGGGATAAGAGTCTGAACTGGCTGCGTGCAGAGCTAGAGGATGCTCAAGGCAAAACAGCATATATTGATCTCGCTAAAGTGATCGACTGGAACGGCTGGAAAACCATTAATGCAGATATGAGCGGTTTGAATATTTCATATCCGGCGAAGCTGAAGCGTCTTTATGTGGTCAATGTGGCAGAGGGTCAGGACGAGCGCGCTAAAACAGGCAAAATTGCTTTTGATAATATTTCTTTTAATACACCGGGAACGGTCGGCACAGAAGGACTCAAAAAGGGAACAGCTCAGATGATGATCGGACAAAAATCAATGACGGTGAACGGAACGCCTACAACAATTGATGCAGCTCCGATGACCCGCAATGGCTCAACGTATGTTCCGATTAAGTATGTGCTGGACGCATTTGGCGGACAAGCCAAATGGAATGCGGGCGATCAGCGGATCACCATTATGCGCGGCGGTGTACTGATGGATTTGACCGTAGGGAAAAAAGAAGTTGTTCTGAACGGGAAGCGGCAAAGCACTGATGTTGCACCCGTTGTGCTAGGAGGTAGGACTTTAGTCCCATTGAGACTCGTATCTGAGCAGTTAGGAATGACTGTAAAATGGGAACAAGAAACGAAGACCATCACCCTTCAGTCATGATATGGTATGATATATACTTGAAATGCTAGGATTGGAGTAGAACATTTGTGGACTTTCAAGCCGATATCATAGACCGAGTCATTAAAAATGCCATCCAGGTGATGGAGAACAGCAAATATCAGATGTTCGAAATATTGGACACGGCCCGGACCGAGCTGGTCACGTTAAATCAGGAGCTCCAGAGCGTCTTGAAGGAAACGGCAGAAACGATCGAAAAGGTGGACCAGCTGGAAATGAACTATCGGCGGTCCCGCATTCGGTTGACTGAGGTCAGCCGTGACTTCGTTCGCTATTCGGAAGAGGATATCAAGCAGGCTTATGAGAAGGCAACACAGCTTCAACTCGATGTGATGATTTTCCGTGAGAAGGAAATGTATCTCAAAGCCAGAAGAGATGATCTTCAAAAGCGGGCCAAAAGTGTCGAGGCTTCTGTCGAGCGTGCCGAAACCATCGGTTCGCAGATGGGGGTCGTGCTGGAATATTTGTCAGGCGAATTGGGACAAGTGACGCGGATCATCGAATCGGCCAAAAACCGGCAGTTTATTGGTCTGAAAATTATTTTAGCTCAGGAAGAGGAGCGCAAACGCATATCCCGTGAAATTCACGATGGACCTGCGCAGCTCCTTGCGCATCTAGTGCTTAGGACGGAAATTGTGGAAAGAATGATCGCCAAGCAGGAATTTAAGATGGTTCAGGACGAAATAGTAGACTTGAAGAAACAGGTTCGCTCCAGTCTTGAGGAAATGCGAAAGGTCATTTTCAATTTGCGTCCTATGGCCCTGGATGACCTGGGACTTATTCCGACGCTCCGGAAATATGTGCAGGATTTTGAAGAAAAAACGAAGATTAGATCGCTTTTTGAAACAAGGGGCAAGGAACACCGTCTCTCTTCCGCGATGGAAGCAGCCATTTACCGTCTGATCCAGGAAGCTTTGACCAACGCTGCCAAGCATGCTTATCCTACCTATGTGCTTGTTGAGATTACCTATCAGGCGCAGCTTGTAAAAATCGTGGTGCAGGATAATGGTTTGGGCTTCAAGCCAGAGCTTTTTCAGCAAAAAAGCAAAGATCATGGGCATTTTGGTCTGATTGGTATGCGGGAAAGGGTTGAACTGCTCGAGGGGAGAATGGAGATCGAATCAGCTGAGAATCAAGGCACCAAGATAGTGATTCATATCCCAACCAACGTGGAAAAGGGAAAGGAGTAACAACATGGAAAATCAGGAAATTAGCAATGCACCCATTAAAGTTCTCTTAGCGGACGATCATCAGTTGTTCCGTGAAGGACTTAAACGTATTTTGAATATGGAGGACGACATTGAGGTCATCGGAGAATGTGGCGACGGTATTCAAGTGTTGGAATTCTGTAACGTAGAGAAACCGGATATTGTTCTTATGGACATTAATATGCCAATTGAAAATGGTGTAGAGGCAACCGAAAAACTGCGTGAGATGTTCCCGGATGTCAAAGTTATCATTTTATCCATTCATGATGATGAAAGCTATGTATTCGAGACGTTGCGCAAGGGAGCCAATGGTTATTTGTTAAAAGATATGGAGGCCGAGTCCCTCATTAATGCAATTCGTTCGGTTCATGAAGGATATGCGTTTATCCATCCGAAGGTAACGGGTAAACTCATTCAGCAGCTTCGCCGGATGACCTACTTGAACGAAACAGGGGCTATGGCTGAAGGTCATACCAAGGAAGCCGGCGTGAAGTTTGTCGCAGGTGAAAATAATCCATTGACCCGTCGTGAAGCTGAAGTGCTGCGTCTGATGGCTGAAGGTAAGAGCAACAAGATGATCGGTGAATATTTATTCATTAGTGAGAAAACGGTCAAAAACCATGTCAGCAGCATTCTGCAAAAAATGGAGGTTGATGACCGTACACAAGCAGTTATTAACTCAATCAAATATGGATGGGTTACGCTGTAAAGTGTAGTTTTTCCATGCATTAGACGATGTAGCTGCTAATAGATATGAATGCTGTACCGCCTTTCTTTTGGAGCGATATGTCCGCTCATACGGAAACCCAGTACATAACCGTGACACCTCTTCCTGTTATACGGCATATATTGTCGCTATAGGAGGAGGTGGAACCCTCGTGACGGCTCACTTGGTTTGGATATTGCTTATATACGGTGTGGGAGCCGCAGTCGTTCATCTTATGTATATACGACAGGCGGTTCAGGCTTATCACAATGGTGAAGATTCACGCGCAATATCTCCGGGTCATCGTGCGACTCGCTATATTGTGATTACGTCCAATGACGGAGATCGTGTGGAATGGGTGATGCGTTCGCTGAACATACTTGCCTGGCTACACCGGAGGCCGCTACATGTGACAGTACTGGATGATGAATCTATGGACGATACGCTACCGATTCTGACACGGTTAGTGCGCTATAGTCATATGGATGTTTCAGTCATTTCAAGTCGTTTTTCACCGGGGAACCCGGTCTTACCGAAGTCAGGCGGTGAAAAGCAGGTTGTTATTGATCTTAGAACGGTCAAGTCGTTGGCGGACGCCCCACTTGTTCCTTAGCGACAGGGGATTGTGGACATCGTGGTCAAAATCGGATATAAATGTTTATAAACAGTTGCATAGGCAAGACGACAGGGATCTCATTGAGATCTACTTGATGTGAAGCACACTTCAGGCTATTAGCCATAGGAGTGTGCTTTTTTGCTGTTCTCTGGGGTGACAAGAACCGCAAAAATCATGAATGGGAGGAGAAGGGGAAGGTGAAAATTGCAGTATATGCAGTGAAGTATAAAGGGAATTGGACTCTCCGATTATCTGTGGATATTCGAGTAGATATGACATGGTGGATGAATCAAGATGAGGGACAAGAGAATGTTGTCGAAAGATGGGTGTTATTAGGAGATGAGCTTCCCTTGTCCTGGGGGACAAAGCTGTGCGAAACATTTAAGGAATTAGCAGATATGGAGCGATGGGGAAAACGGCAGTGGTGGGCTTATATTCTCGCACAGCTAAAAAGTGAACTGGCTCTTGAGCCTTTTGACGGAGAACGGATTTTATCTGGAGGAGTAGAAAATATATGCATTTGGGATGGTGGACAAGGGCGGACTTCTCGCACAGAAAGTAGGAATGAGGGACGAGAAACAAACGGAGGTTTACGTTCTATTCAAAAAAGGAGCCTCGTCACGGGAATTGATGGATTGGATAGGGAGTGTTTAACACGACAAGCGAATGAGCTGGTTAATTTGTTGTCAGGACGCCAGTTACTCGTTCCGGAAGCCGAAGCGCTACTGGCAGAGGCAGCGCCAGGTTTGGAGCGTACTTGGCGATCCGCTGCACAGCTTGCATATCTGCAAGGCCGACTCAGCTTTGCTGCTGGCCTCGCTCCAGCACCACGTACGCGATGGTCTGCCGCGCGTACGCATGAACTCCGCTGCAACCGTTGTGGCAGCGGGATAGTGTACCGCACGAGCTGTGCGTCGTGCGGACGTAAGGCGTGCGCTTACTGCGAGACATGTCTCGCGCTGGGGCGCAGCCGTGAATGCTCGCTGCTGCTGCGCGGTGCAGCGAAACCCGCCCTGCCACACACAGCAGGCACAGCCCCGGCGACGGAACTCGACCGCTGGAGGCTGAGCCCTGCACAGCGTGCCGCCGCCGAAGCGGCGCTGCGCTTTTTGGCCGCACCGCACGGCGAAGTGCAGGGACGTTTTCGCCCGGAAGGCCGTGGGCTCCGGGCGTTGTTCCGGCGCGACATGGTTGCGTGCCGGGGATCAGGTGCTGCCGCTTCGCAGGGCAGCCCCCTTGCCCGCAGCAGGCAGTCTTCGCAGAAACCTGGCGAAGGTGCAAGGTATAGCGCTGATCGGCAAGGGCACGTTATTACGGTAGAACGTTTTCTGCTCTGGGCTGTAACAGGCGCAGGCAAGACGGAAATGATGTTTCCGCTCTTGCAATATGTGTTGGACCACGGAGGGACGGCACTTGTGGCAACACCACGCCGCGATGTGGTACTTGAGTTAGCGCCTCGTTTGGCCATTGCTTTTCCCAATGTGAGCATGGTGACGCTCTATGGGGGGAGCGTAGAACGCTGGCAAAGGGGACAGCTGACACTGGCAACGACACACCAGCTATTGCGTTATCGTCAAGCCTTTGACTTGGTTGTGATTGACGAGATTGACGCGTTCCCTTATCACAATGATCCTATGCTTGCCTTTGCTGCACGAGCAGTATGTAAGCCGAAGGGAAAGTTTATCTATTTGTCTGCTACACCACCCCATGCTTTGCAGAAAGAGGCTGCACGCGGTCTACTGCCACACGCCAAGGTTCCCGTTCGTTTTCATCGTCATCCCCTACCTGTCCCATTTCGCCTGGGGACTGCTTCAGTGCAACATTGGCTGCAAAAAGGTCGGCTTCCCGCATCCTTTATTCAACGCCTACGCGTATCCATACAACGTGGAGCACAGGTTTTCCTGTTTGTGACACGAATCTCACATATTCAGGGACTTGTGGAGCTGCTGATTAAACAATTGCCTGATGTACCTATTGCTGGAACCTCCTCACAGGATGAAGAAAGAACCGCTAAAGTGCGCTTATTTCGAGCTACTGAAATACGAGTTCTGGTCACAACGACTATTTTGGAGCGAGGGGTGACTGTTCCACGGAGTGATGTGTATGTGTTAGACGCGGACAGCAGTCTTTTTGATGAAGCCTCTCTTGTCCAAATGGCTGGTCGCGCGGGAAGGTCCAAGGATGATCCATGTGGAGGTGTTATTTTTACATCGCCCCAATGGACTCGAGGCCAAAAGAGAGCGATTAGACAAATTAAACGAATGAATGCACTGGCTCGGAAAAAAGGATACCTGAAGGAGTTGAAGCACTAAATGTATTAAATAAAAAAAGTTTTTTTGGAAATGTGAAACCTGAAACAATGTCAGTACGTAAACTACCAAGAAAGGTGCATTCTGGTATGGGGATGAATCCAAGAACCCGTCTATTTTTGAATTGGTTATTCCAACGTCAGTCCCAAGCATGTATCGCTTGCGGCACTTTCACAGGACGTTTTTCTGAATTCTCTGGGATATGTACTTCTTGTTCGCTTCAAATTCCCTGGGTTTACAACATTCGTTGTGTTCATTGCGGACGTCCGACGTTTTGCCCGGATTGCGTAAAATTTGACCGATTAGTACGTTACTTTGTATGCAATCGGAGTGCAACCAGCTATACGCCGATGATGAGAGAATGGATTGGACAGTTCAAATATCGCGGGAATGAAAAGTATGGTTCCCTGCTGGGTGAGATCATGAATCGAGCCTATCAGGCGATGAGGTATGAGTTTGCAAGTCTTAAACATTCTCGTTTCAAGCGTTCTTTGTGGAGTGTGGATGTAGTGACCTGTGTCCCGGTAAGTGAGAAGAGGCTGACAGAGCGAGGCTTCAATCAGGCTCGGATCTTGGCAGAAGAGATCGCTAGGCGGAATAATCTACCCTTCCTATCATTACTTGCTCGTCCACAAGATACAGGCAAACAAAGCTTTAAATCAAAAAAGGAACGCATGAACACAATGAATAATGCGTTTTCTGTCCACCCCAATATGACAAATTTGCTGAAGTCTTTTATTTTAAAAGCTGAATCTCAATGTGTTACGAAGGATAAGCTTTCCGTTACCGTTTTGCTTGTAGATGATATTTATACAACGGGGAGCACATTGCAGGCGTGTGCACGTGTATTGAGAGAAAAGGCATTAGAGCAAGGAATACATTTGACTATTTTTTGCCTGACTTTAGCCAGATCATAAGTCCAAATCTCCAGTATTTCTCATGATTATTTTGCTTTAAACTATGAAAAAAGGGTATAATTCCCTTAATGGAAGAATTAGATGATAGAGCAAAAGTCTTTTAAGCCGTACAATCAGCAGGATTTGACAACGAGCTAGAGAGAGGTATATAATTAAAATATAGAGACAAACAAAAAGTAAGGAAGTGAGGGATGAAAACAGAATATTTCAATTTAGAGGTTGATTTTTTTGGAAAAGAGGAGTACAATTTCTATCTGTTGATAGCTAACATGATTGGTAATAAGTGATTAGCTAATGACTAAAGAGCGGACATTGGGAGTGTCTCGCTCAGTAGTAAAGCAGTTAATTAAAATTTAAAGCTAAAAAGAGGAGAGAAAAATCATGAAAAACGTAATGAAAAAAGTAGCAGTATCTAGCATGTTGGCAGTTAGTTTAGGTGCAGTATCTTTGTTGAGTCCACTTGCAACAGGTCAAGTAATGGCAAAATCGAACTCTGACCAAATTAAGGATCAAGCTGAAGAACAACTGATCATCAAACAACAAGAAGAAGCTCAAAAAGCATTTGAAGCAAAACTTTTTGGAACTGAAACTACTGAAAATGCAGCAACTACAACACCAGCTCAACCAGCTACTGAGAACAATAATCAAGCAACAACCACAAAACCAACAACGACTACAACTGAAACACCAGCAGCTGTAAATACAATCACAGTAAATGTTCAAGAAGGCGACACACTGGCTTCTATTGCTGAAAAATACGGTGTAACTGTTGAAGAACTGGTTAAAATCAACAACCTGGTTAAAGTAGGGCAAGAACTGCAAGTACCGCAAACAAACACAAATAAATAATTATCATTATAACTGTACAATAAAATGTGTTTTTTAAACCAAGCGTTTGACTATAGTATACGGGAAGGCCTCTATTAAAACAATGCTTTTTTGAATAATTATTTGTGAAATAGCTTGTTTTTTTGGGCTGCAAATTTCTACTGGTGCATCTAGCTTGATTTAAGATAGGTTATAAGTTGAGATGATGTTAGGTCCATGAGATTTATGAATACCCACACTCCATGTGCGGAGCATTCGTATGGGCGCCGTTCCCCCGGATTTACAGGGCTTTCTTGATGTCATTCGGGGCACAGGTGAACATGAATTCTTCTGAGGATTGTTTCGCCCGGTTTTCCCCTCATCTTGATATTTAATTTCTACATTTACTCATATTCATATATAGCTATTTTAATTGTATAATGAAGCGCTATTCCCGAAAATAACTGGAATGGCGCTTATTTTATTTCTATCTAAAGTATGGAGCAATGTTTGACGATAAATAAACACATGCAATAGGCTGAACTATTAGCTTCCATGAGCTTTCTTTATTTTATGTCATTGCATATTGATGCATATAGATGTAGACAAACTTTTACTGATGGATCATTCTCTCTTATACTTTTTATATGATAGCTTATAAGATGTGCAATTGTGTAAAATCTGAAAATCTTTTTTGAAATATTTGCTAGACGAGGCTCTTCATTATAAGTTAATGTAAGGATAAAAGTAATTAAAGATCGGAAATTGGAAAGGGGCGCTACAGAGGATGAATTTGGATAACTGTCCTCGCTGTGGAAAGCTGTTTATTAAGAACGTCAGGGGAATCTGTCAGAACTGTATTAAAGAAATTGAATTTGAATACGAACGCTGTGTCAAACATATACGTGAAAATAAGGGCATTCATATGCATGAGCTTTCAGAGGCTACTGAGGTATCCGTAAAGCAAATCACGACATTTATACGTGAGGGACGTATTTCCATTGCTAATGCGCCCAATATGACGTATCCTTGCGAGGTATGCGGGATACCGATTCGTGAAGGGCATATGTGCGATTCTTGTCGAACACGTCTGACTAAAGACCTGCATCAGGCTGTACGCGAAAGTAGTAATCAGGATCAAAGTAATAATATGGGCTCAGGTACCTACAGCGCGATTGATAAACTTCGTGGAAAGTAGTACAGGGGAATTAAAAACGCATTCAGCTATTCAAAAAGTTTCAAATACCGCCGATAATCTTTATAGAGCTTATCGGTTTTTTTATTTTTAGCAACCATGCACAAAATAAAGAAGTGAGGCATAATACGAACCATGTTCGACGCTATGTCGTCTGATACATTCTGACCATATCAAATAACTAAGGAAGGTGGAAGTTATGAAAATTAACGAGACCAACCGCATCGGAGCTATTAATCCATATCAGCGCAATATTGAAACAGGACGTCAAGAGGAACAAAAGAAATCCCGCCGCAAGGACGAGGTTTCCATTTCTCCGGAAGCAATGGAAATGCTGAACCGCAGCAGTGATGCAGACCGTGTTAAGAAAATTCAGGAGCTTAAGCAGCAAGTAGCTTCTGGTACTTATCGTGTGGATGCCGATAAAATTGCAGAGAAGCTGTTACCTTACTTCAAGCAGTCTTCTGAAAGCTAGGTGAAGGAATATGCCTTTAGATCGATTGATTGATGTGCTGGAGCAGCTTAGAGAGGCTCACGAGCAGTTGATTGCATTAGGAAATCAAAAAAAAGAAGCACTGATATCAAATAAGGTAGATCAGCTCATTCTAGTCATGAACCAGGAATCGAAGATGTCCAGACACATTGAACAGCTGGATGAGCGACGCCTGCAGGCAGCATATGAATTTTTGCAGGAACGTGGTATTAAGTCCAAGCTGAATCTTAATATTACGGAGTTGTCTCGTCTTGTGTTTGATGTAGAAGACAAGCAGCGCCTCCTTCACATTCAAAAAAATCTAGCGGCTACGCTTGTAGAATTGAAAAAATTAAATGAGTTGAATCAACAGCTTATACAACAGGCGCTTTCCTATATTGATTTTTCTATTGAGAGTATGTCATATTATGCGGAATCTGAAGCGGTTTATCAGCGTCCAGCTGACAAAAGCACCTCTACTGTACGAGCGGGACTATTTGATACACGTGCCTAATTGAAGGAGGAAAACATGGTCTCAACATTTCATAGTATAGAAACAGCGAAAAGAAGCTTAAACACACAAACGGCAGCACTTAATACAACCGGACACAATATCTCAAATGCCAATACAGCTGGTTACTCCAGACAAGTGGTTAGTATGAAGGCCTCGGAATCTATGGAAGCCTACGGTTTGAATCGTTCCGTTGTACGAGGTCAAATGGGTACAGGGGTTGAATTCACTGCTATTGAGCGCGTCCGTCAGACGTTTTTGGACGATCAGTATCGTAACGAAAGTTCTTCTCAAGGTGGATGGGACATCCGTTATGACACACTGAACAAGCTGGAGACCATTATGAATGAGCCTTCGGATACAGGTATCCGTAAGGTCATGGATAATTTCTGGGATGCATGGTCCGATTTGAGCCAAGACCCTCAGGATGTCACGAATCGCAAAATTGTAAAAGAGACTACACTTGCTCTGACAGATGCGATGAACCAGGCCAGCAAGCAACTGGATGCACTTAGTTCTGATTTGACTAATAACGTTACATTAAAAATATCCGAGATGAATTCGTTATTGCAGTCTGTAGCGGACCTAAATAGTAATATTTACAAGCTGGAACAGCTTGGGGATAATCCGAATGACTTGCGTGATCAGCGGGATTATGCAGTTGATAAGTTGTCCAAGCTTGCGAATGTACAGGTAACTCAGCTGGATAACGGATATCAGGTAACGGTGGCGGGACAGATAGCTGTAGCGGGCACTGAGGTAACTGCTATTACGGCGGCTGGCCTTGAGGCTGCATATCAAGGTGGAACGTTAACTGGTGGCGAAGTGTACGGTATGGTTTTATCCAGAGATAAATATGTAGCAGATTACAAAACTCAGATGGATCAGCTAGCTAATACGCTGGCGAATGGTAACATTGAAATTACTTTACCTGCAGGTACAGTTCTGCCTGAGGGAACGGTACTAAATTCAGGTGTCAACAATGCAGCAGTGACTTACTCGAATGCGAATAACAACAGAACCTTGACCGCGGATTTGAAAGTAACTGTACAAGGGATTAATGGACTCCATCAGTTGGGATACACCCTTAGTGGTACGACACCACAAAAGGGCGGAGCGTTCTTTACCTCCAAAGATGGAGCTGCTATTACAGCAGGTAACATTACGCTGAATAAGGATATTCAAGATGATCCCAATAAAATTGCCAGCTCTTTGCGTGTAGATGGAACGGGGACGGCCAATGAGAAGGTAACCGTGGGTAACAATGCTTTGGCATTGTCTATGGCGAGCCTGAAAAATGTGAAATTTGGTTTTAATACGACTCAAGCTCAATCTACTACGGTAGATGACTTCTTCAGTGCAATTGTTGGGCAATTAGGCGTCCAAACCCAGGAAGCAGAGCGTCAATCGCAAAATGCGCAGCTGTTGACTGAGCAAGTGGACTTGAATCGCCAATCCGTCAGCGGGGTGTCACTGGATGAAGAAATGTCGAACATGATTAAGTTTCAACATGCTTACAGTGCAGCTTCCCGGTTCATGACAACTTTTGATCAACTGTTGGACAAACTGATTAATGGTACAGGCCGCGTAGGTCTCTAGTATAACGAGAAGGTGGAGTAAGCCATGCCAATTCGAGTGACTTCAGGGATGACCAGTATGCAACTGCTCAGTAACCTGAATCGAAATAATAATAATATGGGTAAAATGGAGAATCAGATTTCGACTGGTCGTAAGTTGAATAAGCCTTCAGATGATCCAGTAGGGGTGACTTATGCGCTACGTTACAGAGCTGAGTTAGCTTCTAATGAACAATACAAGACAAACTCAGATGCGGCTGTTAGCTGGTTAGATTTCACTGATACAACCATGCAACAAGCCAGTGATGTAATGAAGCGTCTTAAAGAGCTGACAGTACAGGCTTCAAGTGAAACACTACCTCAATCCGGCTTGGATTCGATTAAACTGGAAGTTGATCAGCTAAAAGAACAAATGATGAATATTGGTAACAGCCAGCTTCGTGGGAAGTATGTCTTTAATGGACAAAATTATGATCAGGCGCCGTATCAGCTATCAGCAACGGTAACGAGTTATGATCAGATTGATCCGGATCAAGCCGCTGTCAGCTATGCAGTTGGGGATCAAGATGCATTTCGGGTAAATACATCAGGCGGTGACTTTTTCGGGAAATCAACAGATGCTGATAATGTTTTTAAGGTTATGGATGCTATATCTTCTGCACTAAGTAGCGGAAATAGTACGGCAATATCGAGTCAACTTTCAGGTATTGAGTCCCGTTTTACTAAAATGCAGACCAGTTTGTCTGAAGTGGGTGCACGTACGAATCGGGTTGAACTGATACAATCCCGTTTGGAAGAGCGGAATTTGAATTTGACAACACTTCAAGCTAAAACGGAAGATGCGGATGTTGCTAGTCTGATGATTCAAGCTACATCTGCCCAAACCATTTATGAGGCTGCCCTGAAATCATCTGCTAAGATCATGCAGCCATCTTTGATGGACTTTATGAGCTGATTCTTATCTTTGACATTTGTGATTTGAAGCTATGGACGAGTGGTCCGTAGCTTTTTTGTTACTATTTATAGGAGGAGTTACTTATGAACCTAGAACAGAAATTAGATGAAGAGAACCAAGATACAAATACTACTATTTATGTGTTTCCGAAAGGAATACCAGGATTTGAGCAACTTCGGGAATTTCAACTACAGGAGCACAATGAATTGTTTAGTCTTTTTAGCGCAGTTGAGCAGCCTGCGACTATTTTTATTACTGTAAATCCATTTGATTTCTTTAAAGATTATGAATTTGAACTATCTGATGATGCCCTAGAGGATATTGGAATTACCAGTCAAGAACAGATAGCAGTACGATGTATCTGCACATGGAACAGCGATCAATCCAAAACGACGGTTAATTTGCTTGCGCCATTAATCTTTAACATTGAGCAGCGAACGGGGAAGCAAATTGTTTTGCAGAATACGAAATATACTATCAAGCATCCCTTATGGAATGAAATAGAGTTCAGCAAAGGCGGTGAGTCCTAATGCTGGTATTAACACGTAAAAAGGGTGAATCCATTGTAATTCAGAATGATATTGTCGTCACGGTTCTTTCCGTCGATGGCGATACTGTGAAACTTGGTATTTCTGCTCCTAAGGATATTGATATCTATCGAAAGGAAGTCTTTGAGGCTATTCAACAAAATAATCAAATTGCTGTTATGGATTCGAATGCTATTCAAAATGCGATGTTGGAAATGGATAAGAGGAAGTCCTGATTTAACAATAATTGCGATTGTGAAAGGCCGACACGAGTAAAGTGTGGGCCTTTGTTAGGCTCATAATAAGCTGTCAGATTTGCCTTGGACAAGTCGTCATTAGGTAAAAGTGTAAATCGATATAACCGAGTCGTAACTCCTAAGAAAATATTTCAAAAAAAATCGAAATGCTATAAACAATTCTAGTCTTGGGGTCGATATATATTTTAGAGCGGTAATTCTTCAGGGCGGCCGACCTGTGAAGACGCTTATACCACAAGGACGTGGGAATCAAACCATTTCAGGGAGGAAATTTAAAATGATTATCAATCACAACTTACCTGCAGTAAATACACACCGTAACATGCAATTAAACAACACAGCAGCAAGCAAAAACATGGAAAAATTGTCTTCGGGTCTGCGCATCAACCGTGCAGCTGACGATGCTGCTGGTCTCTCCATTTCCGAAAAAATGCGCGGTCAAATCCGTGGTCTGGAACAAGCACAACGTAACGTTCAAGACGGTATCTCTTTCGCACAAACAGCTGAGGGTGCTATGAACGAAGTCTCCTCCATGCTGACTCGTATGAAAGAACTGACTGTTCAAAGAGCCAACGATACTTACAGTGCTGGTGATAAATCCAACATTAATGCTGAGCTTGGTCAATTGGGAAGTCAAATTGACGCAATCCTGTCCAACACTAAATTCAATGGTATCGCAATTTCCGGTGGTACAGTGAAAATCCAAGCTGATGATAACGCATTTACCATCTCAATCAAAGGTATCAGCTCTACTGGTTTCAGAGGACTCAAATCCAATATTTCACTTACAAGTGCAACTACAGCAATTGAAGCAGTAGCTAAACAACGTGCTAATTTGGGTGCTGTTCAAAACCGTATGGAGTACACTTCTAACAACCTGGGCACGACTGTTGAAAACCTGACAGCTTCCGAATCCCGTATTCGTGATACTGACATGGCAAAAGAAATGGTTGCTCTGTCCAAAAACAACATCTTGCTGCAAGCTTCGCAATCCATGTTGTCACAAGCGAACTCCGCGCCGCAAGGCGTACTGTCGTTGCTTCGTTAATTTTAAACGACAGCCATTACAAAAAAAGATCCTGCTTCTCGCAGGATCTTTTTTTGTTTTTATTTTAGTTTTTTCATAAATATTTGCACTCATTTACCGATATATAATGTATTAGCATTTCAAATACAGAACGGTTTTATTGTGTCTAAGAACTATTAATGGAGGTTATTCTATGGACTCGATGATATCCCCTGGTAGTGGAAATCTGTTGCCGATTCAGCCATCAGCAGGAATAAAACGTGAAGCCCCTTCGGATGCCGAAACCAATTATGCTGCTACACAAGATGGCGTCCAAACAACCAATAGAGTTGGTACTGTGCAGAAACAGCCGACACATGAGGAAGCAGTTTTGGAGCTGCAGAAAGTAATTGATGCTATTCAAGGCCCACAGAAGACATTCGAGATCTCTGTGCATGAAAAGACACATGCAATCATGATAAAAGTGATGAATAAGGAAACGGGCGATCTGATTCGTGAGGTACCTCCCGAGAAAATTCTGGATATAGCGGCTAGAATGATGGAAATTGCAGGAATCATTATCGATAAAAAAGTATAGGGGGATATACAATTATGGTAACTAGAATAAGTGGCCTAGCTTCAGGTATGGATATTGATTCAATGGTCAAAAAGCTGATGACAGCTGAGCGTGTACCGCTCGATAAAATGAATCAGCAGAAACAATTGATGGAATGGAAAAGGGAAAATTATCGCGAAAGCAGCACTAAGATAGTTTCATTTCAAGATAAAATGACTACATTAAGCCGCACCGCTGCAATAAATCCGCAGAAAGTTACAGTAACTGGTAATAGTGATGCACTATCTGCAACGGCTTCTTCGTTGGCTAGTGGAGTGTTGGATATTTCGGTGACGAGCTTGGCCACTGCGGCAAGATCAGTCTCGAACAGTACATGGACTGAAAAGGTCAGTACTGAATTGGCATTCGCAGATGGGGCAGCTCGCACGGTCCAGGTTGGTAATTCTACCATTAATGTGGATGCGAATGAAACCATTGAATCGTTTGTCAAAAAGATCAACGATAACAGTAAGACAGGGGTGACAGCTCTATATGATGCTAAATCCGGTTTGTCATTAACAAGTAAGACCACTGGTTCGCAAACATTCAATATTGATTCTCAAATTAGTAGTGAATTTAAACTATCCTCAACGAACGGAACTGATGCTGTATTAAAGGTAAATGGTCTAGATGTAAAGAAGTCTTCCAATAACTTTACAATAAATGGTGTTGATATTACACTTAAGACAGCAGGCGGTGCTGCAACACGAATAGAAGCCACCAAGGATACGGATAAGATCGTCGAAAATATTCAAAGCTTTGTCGATGCGTATAATGATGTTCTTGCTACACTCAATAGCAAGGTTAGTGAGGAGAGATATAAAAAATACGCTCCGCTTACAACGGAACAAAAAGCGGATATGAGTGATGATGAAGTCAAGCTATGGACAACGAAGGCCAAGAGCGGCATGCTTAGAAACGATCCTATCCTGCAGGATACATTATCTGAAATGCGTAATGCTATGATCCAAGGTGTAGATATCGGTAGAGTTGACGCGGATGGTAAAAATAAGCCCTTAATGATGTCTGAGCTAGGAATCACTACGGGTACGTATGATACCAAGGGCAAGCTTATTCTAGATGCAGACAAATTGCGTGCAGCGGTTGAAAAAGATCCAGATGTTATCTCGAATTTTTTTGGAAAACAGGATCCAAGCACGGCGTTAACTAATAAATATACGCAACAAGACGGTATTCTTGCTAAACTAAAGAAAATTTCGAATGCATCACTTCAAAGGATGGCGGATACTGCGGGTACATCCAAGGTTAGCTCTGATCTAACCGCTTCATTTCTTTCTACGAGCTCAATGGGAGAGCAATTATTGAGCCTAGACCGCCGGATCAGTGACATGACAAGTCGTCTAACTAGGATTGAAACCAATTATTTCAAAAAATTCACCGCGATGGAAACATCCATTAACAGATACAATAGCACATCTTCCAGTCTTACAAGTATGTTGTCATAAAGGAGGTTTTATAATTGATCAATACACCCTATCAGAAATACCGGCAGACTCAAGCGCAAACTGCATCCAAGCCTAAACTGCTGATTATGTTGTACGATGGGGCTATTCGTTTCGTTCGTGCGGGGATTGAGGGAATAGAGAATAAGGATAACGAGAAAGCAAATAATAATTTGTGTAAAGCGCAAGCGATTGTACACGAGCTGATATCTGCGTTGAATTTTGAGTATCCAATATCCCATGACTTATTGCGAGTGTATGAATATATGCTGCATGAGCTGATCGAGGCGAATGTCCACAAAATAGCCTCTCCGGCACAAGAGGTGCTGGAACATTTGACTGACCTACGGGAAGCTTGGTTGGAAGCCATGAAAATGCCTGGTGTAGTTGGTAGTGTGTGATGGCAGATCCTAATATACAAGTACTCCTTGAAGAGCTGCAACATAGGACAGAAGCAGTATTATCTAACCTTCTGAATTTAAGTGAAGAAGAATTCGAACAGTTTGCTGATCAAAGACAGCGCATTGTAGAACAAATGCAGTCCTATCAACCATCGTTAACGGAAAATGATAAACAGAAAATTCGTGGCATACTAAGTAATGATTCTGTAATTTTGCAGCGTATGCATGTACTAAAGGATGAGGCTGGCCACTGGATGGAGAAACGCGGAGCCATTCGTGTGCAGCAGCATGCATACCAGCAAGCTTATTCTGTAGACAGTTTGTTTATTGATCATCGCAAATAAAAAATGCTTTATGGAGCGTACCCCCTATTCGATTTAGAATGGGGGTATTTTTGTGAAAAGGTTCATTCCATTAAGAGTAAATCCGATATACTAATTAACAAATATTAATGCGAAACGGTGGTATTATCTTGTCTCAACTACAATTAAACCATACAATTTTAGAGCAAAGATTCCCTCATGTTGCAGCCAAAGTAGATAATTCACCGAATGATGAATTATCTGAAATTTTGTTTACAGAGCCCTTTGAAAGGGATACAGCTTGGCTTAATGCTGCCAAAGGGGTTATTGGGAACGGAAGGATTATTTTTGTATATGGATTTGAAAGGGGACTCAGCATTGCGGATCTCCTCGAATTATATCCCGACCACTGGCTCTTTGTGTATGAGCCGAATGAGCAGCTTTTTCGAAAAGCAGTGACAGAGTATGACCTCAGTCTTTTGTTGGAACATCCCAACTTGTACTGGCTATCGGTTGGGGAATCTCAGCTTAGAATAATGTTTCATATGTTGAGCAGTTATATGATGGAAGACTTGGTTTTTATCGCACTGCGTAAGTATTTATCAGATGATATGAGTATGCTACGTGAAGTGAAAGAACAATTCCAAGATTACCGTCAGAGTTTTTTGGTAGATAAATATACAGAGAATCGGTTTCGAGAAGAATGGACTCGCAATTTTCTATATCACCTATCTGATGTGTTATACACTCCTTCCATTGAGCGATTTTTTTACGCGTTTGAAGATGCAACAGTAGTTGTTGTATCATCAGGTCCATCGTTAGAAGAAGATATCGAATGGCTGAAAAAATTACGTCCTCATGTACTGATTATTTCAGCAGGCTCCAGCATTCAGGCTTTAGTAAAGCATGGAGTACGGCCTCACCTTGCTGTCATTATGGATGGACATCCAGTCAATAAGAAGATCTTTGCTTCTTCTGTAACAAGGGAACAACCTTTATTGTTTACCTCTTCATCTTATTATGAGATTTGCGATCAGAACTGCGCAGAAAAAATTCATAGTATTATGAAAAGTGATGCTGTATCCCAGTATTTCTTTGGACTCAGTCAAGAGGAACTCTTTATCTCCCCTACAGAAACAGTTGCAGGAACGGCTATTCAAGCAGCAGCATGTTTAGGGGCTAAACGGATCATACTTGCAGGCCAGGATTTGTCGTTCCCTGATAACAAATTTTACGCAGATGGAATTGAACATTTTGCAACTGAAACCACAGATAAGAAAGTGCAGGAGGCACCTAAAAAAGTGCTAAATGTAAAGGGGACGTACAACACTACAGACGGAAGTTTCTCCCTGATGAAGGATGGACTCGAAAATCTCATTACGGCACTTCCGAAAATCGAATTCGTCAATTCAAGTCGCAACGGTGCAGTGATTGAGGGAGCTCCATTCAAGCCTATCGAAGAGATCTATGAATTGTTGGTTTCTGAACATGTTAATTCTGATGCAATTGCCGATTTGATAAATGAAAAAAATATTGCTGTTGATATGAATAAGGTGCAGGATGTCAGAGATAAGCTGATAGCGACACGTGAGGATCTTTCCAATGTACGCTCTGAGATTGCAGCAATTCACAAGCTTATGAATAAATTACGCGAGTTTAGCCGGACTAAACCAGCAAAGGCTCAAAATATGATGGAATCCATAGAGCAGATGTGGGGATTGATTGCCAACAGGGAATGGTTCTCACCTATATTTGAGTCCATTATGCCTATCGAAATTGCGCGTTTTGATCAGTTGCTCCCTGTGATTGTTACAGAACATCAGTTGACTCGTAAGTCTGATCTAATCTATGAGCATCTAGGTAAGCTGCTACAGGATATCACAGCACAAATCCCAATACTTGAAGAAATGTTTTCGGAATCGATTCGCCGTTTAGATAAAAAAAACAGATAGTG
Organism: Paenibacillus sp. cl130; assembly: GCF_900116035.1. NCBI lineage: Bacteria > Bacillati > Bacillota > Bacilli > Caryophanales > Paenibacillaceae > Paenibacillus > Paenibacillus sp. cl130. The sequence continues at coordinate 98,097 of NZ_FOYG01000011.1, forward strand.
ATGCAGTGGTCCAAAAAGATATATAAATTAATCGTTTTACACTCCGGAGGTCATTATGTTTACCAACAAGATTGTATTGGTTACGGGCGGCACAGGTTCGATTGGAAGCGAAATTGTACGTAATATTTTATCTTATAACCCTAAAGCCTTACGGATTTTTAGCAGGGATGAGAGCAAGCAGTTTGATCTGCAGCAGGAATTAAAAGAATTTACGAATATCCGCTATCTGATCGGTGATATCAGGGACAAGCAAAGATTGAGTTATGCTATGGAGGATGTGGATTATATTTTTCATGCTGCTGCTCTCAAACATGTGCCTGCATGTGAGTATAACCCTATGGAAGCAGTGAAAACGAATGTTATTGGCGTACAAAATCTGATAGAGACGGCTATTGAGCATAATGTAGAAAAAGTAGTAGCCATCAGCACAGATAAAGTAGTAAATCCAACAAATACGATGGGAGCTACGAAGCTGCTATCAGAACGTTTAATTTCTGCCGCCAACTTGTATAAAGGGAGCAAACGTACCATCTTTTCTTGTGTCCGCTTTGGAAATGTTATGGGGTCCAGAGGTTCTGTTATTCCTTTATTCCGTGATCAGATTGCTAAAGGGGTACCGGTGACGGTCACACATGCAGAGATGACTCGGTTTATGATGTCTATTCCTCAAGCCGCTCAATTGGTCATAGATGCGGCGCACTATTCGCAAGGCGGGGAAGTATTTGTACTGAAAATGCCGATTCTCAAAATTACGGATTTGGCCCAATGCTTGGTTGATTCATATGAAGAGGCAGTTGGTAAAGCCTATCGTGGAGAAATCATTGAGACCGGAATCCGGCCGGGTGAGAAGCTATATGAGGAACTCATGACGCTTGAGGAATCTGAAAGAGCGTTGGAGAATGGACAGATGTATATCATTCCTTCGTTGTTTCATACCGCAGAGCAAGAATATGAAGGTTTTAAAAAGGCTATTCGTCAAGAATATTCTTCGATGACTGCACCACAGATTTTCCCGAAAGCCATTCGGGAGCTTATTGAACAGAACGGATTGGGCTTCACAAAAGGTGTTGTATGATGAGCAATCACAAATGTTTGGCGATTATTCCTGCACGGGGTGGATCAAAAGGTTTACCTGGTAAAAACATAAGATTGTTACATGATAAGCCGCTCATTCAATATAGCATTGAAGCTGCCCTAAGTAGTGGTTGTGTGGACGAAGTTATAGTTTCAACGGATTGTGAAGAGATTGCCCGTGTGTCGGGCCAAGCCGGAGCAGCTGTTCCGTTTATAAGGCCCGATGAACTGGCTACCGATAAGGCCAAAAGCATTGATGTATTGAAGCATGCAGTTGAATTTTATGAGCAGACGCAAAATCAATTTTTTGATGTTATTATGCTGCTGCAGCCCACATCTCCACTGCGAAATGCTATGGACATTAAAGAAGCATATAAAATATTTTTAGACCATCAGGCTGATTCACTTCAAAGTGTCACTTTGTCTGGAGTGCAACCCTATCTACTAAGGGAAATGGATAACGGACGGCTTACGCCCTACCTGAAAGGTGAACGGGAGCATTTGAGGAGACAAGATCTGAAAGAACTGCATGCTTTAAACGGAGCCATCTATATCGTAAAAAGAGATCTGTTAATGAATAGTGACACTCTGGTTGGTCCTAATAATTGTGGCTACATTATGCCTAAAGAACGATCTATTGATATAGATGACGAGCTTGATTTAAAAATGGCAGAGTTTTTTTGGAGAGAATCCAATCACAAGGAATCCTTGCAGTAGGAGGGAGGAATATAACATGAAAAACCTCTTATCAAATAATGAAAACCACCCTATCTATATTATCGCAGAGGTAGGAGTTAACCATAACGGATCATTGGAGCTTGCATTCGAATGTATTGATCAAGCGATTTTATGCGGTGCCGATGCGGTGAAATTCCAAACCTTTAAAAGCGAAAAGCTGGTAACCAAGTATGCCCAGAAGGCTAATTACCAGACGGAAAATACCAATTCAGCTGAAAGCCAACTAGATATGCTAAAACAGCTGGAATTGAGCTTTGAGGATTTTGTTCTATTGAAAAGGTACTGTGAGGATAAAGGGATAGATTTCCTTTCCACGCCCTTTGATGAAGAAAGTGCTGAGTTTCTGAATTCAATTCATATTGACGCATTCAAGGTTGGATCAGGAGATATGAACAATATCCCCTTTCTTCAGAAGCTTGATAGCTATGGGCGTCCGATTATTCTATCAACCGGGATGTCTAATTTGGATGAAATTGGAGAATCGTTACAAGCAATAAAAAAAAGTGAAGTACTATTACTACACTGTACTTCTGACTATCCGGCGCCTCTGGAAGATGTAAATCTGCTGGCCATGAAGACAATATCTACAGCTTTTAATAAGGTCACAGGTTACTCAGATCATACGGCTGGAATTGAGATCGCTGTAGCAGCTTCAGCACTGGGAGCGAGAATTATTGAAAAGCATTTTACATTGGATCGAAATCTTCCAGGTCCTGACCATAAGGCTTCACTGGAGCCTGCTGACTTTTCAAAGATGGTTCTTGCGATTCGAAATGTGGAGCAGGCTTTAGGGGATGGTGTTAAAAGATGTATGCCTTCCGAGGAAAGCACCAGAGCCGTTGCAAGAAAAAGTATTGTGATGGCAACACTTAAAAAAACAGGCCAGCAATTAACTCGAGAAGATCTAGTTATCAAGCGTCCGGGCACTGGAATAGAGCCTAAATATTTTGATGACTTGGTTGGTAAGCAGCTTTTAAAGGATGTACATGAAGACTATTTGTTATCATGGGATGATGTGCAATGAAAAAAGTATTGGTGATTACCGGAACACGAGCTGATTACGGGATATATTACCCGGTTTTGCGGGCTCTTGAGGAAGAACATGCTCTGGAGCTCCACCTGTTGGTTACAGGAATGCATTTATCTCCACAGCATGGGTATACATTAGACGCTATCCAAAAGGACGGATTTCGTGTATCTGCTAAGGTAGACTGTCTGCTGCAAGGATCTACTCATGCTAATATGTCTCGCTCTATTGGAATAGCAATCATGGGCATGACACAAGCCGTAGAAGCTTTGGAACCAGATTTTATTGTTGTATTAGGAGATCGGGGAGAAATGCTTGCAGCTGCGATTGTGTCCTCTCACATGAACATTCCGCTTGTTCATTTGCATGGTGGAGAAGTCTCCGGCACGATTGATGAGTCTGTACGGCATGCGATTAGTAAGTTGGCCCACATTCACTTTGTGTCTACAAATGGAAGCAGAGAGCGCCTAATTAGGCTTGGCGAAGAACCTTGGAGAATTCATGTAGTCGGTGCTCCGAGAATTGAAACGATGATGAACACTTCCCTGCCTGAGCTAGAGAGGACGAAACGTAAATACGATCTGAATATAGATAAAGATTATGTGCTGTTTGCTTATCATCCTGTCACCACGGAAGAAGCGGATATGCACATCCTTGGTAAGATGATGGAAGTTCTCTTGGCTGGGGAGAATGAGGTAATTTGTGTGATGCCCAATTCGGATGCTGGAGCTGATGCGATCGTTGATGTATATAATCGGTTTTCTGCAAGAAAAGGGATGCATCTTATAACCAGTTTTGAGCAACTTGATTATCTGACGATGTTGAAAAATGCAAAAATATTAATTGGAAATTCTTCATCGGGGATTATTGAGGCAGCCTCCTTTCATGTTCCAGTCATTAATATTGGAACTCGTCAGACAGGCAGAGAGCGTTCTGTGAACACAATAGATATTGCAGCTGACGAGCTCGAATTGACTTCTGCAATAGAGTACGCAATGTCTGAGCCTTTCCAACAAATTGTTAAAGCAGCCGACAATATTTACAGTAGAGATAACACCAGCTCTCGCATCGTAGATATATTGAACCGAACATCCAAGTCAGAGCAGCTTATTCAAAAGACAATTACCTATTAAGGAGGATCGGCCTTGAGCTATATTGTTTTTGGAGCAGGAGGGCATGCCAAGGTTATCGTGGATATTTTACGGTCCTGTGGTGAAGAAATCATTGGTATTCTGGATGACCATTGTAAAGAAGAAGCATGGAACGGATTGCCGATCTTGGGGGGCCGTAATCAGATTGCTCAACTATTATCTCTGTATCCAGAGGCGCTGTTCGTTGTGGCAATCGGAGATAATACAACCAGAAGGAAGATTGTAAGTCAATTAAAAGTTGCTTCAGTCCAATTTGGTACTGCTGTTCACCCAAGCGCTGTAGTCGCACCCAGCGCATTCATTAGCGAGGGGACGGTTGTCATGCCTAATGCTGTAATTAACGCTGACGCATACGTTGGAGAGCATGTCATTGTTAATACGGCGGCTACTATAGATCATGATTGCCGAATAGAAGACTTCGTGCATATTTCCCCAGGTGTACATATGGCAGGTGGAGTTCAGATCGGGTGCTGTGCTCATATCGGAATAGGTACAAGTCTTATACCTGGTATTCGTGTAGGGTGCGATACCATCGTTGGTGCCGGTTCATGTGTCATCCGCGATTTGCCAGAGAACGTCATAGCTGTGGGTTGTCCGGCCAAAGTAATAAAAAACCTATAAGGATAAGGAATGAAACAAAATGTCCAATAGAGATAGAATTTATTTATCTTCACCGCATATGGGCGGGCTTGAACAACAATATATCGCAGAGGCCTTTGAAACGAATTGGATTGCACCTTTGGGTAAAAATGTAGACGCTTTTGAATCAGAGGTGGCAAATTACTTAGGATGTGGAGGCGCAGTTGCCCTAAGTTCTGGAACAGCAGCAATTCACTTGTCTTTGATATTGCTTGGTGTGGAAAAGGATGATATTGTTTTTTGTTCTTCTCTTACCTTTGTTGCCAGTGCTAATCCGATCTTATATCAAGGTGCAATTCCTGTCTTTATCGATTCGGAACCAGACAGCTGGAATATGTCCCCTGAGGCACTAGAGCGAGCATTCAAGACTTATGCAGATAAGGGAAAGAAACCTAAAGCTGTAGTTATAGTCAATTTGTATGGGCAGAGTGCAGACTACGATCGGTTGAAAAAAATATGTGATTATTACGAGGTGCCAATTGTAGAAGATGCTGCGGAATCACTCGGAGCAACTTACGGCAAGCAAATGAGTGGAACGCTTGGGAAATTCGGCATTCTTTCATTTAATGGAAATAAAATTATTACTACTTCAGGTGGGGGCATGCTGGTTTCAGATGATTTAGAAGCACTAAGTAGAGCGCGACATTACGCAACTCAGGCGAGGGAAAAGGCGATACATTATCAGCATGAGGATGTAGGCTTCAATTATCGTCTCAGTAATGTCCTAGCTGGTATAGGGAGAGGGCAGCTTCGTGTGTTGGACGAACGCATTCAACAGAAACGAGAAATTTTTGAAAAGTATAGCTATGAGCTATCAGGAATTGATGGAATACAATTTATGCCGGAAAAGAGTTTTGGTAAGTCTACTCGATGGTTGACAACAATGATAATAGACCCTGAAATTATTGGTACAAGCGTTAGTGATTTAATAGGTTATTTAGGAAAAGATAATATTGAATCTCGACCAGTATGGAAGCCGCTTCATCTGCAACCACTCTTTAAAGATGCCGTGTATTATGCTCATGAAGGTGGCTTGGATATTAGCAAAATATTATTTGAAAAAGGAGTTTGTTTGCCCTCTGGAACAAATATGTCGGTGGATGAGCAGAGTTTTGTTATTAATCAAATGAAGGCCTTTTTTCGATGAATATAATATTGAACTCAATTAGCACAGCTATGTTTTGCATAAAAAGAGCATTTATTCAGTCATTATGTTTATGATGCTTATTTCGGGAGAGGTGTAGAATTTGATTGATAAAGCAAAGGTAGTTATTTTTGGTGCAGGTGACGGAGGACTTCGTGTTCATTATCTATTAAGTGATGAATTCGAGGTTATCGCATTTGCAGACAATGATGGATCTAAACAAGGCTCGAAATTTTTGTCCAAACCGGTCGTTGCTCCTAATGAAATTTGTAAGCTTGTATTCGATTATGTAATTATAGCGAATATTCATGGAGAATCAGTGTATAAACAGCTAACTGAAGAGTTGTCGATTGAAAAGGAAAAAATTATTGACTATTTTATGAGTTTGAAATTTGATACTAGGCTGGCTCTATTACGGCAAATTGCTGATGAAATAAATGAGTGCGGAGTAAAGGGAAGTGTAGCAGAGCTCGGTGTGTTTAAAGGGGAATTTTCTAAGTATATTAACCGGGTTTTTCCTGATCGTCAACTATATTTATTTGATACCTTTAGCGGTTTTGACCAGAAGGATATTGATAACGAAAATAAAGGTGATTTTTCGAACTCGGTTGCAGGAGAATTTTGCAATTCGGATGTGAACTTAGTACTGAATAAAATGATGTATAAAGAAAATTGTATTGTGAAAAAAGGGTATTTTCCAGAATCAGCAAGTGACGTGAATGAAACTTTTGCATTTGTTAGTTTGGATGTTGATTTGTATCAGCCTATTCTCGAAGGATTAAAATTTTTCTATCCTAAGATGTCAGATGGGGGATATATTATAATCCATGACTACAACAGTACTCGATTTCATGGTGTAAAACAGGCGGTTAGAGAGTATTGTAGAGAACATGGTGTTAAGTACACTCCTATAAGTGACTTATGTGGTAGTGTCGCCATTATGAAGTAAGTTGAACCTTGATTTATGGGGGAGAAAATAAATGAGAAAAAATAAACTATTAATCCTCTCTGATTCTAATCTAAATCCGATGGTTCGTTTTCTAGAGGGATCTTATCAAGATTTGACGTTAGAAGTGACAGAAGCTCCTTATAATCAAGTAAATCAGGTTCTTATGAATTCTGATCACTCCGTATGGTCGGAAAAAAAGGATATGTTGCTTTTATGGACAAGTCCTGAGAAAGTAATTCCTTCTTTTAATAAACTGCTGGAGTATAAGGAAATTAATATCGGTGATGTTCTTAATGAAGTCGATCAATTTTGCGAGCTTATTATCAGGGCTGAGGGAAAAGCAAAACATATTTTTGTTGTGTCTTGGTCCCTCCCACCTCATTACCGTTGGATACAATCGATGACATTAAAGCACAATGTAGGATTAAGCAATGTACTTATGCAAATGAATCTACGTCTTTCAGAACGACTACAAGAGCACGAGCATGTTATCATTCTTGATTCTAGCTATTGGTATGCAGCAATCCAGCAAAAAAGCTACGATGCTAAAATGTATGCACTTGGGAAAATTCAGTTCTCTCGCGATTTTTTTCTCTTTGTATCCAATGAGCTAAAATCAATCATTAGTGGTCTATACGGACAAAGTAAAAAGTTAATTATCTGTGATCTGGATAATACACTCTGGGGTGGCGTGATTGGTGACGATGGTATTGACAACATCAAACTGGGGGGGATTGATCCCGTCGGTGAGAGTTTCAAGCTTTTTCAGCAAGAATTGCACAGATTGAGTAACCGAGGTGTCATCCTGGCTATATGCAGTAAAAACAGCGAACCGATAGCACTAGAAATGATAGAACAGCATCCGGAAATGATTCTGAGAAAAAAGGACTTTTCTTCAATTCGAATCAACTGGAACGACAAGGCTGCCAATGTGGTTGAAATTGTAAAGGAGCTCAACCTAGGTCTGCAATCTGTTGTATTTCTAGACGATAATCCATCTGAAAGAGATCGTATCAAGCAGGCTCTTCCAGAAGTATATGTACCTGACCTACCTATTGATGTTACCCAATACCCTGTTTTTATTAGCCAACTGGATTGTTTCGAGACTCCTGCTATAACGTTGGAGGATCGTAAACGAACAGACTGGTTCAAACAGGAGCAAAAGCGAGAGTCGATAAAGTTAAACGTAGAATCATTGGAAGAATGGCTACATTCACTTGAAATTAAGCTGACTCCACATAAATTGAATAAATTATTGCTAACACGTGCTGTCCAGTTAATGAATAAAACGAATCAGTTTAACATGGCAACCCGCAGGTTTACGATTGAAGAGTATTGGTCCTGGAGTGAACTGCCGAATAATCATGCAATCTTATTTGAAGTGGAAGACAAATTTGGAAATGCAGGTTATACAGGACTGATTTCGGTTTCATGTGATGATGAAGGTCAGGCTGAAATCCATGATTTTGTTATGAGTTGTCGTGTCATGGGCAAGGGAATTGAGGAAGCAATGCTTTATTTAGTTACCAAGCATTTTTCCCCCCATAGTATTAAGGGTATGTATATAAAAACAGAAAAGAATAAACCTTTTTATGACTTTATTTCAAAGAAGTATAGGGATGTATCCAAAAACAATGAATTAGATCTAGGAGAGATATTCTTACCTCATCATATCTTACTTAAGGAGTGCTCTTTTTGAATAAATTTGAGTTAGTTCAATCGATAATATCTAAAATTATGAATGTGTCTGTCGAAAAAGTGACATTGGGATCGGTAAAAAGTGACTTTGAAAATTGGGATTCGCTCAATCAATTGAATTTAGTGATGGAACTTGAAGCTAATTTTAATGTGTCTATTCCCATTGATGAAATAGCTAATATAGATTCAGTGCAAAGCATTTTGCATATTTTGAATAATATTCATAATTGATATTTTCTTCGAAATGTTATGTAGAAAAATATAACGCGTGAAAAGGAGGGAAAGCTATTGGAAATTGTAAAATATAAAGATTCTGATTATGAGTCGCTGGTTGCGTTTATGAGAATTAATTGGTCCCCAGAGCATGCTATCTATAACAAAGAATTGTTTGATTGGCAGTATCGGATTGACGAGAATGGTTTATCGGAAAGTTTACTGCTGATTGACAATGGTTGTATTGAGGGGTTCCTTGGGGTCATTCCTAGTGAGTATAGTTCTAACGGAGAACAATATAAAGGTATCAGTTTCGCCATGTGGATTGTATCAGAGAAGTATAGAAACAGTGGCTTGGGCATTATGCTTATGAAAGAAGCTGAAAAGTATAATTCGGTGTGCGTGACCTTAGGTTGTAATCTTCAAGTGGTACCTATGTATGAACGTATGGGGTATTCGTATTCAGATCATTTGAACCGTTACATCATTCCGCTTGACGCCAACGGTTATGTTAACCTACTAAATGATTCATTCGATCATTCGGTTATTGGACAATGGATATCAGGTGTTGAGGAAAGATTGATACATTCATACAGCCCAATACTCAATATTACGGGTGAGGAGTTAGAGCAATTATACATTAAAAGTATTCAACATCGATTCTCACTTTCGCAGTACCGTAGCGCCTCCTTTTGGGAATGGAGATATATAAATAGTGCGGGCTATAAGTATTTATTTTTCGGTGATTCCACTGCTGAGGGGATTGTAATTGCACGTCTAGATCGAGTATATGCTCCAGAGGGGAGTACCCACGGCACAAAAGTATTAAGGATTATAGAAATCATCCCAGCTAATGCGGAGGTTTGGGAAGGAATAGCAGATCATCGTTTGATTGAGATGGTATCTGGGGTTTTGTCATGGGCTCGTGACCAAGGGTGTGTTGCGGCGGATTTTCAGTTAAGTTCAAATCGTTTAGAGCATGTTCTGGAATCCATCGGTTTTAAAAAACAAAATATAGACTACACGCCAAAGGAATGTGGATTGGCAGGCCTGTTCCAGCCTTTTCGTTATCGTGTTAATCCCATTAATTTTGTATGGAAAATTAAAAAAAATGAAGGTTACTTTCAAAATACGGAAGTGAATGACATATATCTTGTTAAAACTGACGGAGATATGGATCGTCCCAACATTTGGCCACTTCCTAAAGGGTGGAATTGATAATGGGTAATATTGCTGCGATGTACCACTATGTACGTGAGAAGAAAGGATGGGGTGGGATTGTTCCCATGCATCCCCATGACTTTGAAGAACAGCTAGATTTAATTAGCAAGACACATCGAATTATCTCGTTAGACGAGATTGATAAGTCCAACTCGGAACCATGGTGTGTACTAACGTTTGATGATGGTACAAAAGATCAGTATACAGTTGCTTTTGACATCTTGAAAAGAAAAGGAATTCCTGCATATTTTACAATCATGTCTGGTCCACACCTCACAGGTAACGTTCCATTAGTTCATTTGGTACACACGGTACTCTCCTTCAAATCCGATGAAGAGTTGTGGGAATTATTGAGTGAGGCATATGATACGAGCGGTGTGGAAGAGGAGAGCCAAATCTATAAGTATGAACAGAAGAAACTCCGCAGATACAATAAATTTATGCTTAATTTTAAATTATCTGTTACGGAAGCAACTATCTTTCTCGAGTCTATTTTTCAGTCCTTGTTTCCCGATAAGCAAAAATTTATAAATGATTTTTATATAAGTACAGAAGAAATAGTTGAAATGAGCCAGGCAGGAATGACTATAGGTGTGCATGCTCATAATCATATTCCTTACAATGGCGATCCACAGGAATTTTATGATATTGAAATCGGCCCTTGTAAAGATTGGATGAAGAGTGTTTTAGGTATAAACCCGATCTGGTATACGCCTGCTTTTGGTGGTGGAGTTAACCAAAAGTTAATGTTGGACAAACTAACTCCAGTTCTAGTGAAGAATGGATTTGTTGGTGCTTTTAGTACAAGAGAAGGGGGGATTTCTGACAACAGAGAATTTTGGATGGATAGAATAGACTGTATACGTCTACCTCCCCTAGGGACGTCATCGTATTTGTGATCTGTAGGATGTGAACGGGAACGAACTACTGTGCACAGCAGATTGAATAGGTCTCGGGAATCCGTTATTGAGAGTGTGTTTACTTATAAATATACATATCCACAGACTAAAATGATAGAGAGTATTGGGGTTGGCTGAGGAAAAATTTGTATTGGACATAGTGGGTAATCGCCTTGATACGGAGCTAAACGATTCTTTTTTAACAGAACTAGACGATCTATATGAAATGTAATGACCATACCCCCTGTGATGCTTATTTAAACACAGTTCGATCTGGAGGCGGTACTTCTGCTGCCATTGGTTTGCGGCAAGGTCTACCCGTTTTTACATATGCCTTCGGAGATGTTGCTCACATGACAGGAGGGTACTATCATATTAACAGTTTTGATGATGTAAAGACATCTATAAAAAATTGGGAAAATCCTGTATTTAGGGAACGCGAAAGATCTGTAGCGATAAATAGGGCGGATGAAATTTTTGACAGTGAAAAGGTTATGAGAGAAATTATAGAGACTATGACTAAATCACCACACTTTTATTAGGCTGCATGGGCTTCACCACATAATTTGCTGAAATGAGAGATGATAATGATAAATTTCAATGTACCGGCAATCGTAGGTAAAGAAGGAGAGTGTGTTGAAAAGTCATTTTCTAGTGGACATCTTTCGGGGGATGGAGAATTTACGCGTTTATGTGCAAACTGGTTTGAAAGAACTTTTGATGTAAAAAACATTAATAACGACTTCTTGTACACATGCTCTGGAGATGGCTGCTATTCTCTTGGATATTCAACAGGGTGATGAAATTATCATGCCTTCTTATACATTCGTATCCACCGCCAATGCCTTTGTTTTAAGAGGAGCTAAGATTGTATTCGTGGATATTCGACCTGATACTATGAATATTAATGAATATCTTATAGAAAATGCGATCACAGATAAAACAAAAGCAATTGTCTCCGTGCTTATGCTGGAGTAGCTTGTGACATGGATAAAATTTTAGATTTGGCGAATAGATACAATTTGGCAGTTGTAGAGGATGCAGCACAAGAAATTCTTAGGAATATAAAGGAAGGAGATTGTAGACTGCGGAGGAGTAGTTGAGAAAATAACGCCGGAATCTATTGTGATTAACGGATATTATTTCTTCCGTAAGCAGTTTGAATTTAGAGTAGATGTGAAAAGGACTCCGCTGGTATGTAACCATTATGGAGTCCTTTGTTGTTTATTATTTAGTTGAATACTCACTTACTTCAAACGTAAGGATTTTGTTGAAGATTACGTAGTCTTTACGGTTGCTGAATGGACCTTTGTTGTTATTGTGCTTATCAATGGCAAAGAATGAAGCACCTCTACCAGCATCTTTAGCGTCATACCAAGTGATGAAGGCATTCAATTCTTTTTTACTCAGATCAAATTCATTATCAAATCCATTGTCCATGGTTACAGTCAGAATAGCTCGGTCGCCAGTTGGTTGTGCTGGTTCGGTCGGCTCAGTAGGTTCAGACGGATCAGGATTAGGACTTGGTGTTGGATCTGGTGTTGGCGTTGGATCTACAGGCACGGGGTCCACAGGAGTTGGGTTTATTAGATTGAATGGTTTTAAAGTTCCTTCAATGTCCACACCGTAGAAGAAAATATAGTTGGTACCATTATTTTTCAATTCGAATGAGTGTTCACCTGGACTTAAATCCGTTTTTTCAAACATCATTTTTTTCTGGTACACTTCAGGACCAGCAAAGTTAATTTTACCAACGACTTGACCATCGATTATAACATCAGTATTAGATGATCCAGATGACCATGTAGTGGATATATATCGGATTTTAGAACCGGTAAAATTAAATTTAATACCTGTATCCTTATTACCAATTGTAGAATTATAAGATTTTGAACTTGGATCCAGCGTCCATTTTCCACCTAAATAGGTTATCTCACTTGAGTCGTGATTATATCTTGTCCAACCTTGCTCGGGTTGCACTAATACTGACCCAATACTTGTAGCAGCAAAAGTGGGTGAAACGATAAATAATGCAAAAAACATGGAAAGTAAGAGTGGGATAAAAATCTTTTTCATTTATATTCTCCTTTGAGTTGATTTACTTACCAAGAATACAAAAGAACAAAAGGGATGTATAAACATTAATGTCTATATATTCAAAATAAAGTTTAATAGTGGATTTAATTTTAGGACGTAATAAGGTCTGTCTTTGAATAACTGGCGGTAATTTATTATGTTGCGACAACATACGAGATACTTCGACATCTCTATCAACATAGTATAAAAGAGCTTAACTACTAATGGAGGTGTCATATGGTAAGAGGATTTGTATAGTGGATGCTAAAGTAACATTTGAGACTAGAATAGATACTAATGCACAAAATAAAAGTTCTCTTAGCGACGGAACATGACTTTCCTGTTATACAAAATAGGATGACTGGATTATTTGAAAATACTAGATATCCTTGTTATCCACATATTTTTGATATTGAAAAAGTGGATGAGTTATATAAACTAAAGCAGGCCGATTGAACAACTAGTAGTTTCAACACAAGGTCGAAATTACAATGCATTGAATTTATATATAAAGTGTGGTTACAGAATTCAAAAAATGGAAAGTTGGTATTATTGGACGAGGGATTCGAAAGAAGAGGTGCAATGAACCTTCCTAGCTTCCCCTGCCGACAGTGCTCTCTTTGTATGATGAGGGTGCTGATCAAGGCTCGTTCATAGATTCAACGTAAGATCGTCTAAGACGAAACCTTAGAATAAAGAATAATTAAGCGTGTTATAGAATTAGTACATCATCCATAGGAATTATTTTCAATCTATGAATAATTTTAAATATTCTGAGAAGGGATGATGTTTATGAAGTGGGGAAAATATCTTTCTGGAATTTTATTAGCTATTTTAGTTTTAAGTATGTCAATAGCTCCAGCCTCAGTTGAGGCCAGTTCATCAAGTACGACGGAGAAGGGGAGCCCTACGCCATTTTCGGTCAGTACGACTCAAATGCTGGAACCTACCAGCACGACTGAGGCTGTATATGGTGAGACTCTTAAAGTGAACAATCGCCGGGTTACATTAATGTCTAATTTCAATGTGAACGGTGACCTCATGAGTTTCACTGATTCTTTAACGACAACTGATCCAACAGATTTTTGGTTCTTTAACGTACCTACGGATAGAAGCATTCTGGCTCAGATCAAATCCAGTAATCCCAATTATAGATTTGACTTGTATTCGATTGATTGGAGCACGGGAACAGCAAGTTTGACGGGTTTTTGGAGGAAAGGCCTCTGAATTGAAGTTTGCTACAGACTTAAAAGCAGGGGACTGGGGACTTCGTGTTACCTCCACAGGAACGGTAGGTGAAAGCTATAGTATCCACATGAATGCGGCCTCGCCAGCGGATACACCGATTAATGGTAAGACGGCCAAGCTAACATCCTACTAACGGTCATTGAGTATCCAAACGGAGATATTAAGGTGAATGGGACCCAAATTGCCAATACAACGGTGGCAAACCCGAATTTGGAATGGTCAAGAGAATTCAACTTTTCAAATTATGCAAGCTCTGATAATGCTGTTTTGATTGTTCTAAATGCAGATACGCTTTTTACCTATTTTGAATCTGCATATAGTTCTGGCAATCCACCGTATCACAGTTCCTCTTTTGTTGACACCAGTGCAGAACTACGCCGAGACGCCTGGATTTTATTGATATGGCTAAGAGATCCAGACATTCTTGTGTATGATCTGGATACAAAGAAAGTAATTGATTTTGTAAGTAACTTGAATTACAACTATGCAAAAGGAATTGAGCCCCAGCCAACGGTAGTTTACTATAATTAAGTAAAAAAGAAATAACAAAAATTTTCAATGTTTTTTCCCTAGGAGTTTCAAACATTCACAAAGAGTTTACTATACTTGTATAGTAAACTCTTTTGCCTAATATACCATTTCAATCTATAGAAATAGATTGCTTTGTAAAATTGGAATAACTATGAATGAAAACATTATCAATTCCAATTGACAATGGATAACTTTGGGTGGTATAGTCGGAAATGTGGGCGAGAGCTTCACTTCATTTGATGACGAAGGGAATGTTAGTGCATGCAAGGTAAAGTAAAATGGTTTAACGCAGAAAAAGGTTATGGTTTCATTGAAACGTCTGACGGCGGCGACGTATTTGTACATTTTTCCGCAATTCAAACAGAAGGCTTCAAAACACTTGAAGAAGGACAAGACGTGGAGTTCGACATTGTCGAAGGCGCACGTGGACCACAAGCCGCTAACGTAACCAAATTATAATCATCCCCGGCATAGCCGACCTACATAATTGGTAAGATGGTTAGCAATGGATAACGCGCTAGCAACTGCCCTGGAAAATATTCCAGGGCTTTTTTATGTTTTCTAATTACATAAAAAAGCCCCTTACCCAGTGGTAAGGAGCTCGACACAATAGAACATTTACTCTAGAGAACCATCAAAGTCAGCCATCTCCACAAAAATGGTATTGGAGGAGGCAGATTGTTTCTCTACGCTTCCGTCTGGATAGCGGAATTGATAGCGCAGGATGACCTGGGCGATCAGATACGCGCGGAGCGCAGATTCGATGTCGAAAGAAAAGACGATAACGGCTTTGTGGTCTGGGTCAAGCCGACCTAACGGAATACCTTGGAGCAGGTTAGGATGCGGAAGCGGCACAGAATTCACGGTGACAGTTCGCAACAAAATGAAATCTTCGGCTGCAAATGGTGCAGTGAGCAAGAGTTCTTCCAGCGGAGTATTGCCGATGTTTTCCACATGGACGGTGAAGGACAGGGTATCTTCTTGCCCGACACGCAAAGCGCTGGAGCTAAGTGTAAGTTTAGGGATGGCTGCAATAACGGTCACGCCGACGGTGTTGGTTTGGGTTGTTTCCTGGATGGTCTCTCCTCCACTACGACGTGAGGTATATTCGATGGTGGCTTGGTTGCTGAATGTTCCCTCTGTTGGTGCTTCACGAATTTGTGCCTGGAGCGTAAGGGTGAGCGTCTCCCCTGGTGCAATATCCGGAAGCGTGATACCTGCGGCGGGATTAGCGCCTGGCTGTGCTTTTTCTTGGATAGTTAGGCTGTTGGGTACATAAATGAGTCCATGCGGCAACGGGTCTGTGAACAGCGGATACTGTGCTGGAATTCCTCCTTTGTTTGTAATCTGAATGGTGAAGGTGAGTATGTCTTCTACAGAGGCATCCGTGGTATTCACTTTTTTAACTAATTCGAGCAGTGGGAATACAACTGGGATGGTAACGGTATTCGTAGTCAATGTCCCTGATACGACTCTTCCTCCAGGTAACATAAACGAGTAGGCAAAGGCAGCTTGATTTACGATGTAGCCAGATGGAGGCGTCTCCGATACGGTCACTTGATAAGTCAGTGTCAATGACTGTCCAGGTTCCACAGACCCCAGACTAACACCGACAGCAGGATCGGTTCCCAACAGTGATTGACCGTTCAACTGTATGCTGTCAGGAATCAATAGAGTCCCGGCAGGAATGAAATTTTGCAGTGTAACTTCGGATGTTACGTTGCCAAAGTTGTTGAGCAGTACCGTATAAGTAAGGCTTTCTCCTGCGATGGCCTCCGTATTTTCCGTAGAGATACTTGCGGCAAGCTGTGGATCAAAAACAGTTATAGTCACGGTGTTGCTGGTAACCTCGCTCGCACCCTCATTGCCAGCATAATGGAGCCGTACGCTATTGTTTAGACGTCCTCCGAGAGGCAGAGACTGAACGTTCACGCTGTAGGATACATCCATTGTCTGTCCCGCCTGTAAGCTGCCGATAAATAATGGTTCACCTGGCTTGCTAGAAGCAGGTGGAGAACCGTTAATTTTCAAGCTGTCCGGGTTTATGATGGTTCCAATCGGTACGTAATCGGCTAACACTACATCGGTAATGACTGAGCCTGCATCATTAACAAGAGTCAGCTGATAAGGCACAGCATCGCCTAATGCGACAGTAGATACTGTTGTGCGTAGCACAGCTGACAAGGCTCCTTTAGCAGTAGGGGCTACTTTAACCGAGATAGAAGGTGAAGCAGTTACCAGATTCGTGCTTCGTCCGTCCGGCAGCTGGTAGGAGTAAGCCAGTGAAGCTTGATTCACCAGTGTGCCAGACTCGGAGGCACGAACGACAAGCGCGGAGAAGACGGAAGTCGTTTTTTCTCCTGGTGCGATGGTACCTAGGGCAATGCCTTGCCCTGGACTGACCCCATATTGAGGGATTCCATTAACCGAAACAGAGCCGGGAACAAAAGAAAGCTCCGATGGCAATGAGTCCGTTAACAAGCCAAAGGCACCGATATTTCCCGTATTTTCTGCGACGATGGAATAGGTGATGCTTTGGCCTGGCTGTACGCTCTCCGTGCTGGCTATTTTCGTCAGTTTCACCACAGGCTGAAGTAAGGCAATGGTGACAGCATTGGACAAAACGGCACTCGCTTCTTCACCATTTGAGAGTAACAAACGCGCCTGGTTCGTACGTGGTCCTGGCTGTTCTGTCGCTGTGATACGGACATCAAAGGATATGACAGTCTTGGTATTCGCTTCTAACGGTGGCAAAGATATGCCAGTGCCGGGATCGCTTTCTACCACCGTAGATCCATTAATCTGAACTGAACCTGTAATAAACTCGATGTCCTCTGGCAAAGTATCCAGCAAACGGGCATCTTGCACGGTATTCGTATCCTCGTTGAGGATCACGAGTTCATACGTCAAGGTATCGCCAGTAGTGGCGAAAGGTGAGCTTACGCTTTTACTTAATGTGATGTCTAGCGGTGACACGGCAACCTCAACAATGTTGGATAAATGGAAACCGCCTGCCTCTCGCCCATCTGGTGCATTAAAGCGATAGTCTACCTCAGCCTGATCGACCAGTAATACGGTTGCAGGGATGGAAGATACCAGCACTTGGAAAGTGACGGTTGCCGATTGTCCTGGTGGTATGGCTGGAGTCGGGATGCCGGAAACCGGACTTGCACCGGGAGCTGCAATGCCGTTAATCGAGACTGTGTTCGGAAGGAATACAGAGCCGTCCGGAATATTGTCACTTACAGTAGTTGAGGCTGCAATGTTACCCGTGTTGGATACGACAATCGTGTAAGTGATGATGTCTCCGACTGTGGCATTATTGGTATTGCTTGTTTTGACTGCTGTCAGGATCGGCTGGAAGACCGGAATGGTTATTACATTAGATGTTGAGCTACCAGTAAATGCCCCGCTGGTAAAGCTAACGGATGCCTGATTGTTTAATTGTGCCGGTGTGGGCAAGAAATCGACTCGAACCTGGAACGTAACAGTAGTAACAGCTCCTGGAGCGAGCGTACCGATGGCAATACCAAATCCAGGATTTCCATCAGGGAAGGAAGTTCCGTTTATGGTAACACTGCCATTTACAAAGGAGCTTCCCGCCGCAATCATATCTGAAACCACTATATTATTGGCTGTACTGATCCCATTGTTGGAGACAGCCAGTGTGTAGGTGATGATATCGCCAATAATGGCGTCGGTAGCCGCCGTTCCTTTGACAATGCTAACGTCTGGTGAGGATACAGAGATACTAACTGAATTGGATACCGCAGATCCGGATACAGTTCTGCCATCTGGTGGTTGGAAAGTGAATGAGCCTGATGCCTGATCGACCAGTACCTGTGGATTAGGCAGTGTATTGATAATGGTTTGGAACGTTACGGATACCGTTCCGCCTGGCAACACGGATCCAACTGGAACGCCAGTTTCGATGGACAATCCAGGTTGCGGACTGCCAGCAATGCTGACACTGTTGGCAAGGAAAGTCGATCCGGCCGGGATGCTATCACTGATGGTAAGCGCTGCTGCAATATTGCCGCTATTCACGGCTGTAATCGTGTAGGTCAGTGTATCGCCGACGGAGGCGTTAAGAGTGCTGGATGCTTTAGTAATTGCAATTAACGGTTGGAACACAGGTACGATGAGTGGATCGGAAAAGGCAGTGCCAGTGAACGTTCCGCTAGTAAACGTGACGGCTGCAATATCTGAGAGCAGTGGTGGCTGCGGCAAAGACTGGACAGTTGTCTGGAAACTGACGACGAATGTATTTCCAGGTGCGACGTTTCCGATGGCAATTCCAGCAACCGGAGAGGCATTAGGGAAGGCTACTCCGTCGATTAGGACACTGCCCGGAACGAAGGAGGTACCTGCAGGAATTGTATCGGTTACAACAGTATCTGTGACTGAATCCACGCCACTATTCGTGATGCTCAGTGTATATCTGATCGTATCTCCGACTACAGCGGCTGCCAGGCTGGATGTTTTAATTACCTGAATATTAGGTGCAGACACAGCAACGTTGACTGTATTCGATGTGACAGAACCGCTCAGTACTCTACCGTCAGGTGGTGAGTAGGTAAAGTCCGCTTGCCCTTGGTCGGTCAATATAGGTGGAGTTGGCAGAGACGAGACGATGGTTTGGAAACTCACTGTAATACTGCCTGAAGGGGCCAGTGATCCGAGCGTTATGCCTGTAACTGGCGAAGCTCCCGGGACAAGGATGCCGTTAACGACTACGCTGTTAGGCAGTAGTTCAGAACCTGCGGGGATGTTATCTGACAGCACAGGTATAACGGCAATATTTCCGGTATTAGTTAGCGTCAGGGTATAGACCAATGTTGATCCGATCTGTGTGTTGACGGTATTGACGGTTTTGGTCAGGCCGATGATCGGCTGATAAACAGGCAAGGTAACCGGATCGGATTGCGAAGACGTGGTCAACGCGCCTGAAGTAAAGCTAACGGTCGCTTGATTGGTTATTTGCGGCGGCTGCGGCAGACTAACGACGGAGACCTGGAATGTAACTGCTGCCGAACCACCTACTGCAATGGTGCCTACAGGGATACCGGAGCTTGGTGACGCAGCAGGTACAGAAGTTCCATTTACGGTTACGCTACCCGGAACAAAGCTGGTGCCGGGCGGCAGCTGATCAGATACAACGGCATTGACGACTTGACTGATTCCGTTATTCGTAGCAATCACAGTATACGTAATGGTATCTCCGACTACGGCATCTGTAGCGGATGCTGTTTTGATAACGTCCACATCTGGCGAAGAGACCGAGACGGTCACGGACGGAGATACTGCACTTCCAGTCAGGACACGACCATCTGGAGGCTGATAGCTGTAAGCTGCGGTCGCCTGATTGACCAATGTACCTGATGCGGGCAGTGAGGTAATGACTGCCTGAAAGGTCAGAGTGACGGTCGTAGCTGCACCTATGATACCTAATGGAATCCCAACACTTGGATCTGAGCCAGGTGCGGCGGTGCCATTGATCACTACACTATTAGGGATAAAGGCAGCCCCAGCCGGGATGGGATCACTAAGGACGGTATCTGCACCGATGTTTCCAGAGTTTGTAACGGAGAATGTATAGGTTACAGTATCTCCAACCGTAGCTCTTCCCGTTCCCGCGCTTTTAGTTACAGTGACGATCGGTTGATACACAGGGATGGTAACGGGATTGGATACCGAAAATCCATTAAATGCACCTGAAGTAAAGCTTACGGTCGCCTCATTGGTAATGGACGCTGGCGACGGCAGAGATTGTACGTTAAGCAAAAAGCGAATGGTAGCTCCGCCACCAGCTCCAAGCGTTCCGACAGGAATACCGTTTTGTGGGTTGGCTGTAACAACAGGCGTACCATTAATTGTAACGCTGCCCGGGACAAAGGCGGTTCCAAAAGGAATGGTATCCGTGACGATTACGCTAGTAACAGGATCGAGTCCGTTATTGAACGCAGTTATGACATAGGGGACAGAATCACCCACGACAGCGACAGCCACATCAGCTGCCTTCGTGACTGTTACATTCGGTGACGAGATCGGAATGGATACAGGCAGGGCCGCTCCGCTTCCGCTCAGCGTTCGTCCATCGGGCAATTGGAACGTGTAGCTCACAGTTGCCTGGTTGGTTAGTATGGAGCCAGGTGGTACTGATATGACCACGGCGCTAAACGAGACGGTTACCGTCGCACCTGGGGCGACCGAACCGATATTAATGCCTGTAATCGGGTCTGCTCCGGGAATGGGCGAACCGTTGACCAGTACGCTATTTTGATTCAGACTAAGCGAGCTGGACAACAGATCAAGCACGACCGTTTCTGCGGGCGCGTTGCCGGTATTGGTTACAGTGATGAAAAAGCCAAGTGTATTCCCTACGGTTGCACGATCTGCACTGAGGGTATTGGTCACATTCAAGATTGGCTGAAATACAGGCAGGCTGACCTGATTCGAGGCGGATTGACCTGCGAAAGCCCCGGAATTAAAGGAGACCGTTGCCTGATCCGTTGACAAACCTGACGCTGGCAAGGATGTTACCGTTGCCTGGAAGGTGACCGTTACTGAGCTGGCAGCAGGGATAGTGCCTACGGATACGCCTGTGGCGATGTTGGCTCCCGGTATAGTGACACCATTGACTTGTACGGAGTTAGGTATAAAAGTAGTGCCATCCGCAATCGGGTCGATAAAGACCGTCCCTGTTACGGGTGTAATGCCGCTATTTGCTGCGTTAATGGTATACGTAATGGTATCGCCGAAGGCTACAGAGGTCTGATTGACCGTTTTGGTCACGGTGACATTCGGATTGGATACGGGAATGAACACCGGATTCGATTGTGCGCTTCCATTTAATGTGCGACCGTCAGGTGGCTGGAAGGTGAATGTGGCCGAAGCTTGATTTAACAGACCCAGGCCAGCAGGGACAGCGTTAATGACCACTTGAAAGGTAAGAGCGACAGAAGCCCCCGCTGCAATGTTTCCGACCAGTACCCCTGATTGGGGATTGGCTCCAGCAACAGGCTGACCGTTCACGGTGACGCTATTCGGTATAAAGGAGGAACCAGATGGAATGGCATCGGTGAAGGTGGCGGTCGCTGCTAGATTACCTGTATTTTGAGCAGTGAGTGTATAGACTACGGTGTCGCCTACCGTTGCTTGACTCGTATTTGCAGTTTTAACAAGACTGACAATAGGCTGGTAAACAGGGACGACAACTGTGTTGGAGAGTGATGTGAAATTCAGTGTACCGCTGGTAAAAGAAACTGTAGCCTGATCACTCAGCTGAGGTGGGTCAGGCAGGCTGTTGACAGACACGGAAAAGGTGACGGTTGTTGACGCACCAGCAGCGATGGAACCGATTGGAATCCCCGTTAAGGGGCTGGCTGACGGCAATGTCGTTCCATTTACAATAACCGAGCCAGGAATAAAAGTGGAGCCCGACGGTATCGTATCGTTTACCCGAACATCCGTCACGGTTTGGACTCCGCTATTGGTAGCTGTAATGGTATAGGTTATCGTATCCCCAGGAACGGCGTCAGCTACCGAAGCGCTTTTGCTTACTTGCACATTGGGTGACGATACAGGAATTGTGACAATATTGGACGAGACATTGCCGTTAACAATCCGGCCATCCGGCGGTTGAAAGGAAAAGCTGATATTCGCCTGGTCGGTGAGTTGGGGAGGTAAAGGCACGGAAGTAATCACCACCTGAAAAGTTGTTTGAGTCGCGGCTCCAGGTGCAATGGAGCCAATAGACAGACCTGCTTCCGGACTGGCACCGGGAACAGGAACACCGTTGACGACCACACTGTTCGGTACCAGTGTTGAGCCTGCGGGAATATTGTCTGTCAATGTGGCAGCAGCAGCAATGTTACCATTGTTGGTCACCGCCACGGAATACGTTACGATATCGCCAACCGTTGCCTGTATGGGATCTACAGTTTTACTGACAGTTAGCACTGGGGCATTGACGGCTACCGTCACCGGGTTAGATACTGATACGCCTGAAAAAGCACCGCTGGTGTAACTGGCACGCGATTGATTGGTGAGCTGCGGAGAACTTGTTAATGGAGAGGATACCGTTACCCTGAAAGTGATTGTAGCTCCCCCTCCAGCGGCAATGCTCCCAATTACGATACCTAAAGACGGATCTCCACTGGCTATTGTGAAGCCATTCAGCGTTACGCTACCGGCAGTGAATTGAGAGCCGGCCGGGATAGGATCGGAAACGACCACATTGCTCACGGTCTGGATTCCGTTGTTGAGTACGGTCAGGGTGTATAACACCGAATCACCCGGAATGGCGGTGGAACGGTCTGCAGTCTTCGAAATGGACACATTCGGCGCAGACACAGGAATGGATAACACGTTGGACGATGTGCTATCTGTTCGCACTCGCCCATCGGGCAACGTAAAGGAAATGGCGGCGGTGGCCTGGTCTGTCAGTTGGGATGGTGTTGGAAGGGTAGCCACTACAGTTTGGAATGTCAGTGTGATAGGGCTTTGCGGCGACACGGTTCCGATGAAAATACCTGCTGCTGGACTGGCTCCAGGCTGACTAACGCCATTGATTACCACGCTGTTCTCCATAAATGTGGACCCGGCAGGAATAGCATCTGTCAGCGTTACAGAAGCATTATAGTTGCCGCTGTTCGTGACTAACAATGTGTACAGAATCGTGTCGCCTATCGTAGCTGCTGTTGTATTTGCAGATTTGACCACACTGATACGAGGCTGATAAACCGGCACAGAGACGGTATTTGTCTGGGATGTTCCGGTAAAAGCACCACTGGTGAAGCTGACACTGGCTGTGTTTTGCAGCGGCTGCACGGATGGAACGGCATTGACCAGCACAGCATAGGACACCTGCACGGATGCGCCTGCGCCAATGGTGCCGACTGGAATGCCACTTCTTGGGTCGGCTGTGCTCACAGGTGAACCACCGACGGTTACGCTTCCGGGTACAAATGACACGCTGCCGGGGAGTGGATCGGTAATTACGGTGTTTGTGATGGGGTCAATTCCGTTATTAACGGCGTTCACGCTGTAGGTCAGCGTTTCGCCAACACTAACGGATGTGAATCCCGCAGACTTGGTTACTGCTACGTTGGGAAGAGAAATCGATACGGAAACAATATTGGAGAGAAGCGAGCCCGACAGGGTTCTTCCGTCTTGCAACTGATATGAGTATTGGAGCAGGCCCTGATCGTTTAATCCACCCCCGGGTGGTAGCGAATCCACTGTCGTCCGGAATGAGACTGTAATTTGTGCACCAGGGTTTACGGTGCCTACTGAAATTCCCGTATTAGGATTGGCGCCTGGCACTGAGGACCCGCCGACAATGACGCTTCCGGGAATAAAGGTGGAGCCTGTCGGTACAGTTTCCGTCAAGGTCGTGTTTAATACGGCTGTTCCGGTATTAGCGATGAGAAATGAATAAGTAATCGTCCCGCCAACGCTGGCACGGTTGGAGCTGGCGCTTTTGGTAATCGTCGGCGCTGCAATAACGACAGGTATGGTTACAAGATTGGACAAAGATGATCCGGTAAAGGCCCCGGAAGTGAAGCTGACAGTTGCACGATTGTTGATTTGTGCAGGAGAAGGTAGAGAATTAATGGCTGCCCGAAATACAACCGTAACCGATGCGCCTGGAGCTAAAGTGCCGATCGGAATACCGTTCACAGGTGTAGCAGTCGCAGAAGCAGTTCCGTTCACGGTGACGCTACCAGGTACAAAGGCAACTCCGCTTGGAAGCGGATCGGTAACGACTACATTGGTCACATTGGCGATTCCGTTGTTTGTGGCGGTTATGGTAAATTGAACAGTCTCTCCGACTGCGGCTGCCGCCAGGGAAGAGGCTTTTGTCACGGTCACATTTGGTGAGGATACGGGAATGGTGAGCGTGTTGGACGTCCCGCTTCCGTTCAATATACGTCCGTCAGGCGGTGTGAAGGTATACGTGTAAGCCGCCTGATCGGTCAAATTACCAGAGGCGGGAACCGCGTTGACGAGGGCCTGGAAGGTCACGGGTACAGTAGCACCTGTATTAATCGTTCCTACTGAAAAACCAGTAGCGGGATTGGCAGCAGGCACGGAAGAACCACCAATGGTCACACTGCCCGGTATGAAGGATGATCCGGCGGGAATGCTCTCCGAAAAGCTGAGATTTGCAGCAATGCTGCCCGTGTTGGATATCTGAAACGTGTACGTAATCGTATCTCCAACTGTAGCAGCCGTTGTATTGGCACTTTTAACAATTCCAATAACAGGTTGGTAGATTGGTGTACTGGCAGTGTTGGACGGAACGTTGCCAGAAATGACAGGTCCTCCAGGCACGGTTTGGAAGGAAAAGGATGCCGATGCTTGATTGCCCAGCTGGGTGTTTGCTGGCAATGAAGTGACGGTTGCACGGAATGTAATGGTCACCGTGGAAGCAGGAGCTACACTGCCCACTGTGATACCTGTAGCGGGATTGGCTGTTGGCTGGGCTGTGCCCGCGACAACAACACTGCCGGGTACGAAGGTAGCCCCAGCTGGTATGGTATCGGTAAGTACTGTGTTGGAAGCACTGACGAGCCCCGTATTCGAAATGTTAACCGTATAGGTCACAGTATCGCCAATAACCAAGCCTGTAGAGCTGGCAGTTTTGGTCAGGGTCACCAGTGGAGCATTGATATCAATTTGAATGGCATTGGCATTTACAGTGTAAATGTCACCATTTGTTGTCAGCTGGAGGACACCTGTGGTTTGGCTATTGAGCAGCGTGGAGGAAATATCGACATTGGTAATGTCCCAACCTTGCCGTCCACCCGTGACCTGCGTTCCAGGTGCTCCATTCACGGCATTAGTTGTACCGAAGGTCCCCGTCGTGACCAATGTACCGTCGTCTCCGTTAATTTGGGAAGCGAAAAAATTAGTCGAAAAATTATTAGGCCCAGACAGCGCAGTCAAACTCGATGTGGTAGGTCCAAACAACGCACGGTCACCCGTAATGTCCACGTCACCCTCTTGGGCGCTAATCAGCGCCCTACCACGCAAAGTCCCCTGCACAGGTGTGGCAAAGCCGCTCACCACTACATTGACCGAGCCTGTAGCGGTACTGACCCCTTCACCACCAACACGTAGCGACAGGTTGCGGAAGGGCAGAGACGGGTTATTGTACACCACAGCCAGCGTCCAGCCGGCATGGTTGGTGTTGGTGGAATCGGGAACCGTGATGGTGCCCGTCACATTTCCGACCGTATACGCACCAGCGCCACCTTGAATGACCAGATTTGTGACGTTCGCTGTTCTCACATAGGTACTGAGACTAGTGACGTTGACCGATGTTGCAGATTCAGGACTGACCGTAGTAGATAAAGCAGGTGTCTGAAATGTGACAGGGTTGCTGGTGCTGGACAATACATTGGTACTGCCGTTGGCATAACTTCCTCCCCAAATAAGCTCAGCATACAGCACCGTACTGCCCGCAGGGAGCACAAGGAATGCTGTCGATGAGTTACTGGTAAAGGTAGAAGTCGTGCCAAATGGATACGTACCGAAGCGAGAGGCTGTATTAGTTGTGATGAACGCGCCAATGCTGGTCGCTGTTCCCGGCACTCCTACCGAATTAGAGCGTGCCAGCCCAAGTGTATTCCCTATAAAGGTGACAGCCCCCGTCTGGTTCGTTACGTAACGCTGAATAAAAGCCATGGATTAGCTTCCTACTTTCCATCTCTTCCAAATCCGTTATCTTAGGATTTTCGTATAGGAAGAGCCAGCTAGGCTGGGTGTAATAATCCTTTCGTATAAATTGCCTGCGTTATAACCAGGCCTTGCATATCGCACAAGCCCATGTACCTAATCCAGCGGGAAAAGGTCACCCCCTTTTCGATAAAACCGCTTAGCATGAAGCCCAAAATAGTTGTTTGTCGTGACGTCAGCGGGGCAATATTTATATATGCACTCATTATTCACATATGTATGCAAGTCAATTTTAAACATACCTGTTTTCAAAGAATGACGTTATCGGAAGCGTTTTAGCGAAAAAAGAAGAATTTTGTAAAATAGCTTCGAAATGTTGGTCTCTTTTTTTACTTGGCGTTAACATATGTGCTATACTGAAGGAGCAAAGGAGGCGTGCCCTATGAACTTAACAGTACGAGGTCAACAGATCGAGGTTACCGACGCTTTGAAGGACTACGTTGATAAGAAATTCAGCAGACTTGAAAAGTATTTCGATGCACCCCCGACGTCTGATGGAAGTGTAACGTTAAGCACAACCAGAGATTTGCACACTGTAGAAGTAACCATTCCTTTGCCGGGGCTTGTACTCCGTGCCGAAGACGAGAGCGATGACATGTATTCATCCATTGATGCCGTGGTAGACAAGCTTGAACGGCAAATTCGCAAGCACAAAACCAAGCTAAACCGTAAATTCCGTCAGGAAGGCAGTTTGAAAACCCTTTTTGTGGAAGATCCGGCAGGTGGCGTGGCTGTTGCTGAAGATGAGGATGTAGAACTGGATGAGCTGGAAGTCGTCCGCACCAAGCGTTTCTTATTGAAACCTATGGATGTGGAAGAAGCTATTCTTCAAATGAACATGGTTGGACATAATTTCTTTGTGTTTTCCAATATTGACAACGAAGAAGTTAACGTAGTTTACAAGCGCAATGATGGTAAATACGGTCTGATCGAACGGGAATAGCCTATGAAGTAGGAACTTTTCACATTTTAAAATGAATAGAACGATTTCGATTGAAGCATGCTTCATGGATATTAGGAAAATGAAAACAACACGAGCCTTATCCTTGCGAACCTGGCGGGATAGGGCTCTTTTATATGTTTTTTTGTAAATGTAAGGAAATTTTAACTTGGATAAGCGTAACTAAGTTGTGTATTTCGTGCGTCAATTGTTTTGGTATCTTTAACCGGATGCAAATCTGGAGGCTGCTTGTGTTGCGGCATGTCCTACAAACTGTTACAATTTATGCAAAGAACATCGCACGATGGGCTGGTACAGCCGGGCCTGTCAAACATATCGGGAATCAATTTCATCATGGACCCTTTCTTATTGTGAAATTGATTCTATTAATTGTTTTGCGCGAAAGGGGTAAACCATGCTAGGAATTGTTAAGAAAATCTTCGGAGATACCAATGAACGTGACGTCAAGCGTTTAATGAAGACGGTTGAACTGATCAATAAGATAGAGCCGGATTTCGAAAAGCTCTCGGATGAGGAGTTGCAAGCGAAGACGGCAGAATTTAAAGCTCGGGTCGAACAAGGGACTACGGCTGAAGAAATTTTGCCGGAAGCTTTTGCAACGGTTCGCGAAGCGTCCAAGCGGGTGCTGGGTAAACGTCATTATGACGTACAGATGCTCGGTGGTATTGCGCTGCATGAAGGTAAAATTGCCGAGATGAAAACCGGTGAAGGTAAAACACTGGTAGGAACACTGCCGGTTTATTTGAATGCTCTGTTGGGCAAAGGCGTGCACGTGGTTACGGTCAATGACTATTTGGCGCAACGTGACAGCGGAGAAATGGGACAGATTTATAACTTCCTGGGAATGTCCGTAGGGCTGAATTTGGCCAATATGGATCATGCCGCCAAGCAGGCAGCCTATGCTTGTGACATCACGTACGGTACAAACAACGAGTTTGGGTTCGATTATCTGCGTGATAATATGGTGCTTTACAAAGAGCAGATGGTACAACGTCCGTTGTACTTCTGTATCATTGATGAAGTCGATTCTATTCTCGTCGATGAAGCCCGTACGCCATTGATTATTTCAGGACAAGCTCAGAAATCGACAGAGCTGTATTTCGCGGCTGACCGTTTTGTGAAGAGCCTGAGTGTTGAAGAAGATTACACTCTGGATATTAAGGTGAAGTCGGTTGCTTTGACCGAAAACGGCGTATCCAAGGCCGAGAATTTCTTTGGTCTTGAAAACTTGTACGATCAGGAAAGTGTTACAATCAATCACCACATTGTACAGGCATTGAAGGCTAATGCCATTATGCGTTTGGATGTGGACTATGTCGTAGCTGACGGTGAGGTCCTGATTGTCGATGAGTTTACAGGTCGTCTGATGGCTGGACGCCGTTACAGTGATGGTCTGCATCAAGCCATTGAAGCGAAGGAAAACATCATTGTACAAAATGAAAGCATGACGCTAGCGACGATTACATTCCAAAACTATTTCCGTATGTACCGCAAATTGGCGGGGATGACGGGTACAGCGAAAACAGAAGAAGAAGAATTCAAAAAAATATATGGTCTGGAAGTACTCCAAATTCCAACGAATCGGCCTAACCAGCGTGTAGATATGCCTGACGTTGTATACAAGAGCGTAAAAGGCAAATTCCATGCAGTGGTGGATGAAATCCTGGAGCGCAACAAAAAGAACCAACCGATATTGGTAGGTACGGTTTCTATTGAAAACTCGGAGCTTCTTTCTGAAATGCTGAAACGCAAAGGCGTTCGTCACAAAGTGCTTAACGCCAAGTATCATGCTGAGGAAGCTGAGATTATTTCCCGTGCAGGTGAAGCTGGCGCAGTTACCATCGCTACCAACATGGCTGGACGCGGTACTGACATCGTACTGGGCGAAGGCGTATCAGAACTCGGTGGTTTGCACATCATCGGTACAGAACGTCATGAATCCCGTCGTATTGATAATCAGCTTCGCGGACGTGCAGGACGTCAGGGTGATCCGGGCTCCACACAGTTTTACTTATCGCTGGGCGATGAGTTAATGAAGCGTTTTGGTGCGGACAACGTGCTGAGTATGATGGAGCGTTTGGGCTTCGAGGAAGACCAACCTATCGAGAGCCGTATGATTACACGTGCTATCGAATCAGCTCAAAAACGTGTCGAAGGCAACAACTTTGATCAGCGTAAAGTTGTTCTCCAGTATGATGATGTAATGAACCAGCAGCGTGCTATTATTTACAAGCAACGCCGTGAGGTGCTGGAATCAGAGAACATCAAGGAAATTGTGTTCGACATGATCAAGCCTGTCATTGAGCGCGTAGTGGAAGCTCATTGCGGCGATGACATTCCTGAAAACTGGGAGCTTGAAGAAGTAGCAGAGTATGTGAACAACAACCTGCTTGAGGAAAATACACTTACGCGTGATGACCTGTGGGGCAAGGAAAAAGAGGAGATCGTGGATATGATCTTCGAGAAAGTTACCAACAGATACCACAGCCGTGAAGAAATGATTGGCGAAGATATGGTACGCGAGTTCGAGAAGGTTATCGTATTGCGTGCAGTCGATAGCAAATGGATGGACCATATTGATGCTATGGATCAATTGCGTCAAGGTATTCACTTGCGTGCTTACGGCGGTACCGATCCGCTGCGCGAATATCAATTTGAAGGCTTCGAAATGTTCCATGCTATGATTGCTAGCATCCAAGAGGAAGTAGCGACATACATCATGAAAGCACAAATTGAATCCAATCAAGAGCGTCAGGCTGTCATCGACGAAGACAAAATCTCGACGAGTGGTGAACCTGCGGCTCCTAAAAAGAAATCCGCTCCTTCGCGTCCGCGTAGAAAATAACGGATTGAAATTAAGGGAGAGATCTTGAGATACACTATTCCCTGCAGTGCATATAATGGCAGGCGGCAGTTCACCACTGACCGTCGGCCATTTTGTGCCATACAGGGGTGAGACTGATGTTTTCAACTTATAGGTCTCTGTTGGAGGATCAGTTTGAACATTGATGAATGGCTAGCTTGATCTCAATTCTTTTTAAACAATTATGACAAGCAAGCTGGTCTCTGCTTGTTTGTCAGTTAATTCAGTTCTTGACTCGGCTCACATACCAGAGCCGATAATTTAAAAGTCGTTTGACTCTACGGCGGTCGGCAGCGAAGCGGAGGATTTGAATCTGGAGAAGCGCCAGCGATCGTAAGATCAAATCATTCGCGCAGCGTCTCTTCACCCAGCCGTAACTCACAACGCTTTTACTCCCCTAACCCTATATTAAAAGGAGAATGTCATCATGATTGATCCAAATGTAAAACATGATTTAAGAGAAATAGGCAAGAAACTAACAAACCTTAGGGGGTCTCTTTGACTTAGATCTCAAACAGGAAATGATCTCAAACTTTGAGGAAAAGATGGCTGCGCCTGATTTTTGGGATGATAACGATAAAGCTCAAGCCGTGATCGCGGAAATGAACGCGGTTAAGTCTTCTGTAGACAGCTATGAACAGCTCCGTCAGGAATATGAGGATGCGGGGATGATGGCTGAGCTAGCTGATGAGGAAGGCGACGAAACACTGGCTGGAGAAATTGAAAATAGTATCAGATCTTTGCTGAGCAAGCTTCAAGAGTTTGAACTCCAATTGCTTTTGAATCAGCCATATGACAAGCTTAATGCCATTTTGGAGTTGCATCCGGGGGCGGGTGGAACCGAGTCGCAGGACTGGGGTCAAATGCTGCTACGGATGTATACACGCTGGGCAGAAAAACGCGGTTTTAAGGTAGAAACGCTGGATTACCTTGCGGGTGATGAAGCAGGGATCAAAAGTGTAACGCTGCTGATCAAGGGCTATAATGCTTATGGCTACCTCAAAGCAGAAAAAGGCGTGCATCGTCTCGTTCGCATTTCTCCATTTGATTCCTCGGGTCGTCGGCATACGTCGTTCGTATCCTGCGATGTCGTACCGGAAATTGCGGATGATGTGGACGTTGAGATCCGGACAGAGGATCTTAAAATTGATACGTACCGGGCCAGCGGTGCAGGTGGTCAGCATATTAATACGACCGACTCAGCCGTTCGAATTACGCATCTTCCTTCCGGCATTGTGGTAACTTGTCAAAATGAGCGCTCCCAGATCAAGAACCGTGAGCAGGCAATGACGATGCTCCGTTCCAAGCTCTACGAGCGTAAGATCGAAGAGCAGCGTCAGCAATTGGACGAAATCCGCGGAGAACAGTCCGATATTGCATGGGGCAGTCAAATTCGCTCCTACGTGTTCCATCCATACAGCATGGTTAAGGATCATCGTACTAGCGTGGAAACTGGCAACGTAGGAGCTGTCATGGATGGCGATCTCGATCCGTTCATCGATGGTTACCTGCGCAGCCAAATTAAGCTGGACGCAGAATAATAGCCTGTACGTTTTCCTACAGTCTGCAGACCATGTGCCTGCGGACTGTAGGAATTTTTGTGTAACGGTATTTTTAACTAAAGGAGAACACGAATGATGTCTCAATTGAATCCCCCCGCTGCCCGCCGAAGACGCCGTAAGCCTCTGATTGCCGCCAGCGGACCCGCACGCAACGTGACCGACATTTTGCTGATTATACTCGGCTCTTTCATTACAGCGCTGACCTTTAACATGTTCTTGCTTCCAAACCGGATTGCATCCGGGGGTGTATCGGGCTTGTCTATCTTGGGTGAGGACCTGTTTGGCCTGGAACCAGCCTATACGCAGTGGGGAATGAATATTCCGTTATTTATAGCAGGGGTCCTGCTGTTAGGGAAAAAATACGGTTTGCGTTCTTTACTGGGAAGTATTATGCTGCCGCTATTCGTTTATGTCACGAAGGACTGGGCAGTTCCGACAACAAATCCGTTGCTGGCTTCGCTATATGGTGGAATCGGAGTAGGGTTGGGTTTGGGGACTGTATTTCGGGGCAGGGGCTCGACGGGTGGACTGGCTATTTTGGCGCAGATTATTCAAAAGTATACGGGCTTTAGTCTTTCTCTCTGTGTCATGTTGATGGATGGCACGGTGATTACACTGGCTGGTTTCGCCCTCTCACCGGAACGTGCGCTGTATGCGTTGATTGGCTTGTTTGTAACTGGTAAGGTCATTGATGCTGTGGAAATGGGACTGAGCTACTCCAAAGTAGCTTACATCATATCCAATCAGAAAGAAACGATCACGCAGGCTATTTTGCAGGATTTGGACCGAGGATTGACAGAGCTGGCAGGGCGGGGCGGTTACACGAACGAAGAACGTCCTGTTCTTATGGTTGTAGTCGGACAAAACGAGGTAACTCGCCTCAAGACGCTCGTCCGCTTGGTAGACCCGGAAGCTTTTGTGATTATTAGTAATACTCGTGAGGTATTGGGTGAAGGGTTTAAGAAGGAAAGCTAAAACAAAGGGGCCTGTCTGGAGGTATGCTCTTAACTGAATTAATGTAGGAGAGCAGGAGAGCCTACTAATTAGGCTCCTCTCTCTTCAGAATGGCTTTCCTAGATTCTTTTTACTAATCGTTCAAGCCAATTTGCCGGTTGTCCTTGATTGAAATACGAGGTTAGCGTTCCTCTTACCCCTGTTTTGACCATAAATAGACCGCCTGCTAATGGTTGATCGGCACTATCATTATCTTGAGCAGTCGTAATATATAACTCATCCAGATGTTCACCGCCAAAAGCACACGAAGTCACACAATTGACGGGGAGTGACACCTCAGCAATCACTTCTCCATGAGCAGGATGGATACGGGAGACACGTTTACCACCCCATCGCGCGACCCACAACATGCCCTCTGCATCGATTGTCATGCCATCTGGATACCCTTCACTTTCATCCAATCTAGCCACCAGTTGCTTATTCCTAATCGTGCCTTGTGCCACATCGTAATCGAAGGAGACGACCTCCAATGTTGGAGTATCAATGTAATACATTGTACGATGATCTGCGCTCCAGGCTAATCCATTAGATATGGAAGCTTTATCAACCAGTAAGGAGACATTGCCTTTTGTGCTCAGACTATACAATGCTCCTTGCGCGTGTTCGCCATTTAGGCTCATTGTTCCTGCTAAAAAACGTCCTGTAGGATCGCATTTTCCATCATTAAAACGATTACCTAGTTTACCTTCCTCAGGATCATGGATCAATACTTTGGCCCCTGTCTCAATATCCAAACAATATAGACCGCTAATCAGCGCTACGATCACTTTATTTTTGAGATAAGGTACAACTGCACCAATATGTTCACCAACCTCTATTGTACGATCTGTGCACGTAGAAGGATCATAGATATGCAATTGAAAACCTTCAATATCGACCCAAAATAAACGCTGAAACCGCTGATCCCAGCTGGGACCCTCGCCTAACTTTGCCTTTGCATCTATAACGATATTCGCTGTATATGTTTCGATGTGTAGCACCCCTAACGTTTAAGTTTATTTTCGACCCCAATTATCCGCTTCAGCGGCTCCTCTGCGCAGATTCACTAGATGCAGCCCATGTGACTCCCTTCATGTTCAACAAGTTCATAAAGTGCAGCAAACGGCCAATCGAGATGAATACCAATATATGAGATAATTTAAAGGGAATATCCCCCCTTTTCTTTATGCAAAACGGCAGACTGTATTCAAGAGACTCTCTGTCTATTTTTTATTTCCTTTATTATAGCTCGTACAGCTTGTCCGTCAAAAGAATAGACAAGAGCGCATATTTTAAATTTGGAGGAATAACATGACATGAGGTGTTGTATTTATATGAATAGAGTCGTATAATAATACATATTTCATAGGAACGGAATGGAGGAAGGTCTGTGAGCAGCAAGTTAAAAGTGGCAATTGTCGGTTCCACCGGGTATGGCGGGGTGGAGCTGATTCGTTTTTTGGTTCATCATCCGCAAGTAGAGATTGTATCTGTTATTTCTTCGTCCAGCGCGGGTGTCCCAATCAGTGACGGGTTTCCACATCTAACGGACATTGTGGTGCAGGATTTGGACGGTGTCGAAGTCCACGAAATTGCTGCCAAGGCCGATCTGGTTTTCACTGCTACGCCATCGGGCGTTAGTACCAAGTTAGTGCCGCAGCTTCTTGATGCAGGACTGAAAGTCATTGACCTTTCCGGGGACTTCAGGCTTCGAAGCGGGGAAACGTATGAAGCATGGTATAAAAAGCCTGCGGCTTCACCCGAGTATCTCAAGCAAGCGGTATACGGACTCAGTGAGGTGTATGCAGAAAAGCTGGCGGGCGTTTCTTTTATTTCAAATCCAGGCTGTTATCCGACCGCAACATTGCTGGGGATTATTCCTGCGCTGAAAGCGGATTGGATTGACCATCGGTCGCTGATTGTGGATGCCAAATCCGGTGTATCCGGCTCGGGTAGGGGAACAAGTCTTGTTTCGCATTATGCGGAAATGAACGAGAATTTCAAGGCTTATAAGGTGAATAAGCACCAACACATCCCTGAGATCGAACAGGTACTAGGTGATATTGCGGGCGAGGACGTTACGATTACGTTTACGACACAACTTGTTCCCATGACCCGAGGAATTATGAGTACAATTTATGTCACGCTGAAGGGTGACCATACAGATCAGGATCTTATCGGGTTATACCGGGATTATTATAAAGGGCATCCTTTTGTCCGTGTACGTGGCGAAGGTATATGGCCAGCAACGAAGGAAGTATTGGGTTCGAATTACTGCGACATCGGTTTTGCAGCAGATGCCCGAACCGGGCGTCTTACGATTATTTCTGTCATTGATAATGTTGTGAAGGGTGCAGCTGGACAGGCGATTCAGAATTTAAATTTGATGATGGGATGGGAGGAGACCCTCGGGCTGGGCTTCATACCGGTATATCCGTAAGTAGCAAGTAACCGCAACAAGATGCAGGAAACGTCAGCGAGCGGAATTTCGAATACAGGCAGCT
This sequence comes from Paenibacillus sp. cl130, assembly GCF_900116035.1. Taxonomy (NCBI): domain Bacteria; kingdom Bacillati; phylum Bacillota; class Bacilli; order Caryophanales; family Paenibacillaceae; genus Paenibacillus; species Paenibacillus sp. cl130. The sequence continues at coordinate 133,333 of NZ_FOYG01000011.1, forward strand.
GCCATTCATCGAATATGTTGCGAACGAGGGCACATAATTATGGGCAAAGTAGAGTTTACAGTAGTAAACGGGGGGAACATTGTAACTCCGCGTGGCTTTACAGCCGGGGGATTACACTGCGGACTAAAAAATTCGAACCGCAACGATATGGGCGCGATTCGGTGTGAGGTAGAGGCGACAGCTGCTGCGGTGTACACCACCAATGTGTTTCAAGCTGCACCGCTGAAGGTGACCCGCGAGAGCTTGGCAGATGGTCGATTGCAGGCAGTAGTGGTGAACAGCGGGAACGCCAATGCCTGTACGGGACAGCAAGGGGAGCAGGATGCCTACGCTATGCGTTCGGCTGCGGCTCGTGAACTGGGTGTTGCTGAGAGCAATGTAGCCGTCGCCTCGACGGGCGTGATCGGCGAGCATTTGAAAATGGATCGTGTGCTTGGCGGAATATCCTCCTTACCTGACCGTATGAACGGGGCAAACGATGGAGCGGAGCAATTTACCCAAGCCATTCTGACAACGGATTTGGTTAAAAAGGAAGCATGTGTGGCGGTTGAGGTGGACGGTGTGACCGTACACATCGCCGGGGCGGCCAAGGGATCGGGCATGATACATCCGAATATGGCAACGATGCTCGCTTTTATGACCTGTGATGCAGTGATCGGACAGACGGCGCTTCATCAACTATTAAAGCAGGCAACGGATACCAGCTTTAATATGATTACGGTGGATGGGGATACGAGCACGAACGATATGCTAATCGCCATGGCGAGCGGACTGGCTGGCAACCGTGAGCTGCACGTAGGGCATCCCGATTGGGACGCTTTTGCCGAGGCGTTCACCTATATCTGCCGAGAGCTGGCGAAGGCAATTGCTCGCGATGGAGAGGGTGCTACGAAGCTGGTAGAGGTGTCTGTAAGCGGAGCGGTAAGCGATGCGTCCGCCCAAGCGATAGCCAAGACAGTGGTTGGGTCCAGTCTGGTCAAGTCGGCCGTTTTCGGAGCAGATGCGAATTGGGGACGGATTATTGCGGCCGTAGGGCGTGCCGGAGAACCTGTTAATCCAGATACGGTAGATATTCGCTTGGGTGATATTGTTGTGCTAAGCCAATCGAGTCCGGTCGCTTTTGGCGAAGAAGAGGCGCTAGCCTATTTGCGGGGAGATACGGTGCAGATTATTGTTGATTTGCATCACGGGAACGGAACCGCTACAGCATGGGGCTGTGACCTAACCTATGATTATGTGCGGATTAACGCAGCTTATCGGACATAGGTACCAGAATAAAATACGGATTGAATAAGGATAGTAGTTGTTAGAAGCAACGAGCGGATGGAAGTCCAGTATCATTTGAAAATGGCACGGATATGCAGAGAAGAAAAGGAGAGATGATATGCAATCGGCAGTGGAACACGCGGATCAAGCGAATCATGCGGGAGTGGCACGTCGTAATTTTGTGATGAAATGCGGAGGAAGTACGCTGGCTGCGTTACCTGATTCCTTTTTTGAAGATTTGGCGCGTTTGCAGTCGGAAGGTCTTCAACCTGTCATTGTACATGGCGGTGGCCCTGCGATTTCCGACAACTTGGCGAAGCTGGGGATCGAAACGGAGTTTATTCATGGATTACGCAAAACGACCGAACCTGTGTTGGATGTCGTGGAAATGGTACTGGCAGGCAGCATTAACAAGCAGATTGTACGTAGAATAGGGATGCATGGGGGCCGAGCGTTGGGGTTGTCAGGCAGTGATGGCTATTTAATCGAAGCCAAGCCTGTGTCGAATGCCGCTGAGGTCGGTTGGGTCGGAGAGGTAACATCCGTTCAAGCCTCGATTATTACAGGTGTACTGGATATGGACTATATGCCTGTTATTGCACCCATCGGGATTGATCGATCGGGTCAGCGTTACAACATTAATGCGGATACAGCGGCGGGTGCGGTAGCCTCTCATCTGGGGGTCAGTCGGATGATCGTCGTTACAGATGTACCAGGCATATTGAAGAAGTATGGCGGAGAAAAGAGAGTGCTGGACTCTATCACTGTACAGGAGATTGAGGATATGATCAGCACAGGTGAAATATACGGTGGCATGATCCCGAAAGTGAGAGCGGCTATTGCCTGTATCCACGGCAAAGTGAAGGAAGTCGTCATTGTGAACGGTAGCGAACCGCAGGTACTAAGCCGTGTGCTGGGCGGAGAATCGATTGGAACACGCATCGTGCGTATGCAGTAATTACAATATATAGCTCGACCTATATAACCAAACGATAAAGGAGCGTGAACATAATGAGTAAGGAACCGAATACGCTGGTGAGCGAGGAAATGCCAAGTACGGATGGAAGCGGAGTGCAAACGGAAAAGGTGTCGGCAAAAGCGCAGACAGAAAGCTCTCTTTTTCCAACCTACGCAAGATACCCGCTTACACTGGTAAAAGGACAAGGAAGCTGGCTGTGGGATGATCAGGGCAAGCGTTATCTGGATTTCATGTCAGGCATTGCCGTTACCAATCTCGGCCATGCGCCTCAAGCAGTAGCTGAGCGATTGAAAAAACAGATCGATGAACTGTGGCATGTATCCAATCTGTTTCATATTCCGGGGCAAGAACGAGCCGCTGCCTTGCTGACAGCCAATAGCAGCGCGGATGCTGTGTTTTTCTGCAACAGCGGGGCCGAAGCGAATGAAGCTGCAATTAAGCTGGCGCGTCGTTACCACCAGAAGGTAAAGCAGACCGGTCGCTACGAAATCATTACGTTCACGCAATCCTTCCACGGACGGACGCTGGCAACCTTGACCGCTACGGGTCAGGATAAAGTTAAAGAGGGCTTTTTACCGCTTCCTGCCGGGTTCAAAAGTGTTCCGCTTCATGATCAGACGGCGCTTGAAGCAGCCATCAGTGAGCATACGGCGGCAATTATGCTGGAAATGGTGCAGGCCGAAGGCGGCATGTATCCGGTAGACCCTGCTTTCGTAGATGTGATCACAAAGCTGTGCCGCGAGCATGGTTTGCTGCTGATCATTGACGAGGTGCAAACAGGTATGGGACGGACGGGCAAACTGTTTTCCTTTGAGCATTATGGTATAGAGCCGGATATCTTTACATTGGCGAAAGGACTGGGCAGTGGTTTCTCTGTGGGTGCGATGCTAGGCAAAGGATATTTGCGTGAAGCGTTCACAGCGGGCAGTCATGGTTCTACCTTTGGGGGTACGCCACTTGCTATGGCAGCGGTTCAAGCTACTATTGAAACGATTATTGATGACAAGCTACCAGAACGTGCAGCTGAGATGGGAGATTACCTTTTCCGTAGTCTGCAAAAGCAGCTTGGAGATAGTCCTTTTGTAAAGGATATCCGTGGAAAAGGTCTGATGGTCGGTATTGAGTGTGCAGAACCGGTAGCGGAGCTTGTTTTGGCAGGACAGAAGAAGGGGATTCTGTTCATTACAGCAGGACCGAACGTGATTCGTCTGTTGCCTAACTTGTATGTAACGAAAGACGAAATAGATCAGGCTGTAACATTGATTGCTGAATTGATTCGGGAGCATGTGGCTTAGTGTAAAGGCCAAATCATCCTAGACTAGAGTGTAAAAGGAGACGATAGCATGAGCCAGGGCGGCGCACTGCAGCAGATGAATTTGAAGGGGCGGGACTTCCTGGAACTGGACGATTACTCTCCAGAGGAAATCCAGTATTTAATTGATCTCGCCATTGAAATTAAGCGTAAGCACAAAAACGGAGAAACCTATCAGCCGCTAAAAGGGAAAACGCTCGGACTGATTTTTGAAAAATCCTCTACACGTACACGGGTATCTTTCGAAGTCGGTATGTATCAATTGGGTGGGCATGCTCTTTTCCTCAGCAAAAATGACATTCAACTGGGACGCGGCGAACCGATTAGCGACATGGCTCAAGTCATGTCACGTTATCTAGATGGCATTATGATTCGTACCTTTGGGCACGATAATGTTGTAGAGTTGGCGCGGTATGCGTCCGTTCCTGTGATCAATGGATTGAGTGATTTAGCTCATCCGTGCCAAGTGCTAGCTGATTATCAAACCTTGTATGAGCAAAAGGGTAAGCTAAAAGGGCTCAAATTGGCTTACATCGGAGACGGTAACAATATGGCTCATTCCCTCTTGATTGGGGGAGCGAAGCTTGGAGTGCATGTGTCCATCGCAAGTCCAGCTGGATACGAGCCTGACCCGAGTGTGGTCGCAGCTTCCCGTGAAATTGCCAAACAGACAGGTAGTGAGATCGTTATAACCCAAAGTCCGCAGGAAGCAGTACGAGATGCGGATGCGATCTACACAGATGTGTGGGCGAGCATGGGCTTTGAGGAAGAGCAGAAGGAGCGGGAGCTTGCTTTTGCCGACTTCCAGGTGAATGAGGAGCTGGTCAAGCTGGCGAAGCCGGATTATTTATTCCTGCACTGTCTCCCTGCGCATCGTGGGGAAGAAGTGAGCGCAGGCGTAATCGATGGTCCGAATTCGGTCATTTTTGATGAAGCGGAGAATCGTCTGCATGCGCAAAAAGCGCTGTTAGTTGCTTTAATGGCTTAAGATTGATAGGTATTGATAGGTAAAGAAGATAAAGGTAAGCAATCGGGGAGGACTTCAACAATGGCAAAAGAAAAAATCGTACTCGCATATTCCGGCGGTCTGGATACGTCGGTCATTCTGAAATGGCTCAAAGAAACTTATGATGCTGAAATCATCGCATTCACCGCAGATATCGGTCAAAAGGAAGAACTGGACGGTTTGGAGGAAAAAGCACTCGCTACGGGGGCCTCCAAAGTGTACATTGATGATCTGCGTGATGAATTCGCCAAGGATTTTATCTATCCGATGTTCCAGGCGGGTGCTTTATATGAAGGACAATATTTGCTCGGAACGAGTATTGCACGTCCATTGATCGCTAAGCGGATGGTCGATATTGCGATTGCCGAGGGAGCAACAGCCATTGCTCACGGGGCAACAGGCAAAGGTAACGATCAGGTACGCTTCGAGCTGAACGCGGCGGCGTTGACGCCGGATATCAAGGTGATCGCTCCTTGGCGGCTGGAAGAGTTCCGCAATCAGTTCCCGGGCCGTGCAGAAATGATTGCCTATGCGGAAAAACACGACATTCCGGTAACTGCTTCTGCAGCCAAGCCATACTCCATGGACCGTAATCTGCTGCATATCAGCTATGAAAGCGGCGTGCTGGAGGACCCTTGGTTTGATCCAAGTGCTCCTGAAAATAAAGAAATGTTCTTGCTCAGCAACGCGCCTGAGGACGCTCCTGATGAAGCAGAATATTTGGAGTTGGAATTTGAAGCAGGTAACTGCGTCGCTTTGAATGGAGAACAGCTAAATCCACTGCAAGTGATGGAAAAACTGAATGAACTGGGCGGCAAGCATGGTATCGGACGTGTGGATATGGTGGAGAACCGTTTTGTTGGTATGAAGAGTCGGGGAGTCTATGAGACGCCGGGCGGTACGATCCTGTTCACAGCTCACCGTAAAATGGAATCTATCACGATGGATCGCGAGGTTATGAATCTGCGTGATAGTCTGATTACCCGTTATGCTACCTTGGTTTACAACGGTTTCTGGTTCGCACCGGAACGTGTCGCTTTGCAGGCTCTGGTTCATGAGAGTCAGAAAAATGTCAGTGGTACCGTGCGGGTGAAGCTGTACAAAGGCAACGTTATCGGTGCAGGCGTTAAAAGTCCAGTTAGCTTGTACAACCCGGACATTGCGACCATGGAAGCCGATCCGACACAAGCCTACGATCAAGGCGATGCAACAGGCTTTATCCGCTTGAATGCTCTGCGTTTGAAGGTCAACGCGGGCGTAACACAAAATCATAAATAATGATGTAACCTAAAAAATGTACGGGATGCGGGCCGTTCTTGTCCAAACGACGAGGGCGGCTTGTATTGCAGAGAGGGGATCATGCAATGAGTAAGCTATGGGGCGGACGGTTTACGAAGCAAACGAACAAGCTGGTAGAGGAATATACGGCTTCTATCGGGTTTGATCAGGCGTTGGCGGAAGAAGATATTCAAGGCAGTTTGGCTCATGTGGCCATGCTGGGGAAATGTGGAATTATTCCGCAGGAGGATGCAGACACGATCAAGGAAGGACTACACACGGTCCTAGAGCGTATCCGCCGTGGGGAAATTGAATTTTCTGTTTCGGATGAGGATATTCACATGAATATCGAAAAAAATCTAATCGAGGCCATTGGTCCGGTCGGGGGTAAGCTGCACACTGGGCGTAGTCGTAACGATCAGGTAGCAACGGATATGCACTTGTATTTGCGCGGACGTGTGGTATCGCTGGTGGGTATGCTGCATGATGTACAAGCTGCATTAATCGGGCAGGCAAAGGATAATCTGGACACGATTGTACCTGGATACACACACTTGCAGCGTGCGCAGCCTATTTTATTTGCACATCATCTGCTGGCGTATGTGTCTATGCTGGAGCGTGATATTGACCGACTCAAAGACAGCTACAAGCGGATTAACGTGTTGCCGCTCGGTGCTGGCGCTTTGGCCGGGACCACTTTTCCGATCGACCGTCATTTTGTAGCCGAGCAACTGGGATTTGATGGCGTATATGAAAATAGCCTCGATGCCGTCAGCGACCGGGATTTTATCGTAGAGTTCCTGGCTGGCGCCTCGCTGATTATGACGCATTTGTCTCGTCTGAGCGAAGAATTGGTGCTATGGAGCAGCACGGAGTTTGGTTTTATCGAGCTGGATGATGCTTTTTGCACAGGCAGCAGCATTATGCCGCAGAAGAAAAACCCGGACGTGCCCGAGCTGGTACGTGGTAAAACCGGACGTGTCTATGGAAACCTCATGGGCTTGTTGACTGTACTGAAATCCTTGCCGCTGGCATACAACAAGGACATGCAGGAGGACAAGGAAGGGATGTTCGATACCGTTGCCACGCTGGAAGGAGCCTTGCAACTGTTCGCACCGATGATCGCCACGATGAAGGTGAACAAGGATCGCATGCGTCAAGCGGTCAACCAGGATTTCTCCAATGCAACTGATATTGCGGACTTTTTGGTCGGCAAAGGGCTTCCGTTCCGTCAGGCGCATGAGGTCATTGGCAAAACCGTGCTGTATTGCATCCAGCATGGAAAATATTTGCTTGATCTGACACTGGACGAATTTCAGCAGTTTTCGGATCTGTTCGACGATCGTATTTATGAGGTGCTTCAACCAGAAGCGGTAGTTAATGCACGGAATGTATATGGCGGAACCGCTACTGGGCAGGTACAGGCAGCCATTGGGCGCAGTGAACAGCTCCTGGCGAATACATCAACATGGTTTGAAGGGCACAAGCCGAAAAATTAATCAGTAAAGAAAGATATTATTGTCTTGCACAGTAGCGGGATGCTGTGTAAAATCAGATTTTAAGGAATTAGCAATCTAGGTTTCAAAGGCACCGTTCGCGGTGTCTTTTGTGCTTTTTGAGGTATTTGTTTTATTCATGATCCCAATGATCATGAAATGCATAGATTTCCTGGAAGGTATTTTTCATAGCATTTAATTTATAGTTCTAAATACCTACTAATACGCTAGTGTGAAAGTTTCTAGAATTTACATTTTTGTATACTACGCCTACGATGATTATGGTAGAATAGCACTAAGTTTTTCATTGAATTACCAATTCAATAGGACAAGAACTATATTCAATAAATAAATGTCAAGTTACTAGAGGCACTTTTGATTAGGCCAATTTCATAAATGTGTAAATGAAGGGCTTGAATGAGAACATAGGTATGTCCTGGTTTCGGGAGAACGGCAAGTAAAAGCTCTAAAGTAGCGATGTAGCTGAAGGCAGAGTCGGGATGATCTAGGGAGGTATTATGAGAACTAAAAGGACGGCGCGTCAGTTAAAGAGCGCTTGGTTCGGTTATCGCGCTTCTGAAGCCGATCAACTGATATCTTCATTGCATGAGGAACGGATGCAAGCGGAGGAGTTACTGCGTGAGGAGCGGGAACTTTTCCACGCGGCGCTGGAACGGAAAAAGCAGCGGGATGCGGAGTTAAAGCAGCTGCTTGCGGATGCGCTTGCGGAAGAGCGGCGCTGGATTGAAAGGGCGGGAATTCATGGGTGACAAGCTTAGGTGGCAGGTTGGAGGAGTTTCAATTCGCCAAACCAAGAGAAGAATAAAAGAAGAGCGTCAGCGAATCGAACAACTGCAACAACAGCTAGAGGCTCAGCGGTTAGAGCAGGCCCCGGTGCTGTACAAGCTTGATTTTCATATTGAAGAGTTAGAACGGCGACTTCAGGATACCGAACTTCGTATCCAGGCGATACAGAACGCCAATGATACAGCAGCAGCTGTGGAACAATTGCTGGATGAAGGGATACAGGATGGACAGGTGCAGGAGGCTCAAGTCCAATATGCCTCTGGGCAGGAACAGACAGCAGCAGGAACTGCTATGGGCGCTGGTTCCAGTATCCCTGGTACGGAAGGCGAAGAGGCGGCAACAGGAACGCAGAGTGGACGAAACGGCAAGGCCCGTCTGGGGGATCAACTGGTGGAGAACGGGATGATCACCCGCGATCAGCTGACAGATGCCATCCGTAACCAGAAGCGTTACGGTGGCAGGTTGGGTGATATTCTTGTAGAGATGGGCTTCATTACAGCCGAGCAGCTCCAAGAGCAGGTTGACGGCGACGAGTCCAAGGAGCGCCTAGGCGATATGCTGGTTCGTTCCGGCTATATATTACCGGAACAACTGGAGCGCGCACTGGAGTTCCAGGCGAAGAGCGGCGGACTACTGGGAGACATCTTGCTGTCATTGCAAATGCTGGAACCTGCGGATCTGTACCGCGCGATTGCTACACAGAACCGAATCGGGCGTATTGGTGAGGAACTCGCGCTGGATGCGGCGTACAAACTACCCGAGCAAGTGGCAATGGCTTATGGCGTGGTCGTCATCCATCAGTATATGAACCGATATATTGTGGCGGTTAGCGATCCGTTGCCAGAAGAGCGACGCTTGAAGCTGGAGGAAATCCTGGGTATGCCGGTAGAGCAGGTGCTTGCTACGAAGGAAGAGATGGAGCAGCTCTGGGGTAAAATCTACGGTGAAGAAATGATGCAGGAGAGCACGACCGGGCTATTGGAAAAAGAACCGCACAATTCGGCGCGGACGACTTTTACAAAGGGACAACTTTGGGTGTTCGCAGCTATGGGTATGATTACACTGCTCGGTCTCTTGTGGAACAGTTGGAAAACGGTGTTGATCATCAATATGATGATTCAGCTGTTTTATTTTGCGATGACGCTATTTAAATTTGGCATTATTTATCTCGGTTCCCGGCGTGGGGCGCAGCTTCGTTTTACGAAGGAAGAGGTTGACGCCATGGATGAAAAGAAACTGCCGATCTATACCATTCTTGTACCTATGTATAAGGAGGCGGGCGTGCTTCCGATGTTGTTGCGGAATTTGGAGCAGCTGGATTATCCAAAGTCCAAGCTGGATGTGCGGCTGCTGATTGAAGAGGATGACATTGAGACGATCGAGCTACTTCGGGAAATGAAGCTGCCGGCCTATTACACGACACTGGTCGTTCCAGACGGTTTGCCGAAAACCAAGCCGAAGGCATGTAATTATGGACTTATTCGGGCACGTGGCGAGTTTGTCGTGATTTACGATGCTGAGGATCGTCCCGACGCTGATCAGCTTAAAAAGGTCATTGCAGCGTTCGATTCACTCCCTGAGCATTATGCATGTATTCAAGCGAAGCTCAACTACTTTAATAGTACACAAAATTTGCTGACCCGCTGGTTCACTCAAGAATACAGTATGTGGTTCGAGTTACTGCTGCCGGGTATTATGCAGTTAGATACCCCAATTCCTTTAGGCGGCACATCCAATCATTTTCGGGTATCTGTATTGAAAGATATTAATGCGTGGGACCCCTACAATGTAACCGAGGATGCCGATCTGGGCATACGTCTGTATAAAGGCGGCTACAAAACTGCTATTGTCGATTCCCGCACATGGGAGGAAGCTAACAGCCGCGTGGGCAACTGGATTCGTCAGCGGTCACGCTGGATCAAGGGGTATATGCAGACATGGCTGGTTCATATGCGCAATCCGGTTAAGCTGGTGCGCGAAGTGGGCTGGAAGGGCTTTTTCGGCTTTCAGGTGATGATTTTGGCAACTCCGATGTTGCCGTTGCTGAATCCGATTTTTTGGGGCTTGCTTATTTTATGGTTTGGCTGGGAATTATCCTTTATTCCCAAGCTGTTCCCGGGGTATGTGTATTACCTGGCCAGCGCGGAATTTTATATCGGTAACTTTCTGTTCGTATTCAGTAACGTGGCCGGAATGTATTGGGTCATCGGGGAACTGGAAGAGCGCGGTGAACGAACATTTTCATACGCGATGGTCAAATATGGGCTACTCTCGCCGTTATATTGGGTACTTATGAGTATAGCTGCGGTGAAAGCCGCTTGGCAGCTCATTACCAAGCCGTTCTATTGGGAGAAGACGACACATGGTCTGACCGATATGCACGATTTGGATGATACCCCGGCACAGTCCTCCTGAATATGAAGAAAGAAGGAGCAAGAATGGAGACAAAAACACCTTTTTTATCCGTCGTCATTCCCATGTACAATGAAAGCTCGCATCTCGAGCGTTCACTTAAGGTAATTGATGGGGTATTGTCTGTTGTCACCTCACGCTATGAGCTCATCATAGTAGATGATGGTTCCAAAGACGATACGTGGCTCAAGCTGTCCGAATTGTCCCGTCGTATGCCCTCTTTGCTCGCGCTCCGACTGAGTCGGAACTTCGGTAAGGAACTGGCGTTGTGTGCAGGTTTGGAAAATGCCTCTGGCGATGCAATCATTGTCATGGACGGTGATTTGCAGCATCCTCCTGAAATGATTGGTGAAATGGTACGTTTATGGCAAAATGAAGGTTATGATTTGGTCGAATGTGTGAAAGAATTTCGGGGAGAAGAGTCGGTGGGCAAAAAGCTCGGAGCTTCTTTGTTCTACGCGACCCTGAACCGCTTGACGGGCTTTAATCTCAAGGATGCCTCTGATTATAAGCTACTGGATCGACGAGTGGTGGATGCCTGGATGGCGATGCCAGAGCGGATGCCGTTTTTCCGCGGGATGACGGCCTGGCTAGGTTTCCGTAAAACCCAGATTTCATTCCGGGTGGCTCCACGCGAAGAGGGGCCAAGCCGCTGGAGTCCGCTAGGGCTGACTCGACTGGCAGCAGAAGCGATCGTTTCGTTTTCGACAGTACCGTTGCGGGTAGTGAGTCTGATGGGCCTCATTTTCATGCTGATTTCAGTCGTATTGGGGATTCAGACCTTAATGCGCAAATTAACGGGTGATGCTGTGACCGGTTTTACCACTGTCATTTTGCTGCTCTTGATTATTGGCAGTGTACTCATGCTGTCAATTGGTGTGGTAGGAGAATATATTGCCGCCATATATCACGAAGTCAAAGCTAGGCCTCGCTATCTGATAGCAGATAAACGGGCGAATGCTGACCGATTGTGGGTGGACAGGGAGTTTAATCAACATGATCAGACGTTCATATCTAAAGTATCCAATCATTAAATACGGTATTGTGGGGCTGCTGGGTACAGGTATCCATGTTGGTGTGCTTGTGTTGCTGGTGGAGTTGTTTACGGTACCAGCAGTAACGGCTACTACAATCGGATTCGTGGTTACATTGCTCGTTTCGTATGTGCTGAACCGAAACTGGACGTTCGAGCCTACCGGCGAGGGAAGCCGCACCCAGTTTCTTAAATATTTATTGGTCTGTACCTGTGGCTTGCTCTTAAATGCCGCTCTGATGTACGTGACCATTCACTGGATCGGTTGGTCGTATCTGATCGGTGAAGTACTAACTACCATCATCGTGCCTGTTCATAATTATATCTGGAACCGTTACTGGATCTTCTCCGTTCCGCAACAGCGTCAGAAAGAGGTTTCATGATTTTAAGAAAACACGGAAAATTTCTATCATTGTTTGCTTGTATTACTGCTCTTGAACTGGCCGTGGGTGTGTATTTTGCATGGTATCTTGGTTATATGCATACCGATGCGCTCAGTCGAGTGGCTAACGCATTTTATGTGCTATACAGTCGTGACCCACACTTGGGTGCTATCGGGTTTGTATGGAATCCGCTGCCCAGTTTGATGGAACTGATTGTGCTGTTGTTTTATCCTTTATTTCCAGTACTCGCTTCCCACGGGCTGGCGGCAGTGATTGTGAGTAGCCTATTTGCAGGGGCGAGCGCGGCATTATTGTATGCGACGGGCAAACAGTTGGGGCTTCACGGTGCAACCAGTTTGCTGATTGCGCTATTATTTTCACTGAATCCATTTATGTTTCTGTTTGGCTTCAACGGCTTGAGTGACTCGCCATATATCTTTTTCATCCTGTTGACAGTGAGTCGATTTTGTATGTGGTTGAAGGATCGCAAGGCGGCGAATTTGATCGTATCCGGTTTTGCGCTTGCACTGGCATTTTGGGTTCGCTATGAAGCAGTTCCGCTGGGTATTGCGATGGCTTTGGGTGTATTGCTGACGATCTTTTTTCTGCACCGGTGGCGTACAAACAGAGAGAGGGTTAGAACGGAATTGTCTTTAAAAGAGCGCCTGTACAAGGTGGAGGCGACATGGCTTCTATTATTGTTGCCACTTGTCTTTTCCGGTCTGCTGTGGCTCTTTTTTAACTGGATTATCATGGGCGATCCGCTTTACTTCTTACGCTCGCAATATTCCAATTCCACACAATCAGCGGTTTTGTTGGAAGATCAACGCTTTGTGGCCATGTTTGCCCACCCTGTGCTGATGCTAAAGTTTATCGGGCAACGAACCTTATGGTATGCTGCTCCGTTGATTGCGATTTTGCTCATACGACTATTGGACAAACGTCTGTTGAGTTGGAGCACGTTAACGCTACTGGCCATTTTTTTATCGGTGCCAGGACTTCAGCTTTTGCTGATGCTCAAGCAGTCTTCTTTTGGATGGTTCCGATATTTTATGTATGTATTCCCGATTACAGTTGCCTGGTTGCCGTATGAGCTAAGTTTATTGAAGGGGAAAATGAGGGGGATCGGAATCTCACTGGTAACAGCAGGAATGTTGGTAACAGCAGGCTTGTTATCCTACGCACTGACGAACCCCGCGATTGCAGCAGATGAACACAGCTATTTAACGCATAGTGGTAATGAAAGCTACGAACGTCAAATTATTGAGCGGAAAATAGCGCCGTGGCTGGATGAGCATTATGGTTCATCTCTCATTTTGACAGATTCCTATGCCGCCTATCCGATCATTTTGAGCAGTAAAATTCCAAAGAAATTTATGATTACGAGTGATTACGATTTTGGGAAATCTTTAATGGATCTGCCTGCTTCCAAGGTGGATTATGTCTTGGTCACGCGCTTGGTGGATGGGGTACCGCTGGATCAGGTGAACCGGAACTATCCTGATTTGTTCGAAAAGGGAGCGCCGTGGGCCTCGTTGGTACATGACTTTGACGGTCAGTGGCGACTGTACAAAATAGAGCATGAAGAATCAAAATAATTATGATATTTAGTGCATCGTAGCGGAGGAAAGCATACAGCTGTGGGGTGTGATTAGGCTACAGCTGTATCACCGCAAGAAGTTTGAGGGGGAACGAGAGGAATGTCCTTTCGCAAATGGTCTGCAAGCAGATGGATGGCTATAGGTCTGTTTGTATTTATACTTGCATTGGAACTGTCTGCGGGCATCTATTTCAGCTATGTTCTGGGATATATGCACACAGACGCGCTCAGTCGCGTAGCTAATGCATTTTATGTGTTGTACAGCCGTGACCCGCATCTGGGCGCAATCGGATTTATCTGGAATCCACTACCCAGTCTTCTGGAAATGGTGATTCTACTGCTGTATCCAATCTTTCCGGCATTAGCCACCTATGGATTGGCTGCTGTCATTCTTAGTGCTACCTTTGCCGCTTTGACCGCTATGTTGCTGTATCGGGCGGGGGTCAGAACAGGGCTTAGCTCAGGGATGAGCATCATGCTGGCACTGTTGTATGCACTGAATCCGTTTATTTTACTGTTTGGTGCCAATGGGCTGAGCGATTCGCTATACATATACTTCATTATGATGACGGTGATTGAGTTTGCATTGTGGCTCAAGGATCGCATGACGGCAAGTCTGATTGTTTCTGGATTAGCGCTTGCCATGGCGTTCTGGACTCGCTATGAAGCGGTTCCTCTGGGCGTGGCAATGGCGGGTGGCGTGGTATTGGCGATCCTGTTTCTTCATCGAAACATGGGCAGACGTGAACTGGCCTTGCGAGAAAAACTGCACAAGGTCGAGGCAACCTGGTTACTGCTTCTGCTCCCTGTGGTCTTTTCCGGGCTGTTGTGGATTTTCTTCAACTATCTCATTATGGGGAATGCTTTTTACTTCCTGAATTCGGAGTATTCGAACACAGCCCAATCGGCAGAACTGCTGAATGATGATAAGTTTGTAGAGATTTTCTCCAATCCGCTGGTGGCCTTGAAATTTATTGCTTCCAAAACACTCTGGTATTCGGTACCGTTGTTTGCTATTCTGTTCATTCGTCTGTTGAGTGGACGCTTGTTCCGATGGGGAACATTGATTATTTTGCTGCTGTTCCTGTCAGTGCCAGGGTTGCAATTTTTACTCATGATGAAGCAATCTTCGTACGGATGGTTTCGTTATTTTATGTACGTGTTCCCAATTACCGTAGCCTGGTTGCCCTATGAGCTGAGCCAGCTTCAGGGACGATGGCGGAGGGCAGCCTTTGGCCTGGTGTCCGTCAGTCTGCTGCTTACCGCTGGATTACTTTCCTATGCATTGACTCGCCCGGATATTGCACCGGATGAGAACAGCTTTCTCACACGAACGGGGAATGTGAACTATGTGAGACAGGAGTCAGATCGTAAGATTGCCGTCTGGTTGGATGAGCATCTGCCGAAGTCTACCATTATGACCGATTCGGCTTCAGCCTACACCATGATTGTCTACAGCCAATATCCAAAACGCTTCCTGATTACCAGTGATTATTCATTCAATAAGGCATTAAGTTATCCGCAGGATAACCATGTGGATTATATCCTTGTACCTAAGATCATGTCAGGCATGCCACTGAGTAAAATCAATATGGTATATCCGAATTTATATGAAAAAGGCGCTCCTTGGGTCCAGCTTGAACGTGAGTTTAATGGTGAGTGGCGCTTGTACAAGGTGCTACCCAAGTCACTAACTAAAGGATCTCCATCGACGGAGACCACGACAAATCCCTAATGTGCATAAAAATCCCCGAGCCTATCCCTTCGCCATGGTGCGATGAGGGAAGCTGCGGGGATTTTTTAACCTGTTTAGTGCTCTTTGAGCGGTAGCCACGCCAGTACATCCTGAATTTTCGCGTCCCAGTATCCCCATTCATGAGCTCCAGGACCTTCTTCGTAGGTCAGCGGAACTCCGGCAGTATTACATGTTTCACGAAAAGCCTGATTTCCCTTATATAGGAAATCCTCCGTGCCGCAGCATTGGTAGAGCCGGGGAAGTGAGGTTCCCAAGGCAGCATGACGTTGTAACAGTTCCAGCAAATCGTGATCCGTTCCACGTATTTCATCTGGACCAAAAATGTTAAGCCATTCCGCTGGACTCATCGCATTTTGCATAGGATCGGTGCGTGATGCGTGTAAATCCATGACTCCCGAAAGGCTGGCAGCGGCTGCAAAACGCTCTGGATGCCGGAGCGCCAGTTTGAAAGCACCATATCCACCCATAGAAAGCCCGGCTACAAAATTATCTTCACGCTTGTCGGACAGAGGAAAGAATGAACGTGCCAAAGCTGGCAATTCTTCACTGATAAAGGTCCAATAAGCCGCGCCTTGCTCCATATTCGTATAGAAGCTCCGATGTACCTGGGGCATGACGACAGCTAGGCCCAATGAGGCGACATAGCGTTCAATGGAGGTTCGACGTAACCAGGTTGAATCATCGTCCGATAGTCCATGCAGCAAATACAGCGTCGGATGTGGCCCGGTTCCTTGCTTGCCTTCCAGTCCAATCTGCGAACGGGTTGCCTGAGGAAGAATAACATTCATGGATGTGCTCAGACCAAGAACTTCAGAATAAAACTGACATTGAATAAGAGCCATAAGAAGACCTCTTTTCCTAGGGTTTTGTGACCTCATTGCGGTGTTTCAGCATATGACCGAGTATTCATTCAGTATACCTTAGCCTGTCTAAATATACATATCCAAGTGAATAACTAGGTATTAAGTCCCGTTTCTTATTTATCCTACATTAGGAGGGGGAATGGTTATATGGGACGATTTTTTTAATTTGGGGGTTATTTGGGTTTGATTTCTGGTAAAGTGTTTAAAAAAGAATGATGAATCCAATCAGAGGAGGAATTTATAGCATGGGAAAAAAGTTAAGAAATACAGTTACAGGTGTATTGAGTACAGGTCTTATTCTTAGCGCATTCAGCGCAGCGGCAGCTGCTCCTCAAACTACAAGTGGTCATTGGGCGGGAGATCAGGTGCAACGCTGGTCAGCCACAGGACAATTGGACGGCGCGGTGAAACCAGATGCGGCAATCACACGTGCAGAGTTTATTGTTCTTCTGAATCGCAGCTTGGGTACGTTCACGCAGGATACTCCAGCTGTGACTGACGTAACGTATGCGGACAGTGTAAAAGTAAACGGTAATGGAAGCAGAACGTTCACAGATGTACCAGCCTCTCACTGGGCATACAACGAGCTGACAAGTGCCGTGAATGCAGGTTACATAAGCGGCTATGCAGATAACAAGCTCAAACCAAATGGTAAGGTAACACGTCAAGAAGCTGCGGCTATCGTAGGCAAAGCTATTGGACTCACTGCCGGTAACGCAGCAGATGTTACTAAATTCATTGACTCCGATAAAATTGGAGCTTGGGCGAAGAAAAGTGTAGCGGCAGCTGCGGAGCAAAAAATCATCAACGGTTATCCGGATGGTAAATTCCAGCCACTGAAGTCGCTGACTCGTGCAGAGGCGATTGCTATTCTGGACGCTGCTTCCGGTTACAACCTGAGCCCTGTTGATAATCTGACGACGACTCCTGGTGGAACGGTGACGGATTCCACATACGGCAATGTGACAGATTCCACTTATGGTAACACGTCGACTACTTCTGGCAGTGAAACAGAAGATAGCAGCACAAGTACCAGCACAGATAGCACGACTACGGACAACTCTACAACCATAGATACCAACACAGATACTGACACAACTACGGATACGACTACAGATAGCACTACAGACACAGCTGCTGACGCGGTTGCAACTACGAAAGCACTGAAAGTCAACGATGTGTATGACGGAGAAGGTACAATTACGGGGACAGCTAAAGCAGGTTCCACAGTAACCGCCTATTCCAATGAACTGCCTATCGGTAGTGCAGTAGCCAAAGATGATGGCACATTTAGTATCAGTGTGCTTGCTCAAAAAGCAACGGTTAGGCTGGTAATCAAAGCTGAAGATGCAGACGGTAACGAAAGTGAGCCTGTAGAAATTTCTGTTTTGGGTAAACGCAGCGAGTAATTTATAGCTAAAATCCCCCTTTCACTCTGTCTGGAACAAGTCCAGTCGACAGTGGAAGGGGGATTTTTCGTTTATTCGCTTATACCGTCCTCGACAATAGACTTCTCGGGTTCACGTGTTTGTGGCTCAGACGATGTGCCACCGCCATAACTAGCTATAATGCGTTGCTGCGCTCGATACGTATCGCGGCTGATTCGGGTGCGATCTACGGTTTTTCCGTCCACCTTTTTTACCCGGAATGTTTCTACCACATACCCTTCTTTGCCCTGCCGAAGTACTTGATAGAAGCCGGGGGAAAGGGAGTCATTACGGAGTCTCTTCTCCGGTATGGGAAGTATGCGAACCGTATGGGATTCCAGTTCATACGAAACATTGGACGGAAATGTACCAAAAAATTTAACAGTAAGCGTTCGGTTTTGGACAGCCGCACGAAGTAGTAAATGTTTGCCTGTATTGTTTCTAAAACGAAAATTAATGGACCCTGTAGCAAAAGTCGCATCCTGACCTTTGGGCAGGTAGCTGACCGGCAAGGAATGGTTGCGGCGCTCAACAATGTCCAAACCGACTCGCAGTGCTGCATTATACACCGTGCTGGATACCTGACAAATCCCGCCACCTATGCCGGACTCCAACTGACCGTTCACGATCACTGGAGCTTCACGAAAGCCATGAGTGCGCTCAGCCTTGGCAATCAATTGACCGTAGTCGAATATGTCACCTGGCTTGAGAATTAAACCATCAACGGTGCTTGCCGCTGAATTGACGTTATACACGCGTCCTTCCGAGCTGCTGCCGAGACTGGTGGAGAACTGGACGATTTTGCGCTCAATCCCTTCATTACGCAGGCTGTCCACCGAAATTTTCGGCTCCAGCTGAAGGAACGGTAATTCCACTCGTATCGGCTCCTCAGAAGCGGTAAAATCCTTGGGCAGCGCCTTATCCAGTGCGGCGTCCAGTTTGGGCCAATCCAGACGTCGCGCAGAGCGCCCCGGAATATAACGAACCTGATCATTCCCGTCAATCTGACGCACAGCATTGATAGGCATGCCATATCGTTGCTCCTCCCAATCGACTCCGAATTGGGCTTTCAATATCTCCTTCTGTCGGAAAGATGCGATAGACCATTCCTTTTCGAAGCTAAAACGTGTCTGCACACGAGTCCATAGATGCTCCGAGCTGAGCGCCTTAACGGCATTCCGAAATGCCTCCGCTTTATAACGAATCCCTGCTTCCCCGAGTGTAAGTTTTATATCCTGTGCACTGCTGTCACTGTCCGTCAGAAGCAGTGGGCGTTGCTTTAATGCATCCAGCTTTTTATCCACCAGCCGGAGAGCGGATGTGTAATCCATGCTTCCTACGTTGACTCCTCCGACCCTCACTCCCTCCGGCAGCGTTTGTCTGTCGGCGTACAGATGAAGTCCCCCCCACAACATGGCCAGCGCCAGAACACCAGCCCATATCCAAATGACAGATAAATGAATTTTTTTCATAATGCAGATGTCTCCTGTCTGATAAGCTTGATAGCGTACTCGTGTGCCATATTATTCATATATATGTGCCAAAAGCAGAAAACTTTCGGTACTATTTAGGTAACAAATTTGTTACAATGATAAACGGTATGATGAAATAGAGAAGTTTTTAAAGGAAATGCATGGAATATGTCGAAGGATATTAGGTTATGCGTAATATGATTAAGCAGCGGGAAGTGATCGAGTGATTGAAATGCAGGATGTGTGGAAGACCTATACTAACGGAACCCACGCACTTCAAGGAGTATCGGTCAGAATTGACCGTAATGAATTTGTATACGTAGTCGGCCCGTCTGGAGCGGGGAAATCGACTTTTATGAAGCTTATTTATAGAGAAGAAGTACCTACCAAGGGGCAAATTTCAGTCAATGGTTTTAATATCGGGAAGCTCAAGCAGCGTAAAATTCCCTACGTTCGTCGTAACATCGGAGTCATTTTTCAGGATTTCCGCCTTTTGCCGCGTTTGACGGCTTATGAGAATGTGGCTTTTGCTATGGAAGTTATTGAAGCTCCCAAGAAGCTGATTCGCAAACGGGTACCAGAAGTGCTTGAACTGGTTGGCTTGAAAACAAAAATGAATCGTGAGCCTGCCCAGCTTTCCGGTGGGGAGCAACAGCGTGTAGCGATTGCACGGGCCATCGTAAACAATCCTTCCGTGATCATTGCCGATGAACCTACGGGAAATCTGGACCCCGAGACATCGTGGGAGATCATGCAGTTGCTGGACGAAATTAATTTTAGGGGTACGACCATTGTGATGGCGACCCACAATAAGGACATCGTGAACTCCATGCGTAAACGCGTAATTGCTATTGAGAATGGCAACATCGTAAGGGATCAGGTAAGAGGGGAGTACGGATATGACTTTTAATACCTTCTTACGTCATGTGCGGGAAGGTTTCAAAAACATATTCCGCAATGGCTGGATGTCCGTGGCATCCGTCACCTCGATTATTGTGTCATTACTTATATTGGGCGTATTTATCATGCTGGTGCTCAACGTCAATTCCCTGGCTGATCAGGCAGATAGTCAGGTAGAGGTTAACGTATTTCTGGAGCTAAATGTAGAGCAGAACATGCGCGAAACACTGCAAAAGGAAATCGCGGCGATGCCGGAAATCAGCAAAACGACCTTTGTGACTAAAGCTCAGGGTTTGGAGGAGCTGCGCAAAGATTTGGGAGACAGCGGCAAGGAGCTGCTGGAGGGTTTTGACAAGGACAGCAATCCACTCCCGGACAAAATTGTGGTAGAGGTTATTGAACCAACAACGGTTCCATTTGTGGCTGAAAAGATTGAGAAGCTGAATACGTTGCATCCAGAGAAACCGATTTTAAAGGTTCGTTATGGAAAAGGCACCGTAGAGACGCTCTTTACGATTACGAAGCTCATACGTAATGTAGGCTTTATATTCGTCGCCGGACTGGCGATCATGTCCATGTTCCTTATCTCGAATACGATTCGCGTGACCATATTGGCACGACGCAGAGAGATTGGCATTATGAAGCTGGTCGGTGCGACCAACTTTTTTATACGCTGGCCGTTTTTTATCGAAGGCGCGCTTATTGGTCTTATTGGTTCCCTTATTACTGTAGGTATTTTATTTACTGGCTATCAGCGTTTGCTGACCGCCGTTCAGGGCGATATAGCTCTGAATATGTTGAAGCTTATGCCACTTGAAGGCATTTGGATTCAGTTGAGTGCATTGCTGATTATTTTGGGTATGCTGGTCGGAATTGTTGGCAGTACCCTGTCCATGCGTAAGTTCTTAAAAGTATAAAGAAGCGTTGGCTGGACGTCGTGGTCGGTATCAATTAGAACGGGGAAGCCCGGTGTTATTTTGCGATAAAGGATGGGGAGTGCAAGTTGAAAAAAACAGGATCTGTGTTGGCCGCTACCTTGGTAGCCGCATTGCTAATCCAGCCTTCTGACGGATATGCCAAAAGCATGAGTGAAATCAATTCGCAGCTGAACCAATTGGAAAAGCAGGCCCAATCTGCCAAGCAACAACAGGAAAAGGCTGCTCAAGATAAACAGTATGCCCAACATTACAAAAATAAAACCGTGCAAAACCTGAAAATTGTGCTTGCTCAGATTAACAGCGTCAGTGATCAGCTGACTCGTGTTGCGGTTCAGATTGATCAAACGGAAGATAATCTGCGTGCGACTAAAAAAGATTTAGCTGAGGCAATTGATCGTATCCAGTCACGGGAAAAAATGCTGGAAACTCGTGTGCGTTTGATGTATACGGATGGAACCGTCTCATATATGGACGTGCTTATGTCTTCGTCCAGTTTTAGTGACTTTCTCAGCCGGGTAGATTCCTTGAAAACGATCGTGGAGCAGGATCAAATCCTGTTGGACGAGCATAAAAAGGACAAGGCATTGGTCGTAAGCAAGAAGAAACAGCTGGACACGGAATATAAAAATGCCAAGAAGCTCTATGCGCTCAAGCAGGACGCCAAAGCAGAACTGAATTCGAAGGAAAAAGAGAAACAAAGACTGATTTCCAATTACGATCATGATATTGCTGAGTCAGATGAAATCAGTGAAGAGCAAAATGACATGCTGGTAGCACTCGCTAACAAGCGTGTGGGTCTGGTGCAGGAGAAGAACAAGCTTAGAGCGGAGCAGGCTGCCAAAGCAGCACGCGCTAGAGCGGCTGCACGTGCGGCTGAGGCCAAACGATATGCATCTTCATCCTCAGGCGCCGCCTCGAATTCCAGCCATGCGGCAGCCAGCACGTATACAGGCGGAACGGGCACATTGGCTTCGCCTGTATCCCATTACCGACTTTCATCTACTTTTGGCATGCGGGTACATCCGATTACCGGCAAGCTTAAAGGCCACACAGGTGTTGATATGGCGGCTCCTCAGGGAACCGATATTCATGCAGCCGAAGATGGTGTTGTCATTGTTGCCGAATGGTGGAGTGGCTATGGAAATACGGTTGTGATTGACCATGGAGACGGGCTATGGACCCTATACGGACACATTCGCAATGGCGGTACGGTGGTTCATACCGGGCAGACTGTGAAACGTGGTCAAAAAATTGCAGAAGTTGGTTCGACGGGCAATTCCACAGGACCTCACTGTCATTTTGAGGTGCGCGAAAATAACAAACCTGTAAATCCGATGAACTATTTATAGTAGATAAGGTAAGCCCTATTTATAGCCATTACGGTTGTAGATAGGGCTTTGCTGTAATGGTTAATATCCGATGAAGAACATGTGCATTGAGACACGGAGTAGGATACAATTAACATATTCCGTACAAGCTAGACGTATACTTCGTGGATGGATATGCGTTGTAAGGCAATAGGATACAAGATAATGAGAAGGCGGTGGACGATTAGATGTTGAAAAAAAGTACAGCGATACTCTTGATGGTGATCGGGCTGCTTGGCGGCAGTCTGCTCACTTTTGCCTATACTGGAACGACTACAGTAGGGAACAGCGCTCTGGGCGAAGGACTGCTGGCGAGTGTGACAGGTAGCAGTTCTACCTCCAGAAGTGATATCCGCAAAATTGAGACGGCGATGGACCTGATTCAGGGACAATATTATCAGGATGTGGATCGTACCAAGTTGGTGGATGGCGCCATCAATGGTATGATGGAGTCGCTCGGCGACCCGTATTCCTCTTATATGGGTAAAGAAACTGCCCAACAATTCGAGCAATCCATTGAAGGTTCTTTTACTGGGATCGGAGCCGAAGTAGCTGCCGAAAACGGGAAAGTAGTTGTAGTCACGCCAATTAAAGGCTCCCCGGCAGAGAAGGCAGGGTTACGCTCTAAGGATATTATTTTGTCTGTTAATGGTGAAACACTGGACGGATTGGATCTAAACAAGGCCGTTTCCAAAATCCGTGGGCCTAAAGGCAGTCAGGCAAAAGTCAAAATTCAGCGCAGTGGCTCTCCTGATCCGCTCGAATACACGATTACCCGTGACAACATTGATATGGAAACTGTAACGGCTCATATGGAAAGCGACGGTGTAGGCGTCATCACGATCACCCAGTTCTCCTTGAATACAGCAGAACGTTTCAAGGAAGAGTTAGCGAAGCTCGAAAAACAAGGGCTTAAAGGGCTCGTCATTGACGTGCGTAATAACCCGGGCGGCGTGCTTTCCGTGGTCATTGATATTGCACAGCAATTTGTACCTTCTGGCAAAACGATTGTACAAGTGGAAGACAAGAATCAGAAGCGTGAAGAAGAGAAATCCAAAGGATCACGTAAGAACTATCCAGTGACTTTGCTAATGAATAAAGGCAGCGCAAGTGCGTCCGAAATTCTGGCAGGTGCTCTCCAGCAATCAGCAGGTGCTGTGTTGATCGGGGAAAATTCCTTTGGTAAAGGTACTGTACAAACCAGCTATGACAAGCAAATGGGTGACGGTAGCCTGCTCAAAATCACGATTGCCAAATGGTTAACGCCAAATGGAACGTGGATTCATAAAAAAGGGATTAAGCCGAATATTGCGGTGGAACAGCCTGAATACTTCACAGCAGCACCGTTGAACAAGGAAAAGTCCTTGAAATACAATATGAATAGCAGTGATGTGAAAAATGCACAAATCATTCTGCAAGGCTTGGGATACAAACCAGGTCGCGAGGATGGCTATTTTGACAAAGTAACTGAAAGCTCTGTTATTGCTTTCCAAAAACAAGCGAAGCTGACGGCTAGCGGCATCATTGATGCGAAGACAGCAGCAGCGATGGAAGCCAAGCTGATTGAGAAAATTCGTGATCCGAAAAATGATAATCAACTCAAGCAGGGGATTGAAGAGATTCGGAAGGAAATGAAGACAAGCGCAGCGAAATAATAGTGAGGCTACAACAAGGGGGCTGGAAACAGCCTCCTTTTATATTGGGATTTATTTGCAGTCTGTCGGTTTGTCTTCCCTACGTTGGCAATTTCATATAGAATAAATGGATATGAAATGTACGTGATCCGCTATACAGCGGGCCAGGGGCATAAGGAGTGTGAATGGACTTGGAATGGGCATTACAATGGGGATGGAGCGTCTTGAATGCTTGCTTGTACCTGCTTTTGCAGCCGTTTTATTATATCTCAATACTCATTGTAGCACTTGGTTATCGTCGGCAAATGCTGCTGGAGCGCAAGCTATTTCATACCAAAATGCATAGCTGGACTGCAGAGACCTGGCGTGTCGTATGGAGTGGTTTGCTTGCTGGAATGGCGCTATCTGCTCTGGGAATGTTCGTCAGTGTGCATCTGAACTCGGCTTCCATCGTGTGCCTGTGGGTAGCGACATTACTGCTCATGCTGGTACGCGTCCGTTACCTGTGTCTCGCTTATTCGGTAGGTCTGCTAGGTGTGGTTCAGTTTTTCTTAAACGTGGCCAGTGGCTGGCAACCTGGGGGAGCGCTCGGAACATCAGTAGCAGCCATCCGCGGATTGGATATTCCAGCACTGTTGGTGTTGGTCGCCGTGCTGCATGTGGCTGAGGCGCTGTTGGTTCGCTGGCAAGGGGGGAAGGCGGCCACTCCGCTGTTTGTCGAGGGCAAACGGGGAAGATTGGTTGGCGGTTATCGTATGGAAGACCTCTGGCCCATTCCGTTGTTGTTGTTGGTACCGACTCAGGGAGGCTTCATGCTTCCCTGGACACCTTTGTTCGGCGGCGATGCCGGAACCGGGTATATGCTGGCAGCCTTGCCAGTCCTGATGGGCTTCAGCAGCGTGACGCTAGGCCAGCTACCACGACAGAAGGCGGTACTTACTTCGAACCGTTTGCTCCTGTATAGTGTGGCTTTACTTCTGCTGAGCTTGCTGGCTGCATGGTGGAGTCCGCTGATATTGCTCGCAGCATTATTCTCCTTTCTGGCTCATGAGGCGCTGATCTGGTATGGTAATATAGAGGAAAATCGTCTTAGCCCGATGTTTGTCCATCCGGAGCAAGGGATGCGTGTTCTCGCTGTGCTGCCAGACAGTCCAGCGACAGCCATGGGCATACTGCCGGGCGAGGCCATTTACCGCGTGAATGGGGTTGTTGTGAATACCCGTGCCGAGTTACACCAGGCCTTGCGAATCAACTCTGCTTTTTGTAAGCTGGAGGTACGCAATCTGCAGGGCGAGAGCAAGTTTGTGCAGCGAGGCATGTACGATGGCGATCATCACCAGCTAGGGGTCGTGCTTGCACCGGATGCAGACGCGAGCTGGGCCGTATCCATACAGCCAGCCTCCATCTATCGGATTGTTGCCATGCACATAGGCGCACGACGACGTAAAGCTGGACAGGCATCGCAGGCAGAGGGTGCACATTTGGATACCATGGACAAATAGATGTTACAACAAGAGGGTAGTCATTATTTGATTAGAGTCGAATAAGGCTACGCTCTTTTTATATGCCGACAGTAGCCTGCTTGAAATCAATATTCTGATCGGTATACAATGAATATGTAATAAGAAGTGTTGATGAACCGAATGCCTATCATGTGTGTCAAGCAGGGAGAGAAAAAGATGAACGCGATTCACTTTATTCGAGAGTACATCAGGCATCCACGTAGCGTAGGCGCTGTTATACCCAGCTCAAGACAGTTGGCCAAACAAATTGCCACACCGATTTACTTTGACAAAGCATCGTGCATTATTGAATATGGTGCAGGAACCGGTGTGTTTACGCAAGAGCTTATTTTGAACAAGCGTCCAGAAACGCTACTTTTAGTGATTGAAGCTAATGAATCGTTTTACAAAACGCTACAAAGCAAGTACGGACACCTGGAGAGGGTACACATTATTCATGGATCGGCTGAGCATGTAGCGCAGTATATACGACAGTATGAGGTCCCAAAAGTGGATTATGTCGTGTCAGGGCTCCCTTTCACCAGCTTGCCCGCTGCATTATCCAGCCTCATTTTGGGACAAACGGCTGAGGTTTTGGGCCAGGAAGGCAAATTTATTACGTTCCAGTACAGCAAGGTCAAACACAATTTTTTTCGCACCTTTTTTGCTGACATTCAGATTAAAAAGGTAAACTGCAATGTCCCTCCCGCTTATGTGTTCACTTGCAGCCTGTAACCTTGCAGCTATGTAGAGGATTAGAATAAATACGAATGTGAATATACGGATAATTATGAGAAGACTTGGTCAGCGTCATTAAAATGCTGAAACAGTCTTTTTTTGTTGTGCACTTTTATGGATATATAAGAAGGGGATATGTTAAAAAGCAAAATTCATTTAAGGAATCATATTTTAAAATGGGGCTTAACCTATATATTACATAAGATGGAACCCGCTAGATTTTTGTAAGATTCATGATAAATCTGAACTTTTGTTAAAGGAGATTTATATATGGTAAAACCGCTGATATTCATGCGTTGGTGTGAGTACTATGAGTTAAGTGACCGTGAGACGGATTTTGTATCTTTTTTTATGATGAATTTCTCGGCTGCCCGTTCAGGCAATCAACCGAAGCTTAGGGAGCAGTTTGTTGAAATTCAGAAAAAAACCTTTCCTGAGTACCCGTTTGATATTACCCCGGAAGAACTGGATTACTCCAAATTCGAAGGCTTGATGAAGCAAGTGTTGAAAATTCATTTTGACACGGCCGAGCTGCTATACTCCTTTTATCTCCAAAAACTGTGCGCACCTTTGGCAGAATACATTTTATCCACTGGAGAATCAGAGCCTGCACGCATCTATTATAAGCTTATTCAAAAGGATAAAGTGCGCTAGGGAAGACGAGTGTGGATGAGCAAGAGCTATTGTGATACCTCAAGCTATATGGTTATTTAAGAAATTAATACTAGCTAATTAAAACAATAGTTAAAAATGTCAATATACCTTTGTGTTAAGGTAATATTATAAATCCAGTTTCAAAGAAAGAGGGTGTTGTTTTCGGCTGGAACATTTCAAGCACGGATATGACGCTGCAACGGAACGATAAGCTCGTTTGGGGACAGGGAAGGGGCCTTAAAGCCTCAAGGAGGGGCATTCGTATGGGTGCCGCTCTTTTTAAATTGAAGGGAGGAAGCGGCATGAAGGCGAAAAATAGTAGTAGTATTTGGTCCAAACGTTCCAAATGGCTGCCTGTCGTCATGGCATGCACGATTATAGTAGGGGGTGCTCTACCGACTCCAACTGTAGTTCACGGTCAAACGGCAAAGACTGTTACCATTAAAGTCGATACATCCAAGGATCGTAAGCCTATTAGCCCTTATATTTACGGTACGAATCAGGAGTTGGCAGGCGATGAGAATCTGACTGCCAGACGACTTGGTGGCAATCGAATGACCGGATATAACTGGGAAAACAATATGTCCAATGCAGGAAGCGACTGGATGCAGTCCAGCGATAGCTATTTATGCGACAACGCCGGATTGACAAAAGCCGAATGTGAAAAGCCAGGTGCGGTGGCAACCTCGTTTCACGATCAATCGCTGAAGCAGGGCACATATTCTTTAGTCACACTGCCGATGGCCGGTTATGTGGCCAAGGATGGAAACGGAAGTGTGCAGGAAAGCGAAAAGGCTCCTTCCGCTCGGTGGAATGAGGTCGTAAACGCTAAAAATGCGCCGTTTCAATTGCAGCCTGATCTGAAAGACAATCAGGTTTATGCGGATGAATTCGTCAACTTTTTAGTGAAAAAGTACGGCGTTGCTTCAACAAAAACGGGCGTGAAAGGATATGCGCTCGACAATGAACCCGCTCTCTGGTCGCATACGCATCCGCGTATTCATGGTGAAAAGGTTGGAGCCAAAGAGTTGGTAGACCGGTCGGTAAGTTTATCCAAAGCTGTTAAAGCGGTTGACGCGGGTGCGGAAATTTTTGGGCCCGTTCTTTACGGTTTTGGCGCCTATAAAGATCTTCAAACTGCACCTGATTGGAACTCTGTAAAAGGCAACTACAGCTGGTTCGTGGACTATTACCTGGATCAAATGCGTCTCAGCTCGCAAGCCGAAGGCAAGAGATTGCTGGATGTCTTTGATGTACACTGGTATCCTGAAGCGATGGGCGGGGGCATACGAATTACAAATGAGGTAGGCAACGACGAAACGAAGAAAGCCAGAATGCAAGCGCCTCGTACTTTGTGGGACCCGACCTACAAGGAAGATAGCTGGATTGCTCAATGGAACAGTGAATTCTTGCCTATACTGCCTCGATTAAAGCAGTCGGTGGATAAGTATTACCCAGGAACCAAGCTGGCTTTGACTGAGTATAGCTATGGTGGCGAAAATGATATTTCCGGCGGTATCGCTATGACTGATGTGCTGGGCATCTTGGGCAAAAACGACGTCTATATGGCAAACTACTGGAAGTTAAAGGATGGTGCCAACAACTACGTTAGTGCCGCTTACAAACTTTACCGCAATTATGACGGAAAAAGCTCTACTTTCGGTGATATCAGCGTTCATGCACAAACGTCGGATATTGTTAATAGCTCGGTGCATGCTTCCGTAATGGATGCATCCTACAAAGAACTGCACCTCGTTGTCATGAATAAAAGCATGGACAGTGCATTCGACGCCCAATTTGATCTTTCCGGCGAGACGACTTACGGTTCCGCTAAAGTATGGGGCTTCGACAAAAATAGCTCGCAAATTAAGGAAGCAGCGCCAATCACGCAAATTTCAGGCAACCGCTTTACCTATACAGTACCGCCTTTGACGGCTTATCACATCGTGTTGACTGCTGGCAATGATACGCCTGCAGAAAATCCTGAAAGCTTTGCGCTGAGGGCTGAGGCTGGCGATGGGAAAGTCGATTTATCCTGGGACGCTTCCAGCGGAGTTGTAGGTTACAGCGTACAGCGGGCAACGTATGAAAACGGTCCTTTTGCTGCTGTAGCATCCAACTTGGTCGAAACGTCTTATACGGATACGAACGTAACGAACGGCACTTCTTATTATTATAAAATAACCGCAAAAACAAAGACGGGAACGAGCGAATCCAATGTTTTGAAAGCGGTTCCGCGAACACCTGTAGACGAACAGGATCGCTATGAAGCCGAAGATGGCACGCTGAAGGGAACCATTGTGGAATCCAGCGGGACCGGCTTCTCCGGTACTGGTTATGTAACTAATTTCCACAATGCAGGGGATTCCCTGACGATGACGATCCAGGCAGAGGCGGCAGGCTTGTACAATCTTACAATCGGCTACCGTTCGCCTCATGATGACAAACGCACCAACTTCTCTTTAAACGGCAAAGCGTCTGGCGAGCTGGTACTTTGGAAATCGGCTGATTTTAAAGAAACGTCCGGTGGTAAGGTTCTGTTGAATGCAGGGGCGAATACGATCGGTTTTGAAACAGGCTGGGGCTGGTATGATATCGACTACGTCAAGCTGGAGCCAGCTGCTGACCGTCCACCACATGCAGTAACCAAAACGCTCACCAATCCGAATGCGACGGTAGAAGCAAGAGCATTGATGAACTATCTGGTTGATCAATACGGGAAGAATATGCTTTCCGGTCAAGAGGATATGCCCGAAATTGATTGGCTTCAAGCGAATGTAGGTAAAAAGCCGGCTATTGCGGCACTTGACCTGATTGACTATTCCCCAAGCAGAGCGGAACACGGTCTTAGTTCCACAGAGACGGAAAAGGCGATTGAATGGGATAAGCAAGGGGGCATCGTTACCTTTGCATGGCACTGGAACGCGCCGAAAGGTCTGATCGATACGCAGGGAAAAGAATGGTGGAGAGGCTTCTATGCCGATTCGACTACATTCGATATAGAATATGCGATGAATCATCCAGAGTCCGAAGATTATAAATTGCTTATTCGCGACATCGATGTGATTGCAGGGCAATTGAAGAAGTTGCAGGATGCGAAAGTTCCTGTCCTGTTCCGTCCTTTGCACGAAGCGGAAGGCAAATGGTTCTGGTGGGGCGCTAAAGGTCCTGAGCCTGTTAAAAAATTGTATATTTTGATGCACGACCGTTTGACTAATGTGCACAAATTGAACAATCTGATCTGGGTCTGGAACTCTGTTGCTCCCGACTGGTATCCGGGAGATGAGTATGTGGATATTTTGAGCTTCGACTCTTATCCGCAAGCAGGCGACTACAGCCCGCAAATTGCAAAATATGAAGACCTTGTTACATTGGGCAAGGACAAAAAGCTAGTTGCCATGAGTGAAAACGGACCTATCCCGGACCCTGATCTGATGAAGGCGTATCAAGCCCATTGGAGCTGGTTCGCTACATGGTATGGAGATTTCTTGAGAGACGGCAAACAAAACAGTCTTGAGCATCTGAAAAAAGTGTATAATCATCCGAACGTCATTACGCTTGACAAGCTCCCGACTAACTTAAAAACGTATGGCATTACCGAGCAACCATCAGTACCAGGCAGCTTCACGCTGAACGCAGCGGGCGAAACGACGAAAGTAAAGCTGAGCTGGACAGCATCAGCGAATGCAGCAAGCTATGAAGTGAAGCGTTCGACAGCTGAAAACGGCGCTTTCGCCACAGTGGCGAGCGATGTATACGGAAGCAGCTACACCGACATAGCCGTAACGGCAGACACGATGTACTATTACCAAGTCGTAGCGAAGAACGATGCAGGTCAAACGGTTTCGAACACGGCTAGCGCAGCACCCAAAGCGGATACTCAGCAGCCGACAACGGGATTTGTGCTCCAGTATCGCGTAGCGGATACAAATGTGAACGACAATAACTTGAAGCCGCATTTCCAAATTTTAAATAAAGGTACAACCTCCGTACCGATCAACGAGTTGAAACTTCGCTACTACTACACGATCGACGGTGACCGTGACCAGACATTTAACTGCGACTATGCGGTGCTGAGCTGCTCGAAGCTGAATGGTAAGCTGGTTAAAATGGATAAAGCTGCAACCGGTGCTGATTATTATTTGGAAGTCAGCTTCAACTCGAATGGAGGCGTGTTAGCACCTGGAGGAAGCACGGGCGAAATTCAAACCCGTATTCATAAAACAGACTGGTCGAACTACAACGAAAGTGACGATTACTCGTATAAAGGCACGCAAACTTCATATGCCGATCATACGAAGGCTACGTTGTATCATAATGGTGTACTTGTTTGGGGAACCGAACCGACAGCTAATTAAGACAGGCGTCCATCGTTGAAATGAGCAGGGGATTTAGTATCCCACCTGCTCATTTTTTTGTACAAAAATACTCCAAGAGATATGTTTGATTATTATATTCAGGTTTAAGAAATCACGAACTAAAATTACCTTATAATGTTAGTAGAGACGAAAAATATAATTCTTCAAGCTAAAGAGGGGGATTAGCATGGAACATACACCTACGATCCGCTCGAAGATAGAGACAGAACTAAAGCAAAGGGGGCATACATTTAGCAGCTTCAGTAAAGTATCTGGAATTAACCGTGGTATATTTAGCACCATGCTTAACAGCAACCCACCTAAGCCGATCTCGGTTCGGCAGATGGACTTGATTACCAAGGCATTGGGATATCCCGAAGGCTGGCTGTATGAGTTATACATAGATGAATGCTTTTATGAGGGAAAAGGACACTGGAAACGGATTAAGCCTTTTTTATTACGTTGTGTAGAGTTAGGGAGGGAAGACTGTATTCAAAAGGTACTGTCAAGACTAACCGAGGACTTGTCCTATGTACCGACGATATTTGAGCTTGCAGAAGAACTACACGAAGCAGGAAAGAAAAAGGAGTCTACTCCCTTTTATGAGTGTGTAATTGAAAATGAAAAATATTACCACTCGGAGCGGTTGGCAATCTGCCAGTATCGTTTGTTTTGTTATTCTCTGAATACTGACTTGGATAATAATCGTCAAGCAACTATAAAGTTTGCACCGTTTCGGAGGAATCTTCCCGAGAATTACCAATTAGACGCGTTGTTAAAATTGACTAATGCATATTTCCAATTTTATGATTATGAGGCGGCTATACACTATGCGAAGGAACTTGAGGTACTAGTCACAAGCATTTATTGGCATCAAGCTCAAGCGAGGGCGAAGAATCGCGAAGTTATACGTTTAAATACAGAAAGACATCTAATCGTTTATTATGGTCAAGCCTATTTAATGCAGGGAAACTCCTTCGAAAAACAAGGGCTATATGAAGCAGCTATGAAGTTCATACCTTACTATGAAAATCTAACTGGATTTGAAGGTCTGGATGAGATTGGAATGATAGAGGCACAGAAATTCGAAATATGGGGAATAGCAAACCGTTTGAATTTAGAAATTCTGATGGGGGATACGGCTAGTTTGCCTGCCTATGTTGAACTTATTAGAAATAATCCTCAGGAAATATTACTTGGGCTATTGACCATTATAGAATCGGCCAATCATTACAGTTACTCAGTAGACGATACTCTGGCTCTTTTTGCTGAGAATATTAATGAATTTAGGGAGCTACGTACAAATATTTCGTATTATCATACAAATAATGATCTGCTGACATATTCTCGTTTTTTTCTTGAGCTTAGTCGATACTATTTCAGTAAAGGAAGCTATACCGAGGCAATAGACAGTATGCTGATTAGTTTAAAAGCCTCCTCAGAGTTAAACGATAAGAATTACTATATCAAGTCCATCACGCTATTATTTGAGAAATATAAGGATCATTCGACCGAAAAACAACGGACAGAATATGAAAAAGTGATACAAGCAGTGGAAAATAATATGAGGCAAATGACCTCTTAGAGCAAAAAGAGCTATGTTTCTCTACCTAGTGTAGAAGATCACACAGCTCTTTTAATTTTTCGTGCATGTTAATTGAGTGAAATTTACTATTCCTCATGTGTATCAGGGGTGTCGGAGCTACTCTCCAAAAGCTCGCTTTGTGAAGAAGAGAACAGTTCCTTCAATATGCGATAAGCTTTATTTTGCCCTGCTTCATTCTGCTGGGAAAGTATATGAATGCATTCCCAAATCCAGGGCTGGCTTTTGAGTTCTTCATATGGATTATAGTCAAAAAATGCAAATACGTTCGTGTTCAGCGCCTCTGCTATTTTCTCCAGTGTTTTGATCTGCACATTGACCTCACCGCGCTCCAACTTGCCGATATAGGAACCTGTTGAATCGGATGCTTCTGCTAACTGTTCTTGTGTAATACCACGCAATTTTCGAAATTGGCGAATTTTCGTTCCTATAAGTTTCGTCGTTTCCATAGACCTCCACACTCCTATAGTATGAGTGTAGACAAAGCCAGATCAGGCGTGGAGGTAATTAAATTGCCTAAATTGTTATATATTTAGTTCTTGTGAGAACTATTTAATAAACATCAAATTCCATAATATAATAAAACAGTGTAGAAAAGGGGTTGACCACCATCCAATTTATTCATATAATTTCTAGTATATTGTAATTGATTGTCGAGGAGGGTGATTTTTAAAATCATCTGAATACGCCGGGGGTGTTTTTATTGGAAAATGCAACCACGATCCGTTCGGAAATTGAGAAAGAACTAAAACTTGGTGGCTACACTTTTAATAGTTTTGGACAAGCTACGGGGCTTAACCGGGGCATATTTAGTGCTATGCTTAATGGCAATCCGCCTAAACCTATCTCGGTAAGACAAATGGACTTGATTACCAAAGCATTTAATTATCCAGAAGGCTGGTTGTATGACCTGTATGTGGATGAATGTTTTTATGATGGAAGACCTCATTGGAAAAGGGTCAAGCCGTTCCTGATTCGTTGTGTTGAAGTAGGGAATCTGAGGTGTGTGGAGAAAGTACTATCTCGATTAATGGAGGATCTTAATCATATTCCTACAATTTTCACTTTAGCAGAAGAGTTGTATGAGGAAGGAAAGCTAAAGGAAGCTATTCCTTTCTATGAATGTGTTATTGAAAATGAAAAGTACCAACATTCTGAGAGATTGGCAATCAGTCATTATAGAATTTTTTCAATCTCTGTTAGTGAAAGTATGGAAAGAAATTTGGAGGCCGCACTAAGATTTGTACCCTTTAGAAATCGGGTACCCTTAGAATATCATTTAGATGGTCTGCTTAAACTGTCAAATCTTTATTTCAACTTGCATCAATGGAAAGAAACAGAGCGTTATGCAGATGAATTAAGAGCGCTTGCAACTATTGTTTGTAAGAGCAGAGAAACTAATAAAAAGAATGTTACATTGAAAACTGAGAGACATTTAGTGGTCTACTATGGTCAAGGTTACTTAATAAAGGGTAATGCTCTGGAAAAACAAGAGAAGTATGAGGAAGCAATGAAGTATATTTCTGGCTATGCCGATTTGAGTTGGTTTGAGAATTTAGGAGAGATTGGACAAAAAGAAGTACAAAAGTTCACCCTTTGGGCAAATGCTAATCAACTTAACTTGAAAATTCTTATGGGCGATACAGGTAGTTTGCCAATATATATTCAATTTTTAAAAAATAACCCACCAGAAATTTTATTAGGGTTATTAACGATAGTAGAGTCGGCTAACAAGCATGGTTTTTTAATTGAAAATATCCTCCAACAGTTTTCCCGCGAATTAAACTCATTTAATGATGAATTATCTATGGAAACCAGTTATTATGAACCATCATTTAGTTATCATACGTATGCTGATTTTTGTTATCAACTAACAATATATATGTTTAATAGCCATTCCTATGAAAATGGTATTTATTATGTTTTAAAATGCTTGAGAAAATGTCTTCAAATCAATAACAAAGAAAAGTTTATGATCTGCACAGCAATATTTGGGAAATTTAGAGCGCAGGCAACAAAAGACCAAATATCAGAATATGAAAGTATCATGGAGGAGGTCTTGATAAGTGCGAATAAAAAACCTGAGGTTCATTCTAATTATAGGGCTCTTTAGCTTTTTAGAATACTCTCATAACATTGTTTTGTTTGGCCATGGGATGGGCGGTTAATAGTTATCAAAAAACAGCCTCGGTAAGGCTGTTTTTTTGATTCATCCCGTTAAAGGGATGAATTGGGTTTTATTATATTTTTAACCTGTAGGGAAGGTATCAGCTTGTAAACTAATGTAAATACCACACCGAACAGGAGGTTTATTGATGTGAAATGGAAACAATTGGAGGAATGCATCGAAGAAAAGCGGAAGGAACTAAATGATTTGGCGAATGAGGTGGGATTGAAGGATCGGCGGGTGTTAATCAAGTCCATGGAGTTGGATCGACTCCTTAATAAATACAGTGACTGGAAATATAGCTATCGCAGACAACAGAGCATACCCCAAAGTTCACAAATACAAGAGAAGCAACACGAGCTTGTCCTATCTTATTAATCTTCAAGTATCATGACAAGATAAAACCTAACTTCACCAGGGCTTCTAATACATAGTGGGATATAGAATAAACAAAATAATCTCTATTGCATCTCGTACGCCGCTCTTATACACGTTGTTCGTACGGTTTATTGTTCTGCGTCTACATCAGAGCGGAAGCCATGTATTAATGATGAATATGTATCAAAAAAACCTCCCGATTCACGTTATTGCGTGACTCAGGAGGTTTTTGGGTTTTACTGTTGAAGCTGGCGAAGCACGGTGATTTCGACACGGCGGTTTTTTTGTCGTCCAGCTTCGGTGCTATTGTCACCAACCGGCCGGGTATCTGCATACCCCGCATACTGAAATCCTGAGGGTGAAAGTTGCTCTCTGTCGAGAAAGAATCGGAGTACAGATAGTGCCCGTGCGCCGGAAAGCTCCCAGTTATCCTTATACGTCGATGAGTTCGAGGAGCGCGTAAACGGAATGTTGTCCGTATGGCCCTCAATGCTAATTGGTGTTTTCAAATCTCGAAACAGACTGGCCAACTTGGATAGCGTGTTGGCAGAGCCTTGTTTGAGTGCAGCTCTACCTTGATCGAATAAAAAGCGGTCATTCAGCGTAATGACAATACCACGCGGCTGATCTGACACAAAAATCTGGTTTTCCAGTTTGTTATCCGTAATATATTCTTGAATGACACCCATTAAATTTTGCAGCTCTTTTTCCTGCGTGCGAAATGCTTGTTCACGTTCGGTGAGCTTTGTCGATCCAGCTTCCTTTTTATCGGCTGCCGTTTGCTTGGTCGTGGGTGGATTCTTGCTGGTGTAACGATCAGCAGTACCTGTAATGCCCGAGCCTTGCTCCAAAATAGAATCTCCTTTGTGGAACGTATCCTGGAGGGATTGAACAACGACATCGTATTTTTTAGCATCCAGACTACTCATGGCATACATCACAACGAAAAATATGAGCAGCAGGGTGATCAGATCGGCATAGGTAATCATCCAGCGGTCACGATGGTCTCCGCCGCCTCCTTGACCCCCACGGCGCTTACCGCGCGCTCTCATGGAAGTCCTCCTTTGGAGAAGCGTCCTCTGTGCGTGAGCGACGAGGCGGTTTGTGATCTATATTTTGCTCTGAGCGGATAAAGAACTCCAACTTTTTGCGTACAAGCTTTGGATTCTCTCCGTTTTGAATAGCCAGAATACCTTGCAGCAGCAAATCCATTGTGATAATTTCACTCTCACTGGCTGCTCTTATTTTGGATGCGATGGGCAGGAAGATCAGGTTGGCGCTAGCAACGCCGTATAGTGTTGCGATAAAAGCAACAGCAATAGACGGACCAAGCGCAGTAGGCTCGGTCAGGCTGCCCAGTACATGGATCAGGCCCATGACAGTACCGATAATCCCCATCGTAGGGGCATAACCGCCTGCGGATTCAAATATTTTGGCGTACCCTTCATGTTTGTGTTCAATGGCATCTAACTCAAGCTCTAAAATCTGTTTGATCTGCTCCTGCTCGGTGCCGTCGATGACCAACTGAAGACCTTCACGCAAAAATGCATTCGGATGCTCTGATGAAGTACGCTCTAGCGCAAGCACACCGGATCGGCGTGAGGTGGCCGCCATGGAAACCAAATCTTCTATATATTGCTTCGTAGGATTGTCCTCACGGCTAAATGCCATCCGTAGAGCGGTGGGGATCGTCTTCAGCTTGGAAGCTGGGTAGCTGATCACAACTGCGGCGAAAGTTCCCCCAAATACAATTAGAGCCGATGTACCTTGAAGCAGCCCTGTAAATTCGCCGCCTTCCCATAAGAAGCCACCGATTAATGCTATGATTCCGGCGATGATGCCCAATACGATGGTGATATCCAAAATTTAATTCACTCCTATTCAAGACTTATCGTTTGCATCCACGGTAAGAAAGAGGTATAATACGGGAACAAACATTCTTATCCAACCATATTTCCCAAGTATCATTGCTCGGGAAATATCGACATAGAGTTACAGGTAAAGACGTTAAAGCTCGACTGGTGTAAAATCATGATGTTTCCATTTTAGACGATAAGGGTGATGCAGGGCAATGAGTGATATCGTTGTTAGCGATAAGACTTTTGAAATTCAGTCGGAATTCCAACCTCAAGGCGATCAACCTCAGGCCATTTTTGAATTGGTAGAGGGAATTGCAGAAGGAAAGAAGCATCAAACGCTATTGGGTGCTACGGGAACAGGTAAGACGTTTACCATCGCACAGACCATTGCCAAGTTGAATCGGCCTACGCTGGTTATTGCACATAATAAGACTTTGGCTGCTCAACTGGCGAGTGAGTTTAAAGAGTTCTTTCCGAATAACTCAGTCGATTATTTTGTCAGCTACTATGATTACTATCAACCGGAAGCATACATTCCGTCTTCCGATACGTATATTGAGAAGGATTCCAGCATCAATGAGGAGATTGATAAACTTCGCCACTCAGCGACAAGCTCTCTGTTTGAGCGTCGTGACGTTATTATTGTAGCGAGTGTCTCCTGCATTTATGGTTTGGGTTCCCCGAAAGAATATTCAAGCTTGCTGCTTTCGCTTAGAGTCGGCATGGAGAAACCCCGCAATCAGATTTTGTCCCGCTTGGTCGATATTCAATATCAGCGGAACGATATCAACTTCGTGCGGGGTACTTTCCGTGTACGGGGGGATGTTGTCGAGATATTCCCGGCTTCCCAAGGGGAACACGCTATACGTGTAGAACTGTTCGGGGATGAAATTGAACGAATTACCGAGATTAATGTGCTTACGGGTGAATTGATCGGTGAACGTGATCATATTGCCATTTTCCCGGCATCTCACTTCGTTACTCATGAGGATACGATGAAGGTAGCATTGGTCAACATTGAACGTGAGCTTGAAGAGCGGTTAGCGGAGTTGAAGGAGCAAGGGAAGCTGTTAGAGGCGCAACGTTTGGAACAACGTACCCGCTATGATATTGAGATGATGAAAGAGGTTGGCTTTTGTTCCGGTGTCGAGAATTATTCAGGTCCACTGACATTCCGCGAGCGAGGAGCAACACCATATACGCTGATGGATTATTTCCCGGATGATATGCTGATCGTCATTGACGAGTCCCATGTTACGTTGCCGCAGATTCGTGCCATGTATAACGGTGACCAAGCACGTAAGAATGTACTGGTAGAACATGGTTTTCGTTTGCCATCTGCATTGGATAATCGTCCGTTGAAGTTTGAAGAGTTCGAGGACAAGGTAAGTCAAATCGTCTATGTATCGGCTACTCCAGGACCCTATGAGATGGAGAAATGCGAAACGATGGTACAGCAGATTATCCGTCCTACCGGGCTTCTTGATCCGATTATTGAGGTGCGTCCGAGCAAGGGGCAGATTGACGATCTCATTAATGAGATACGGCTTCGCATGGAACGTGAGGAACGGGTACTGGTGACCACACTTACGAAGAAGATGTCTGAAGATTTGACTGACTATTTAAAAGAAGTGGGCATCAAGGTTCGATATATGCACTCCGAGATTAAGACGTTGGAGCGGATGGCTATTTTGCGGGATCTTCGTCTGGGGACCTTCGACGTGCTAATCGGGATCAACCTGTTGCGGGAAGGTCTTGATTTGCCGGAAGTATCGCTGGTGGCGATTTTGGATGCGGATAAAGAAGGCTTCCTGCGTTCTGAGCGCTCTCTGATTCAGACGATCGGACGGGCAGCACGGAACAGTGACGGTCGTGTTATCATGTACGGCGATAAGATTACCGATTCTATGGATAAAGCCCTAAAGGAAACGGAACGTCGTCGTGCGATTCAAATTCAGTATAATGAAGAACATGGGATTACCCCGCAAACCATTCGTAAAAAGATTCGTGATGTTATTGAAGCAACTAAGGTGGCAGAGTCAAAGAATGATTACCTTCCTAATGAGACGGGTAAACTTTCCAAGAAGGAGCGTCAATCACTCATTCAGCGTCTGGAAGCAGAGATGAAAGACGCCGCCAAGAACCTACAGTTCGAGCGGGCAGCCGAGCTGCGTGATGCTTTGCTGGAGTTGCGAGCTGATTAAACATTGAGAATAAGCTAGAAGCAAAACATATGAAAATAAAATGTTTGATTGCTTTGCTTTTAAAATAGTGAGGGCGGCCTATGTGGTCGTTCTCTTTGCGATATATCACTTCCATGGGATAATCCAATGCGATATAGCATGACGTGAACTACGGCTAAGGAGATGAAACATTTGGCGAATGAAAGCATCATCATCAAAGGCGCACGCGCGCATAATCTCAAAAATATTGACGTGACGATTCCACGGGACAAGTTCGTTGTCCTGACAGGGCTTAGTGGCTCAGGTAAATCGTCACTGGCTTTCGATACGATCTATGCGGAAGGGCAACGTCGGTATGTGGAATCTTTATCTGCGTATGCCCGTCAATTCCTCGGGCAAATGGAGAAACCGGACGTTGATTCGATTGACGGTCTGTCTCCTGCCATTTCCATTGACCAAAAAACGACAAGTCGGAATCCGCGTTCTACCGTCGGAACGGTTACCGAAATCTATGACTACCTGCGGTTGTTGTTTGCCCGGGTGGGTCATCCTCATTGTCCTGAACATGGCATTGAAATTACTTCACAGACCGTTGAACAGATGGTGGACCGCATTTTGCAGTATCCTGAAAAGACAAGACTGCAGATTCTGGCTCCATTGGTATCCGGCCGCAAAGGTGAGCATAAAACACTGTTCACTGATATAGCCAAGCAGGGCTTTGTACGGGTACGTGTGAATGGAGAACTACGTGAATTGTCTGAGAAGATTGAGCTGGAAAAGAACAAGAAGCACTCGATTGAAGTGGTCGTAGACCGCATCGTAGTCAAGGAAGATGTGCGTGCGCGTCTATCCGACTCTATTGAGACGGCACTAAATCTTTCAGGTGGGCAGTTGCTTGTAGACATTATGGGGCAAGAGGAGTTGCGGTTCAGCTCCAACTTTGCATGCCCTATTTGTGGATTCAGCATAGATGAACTGTCTCCAAGAATGTTTTCCTTTAATAGTCCGTTCGGCGCTTGTCCGGATTGTGATGGGTTAGGAGTTAAAATGGTGGTTGACCCTGATTTGCTCATTCCCGATCCTGAAAAAAGTGTCGAGGATGGGGCTTTTCAGGCTTGGAGTGGTGGAACTTCCACTTATTATCCTCAATTTTTACAGTCAGTATGCGAGCACTACGGTATTCCACAGGACATTCCTGTTAGTCAATTGACGACAGAGCAAATGAACCTCATTTTACATGGAACGGGAGAGCAGAAGATCCGTTTTCGCTATGAGAATGATTTTGGTCAACGTAAGGAAGCCTATGTGACCTTTGAGGGGATTATCCCCAATCTGGAGCGTCGTTATCGTGATACGGCTTCTGAGGGTATACGTGAATTTATTGAAGGCTTTATGAGTGCAAAGCCATGTAACACTTGTAAGGGACACCGACTGAAAAAAGAAAGCCTGTCGGTAACCATTCAAGAGCGTAATATAGCTTTTGTGACAGCTTTGTCTATCGGTGAAGCCTCAAACTTTTTCCATACACTGGAGCTGAGTGAGAAGGAGAAGTCGATTGCCAATCTCATTTTAAAAGAAATTAACAGCCGCCTGGGATTCC
This sequence comes from Paenibacillus sp. cl130, assembly GCF_900116035.1. Lineage (NCBI taxonomy): Bacteria > Bacillati > Bacillota > Bacilli > Caryophanales > Paenibacillaceae > Paenibacillus > Paenibacillus sp. cl130. The sequence continues at coordinate 174,304 of NZ_FOYG01000011.1, forward strand.
TCGTTAACGTTGGTCTGGAATACCTGACTTTAAGCCGTGCGGCAGGCACGTTGTCAGGCGGTGAGGCACAGCGTATCCGACTGGCGACACAGATCGGGTCCAGTCTGATGGGTGTGCTTTATATTTTGGACGAGCCTAGTATAGGATTGCATCAGCGAGATAATGACCGTCTGATTAGTGCTTTGGAGCATATGCGTAATCTTGGCAATACGTTGATTGTGGTGGAGCATGACGAAGATACGATGATGGCGGCGGACTATATCATTGATATCGGGCCAGGAGCTGGAATCCATGGTGGGATGATCATGTCGCAGGGGACTCCGCAGGAAGTCATGGAAGACCCGAATTCCTTAACCGGGCAGTATTTGAGCGGACGCAAGTTCATTCCGGTCAATACTGAGCGGCGCAAGCCTGCTGATAAGTGGCTGGAGATTCGCGGAGCCAAGGAAAACAATCTCAAAAATGTGAATGTCAAAATCCCGTTGGGTGTTTTCTCAGCTGTTACTGGGGTATCCGGCTCTGGAAAATCGACACTGGTCAATGAAATTTTGTACAAAACGTTGGCGCGTGATCTGAACCGGGCGAGAGTACGTCCAGGGCAGCATAAAGAAATTCGCGGACTAGAACATATCGAAAAGGTTGTTGAGATCGATCAATCGCCAATTGGTCGTACACCGCGTTCCAATCCTGCAACGTATACTGGTGTATTTGATGATATCCGTGACTTATTCTCGCAGACGAACGAGGCCAAAGTACGAGGCTACAAGAAAGGCCGCTTTAGCTTTAACGTTAAGGGAGGTCGTTGTGAAGCTTGTAGAGGCGATGGCATCATCAAGATTGAGATGCATTTTCTGCCGGATGTGTATGTTCCATGCGAAGTGTGTAAAGGCAAGCGTTATAACCGGGAGACCCTAGAGGTTAAATACAAAGGGAAAAGTATTGCCGATGTGCTGGAGATGACGGTAGAGGATGCAACGGAGTTTTTTGTAAATATTCCGAAGATTCATCGCAAGATCCAGACGCTGATGGATGTAGGTTTGGGGTATATCAAGCTGGGTCAGCCTGCGACTACCTTGTCTGGCGGTGAAGCACAGCGTGTGAAGCTAGCTTCCGAATTGTATCGTCGCAGTACGGGCAAAACCATTTATATTTTGGACGAGCCGACAACCGGCCTGCATGTTCACGATATTGACCGATTATTGACGGTGCTGCATCGTTTGGTTGATTCAGGAGAGACGGTGCTGGTCATTGAGCATAATCTAGATGTGATTAAAACAGCCGATTATCTGATTGATTTGGGACCGGAAGGCGGAAGTGGCGGTGGAACGATCTTGGCTACCGGGACACCGGAGCAGCTCGTGAAAGTCGAAGAATCCTATACAGGTCGATATTTAAAGCCGATCCTTGAACGGGATACAGAGCGTAGTCAAGCGCTTCAGACAGTCGATCTATAGATACCGTTTAGCATAGTTTTAAAAGCCCTGCACAGGCAGGAAGGCAGAATACGAACTAGTGTATTGATGCCTTCGTCTTGGCAGGGTTTTATTTTTTTTGTAAAAAAAGAAAACTTTTATCAAATTCCTGCGTTAAAGCATGTGACACATAGTTTACCAAGCGCTGGAATAATAAGTATATACGTATATTCATCGACAGAAAGTCTCTGAGTGGTCTCTAAATTTTGGAGTTTTGGATGTTTAGGCTCGGGCTTGAAGAGGTAAATATATAACTCATGATTATATAGCATCATACGAAGTTCCGTGCCCGCGTGACAACCATTACAAGTTGAAGCGAAACCGTCTGTAGTTTTATCACATCTAAGAGGTTCATACAACATCTCTGAGGAAGTCATGAAGGGAGCTGGAACGCTTGAAGGTTAAGCAAAGTAGAGTTTTACGTACACGTGTGTATACATGGGCAGCAGGAGCTGCTTTGGCGGCATGTTTGATGGGATATAGTGCTGTACCGTCCTATGCCTCCGAGGTGTCCGAGGCGTTTGCGCCCAAACAAGCCGAAATCGAAACAAGTGCGGCAATTGGTAGTATTAAAGATTTAGGAAACGCTCACAATTACATTCAACCCGCAGCGAATGGTGGGTTCTTTATGCTGAACGTCGAGGACGATACAGAAGCAAGTGTAGTACACGTCACATATGGCAAGCTGGACAGTTCTGTGGAGGCTGTATGGAAACATCAACAGGATCTGAACGTACAACCCGGAACAAGCAGCAGTGGAGTCCAGCGGGAGACGTCGGATGGGGGCTTGCTGTTTCTGATTGATTATACAAAACCGAACGGAATACGAGATGTGCAGGCTTCACGATTGGACGAGGATGGAAACACCTTGTGGTCCAAAACATTACCCACAGATGGCTTGATATCTTATGGGCAGGATTCGCAGGTTGGTTTGGAGCCACTGGAGGATGGCAGTTTCCTGGTCTCCTATCTAAACCTTGCGGAGCAGTCCTTCACTGTACTCAAATACACTGAAGCTGGCGATATACAATGGAATCGAACGACGGCCGGAGTGACCTCGGGTTGGCTGGTCGGCAGTCACAATGGATATTATGCGCTTTTGAACAGTTCAGATGGTCCCGTTGGGGTACAAGCAGATGTATATGGTCGCGATATCCGTGACATCCATCTGGACTTAGGATCAGGTAAAGAAATTGCCGCAGTACGTGAGTTGCCGAGCGGTCATATTGCTGTAACAGGGCTTAAAGGAAACAGCAAGCGTACACAGGTGCTAAGTAATGGTCTGCAATTATTTAGTAATACAGAGGACTATGCGGCTGACCGGGTGTATCTGCCTGAGGAGCAGTTGTATGTCCAGTTCAGTGATCAATATGATCCACTGGGTAAAACCACGAAGATGCATGGTATCACCATTACAGGCTTGAAAGGAAACGGTACGAAGGTGTGGGAAACGAGGACTCATTATAAGGAGGATAATTCCTTCGGCATCCGGTATGATACGGGATTGATATATAAGATACCTTCAGGCTACGCGGTGGTGACATCTACAACAGGCGCTCATAAGCCAACAGTACTCGATTTTGCGAAAATATTGATACCGGAGTAATCCGGTGTCTTTTTTTATGAAAGTGAGGGAAACAATATTGCGGGGCTCCATGAGGATAAGAAACAGCCTGCTTGTATATGTCATACAAGCAGGCTGTTAATAGACTCTATATTTAGGATGCAACGTGGCTGGACTGTAAAATAGCAGACAGCTTTTCCTGAAAAGTCGGAATCCCTACACGCTGTACATATGCGTAAAAGCTTTCGCCAGCGCTCCTGTTTTCTTTGTAGAACAGAATGAGCTCTGCCAGTACAGGTCCAACCTGATCCCCGCGTACGCGACCTTTGAGCGCTTTGTTAAACTGGGCGCCTGCTCCAAGCGCTCCGCCGACAGCGATGTCGAACGCGTCGACGAAGCCTTCCGGTGTCTTTATGAGCGAGCCTTGCAGACCAATGTCCGCAATATGCTTTTGACCGCAGGAATTCGGGCAACCGATAAAATGAATGCGCACCTTTTCATCCAATTGCACGTGCTGATCCAAATACTCGGCGACGTCAACCGCCCGTTTTTTGGTTTCCACAATCGCCAGATTGCAAAACTCATTTCCTGTGCACGATACCGTACGGCTCATAAAATGCTTGGGCTGTGGTGTCAGGCGTTGCAGCACGGGGGCTTCCAGTAGTTCATCCACTTGCTCATTCGGCACGCCGCTCAGCAAAATATTTTGCGACATCGTGGTACGAATCTGCCCATCGCCATAGCGGTCAGCCAGTTCGGCCAGTTCATGCAACTCGTCAGCACTAAGGCGACCGACAGGCACGTTCAGACCGACATAGTTCAGACCTTTTTGAGCTTGAGGATGCACACCGTCAAAATAGGCGGCTTGCCAGCCAATCGTTTTGTCCTCGCCTCGTCCGGGCATTTCACCGATGTGCTCGGTGAGCTTAGCCAGAAATTTGTCCGGGCCCCAATCGGCAACCAGGAACTTCAAGCGGGCATGATGCCGTTTTTCCCGATAGCCGTAATCACGGAAAATGGTGGTGACAGCAATAGCAACCTTTAGAACTTCCTCAGGACGAACAAACAAATCCAGAGACTGTGCCATATGCGGCTTGGCGGACAAACCTCCACCAACCATCACATGGAAGCCGACCACTTCTTTTCCATCGAGGATCTTGGTGGCCGGAGTGAAGGACAGGTCGTTAATTTCAGCCTGTGCATTGTTGTACGTATTACCGGAGATAGACATTTTGTACTTACGCGGCAGATTGGAGAAGTCTCGGTTTAATAAGAAAAAACGATTTACTTCATCTACAATCTCCTGGGTATCCACCAATTCATTGGGATCGATGCCAGCCAGCGGATTACCGACAATGGTACGCGGGCAGTCTCCACAGGCTTCAAAGGAATACAAATTGACTTTTTCCAGCCTTTCGAAAATATCGGGCAAGCTTTCGACCGTCAACCAGTGAAATTGAATCGCTTGGCGAGTGGTGACATCCACAAGACCGCGTCCGTATAGCGCGGATATGTCCGCCAATGCATGTGCCTGTGCTGAAGTCATGATCCCTGTGTTGATGCGGACCCGCATCATGAAATGACCATCTTTGGGCTTTTGCTGATATACCCCAGCCCATTTGAAACGGTCCATATCGTCCGCAGAGATCGAGTCATAGCCTTCGTTGGCATAGTTTTCGATAATGGTACGGATAACGTCGAGACCGTCCTTTTCCAGCTTGACTAATTCGAATTTGTTAAGCTTATCGGGATGAGCGTTCCAGATTGGTTCGTAGGCCATTCTTTTAACCTCCTGTAGGTGCTTATTTATACTTTAGTGTTTTGGATAGAGGACTCATGATTTTATTCTTTATTTCCGACAATAAAACTAAGATATAATGTGATGGTATCATAGTTGGTTATGCCCGTAAACGAAGGAATGACCTAAACGGTATAACGATTATTTATCGTTTTTGCTTATTTTTTTGATATAAGGATTTGGAAAATTTATAATATAAATAGCATGAGAGGACAGGGATGTAGCAAACGGAGTCTTTTAGAAAAAGATAGGGCTTAAAGCGATTGTATACGTGTCCCCTCTATGGTAGATTTGGACTAACTGATAGAACAGGGTCATGTAAGAGAGGAAATGGTGAGTATATGCGTAAGATGGGGAAAAGGGCAGTTGTTCTGGCTTTGGGCAGCGCTCTATGTGTTTCTGGAACGGCAGGTGCAGCTAGCAGTGGAACTGCGTTAAAGGCCAAAGTCATTAATGGTGGGGTCTATGTTAACGTAAGCGATATGAATAAAGCATTAGGAACCAGCGGCGCATATAACAGCGCAAATGGTACATATACGTTATCGGCCGATCGTGTGCCGCAGGTTGTTAAAAATGTATCTCCTTCTGTGGTCGGTATCATTGGCCGTTCAGCCACGGGAGAGACCGTAGCGGGAGGAGATCGCTACAATCTGGCTCACGGCACGGGTGTCATCATTCGTACAGATGGATGGATTGTGACGAATGCGCATGTTATCGAAGGATTAGGTGATGCCGTGGTTGTAACCTCGGACGGAAAATCTTACGGAATCACCGACAGCTACAGCGATCCGATCAGTGATTTGGCATTAGTCAAAATCAAGGCAAGCGGCCTCAAACCCGCTACCTTGGCAGCTTCAACGAACAGTCTACAGGTAGGTGAGCAGGTAGTGGCTATTGGTACGCCTATATCCTTTTCACTTCGCAATTCGGCAACCTCGGGTGTTGTTAGCGGGCTGAACCGCGGTGTCAATGCTGCTTATCGTTTGATCCAAAGCGATACCGCGATCAATCCTGGTAACAGCGGCGGTCCACTGGTCAATCTCAAGGGTGAGGTTATCGGGATCAATACGATGAAATTCTCGGCGGTCGGTATTGAAAATATGGGCTTTTCGATTCCGTCGGATACAGTGAAATATGTCATCGGCCAATTTTTCAAATACGGAGAGGTTCGGCGCGCCAGTCTTGGTCTAGGGCTGGAAGAGAGCTGGTCAGCTATCGTCGGATTACCTACCGAGGATCCTTTGAAAGTTACGAAAATTACTTCAGCCAATGCCGTTCAGGCCAAAATCAAGGAAGGCGATGAGCTGTATAGTATTAACGGTAAGCGTGTAGCTTCGGCCATTGACGTCAATGAGCTACTTAAAAACTATCAACCGGGTCAAACGGTGAATGTGCTTATGCAGTCGGACGGTGATATTGTGAAGCGCAAGCTGGTACTGACACAGGATAATGGTGAAATCTATGAGTCCATTCAGTCTGGAGAAGATGGTGAAGATTCGAACGGTTCGGAAGCCGCTGAAGATGGTGGCATAGCGCTTTCTAAGGAAACATCGGAGCCAGCTCAAGGGGCAACTACTGGAAAGTGACAATAACGGCTCTTGAATCTATAAAATAAAGCTAAAGGGAGATTTACTGTGAAGCATATTCAAAGAAAAATGATGCGTAAGCTGGGGGTCGGCGCTGTCGCATTGTCCCTTCTGCTTTCTGCTTTGCCAGCAGTTGCAGCAGATCAAGATAAAAACATGCTGGAATTGCGGTTGCAAAGCGGTAGCAATACAGCCATCGTAAACGGCCAAAATGCAAATATCACGAAGCCCTATTCCAAAAGTGGTGCACTGATGGTTCCGGCTGGTGTGTTTAAAAAGGCATTTAACAGCAAAATTAGATTGGCTGAAGATAATGTGGTTAAAATCACCAGCGGAACTCATGTTGTATCGCTGACCATTGGTAGCCGTACAGCATGGGTGAGAGGTCACAAGGTAACACTTCCAGCTCCACCGGAAATGTCAGCAGGTATCCTCATGGTGCCTCTGCGTCAAGTAGCAGAAGGGCTTGGCGGTAAGTTGGAGAAGAAAGGTGCCGGAATCATTATTCGGATGGAAGCACAAGAAGAGGCGGGCACGGTAGCTGAAGAGACACCGAACATTGATAATGATGAGGGCAAGACGCAGATCGGGAACAGTTACTATGACTGGTCTATGAACTATCCAACAGGGCTCGTCATCGGTCAGGGAGGTGGAGATGAGAGTATCTCCACTTTTATGGATGAGAACAGTGCCTACTATATGGAGGTGCACACAGCGTCACAGCCGGTTCCACTGAATGCGGACGATCTGTTGCAACAATTAGTGCAGGCAGCCAAGGAAACGGGAGAAACTGTGATCGATCGAAAATCCTTCCCGAAAGCGAAGGTACCTTATGCTCGTGTCATTACGAAGGATGGGGACGGCGTATTGTGGGAAAATCGTCAGTACTATGACAACGGACGATTGTATGTAGTTTATTTTTCCGATGCTAAAGCAACGAATTATAAAGATCTGGCCCAGTATGCAGGACTTTTAAATTCCTTCAAGACCTCCTTTAATGCGCAGGATAAAAGTATTAAAGACTTGTCTACTGTTGTAGGAGGCACACGCGAGGCCGGGAATCCAGACTACGGTGTGTCACTCAGCATACCCGCAGGCTGGAAAATGGACGATCAACGGATGCAATATGAAAGTAATGATGGATCGAGCTTCCGCGTGAAAATAACCTCAGCTCCAGCGGATGGAAAGTTGGAGAACTGGGGCCAGCAGCTGCAAAAATGGCTGAGCGATTCCTTTGTGTCCACGGCTTATGAGGCACAGAAGACGTATCCGCTGGCGGTTGCAGGCGTTCAAGGGTTAGTACAGGAGTACCGTTATAATTTTGGCGATGGTTGGGTCAAGGAGTACAATGTGCTGATTCAGCAAAATGGATACCGCTATTTGGCTGAATACGCAGTTCCTGAAAAAGTAAGCAAAGGAAATGATCAGTTCAACGCGCTCATTTCCTCGCTTCAAATCGATTTTCAAACCGTAGCGAGTAACTTTGGACAGTTGGAAGAAGACGACTATTTGACGGATAAAACGAAAACGGTCAAAAAGACTTCAAAAGCCTATGAATATACGGTGAATATCCCACGATATTGGACCGCGATTAGCGATCAATTTGAATTGGGCGATGTAGAGTACCAGTTTACTGGAGGACGTTTTTCCGTCAAAATCGACAACGACCAATCATTTGAACTAACGGTATCCCAGCTCAAGGACTTCTACGATAAGCAAGCAAAGAACTATAAAAACCTCAAAGTTGAGGAAGTTAAGGACGTAACGTTTGCTGGTGTTCCGGCAGTGTCCTTTACATTCCATCGTACAGAGGAAGGCATTGGCTACACAGGCCACCAATTGGTTTTGGAACGTGATGGAAAAACGTATACTGTGACAACGACATTGAATGATGCGAACAACACGGCTGTACAGTCTAACGCACTGGATTCGACGTTAAATTCGTTTAATTTTGTGAAGTAGAAGGTGTGGGTAAAAGATTAGCGAGGTATGGTGGGAAGAGGCTACGCGTGCCATTTGATCCTACGATCGCTGTTGACCCGGGATTCTTGGATTGTATAAGTGATTTAATATGTAAGAATCCCAGGTCAAAGGCGAACGCTGACGCTTCTTCGGATTCAAATGGCCCGCTTCGCTGGCACCCGCCAAAGACCACCAATCTTTTGATGAGTGAGGTAAGCAGGGAAGGGCGTAGGCAGCTATTTACGATACTTAGATCAGCGAACGCGAACGCCTTTTTTCGGATTCATTGTCGAGTAAGCTGGTACCGCACAAGGATGCCTTTTTCTAAAAGGCTTAGGCCTACTAGCGCGTCTAAGTTGCCTAGTCTCCATCTCCATTTGGCTTCTTGCTGGATAGCACTGTTTACTTCGTTGTTCCTCTTGTTTTATATGATTCCTCACCTCCAAAGTACCGTTTGACGGGAATGGGGGTGTTTTTTATGTTTTAGTAAGAGATTTTTACGAGGAATCGCTTGGAAAGTGTAGAAGCTTGGGGCGCAGTCTGGTACACTAGATTAGTTACAAGATAAGAATGATTATGCCGCAAATGTTCGTGATGCGGATTTTTTGAGTTGGATGCCATTTATCCCTCGAGCCAGTGGTTCAGAGTGGGGATGATCGGATAGGATGATAATTCATAGGGCTATAAAATAAGCAGCATCGCTGCTCTGGAAAATAACGTTTAGCTCAAGGTTAATCAGTTATTTCTCCATATAGGGAGGACAAAGATGAAATCAGTAGTACGAAGAGAAGATGTTGAGCTTCTGGCACCAGCCGGTGACTGGGATTGTATGCGTGCGGCGGTGGCAAACGGGGCTGATGCGATCTTTTTCGGGGTGGAAAAGTTCAACGCACGGGCACGGGCGAATAATTTCCGCATGGAGGAACTGCCTGAAATTATGGCGTTTTTGCATAGCTATGGGGTTAAAGGTTTTTTAACATTCAATATATTGGTATTTGAAAACGAGTTGAAGGACGCTAAGGAGCTGGTCGATGCCTGTATTGATGCTGGAGTCGATGCCTTAATTGTCCAGGATATGGGCTTGGTGAAAATGATCCGCGACATTTCACCAGATTTCCCGATCCATGGTTCTACCCAAATGACGATTACCTCGCCGGAAGCGGTAGAGTTTACAAAGCCGTACAATATGGAACGGGTCGTGCTTGGACGCGAAAACAACCTGAAACAGATCCAAAAAATAGGCGATCAGGCGAGAATTCCAATGGAGGTATTCGTACATGGAGCGTTATGCGTATCTTATTCTGGCCAATGCCTGACTTCAGAAATGTGGGGCGGCCGCTCTGCTAACCGCGGTGAATGTGCACAGGCATGTCGTTTGCCTTACGATCTGATGGTGGATGGAGAGCAGAAACCAATGGCAGATGTGACTTATCTGCTTTCACCTAAGGATCTAGCAGCGATCGATTTGATGCCTGAACTGATCGACGCGGGTGTTGTTTCTTTTAAAATTGAAGGGCGACTGAAAACACCTGAATATGTGGCGAATGTGGTCAGCAAGTACCGCAAGGCCATTGATAAGTATTTTGATGGCGATACGTCCAAGACCAGCAAAGAAGATATTCGCGAGCTGCAGCAGAGCTTTTCACGCGGCTTTACGCACGGTTTTCTCGAAGGAACCAATAACAAGAAGCTGGTTGACGGTACGTTCCCGAAAAGCCGGGGTGTGTATCTTGGGCGAGTGGAACAAATCCTTCGTGATGGCGTAGTTTGCCGTATTGATGCACCGCTCAAGCGTGGCGATGGTATTGTATTCGATGCGGGAGATCCCACGCAAAAAGAAGAAGGCGGACGCGTATACGATATCCGCCGCAAAGGCGTGAAGATTGAAGGCGAAGCCGGAGAAGGCTGGATCATTGACATCGTAGCGGGACGCAACGATGTGGATCTGCGCCGTGTACACGTGGGCGACCGTATTTGGAAGACCAACGACCCGGCGCTGGACAAGCGATTGCGCCAGTCGTATGACACGGACAAGCCGTACCGTGTCTTCCCGGTACATGTGCGGGTCAGCGGCTCCCCGGGGCAACCGCTGTCGACGTGGTGGACCGACGTGCAGAAGGGCACAACGGTCCGCGTGGACTCTGAGCTGGAGCTGGAGATTGCCCAGAAGCGTCCGATGACGCACGAACTGCTCGAAGAGCAGTTCGGCCGACTGGGCGGAACGGTGTTCCAGCTGGAAGAGCTGGACGTCCATCTGCATGGGGACGTCATCGTGCCGATGCGCGAGCTGAACGGTATCCGCCGTCAGGCGGTGGAACTGCTCGCGGGCGAGCGCCCCAAACCGCCCGTGTACACGAAGCGGACGGTCGAGGTGTATGACGATGCATCGACTCCGGCATCGTCTGTGGCACGCGGTCAGGCAGAGCTGACCGCGCTGTGCCGTAGCCTCCCTCAGGTGGAGGCTGCGCTTGAGGCCGGCGTGGAATTCATTTACGCCGATTTCGAATTCATCAAGCAATTCCCGGCAGCCGTAGAGGCTGTGCACGCTGCAGGCCGCCGAATTGCGCTGGCGACCCCGCGTATTCACATGCCGGGTGAAAATGGCTACCACAACAACATCCTGCGCTTGAAGCCGGATGCTGTGTTGGTACGCAATCCAGGGGCACTGTATTTCTACTTGAGACATCGGTTGGAGAACCCGGACGCACATCACCCGCAATTGATTGGTGACTTCTCGCTGAACATAGCCAACCATAAAGCGGCTGATCTGTTCCTGGATTCCGGCTGCGACCTGGTTACGCCTTCGTACGATCTGAACATTCAGCAAATGGTCGATATGCTCAGACGTACACGTACTGATAAGCTGGAGATCGTGATCCAGCAGCATATGCCAATGTTCCATACTGAACATTGCGTATACTGCACCTTTATGAGTGAAGGCACCGACTACACTAACTGTGGACGTCCATGTGAGGACCATCGCGCATCCCTGCGTGATCGAATTGGTATGTCTCATCCGGTCCGTGTGGATGAAGGCTGCCGCAACACGGTGTACAACGCGATTGAGCAATCCGGCGCGGAATATCTGTCCAACTTCCTGGAGCTGGGCGTGTCCCGTTACCGCGTGGAATTTTTGGAGGAGACACCGGAGCAAGTGCATGAGGTTATTGATCTCTATAACCGTGCCCTGCGCGGAGAAATCAGCGGAACACAAGTATGGAAGACGCTTAAAGCAACGAATCAGTTGGGTGTTACACGTGGGCAGCTGGTGAAGTAAAAGGATGCTATAGGTTATCACAGTTATTTATTTTGATATTTGAACGTAGAAAAAGAAAAAATAGGGTATGTGCGTTGAGAGCACATACCCTATTTTTATCAATAAGTTCATCTGAACTACTATGAATCTCGTATCGTTATACTTTTTGGGCTTTTGTTTTTTTGGAAAAAACAATGAACTTTTGCCCGACATAATTAATTAAAGTATAAAAAATATTCCCGATTAGGATGGACAGATTGCCTAAAATTGCATTGTTTTTAATACTCAGACTTGAGATCAGGAAGTGGCTGATTAGATAGCTGAGACAATACGATAGCAAATAGCATATCAATATGATAAAGATAAACTTCCAAATGGTTTGTCCATGGCTTGCATTGTTTTTGAAAGTAAATCTTTTGTTTAAGAAATAGCTTACAGTAGCACCTACAGAATTACCAATAAAGGTCGATAACCAGTAGTTAGTCCCTAAAGTATTAAAGAGCAAGAACATGACGGACATGCCGCATATTGTATTTAGGACACCTACGACAAGAAAACGGAAAAAGCTATTCTGAAATAAAGTCAAATTAGTCACCTGTTCGCATCTGTTTATTGGACAGCCACAGCTTCCCTTTCACTATTTTTCACTTTTTTTGTGTTTTCAGTATCTAGGGTACTTTGGGAATCTAATAGGGTCTCAATAATATATTTGGGTCTTTGTTTTACCTCTTTATATATTTTACCGATATATTCGCCAATGAGCCCCAGTGCTACAAGTTGTAGACCACCTATAAACCAGATGGACAACATTAAAGAAGACCAGCCCCAGACAGTGGTTCCAAGGAGCTTACTAATAATGGTATACACAGCTATTAATAAGCTTATCCCAAACATTGCAAAACCTACAGCTGAGATAAGCCGGATTGGGGTTATACTAAATGAAGTGATTCCGTCAAAAGCAAAAGCGAGCATTTTCTTTAAAGGATATTTGGATTCTCCTGCAAAGCGTTCATGTCGATCGTAATAAACTTCAGTAGACTTATAACCTATTAACGGAACTAGACCACGTAAAAAGAGATTGACCTCTTTAAAGTTGCTTAATTCCTGGAGAACTCTTTTGCTCATTAAACGGTAATCCGCATGATTGTATACAATATTGACTCCCATTTTACTCATAACACGATAAAAGCCTTGGGCTGTTGAACGCTTGAAGAATGTGTCGGTGGTTCTACTTTTTCGAACCCCATATACGATGTCATAACCTTCTTTGAATTTTATTATAAATTCTCGGATGGCATTGAGATCATCCTGCAGGTCGGCATCAACGGATATTACACAATCAGATGTCTCTTTAGCTTCCATTAACCCAGATAATAGAGCGTTTTGATGGCCAGCATTTTTCGCCAATTTGAGACCACTGACAAAAGGATTTTTTAGATTATATGATGCTATGATGTCCCATGTTTTATCACGGCTACCATCATCAACAAACAACATTTTACTATGTTTAGAAATGAGGTGACTCTCTGCCAACTCCTCAAGAATGACCGTAAGTCTGCTTATAGTTTCAGGCAGTACTTCTTCTTCGTTATAACAGGGAATAACTAACGTTAAAACAGGGTTACTGATTATTGAATCCAAAGAACTCTCTCCTCAAATTTTGGCATATCTGGTACTCAAATTTCTATCTTTTTTAGTTTATAATATGGTTTACTTAAAGTATATAACATTGCAATGACTAAGTGCTATAATAAACTATTAGCAATTTACAAACGTTACTCGAATTATTGAATAATTTAGTAAGTTTTGTTGAAAAGGAGTTTTAACCTATGAAAATCCGTAAAGCGATTATTCCTGCTGCGGGATTAGGGACCCGGTTCCTTCCTGCTACGAAAGCGATGCCTAAAGAGATGCTTCCCATTGTAGACAAACCAACAATTCAATATATTATTGAAGAGGCTGTTGCATCTGGTATAGAGGATATCATTATCGTTACTGGTAAAGGCAAAAGGGCGATTGAGGATCATTTTGACTACTCCTTTGAGCTGGAGCATAATTTGACTGCGAAGGAAAAATGGGATCTGCTCAATGAAGTGCGTAAACCATCGGAGATGGCAGATATCCACTATATTCGTCAAAAGGAACCCAAAGGGTTGGGGCATGCCATCTGGTGTGCACGTAAGTTTATCGGTGACGAACCTTTTGCCGTCCTTTTAGGGGATGACATCGTTGAGTCTGAGAATCCGTGCCTCAAACAGATGATAGACGTGTTCGATGAGTATCAGCGTTCTGTTGTAGGTGTAAAACAAGTGGATTGGAACGAGGTACATCGTTACGGCATAGTTGAAGGTCATGCACTTACTTCCAAAATCTCTGAAGCGGAACGATTGGTAGAAAAGCCAAAGAAGGAAGAAGCAACCTCCAACTTGGCGATCATGGGACGTTATATCTTGACGCCTGATATTTTTGATATCCTGGGTCAGCAATCTGCGGGAGTAGGCGGGGAGATTCAGTTGACGGATGCATTGTCCAAGCTGGGAGAAAAGAATCCGATCCTGGCCTACGAGTTTGACGGGAATCGCCATGATGTTGGCGAGAAATTGGGATTCATTGAAACTACTATTCATTATGCTCTGCAGCATAACGAAATCAAGGATGAAGTACTGGCTTATATGAGACAGGTTATTGAAAAGATTGACCAACAAAAATAGACAGCTCACCTAACCTCACCTTATCAAAATAAAAAAGAGACTACCGGATGATATAACATCATCTGATAGTCTCTTTTTTTCTGCTATTTCTCCGATTTTAACTGAGCAATTTGCTCTTTTTCCTTCGGATCAGCTTTTATTAGTTTATCGTACAATGCTTTGTCATCCCGCCCTTGCTTTTGCAGAGCGACGATATAATATCGAGCAATCTCACGATTTGTAGCGTCGCTCAGGTCGTCTTTCAAGCCGTTTTTGAGGATGCTTGCAGCCTCAGCAGGCTTACCTGACATGAACTCAATTTTTCCAGTACTGAGCGCAATACCCGGAGTTACTTCAAAAGTACGTGTCAACTCAATTTCAGGTGGAACCGTCTTAATATGAGCTACCCCATCCAGAACCTTCTGATAAGCAGCGAGACCTGCTTGGAAATATTTCTGTTCCTTGGCTGTGTCTTTCTGCTCATGTGCCTTATTACCAATAGTGTAAGCTTGGGTAATCAACATATTGTACCAGTCATTGTCCCAGACAAAGTTGGAAATGTTATTTTCCAAAATACTGAAGGCTTGCTCATGCTCACCTTTTGCTTTTAAAAGGTTAACTTTGGAGTTATACATGATTTTATTATACGGTTCTGCCTTCAGGCCCGTATTAAGTACCTCTATTGCAGCGTTATAAAATTCCTCTTTTTTCGTTTGATCATACACATTCTTGTACAGTGCAGCCAATCTTATAACCGAATCTGGGTGCGTAGGACGAAGTTCAAGATCCTTATTAATGGCACTTTGGATTTCCTCAAAAGATGTGCTGACCGCCATGATCTGTTTGGCAGATGTGGCAGCATTGGCCGATTGCACGAAGCGGAGACCTGCAAAAAGCACCACAATGCTTAGAATGCCGATGACTGCACTATACATGATTCGGAATCCGGAAGCACTCATGGACAGGCGTTTAAGCGGCTTGCTGTCCATAGCAGCGGCCATACCACCGAGACTCACAAATACCAGTATGCCCATGAACACGTAACTCAGATTAAAGTCTAGCAAGCTATGAAGTAAGATTGAGAGTGCCAAAATGAGATACAGGAAGTGAGAATCCCGTTCTTCATCATCTTGTCTCATATAGCTACGGATATATTTATAGAAAATATATAAGATAAATGACATGAAAATTACAAAACCGAGAATACCAACTTCAACCAGATACTGCATGAAGAAGTTATGGGCCTGACGGCTTGTGTAAGGATAATCTTGGTATTTCTCGTATAAAGTAGCCCAACCGCCGCCGCCGGTGCCAATAACAGGATGATCTTTAATCAATTTGGCAGCATCCTGATAGAATACAAGACGTTCCAGTACACTATGCTGCCGGAAATTGATATTTTCAAACCGGACCTGGACGTTTTCTGGTAGTACGCTGCGCAGGCCAGTTCCAATAAACAGAAAAGCCAGCAAGCCAATCACCACAACTGATCCAACAGGTAGCCACAGGTTGGATAACTTGCGGGAGGCCCATCCTTTGAGGGCATTTTCCAACTTCGGTGCCAGATAACGTTCAACAAGCCACAGTACGACAGCTACAGCCAGGGAGACACCAATAAGTAACCCCCAAGCCTTCGCAGCCTCTCCGCCGTTGTAGGTCTTGTTGAGTTGTAAACCCATATTTGTAATTGGCGCCAAGATAGATATTGACGCTACACCAGCAATGGCACAATGCAAAATCCATATAATCTGACGTGCTGGTTTAAAGAAGAGCAAAAGCAGTACGAAAACGACTGGCAACATAACCAGACCGCCCCGTGACAAGGTCAGGAACAGCGAGACCAGGATGGGCACCAACATGAAACCATGAGTAGCCTTGCCATACCATGATTTTGATTTCATTAAACAAAAAACGGCAGCGAATAGGAAAGCCATTAGAAAGGCGGCATATGTATTCGCATATTGAAACACTGATGTCAGCCGGAGACCATTTGTATCTGTCATAACTGCATTGGTATAACGATACTGATACACATATTGGGTAAACCAGCCTACCATCTTGCCAGCAAGTACCCACTGTCCAAACCAGTTAATAAAGCCAAAGCCTACAATGACATAAGCAACAGTCATAATCAGGTTGTGAATAATCTTATTGCCTAAGCGATCTTGTAGTAGATAGATTGAGATGATAAACAGAGCGGCATATATGCACTGTACCACCACCATATTCATGGCCAGGTAATGCGAAGCTGCTGAAGTCAGTGAAAGCACATAAGACAGGGGAAGCAGCAGTACTAATACAGCCAGCCAATCCCTTTGCTCTTCCAGCTTGAATTTCTTATAATAAGATACGATTGCCAGGATCAACAGAATCGAGGCGATGATAACAGCCCAATAGAGAGGCTTTTCAAAATCGAGCATTTGCCCATTAAAAAGTGCAGCCTGGAAGGGAGCCCAAGCTAAAAACAGAATCATGCCAACAATTAACACCCAAAACATAGCCGGCCTTTTATCGTCACGGGTCGACGTTTTGGCCTGTTTCCCGTATACTGGATTCGACAAGGTTTACAATCTCCTTTTCTTGTAGATACGTCAACATTTTAGCATATCGTAGCTGTTAGAGCCATATCGCAAGAATAATCCTGTCAAATTTTAACATTATTGTATTGTAAGAGACTTACCAAACCATGTTTAAGGTCGTGACACACTCGTATGAATTTAACTCAAAACTTTTCGAAAAATTTAAAGTTACTCTGGGAATTGTCTAAAAAAGATATTAAATCTAGATACCTTGGTTCATTCATGGGGGTACTCTGGGCTTTTATACATCCTATGGTATCTATACTTGTTTATTGGGTCGTATTTCAGGTTGGTTTTAAAAATGTACCTATTGGAGATACTCCCTTTATACTTTGGTTATTAACAGGAATGGTGCCTTGGTTATTCTTTTCTGAAAGCTTAGCAACTGCAACCAATAGTATTATAGAAAACAATTATTTGGTAAAGAAGATTGTTTTCCGAGTTGGTTTGCTGCCGATGGTGAAAATTTTGTCTGCTCTTTTTGTACATGTATTTTTTATTATTGTTCTTTTCATTATGTTTAAAATATACAATGTAGAATTTACGATTTATAACATTCAAATCCTTTATTATTTATTAGCCACGATTTTTCTTTCCTTGTCCATTTCTTACATAACAGCGACATTAGTTGTTTTTGTAAAGGATGTTGGTCAAGTTGTTGCGGTATTTATTCAGCTATTCTTTTGGCTTACGCCGATCTTCTGGAATTTAAATATTGTTGAAGATAAGTATCAGTTTTTCTTTAAACTAAATCCTGTTTTTTATATCGTCGAGGGATATCGGGATACTTTTATTGATCACAAATGGTTCTGGGAGCATCCATCAATGACGATCTACTTTTGGGCTATTGTGATTATCGCAGGTACTATAGGAATCAAAATTTTCAAGAAAATGAAATCTCATTTTGCAGATGTATTGTGAGGAGAAAATGATGAATCAAACAGAATCAGTTGCTGTGGAAGTTAATAACGTCACTAAAATATATAAAATATATGATAATCCCAATGAGCGATTAAAAGAGGCTGTTCATCCCTTTAAAAAAAAGTATCATTCTGAATTTAAGGCCATCAGTGACCTGTCCTTTTCCATAAATAAAGGACAAGCGATTGGTATTATTGGTAAAAATGGTTCTGGAAAATCGACTCTTTTAAAGATGATCACAGGCGTGATTACTCCCACCAACGGAAGCATTAAAGTGAATGGGAAAGTTGCTGCTCTTTTGGAATTGGGCGCGGGTTTTAATCCGGATTTAACAGGAATGGAAAACATATATTTGAACGGAACCCTTATGGGGTACAGCAAAATAGAGATGGATGGTAAACTTGAATCTATTGTATCCTTTGCGGATATCGGGGACTTCATTAATCAACCAGTCAAAATGTACTCCAGTGGTATGTTTGCCCGTTTAGCCTTTGCAGTAGCTATCAATGTTGATCCAGATATTTTGATTGTGGATGAGGCCTTGTCTGTTGGAGATATTTACTTTCAGGCAAAATGTATTACCAAAATGAAAGAGCTCTCCAAAAAAAGTACGGTTTTATTTGTCTCACATTCCATGGATACCATTAAAAGTTTTTGTGATACAGCGCTGCTGATTGATAAAGGACACATGGTCGAAATTGGTCCAGTGAAACGTGTAGCACAAATTTATGAAAACATTGTTAACCAGGAAATTGCAGATATGAAACGTGTTCAATCTTTGGATGTATTTGTTAATTCTGAAACAGATAAGAAAAGTTCGCTGTTGCTATTAGAAGAGGACCCTGCTTTTGCAAAACGTGCTAATGAGTTTCGTTCTGGAACGGGAGATGCGCGCTTTATAAGAGCAGACTTGTTAGTCAATGGAGAAGTTGTTAACCAGGTCCCTTTTGGAGAAATGGTTACTTTGCGTTTATTGGCACAATATTATAAAGATATAGATTCTGAGGGAACCATTGGCTACATGGTTAGAAACCATACTGGTGTCGATGTGTTTGGCATGAATATCTATAATAAAGCAAAATTAGTTCCGAAAATGCAAGCGGGGGGCATTCTGGAGGTTAACTTTAATTTCCGTAATCTATTATCTGAAAGTGGTAAATACACCATTTCTATTGGTTTGAAGCCTAAGCCTTTTGAGCCTCTTTATCTGGATAGCGTAAGTATAGCAGCTGTTTTTGAGGTTCCTAAGCCAGAGAATAATTACGTACCAGGATTAATATTTGTAGATAACACAATAGATTTGCAAGTCATTAATTAAGGCTGGTGATAAAATGTGTGGGATTTTGTTTTCTAATGTAGCCATAAATAAAGAAGTATTTCTTAATTCATTAAATATAATGAAACACCGGGGGCCTACGGCCCCACTTTGTGTATATCAGAGTGAAAACTATATGCTGGGGCATAACAGATTAAGTATCTTAGATTTGGATCGGAGAAGTGATCAGCCTTTTTTCTCTGATGACGGAAGATATGTGATTATATTTAACGGAGAGATTTATAATTATAAAGAATTAGCCTCCAATTATTCAATTCAAATGAGAACAAACTCAGATACTGAACTTTTATTGAAGCTTTATATTCAATATGGTCCCCAAATGTTGAATTGGCTTAATGGAATGTTCAGTTTTATTGTTTTAGACGTCCAGCAGAAATCATTTTTTGTAGCACGAGATCGTATGGGAGTAAAACCGCTTTATTACAACAGATATGGGGAAGAGTTCATTTTCAGTTCTGAAATTGCTCCATTGCTCCCATTAGTCCACAACATTTCTATAGATCAAGAAGCCGTAAGACAATATAAAAAGATGAGATGCTTTTTTAATGATCGTACTATCTATAATGAAATAAAAGAGTTTCCACCAGGATATTATTACGAGAATGGCGAATTTATTAAATATTGGGAAATTGATTACTCTGAAAAAGAACCTCCTTCCGATGAGGAACTTGAGTTTCTAATTCGCTCTGCAGTAGAGTACCGTAAGATCGCAGATGTTGAAATTGGAAGTTACCTAAGCGGGGGATTGGACAGCACGATTATTACTGCACTTGCCAAAGTAGAGCATACTTGGACTGTTGGTTTTGAAGATTATAATGAGTTTCAGTGGTCTGAAATCGCAGCAACAAGATACAATACCATTCATCATCCGATATTGTTTGAACCTGATCACTTTTTATCATTAGCTCGAGAGCTTATAACTGTAAAAAAAGAGCCTCTGTCTGTGCCCAACGAAGTGTTACTGTATCATATGACTCAGCAAGCATCTGCTAAAAATACAGTCATATTAAGCGGAGAAGGCGCTGATGAGCTTTTTTTTGGGTATGACCGTATTTTCAGATGGGCTAGTAGCGCTACAGACTTTGATATCCGAGCCTTTAGTGAACTCTACACCTACGGATCTGAAGATGATATAGAGATTGTAGAAGACGCTTTGACACCTTTCATGAAGTTAAAGTCACCTCAAAAAATCGTAGCTGCATTCTTCCAGCAAGCCCATTTGAGAGGGTTACTTAAAAGGCTGGATAGTGCCTCAATGTTAAATTCCGTAGAAGCAAGATCTCCTTTCTTGGACTATAGATTAATTGAAAGGCTTGCAGGTGTAGACTCTCTGTACAAAATGAAGGATGGGGTTGTTAAGGCTCCTCTCAAGAGAATTTTTAAAGATATTGTCCCTGCAGAGATTGTAAACAGAAAAAAGGTGGGTTTTCCTGTTCAACTTGAAAGAGTCCTATCTTCTGAGAAAATTGAAGGGAAGACGACATTCGACAAATGGTTTAACTTCAATTTAACTACGTTAGGAGAAATCTTATGATTATCGGCTATACTTCCGGAGTCTTCGATTTATTTCATATTGGGCATTTGAATTTGTTGAGAAATGCTAAATCACTCTGTGATAAACTCATTGTTGGTGTGACAACAGATGAGTTAGTTTCATATAAGTACAAAAAAGCAGTAATTCCTTTTGAGGAAAGAATTGAGATTGTCAGAAACATCAGCTTTGTTGATACTGTAATTCCTCAGGACTCCATGGATAAATTTGAGGTTTGGCAAAAATTAAAATATGACGTAATGTTCGTTGGTGATGATTGGTTTCAAAATGAACGTTGGGACCAGTATGAGTTGCAGTTTAAGGAAGTTGGAGTGAAAATTATATATTTTCCCTATACGAAGAGTACATCATCGACTTTACTGAATGAGACATTACTGAAATTAAGAAAATAAGTATAAGATTTTTGCCTGAAAGGAAGAGGTTTTGCAGTGAATATGAACAGATCTATAGCTTTTGTCATTCACAATCTAGTTTTATATGAAACGATTAAGCCTTTAATTGAGGAGTGTGAAAGAAAGCAGATCGTTTGTGATATTTATGTCCCTCACATTGAAGAAGAAGATTGGGGCGACATGTCCTTAGATACCTATCATTATTTGAAGAACAACGGTATAAAAGTGACTCTAACAAGCTCTGTACCTGACAAGGCATATAAAATAGCTTTCTATCCTTATCTCCCTTATTATTTGGAAGTTAAGTCCGATTATAAGTTTAGATACCAGTATGGAATGGCTAAACCAAACTGGAATTTAGATACATGGAGTCGGAATTTCGATTTTATCTTTTGTAATGGGCTGTATGATTCCTCGGTTCTGGCAGCGTACACTCAGACAGAAATCGTAGGAATGATTAAATACGCCAAATTTCAAAGGAAGAAGCGCGAAACGGATAAATATAATTTGCTTTATTTGCCTACGTATGGGAATGAGTCGTCTATTGAGCTTGTTATGAACCATATTGAAGAAATGTCAGATACCTTTAATATGAAGGTGAAATTGCATCATGGCACTTCTTTTTTGGAGCATGAACGGGTTAGTCTAGTTAAGTCGCATATCCCTGATGTGCTTGATCACAAGGCTTCTCTTGTTCATTTAATAGAGGAAGCTGATGTGATATTGTCTGACGGCTCTGGAGCTATATTTGATGCGCTGTTTACGGACACTCCAATTGTAATATTCCAACATCCCCAAACAGAATCTTTCGAGGGGATTTTACCTTTGGAAGAGCAAATAGTTCAGCAAAACATTGTTCCTTTTGTGAGCGATAACGGCAATATTAAACAAACTTTACTTAATGCAATCTTAGATGAACAACTAATACAACAAAGAAGGAAATTTACTCTAGAGATGTTTCCGGTTAAAGGAAGAGAGACGATAGATAAGTGTATGGATGTAATTAACAGATTTCTAAAAGATGACGTGGACCATGCTTATAGAGCAGGGCATACACGCCTGAAAAATGAATTTAATGAATTACAAACTCATAATCAAACTCAAAGCCAAGAAATAGAGCAGCAAAAACAACACATTGTTGAGCATATGGATCAGATTAACACATTGATTCAAACACGAGATCATCAGGAAAATGTAATAAGCAGCATGTCAGCAGATTTTAAATCTCTGTCTGAAAAGAAAGATGAATTAGAACAGCAATATGTTCAACTTACACAGGATTATAATAATGAAAAAAACAACTTGGATATATTAAATCATCAATATAGACAACTATTTGGTCAATATAATGAACTGAACACCCAGTTCAGTGAGTTGGAAGAATATAATGGAAGACTGTCTACAGAGATTCATAATATTTATAACTCTAAAAGGTGGAAAATGGCGAATAAACTTAAACATATCTTACACAAGTCCAAAATGATATATGTTCTTAAGGGATATAGAGTATGGAAAAGTTATGGCACCACTATTTTACTGAAAAAGATAAAATCTAAAGTGTCGCATAAGCTTAAAAGAACTAACGCGGGGGATCAGCCGATTGATCTACGCAAAGATGAAGGGAATTACAATCAGTTATTAACCTGGTATGAGTATAAATTTTACAATTATAAAGTATCTAAAGACAACTCATTTTCTCTGGCTCTTGATAAGTTCGAGATTGAGTTTGAGAAGGATCTTATATCGGTTGTCCTTCCTGTATATAACGGTGAGGATTATGTATCAAAAGCTATTGATAGTATTCTGCAGCAATCTTACAAGTATTTTGAACTCATTATTATTAACGATGGTTCAAAAGACTCAACGGCAGAAATTATTGATAAGTATGCTAAAGCAGATCATCGTATCAGAGTAGTTCATCAGGAAAATCGTAAGATACCAAGAACATTATCTAGAGGTTTTAAGCTAGCCAAGGGTGAATATCATACGTGGACAAGTGCAGATAATATCCTCCCTGAAAATTTCTTGGAGAAGATGGTTGCTGATCTTAAACGTGATGAAAATATTGGTATGGTATATGCGAACATGAGGTTAATCGACTCTGCCGGTCAAGTGATTTCCAACCATGGCTGGTATGAAGAACCACAGTTCAGTGGCAATGTTATGCTGCCTAAGTCTGCATTGGAGTTAAACGTATATCCTAACAATACGATTGGTGCAGCTTTTATGTATAGGGCCAAGGTAACCCAGTTATTGGGTGACTATTCTAGTTATAAGCATACCCTTGAAGATTATGATTACTGGATGAGAGTGAACTCTCTATTTGAGCTCAAACATGTGACGTTCGATGAGCCTATATATGATTATCGCTGGCACGATAAGTCACTGACCGCTTTAGATCAAGAACTGGGCATCACCTCTAACAGATATAAACTCATGGTACTTGATGATTTTAGAAGAGATTTTTATCTGACCCCATTAGTGTGGATCATTGAGGGAGATGCTACTGAAACTGGTGAGTTTAAGAACTATGTTCTGACTAAAGGACATACTGTGGTTGGAAGAGATGAAGTGAATACGATTGTTGGTCTTAATTTGGCAACGCCTATTTGCTATTTGTATATAAAAACAGGTGAAGTCCATGATTTTGAATTTATTGATTTTAATGCTTCAACGTCTACGTATGCACTGCTTATAGATAAATCAGAGCATACAACAGATACATTTGTAGCTGACTATCCTTGGGATCTGAAAATAAAAGATAAAATGAATGGTGAAACAGATAGCAACTATGACTTTTTTGCGCAGGATACGGAAGTTCTGTTCTCTCTTATAAATACGAAGGTTAAGAACGATCACTTGTACCGTATTGAGGCGGTAATTGAAAGTGAACCCGTTTATAATAAGGGATTATCCGTTATTATTTGCACGTACCAGCGGAGCGAGAAACTTTCAAATGCGATTAAATCTGTCATAGAACAGTCGTTGGATAAAGCGGACTATGAAATTATTGTTGTAAATAATGATTATCTGAATGAGGAGATTCATCATTTGGTTCGTGAGTTCAGAGCAACCTATAATATTGACCAATCCTTCCTGCGATATATGGAGGCTCCATTAAAAGGTCTTTCCTTTGCACGTAATGTTGGTTTATTTGGGGCAGAGGGGGAGGTCATACTCTATATTGATGATGACGCTATCGCAAACTCCAACTTGCTTGAGGAAACCATCAGAGGATTCTCAGATCGTCCCGATATCGGGGTCATGGGTGGGAATATCATACTCAATTTACACGAGGAACGGCCTGAAGTGGTTAAACCAGGTACTGAAGCATACTGGAGTCAGCTTATTGTGGAAGGCGACGAAATTATCGATTCTAATTTTCAGTGGGAGTTCCCTTATGGAGCCAACTTTGCGGTTAGACATGCTGCGCTAATGCGAATTGGGGGCTTTAGAAGCGCCTATGGGCGTAAAGGAAACAATTACGCTGGAGGAGAAGAAATTGTTGTATCTTTTGCTATGAGAGAAATCGGCTATAAGGTTGGTCTTAATCCTAAGATGAAGGTCATTCATGATGTGGACACCTCCCGATATACTGTTGAGCATGTTAGAAAGACAATGCGAAACAGTATTTTAACCAATTACCAATTGCAAAAGGATCTGTATGCGCCGATGGAATCGGATATTGAGGCAGATAAGAATCACCTCGAAATTGTTAAAGCTGAATTAGATCATTTGCAGAAGATTCCGACTAAAAATCGAGACGTTGAAATTGATATTCTGTATAAACAATACACAGTTGAAGCGTATGAAGAGTTAATACAAATGAAGGAAAACGATATGAATTCGCGAAAACAGTTGGCAGGATCGTATAGATAATTAATAAAACTTTAAAGGCGCCTCTTTTATAAAAATAAGGGGCGCCTTTATTAGTATGGAGCGGTTAAATTGAAAATTTTATATTTCTCCCCGATCTATTGGGATGATTTAAAACAACGTCCGCAACATTTGGCCGAAGAGTTTGCTAAAATGCCGGGGGTTCACATCACCTTTGTAGAACCATCCATTAGTATACTTAATAGTATTGTAAGGCAGAACTCAGATTATAAAAAAAGAAATCAAACCATAAATGATAGCCTTCAAATATTCAGGCCTTCGGGCAGTCTGAGATTACCCCGAAGCTTTGAAAGCTTAGACGTATTTCATATGAATCAATGGTTTGAAAAGAGACAGTTGGAAGATTTAGTTTCCAGTGCAGATATCATTTGGTTGGGAAGTCCAGTCTTTTATCCTCTTATTAAATCAAATAATAATAAGAAGATTGTGTTTGATCGAATGGACGACTATGTATTTCTAACTAACAATGCATTGATGAAGAAATTACTCGAAAAGTGGGAACTTGAATTACTTGCCAAGGCGGATCTTGTTATTTCTACAAGTAACCATTTGCATAAGCATTCTCAAACATTGTGTAGACAATCTTATTTGGTGAAAAATGCTGTTGATACAGCTATACTAAATATAAATGTAGCTAGCTTGGTTGTTAGCGAGTTAAAATGGTTAAAGCACGAAGGCTACTACATTTTTGGATATGTAGGGGCGATTGACCACTGGTTTGATGTGGAAGCGGTTAGGGCTATTACTGAATTTGATGAGAAATTTGTTGTATGTTTGGTTGGGAGAAATAACCTGAATTATAATTTTGAACAGCATAATAGGATTAAATATTATGAGACTGTCCCTAAATCAGAAATTGGTGCGATTATTGATGCTTTTGATATTTGTTTATACCCCTTTTTGAGGAATTCGGATAGAATTGATACGATCAATCCAGTAAAAGTTTATGAGTATTTGAGTTTTAATAAAGTGATATTAGCGGTGGATAGCGAAGAAACAAGGCTTTTAAATCAGGAAGGGATTTATCTATATAATAGTTTAGAGGAAATAAGAAAATATCTAAAGGATATAGATACCCTGCAACGCCCTTTTTATGATCAAGAGCAACTGGAGGACTTCGTAGTCCATAATAATTGGGAAGCTCGTGCAAAAACCATTATGGAGCTGCTTATAAAAGAGCTTCAATAGGAGGAACTTAGATATGAAAGGGATTATACTAGCTGGAGGGACTGGATCTAGATTATACCCCCTTACTAAAGTTACAAACAAACATTTATTGCCAATTGGTAAATATCCGATGATATATTACTCTATTGATAAGCTCAAAAAGGCGAATATAAATGATATTTTAATCGTTACCGGAAAAGAACATATGGGAGATGTAGTTAATCTCTTAGGAAGTGGTGTCGACCTTGGAGTTACTCTGACTTACAAAGTGCAAGATGAAGCCGGGGGGATTGCCCAGGCTTTGCTTTTAGCTGAGCACTTTGTTGGCAATGACAAGATGGTTGTTATTTTGGGGGACAATGTTTTTAAAGATGATATATCATCTTTTGTTGAAAAATTCAAACTTCAAGAATCAGGAGCGAAATTACTACTTCATAAAGTGCCTGATGCTAACCGCTATGGGGTACCAGAATTACAAGGCGATAACATTGTAAATATTGAAGAAAAGCCGGAGATTCCTAAGAGTGATTATGCAGTTACGGGCATTTATATGTTCAACCACTCGGTATTCAATATCATCAAGACCTTGACTCCTTCAGCAAGAGGAGAATATGAAATAACAGATGTTAATAACGCTTATATTCAACGAAACCAACTTACATTTGATATTTTAGAGAATTGGTGGACTGATGCGGGAACACATAGTTCATTGATGCTTGCTAACAAATTAGTAAGTGAAATGAATTATGAGCTTTTTTCTTAGTATTATCATAGAACTAGCGACATCTTATGGTGATACTAAATAATTAAGAAAGCGAGACTGTTTAAATGCAAATTGTGAATGCTCTTCCAACTAGAATAAAGTGGGTGGATGTACTAAAGGGATTGGCAATTATTTTTTTAGTTTTCTCACATTTGGTGCCTCATGGTTTTAAAGGGAATGAGATGATGGATAAGAGCTTTATTATAGGTTATTTTTATTCCTTCCATATGCCTCTTTTCTTTTTTGCTTCTGGGTTTACTTCTAATTTTCAAAAGTATAAGTTTAGTAGTTTTTTGTGGTCTAAAATCAAAACAATTCTTTTACCATATACGACTCTTTATATATGCTCATTATTGTATTTTGGTTGGATGCATTGGATGGGGATTGTCGGAACGCTTGATCCAATGGTTGTTATTGAAACTTTTTTATATGCAGATGGAAATCACTTGGGTATTCTAAATATGTCTCTTTGGTTCCTACCTTGTCTCTTCTTAGCCCAGATCATTTCGTACTTAGTCTTGAAAATTTCGTCTAAAAGAAGTTATATGTATGTATTTTGGATATTGCTAACCATACTTGGTGCATTCTTAAGTAAGCTTGACACACATGCACTTCCTTGGTCATTTGGCACGTCAATTAATGCAGCTTCTTTAATTATTTGTGGTTATATATTCAAGTTGAATGAGCAATATTTTATTGAAAAAATCAGAATTAACAAACCATATTTTGCTTACGCGGCGGGTTTCCTGGGTCTTTTATTATTTTTAATAAATGATAAACCAGGCATGTCAGGAAATTACTATGGACATAATTATGTATTATTTTATCTGTCAGTGTTGGCTAGTTTAATATTTTATATATACGTATCCAAAAAAATAGAGTCGTCTAGCTTACTGTCCTATTTTGGCAAGAATTCTTTAATTATATTTGGTCTGCATGGTTTAATACTTAGCTTCTGGGAGAATGTGAATTTTTACGAGAAGTTTTCTGTTAAAACAAATATGTATTTAGACGGTATTTCATTTGTTGTTATTTCTACCTTACTTGTCTTCTTAAGTTGTATTCTTTTTATTGAACTATTTAATAGATTCTTACCTTTCCTGATTGGCAAAAAATTTAGTTTTGGCAGCTCTAAAACAACAACTATTCCTTATAAGAATGCTTGATAATTAACTTACACAAAAGCCCCCGATTTTTTTCGAGGGCTTTTGTGTATGCATCGACATCTGTATTGAATTAGAATAGATCTGGATTATCAGGGTATATTTTTTTGAATTGTGAACGTATAAGTTCAATTTTTTCTTTCGTGATGGATGATGTTTTTTTCAAGACTATGGTTTTTACGTTATTATCAAGAGTATAGCTCTTTAAAGGTATATAATTATTTTTAAGAGATCCGTTCATTACCTCTTCTGCGAGAATACCTACAACTTTTTGACCACTTTCACCTAAATGGTATTGTGTAGGTGATGCGATCACGACATAATCGGACTCAAAAAACGACACTGGAAAGCCATCTCTTAAATCAACGTGATGGGTCAGATTCATAAATGGAAGAGCGTTGCTATTGTCAGGCATTTCAATCTGTCTGAGTATGTCATCATTAAGAATTCCAGAGCTAGACAGAACATATACTTTATGCTGCTCTGATGAGATTTCCTTAAGATAAGCCGTTAATTGTTTTAAAACAGGTATATCCGTTCTTACTCTAGGTGTTTGTTTAAAGTCACTGAATAAAGAAGAAAAATAGGTAACAGGTCGTGCATTTACATTAGTGAACGTTACCAAGAAATTACAAGCGACTAAATAAACTATAATAACTAAGAAAACACTTTTTGCATACTTTATCTTGGACAAATAGTTTAGAATAAGAATAACGCCACAAATAAATAGAATTAATACGTTCACTGTAAGAAGATAATAATGCTGAGAAGCTAAGCTTTGAATTCTTGTAAAAAGAAAGTACGTAATAAATAAGTTCGTAACTACAAAGATTGATATATACCTAGTTGTACTAATAAATAACAAGCCTATGCAACCAACAAGAGCTATCAGAAAAATGAAGGCACCATAATGATAAAATAAATTCTGTAAGTTACTTAAGACGTCACCAAAATAATAAGCTGAGTAGGCGTTTTTGAAGTTATTGGTTAGGGCTCTTTGAATAAATTCATTGAAGAATATAATAAGAAATAACGCGCTTGAAGATCCTATAATGAAAAAATTTAAAATAACCTGCAAGAGCTGTTTGAAGCGAAACTCTTTTTCTAGAATCCATTTGAACAAAAAAGCGATACTGATCGAGCCAAAAAGAGATACGATCCAAAACCCATACCATCTTCTTGTGAATGTTAGTAATACCAAGCAAGCTGCTAAGAGTAAAACTGCTTTTAAATTTAAGCGTTCAAAATCATTATTAAATAAGATAACAAGGGACAAGCAAATAAAAATGAGTCCTATAGAATCCAGATATCCACCTAACATAGGAGCTATCATAATTGGAAAGGTAAATGTAAGTACAAAGATCATAAAAACGTTCAACTTTGTGTTTAACTGGATTTGATCAGCAATCTTGATACATAATAAGAAAAGTATCAAACAAGAAGGATACAAGAAGCAGGTATAGATTGCCAAGACATAGCTCATGTAGCTTGTACCTAAGAACTTTAATGGTAAAGAGAGAAAGACTGTTGGGAAAACGGAATAATCGTCTCTTAAAATGCTTGCATAGATTTGTTTAGATGCTGCTATAAAATCTGTACTTAAAAGGTTATTAAATTGTATGGACGTATTCCAATAGGCTGAAAAGTCCCAATAATAAATGAAATGCTCCCTTTGAAGGAATGCGTAAATGAATATTATCCCAACTAGATAACCGCCAAAAGCTAGGTATTGCACCATTATTTCTTTCTTGGCATATGTTAAGATACCACTAATGTGTAAAATGTATGTAGCACCTATGACAAACGACTGCGCAATATTTAGACCGAATAATATGGAAATATAGTAAGAATCGACTTTAAACAGTATTAGAATCGGGATAAGTAGCCACATCAAAACCAAATAGGACCAAACAAAATTTTTATTAACTCTCGATAAATTCAAAAGCATATTCCCTCCCAATATAGTGTGCTTATTAATCTTATAGTAATCATAAATGAAAGTATATACTCAAGATGTTGGAGGTTTCGTGAATGATAATAAAGGAAGTACTTTCAGGTGCAAAAATCATTGAACCCGTGGTTCATGGTGATCACCGTGGTTTTTTTATGGAAAGTTACAATGAACAGATCATGAAAGAAAACGGAATAGACCATGCTTTTATTCAGGATAACCAATCCTTGTCTGCAGAAGCCGGTGTGATTCGTGGCTTGCATTACCAACTTAATCCTAAAGCGCAGACCAAACTCATTCGTGTGCTTTCTGGAGCTATCTACGATGTGATTTTGGATATTCGTAAAAGTTCTCCGACGTTCGGTCAATGGGTCGGAGTCATCTTAAGCGAGCATAATAGACGTCAGCTACTGGTGCCTAAGGGTTTTGCTCATGGGTTCTGTACGCTTGTTCCTAACACTCAAGTGCTGTATAAGGTAGACGAGTATTATTCACCTGAAAATGATCGTGGAATTCTGTGGAATGATCCTGCACTAGGGATTGATTGGCCAACTTCTCATGCTATTCTTTCGGAGAAGGATCAGAAGCATCCAGCACTGGCTGACGCAAACATTAATTTTGATTAGAGGAATAATAAGATTTAGGAGGTCTGTATGAAACTTCTTGTCACCGGCGGGGCCGGATTTATAGGCAGTAACTTTGTATTGTATATGCTAAAACACCATCCAGATTACGAAATTGTAAATATAGATGCTCTTACCTATGCAGGTAACTTGGAAAATTTGAAATCCATTGAAAATAATCCCAAACATAGCTTCATCAAAATAGATATTACCGACGCACAAGCGATTGACCAGCTGATGCAGCAGGGAATCGATGTGGTAGTTAATTTTGCAGCGGAGTCACATGTGGATCGGAGTATTTTGGAACCGGAAGTGTTTGTGAAAACAAACGTATTGGGTACGCAAGTGCTACTGGACGCAGCCAAGAAATATAACGTGACCAAGTTTGTACAGGTATCAACAGATGAGGTGTACGGTTCTCTGGGAGAAACAGGATTGTTTACGGAGGAAACTCCGTTGCAGCCTAATAGTCCTTATTCTGCATCCAAGGCAGGTGGCGATCTGCTAGTTCGTGCATATCATGAAACCTTCGGTTTACCAGTGAATATCACGCGTTGTTCTAACAACTATGGTCCATACCAGTTTCCTGAAAAATTGATCCCGCTAATGATCTCACGTGCACTGAGCGATCAACAGCTACCTGTATACGGGGATGGCTTGAACATTCGCGACTGGTTGTATGTAGAGGATCATTGCAGTGCAATTGATCTGGTCATTCATCAGGGTAAACTGGGTGAAGTATACAATATCGGGGGAAATAACGAGCGGACAAATGTGCATATCGTCAAAACGGTATTGGAGGAGCTGGGCAAGCCAGAATCTCTGATTTCGTATGTGCAGGATCGTCCAGGTCATGACCGCCGTTATGGCATTGATCCAACGAAGACGATGAATGAGTTGGGCTGGAAGCCAAAGCACTCTTTTGAAACCGGCATTAAAGAAACGATTCGCTGGTATCTGGACAATGAAGAATGGTGGACTCGCATTCAATCTGGCGAATATCAACAATACTATGCAAAGCAGTACGGTTCCCGCTTGGGGGATGAGTAGAATGAAGGTATTGGTTACTGGAGCATCCGGTCAACTTGGTAAAGATGTAGTAAAGGTTTTTCAGGAGCAAGGACATGATGTCCTGGGTTACGATCGCGAACAATTAGATATCACGGATTTGCAGCAGACGGTGAAGATTGTAGGACAATATCAACCTGACGCCGTAATCCACTGTGCAGCGTATACGGCTGTGGATGCAGCGGAGACCGATGTAGACGGGGCTTATCAAGTCAACGCGGCAGGTACACGTAATATGGCGCTGGCTGCGGAAAAGGTTGGAGCCAAGCTGGTTTATATCAGTACAGATTATGTGTTCGATGGAACGGCAAAGCAGCCATATCATGAGTACGATAATACCAATCCGCAGAGTATCTACGGAAAGTCCAAACGGGCGGGAGAGGTATTGACCCAAACACTTTCCTCTAGGTATTTTATTGTTCGTACATCTTGGGTTTATGGATTGCACGGGAACAATTTTGTCAAAACGATGCTGAAGCTTGGTCAGGAGAAGCCGCTCCTGCAGGTGGTGAATGATCAGAAGGGTTCACCTACCTATACAGTGGATTTGGCACGTTTTTTGGCGGAATTGATTCAAACGGAGAAGTATGGCGTATACCATGCATCCAATAGTGGCTCCTGTACCTGGTATGAATTTACGCAAGCTATTTTACAGGATGCGGCGGAAATATTAGATGCCAAGATCACAGCGAAATTGGAGCCGTGCAGCACAGAGCAATTCCCCAGACCGGCAGCGCGGCCATGCAACTCTGTTATGGAGCATATAGCGATCCGAACCAACGGGTTAAATGATTTGCGCGAATGGCGTGAGGGATTGCGTGATTTTTTGCAGGAGTGTCTTAGTAAATCCGAGTAATTAAAACCTTATTATAAATATCAACAATCTCCCATCAGTTCATGATTGGGAGATTTTATTATATTAAAGCCTATGTTGATTAAGGACGCTGAGCATTATAATGTATAAGCAGATGGAACCTATTGTCCCTCTATTACACATTTTAAAAGAAGGAGGTCATTACTCTGAACAGACCTAACATACAAATTTTATTGTCTACATATAATGGAGCAGCTTATTTAGATGAGCAAATAGAAAGTCTCATCAATCAAAAAGACGTAGAAGTTCAGATTCTAATTCGTGATGATGGCTCGACAGATGATACGGTTGCCAAGTTGAGAGTGCTGAAGCAACGTTATCCTCAACAGATTATTTTATGCCTCGAGAGCAATGTAGGGGTTATTAAAAGCTTTTTTGATTTGATTCAAAGATCGTCTGAGGCATTCGACTATTACGCTTTTTGTGATCAGGATGATGTGTGGATGCCGAACAAACTTGCTCAGGCTGCGGCTCATCTGAGGGATCAGGATGGAAGCCGGCCGCTGATGTACTGTTCTGCTACACAAATGGTCTCTCAAACATTGGAACCACTTAAAGTATGGCCAGCTGACATCCCACGACCTGTATCCTTCTATAATGCTCTCATTGAGAATGTGTGTGTAGGTTGTACCATGGTGATCAATACAGAAACACTCAAGCTCGTGAAAAAGAGAATTCCGACTTCTTTGGATAACATTATTATGCATGACTGGTGGATTTATTTATGCACCTCCTCTTTTGGTGAGGTTGTTTTTGACCCCGAGCCGTCCATTTGGTATCGGCAGCATCAAAACAATGTGCTAGGAGGTTCTACCGATGGCTGGGTTAGCAAGTGGAGGAAAAGACTAAGTAGATTTATAAAAGGAAAAAATCGCTATATTTTAAGCAAACAAGCCCAGCAATTTATTCAACTTTATGGACAAGACATGTCTCCTCAAATGTATAAAGATATGGATCAGTTCCTGGAAAGCTACCAAAAGGGCGTATTTTCTCGTATGAAATATATTTGGCAGTCTCCATTTTATAGGCAGTCACGGTTGGACAACTGGATTTATAAGTTGGTTTTCATAATGAGGAAGTTATAGAGGTATGGAAAGAAAAATATTGAAACTTTTTTCCATATATGAGCGTCAAATAGTCAAAGGTGCAAATGAATACTAGATAAAATACCATCGAATGCGTGTTCCTTTATGGAAAAATATAGTATAATTGAAACGTGCAACCGATAGAGCTGGCAAGGGCGGTCGGCTAACTCTCCCGAGGAGGGGGGTGAAGCCTGTGACAGTGTTTGAGGCGCTCAGTTTAATGCTGACGTTCGGGGCGTTAATCGTCACACTGTTAGAGTTTAACAAACGAAAATAGACCGCCCCCGCAAGGAAGGGTCTATTTTCGGCCTGATTGTTCCAAAACCGTCCGCTCTTGGAGCGTTGGTTGCGCAGGGGCTGGCTGGCACCAGCCCTTTTTCCATGTATATCTTACCACGATGAATTTTAGACCTCAACCGAGGATTTTACAAAAATCTAATAAACGACTCCCAATGAACAATATATAGATCGAAATGGTTTCGTTTGTCTATATTTGCACTTTGGAGCGACAGGAATCGAATTTTGTGAAATTCTACTAACTATGTAAGGTTACAAGTTATGTGCTTTTTTGCGCCCCGTGGTCTGCGCGGTATGCTATAATAGGCGATAGTAGAATAGATTACTGAATTTGTCAGGAGCGTTTTAAATATGGATGTAAGCATACTGGTCGTCAACTATAATACGTGTCAATTGACGCTGGATTGTTTGCAATCGGTGTATGCGTCAAAGTCGCAGTACCGATATGAAGTGATTGTTATTGATAATCACTCCAGTGACGGATCTGTTGAGGCTATTCGTGCTGCATACCCGGAGATTACGTTGATAGCCAATAAGAATAATACAGGTTTTGCCAAGGCGAACAACCAGGGGATGGAAGTAGCCAGCGGGCGTTATATATTGTTATTGAACTCCGATACGTTGGTGCAACCGGACACGCTGGATACAATGGTTCAGTTTATGGATACGCATCCGGAGATGGGGGCATCGGGTTGCAAGGTCATCTTGCCGGATGGATCATTAGACAAGGCTTGTAAGCGAGGATTTCCAACGCCGTCAGCTTCTTTTTACTACGCTTTCGGCTGGTCGAAGCGTCACCCGGATAACCCGAAGTACAATCAATATCAGCTTGGGCATCTAAGCCCGGACGATGAGTATCCTGTAGATGTACTGGTAGGTGCTTTTATGCTGGTGCGCCGGGAGACGATTGACCAGGTCGGGGGTTTGGACGAAACCTTTTTTATGTATGGTGAGGATATTGACTGGTGTTACCGGATTAAGCAAGCCGGGTGGGGCATTTACTACTACCCGCGCACATATATTATTCATATCAAAGGGGGCAGCGCTCGCCGTCGTCCTTTGAAAATTATTTATGAGTTTCATAGAGCAATGTGGGTATTTCATCGTAAGCATTATAAACAGCAATACAGTTGGATCACCAATATGGCTGTATATGCGGGAATTACCGTGAAATTTGGAATGGCCTTTCTAAAAAATAAGTTGTCCGCACCGGTCAAGCCAGACGGCGGGGAACAATCTCGTACTGAGGTGAAAGCATGATACGCAGAAATCAGCGTTTTTTAACCCAATTATATATTGTGGCGGATTTCGCGGTCATTCAGTTGTCATTTCTGATCGCTTGGTTTTTCAAATTTGAAAGTGAATGGATCACCTATAAAGAACCGCTTCCTATTCAAGTATATGGAGGCTGGAGCTTAATCTACGGCCTGATTGCTGTAGTATTGGGGATGTTATTCTCGCTCTATTCGCCCAAACGCAAAAAACGGTTTGCAGACGACGTATTCCGCGTCACCCAGATTCATATTGTTGGCCTGTTCGTGCTGTTGAGTGTGATGTTCTTCGTGAAGCAAATCGACATTTCGCGGTCCTATTTGGCAATCTATATGATTGGAAACGTTCTGCTTATTTTGTTTTACCGATTTTTTTTGAAGCAAGTTCTTAAAGCTCTCCGTCAAAAAGGATACAACAAGCAATTCATGCTTATTCTCGGGGCGGGTACTCTAGGCCAACGATTTTATCATAACCTTGGACAGTATCCTGATCTGGGATACGAGGTAGTGGGTTTTCTGGATGATAAGCGGCATTGGAGTGAAGAGGAAGAGGCGCATTTTCGCCCGATTCTTGGAGGCTTAGATCAATTGGAGGCTACGCTGTCGCGTCTGATGATTGACGAGGTCATTCTGGCGCTGCCGCTGGATGCTCATGATAAGTACCCCAAGATTATCAACATGTGTGAAAAAGCTGGAGTGCGCACGCTTATAATCCCCGACTTTTTCGATTATTTGCCGGCTCGCCCGTACTTTGACAACTTTGCAGGTATGCCGATGATCAATGTACGGGATATTCCACTGGATGTGGCGGGGAATCGATTGTTTAAGCGTCTGTTCGATATTTTATTCTCTTTATTCGCGATTCTCCTGACCTCTCCGATCATGCTAGGGGTGGCGATTGGTGTGATGATTACATCCAGAGGGCCAATCATTTTTAAGCAGGAGCGGGTAGGCTTGAACCGTCGCACCTTCCGAATGTACAAATTTCGTTCGATGAAGGTGCTGCCCCCTGGAACTGAAGATACGGGCTGGACGACTGCTAATGACCCAAGACGCACACGTTTTGGTACTTTTATTCGTAAAACGAGTCTCGACGAGTTGCCGCAATTTTTCAACGTTCTGCTGGGTGATATGAGTGTCGTTGGTCCACGCCCAGAACGACCCTATTATGTGGATCAGTTCCGTGAGGAAATTCCAAAATACATGGTGAAGCATCATGTTCGTCCTGGAATCACAGGCTGGGCACAGAGCAACGGGTTGCGTGGAGATACATCTATTGAGGAACGGATTAAGCATGACATTTTCTATATTGAGAACTGGTCGCTCTTATTCGATATTAAAATTATTTTCCGTACGATTCGCAATGGTTTCAAGAATGCGTATTAATCCAGAGTCACCCTTCGGTTTAGCCGGAGGGTGTTTTTGCGTCTGGCAGTTGTTTTGAGTATGCGTATGTGGGGTATTGACCTGTACGAAAAGGATGTGACACCCTATGAAACGACTAATTGCTGCGGTCATTCTTTTAATATTAACCGGCACATTTTTACTGGGTTACAAAGGGCAATCTACAGAAGAACATACTGGCTTTACCACGCACCGTGTGATTTCGCATGCCATGGGAGCCGTTGATGGTTTGGCCTATACTAATGCGCGTGAAGCGTTTGTGGAAAATTATAAAAAAGGCAGCCGCGTATTCGAGGTCGACCTGATGTTTACTTCGGACGGACATTTGGTGGCGCGCCATGAATGGACAGAATCTTTTACAGAGCAAATGCAACAGGAACACGCAGTTGCTACAGAACAGGGCGGAAAACCTTGGAGCTATCATCAATTTAAAAACACACCCATACACGGTTCCTATACTCCAGTAGATTGGAAGGATGTATTGGATCTATTGGAGACATACCCGGATGCTTATATTGTGACCGATACGAAAGAACAGGACCCTGCCCAAATCAAACAGTTGTTTGCACAACTGACCCGTCAGGCACAGGAGAAAAACCCCGAGCTTTTGTCCCGTATTGTTCCTCAAATTTACAATGAAGAAATGCTGCAAACGTTGCGGAGTATTTATCCCTATCCATCCGTTATTTATACGCTCTACGCCACAGAGGATAAAGATGACCAGATCATTCGATTTGTACAGCAAAATGATATAACGGCAGTAACTTTACCAGAGAATCGGGTGAGTGGTGCTTTAGTGGAAAGTTTGCGTCAGGCAGGGGCAGTGTGCTACGTAAATACTATTAATGAGTTGAAGGATGCGGCTGAGTATGAACAGATGGGTGTGCGAGGTTTCTATACAGATATTTTAACGGAAAAAGAACTTAGTAAACGCAGTTGGTTGTATGCGCTACGACCATGAGTTGTCTGAACGGGGTGTTCCCATTTGATACGAACATTGACACCTTTTAAGCACTGTCATAGACTTAGCATAGAACGCTTTTGGATATTGGAATTCGGCTCGACTGGATCATAACAAAAGCAATGGATGCTGGAGGAATGTGTGTTGGCAGATTCAATTCAATCATGGAAGCATGTGTTTAAGCTTGATCCTGACAAGGAACTGGATGACGAGGCACTTGACGCCGTGTGTATGTCTGGTACGGACGCCATTATGGTAGGAGGTTCATCGGGCGTAACCTATGAAAATACGGTGGATTTGCTGTCACGGGTTCGGCGTTATGAGGTGCCGTGTGTGCTTGAGGTGTCCGATCTGGAGGCTGTAGTGCCAGGGTTTGATCTATATATGATTCCCATGGTACTGAATACCACTGACAGTAATTGGATTCTAGGGCAGCACCAACGTGCGATTGAACAGCTTGGTTATGTGATCCCGTGGGATTTGCTTGTGGCGGAAGGATATATTGTTTTGAACGGTGATTCCACGGTCGCTAAGCTTACCGGAGCAGATGCTTCGCTGGGTGCTTCATCTGCCGCCTCATATGCACAGATTGCTGACAAGCTCATGCATCTGCCGATTGTATATGTGGAATATAGCGGTGCTTTTGGGGATATGGAGCTGGTGCAAAAAATACATCGCAGTACGGAGCGCTCTCGTGTCCTATACGGGGGAGGAATCGTGGATAAATCTACCGCGTTACAAGCGGCTGCGGTTTGTGACACCATTGTAGTAGGTAACATCATTTATCGTGACTTGGCGAAGGCGCTGGAGACGATAGCTGTGAAATTGGAAGTATAGAACGTGAATTTATGGAAGCTCAGGGAAAGGAGCATGCACGCATGCAATCAATAGATATACATGAGGCGGTAGCTCGCCTTAATCCGCCTCAGCG
This sequence comes from Paenibacillus sp. cl130, assembly GCF_900116035.1. NCBI lineage: Bacteria > Bacillati > Bacillota > Bacilli > Caryophanales > Paenibacillaceae > Paenibacillus > Paenibacillus sp. cl130. Next base: position 212,867 of record NZ_FOYG01000011.1, read on the forward strand.
TCAGGCTGTGGAGGCGGTAGATGGTCCGCTGCTGATTATGGCTGGCGCAGGCAGTGGTAAAACACGGGTGCTCACGCACCGAATAGCTTACCTCATCGCGACCCGCAAGACGGCTCCATGGGGCATTTTGGCGATTACCTTTACGAACAAGGCTGCGCGTGAAATGCAGGATCGCGTATCCAAGCTGATTGGCCCACAGGGAAGAGATGTATGGGTATCCACCTTCCACTCGATGTGTGTGCGTATTTTACGTCGGGATATCGAGCGGATTGGCTTCACCTCCAATTTCAGCATTTTGGATTCTACGGATCAATTGTCTGTCATTCGGAGCTGCATGAAGGATCTGAATATAGACACCAAAAAGTTTGAACCCAAAGCGGTTCAGTCTATGATGAGTACGGCTAAAAATGAACTAGTCACTCCCGAAATGTATGAGCGCAAGATTGGCGACTATTTTGAGGGGATTGTGGCGAAGGTATATACCAAGTACCAACAACGGCTCAAAAACAACAACTCTCTTGATTTTGATGATTTGATCATGGCAACGATTCAGCTATTTAAAGAAGTACCTGAGGTACTGGATTTCTACCAGAAGAAATTTCAATACATTCATGTTGATGAATATCAGGATACGAACCGTGCGCAGTACATGCTGTGCAAAATGCTGGCCGACAAGCATCACCGGATTTGCGTAGTAGGTGACAGTGACCAATCCATCTATCGGTGGCGGGGGGCGGATATTAGCAACATTTTGAATTTTGAAGAGGACTACCCGGAAGCGCGCACCATTTTGCTGGAGCAGAACTACCGGTCCACCTCAAATATTCTCAATGCTGCCAACGAAGTTATTGGTCAAAATACAGGCCGCAAGCCGAAGAAACTATGGACTGACAAAGAAGGCGGAGCCAAGATTAAAGTTTACCGTGCTGACTCCGAGCATGATGAGGGCTACTTCATCGCCTCAGAAATTCATAAGAATATTAATGCGGGCAAAACCTATAGCCATCATGCCATTTTGTACCGTACGAATGCTCAGTCTCGGGTTGTCGAGGAAATTTTGATTAAATCGGATATTCCTTACCAGATCGTGGGCGGTATCAAGTTCTATGATCGTAAAGAAATTAAGGATTTGCTGGCGTATCTTCGCCTACTCTCCAATCCTGACGACGACATCAGCTTGATCCGAATCATTAATGTGCCAAAACGAAGCATCGGAGACACGACCGTCGGTAAATTGCAGGCAGCTGCAGCGGAACGTGGAGTTTCGATTTTCCGTGTCCTTCAAGTTGTAGACGATTTGGGCTTTGCAGGACGTACGCGCAATGCGTTGGTAGAGTTTTACGATATGATCGAAGGTTTAAGTCGGATGGTAGACTACCTGTCGGTTACCGAGTTAACAGAAAAAATGCTGGAAACCACCCAATATCGATTGGAGCTGCAAAACGAGAATACACTTGAGTCACGCTCGCGTTTGGAGAATATTGATGAGTTCCTTTCGGTAACCATGGAATTTGAAAAAGGAGCGGAAGACAAGTCACTCGTCTCCTTCCTGACCGACCTTGCTCTGATTGCCGATATTGATTCCATGAATGACGATGAAGAAGAGCAAAGCGATGCGGTTGTATTGATGACCATGCATAGCGCCAAAGGACTGGAGTTTCCTATCGTATTTATTGTCGGTATGGAGGAGGGAGTATTCCCTCATAGTCGTGCTTTTCTGGATAACGAAGAGCTGGAGGAAGAGCGCAGATTGGCGTATGTCGGGATTACCCGTGCAGAGGAGCAACTGTTCCTTACATGCGCACAGATGCGCACTCTGTTTGGCCGCACCACAGCTAACCCGCCTTCCCGCTTTCTCGAAGAGATTCCGGACGAGTTAAAAGAGGATACGATCATTAAACGTGACCGCTACCGCCGTTCAGGCAATGTAGGCGGATCTTATGGTGGGCGCGGACTGAATAAAGGTAGTGGCAGCAACTTTGGTGGAGAACGCTCGTTTGATACGATGAGCCGCAGTGGTTCGTCCGCTTCCGCGTCACCCCGCGTAACAGTAACGACATCTTCATCTGCGAAAGCAACTCCGGCTGCTTCGGCAGGAGGCCCCTCCATTTTTGCTGCTGGAGACAAGGTACAGCATGGCAAATGGGGGATTGGAACCATTGTCGCTGTAAAAGGGACGGGTAATGATATGGAGCTTCAAATTGCTTTCCCGGCTCCAGTAGGGGTTAAACGACTGCTGGCTGGCTTTGCACCAATTACAAAAGTAGAATAAATCTCAAACATCATTAAATCTCGAACCTCATGAGTGGCAGCTTGGCTTAGGCCTCTGCCCTGATGAAGTTCCCGGAGGGATACGCCTGCATGAACCCAATGCACAGGATGGAGCAGCTTGTTGCTGAACTGAACACATATAACTATCATTACTACACACTGGATGAACCCAAGATCAGCGACAAAGAATATGATGTGCTTTATGACGAGCTGGTAGCGCTTGAACAGACGAGCGGTCTTGTGCTGCCGGATTCGCCGACACAGCGTGTGGGTGGGGAGTTACTCAAAGGTTTCACACCGCATCGCCACCTTGCCCCATTATGGAGCCTTGATAAAGCTCAGAATATGGAACAGCTGCGTGCATGGAACGCGCGTGTTGTTAAACTGGTCAATGATTACAATACCAAGAACCCGGAGCAACCTTTGCCATCTCCAGGCTATGCAATAGAACTTAAATTTGATGGACTGACGCTGAACCTGACGTATACTGATGGACAGCTGGTACAGGCTTCTACCCGCGGTAATGGCGTGGTGGGTGAGGGAATATTGGCACAGGTGAAGACCATTAAATCCGTGCCACTTACAATTCCTTTTCGAAATGGAACAATTGAAGTACAGGGAGAAGGGATAATGAATCTCTCTGTACTGTCCAAATATAATGAGACTGCCGTGGACCCTCTTAAAAATGCACGCAACGCCGCAGCTGGCGCTTTGCGTAACTTGAATCCCAAAGTGACAGCAGAACGACGATTGAATGCATTTTTCTACAATGTGGGATATGCAGACCGTATCCAATTTGACAGCCACCAGGAAATGATGACTTTCCTGCGTGAAAATCATTTTAAGGTAAACCCTTACCTGACTTACTTTGATAATTTTGAAGATGTAATGGAGCAACTGATTGAGATTGAAGAATCTCGTGCCGGATTGGATTACCTCATTGATGGGGCAGTATTGAAAATTACAGATATGCGCACACGTGAGGCTCTCGGGTATACCGATAAATTCCCACGCTGGGCGGTGGCATATAAGTTCGAAGCTGAGGAAACGACAACGGTGCTTAACTCGGTTGAGTGGAATGTAGGACGAACCGGTAAAATCACCCCACTTGCAAGGGTAGAGCCGGTAGAGCTGGCGGGAGTCACTGTACAAAATTGTACACTGAACAATGCTGGTGACATTGAGCGCAAAAACCTGAAGTTTGCTTTGGGGGCACGTGTGTTTATCCGTCGCTCAAATGATGTCATTCCGGAGATATTAGGAAAGGTAACGTCTGAGAACGACGGGGAGGAAATTGTCGTACCAGATCATTGTCCAGCCTGCGGGTTTCCGTTGCAGCAGCGAGGTGCCCATTTGTTTTGCGACAATAAGCTGGGGTGTAAACCACAAATTGTGGCTCGTATTTCCCATTTTGCTTCACGTGATGCTATGGATATTGAGACATTCAGTGACAAAACGGCCATACAGCTACATGACGAACTGGAAGTGCGCGAGCCTGCGGATCTGTATACACTCCAATATGATGATCTTGTGAAGCTGGAGCGGTTTGGTGAGAAAAAGGCCAGTAACCTCTTGGCGGCACTAGAAAAGAGTAAAGAGAGAGATTTGGCTTCTTTCCTTTATGCTCTGGGTATACCGAATACCGGTAAAGCGACAACACGCATGTTGGCTGAACATTACCGTGATTTGCACAAGACGATGTCCGCTACGGTGGAAGAACTGATAGAACTACCGGATGTAGGCGGGATTGTAGCCGAAAGCATTGTGGCTTTCTTTGCCGATCCATTTACTCAGGCGGGAATTGAAAAGATGCTGTCTCTAGGGGTGAAAGCTCAAGCCCCTGAAGCTCCACAGGAGAAGAAGACAGACAGCTTTTTCAGTGGCAAAACGGTCGTGCTTACAGGTACCTTGCATCAGCTTACGCGTGAAGAAGCTGTATCCAAGCTGGAGGCGCTGGGAGCCAAAGTTGCGGGGTCTGTATCGAAAAAGACGGATCTAGTCATAGCTGGTGAAAAGGCTGGGAGTAAGCTGGCTAAGGCCCAACAGCTCGGAATTGACACCATAGAAGATGAGGATGAATTTATCAGACTGCTGGAACAAGAATAAATAGTTTTGCAATGAGTGCAGTCATTCCGCTCTGGGGCGGGGTGGCTGCCTTATTATCTGTTGTATAGTAGGAAATAAAATAGATATAAATAAATGCTTGCTAAATAACTTTAGGCATGATATATTATTAGACGTTGCTTTGAGAATAACATTTCTTGAAGCGAGGTTGCTGAAAAGTTAATCAAAAAAAGACTTGACAAGAAAGCGACTAACATGGTATGATCTAATTCCTGGCTCGTTGAATGAACGAGAACAGACAAGTTCTTTGAAAACTGAACAAATGGATGATGAAATAAAGATTTCTTCTTTTATAAGAAGAATCGCTAGCATTAAAAATGAGCTTATCGCTCTTTCTATAAACCAACTTCGGTTGGTCTTTAATGGAGAGTTTGATCCTGGCTCAGGACGAACGCTGGCGGCGTGCCTAATACATGCAAGTCGAGCGGGGCTAAGTAGAAGCTTGCTTCTAAACAACCTAGCGGCGGACGGGTGAGTAACACGTAGGCAACCTGCCCACAAGACAGGGATAACTACCGGAAACGGTAGCTAATACCCGATACATCCTTTTCCTGCATGGGAGAAGGAGGAAAGACGGAGCAATCTGTCACTTGTGGATGGGCCTGCGGCGCATTAGCTAGTTGGTGGGGTAAA
>NZ_FOYG01000016.1:0-31543 GCF_900116035.1 Paenibacillus sp. cl130
TTATGAAGAATGCAAAGTCGAAGTTCCATCCGAGGATGAAATTTCCTCTATTATTGTAGACATTTTTCAAAGGAGTCGTCAAAACTATGGTACGCGTAAGATAAAAAAAGAGCTGCACCAACAAGGCTTTACGGTATCCAGGCGGAGAATTGGACGAATCATGAAGGAATATGGGCTGGTTTCGTCGTATACGGTCGCTCAGTACAAGCCTCATTCCACGAGATACAATGAAGCCAAGCAAGCGAATGTATTGAACCGGAAATTTGAACAAGAGCAGGCGTTATCTGTCGTCGTAAGCGATCTGACGTACGTTAGAGTGGGTTCATATTGGAATTATGTATGCTTCTTTGTGGATCTGTTTAACCGCGAAATTATCGGCTACAGTGCGGGGCCACACAAGGATGCCAAGCTGGTTTACCATGCTTTGGCCTCAATTAAGGGCAACCTGAATGACATTCAGCTCTTCCACACCGACCGAGGAAATGAATTCAAGAATAAGCTCATCGACGATGCGCTGGAGGCTTTTCAGATTGAGCGTTCTTTGAGTATGAGAGGCTGTCCCTATGACAATGCCGTTGCGGAGGCCACTTTTAAAATTTTCAAAACGGAGTTTGTGAAGAAACGTCATTTTGAAAGTCTAGCTGAGCTAACCACAGAATTACATGACTATGTGCACTGGTTTAACCATATTCGGATTCATGGTTCTCTAGAATACTTGAGTCCGGTTGAATTCAAACAGAGACACCACAAAAAGGTTGTCTAGTTTAGTGTTGACAATCCATACTATGAAACTCATTGTCATTATTCAGAGATAAAACACCAGTACTTAGTATAACAATTGATTGAACTCTTTACATAGATTCATATGGATTTGTAGTCTTTGCTAATTATGATTAAGTAGATGTATTAAATTAGACATATAATGGGGGGCTAAGGAGTGCTCAAGGCGTTGGATTTAACGGAGTGTACAATATGTAGTTACTGTGCGAGAGAAATCTTTGATTTCTTTCAGAAATCAGGAAAACCGATTGCTCCATATGCAAAATATGTTTTGGATTTTACTGTGAATAATGGAATTGATGAGGAAGTTATCTACTGTGATGTCTGTTGTGATGAGGTAGAAGAAGATTATCATAGATTGAACATCTCCTATACTCTACTGACTTCAATCGCAGACAACCTATCACAGGATATAGGAGGCTGTGAACGCTGTCATGGGAATGAGCGTAGATGGTTTGAACACAGTTATAACAATGATCCGTACGAGGGCTCACCAATTGATTTGGGCGGGAGTCATGACAATGTAGGTGGATATTTAAGGGATTCTGGCGTGCCTGATGTTTTAGTTCCAGTTTTCGTTAAACTGATTAAGTGTAAGTGTGGGTATGGAAGACATGCGAGGGATGGAAATAATCCGGATGCCGGTATTTTTGATGAGCAGGATGATGTGTACACTAATCAAGAGGTTGAAAGCATGCTTGGTTTTGAAGTAGAAGCTTTCTCGGAATTTGCGGAGAAATATGAAGAAATTATCTCTGAAAAAGATTTGTTGAAATTTCGAGATGTCCTCAGAACGCAACCAATGCTGGCGTTTAAGAATAAGACAGGAGCAGCCATATACAATGTTCTAAAAAAACATTACGATGCTGGAGAGTACGACATATTAAAAGCTTCAGAAGTAAAGCTATTTAGAGGTAGAACAAGAGCAGTGGACTCCAGTAAGGCTTACACTGTTGAGGAGTTGTGGACAGCTCCGCTAGGGAAGCCTTCACATGGTCGATATAACTCTATTGGCGTACCTGTACTGTATGTAACGAATCAAGAACGCGCCATTCCTTATGAGATTAATCCTTCACATGATCAACTTATTGATATCATTACTTTTGATATTCTCAAGAAGAAACTAAAACTGTTTAACATAGGGTCGTTTGATTCGAATTTCGAAGGTTTTTTTAGCGAAGTTAATGAAGATACGAATATCGTAAAAACAGCATATTTATTACCCAATTATATTGGAGCATGTTGTAATGAGATTGGTTATGACGGTGTGATGTATAAGGGGGTACAATCATTCGACCAACTGAATGAGTATACAAATTACGCCTTATTCAATATGGAATTGAACTTAGATTTGAAAGCATCGTCAAAGGAAGTTAATACCTTTAGGCCTAAGTTCACTATTGATCTACAGTTAGAAGAAAAAGAAGAGCCACTACAGCCTGAGAACTTTTTTTAGATTACAGTGACGAAAGAGTTAATATTCAGAGCTTTCTCTGACAAAAATACCATTGTGTGAATTAAACTTATTAATAATTCCTAAAAAAATTTATGGGTGTATGAAGCAACCATGACCTTCTGTGAATAGTTTCTAATAATACTGCCAATCGTGAGACAATCATGGTGTGCAGTCTTTTTCTCAATAAACCAGTCTTAATTGACTCTTTAAAAATGATTATGGTTCCCAATATATAGGTGGTATGAGACATTTAGTATAGATCTAACTATCGGATATTCACTAAAATTGAACGGAAGGACGAGAATATGACTGAACCAATTAAATAACCAAGTAATCCATTCTCTACAGGAGGGGGGAAGAGGCAACTTTGAAACACGTGTTCAGGCTACGTTTGTTGTTCTAATGTTAACAGGACGTTCCTTGTTTACCGGTATGGTCAATTACAAGAATTAAGCCTCAAGGTCGTTACGAGGGTTATCATACAGATGATTTCATTGCTTTTACGCAAGATCCACAATCCGGAAAGAAGCGAAGTTACCTTGCACAATTGAAACATTCTATTGGGATTACTGAGGGAAATGAAACCTTTGGAGAAGTGATCCATGCAGCTTGGGGGATTTTAATAACCCGTCTATTTTCAATACTGAAACTTTTGCTTTTGCCTTTATCACGGACCAGTTAAGTTTTGCTGAAATTAACAACACTCGTACTCTTCTAGAGTGAGCTCGCCATCGCAAGGATGATAAAGAGTTTAGATCAATACAAAAGGATTTAGTAATGAATAAAAAAGAATAAATTAGAAGCCTTTCGATTCCACATGAACAAAGCTAACGGTGAGATGCATAGGTCGGTTAGCAAGAGATTCATAATAATCAACGGTTGTATCCATTTCTTTTGGTAAAAACAGGGATAAAATGATCTGTGATTTTCATATTAACCTCCCAAATTTCAATTCAACCTATAACCATTATTGTTGTATAAAGTATATTTATATAACAATATATTTAATTTGTAAAACTTTTTTAGTGAAGGATTCTTCAAGAAAACATGGGATTTTGGTCTTTATGAACTCTAACTTCGCACCACGAAATTGTTCTTAATCCCTTGATAAATAAGGCTGTTACGGGGCTATCTCTTGCAAAAATAGGAAAACACCGCTTTGTTTGGTATAGTGATTGTGTCCAGCAATATACTACCATACAGAAGGAGCCGATAAAGCCATTGATTGTACAACAGAAGATGTATATGGAGTGCTGGGAAAATTAACAGATTATCGCGGAGTTGATTATGTGTTGAATACGATTAATTCCGAAAGTGCTACCAAGGACCCTGATGTCTTGGTCTTTGGCGGTGAACTTGTATTTACCGCAGGTTTTCCTGGCTTTAGCTGCTTTAAGTTCGATTTCGTTGCACGAAATGGCTGTTGGTGCGGGACTAGCCACTCAAACTAATGATTATTGAAAGATATGAGTCAATCCTTCAGAAAGGAGTAATGCAGATGCCTTCGTATTTTGGTCCGCAATTAATGGGAGGAATCAACAATTCAGCTGGCTTATCTTATCAAGATTTATGTGCCTTGTTTAATTATTTTAATTACCTAAATAGGGACGAATCTCTCTTAAGTCTCGGCATTGAATTAATTAATGATTTTTCTCTTCATAAAGAAGGACATACAATAACTGCACAGGTAAAAAAACAATCCTTATCGCTCAAAGATTTACTCAAGATTCTAGAGAAAACTCCCTTGAAAGAAAATAACACGATCATGGTTGTTTGTTCTCATTTTGACGATGAATTGAGGCAGATTATTAAGAAGAGAGATCGATTTAGATATGCTATGCAATCTGATTTAGATCCGGGTTGGAAAGAATCGATAACATCTGACTTTGAGGCTGAGTTAACTAAAAAAGGTATTATCAACATGAAAGATCTATTTTTGCAAAGTGAATACGTTGAATTGCCAGAAGATATGGCGTATATGGCTTTATATTTCGTCATAATGAAATGGCTTGAGAAAGAAAGAAACACAGTGAATATTTCGGGTTTTATGAATAGTCTATCGATGCATATTCAGAGATTACGAGATAAGAGCGGTTCATTGTCTTTAAGCCAATTGAAAAAATTTGTAGAAGAACATTCGACGGAGGCTATAGTCACACAAATAATAAAAACGGCCTTTGAAACTCAATTTATTCAACCAACTGAATTAATGTCTGTTCTAGGGGAAACAAAGGATGATATTTTAAGACAACTAGAAAATCAGATTCAAGAAGCACAAGAACATTTCAATAATGAAGAGTTTAATAAGTCCTTAGAAATATACACGAGTTTAGAAAAATTGTATAAAAAAGTTGAGTTAAAATTTCAGTGCGCCGTACTTCATGAAATGCTAGATAATTTTGATGCTGTTTTGAAATACTGCGATGAAATACTATATATTGAAAAAACACATTATAAAGCAAACTTACTTAAAGCATCTAGTCTTGGGGCTCTAAATAGATTAGAGGAAGCAATTGGTCAGTTTAAGTATACACTGTCGTTAGAGGCATCTGCTCTTGCACATTACAACTTAGGTTATACCTATTTAATATCTGATCGTTCTGACGCTAACCAGAAAGCAATTGATCATTTTAAGGCTTGCTTAGAACTGGAGAATAATTTTGAAGGTGCCAATCTTAACCTTAGCATTGCTTATTATCACGTAGGAGCGTATGGTGAATCCTTAAAGTATATTAATGGAGAGATAGATATTAATCCAGAATCGTATAAAGCTTTGTCACATAAAGGAGAACTTTATCGTTTCTTTGGATTATACGATGATGCAATAGACTATTTTGAGCAATGCTTGACCTATGATCGCGAGAATTGGCAAGCACTTTATGGCTTAGCTCTTTCTTTTGCTGAGAAAGGGTTCCTCTCTGAAGCAGCCATATTCTTTAGGCAGTTATTTGAGCACTATCCCTTTGTATTTTTTAAAAATGGTATTGCTAGTTCGATTGGCCAAAAAGCTTTAATTGTTGATATAGGCTGGAAAAGAACAGTCTGTGGATGTTTTGAAGTTATCAAGGAAGATTTATTACATATTGAGATGCCGGGCGTGCAATTAGAGGTCCCTCTCGGTATAGTAAAAGATCATATCTTTATAGGTTGTGTTCAACTTAATGATGAAACAGGTGCAATAATGTATCCTGCAGTAGGGAAATTCATGGAAAAAAGTGTGGACTTTCAAGCACTGATTAGTAATATTCAAGAAACTACCCAACTTACACAGACCTTTAATAAATCACTGTTCGTGGATTTTAATGATAGTATTGAGATCAATATTGAGGAACGTGAGAAATATGTCCTTATAGAAATGTATTTTTGTAACCGACCTATCGTAATTGGAATTACGGACCAAAAGGGTGAAGGTTTTCAAGCATTCAAAGATTACTTTGATTTATACGGACAATGTCGCATACATCTCGAATGTATTGAAATGCCTCAACTTTTTATTATCGATGGGATCTCGAAGGTGAATATAAAGTCACTACTTTGATTTAGACTTAAAAACGTTAATTTTACTGAATTCTATTCCGTCTTAATATAAAAAGGTTCTTATTCGCATCCCGCGAGCAAGAACCTTTTCATATTCGCTATTTGTTTTTTTTGGCAAGTTGTTTTGAGCGTGTTGAAACCCTTAAAACAAAGGCCAGTTATAAAGTCGCTCACAATTGTAATAACGGATATGAACTTCTCTTTAATCTCTGCTATACTTCAGCGTCAACTTGAGCCTCTGTTACTGTTTCCGCAGTAATAGAGGAACGGTGGTGCGTAAGCTGATCATCACGAAGTAATGTCAGAAGAAAATAAAGTATTTTCTTAGTGTTTAGGTTAAGATAAGTCCCCTGTTTAAGCACTACATGCTACCCGCGTACGTTCTTTAATAGGTGATTGGAAATGGAATATAATGAGGAGGACGTAGCCCAAGCGAAGGCGCGGGAGCGTTCTTTTTATTGAACTAACTGACAGGATAGTTCAATCGTTTCTCGAATATTTTCTGAGTTGGATAATTTAATGAACTTTGTGAATATAACGTTATCTGAAAGATACGAAATAATTATTTTTTGAAGGGATGATTAAATTGAAGCAAGGGATATTAGTTTTTCTAAATGGAACTTCAAGTTCTGGAAAGACCTCCATATCGACTGAACTCATAAATCAGAAAGAGATCCTTTTTTATCATTTATCAATTGATGATTTTTTTAATAATTACTATGATTTTATTAATAATAAATTTCCAGATGATCCTCCAAAAGAAATAGATCATCAAGTTGTCTCACAAATACTTGATGATTCCATATTCTCAGTGTACCATTCGACAATTAAATTGTTATTAGAATTGGGTTTTAATGTAATAGTAGATACCATAATCGACAATGACAAGAGGTTTAATGAGTTTCTTGATCAATTTTTCGATCAGCCTACGTTATTTATAGGTGTAATATGCTCGAAAGAAGAACTCATAAGAAGAGAGCAAACAAGAGGAGATAGAAATATTGGACTAGCAGCTTCACAGTTCAGCAAAGTATATTGCATTGATGAATATGACCTCGAAGTAAATACTGAAGAGATGAATCCAATAGAATGTGCCGAAAAGATATTAAGTTTTATTAAGTCCAATAAGGAATACTCGGTATTTAAGAAATTAAGTAAAAGAAATGTTAGTGTTTCCTAGATGGCGTATCCATCAAATAACACCATATTCAAACATTGGGGCTATCGCCCCTCGGTCTGCCCGAGGGATTTCGGAATTAAGCTAACGAGGAACGTTAGTTCAATAAATAGGCTTTTATCACTTTTGAGCAACATGCTAAAATACCGTAGTACCAGTTAACCTCTGAGTCTAATGTGGAGCTTAGAAAGACTTCTATAAAGTATTTGTGGTAACTGGTACCGTATTAGAAGGAATTAGCCCTTAATAGGCGTATATATAATTGTGCAGTGACCTCTCAGGGAACAACCGCCCAGAATAGGTTTGGAGCCGGCAGGACATCCTCCTGGACTTCTTTAACAGAAATGAGGCGCTCCATGTTTTTGGCGCTGCACATTTGATGATTATTCAACCTGTCGAAATGACAGGTTTTTTTGCGTAGAAAAATAAAGAACTTAATAGAGAAAGCAGGAAATTGTTTCCTTCTGTCGAAAGAACTTAACAGAAGCCCTTTAAAGTTATTGAGGCAGATTCTCGACCTCTCAGTTTATTATGGGTAATGCACCGAATCTAAAATCTGACATGCTACATTGGGCCCATTGCGGAGCTCTTAAGAAAACTTGGTTAATCTGGTGCAAATGATTTGAATAGGTGATCATAAGTTGAATAATTTTATGCTTACGGATACGAGCATTATTGAAGACCAAGACAACTCAAGAGCTTTTTATCCCTTCTATGTTGGAATAGATATTGGTTCGGATTTCCATGTTGCTGCTTGCATTCCATTTGAAAAGTTCCGCAGTGAGAAGGAATGGAAACGTAGTAAAACAATGAAGTTTAACTCGGATAGCCAAGGGATTACAAAGTTTATCCATGCTTTAGAAGATATTGAAGCCCAATTCGAGTATAAACCCCAGGATTTCTTTATATTACTGGAACCAACTGGTGGGCATTATTCATATTTAGTTGTTCGAGTTCTATTAGATCGAGGCTACTCTATATATCAGGTTGAAAATAAAGCTGTAAAGGATTTTCGTGAACGCCAGCTAGGGCTTAATGAAAAATCCGATGAAATTGATGCTAGAATCATGGCCTATATGGGATGGCACAAAACCCTTCATCCTGATATGCGTTCGGTGCGTACAGTTCGTCCTGCAAGTGCAGAGCAGGTTCTGTACCGCACATTAACTAGGGATCGCTGGTTGCTTACTACTCAATTAACGAGACGTAAGAATCAAGTCCAGCAATTATTTTCTGTAACCAATCCTGAACTTAAACGAGCTTTTAAAAAGACAGGTGCGTTAAGTGTCCTCAAATTAGCTCTGAAGTATCCTACAGCGCAAGAAATGGCCAAGGTAACTCAGGATGAACTTAGGCAAACTCTAATAACAATTGGTGCAAGAACTACTGCTACAAAAGCCTCTATGACCTTGGCAGAACTGTTACCCAACACATTAGCCTTGAACATTCCACACCTAGCTGATCGGCAAACGTGGCTTATTGAAGAGGCCTTGCGTATAGATGAAGCGATAAAAAGCATGGATAAACAGATAGCTTCCCTGCTTTATGGGAATAAAGAAAAAGGATATAAACCTCACCCTTATACAATGATACTTATATCCTTCCCTATCATGAGTGAATCTATGGCCTGGTACATTTATCGGTGCTATTGGTGATATAGAACGTTTCTCAACATATTTAGAGCTTAAAAAGTACCTTGGTGTAGCTGCGGAGAATAAAATCTCGGGAACATCCGTTTTTAAGAGTAGGCAGACATACGAGGGTGTTAGAGATACTCGCAGAGTTCTATTCTTAATGACTTTGCTACTAATATCTCCAAAAATAAGTGAAAATAGTTTTCGTGTTTACTATAAACGATTAGTTGATCGAGGAATGGCAAAGAGAAAAGCAATAGGGCATGTATGCGGTAAGATTGCCCAAGTTTTATACTCATGCGTTAAAAACAATGAACCGTATGATCCTTTCAAACACGCGAGCAAAATGGGAGTAATCCTTGACGATGATAAAGTAAGATTAAAGATCCCAGCTAATTTAGAAGATTACGAACGCCAAGCGGATGAGTTAGCAGATGACGATGTCTTATAAACGAGCAGTATCTTACACTGCCTTACACTGAACATAAATAGCTCATTGCATGTAAAATTGGAAATAAGAAGCTTCCAAATTTCGGTAATGGGCTCATTTACATTTTTCTAAGCGCTACACTACATTAGACTGAAAAATAAAGTGTTAGACTCGGAAAATAAAGTTGTAGACTGAGAAAATAAAGAATTAGACTGGCGGGTGCTTCATTACGCTCCCTCAATATGATTTAGTTTTCTCACTCAGGCTCATGAATTCGCAGGATTTCACCCTTAGCTAAGTGTGAGGTAAGAAGGAAACAGAGAAGGCGGTGGCTTGGAACAACTGTATGGGCATGCAAGAATAAAGGTGAGCGTATATCACCCAATTTGTTCCATATCCTGCACGTCTCCATGTCGCCCCTAGCGATTTTCACTCCCATGTCTCAACGGGTCTCATGCCCTTTCATTCCTTCGTCACATCTAACTAAGGGGTGGAGGTCGGTTTTTCTAACGGAACGGGTCCGAGCCCTTTTGCATAATGCCTCCCGATACTCCGTGCTTCTTGTCCATCCTGCGAATGCATCAACTGACGAAAAATAACCTGTTTAAGCGGATTGCGGAAATACTTTAGCCGAACTGTAAGCTTCGCTGCTCTTAGCCAGGCCAACAAGCATTCGGGCCACTTTACCACATAATTTCATAATGGATTTCATTTTCTTGAGCTTTTTCACGTCTACATTGTAGTGGTGCAGGGCTCTAACATCCGGATTGGTCATGACCATACACATTGTCATGAGGTAGATAAAGCGCCTTAGTCGCGGTCGACCGCGCTTACTTAGCACCATTTTCCCACGCCATTTCCCGGAACTAGCCTCAGCCAGATTTAGACCCGCATGACGAAGCAAGGCATTTCCGTGTGCATAACCACTAAGATCACCAGCTTCTCCTAACACACCGGCTAGACTGGTTACATTTACACCCCGAATGGTGAGTAACTTTTGGGCATAGGGAATGCGTTCTAATACGAGATGTACTTCATGTGCAATCTGCTCAAGCTGGCGCTGAGCCAAATCATATTCTTCGAGAAGTTGATCCAAGTGAATCTTGTAGGCGTGTAGCGCCTTTGTTGCACCTACGCTGCGTTTAGCAAATGTAATAAGCTGCTCAGCCCGCTGCAAACCCGCATGACGCTTCACATATTGCTTCCAGCCGGCAATGACTTGCTCTGTCGTTAATCGGCTAATTTCCTTGGGGAGAGGAAACAGCCTTAACGTGGCAATGGCACTGGTACAAGTGAGGATTTTAAAGACATGCCGAAGTTCTGGGAAAACAATATCTACCCAGCGATGAATCTGGTTAACAGCGCTGTTAAGCCGTTTAGTAACCGTGTCACGATTGGCCATGAGAATCCGCAGCTCCTCGTAGGCTTCCGGGTTGAATCTTACGGGGGAATAGTAGCCGTTCTTGACCATATCCGCGATGACGAGCGCGTCTTTGCGGTCGCTCTTTGACGGGGTATTGTCTCGGTTTTCCTTATTCTTTTTGACAAGGTGGGGATTTACGAGGACGGCTTCAATTCCACGAGAAGAGAGCCAGCGAGCCAGGCTCAGCCAGTAGTGGCCGGTCGGTTCCATACCAACAATGATTTTGCTCAGCTTGTAAGACTGGAGCAGATCTTGAATCCAACGACCGAATAGTTGAAAGCCCTCGTCATAACTACCAAACTCTAACGGCGATCCCAAAGCAATTCCTCGAAAGCTGACCGCACGAGCGACGTGAGACTCCTGAGCAATATCTACGCTGACTACCAAATGTAATGAGGAAATGTTTTCAATGAGTTGATTTTGCTTCTCCTGAGCCTTAAACTTCATGGTAGAGCGACCTCCTGGATGATGGGCTTTTTGAGGCAATGACCTCGTGTGCAACCCCATCGTACCGAGGCGCTCGTTTTTGTGCAAAGGCCAAATTATTCATTCTACAGGAATTCTAACGGGGAACGTTAGTTCAATGAAATAGCGACAGTCTAGGACTTTATTTTCTCGTCCTTGGCTGTCGCTGTTCCAATTTTTAAGGTCAGTCTAAAACTTATTTTATGAAGTCTGGGGGGTAACAATTCGAAAAGTCGCATGGAATACGGACACCCAGTCTAGTACTATATTTTCTTTTGACAAGTAATTTATTTCAGATACAGAAGCCAAAATCTTCTGTCTGATTTTTCAAAAAAAATCACTAAGAGGTGGATACAGATGTTTAAGAAATTCTTAGTTAGGATCAAAGAGCATGATTGTAGAAAATTGCTCAAAGCACCCTACTTAATATCCTTCCAAAGGTATTATTGGCTATATTATCTTGACTCGTCTTGGAATCCACATTCTGTAATATGGCCAAAGTGAATAACCCAGTAATTCGTTGTAGCCAGCTAGGGACGTACGGTAGCTAAGCCGGGTTAGAAGAAGGGATTTTAACTATAAGCTCAGCTTCCCAGTTTTATCTATACTCTAGCCTACTCGTTGCTTTATTTCTGTAAATAAATAATTACCTAAATTCTTTCATTTGTCTTTAATGAGAGCTAACAATATAAGTCCCTGATTATATTTATATGAAAATGAACGAAGTACAATATATAGTTTTGAAAATTGGTTAGTGACACAATATATACTAAAATAAGATCGAATGTTCGCAATTTATAGATTGACTTTTTCCAACTACTGGATTACGATTAAAAGACAAATTGACCTATATCCCTGATAAATCATAGCGTATGGTCGTCTTTAAGAAAGGTGTTCTGTTGGAATTAAGCAGGAAAATAAAACACAAAGATGAGAAAGCATAATCGGCAATTATACATTTTCCTACTAAATTATTAATTCCTACTCAGGAAAAAATTTATATATTTTGAGAGGATGACGTTAGTGCCACATAATCAAAGCCAATTTGAGGGTTTTCATGAAGCAATTAAATTAAGCGACGAGTCATCTATACTTAAAGAAAAACGAGATATTATTATAGAGCGTCTATCCACAAAAATGCCAGAAGCTGCAAAAACATACACAACATTCAATCAAGGTAGTTATGCAATGAAGACAGGTATTAAACCGTTAGATGGAGATTACGACATTGATTTAGGATTGTTTTTTGAAATGTCAAAGGAAGATGTAGGGACTCCTGTCGAGGCTAAGAAATGGGTCTATGATGCACTTGTCGGTCATACTAATGATGTCTTGATGAAAAAGCCTTGTGTAACGGTTACGTATGCTGCTGGATATCATGTTGATGTAACTATCTATGCAACTGAGAACAGTGATGGGAAGGTGTATTTAGCAAAAGGGAAGCTGGCAAGTACAGTAGAAAATCAGAGTTGGGATGAATCAAATCCAAAGGATTTAATTAAAGAAATTAGGCAGAAATATTCTGATAAAGAAGACAGAAAACAATTCCGTAGGCTCGTTCGTTATCTTAAACGCTGGAAAGATGTCCAATTCAAAGGTTCTACTTATGGTAAACCTACTGGTATTGCTCTTACTTCTATTGTTTATCATCATATGCAAGTTAAGACAGAAGTAGTGGATTTCTTTTCTGGAGAAAAAAAGTATCGTGATAGCGAAGCTCTTATCCATCTGATTTCTACGTTTCTTTCAACGTTTACCTCTCGATGGGAGTTTGAAGATGACAAGCTCATTGAATATCCTTATGTAGAAGTTAAGCTACAAGTTGCGCCATACCCTAATTTACTCGAAAGAATGACCTTGAACCAAATTAAGGTATTCAAAGATAAACTTGAGAAGCTGCTTGCTTGTTTGATAGAGGCCAGAGATGAGGTTGATAGCTCAGATGGAGCAACGTTACTTAAAAAACAATTTGGCGACGACTTCCCTGTACCTTCCAAAGATCCTGGGAAAAGGTCTGTAATTCCAGCGGTTATTCCTTCAACAGAATCGGCTTAAGGGGGGGATGTTGTGAGCATCCTTGAACAGACGATAGATTATATTAAGCAGTTTGGACAAGACATAATAGAAGAAGTAACTCTTATTCCTGATAGTGCCCTCAATCAATACCGCAATATAAAATATGCTTTTCGAATACAAATGGAGATTTTAGATGGACCGGCCACTCTTGTGGTCGGTTTACCTTTTGATTTTCCTTCCTCATTGCCTCATTTTTATGATTCCCAGCGTCAATTTAGTTTTATCCCTCATCTTGAGGATGATGGTTTTGTCTGCTTTACTCGCAATGAGAATCTAGTTATAGATGAAAGGTATCCTGGAAGAGTTGTACTAGATTGTTTAGAAAAGGTGATTACAGTTCTTGAATCTGGGGAGACTGAGTCTGAAAACCATAATTTTCTTGAAGAGTTTGAAGTATATTGGGCAAAAACCTGTAACTTTAGAAAGGCGCATATAATTGTTAATGAGAATAATGATGTAGTGCGAGAACTGGATCTATATCTTATGCCTATGGATGATGTTACTTACTTTATTTGCGAAAAAAATTACAATCCTGAACATTATATGCAAACTGTATTTCATCAAAATTCCGGGGCTTTAACTAAAAGAAGATGTATTTACATTCCTCTGGAATATGGAACATTCATCACACCACCAAGACGTGGTCAATTCTGGAATTTTAAGAAATTAAGAGATTTTATTCTGAAGAATATTAACTCAGAGAAAAGAAATATTCTGTTGAAATTATTTAGTAAAACCCCAAAAAGCAATAGTCAATATGATTATTTCTGTTTAGGATTACCTATTGATAACGAGAAGAAAGCGTTGATTGGTATTACAATAAATTATCCTGATGGAATGGTTGTTAACCATAAAGCGAAAATTACGTTACATCCATTTGTTCAAAGCCCTGCAAAAATAGAATTAATTCCATTTAGTATTAGTCGACACCAAAAAGACTTCTTGCTCGCAAGAACTGGGGGCGATTCAGGATTTACTAAAAAAAATGCCGTTGTTGTCGGAGTTGGTGCAATTGGGAGTGTAGTTGCAACTGGTTTAGCAAAGGCTGGTTTTCATACAATAACTCTTATCGACCATGACTTATTAGATGTGGAGAATATATACAGACACGAACTTGGAGTTGACCAGATATTTGATGGTAATGAATCTAAAAATCTTATTCCTCAACGCAAAGTAGAGGCATTAAAAAAGGAAATACAACGCAAATATCCATTTACTCAAGTAGAAACTATCCCACAAAAAATTAACACGGTGATTGCTGAGAATCAAGTTGACTGGAATGCTGTTGACTTTGTCATTGTTTGTATAGGAGCTCCGAACGTGGAGATGTTTATTAATAGGTATATGCACAAATTAGAGAATGCTCCGCCAGTAATTTATTCTTGGGTCGAGCCCTTCGGCATAGGAGGCCATGTCCTTATTACTTTAAACAAAGAGAAGAAAGGTTGCTATCAATGCCTGTTTCGTCCACTTAGTGATGAAGAACCAATTAGAAATTTATCATCTTTTGTAAAGCCGGGCCAATCATTCACAAAATCGCTCGGGGGATGCGGAACCTACTTCACTCCGTATAGCTTTCTTGATAGCGAGGAGACAGCTAATAAAGTGTTGCGTGCAGTTTACCAAGTTTCTCGTGGTCAGATTTACGCAAATCCCATATTGTCTTGGAAGGGGAATCCGGCTCCCTTTTTAGAGCAAGGATTTCAAGTAAGCAGTAGATATGAAATGTCAGAGGAAAAGTTGAGTGTCAATAGTCTACTTTATCATGATCCTAATTGTCCTGTCTGTTCTAAGAAGGAGTCACGTTATAATGTCGAAAGCCATTTTTCCTTTACCTGATAAACGTAAATTTAAGTTAAGCGATGATGTACTCAGGATGATGTTTTCGTATGCACAGGATCACAAAAAAAGTCCTGAATCTGGCGGGATTTTGATAGGAAGAATTTTGAATTTTGACTCTCATATAATAGTAGACTATGCTTCAGAACCCATGAAATCTGATTTTCAAACTAGATGTCGCTTTATCAGGAAATCAGCTGGTCATCAGGAATTTTTTAACCATCATTGGGAGAAGAATGGAGGCAGATGTTTCTATCTCGGTGAATGGCATACACATCCTGAAGCAAATCCAACACCTTCTATTATTGATAGGAGGGGATGGCTAAAGCTACTTAAAGAACCTGTGCAAGGCCAGAAAGAATTGTTTTTTATCATTGTGGGAACTAGAGAGTTAGTGGTGTGGTTTGGCGATAAAAAAGCAATTGGGACCTCTATTATTAAGATAGGCTCTTTTAATCGAAATGATGTTAAGACAAAAAACTACCGATTGGAGGAAACGTAATGGCTAAGCCACAGTCCACAAAGCGGAAAAAACTTTCAGCTGCAGAAACTTATCATTTATGGATGATAAGTGGAGGGATTTGTACATTTGATGGTTGTTCCGAAAGACTAGTTGTAAACACTAAGGGGAAGTTGACTAATGCTGGCATTATTGCTCATATTATTGGTCACAGTAAGGGGGGAGCAAGGCACGAGTTTGCAGAAGAGTTTGGATATTCTGATGATAATTTGGAGGATGTCAGTAACTTAATGCTAATGTGCTATACGCATTCTAAACTTATTGATGATGCACACAATAAAGAGTCTTTTCCACCCGCTTTACTGTTTGAGATGAAAAGGAAACATGAAGCCTGGGTGAAAAGTTGGACAGATGAGAAGAAGAAAAGCCTTGCTATTGTGCATAAGCGGCTAGGGCCACCACTTACAACACTGCGATTAACCGAACACTCGCCTAATATCATGCTTGAAGCTATTGAGAGTCAAGTTGAGTTCTCTGACTTTTCTATAGAAGGTTGGGAAAAAGGGAAGGCAGACAATTTAAAGCTATTCAAGCAGTATGTTGAGAGAATTAATAAGGGGAAGTACGATGTAGCTGAAGTGTATGCGATTTCCCCGATACCTCTATTAATCCATCTGGGGAAATTATTGTCGGACACCGTTCCATTAACTGTCTACCAATATGATCGAGAAGCAGGCTTTTGGGTGAACAAAGCACCGAATGCGTCCATGTTAGAAGAATTGATGCCAACTTCTTCATTTACAGATAGGGGATCCAAGGAGTTAATTGTAACCATTTCTATTAGTGATACGATTACGGATGAGGATGTTCATACCATATTGGGAGAAGAACGGGATCAGTACGACATTGTAATCAAAAATCCCCATGTAAAAAGATTGCTTTATTTTGAACAGGTTCAACAAATTCAAAAGCTTTTTAAGGATGAGGTTGAAGCTTTACATCGTCAAAAAAGGTTCAGTCTGATTCATTTATTATATAGTGGCCCTGCTGGACTGGCTATTGAGCTTGGACGTAGCATTAATCAAAACATGTGGCCAGAAGTAGCTGTATACGAATTTAAATATCGAGAAACCCCGCGCTATCAGCGTACTTTTAATATTTAGCTATTCATATTTCAATCTAGATCGTAAAGGCTCTTTAGAGTATAGATTGTGGATACTGTCATTAATGTAACTGAGAAATAAGGGTGCATATTAGTTACCAACATTAATGTAATTCAAAATATTGATGAATTGCCCGAAATTCCTTGTACATACGGGATTTCTCAGTTACCAACATTAATGGCACTGAACACTAATTGTTAAAAGAAAATAAAGTATTAGACCGTAAAACAAAGTTCTAGACTAAGAAAATAAAGATATAGATTGAGAAAATAAAGTCTTAGACTGACGATTCGTCATTAAGCTAACGGGCAGGTTAGTGATGGTGGCTACCGCTAAAAGTCTTGGAATCCCTTTAAAGAAGAGAAATACACTTAACATCAAATTTTGGTTATATCGTTTTAGAAGAGTTCTACTAGTAAGTCATAAGTCCATCTCCATTTTTTTCATAATCGGTTCTAAGCGCCGATTTTATTTCCGTGGAACAATTCAAAAGAACGGCCGCTGTTCGCATCGTTTGCGACAGGGCCGTTTTTTGTTTTTCGTAGGCTAGCTTCAAATTGCTATTCTTGCCAAACACTCATAGGGTCCCATGGCTTGATTTGATTACCATATTTTCCGGCCAAAAAAGCTTTCATGTCTTCCAGCTTAGCAGGCACCTCGTTCCAAATTGGAAGGGGTGGTAACCCTCGTTTGCTTTTCAATAGGATATCCACTGTAACATACAAGCGTTCTGGCTGAATCCAATGAAGAAAGCGGGAAATATCAATTTGCTTGGTCAGGGACAAGGAATCAATTTCGCCATTGTAATGCTTGTTGAACTCGCTGAGCAGATTCAGGAGGTAGTCTCTCTGCTCCTTCACGAAGTCCAGGCCGCAGATGGCGCCATGTCCTGGAACAACGATTTCGGGTTTAATTTCATCAATAATGCGATCAAGCACTTTAACCCAATTGAGGGTTCCCTCTTCGCTGTATGCCGTACAACCGTTAAACACGACATCGCCGGCGAACAGCACTTTTTCTTTTGGCATCCACAGCAGCAAGTCACTGTCAGAGTGGGCCGGAGCTACGTTGTAAATCATAACTTCCGTATCTCCAAGACGGATGTTGATATCGTCCTTTATCTCAATATTCGGGAGCACCCATTCTACGCCTTCCAGGTCGAATCCTTCAAATTCCGCTGCAAAAAACCGCTCGCCCGAAGTCGATTCCGGAGAATCCTTTCCTCTTCTAATGACGCTGTCCATCCAGGCGATATTTTCGGTGAGACGCTCTCTGGACGCTTCCTTGTGCATAATAATGCAAGCATCTTCAAACACTTTGTTTCCCCAGGCATGGTCGCTGTTATAGTGCGAGTTCACCACATATGCGGGAGAGCCGCCGTTGCTTACTTCCATAAAAGCCTCCCGCATTTCCCGCGCATGGAACAAATCGAAGAACGTGTCATACACCAGCCCTTCACCCTTGTTGATGAACCCGGCATTGGCCCAACTGATGCCGCGATACGGCGAAATACCGGCAAAGACGCCATCTGCAACTTCAAAAAATTTAACACGAGGTTTTTGGATAATATGTCCATACTTCATGAAAATTCTCCTTTGCGTATATGTTTTTGGGGTAAGGCATACTGACTATGCCTTTATTATAGAGAATGGAAAACAGAAATGCAAGCATGTGCTTGCATGCATTTTCTCTGTGCTATATGATAGTAACAGAACAACATCACACTACATGGATGGAGGCGCTGCAACATGAAGCTAGTAACCTTTCAAACCAAGACATCCCTGGAACCTTTGTTTGGGCTTGTAATTAACGAGAAATTTGTCGTGTCTTTTGCCGCAATCATGAAAAAGCAGGGAACATTCGTTGACAGTCTTGAATGTATGGACAGCTATCTTCATTATTTGCCGGCAAGTTATGATGCCGCTAAGGAATTGATGCAATATGCTGTCGAACAGTCGCATCAATTCAATGAACATGAAATCTGCCCGATTGCAGCGGTAAAACTGCTGCCGCCGGTTCCAAATCCGGCTGCGCTTATCGATTTTGGGCTGACGCCAAGACATCTGAGAAATGCTGGCGCAAATCTGCTGCAAAGAGAATATACAGGGCCGGAAAGAGAAGAGCTTAAACGAAATATTACCGAAAAATTCCATAAAGATCCGAATAAAGTAACTTTCAGTTATTACAAGTGTAACCATAATGCATTAATTGGCGATGGGGATACGATTCATTGGCCTTCGTACACTTCCTACCTGGATATCGAGCCGGAGCTGGCCTTTGTTACAGGGAAGGGGAACTGCATTGCAGGTTATGTTATTTTTAACGACAGTACTGTCCGCGATGTGCAGTGGCCGGATTTCCAGGCGCTGACCGGACCGACGCGCTGCAAAGATTTTGATCGCAGCAAAGGAATAGGACCATTTCTGGTTACGCCGGATGAAATCGACAACCCGCTGGTACTGGATGTGGATGTACGCATCGGGGAGAGACTGCACTGGAAGGGAAGCACATCCGAGTATTCTGCACATCCTGCAAAAGTGATGGAGGAGGTTCTCAAAGTTTTCACGCCGCTCCCGGGCACGATTATAGGAATGGGGACGATACCGGATTGCTGCGCAATCGAGACCGAACAATGGCTGTTGCCCTCTGACCGAATCCAGATTACATTTGATAAATTAGGCACGCTCACGCAATTGGTGCCTGATCATGTCAAGATTACGGAACCAAGCCGCTGGGAAAAAAGAAGCGATTTGCCTTAAATAAACGTTTATGAAAATGATGAACCCCGACCCTGCTGCACATGCAAAACTTGTAGTAGAATAGGTTTAACATATGCAAAAGGAGAAATACAATGCAAACTTCAGACAGAATCATTGAAGCCGCGACACGGCTCATCAAAAAGAAGGGCTATCGGGGAGTAAGCACCAAAGCCATTGCAACGGAAGCTAAAGTCAATGAATCTACGATTTTCCGGCAATTTGGAAGCAAGAAAGGCATATTGGAAGCCATCATTGAAAGACATTCGGATATCCCGCAATTTGAGAAGCTGTTAAAAGAGGACGCGACCGATAATCCGGAAGCCGATCTGCTGAATGTAAGCCAGCAGTACCGTTTGTTTTTCCATAAAAATGCGGACATCATTTTGATTGGCATCCGCGACAAAGGAATGCTTCCCGAATTGGACAGAGTGCTGGCCGATCCGCCGGTGAAGCTGCACTCCTTGCTGGTTGAATATTTTGAACGCTTGCAGAAGAAAAAAGTTATAGCCAGACAGGATGAGCGTCTTGCCGCCATGTCTTTTCTCTCGATGTGCTACGGATTTCAGATGAGCGAGCTGATTCACCGGCAATATCAGTCCCAACTCGTCACCGAGGAAGAGTTCTACAAGCACAGTGTCTCATTGTTTGTAAAAGGAATTTTGTCTCAGTCATAAGCTTTGTTGATTTATTTAAATATGCCGAAGACTGCTTGCGCAGCTTTAACTCTAGAACAATTGAAAGAAGATGCACCAAGATGCTCGAAAGCTCGTTATACTGCAACCGGGACATTATTTCTGACAAGGCTCCGTCATCAATGACATTCTAAAAAAATCCAAAAATATGGATATCTTTATCGTTGCTGATCGGGCGGAGCACCATGGAGAGCGGATTCTGCCAGCCAAAATGACCAATCGGAAGAAAAACCCGTTATATCACCGCTTAAATTCACGGGAAGTGGATGAGAAAATTGGACGAATCAAAAGGGGGAGATTCAAGGTCTTTATTGGTGCGGCTCCTGGAGTTGGCAAAACCTACACTATGCTGCGAGAGGGCAATCATCTTCTTAAAAAGGGCATTGATGTTGTAATTGGTTTGCTGGAAACGCATGGGCGAAAAGAAACCATCCAGCAGGTTGCAGAACTGCCATTAATCGAGCGCACAAAAATCAAATATTCAGGCACAGAACTTGTAGAAATGGATACTGGGGCAATCATCCGGCGGAATCCTGAACTGGTACTTGTCGACGAGTTGGCTCACACCAACGTTCCCGGTAGCAAAAACAAAAAGCGATATGAAGATGTATTGGAAATTTTGAATGCTGGGATTTCTGTCATTTCTACCGTTAACGTTCAGCATTTAGAGAGCTTAAATGATGCAGTGGAGCAAATTACAGGGGTGCGTTTCAGGGAAACCGTCCCGGATTCCATTCTTCGCCTTGCTGACGAGGTCGAGCTGATCGATGTGGCACCGCAGGCTCTACAAGCCCGTATGAAGGAAGGAAAGATATATGCCCGGGAGAAGATAGATCAGACTCTGGGGAACTTTTTTTAAATTGGAAAATTAATTGCTTTAAGGGAGCTGGCGCTTCGGGAAATTGCGGACGATGTGGATGAACGTCTGGAAGCATGGGAGCGCAAAAGTTCCTTACGTGGACCCTGGAATAAGCGGGAGGTCATTTTCGTATGCGTCAAGCTGAGTTCCAATGCAGAAAGGTTAATCCGGCGGGGATTTAGAATTGCATTCCGACTAAAGGCACAATGGATTGTCACATATGTACACCCAACGGATACGATGAATGAAGAGGAATTGATGAAAAAAGAGAAACTCGAAAGCCTGGTAGTGCGTCTAGGCGGGCATTTTGAAGTTGTGCCACTTGGGCATTCTGATAAGCTTGCAGATGTTCTTCTTGCCAGAGCTAATGAATATCATACTACCCAACTCATTATTGGTCAGAGTGACAGCCCCATATGGAAACGTTTACGGGAAGGAACAATTATCCAAAAGTTACTGAGCACTGCGCGGCATATGGATATTCTTGTGGTCGCCAATTACGATCCTCATATCAAGCGAGATACTCTTCCTGATAGTATTATGCAAGGTTAAGTATAAGAGAAGAGTATCATTGAATGCCTGCATTCAAATAAATGGAACCTCGTTATACTATGGTTAAAAACCATTTGAAAATTATATTGCAAAAGTTGCATCTTCAAAATCGTGTCCAGCTTACAAGATATGCGCTTGAACAAGGCACCTGAAAAGTGGGGAGAAGGTTGTTTTTATGCGCGCAATCAAGCTATATGTGGGGGCTGTTAAATCACAAATTGTCTCCAAGCTATGTCATCCCTCTTGCTACGTTTAACGTACCAGGATTGAACATTTGCGCGAGTTTTTTCAATTCCTTCATTGTACTCATTCAAATATTAATAACGACTTGTTTACCATTGCCCACAATAACTGGCTCCTGCTTCACATGCAAAGAGCCATTCGCTTTACTAAAATCCGAAAGAACATGTT
Organism: Paenibacillus sp. cl130; assembly: GCF_900116035.1. Lineage (NCBI taxonomy): Bacteria > Bacillati > Bacillota > Bacilli > Caryophanales > Paenibacillaceae > Paenibacillus > Paenibacillus sp. cl130. Next base: position 21,714 of record NZ_FOYG01000016.1, read on the forward strand.
TTATTTTTTAAATAGAGATAAAGTTGAACAAACCCATTCTTTTTATACAACAACAATGTATTCAAAATTTCTCAGTCGCTTTGGCGAAGAAATGTTGTCGCAAATTGGGCTGTCAGATCAGGATATTGTGCTTCCTTCGCTCTGGGGAAAAGAGGCGTTGATTAATCCCCTTATCTACATTATTTATATGATTTATTTCTCTGATTCAGTGGCCAACTTTTTGAAATTAAAATCCGATGAGGGGCTAAGTAATAACGGATAATTATAAAATGACTTTTTAATTGAAGGAGAAGCTTTAAATATGATTTGAGAACTCAACTTTATTGTATATAGACACTAATTTGTCTTCGGACAATAAAGTTGTGTACTAAACAATAAAGTTGTGTACTAAATATTAATGAAAAATAACAATAATATCTCTTCTTAGTAAGTATTTAACAAAAGTCCGATGAGCAAGTATCATCGGGCTTTTTTTATTAAATTCAGGAGGCGACTGCTTTGGCTCAATCAGAGCGAGTATAGTTGCATGACAAATCAAAGGGCTTTGAACCCTTTCCTGTATTGGTATCTTAAGTAATTGAAGCAGGAGAAATCCAAGTTTCTGTTGAAAACAGTATGAGAAATCAAGAGCTTATTGTCGCGATGAAAAAAATGTTTTTTTATCTAAAATACAAATGAATATATAATATATATAACTATTATAAATTAAGTATGTATTTCATTTTTATGGATGGTAGGTGGAGCAATGAAGACTTTGGGTGAAAAGATAAAGAGTATAAGAAAATTAAATAAGCTTAATCAAACTGACTTTTCATCTACTATTGGTATTTCTCAGGGTACATTAAGTGAATTGGAAAAAGATAAGTACAAACCATCCTTAGAAACCGTAATTGCCCTTAAACTAAATTTCGATATTGATTTAGATTGGTTATTACTTGATGAGGCGGCAACTTTTTATAGTGGATTATTTCAAGTTAAGTTAGATGATCTTGAATCAAAATTAATCTCAGGATTTCGAAAGTTAGACCTGGGCGATAAACAGGAAATAGAGGGAATTGTTGATTTGAAGTTAAAGCGGTATAGAGATAAATGAACTTTCGCGGAGCCGTGAAGGGGACTCATTATTGCAAAGCCTTCAGTAGTTATGTTTTAAGTTCACATTAGACATATGATCCATCCAATTGAGATGGACACATGGCTATCCATATAAATCTGGAAGAAGAAAGTCCCAATTTTTTTTACTATAGGGTCTCCGAAACAAAAAGTGATTGATGTTATGGGAACTTCGACATCGATCATCGGAAACTCATGGACTTATGGGAATCAAATGTGGAATTGGACTCTAATGATCATATCATTGGGTGGAGTAATATCAACCATAATTTGAAAGTATCTATTGGCTTAAAGAAGAAGGGGGCCGCTCCATTTACGATAGGATCTTCCATCCAAGATGTAATTGATGCCATGGGCACACCGACGTCTATAAGATGTTCGTTACGAGTCCTGGTTTGAATATTAGTGCTCCTTGGAGTATATGCGTACACTCGTATATCCTTCTACAGCTCATGCGAAGCCATGAGTCGGGGTAGTCAAAGAGGAAATTCAAAGAATAGAGCTTCCTTTTGGAAGCTTGAATGTAGTGATCCCAAGTCCGCAGCTTAATGTCAAAGATGCACTTGATCAATTAAGTGAGGATTCTTTAGTTTGTGCTGGGCGTATTAATTACGAGTTATTGATGGAGTATGCTGCAAAAGGTCTCTTTAAAAAATCTGAGATTAATCGGTTTCGTCAGTTAAAAAATATAACGACTAAATATATACTGACCAAGCTGGAGAAAGACGAATGGATGCATAAATTTTTTCATAAAAAGCAACCCAATTTAAGATTCCTCTAAGACGACACTATCTGTAGCAGTGTTATTTTTCAAAGGGATTGGAGAATAAAAGAAAGCAACCTAAGATAATCCGACGGAGACCAAAGATGTGAAAATTACGTGCTGAGCGATTGTATATCAACCTCGATAACCAAGATATTTATGATGGTAAGACCTATTTTTTTATTCCTTAAAGCACAATTCATGGTATAATCTCACTAAATATACATCCTTTATAATTTACGCTTTTTTGTCGAAAGTTAGTTTATTAAGAAGCTAGCCTAGTACTGAAATCTCTCTTGAAAAATTATATATCACACATCTTAAAGTCAGGCACCTTGTTTTTACAATGGGGCTTTTTTTGCATTAAGAAACTACGAGGTGAATGGAGGGGCATTATGGCTCAAGCATATCCGATTCCCACCACGATAGAAAAATGGATAAAACAAGGTAAAGGCCAGGGTATGGGAAACCCGTAAAGCGCCAATTTATCCCCAAGAAGGATGCGGATCGGGCATACGAGATCATTCGAACGATAATGGAACGTCTGGAGTTAACGTTACACCCGACAAAAACGCGAATCGTCGGACTATGGACAGGAGAAGAAGGCTTCGACTTCCTAGGCATGCTTCACCGAAAGACGAAGGCCGAAACTTCCGAAAGCCAAGTATATTATACGACCCAACAATGGCTGTGCCGTAAGGCAAAGGAGCGAATTAGGGAAGTCGTGAAGGAACGACTAGCCCCTGCGAATATGCGTCACAAATCATTCCAAGAACATTTGGAATACTTAAACCCGAAAATACAGGGTTGGCGTAACTACTACGTTACGACCTACAGCCAAAGGAAGATGGCTAAACGTGACTGGTACATCCTTCAGCGACTCACAAAATGGTATGCCAAGAAGCGTATGAGGGAAAACCTCACGTACGGTTTGATGAGGAGGGGCAGAATTTATCTGCCCTTTACTCTAGCAGAGGCGCAGTGAAGACGGCGGGATACAAAACTATGCCGGCTGCCATCCGGGCGGACGCTACGGCCAGCTTCCAGCCGGGCAGTTCCAACCGAGTATCCAACGGATTTTCCAGCAGAATATCCAGCTGACATCCAGTCACGTTTCCAGCCAGGCTTCCAGAAATTCGTCAGGTAATCATGTTAAGTTATCGCAAAGCGCAAGGATTCGGAGCACCGGCAGAGAATGTATACAGGGAAGATCTCCCAAATCGGCCGGCACCCCGCCTGAATGTCGACACGCGTCGAATTCCTCGATTGATGGCAAACCATTCCCAGCGTTCTTCTCCATTCGCTCTTTTTAGGAAAAATATTAACACCTTGACCAAATTTAACTAAAGTTTTACTATACATTCTTCGGAATTTTGATATAATTTTACCTAGGTTACCTTTCCAATTATGATAGAAAATAGAATTGGATGGTTTTTATACCTATCCAAGCTGTGTGCGAGAGACCAGTCCACTGGCTACCCAGCAAGCTGGCATGCGGGGACCGACAATTGTGGAAAATGACTGCCGAGAATATGTTGCTCCATGACTTCAGAATGTTCAGAAAGGATGAAGCCGAGGCGAAGCGGATGACGGAGATCAGCTTCGAGAACGGGCTCATCATTGAAAGAGCCGGCAGAGGAGACTGCGTGCTGAAGATCATGCCTCCGCTGACCGTCTCGATGGAGCATCTGGCCGCCGGCTGCGACATTATCAAGTCCAGTATGCAGCAGGTGATCTCTCAGGAGACCCAGGATTTGCTGGTAACGAAAGCAGGTGGACGCCCCGGCAAGAGGCACGGAAGTGCCTTCTGGGGGTCGTGCGGCCCTGATGTTAAGATAACGTTTTCATCCCATTGAAGATTTTCTCCCCATGCTGCCTGCGGTACCGTCAGGCAGCATGGAATTCACCGCCGATCCAAGGGCTGTCCCGTTTATGCCATACGGAGCATTCTTTGAGCCTCATGCAGCACCATTGTCACATCTAATCGTCAGGAAAAGCTCACTACCCCGCAGCCAGATCTTTACTTATCCACACCAGGCGGGGGAATACTAAAATCGTACATAGAGTGTATCAATATCCCTTAAACATAGGCTTCGACAAAGGCAGCTCCGGTGCCGAATCCGGAGGTACGGTCGACTTCCTGCTGGCCGGCCGGAACCCTACAGCAAGCCTAACATCGATGGGTGGAACATCCCTTGTCCACCCCCAAATCTAATTCCGAACCCAATGTTAAACCAAAGCCCGTCTTCGGGCGGCTCGTCCGCAGCAAGCATATTGAAGCAGAGGAGCCGGAAGCAGCTGCATCTCTTGCGTAGAACGATGCTCTTTGTTGTCTTTCACGCATGGGAGCCGAGCGGGACAGCTGCTAGGAAGAGGATTGCCGCATGCGATCAAACGGGCAAGCGAAGCGGTGACCTGGCGAAAGCCATTGACATTGTTGTCACATGTTTGAAAAGGCGGGGAGCGAGGCTGAAGCGTTGCTGCGGCATATGCTCCGCCGGATTGCTTTTACCGATGAAGAGAGGGGAACGATCCAGATGGCTTTTGAAAAAGAAACGTTGTTTTGGAACGAAAAATTCGGTAGCGACGATTATACCTTGACGCCGCTGCCTTACAGCAAAGCTCCAAGCTCCCTGGCGCCCATTATGAAAACCGTGGGCGGTTCGCTTTCGGAAAAAGCGGCGCAGCGCGTCCTTCAAATGAGCAAGGGCGCTCCGCTGGCCGCTTTTATGATTTTGCTCGCCGGTGTTCAGTCACTCTTGCATAAATACACAGGCGCTTCTGACATTCTGGTCGGCATGCCGGTTGTACGGAAACCGACGGAGACGCGTCGATCCGTTAATCATACGGTCATTTTGAAAAACTCGCTTTCGGCGGGTGCGACTTTTAAAACGCTTCTGAGCGAGCTGAGGACTTCCTTGCCGGAAGCGATTCAGCATCAACATATTCCGTTCTTGAAAATGACGGAGAAGTTGGACCTGCAATATGCAGACGGTATACCCGTCATCCATACGCTAGTATCCCTTAAGGAGCTGCATCTGGACGAAATCGGGCAAAATGTGGTCACGGATTGTTCCTTTGAATTCAGCTTAACCGACGGGACGATACAGCTAGCGCTGTCATATAACGAGCACTTATATGACTCCGAGTTTATGACTCGGGTCGTCGGCCATCTGAATCGCCTGCTGGCCGTGGGGCTTCACGAGTTGGAGCTGGACATCGTGCGGGCGGACATGCTGTCGGAAGACGAGAAATTTCAATTGCTGCAAAGCTTTAACGATACCGAGAAGGACTATCCCCGTGATCGGACGATTCATCAGCTCGTGGAGGAGCAGGCGAAGCGGGTGCCCGAAGCGACGGCGGTTGTCTTTGAGGGGCGGCGGCTTTCGTACGCGGAGCTGAACGAACGGGCGAACCGGCTGGCGCGGACGTTGCGATCGGTCGGCGTGCTGCCCAATCAGCTGGTAGGCTTGATGGTCAGGAGATCGCTGGAGACGGTCGTTGGCATTCTGGCGGTTCTGAAAGCTGGAGGTGCCTACGTGCCGATCGACCCGGAATACCCGGAAGAACGCATCCGCTACATTCTGGAGAACTCGAATGCGCAGCTGCTGCTGACTCAACGGCACCTGCTGCAGCAGGTGCCGTTCGAAGGGACCGTGGTGGCGCTGGATGACGAGCAGGCCTACAGCGACGATGGCTCGAACCTGGAGCCGGCCAGCGGTCCGAACGATCTGGCTTATGTCATCTATACGTCAGGTACGACGGGCAATCCCAAAGGGGTCATGCTGGAGCATCGCGGTTTGGTCAGCTTGAAGCTGATGTTCGCAGACAGGCTGGGCATCACGGAGCATGACCGGATCGTTCAATTCGCCAGCCTGTCGTTCGACGCGTCCTGCTGGGAAGTGTTCAAAGCGCTCTATTTTGGCGCGGCTTTGTACATCCCGACGGCCGAGACGATTCTCGACAACCGCCTGTTCGAGAGTTATATGAACGAGCATGCGATTACGGCGGCGATTTTGCCTCCGACGTACAGTGCTTATTTGAACCCGGACCGCCTTCCCAGCTTAACGAAGCTCGTAACGGGAGGCTCGGCGGTATCGGCCGAATTCGTGCAGCAGTGGAAACGCAAGGTCCACTATTTCAATGCTTACGGCCCTACCGAAGCTTCGATTGTTACGACGCTTTGGGATGCGGATGAGGAGCAGCCGGAGGGCAGAGTCATTCCGATCGGGCGCCCGCTGGCCAATCACCGGATTTTTATTTTGGATGCCCACCTGCAGCTTGTGCCTCCGGGAGTGGACGGCGAGCTGTGCGTGGCAGGCGTGGGGCTTGCGAGAGGTTACCTGAACCATCCGGAGCTGACGGCAGAGAAGTTCGTGGAACATCCGTTTGCGCCGGGAGAACGCCTTTACCGGACGGGAGATCTCGCCCGCTGGCTGCCGGACGGAAATATTGAGTACTTGGGCCGGATCGACCATCAGGTGAAAATCCGTGGATTCCGGATCGAGATCGGCGAGATTGAAGAGCAGCTTCTGAAGATCGACTCCGTGCAGGAGACGATCGTAATCGCGCGGGAAGGCAAAAGCGGGCAAGAACTGTGCGCTTACCTGGTCGCGGGGCGCCCGCTTACGCTCGGCGAGCTAAGAAGCGCGCTGGCGCAAAAATTGCCGAATTACATGATTCCGGCGCATTTTGTTCAGCTTCCGCAGATGCCGCTCACGCCGAACGACAAAATCGACCGCAAGGCTTTGCCCGCTCCGGAAGGAAACGCGCTGACCGGCGGCGCGTACGTAGCTCCCCGCAATGAAGCCGAGCGGACGCTTGCCGATGTGTGGCAGGCGGTATTGAACGCCGATCGCGTTGGGGTAACGGATCATTTCTTCGAGCTGGGCGGAGACTCGATCAAGTCCATTCAAGTATCTTCGCGGCTTCATCAAGCCGGGTACAAGCTGGAAATCCGGGATTTGTTCAAATATCCGACTATTTCACAGCTCAGCCTGCATGTGAAACCGATCGGACGTACCATTGATCAGGGCGAAATAACGGGTGAAACGGCGCTGACGCCGATTCAGCATTGGTTTTTCGAGAGCTCCTTTGCGGACCCGCATCATTTCAACCAGTCGGTGATGCTGTACCGGAAGGAACGCTTCGACGAAGAGACGGTGCGTCAGGTGCTGCAAAAGCTGGCCGAGCATCATGACGCCTTGCGGATGATGTTCCGCAAGACGGAACAAGGGTTTAGCGCGCGGAACCGCGCGATTCAGGACGGAGGGCTGTTCACGCTGGACGTGTTCGACTTCAAGGATGCGGAGAATACCGCGCAGGCTGTGGAAGCGAAGGCAACGGACATTCAAGCGGGCATCGATCTGGAGAACGGGCCCCTCGTGAAGGCGGGACTGTTCCGGTGCGCGGACGGCGATCATTTGCTGCTCGCGGTTCATCATGCCGTGGTGGACGGCGTGTCTTGGCGCATTTTGATGGAGGATTTCGCTCTGGGTTACGAGCAGGCCGGCAAAAGCGAGGAAATTCGTTTCTCGGCGAAAACGGATGCGTACCGCACTTGGTCCGAGCAGTTAGCCGCTTACGCGCAAAGCCCGGAGATGGCGAAGGAACGGGCCTATTGGCAGGCCGTGGAACAAATTGCGGTTCCGGCCGTGCCGAAGGATCTGGAGGCGGACGTTACGACGCAGCAGGACAGCGAATCGCTGTTCGTCCGTTTGACTCCCGAAGAAACGGAGCTGCTGCTGAAGCGGGTTCACCGGGCCTACAACACCGAAATGAACGATATTTTGGTAACGGCGCTCGGCATAGCCGTTCGCAAGTGGACGGGACACGAACGGGTGCGGATCAATCTCGAAGGACACGGACGCGAATCGATCGGAACGGATATCGACATCACGCGCACAGTCGGCTGGTTTACGACCAAGTTTCCGGTCGTCCTGGAGCCGGAAACCGACCGGGATTTGGCCTATCAGATTAAACAGGTCAAGGAAAGCTTGCGCCGCATTCCGAACAAGGGGCTTGGGTACGGCGTATGCCGCTATCTCTCCAAATCGGAGGATGGCTTTGTTTGGGGCGCAGAGCCGGAAATTAATTTTAACTACCTCGGCCAGTTCGACGATGATGTCAATCAGGACGAGATCGGCATATCTTCTTATTCCAGCGGCAGCCCGGCCAGCGACCGGCAGGCCCGCAGCTTTGTGCTGGATATCAACGGCATGGTGCTGGACGGCACTTTATCGCTCGATCTCAGCTACAGCCGGAAGCAGTATCGCAAGGAAACGATGGAAGCCTTCGCTCAGCGGCTTGAGCAAAGTCTCCGAGAGCTCATTACCCACTGCGCAGGCAAAGAAAACACCGAATTGACGCCGAGCGACGTGCAATTTAAAGGCTTGACCATCGCGGAATTGGAGCAAATCGCCCAGCGCTCGGGCCATCTCGGGGAAATCGAAAATATTTACTCGCTTACGCCGATGCAGAAGGGCATGTGGTTCCACAGCGCGCTTGACCGGCAAACTGCCGCTTACTTCGAGCAGACGCGGTTTACGATGCGGGGAGCGCTCGACGTCCAGCTTTTCGAGAGGAGCTGGATGGAGCTTGCAAAACGTCATCTGGTGCTGCGGGCGAATTTTGTGAAAGGACCGGCGGGCGAGCCGCTGCAAATCATATACCGCGACAAGCCGGTCGGCTTTGAATATGAAGAGCTGCTTCATTTGCAGGTGGACGAGAAACAAGCGTATTTGGATAAAAAGGCCGAGGATGACAAGCTTCGCGGCTTCGACCTGGAACATGACGCGCTCGTTCGGGTTACGATCCTGCGCACCGAAGAGCAAAGCTATCATGTGCTGTGGAGTTTCCAGCATATTTTGATGGACGGCTGGTGCCTGGCGCAGCTGACGCAGGAGCTGTTTGAGACGTACTCGACCTTGGCATCCGGCAAGCAGCCAGCGGGAGATAAGGGATCGGATTATGGCGCCTATATCGAATGGTTGGAGAAACAGGACGATCAGGCGGCATCCGGCTATTGGACGGCATTCCTGTCAGGTTATGAAGGGCAAACTGTACTCCCGGGACAAAAGGAACCGGCGCTGAACGGCAGATTTACGGCTGATCACGTCACCGCCGAGCTGGGCAAGGAGTTGAGCGAGCGGATGGATCGGGTGGCGAAAGAGCGCCTGGTTACGGTCAATACGCTGTTGCAAGCCGCTTGGGGCGTGATGCTGCAAAAATATAACGGAACAAACGATGCCGTATTCGGCAGCGTCGTGGCCGGAAGACCGGTGGAAATCCCGGGCATCGAGTCCATGATCGGGCTGTTCATCAATACGGTGCCGGTCCGCGTCACGAGCGAAGCCGACACCGTGTTCGCCGATATGATGGCGAAGCTCCAAGAGCGTGCGCTGGAGTCCGGGCGATATGATTACTATCCGTTGTATGAAATTCAAGCCCGCAGCATGCAAAAGCAGAACCTGATCAACCATATCATCGCTTTCGAGAACTATCCGGTGGACGAGCAGATGGAGCAGGCGGGCGACCAGCAGCACGGCGACCTGACGATCGCTGACGTTCAGATGGAGGAGCAGACGAACTATAACTTCAACGTGACCGTGGTGCCGGGAGCCGAGATCGAAATTCGGTTCGACTTTAACGCCGAAGTGTTCGATAAAGACAGCATCGAGCGGCTCAAGGGGCATCTCGTCCATCTGCTGGAGCAAGTGACGGATAACCCGGAAATTACCGTGGGCGAGCTGGAACTAGTGACGGAGGCGGAAAAGGCCGACCTTCTCGGACGTTTTAACGACACCACCACGGAATTTCCGCGCGGGAAGACGCTCGTTCAATTGTTCGAAGAACAGGCTGAGCTTTACCCGGACAACGTGGCCGCCGTCATGAACGAGCGGCAGCTGACCTACCGCGAGCTGAACGAGCGATCCAACCGCCTTGCGCGGAAGCT
>NZ_FOYG01000020.1:0-5876 GCF_900116035.1 Paenibacillus sp. cl130
TTTACTTTCGTCCCATGATCAGCGCGGCTTGCTTTAAAATGTCATTCTCCATGAGCAGTTGCTTGTTCTGTTTTCGAAGCTCGATCAGTTCTAATTCCTCTGGAGTTCGGTTGTCTTTCTCTTTGAAGGATCCAGATGTGGAACTCTGTTTCACCCATTTATCTAACGATGAAGGATTCAAATCATACTCTTGAATGATATCCTTTCGCGGTTTACCACTCTGATAGAGTTGAACCATCTGTGCTTTAAATTCAGCGCTAAAGGTACGTCTTTCTTTTTTAGTCATCGTCCGTTCGCTCCTTCTAGAATTTATCTGTAGTCTACTATATTAGACCACAATTTTTCTGTCTAGAAGAGTGTAGCCGATCCATTATCGACACTCGCATCCTAGATGGATTAATGCATAACAGCATAAGAAAATTAAAGCTTGTAGAGTGTCAAAGCTAGCCTTGCTCAAAAGTGTGTTCTATTGATCAAATTGCGTAGAGTCGAAGAGCGCAACAAATTATTTCATTTTGTTTAAAAAAGCTACTGCAATTGTATACATTTGTTTATCCAAAAAAATCCGCATCTGCTTTGTCAAAGCGCTAAGAACAGTATTTATTTAAAAAATATCCCCTTATATTTCAAACACAAATCTCTATCTTAAAGGTATATATCCAACTAATTTAATTTCCATACCATTGATATATGTATAACTTAACTTAGATAAATAAAAACAAGAACTGCTTAACAGACCGTGATGCTAGACTAAAAAGTGGACACCGAGAATCGAGAATGCGAGAATAAAATCAAATTCATTCGAGGTGCGTCCCTATGAGTAAAAACTACGACAAGGCTTTTAAAGTGCAAACCGTTCAAATGATTCAAGAAGAAGGTAAACCTGTCTCTCAAGTGGCGAGAGAATTGGGCATCTCCGCGAACACGCTGTATCGTTGGGTAGCTGAACACAACCAAGATGGGAAACAGGCTTTCCCTGGCAGTGGGAACCTGAAGCCAGAGGATCAAGCCACAAGAGAACTCCACAAACGCATTCGTGATCTGGAAGAGGAGAACGATATTCTAAAAAAGGCGATGCACTACTTTGCCAAAGACCGACGCTGATCTTTTCTTTTATATATGATCACCGCTTCCAGTGTCGTGTTGCAAAGATGTGTGCGGTGTTTGGTGTTTCACGAAGCGGCTATTACAGATGGGCACAAACTCGAACGATTCATAAAGAACGACAAAAACAACGGGAAAAGCTCTTACAACGTATCCGCCGGATCTTCTTGGATTCACCCGTTTGTATGGCAGCCGGAAGATTCATAAAGCTTTGGTTCAGCAAGGAGTTGTCGTGTCAGAAAAAACGGTCGTGCGAATCATGAAGGAGCTTGGCTTAACGTCCAGAACCGTGAAAAAATACAAAGCAACTACGAACTCCAAACACCAACTGCCTGTTCATGAGAACCTTTTAAACCAGCAGTTTGTTGCTGAGGCTCCAAACGAGGTGTGGATGACGGATATTACGTATATTCCCACCGATGAAGGCTGGCTTTATTTGGCGAGCGTGATGGACTTGTACAGCCGCAAAATCGTAGGATTCCACATGGATTCTCAGATGACTAAAGAGTTAGTCATTCAGGCCCTTGACCAAGCCTACCGTGTCCAACGACCGGGCAAAGGGGTTCTGCATCATTCGGATCGAGGGAGCCAATACGCATCTCACGAGTATCAAGCTAAGCTGGTTAAATACCCTATGAAAGGCAGCATGAGCCGCAAGGGGAACTGTTATGACAACGCCTGTATCGAATCCTTTCACAGCGTTCTAAAGAAGGAACTGATTTACTTAGACCACTACAAAACCCGTCGTGAGGCAAAGAAGCAGATTTTCGAATATATTACATGCTTTTATAATGGAAAACGAATCCACTCTTCCCTAGGTTATGTATCTCCAAATCAGTATGAACGATTGTACCGAAAAACCGCTTGAAGTTCTCGACTTTGGGTGTCTATTTTATTGACAGTAGTCCACCGTCCTTGTTTTAAAAGTGTAATGTTTTAATTTTTTTCATCACTTCCAAATATTAATTTATCATAATAATCCCTTTTTCCATCAATTAGTTTTGAAATGGTTTCATCTATTTCTTCTAGAGATTCACAAAACTGTTTGTCTAGTTCATACTCAGCTTTATTTATCCTACCATTAATAGTGCCATCATAGTCGTAGGGATACCAAGTCACTACTCCTCTTTTCTGATTCAGTAATGCTCTAGGCACTACTTGAGCCGATCCAATTTCGTTGTATTCATCAATCGATATATCATAACCACTCATTCTAATGTCTAACTTATCAACTATTCTAATCATTCTTTTTATATCTTGTCTAGATTTCCAATAATCCCATCTTAAATTATGTGGAATCAAGATGTACCTTTCAACCGAGTTAGTAGTTGTATTACCGATTTTTATACTAACTATTACTATAACATTAGCCTTTCCTTCTTCTCCAGATTGGTCACTCTTGAAATCATCAAAAGTTTTTAGAAAATAAACGTGAAGTGCATCTCTATAACTATAAATGCTCAACTCATCAATAAGCCTGCTGAACAAGTTGATAAATGCTCCAGTACACTTATAAAAATCTAATGTATCATAAATATACCTGCTTGAATAAACGTCGTCGGCTCTGTCAAACCAACTTCTCCTAATACCAAATTTAGTGGAAACCCAATCTAACAACTCATCATTAAGTTTAGGAATAATTGATTCCTCACCAGCTACATCTACATAATTTATGTTGAATTCCTTATCAATAAAGGAAGGTAATTGTCCCCTGCTGACTCCATGTTTTTCAAAAATAAAAAAGAATTTATTTATCAATTCACTTAAAGGACTTTTTTTCTCTAGTTCCGTTTCTGTTTCTTTGTAAACATTCGTTACATTATTATTAACTAAAACAGTCCCATCTGATTGAATATTATTATTCCCACTTTGATATTTAATAGCTGGATTCTTTGGAACATCCTTTTTTCTAAAAAAATTAATTATTGCTCCTATTACTACAACACCAATTCCAGAAAATATCCAGTCTTTATTTGAAATTAAATAGTTCATTCTAACCTCCAATTTGAGATTCGACAACCTATTCTAAAAACTCTTCATTTAACAATGTTCATCAAATAAATGTGCCAACTACATTTCAATTCCAACCACAACAGGGTGGTTCATCACCCCGCTCACATCCCCTTCAACATTTTTGAGGCTTTTCCTAAAAAAATTGAGTATTAACATAAAACAAAAAAAGACGGAGGTACGATTTTATATGGTGTCTTCGTTTACTAAATCATTAAAGATATATAGCATTCTTTATACAAGTTAATTTGTTATATCCCTTGATCTTGATTCCAGTTTATCTTTTATACTCACGATATTACCAGTGTACAAAACCTCAGTTTGTAGGTATCCTTCTTCTAATCCTAGTAACTCCTCGACTTCTTCCCGTAGCAAGCTCAGCCCATAATGTTGGGACAGTTTTTGCATAAATCCTTCCCCAGAAATATAGTCATTTTCAATTAGTAGCTCTATAGCTTGCTTCATAGAAACGGGATCTTTCAAATCTTTTACATCATCTAAAGGTTCTTTTGTTCTCCAACCTTTATGACTTATAGATCGTTGCATGTACTGGTATGTTCCTTCATTTATAGCCCCTAGCTTATAGGCTCGCATTACCATTGCTCCAATAGATACACACCATTTTTTCTTAAGAAGCTTATAGTACATAAGATCATTTGGATGAATAGATACATCCCTCAGGAAGCTTTCCTTTGGTAGAAGAAACGCTGCTGCAAAATCATTTGCCTCCTGCTCAATTTGCTTGAATTCTTCCTTACTCAAGTCATCAACATTCAAGTGTGGATCATGCAAAACTTTATGTCCTAACTCGTGGGCCACATCGAATTGCCGTCTGTAAAAAGATTTTTTATCATTCCCAAGAACAATTGAATAATACTGCTTGCCACCTATCTCATGTTGAGATCCAAATGCGTCAATTGTCTTATTACCTAACATCAATGAAGATATAACAAAACCCTTGGTTTCAAGTAAGTAAATAATGTCTTTGACTGGTTTATCACCAAGAGACCAAGCATCTCTTACCTTCCCAGCAACTTCTTCTACACTTTCTATATCCTGATCTGAAAAGTCCGGTACATCAAGTTCTGGAAAATCCACATACTCTTCCAACAAGGCTCGAATAATAGTTAAATACTTTACTCGATCATATTGCATCTCTCTTTCTTTTTTTCCTGTAGTCAGCAATGATCGAAAATATGTGCTACCTGTTTTAACCTCAACAGAAGTCTCATAAAAATATTCTTTAGGGAATTTTAGAATATTAGTTATAAGTAGCAGTGAGTCTAAGGTAGGGACTGCTTTGTCATTCTCATACTTTGAAATCATCTGTTTGCTAACCTCTAGTTCATTAGCTAAGTCTGTAATTGTTAGGCCACGGTATATCCTTCCCTCTCTTAATCTGGAACCATTAAACTGTCTTTGTATCATTAAAATTCCTCCTTATATCGAGGAATGTTAACCTTTATCTTCCTCTTTAGTATGCTCTTCATCCAACTTCTTCTTAGCAATTCCTTGATCAAAGTGTTCTTTCCGTTTCTTAATCGAAAGTTTTATTTTAGGTATAATATCCATTTTTCCCGCAAATTCCTCATCCAAAACAACCAAATCACTATACTCATCCTTCGATACATACATTGACCAGTCAACTTTATCGACTAATTCAAAATATCGGTTATATAACCGTGCTTCCACGCCTACCATTCTGTTTCCAATTTCTTGAGCGATTACAAAGATTACTTGCTTAACCAAAGGGTACTCTTCGCCGAGTATTCTTTGTACTTCCATAAGTCTTTTACTCTCATATTCATCTGTCAGCGTTTCAAATAAGGTTATTTGTTGTTTATTAAACTCTAAAGGTCCGCTGTTTAATGAAACAAACGCGTGAAAGTAATGTATCTTCTTCTTCCCAAAGTTCTTTATTACCGTATCTACATTCTTTTCCTTCGAAAAAATATACAGGCTTCCTGTATTGAGATCTAAAACACAAATAAAAGTCCATATGCCCCCTCTTTTTCTAGTAAGGACAACCAAATCATTCTGTAGGGCCACTTGTTTAATACGATCAAATCGTTTATCCCATGATCCTCCATGCTTAAAGTTACCCGTATCCAAACCGTACTCTTTTTTTATTTCATTTATGACACCATCAGTCCCCTCCGTAAAGGAACCGACTAATAATTCAGCCACAGAACTATTCAAACCTAATCGATTTAGCATTAATAATCCACCTCCAAAGCAAAAGTGATTCCAATCGTTCTAATGATACTACATATAATCGGAAAAAGTAAACCTTTCTTGCTATATTTAAAATCTTTCTCCTCAGCATTCTATTTTTTTGAAAGTTTATTCTCAACTATTAAAAAAAGTTGCTCTTCTCCTTTTATTTTTTCCATTGGATCGGCTACACTCTTCTAGACAGAAAAATTGTGGTCTAATATAGTAGACTACAGATAAATTCTAGAAGGAGCGAACGGACGATGACTAAAAAAGAAAGACGTACCTTTAGCGCTGAATTTAAAGCCAGATGGTTCAACTCTATCAGAGTGGTAAACCGCGAAAGGATATCATTCAAGAGTATGATTTGAATCCTTCATCGTTAGATAAATGGGTGAAACAGAGTTCCACATCTGGATCCTTCAAAGAGAAAGACAACCGAACTCCAGAGGAATTAGAACTGATCGAGCTTCGAAAACAGAACAAGCAACTGCTCATGGAGAATGACATTTTAAAGCAAGCCGCGCTGATCATGGGACGAAAGTAAA
>NZ_FOYG01000012.1:0-97095 GCF_900116035.1 Paenibacillus sp. cl130
TACGAGAGGACCGGGATGGACGTACCGCTGGTGTACCAGTTGTTCCGCCAGGAGCACCGCTGGGTAGCTATGTACGGAAGGGATAAGCGCTGAAAGCATCTAAGCGTGAAGCCCCCCTCAAGATGAGATTTCCCAATTAGTAAGACCCCTTGAAGACGACGAGGTAGATAGGTTGGGGGTGGAAGTGCAGTAATGCATGGAGCTGACCAATACTAATCGGTCGAGGGCTTATCCTAAAAATAAAACGCAAATGAGTTTCGGATCCAGTTTTCAGGGTGTAACCTTGAAAGTATGTACAAGTGACATACAATAAGCGCATGGCTATTCATTCACACGATAAGTGATGAAGCGAATAACCGTACGATAGAATTTGCATAGCAAATTCATGTTTGGTGGCGATAGCGGAGGGGTTCCACACGTACCCATCCCGAACACGACCGTTAAGCCCTCCAGCGCCGATGGTACTTGGACCGCAGGGTCCTGGGAGAGTAGGACGTCGCCAAGCAACAAGTAAAGAGGACCATGATCTCATTGAGATTATGGTTCTTTTTTTGCATATACGTATACTTTAGAAATATCCTTACAAAAGGAAGGTAACATTTTTGTTACGGAATGTAAGAGTAAACCCTGTATAATATAGGTATTGAATCCCATACACACACGCTGCATTATTGCAGAATTATGCAAACTCCATCATAGGATTTTGTATAGTCAATCAGGCTGGTAAGGAGGGAAGATCATGCGGCGAAATAAATGGCTTGCTCTATTGGTGCTATTCAGTGTCGCTGTCGCGATTCTTACCGGGTGCGTGGAGGAGGAGCCTTCTTGGACATCGTTTGAGGGTGCTGCCAATGAGAAGACGTTTCCGGTTCCCAAAGAAGCTAGTAAAACCGATCGGGCCAGCAGTAATTCGGACATGGACTATGTTCGCTATGCACTGCCAGCATTGAAGGAAAGTGATAGTCTACCTGCTCCTTATCTAGAGGAGATTGCAGCTTGGGGCTGGACTGAGGAACCGAATTTATCCACCTCGAATCAGAAGGTGTTTCAGAAAAATAAACACATGGTGCATTTATCTGTGCATGATGGTTCTTTTACTGTATTGGTTCCAAAAGACAGAAAGGCTGTTGTGAAGAGCAAAAGCGTGGATCTTAATTAGGAACACGGTTTTCAACCGAGTAAGCAGCATAGGATTTATTGTAGATCATATTTTTAGTAAACTCATAGCGTATTGTATGCTGTGTATAACGATGAATGAAGAGATCGGATATGGGGAAGCACTCAGAACTGCCGTTGAGTAGGGAGTGGCTTCCTTTTATATATTTGCATGTTGATCAAATGCTCTACATGAATAACGAGGATAATGATGAGGAAAAGTTTACTTGATAAGCGAATATAACGATTATAGTTGTTAAGTCACAAAAAAAGGAGTAACCGGTTGAGGTTGCTCCTTTTTTATTGCTTCGGTCTATATGGGTGTAGGTTAGTTCAGACCTGAATTTTCTATCTGTACAGATAATGAGTGGTTAGATTTACTGTTGATAATATGAGGCATCTTCATCGGTAAACTTCAACATGCCATCTTTTCTCTCGCCTGTAAGCCGACTGAGGATGTATAGACGCGGTGCAATAAGCCATAGATGCCAGAAGAGTAAGGATACAGTAAAAGCTGGTGGAGACCAGAGAATGAATACGGCTGATAAGCAGATACCGATCCAGAGGGTATGTATGTGCACACGACGAAAGATGCTATAGCCTATATACTGGTCTGTCATATAGCCTAGCCAAGGTAATTTACGATGGAATGCCCAGCGTTTGCGGAAGGATGTTCCGCCACCGATGTATAGGACAGATCGTGAGATTACGAAGTGTACCCATAAGGTTAGGAAAAAGGCAAGAGCAAACAAAAACACGCTAGTCCAGGAAAAGGCAAGAAGCAGAAAGAGAAGCATAATAATAGGTAATGTGATGTGACTCCATATTAGTTGACGCGGTATACTGATTTTTTTAATGAGCTTGTAGTGATAGTAGGTAGCTTTGGTTCCGGTTTCCTCTGTCATGCGAACAGTCCTTTCATTAATCTACTGCATCACAAGTGGCTTCCCGTCCACAGCCGGAAAAAGGGACGGTACTTCGCTCATGCCGCTTTAAATAAGCATTTAATCGTTTTTGTAGAAATACAGAATGATCAACATCCAGTGTTAGCTAGCCTACTCTATAATTACTGGAAAAGCTATCACTGATGAAGTGTTCAAGAGCTCCGATGAAAGGGTATCCATACATAAGAGCTTTTCTTATTATATCGGCATAGACGGCTGTTTTTTAAACATACGGGGTACAAACACCATAATGGCCCAGAAGGAATATATATAGAGTATATCGTCGAACTGGGCTATGAAAAGGTTTAAAATAGTAGAAAGTGCCCCATACTAATAGTAAAAGAAACAAGGTGGGATGGATATGCATGATCAAGGCGGCCACCGCTGCATTATATGCGGGCAGCACAAGCATGAAGGCATTTTTATCGTTTCCGAGTTTATCTGTGATACGTGTGAAGCTGAAATGGTGCACACGGATGCAACTGATGCCAAATATCATTTTTTTATTGATCAATTAAAGCAAATCTGGGTACAGAAAAATGCATAATATCCTTTGCTAATTAGTCTTTGAAGGATTGGCATTCCAAGGTCTGTCGATACGGGCCTTTTTTTCTGTGAGTAAAAGTAGGATTCCGCTTGATTTTACGATAAAATAAGGTAGATATAAAGCTTTGTTTGGAAGGATTGCAGAATGATGGGGAAAAAGGCGGTACATGCACCATTAATGGAAGCTCTAATACGTTACCGGACTCAGGGCAATGCTTCTTTCCATGTACCCGGTCATAAAAATGGACAAGTATATGAGCATGAAAATATTGCGTCTCTGTTGCAAGAAGTGATGTCTATTGATGCGACAGAAATTTCTGGACTGGATGATTTGCATCACCCAGAAGATGTGATTCGTGAAGGGCAGGGACTGGCTGCAAAGTGCTTTGGTGCTGAGGAGAGCTTTTGGCTAATTGGAGGAAGCACGGTCGGTAATTTGGCTATGATTTTAACTGTATGTACGGAGCCGGGAGATCTACTGCTGGTACAGAGGAATGTACACAAATCTGTCCTGAACGGTCTCATGCTGTCAGGGGCTAACGCGGTATTCCTGGATCCGGAAATAGATACACTAAGCGGACTGGCGGTTGCCCCAACGACGGATACAATAAAGGCTGCACTGAAGGCCTATCCTTCGGCTAAAGGGGTGTTACTTACACTACCTAATTACTATGGAATGGGGCATGACCTGACGGCAACGGCTAAGGCCTGTCATGCAGCCCATGTGCCGCTATTGGTAGATGAGGCACACGGTGCCCATTATGGGCTGCATCCTCGTTTGCCAGCCTCTGCGCTATCCTGCGGGGCTGATGTAGTCGTCCAGTCGACACATAAAATGCTTCCAGCCATGACCATGGGGGCCATGTTACATGTGCAGGGAGAGAGAATCCATCGGGAACTGCTTCGTCAGCGGTTGGCGATGGTGCAGAGCTCTAGCCCTTCTTATCCGTTAATGGCTTCACTGGATTTGGCAAGATGGTATATAGAGGCGTATGGAGCGGATGCTTTTACAGTGGGCTTAGCGGCGGCAGATGCTTTTAGAAAGGGCCTGGAGCAGCTCCCACGCTTTCGCTTGCTAGAACCTACACAGCAGGTACTAGAGGGGAAAGGCGCTCACAGGGGAATCTCTGAGGTCCTAGAAAGGGCTGAGGAGGGAATAAGCGGATATTCAACCCAGGACCCTTTTAAATTGGTGCTGTATGATACATGGGGGATACTGGATGGGTTTGGACTCAAGCATGAGTTGGAGACTTATGGATGTACTCCAGAGATGAGCGACGAAAAACATGTTGTTTTATTGTTTACGTTAGGCTCTACGCCTAAGGATGCGAGTCACCTGTTGCAGGCTCTTGTGCATATAGATAATGATATAAGATTTAAGGAGACGGCTGGTGAGCCGGGGGCAACGGAAAAAGAGCTGCAAAGACTCGAATTAGATTTTTCCACGTGGAACAATGATAGAATGAAGGGATACTCTAGTCCGGTGCCGTTTGGACTTCGACCGATTAGCCCGGATCAGATAGAGAACGTGTCTGTAGAGGATTCCGCTGGCAGGGTAGCGGCTGAAATGATTATCCCGTATCCTCCAGGTATTCCGCTGTTATATACAGGAGAAACAATCACAGAAGCTATTGCACTGCGGATGAGTCGTCTACGTGAGCTGGGAGCCAAGTGGCACGGGATAGCAGATGAAGGTATGCTTACAATTCGGGTATTCCGTTTACAATAAAGATTAGATACTAGAGACTTAACAAATACAGAAGACTGAATAAAAGAAGCATACGTAGCCTGTGGGTGACTTTTATTTTTCAGGCAGGAAAGCAGGGAATAACATGAATCGCAAAGGCATTTTTATCACACTGGAGGGGGGAGACGGCTCCGGTAAAACAACTATGATTCAACGGCTGGCGAAGTTTATGGAGGAAGAAGGCTATCCAGTCATCACGACGAGGGAGCCGGGTGGCATCGAAATTTCCGAAAAGATTCGCTCTATCATTTTGGACCCTGCTCATACCAGTATGGATGCTCGAACAGAGGCACTTTTATACGCGGCGGCGCGGCGTCAGCATTTGGTGGAGAAGGTAAAGCCGGCTATTGAACAGGGAGCTATCGTATTATGTGATCGTTTTGTGGATAGTAGCTTGGTCTATCAAGGATTTGCAAGAGGGATCGGAATTGAAGAGGTAGCTTCAATTAATCGCTTCGCGGTGGATGATTGGGAGCCGGATGCCACATTTTATCTGGATATTGAGCCCGAATTGGGATTGGCAAGAATTAATGCGTCACGAGGAGCAGAAATGGACCGCCTCGACATGGAGAGTATATCGTTTCACCATAAGGTGCGAGAGGCATATTTGGAGTTGGCTCGCAAATTTCCGGAGCGAATTACAATTGTTGATGCATCTCCGGCGCCAGAGCAGGTGGAGCAAGTATTGAAGGATTTGCTGAAAAAGCGGTTTGTTCAGAATTTTAGCATATAATTGTCGAAGGATATACGGTAAAATTGAGCTAGGGACAAGGTTGTCTCTAATATGACTTGAAGGAGGAATACAGGATGAAGCTGATTATTGCGATTGTACAGGATAAGGACAGTAATAGATTATCCAGCGGACTGGTGAAAGCTAATTTCCGTGCTACCAAATTGGCGAGCACAGGAGGATTTCTGCGTGCAGGTAATACGACATTTATGATCGGTGTTGATGACAATCAGGTGGACTCATTAATGAACGTCATTCGCAGCAGTTGCAAGGTTCGTGAACAGCTGGTCACACCCGTTACCCCTATGAGCGGGACGACGGATTCCTATTTACCGTTACCTGTTGAAGTGCAGGTGGGTGGAGCGACGGTATTCGTGATGCCTGTAGACCGTTTCGAGCATTTCTGAATCTACACAATAGGGCCTATTCTGCCGATATGATAGGGGAATCGCCTGTATCTTCTCACATGATGGGAGTGAGGGCAGATCCACTAAAACGGCAGCGCTACAGCGTAGTCCCCGGAAAGCCGAAGAAACCCCGAGTTCTAGTTTGAACTGTTCATGAAGGGGGAAAGTGGAAGCATCCGGGGAGAAAGCAGGTTTATATGAAAATAAATCCGGGCTATCGCCCTTTACAAAGTACATTGTCTACAAATGAAATGAGTGCAAAGCCAATTCAGCCCAAGAGCTTCTCCGACGTTATGCAGCAAAATGGGGAGCAGGCTTCGCAGGAGGAATTGAATCGGCGCTTTAAGGAAATACAAATGCAGGGAGATCGTCTTGCACGTTCAATGACGATTCGTGAGTTGAAGGCTTATAAGATGCTGGTTAAACGGTTTTTGGAAGATACAGTTCGGCGAGGCGTGTCCATGAAGGACACAAAGGGTTGGGATCGCCGGGGACGCAGCAAACGTTATAAGCTGATTGATGAAGTGGATGAGCTGTTGCTCAAAATGGCGGATGAGCTGCTTGAAACTGAACAAGGCAAGATTGAGCTTTTGCAAGGGGTCGGTGAGATCAGAGGATTGCTGATTAATCTCTCATTTTAATGCAGACTTATGTTATAAATGAATACAGACGGGCTGTTGCCACGAAGAAATAATCTGCTTGCTGATCATGCTGGCAGATTATTTTTGACTATGTATATGTGGGCAGACGTGATACGGAAATAGCAGCAGTTGCCCCGAAAAACGAGGATTTGAAGTTGGAATCATGAAAATAGCAACAAAGTTTGCCCGGAAGAACAACGGTTTGCTGAGGGATCACAGTTGTTTTCAGTGGAGAAAGTGAGGAAATATGTCTTTTCAACATATAATGGGCCAGGATGTAGCCAAAAAAATGCTGCAAAGTGCACTACGGAATCATACGGTCAACCATGCCTATGTTTTTAGCGGGCCGCCGGGAAGCGGGCAGATGAACATGGCGCAGATCTTTGCTAAGGCTTTATTTTGTGAGCGACAGACGGATGATGCATGTGGGGAGTGCTTGTCGTGCCGTAAGGTAGAGCACGGGAATCATCCAGATTTGCACATTGTAGAGCCGGATGGAGCTACGATTAAAATTGATCAGATTCGCGGGCTTCAACGTATATTTTCTTACAAATCTGAAAGCTCCAATCCGAAGGTATATATTATTCGACAGGCGGATACCATGACAGTGCAAGCTGCTAATAGCCTACTTAAATTTTTGGAGGAGCCCCAGATTCCAGTGGTCGGTATACTCATTTCTGAAAATGGACAGGCGTTGCTACCTACGATTCAATCACGGACGCAGCAGGTTCCTTTCCACGCTTTACAGCCGGAAGTGATGATGCAGGCGTTAATTGGGGAAGGCTATACGGCAGGGCTTGTCCGGTCGGTCGTTCATATTGCTTCAGGACTGGAATCATGTAGAGAAATTCTCCAGCAGAATTGGTTTGCAGAAATTAGAAACGTAGTGTTACAATTAGTGAAGGAGTCCATGAGTCGGGGGAGCTCGTCTATTATTCTGGCTCAACAGAAGATTTTTAAAACTGGACTTTCTGAACACCTGGATATTCTGTTTCATCTGTTTCATTTGTGGTTTAAGGATATGCTTCATTTCCGTTACGGAAGGCACGAAAGCATTGTTTTCATAGATCATTTGGAGTCCGTCTCCAAATTGGCAATCACCCGCAGCACGGAACAATGGGTCTCTTATATGGATTTGGCCGCGAATTGCAGGAAGAAGCTCCGTTTTCACGTCAACGGGCAATTATGCGTGGAGCAGCTTCTGATTGGGTTGTCCGATACAAGCGGTTCTATCACCGGCTAACAGGAAGGCGCGCTTGTTCCACTCTGCACAATCCGCGACGCCAGGTTCCCGGTTTGTGCGACAGTGAGACTTCAATTGCGGCCATTCGTACAATGTCGGCTTCAAATGAGGTTTAGTGGCATACAAGGGGGTTAATTTTTGTATAGTGTAGTGGGTGTCCGTTTCAAGAAGGCGGGCAAGACTTATTATTTTGATCCGCTGGACCTTCCAGTGGAGAAAGAAAACTGCGTCATTGTAGAGACCGCGCGCGGTATTGAATATGGCAAGGTTGTAGTGGGCAAAAAAGAGGTAAATGATTCGGATGTTGTCCTGCCCTTAAAAAAAGTCATTCGTATTGCTGGGGATGATGATGCTCTTGTTGTAGAAGAGAATAAATTGGCGGCCAAGGATGCATTCGGCACGTGTTTAAATAAAATTAAAGACCATGGCCTTAAAATGAAGCTGGTAGATGTAGAATTTACATTTGACCGCAATAAGATCATTTTTTATTTTACGGCAGAGGGTCGGGTGGATTTTCGAGAGCTTGTAAAGGACTTGGCCAGTATTTTTCGTACACGGATCGAGCTGCGGCAGATCGGCGTACGGGATGAGGCTAAAATGCTTGGCGGAATCGGACCTTGTGGACGTATTCTGTGTTGCTCCTCATGGCTGGGGGATTTTGAGCCGGTATCTATTAAGATGGCGAAGGATCAGAGTTTGTCGCTGAATCCGACGAAGATTTCCGGGTTGTGCGGGAGATTGATGTGCTGCCTCAAGTTTGAACATGATAACTACGAAAGCATGCGAGAAGAGCTACCTCAGGTGGGTAAGATGGTTATCACCTCTTTGGGAGAAGGTAAAGTCGTAGGTGTGAATGCAGGTCATCGCACGGTGCATGTTCAACTGTTTGAGATCAGTAAGGTCAAGGAACTTCCAATGGACGATGTAGTCGTCAAGTAAACCATTAGGTTGCTTCGGGGTGGAAACTTGGATAAATTAAATGTTTTTGCGCGTATTCACGAAATGGAAACCCAAATGGGACAGTTGCATAGCGATCTGGGTGAATTGAAACTGGCAGTAAAAGAGCTGCTGGAGGAAAATCAACGACTAACGATTGAAAACGAACAGGTGCGCAAGATGCTCAAACGTGAAACCTCTGGAGAAGAAAAGACGGCAAACAAGCCGAAGCTTCCTCCTCCGATCGTCATTAAGGATGAAGGGCAAACGGGTGAGGTCGTGGGCGAAGGCTACGACAATCTAGCAAGGCTGTATCATGAAGGATTTCATATATGCAACGTGTATTACGGACATTTGCGAACGGAAGGCGATTGCCTCTTCTGTCTGTCATTTTTGAATAAATAAAAACAAGCCGTAGGAGCAAGATGCCTACGGCTTTTTTGTAAGGAAGTATGAGTGAAAAGCGATTTTGGTTATAAAAGATGGGAGAGCATTATGGACGAAAATGAAAAGAAGTCTGAACGAATTGATGATTTACTTTCACATAATTTGCGCATTATCCAAAGTGATGAAGTATTCAGCTTCTCGATGGACGCGGTCTTGCTGGCACGTTTTGCTGGTATTCCACAGCGTGGAAAGATCCTGGATCTGTGTACTGGCAATGGGGTTGTCCCGCTGTTGCTAACGACACGAACAAAAGCGTCTATTGAAGGAATTGAGATTCAACCACGCTTGGCAGATATGGCTAGACGCAGTGTCAGCTTGAATGGATTAGAAGCAGCAATTCAGATTCGGGAAGGGGACCTACGTGAGCTGGTTCACATCACGGGACATGGTGTTTATGATGCGATTACCGTGAATCCCCCCTATATGCCGCTAAATGGTAGCGATATCAAGCTGAATCCTCACCAGGCAATTGCCCGTCATGAAGTGAACTGTACACTGGAAGAAGTCATTCAGGCATCCACCCGGCTTGTCCGTAATGGGGGAAAAGTATCCATGGTTCATCG
This sequence comes from Paenibacillus sp. cl130, assembly GCF_900116035.1. Lineage (NCBI taxonomy): Bacteria > Bacillati > Bacillota > Bacilli > Caryophanales > Paenibacillaceae > Paenibacillus > Paenibacillus sp. cl130. Next base: position 9,360 of record NZ_FOYG01000012.1, read on the forward strand.
CCCGCAGCGATTGGGTGAGATTATAACCTTAATGCGTAATCATAGTCTGGAACCCAAACGAATACGTTTTGTACACCCACGAGTTCATATGGAAGCCAATATGGTACTGGTTGAAGCATTACGTGACGGCAAACCAGAGGTTCGTCTGTTGCCTCCGCTCATTGTATATCAGGAAAATGGGAATTATACTCAGGAAATAAGAGATATTTATGGAGAAGTAAGCAAGGGGGATTCTGTGTGAAAGCAGCTGTACAAAAAAGCTTTAGTACCAGCGAAGAAGAACGGGGAAAGTTGTATCTTGTTGCAACACCCATTGGGAATCTGGACGATATGACCTTTAGGGCGATTAACACCTTAAAATCATGTAGTATTATCGCTGCCGAAGATACGCGGCAGACACGCAAACTGCTCACCCATTTCGAAATTACACCGGATATGCTCTTCAGTTATCATGAACATAATAAGGCTGCCAGTGGGCCTGAACTGATACGTTATATAATAGAAGGAAAAAATTTGGCACTGGTTAGCGATGCAGGTCTACCGGCCATTTCTGACCCTGGTTCGGATCTGGTCAAGCTGGCACTGGAAGCGGAAATTAGCGTCATTCCTATCCCAGGAGCAAATGCGGCACTATCGGCTTTAATTGCCTCAGGACTGGATACAGAAAGGTTCACCTTCGCTGGCTTTCCACCACGGGAGAAAAAGGATCTAGAGAAGCTGTTGCTATCGTTTCAGGTATCTCACGGCACAATTATTTTTTATGAATCGCCTCATCGCATTGTGAAGACATTGATGGTGTTGAAGGAAACATTAGGTTCACGCAAAGTGGTGCTTGCGCGTGAGCTGACCAAGCTGCATGAGGAATGGGTTCGGGGAACCGTGGAGCAATGCCTTGCTAGACTAGAGGGAAATCCACCGATTGGTGAATATTGCCTGGTGGTTGAAGGAAAAGACGAAGAGGAAGAGGAACAGGAACGTCAGGCGTGGTGGCAGTCCTTATCTTTGGAGTCCCACGTCGCACATTACGAGGCAGAGGGACTTACACGCAAGGATGCAATGAAGCGTACAGCCACAGATCGTTCAATCTCCAAGAGAGATGTTTACAACGCACTCTTATGAATATCTGTCTAAACAAAAAAGGGCCTTCCAACGGTTGGGTTCAAACCGTGGAAGGCAACAAGGAGTATATATGAAAAAGGTTAGAATTAACAATATCTGATAAGTCTATTATATACTAAAATTCTCAGTTTGTCACAGGTGTTGGGATTTCAGAAATGCAATCTTGGCAAACAATTTTCCCTTTGAAGTAAATTACGTTCTCAGCATTGCCGCAGAAGATACAAGCAGGCTCGTATTTTTTAAGCATGATGCGTTCGCCATCAACATAAATTTCCAAAGCGTCTTTCTCTCCGATTCCCAGGGTACGACGCAATTCGATTGGAATAACAACACGTCCGAGCTCGTCAACTTTTCTTACAATACCAGTGGATTTCATCATAATAAATCAGGCTCCTCTCGCCGTTTAAAATAATATAAGTGTCATGATTCGACAAAATTTTCTCTTTTCTGATATTTACTATACCAACGATTCCCAAAACAGTCAACCTTAAAAATGTAGTAACAGTCTGATTATGCAAAAGTATTTAGATTAAAGACCTTTACTCATGTGTATTGCCTTATCTTATTGATGATTTATTCAGTTTGTCGATTTGGAAATGTCGAAAAACTATAATTCGACATATTACGACAAAGAATGTCGAATGAGGGAAAACATTTAGGATTTTATTGTATTTTAATCCATTATTCCGAATATTAAAGGAGCTGATATCTTGCACCAGCCACTCAGTGAAGAAAAAGTTTTTAAAGACCCGGTACATAATTACATCCATGTTCAGGATACTGTGATATGGCGGTTGATCAACACGCCGGAGTTCCAACGTTTACGGCGCATACGGCAGTTAGGCACATCGTATCTTACGTTTCATGGAGCGGAGCATAGCCGTTTTTCACATTCATTGGGCGTATATGAGATTACGAGACGTATTATTTCTCAATTTGAACGTGGAGATTTCCCAGATTGGCCGAAGGAGGAAAGGCTGGTTGCTCTGTGTGCGGCCCTATTGCATGATGTGGGGCATGGCCCATTTTCTCATTCAATTGAGGAAGCCTTTCATATGAACCATGAGGATTGGACATGCCGCATTGTACTGGGAGACACGAAGATCAACGCCGTGCTACGGCAAGTCGACGACAAGCTTCCACAAAAGGTGGCTGCGGTTATAGCCAAAACGTATGATAAGCCAATCGTTGTCAACTTGGTAACCAGTCCGCTAGATGCTGACCGTATGGATTATTTGTTGCGGGATGCTCATTCGACAGGTGTCAACTACGGCACAATTGATTTGGATCGTATTTTACGACTGCTACGTCCTCATAATGGGAGAATTGTTGTGAAGGAATCAGGCATGCATGCAGTAGAAGATTATTTAATGTCACGCTACCAGATGTATTGGCAAATTTATTTTCATCCTGTAACACGCAGCTCGGAAATCCTTTTACGTAAAATTTTCAAGCGAGCAAAGGAATTGTTTAAAAACGGATATGAGTTTGGTTTTCTGCTGGACCCGCTGCCGGATCTGTTGAAAGGAGAGCTTACAGTAGAGCAATATCTGATGCTCGACGAGTCATTAATCCAGACCGTATTTAGCCAGTGGAAACGAGAAAAGGACGAGATTTTAAGTGATTTGAGCAGCCGTTTTATGGACCGTAGATTGTATAAATATGTAGAGATTGAAAATATGGATACAGATACCATTGACAGTATTAGAGAAGCTTTGAAAGAGGCTGGTTTGCACCCTGAATATGATTTTGAAATTGATTTTCCGACAGATCTTCCTTATGATGTGTTTCGGCAGGGTGGCTCGACGGACAACCAGATTTTACTGCTTGGACGTCAGGGCGAGGTGAGTGAAATATCCGAAGTTTCGGAAATTGTGCGCTCAATAAGTGGTATTCACCGAGGAAAATATCATATGTATTTTCCCCAGAATAAATTGAACGCGGTAAAAGACAGGCTTCCTGCCGAAATAAGGAATTATTTTGTCAAAGAATAGACAACTATATAGAAATGTAAGTAAAAAAAGGAGATGTAAACCTTGGATTTATTCGACACTCATACTCACTTGGATGCGCCACAATTTGACGAAGATCGTGAAGAAGTTATAGCACGTGCTGTCGAATCAGGAGTAACACGGATGATCAATATCGGATTTAATCGTGAGACCATTCCATCCACTATGAAATTGGCCGAGACGTATGATTTTATTTATGCGGCAGTTGGATGGCATCCGCAGGATGCTATTACAATGCAGGAGGGCGATCTAGAATGGATTGCATCGTTATGCAGTCATAAAAAGGTTGTAGCCATCGGAGAGATCGGTCTGGATTATTATTGGGATACATCACCGAAGGATGTGCAGCATCGGGTGTTTCGAAATCAAATTGGTCTGGCTCGTGAGCTCAAAATGCCCATTGTTATCCATAACCGGGATGCACATGAAGATATTGTTAAGATTTTGCGCGAGGAAAAAGCGAGTGAGATTGGCGGAGTCATGCACTCCTTTTCGGGTAGCTGGGAAACTGCCAAAATGGTGCTGGATATGGGATTTCACCTTTCCTTCGGTGGTCCAATAACGTTCAAAAATGCCAAGCAGCCAAAAGAGGTGCTCGCACAGGTGCCGCTGGACCGTCTGCTCATTGAAACTGATGCTCCCTATCTGACGCCTCATCCGTTTCGTGGGAAGCGAAATGAGTCTGCACATGTGAGACTGGTAGCAGAGGCTGCAGCCCAAATCAAAGGGATTACAGTGGAGGAATTAGTGTCAATAACGACCCAAAATGCCCTGGAACGATTTGACATTCAATGAAAAAGTGAAGAAATCGATCAAAATAAAGAGATAGACGAAGCTAATCATGAATTTGTTGCAGGAAACTCGAGAATATTACAATATTTTAACCGAATATTTTAAAAAATGTACTTGAAACCTGCTTTACAACATGCATAGAAACAGGATATCATCTTTTCAGTGAATTGTTGTTTGAATGTAAACATCAACAAGTCATTTCATGAACCAGTCTCGCTGAGTCCCTTTTACAGGGAACGGGGGAACCGATATGGCTTACAGTACGTCCGGCATATGTGCAAGAAGGGAACGTCTCTTCCGCCAGCCGGCTCGACCGAAATTCTTTCCCCGGATGGGATTGAATAGGTGGAGGAGCCGTATTTCGATTTCTTTCTGGGTCTTCGGGGTGAATGTGAAGGCGACCGCCATGAGCGGTTGACCCAAGCTAGGGCGACTCTCTACGTCCGAACCCGACAGCTAACCCCGTAAGCGTAACAAGAGAGAAGCCATCTCGTGCATGAGTTTTCCCGCATATTCACACATGCCGGAAGCCACGAAAGAGCTCTCTAGTCTCTTTCTCTGGCTTTTTTTGTTGTGAATAAAAGAAAATCTGTCATCATACTGTGGTTAAACAGGGGAGGACAGCATGCCGCGAAGACGGGTACATGGTGCAGGACAGTCGCAGTTTGGGCTTGTCTTGTAGAAAATCTGTTATAGTCACGTCAAATCTCAACTATGTCTTACTCCAGACGGCGGGCTATGTAAGGAGGACGGAGGAAATGGGCATTTTCCAAAAAAAGGATACCCATGAGTCACGCTCATCCAGCATGTCTTACGTATTGCGTTGGAAGCAAGAGAATGTGCGCCAGGCTGCTTTGGTTGCTATTTTTCTAATCGCGCTAACGATTATGATTTTAATTCTGATGTACACGCAATCTAAAAAACAAGTCTTTTTTGTCATCGATGGCAAGGCGTCTGCGGTAGAAACCCGGGAATCCAAGCTTCAAGATTTGCTGAGCGAGCATTCCATTTCACTTCAGCCGCATGATACAGTTTCCATGCCGCTAAATGGAGCAATACAGGATGGCGATCGCGTAGTCATTAAACGTGCCAATCAAGTCAAAGTATCTTCAGGCAATGAGACGAAAAAGCTGTACACAACAGAAAATACAGTAGAAGGTGCCATTCGTACCTCGGGCTATAAATTATCATCAACGGATAAAGTTTATCCTGCGTTGGATGCCTCTGTTTCGTCTAACATGGACATAAAAATCGTCCGTGTGAAGAAACAGCAGGTCGAACAGAAAAAACAGGTGCCTTATCAGGTCATCAAAACGGCCGATCCGAGTCTTTATAAAGGCGATAATCGGGTCATTCAAAGCGGCAAATCGGGTGTGGTCGTCCAGCACGTTCAAAAGGTATATCATGATGGAAAGTTGGTATCCAAACAGCTGGTTAACAAGGAAGTTGCACAGAACCGTGTGGATAAAGTCATTGCAGTAGGAACGAAGAAAAAACCGGTCGTTCTGGCTGCTTCCGTCGGTCCCAATGATGCCGTTAAGGCAACAACGGTTAGTTCGGGCAGTGCTGTCCGTAAAGCAGGCGTCAATTTTAAATATAGCAAAGTTTTACAAAATGTCTCCATGACGGCGTATTCCTCACAGGAGCCAGGTATCGGTACACGTACTGCATCCGGCGCACGTGTCACGGAAGGACGCACCATCGCGGTCGATCCGAGTGTAATTCCAATCGGCTGGTGGGTGTATATCGAAGGGGTGGGCTTCCGCCGTGCGGAGGATACCGGTGGCGCGATTAAAGGCCACAAAATCGATGTGTATTATGAGAGTTTGAGCCGAGCCAACCAATTTGGTCGTAAGCACGGTAAAACCGTTTATGTTATCGGACCGGTAAAGCCTGAAATCAACTAAAACAGGTTGTGTATGTTGAGGGCAATGCGATAGTATTAACAACATAGTTATGCCATGCTAAGAAGAGGATATCCTCTTCTTATTTTGTTTTCAAAAGCAGGGAAAGATAAATATAGCTTGCTGTGTAGCAGTGGAGGGAAACGCAAATGATCAAGGAAGTGATCGTGGTAGAGGGCCGGGATGATACGGTGGCCATTCGCCGCGCTGTTGAAGCGGATACGATAGAAACTGGCGGCTCAGCCATTAATAAAATGACGCTGCGTAAAATTGCATTGGCGCAGGAGCGGCGGGGGGTCATCATTTTAACCGATCCCGATCATGCAGGGGAGCGCATCCGTAAGATTATCGCTTCCAAGGTACCCGGCTGCAAGCAGGCCTTTATACCCGAGGCAGAAGCGACGCGTAAAGGAGATATTGGCGTGGAGAATGCCTCACCAGAAGCGATCAGACACGCTCTTGCACGGGTCCATACGACAGTGGAAGGCGCCGACCCGCTGATTGAGTGGGCGGACCTGATTGATGCTGGACTCATCACCCACCCCAATGCTGCTGCACGCCGTATGGCCTTAGGGAATGTGCTGGGTATTGGTTATTGTAACGGAAAGCAGCTACATAAACGGCTCTCTGTATTTCAGATCAGCCGCGAGGAATTTGCCGGGGCGCTGGCACAAATTGAAAGTGAAGGATTGTGATATCCGTATGACAGGGATTCAAGATATAGCAACACCGCGGCGTACGAAGGACATTATTCAACGGCACGGTTTTTCGTTCAAAAAGAGTTTGGGACAAAATTTCCTGATTGATCAGAATATTCTCAATAAGATTGTAAATGCTGCCGGATTGGATGAGACGAAGGGCGCACTTGAGATCGGTCCTGGGATTGGTGCTTTGACCGAGAAGCTGGCCCAATCGGCCAAGGCAGTTACCGCTGTCGAGATTGACCAGCGGCTACTGCCAATTCTCGAAGAAGTGTTGGCCCCTTACGAGCATGTGAAGGTACGTCATGGAGATGTGTTGAAGCTGGATTTGCGCGAGGTGTTCGCAACCGATTTTGCAGACGTGAGCAAAGTAAGTGTCGTGGCTAATCTGCCGTACTACGTTACTACACCGATTCTGATGAGGCTGCTGGAGGACAAGCTCCCTTTGGAGAATATCGTCGTTATGATCCAAAAAGAAGTGGCTGAGCGTATGGCTGCGTCTCCTGGAACGAAGGATTACGGCAGCCTGAGCATTGCGGTGCAATATTACAGCGAACCTGAATTAGTCTGTATTGTGCCGAATACAGTATTTATTCCCCAGCCGAATGTGGAGTCTGCAGTCATCCGGTTGCGTGTACGGGAAGCCCCTCCAGTGGAAGTGGTGGATGAGAAGCATTTTTTTGAAGTGGTTCATGCTGCTTTTGCCCAGCGTCGTAAAACCATTTCCAATAACTTAAAAAGCCGTTTCTTCACCAAAGAGAACAGGGACACGCTGGAGCCGTTGTTGCAACAAGCTGGTATTGAACCCTCCCGTCGAGGAGAAACGCTAAGTATTGAGGAATTTGCGCGTCTCAGCGCTGTGCTGTTGGAGGCAGGTATATCCTAAGCTGGAACCAAACTGTGCATTCACCCATACGATATAGGAGGGGTGATACAGTGTGATGAGTTTAGGAGACTTGGTCGTTCGGAAATCGTACGGCGGAGATGTCACGTTTCGTGTTGAGGACATCCAGCGGGATAAAGCGATCATTAAGGGAATAGAATTTCGGCTGCTGGCCGATTCCCCAGTGAACGATCTGGTCAGAGTGCCTGCAGACCAGATTAGCGGTAAGACTCAGCAGGCCCATATTAAGGCTGGTGAGTCTCTTAATCTGTTGCAACGGGCACGCCAGCAGCAAGCTGCTCGTAGTCAGGCAGCTCTGGTTGGGGACTGGAGTGATCCGGTCGAGTCAACGTATTTTGAAATGCCGGGAAAGGTTCTTCATCTGGATGGAGATCCCGGCTATTTGAAAAAATGTCTCAGTTTATATGAACAGCTCCGTGTTCCTGCAGAGGGACATCACGTTCACGAATCGGCAATGGCGGACACGTTGTACCGACTGCTTCCCCGTATCCGTCCGGATATCGTGGTCATTACCGGACATGACGGTGTGCTGAAGCAGCCACAGCCTTATGATTTGTACAGCTTGAAAAGTTATAAAAATTCGCAAAATTTTGTGGCGGCGATTCAGGTAGCAAGACAATATGAACGTCATCTGGATTCGCTGACGATTGTAGCGGGGGCGTGCCAGTCCCATTTTGAAGCGTTGCTACGTGCGGGAGCGAACTTTGCCAGCTCACCAGGGCGTATCCTGATTCACGCGCTGGACCCCGTTTACGTGGCTGCCAAGGCGGCCTTTACTTCGATCCGTGATACGGTCAACATGGGGGACCTGTTTCACCAGACAATCAGTGGCAGCCGCGGAGTGGGTGGAATTGAAACTAGGGGAAGCTATCGCATCGGCCTGCCGAAGCTTGAAAATTTGTCTACGCTTAAAGTAACGCCTTCCGCAATCTAGGATTCAAATGTGCCAATAGGATTAATCTGAACAAAAAGCCTCTGCTTTCAGAGGCTTTTTGTCATTTTTTATATAAATTATTCCTGTTCGCAAAAAATTAAATTGACAACTTATTTTTCGTGTTGTTATAATATTTAGCTTGATTTGACAATCCCTCTAAAATTCGTTATAATGGACAAGGAAAGAGGTGGTCGTTAGGCAATGGCTAAAAATACGCTGTTGGAAATCAAACGCAGTCTCGACGCACATGTAGGGCAAAAAATTTTGCTGCGGGCTAACGGCGGACGCCGTAAGACCGTCGAACGAACTGGTGTCTTGGAAGAAACGTACCCTTCTGTTTTTATCGTCAAGCTGGATCAGGAGCAACAGACGTTTAAACGTGTCTCCTACAGCTATGCTGACATTCTTACCGAGTCGGTGGAAGTCAGCGTATATGATCCCGACTCCCATACAAGTGTAGTCGAATATTTTGAAACACCTTAATTAATTTCGTGATTTATACCAGCTTCGCAGGTTTAACGACGGCTTCGTCATTTCAAATGACGGGGCCGTTTTGTATATACAGAGCAGGATGAAGCATGACATCTCTGCACATACTAAGCCGGGAATGATCTTCCTTATTCCATTGCCGAAGGAGGCGTATGTATGAGCCGAAGAAGACGGAGTGTCATGTCGGAGGAGCTAAAGTACGAGCTGGCCAAAGATCTTGGATTTTACGACACGGTCAAGGAAGAAGGCTGGGGAGGCATTAAAGCCAAGGATGCGGGCAATATGGTCAAGCGGGCTATCCAACTTGCCGAGCAGGCAGCTTCCCGCAAATCGTAGCCATCGGTGGTGCTGATGAAAAGCGGGGATATCCGGGATTAGACCGGGTCATCTCCGCTTTTTTGAACCTCATGACTTGACACGCTGAGTCTGATATAATATGTTAAGCTGTCTTGAGGGAAAAGTTGAAGGTGGGTGAACGCCTTGAAAATATATGAAAAAGCACCGGCGAAAATCAATTTAATGCTTGATGTTCTACGTAAGCGGGACGATGGTTATCACGAGGTCGAAATGATTATGACCATGGTCGATCTGTCTGACCGATTGACAATGTCCGAGTTACCGCGTGATACCATTATTATTTCAAGTCAAGCCGGGTACATACCATTGGATGAAAAGAACTTGGCTTTTCAGGCTGCGCGTCTGATCAAAGAACGTTATAACGTGTCTACGGGCGTCCACATCCATCTGGATAAGCATATCCCAGTGGCGGCAGGGTTGGCAGGTGGAAGTAGTGATGCTGCCGCAGCGCTGCGTGGACTGAACAAGCTATGGAAGCTTGGCATCTCGGATGCAGAGTTAAGGGTGCTGGGTGCTGAGCTGGGCTCAGATGTACCTTTCTGTATTACAGGGGGTACAGCTTTAGCGAGCGGACGCGGAGAACTGCTCAAGCCACTTCCGAATCCGCCACAATGCTGGGTGATCCTTGCGAAGCCGCCGATTAATGTGTCGACGGCTGAAGTGTATGGTCGTGTCAAAGCAGATCAGATTACGCACCACCCGTCTGCCCGCCAGATGGAGCATGCGATCCGTAACGCTTCTTTTACCGATGTATGCAACGCGCTGGGGAATGTACTGGAGGATGTAACACTAAAGCTGTATCCAGAGGTAGAGCATCTTAAAAGCTCCATGATCCGCTTAGGAGCAGACGGTGTGCTGATGTCAGGTAGTGGACCTACGGTGTTCGGACTGGTATCGAAGGAAGCCAAAGTGCCACGGATTTACAATGGACTAAGAGGGTTTTGTAAAGATGTGTATGCAGTACGACTTTTGACCTGATTTTAGATAATTTTTTCTTATTATAGTGGTAATTGTTGTACAAATACGTACGAAGATGATATATTTACTATTAAATATTCGGATTTTACTATATCACTTACATTCCGCCAGCAACCGGCCAGTCCGCCGGTGCTTTACTGTACAAAGCGGGCGGCAGGAGAATAGATCGCGAGGAATTGTTGTGAAAAAACTTAAAAGAAGCTCACGATTGGTGGAAATGACGCAATTTTTGTTGTCACGGCCGCATACGCTGGTGCCTCTTACTCATTTTGCGGATCGCTACGGGGCAGCTAAGTCGTCCATAAGCGAGGATCTGGCCATCATCAAGGAAGTATTTGAGGATGAGGGCACTGGCGAGCTTCTGACGCTGGCGGGAGCGGCAGGGGGCGTCAAACTGATCCCGAGGCTTTCCAAGCAGCATGCGCTTGCGTTTGCGAACGACCTGTGTGCGCAACTGGAGCAGCCTGACCGCATATTACCGGGAGGATACCTGTATTTGTCCGATTTGCTGGGCCAACCTGCGATGATGAACGAAGCTGGTAAAATATTCGCGACCGCTTTTGCCAATCGTCAGATTGATGTGGTTATGACGGTGGAGACCAAGGGTATTCCACTTGCCTATGCAACCGGAGCACAGCTGAATTTGCCAGTCGTTCTCGTACGGCGTGATCATCAGGTGACAGAAGGCTCGGCTGTAAGTATTAATTATGTTTCAGGATCACAAAAGAGCCTGCATACGATGTCTTTATCCAGACGTGCAATGCGTGAGAAATCGCGTGTGCTCATTGTAGATGATTTTATGAAGGCCGGTGGCACGATTCAGGGGATGGTCGACTTGTTGGCTGAGTTCGATGCTGAGGTGGCCGGTGTAGGTGTGCTGGTAGAATCAGGCGAGGTGGAGAACGAAGAGCGCCTGCTGCACGATTATATTTCACTGGCGAATCTGACCGCAGTCGATTCTCGAAGCAAGCAAATTACAGTCAAGCTGGGCAATTATTTTGATGAGTGAACAGGGCAGTAAATTGTCACAATCCATCATAAAATACCTAAATATGTCGAAAAGAAATCTTTTCAAAAAAATTACCTGAATTTAGGATACGAATTGCCGAAAAAAAGAAGGATTTCGAACTGCTGTGTGGAATGTATACACCAAGTCCTATTTGGAAAAAGGTGGTGAAACACACATGCAGATTACGGATGTTAGACTCCGCCGAGTGAACTCAGAAGGAAGAATGAAGGCGATTGCATCCATTACGATTGATAATGAGTTTGTTGTTCATGACATCCGAGTTATCGACGGTAATAACGGGATGTTCGTAGCTATGCCAAGCAAACGAACTCCAGACGGAGAGTTTCGCGATATCGCTCACCCGATATCTTCAGGAACCCGTGAGAAGATCCAAGCTGCTGTATTGACTGAGTACGAACGTGCAGCTGTGGATGAAGAAGTTGCTATTGAAGAAGGCGCTTAATTCGCCTAAAGCAGGATTGGGGTACAAAAGAAAAAGAGAGCCACTAACTGTGGCTCTCTTTTCTTTTTGTCTGGAATGAGATATATTCTTTAGTGAGTTAACAGTCAGTTTTAAGGCAACTTGGAGCCATCCGGGCTGCCGAAGCGGCTTTTTCATAAGACAGGGACTAGGCAGCGATGCGTCCCGGGGATGAATGTCCAGCACAAGCTGGCCTGAAAAAATAGCCATTAACCAAAGGTTCGCCGTTATTTTTCAGGAGGATTGTGAAAAGTTAAGCAAAATCTGATCTGGGAATTAACGTTTTAGCCAAGGGGTAACTGTTATTTTCAGGATAGGAGGTTGGACTTGTTGGAAAGGTTGGCAGTCATTCTTGCCGCAGGGCAGGGAAAACGTATGAAATCCAAATTATATAAAGTTCTGCATCCGGTGTGCGGAAAACCGATGGTCGGGCATGTGCTCGACACGGTTCGTGAAATCGGTGTGTCCCGAAGTGTAGTCGTCGTGGGTCATGGAGCAGAGGCGGTACAGTCTTATTTGGGACCGTCGGCAGAATATGCGCTTCAGGCAGAGCAGTTGGGAACGGGCCATGCTGTCAAACAAGCCAAGGACTTGCTCGGTCAGGAAAAAGGTACAACCATTGTCATTTGTGGGGATACTCCTTTGATCACAGCGGAAACGCTAGAGGGCTTGGTGCAACTGCACGAGAGCCGTGGGGCGGCTGCGACGATTCTGACCGCTGAGTTGGACGACCCAAAAGGATATGGACGAGTTATCCGTGATGCTTCCGGGGCCGTGCTCAAGATCGTGGAACAGAAAGATTGTTCACCTGAGGAAGATGCTGTCCGGGAGATCAATACGGGAACGTACTGCTTTGACAATGCCAAGCTGTTTGCAGCGCTGGACAAGGTAACGAACACCAATGCACAGCAGGAATATTATCTGACAGATGTCATTGGTATTTTGCATGGTGAAGGTGAGCAGGTTGAGGCGTATTTGACAGATGATGTGTCTGAATCCATCGGTGTTAACGACAGAGTCGCTTTGTCGGTAGCTGAGGGCTATATGCGTGAGCGCATCGTCCGCAAGCATATGCTGAATGGTGTCACTGTCATTGATCCGTCTTCTACCTATATCGGGAGCGAGGTTGTTATTGGTTCCGATACGGTACTGTACCCGAACACATGGCTGCATGGTCAAACACAAATCGGAGAAGATTGTGTGATTGGTCCGCAGGCTGAGATTCAGAATACGATTATCCATTCAGGCGCAACGGTAAAACATTCGGTGTTGAACGAAGCGGAAGTGGGAAGCAGTACCTCTGTGGGGCCGTTTGCCTATCTGCGTCCAGGCGCGAAGCTTGGCGAACATGTGAAAATTGGTGATTTTGTTGAGGTGAAAAATGCGACCATTGGAGATCATTCCAAGGTGTCTCATTTGAGCTATGTCGGTGATGCCAAGGTGGGTACAAACGTAAATATTGGCTGCGGGGCAATAACGGTCAATTATGATGGATATAATAAATCCATTACAGAAATTGAAGACGATGCCTTTATTGGCAGCAACGCGAATCTGATCGCCCCGATTAAGATTGGAAAAGGTGCTTATGTTGTAGCAGGCTCCACTGTAACACATGCTGTCCCTGATAACGATCTGGCCATTGCCAGACCACGTCAAGAGAACAAAGCCGGATATGCGGACAAAATCCGCGCACGTGCCAAAGCGAAGAAGAAAAGATCGGAATGACCTTAATCAGCAAGCTGTTGAATCTGTAATGAATGAACCAGCACGGAGGGTTTCTATTAATGACTTATTGCGATTCCAAACTCAAAATATTTACTTGTAACTCCAATCCGAAGTTAGCCCACCAGATTGCGGACTACATCGGCATCCCAATGGGGGAATCCCATACCACATCGTTTAGTGACGGTGAAATCCAGGTTAAGCTGTCGGAAAGCGTACGCGGCTGCCATGTGTATATTGTACAGTCAACTTGTCTGCCGGTTAACGACAACTTGATGGAGTTATTGGTTATGATTGATGCACTTAAACGCGCTTCTGCCAAAAGTATCAATGTCGTTATGCCATATTACGGTTACGCTCGTCAGGATCGTAAAGCTCGTTCACGCGATCCGATTACAGCGAAACTTGTCGCTAACTTGATTGAAAAAGCGGGAGCTCACCGCGTGATCAGCATGGATTTGCATGCGATGCAGATTCAGGGATTCTTTGATATTCCAGTGGACCATATGCTGGGAGCGCCAATTCTGGCCCAATATTTCCGTTCCAAGCAAATTGAGAACCCGATTGTCGTTTCACCCGATCATGGCGGGGTTGTTCGTGCGCGTAAGCTGGCGGACTTCCTGAGTGCGCCGCTCGCTATTATTGATAAGCGTCGTCCAGAGCCAAATGTCAGTGAAGTGATGAACATCATCGGGAACATTGAGGGTAAAACGGCTATTTTAATTGATGATATCATTGATACAGCCGGAACGATTGTATTAGGTGCAAATGCGCTTAAAGAAGGCGGCGTAAAAGATGTGTATGCATGTTGTACACATGCTGTGCTTTCTGGTCCTGCTATGGAAAGACTGGAGAATTCGCCATTAAAAGAGGTGGTTGTGACGGATACGATCCCGATCGTTCACCCGAATCCGACAAGCAAGCTGAAGGTATTGTCTGTGGCTCCATTAATGGGAGAAGCTATCATCCGTGTGCATGAAGAATTGTCGATCAGCAAACTGTTTGAAATCGAATAAGCGCTGGCTCATTAAAAAAGGGGTTGCCTTTTCCATATGGAAAAGGTAACCCCTATCAGCATGTCAGGCTAAAAGCCTGGGCGAGATATGAATGTGAAGCGTTGACGATTGTATAGTGTGTCCTCTATTTCGACGAAATGCTCATTAAAACGCGCAACGATGCCAATCTGAATATGTACATTCCCGTCATATATCTGGACAGGAACGGAATGTTTTAAATGATATAGAAAATGGCTGTCATATAAGAGGATATCACCTTGATTGAGCATACCGGCACGCACCTTCCTATTCAATACAACTATTTTACCAAAAAATACAGACTGCGAAAGAGGGTGTCAAGGTTATGAAGTGGATTGTAGGATTGGGCAACCCCGGTCCCCAATACGAGAAAACGAGACATAATGTCGGATTTATGGCATTGGATGCTCTTGCCTCGCGTCATAACATCCAGATTAACCAAAGCAAATGCAAGGCGTTGATTGGAGAAGGCCACATTGGTGGCGTAAAAACCGTACTGATTAAGCCAATGACCTATATGAATCTATCAGGCGAGTCTCTACGTGCTTATATGGACTACTATAAGGCCGATATGGAAGATCTGGTTGTCGTGTACGATGATCTGGATACTGAAGTCGGTAAAATAAGATTGCGTTATCAAGGTAGCGCAGGCGGTCATAACGGCATTAAATCGATCATTCAGCATACCGGCACGCAGTCCTTCAATCGGATACGTATGGGCATTTCCCGCCCGGAACCTGGACATGCTATTGTCGATTATGTTCTGGGTACCTTTCCCAAGAAGGAAAAAGAATTACTGGCCGGAATGATCGAGGACACGTGCAACGCCTTAGAGCATAGCTTGAGTCATCCGTTTGAACGGACGATGGCTGAATTCAACAAGTAAGTTCAGACGCAGGCAGACGGGCTTAAATGGAAGATTGTTGGACATACTGAAAGGTATAGAAAACTTTCAGGAGGCATATACATTACATGATTGTTAATTATGTATGCAGACATTGTCGAACTTTCTTGGGACGAATTGATTCCGCGGCAATAACCGAAGAAAGGTTGGGCTTCCATTCCTTGACCCCTGCCGAACGTAGAGATATAATAGCGTATAATTCGGGTGGTGAAGTGACCGTCAAAGTCATTTGCGAGCATTGCAGTCAGGCATTGGAGAATAATCCTGAGCTGAGTCTGCTCGTTAATCCGCTCCAATAACAGGTATTCAACTGGTAGGATGTACCAGCTTGAGAGGTGAAGCGGCAATTCCGCTTATGGAGCCTTGGCAGCATTGCTGAGGCTTCTTTTTCGGTTTACATGTAACTATTTATAAGCATAAAGGGGTGCCTTTTTTGTTACAAGCACTTATTCAGGCTTTTACGAAGGATGCTGATTATGCATCCATTGCAGCAGGTATATCATCAGGAATGAAGGAACAACTGATATCAGGTTTATCAGGCTCTTCCCGACAGGTACTGATGGCCGCGCTTGCCGAAGATACCGGACGACCGTTAATGGTCATGACGCACAATATGTTTGCCGCTCAAAAAATAGCAGATGACTTACAGGAAGCGCTTTCTCCTGATCAGGTTTTATTGTATCCTGCTAATGAGCTGGTAGCTGCTGAAGCAGCAATATCCAGTCCAGAGACATTGTCCCAACGAATTGATGTATTGATACGCTGCGCCCAGGGTTTTCGTGGGATTGTTGTCGTGCCGTTTTCTGGTGTCCGACGTTTACTGCCAATTCCGGAAACATGGCGTGAGGCTCGTATTGAGCTGAAAGAAGGCGAAACGATTCAGCTGGAAGCGTTTTTGCTACATATGGTCGAGATGGGATACCAGCGTGTAGAGCGTGTGGAATCACGTGGAGAGATGAGCGTACGCGGAGGAATTATTGATTTTTATCCAATGACAACCCGTTGGGGCTATCGTGTGGAGCTGTTTGACGATGAAATTGATTCGATCCGTAAGTTTGATCCGCAAGATCAGCGTTCGGTGGAGAAGGTTCAGGACGTTACCGTAACACCGTGTAAGGAAGTTATTGCGAATAACCAGCGTATGGACCAGGCGGCGGATGCCGCTGCTATTTTGTTGGAGGAGCAGCTGGGCAAAATGACGGATCGTCAAGCTAAGCAGCATCTGAAAGAAGAGATCCATCGTGAAATTGAGTTGCTGCGAGAGCATGTGTATTTTGACGAAATCTATAAATATATCTCCCTGCTGTATCCTGAACGTAAAACCCTAGCAGACTATATGCCGGAAGATACGATTCTGATTATTGATGAACCGGCACGTATGCTGGAAACAGCCAAGCAACTGGAACGAGATGAGTCAGAATGGAATCTGCATTTGCTTCAAAACGGTAAAACGTTACCGCAGCTAGAACTGTCAGATGACGCGGACAATCTGCTGTACAACCGGAGATTTCAGACGTTGTTCCTGTCGATTTTCCTCCGTCAGGTTCCTCATACCCAGCCACAAAATATTTTGAACTTCATCTGCCGAGGCATGCAGGATTTTCATGGCCAAATGAATGTGCTCAAGGCGGAGATGGATCGTTGGCGCAAAGCAGGCACACAGGTTATGATGCTGGCGAGTGGAGATGAACGTCTGGACCGGATGCGCAGAGTGCTTGAAGATTACGGTATTGATGAGCCGACGATGGCTATAGGCAATCTGCAAAGCGGTTTTGAAATGCCGTCTATTCATCTGGCAGTGATTACCGAGGGTGAAATGTTTTCCCAGAAGCAGCGGAAAGCTCGTAAGCAGGGCCGGCATGTGGACAATGCAGAACGGATTAAGAGCTATAGCGAGCTGAAGGTGGGCGACTATGTCGTACACCAAAATCACGGGATCGGGAAGTACATGGGGATCGGCACGCTGGAGGTTGGCGGTATCCATAAGGATTACATGCATGTCCTCTATGCGGGTGGAGATAAGCTGTCTGTGCCGATTGAACAAATTGATCTGATTCAGAAATATGTCGGCTCAGAGGACAAGGAACCCAAGATTTATAAACTGGGTGGCAATGAGTGGACACGGGTTAAAAGTAAGGTGCGCAGCTCGGTTCAGGATATTGCGGATGACTTGATCAAGCTATATGCAGAACGACAGTCGGCACCAGGGTTTGCTTTTGAAAAGGATTCACCGGAGCAACAAGAGTTTGAAGATATGTTCCCGTATGATGAGACACGTGACCAGATTCGGGCCATTGAAGAGATTAAGAAGGACATGGAGCAGAGTCGCCCGATGGATCGTTTGCTATGCGGTGATGTAGGTTACGGCAAAACTGAAGTTGCTATTCGTGCTGCTTTTAAGTCTGCTATTGAAGGTAAACAAGTAGCGGTGCTGGTACCGACGACAATTTTGGCACAACAACACTATGAGACGTTCCGTGAACGTTTTTCAGGGTATCCGTTCAATATTCAGGTATTGAGCCGTTTCCGCTCGCGCAAAGAGCAGAATGAGACGATTAAAGGGGTCCGGCAAGGCACGGTCGATATTGTCATTGGTACCCATCGTCTGTTGTCGCAGGATCTGGTGTTTAAGGACTTGGGAATGCTGATTGTCGATGAAGAACAGCGATTTGGCGTAACCCATAAGGAAAAGCTGAAGAAGCTGAAAACGAACGTAGATGTGCTGACGTTAACGGCAACACCTATTCCGCGTACGTTGCATATGTCCATGCTGGGTGTACGTGACTTGTCAGTCATTGAGACGCCACCGGAAAACCGTTTTCCAGTGCAAACCTATGTGGTTGAGCACAGCCAAACTCTAGTTCGTGAGGCCATTGAACGCGAGATGGCACGCGGAGGGCAGGTGTACTATCTGTATAATCGCGTGCAGGGCATTCAGGAGATGGCTGCAGAGATCAATGCGCTCGTACCGGAGGCCAAGGTGGGCGTGGGTCACGGACAGATGTCCGAAACCGAACTGGAGAAAACTATTTTGGATTTCCTGGATGGCGAATATGATGTACTGGTCAGCACGAGCATAATCGAAACCGGTGTGGATATTCCAAATGTGAATACACTCATTGTGCATGATGCCGATAAAATGGGGCTATCCCAGCTTTATCAGCTACGTGGGCGTGTAGGTCGTTCCAATCGGATTGCCTATGCTTACTTCACGTACCAGCGGGATAAGGTGCTCACGGAAGTGGCAGAGAAGCGCCTTCAGTCGATTAAAGAATTTACGGAGCTGGGCTCCGGGTTCAAGATTGCAATGCGCGATTTGTCCATCCGTGGAGCGGGTAACTTGCTTGGCGCTGAGCAGCATGGATTCATCGCATCCGTCGGTTTTGATCTTTACTCGCAGATGCTAGCTGAGGAAATTAATAAACGTAAAGTCAGCGTACTTGGAGAAGAGGATCAGTCCAATCGGAATTGGAGTACGTCGATTGATTTAGGCGTCGATGCTTACCTGCCGGGAGACTATATTTATGACAGCATCCAGAAGATTGAGATTTATAAAAAGGTTGCAGCGGTCAGCACTTTTGACGAGGCTTCCGAACTGGAGGATGAACTGGTCGACCGATTTGGCGATCTGCCAGAGGCTGTGCGTCATTTGCTAGCCGTGGCTCGTCTCAAGGTATATGGACGCATGTATGGCATCGAGTCCATAGTGCAACGGGATGACAATATAGTGCTGAAATTCCATGAAGGGCGTCAGCAGGCGGTACAGACTGCTAAACTTGCCGAGATTGGCAATCGCTTTGAAAGACGTGTACAATTTGAACAGGGCACTTCTATGAGCGCACGCATAAAGGGCAAAGGTCTAAATGATCCACAGTTGCTAGAACTGCTGGAACAATTTTTGAGTGCATTGAAAGAAGCATTCACATTGAAGGAGGAACTGCAAAATGCCACAACTAAATAAAAGAAAACCTTGGAGAATGCTCTCCTTGGGAATGGCAGCGCTGCTAGCTATATCCGTGCTGGCAGCATGTACGAAGCAAGCGGATGAGAACAAGGTCAAGGATGAACCGAAGGACAACAGCAAGGTTGTCGTGACCTATAAGGGTGGAACCATTACCGAAAATGAGTTCAACCAAGAAATCAGCATGATGAAATTCCTTTACCCGGAATATGAGGCTGCGTTAGCTTCGGATCAGGTACGGGAGCAAATTGTAAAGCAGGAAGTGGTGTACAAGCTTCTGGCGGCCAAAGCGGACGACAAAGCCAAGGAGCAGGGTGCCAAAGAAGGGAACGAACAGCTGGAGCAGTATAAAAAGTCAGTCGGAGAAGATAAGTTCAAGACATTTCTGAGTGATAAAAAACTGACCGAACAAGGTGTGAAAGATTACTTCACGCGTGTAATGACGGTAATCAACAGCGAAACCAACAAAGTAACAGATGATCAGCTAAAACAGGAATTTGAGAAAAATAAAGATCAATTCACAACAGCAACCGTGCGTCATGTATTAATTAACTTCGAAGATCCTAAAACGAAGAAACAGCGCAAAAAAGAGGATACCCTCAAGCTGGCCAAAGAAGTGAAGGCGAAGCTGGACGGAGGAGCGGATTTTGCGACGATTGCCAAGAAGTATTCAGAAGACCCAGGTTCTGCGTCTAACGGAGGCCTGTATGAGAATGCATCCGTAGCGCAATGGGTACCTGCATTTAAAGAGGCCGCTGAGACTCAGCCGATTAACAAAATCGGTGAGCCAGTGGAAACGGAATACGGATATCACGTGATCAAAGTGGAGTCCCGCAATGAGCCAACGTTTGATAAATTGAAAGACAACGAAAAGGCTGCCCTGAAAAATAAATTGGCCGGGGAAAGTATCCAAAACTTTACCGAAAATGATTTGACGAAGCTTGATTTGAAAATCAATCTGCCGAAGGTACCAGCTACGCAAGAGAAAAGCGGTGCAACTTCCGGTGCTGGTAGCACAACTACACCGGGCGCAGCAACAAACGGTACGGGCGATACCAATGCAGGAACAGCCAAAGATGGAGCTACAAACGAAGGTAAATAACTGAACATGCATAAGGAATTGGGAACAGATGAATACTATGGTCAGATATCACCATAAACACCATGACCGTGACGTTCTTCGTGACCGCTTCTGGGGGAGTGGAAGCGTCTTTCGATACCGTCAGTAGTTTACTAAATTCTTCTTGAGAAAGTGGGGCAACATGTGAAATGAAAGCTACTGGTATAGTTCGCCGTATTGATGACCTTGGGCGGGTAGTTATTCCAAAGGAAATTCGCCGCACCTTGAGAATTCGTGAAGGAGATCCGCTTGAGATTTTTGTGGATCGTGACGGAGAAGTCATTTTGAAAAAGTATTCACCTATTGGTGAACTTGGTGATTTCGCCAAAGAATATGCTGAGTCCCTGTTTGAAAGCACGGGCCATATTACAATGATTACCGATCGGGACACCATTATTACGGTGGCTGGAGGCTCTAAAAAAGAGTTTCTGGACAAGCCAATCGGTAGCATTATCGAAGGTAGTATGGATAATCGCAAAACTGTGCTGGAGACAGCCAGCGGCTCCTATGAGCTAACGCGAGACCACGAAGAAACACTCTCGTCCTTTGTGGCGGCTCCCATTGTTTCCGGTGGTGATCCCATTGGTTCCGTTGTATTGTTGAACAAGGACGAAAATGTAAAAATGTCCGAAATGGAGATCAAAATGGCTGAAACAGCCGCTGGCTTCCTGGGCAAACAAATGGAACAGTAACATCCCGTTTCACCCCTGTATGACGTACAGAATGGCGAAAGCCGTCCTGCGTTGTACAGGGTTTTTTTTCTTTCCGGGAGAAGAGGCGGTATAATAGGACTCGTGAAAGATGCATATTTCAGGTGGGAGTGGAGACGGAGAATGCAGGAAAATCGCGCCGCTTCGCGGCTGCTACGAGGTGCTGTCATTTTGACACTGGCAGCAGTAGCGAGCAAGCTGATCGGCACAGTGCAAAAAATCCCGCTGCAGAATATCGGCGGCGACGGCGTGTTTGGCATTTATAATACGGTTTATCCTTTTTATACGCTGTTCATTACCATTGCAGCTGCTGGATTTCCGGCTGCAATATCCAAATTTGTAGCTGAGTTTGAGGCAGTGGGAAACCGGGCAGCGGGGCAACGTGTTGCTCGGCTATCTTCGCTTGTCTTGGGTGTCTTTGGATTGATCTTGGGCGTGCTGATGTATACGTGCGCGCCGCTCATTGGTCAATGGATCGACAATGCTCACGTTATTCCGTCGGTGAGGGCGGCGGCGTTTGCCTTTTTGTTCGTACCGGTTATGGCGGGATTGAGAGGATATTTTCAAGGTTTGCAAAATATGCTTCCGACTGCTATCTCCCAAGTGACGGAGCAGGCGATACGGGTAAGCGTGATGATTATGCTGTTGCTGCTCATGCTGTCGCAAGGAGCGGGGGCGGATATGATTGCCGCCGGAGCAGTGTTTGGTTCAGCAGCAGGTGGAGCAGCGGGATTGGTCGTCATGTTGCTATATTGGCGAAATCACAGGAAGAGGCTTAGAAGGCAAGGGACGGTCATGGCGACAGTGCAAGCACAAACTGGAGAGCTACACCCGGCGGAAAGCAACGGTGCCTTGCTAAAGGCGCTGCTGTGTTATGCCTTGCCTGTTTGCCTTGGAGCGCTAGCCGTTCCGTTAATTAGCCTGGTAGACACTTTTACCGTACCTCGCTTGTTAAAGCAGGAGGGTTTGGACGATACTGCGGTTATGGTGGCCTTTGGCGTGTATAACCGAGGTCTGCCGCTGGTACAGCTAGTCATGATGTTTGCTACCACACTGTCGGCATTATTCATTCCATCGCTGGCTGAGGCGCGGGTGACCGGCGGTACGGAGCTGGCACGTCGCCAGTGCGAGCAATCGCTGCGCTGGTTTTGGTTGCTGGGACTAGCCGCTGCGACAGGCCTGATCGTGCTGGCTGTGCCCGTCAATGTGATGCTGTATGCGGACGACACCGGCAGCGAGGTCATGCGCTGGATGGCGCTAACCGCCGTAGGCGGTACGCTCAGCATCATCTCGGCTGCGCTGCTGCAAGGGCTTGGCGCGGTTCGCGCGCCGGCTCTGGCGATGCTCGCGGCCGCAGTAGCCAAGGCGCTGCTAAACTGGCTGCTCGTGCCGCAGCTAGGCACGGCTGGAGCCGCCATTGCGGGGGCTGTCGCCTATCTGCTGGCGGCGGTGATCAACATCGTGCTGCTGGCTCGCTTGGTAGGCCTGCGTGGGAGCTGGTCCGCCAGCGTGCTCAAGCCGGCGGCACTGCTTATCGCCCTGGCTGGTGCGGCCGGGGCGGCGATGTGGGGCACCAGCGCTGTGCTGGGTGCCTTGGGATGGGCTGCCGGAGGTCGCGCCACGGCAGCCGCGGAGAGCCTGCTGGGCGTAGCAGCAGGCGCCGTTGTGTTCGTGATCGGCCTCGCACGCTTGAGGCTGATCACGGAAGCCGAGCTTGTGGCGGTGCCCAAGCTCGGACGCCCGCTGGCAGCCGTGCTGCGCAGGCTGCGTGTACTGGCTTAGCCCAGGCATAGGGCTTAGGGCGCGAAAGTGGCACAGCCATTTTATGAGCCTATACAACTTTGTGGTATAGTAAGTCCCAAAGCAAAGGAAGCGGAAGCGGGGGTAGGCCGTATATTTTTTCGAGCACGAACCTTGTTTCTGCGAAACGGAGGATTGGATATGAGCGTAACATTAACGGTCGTAGGTTTGGGCTCGGGAGATCCGGATCAGCTTACGATAGGGATATTGAACAAAATGCGGGGCGCTTCAGCGCTCTATCTGCGGACCAAGGAGCATCCTGCGGTTCAAGTGCTGAATGAGTTTGAAGTGGCTTTTGAGTCGTTTGACGAGTTATATGAGACAAAGGAGTCTTTTCCAGAGGTATACGAGGAAATTACCAGCCAATTGATTACGATGGCTGCTAAGGCGGTAGACGGAAGCGAAATCGTATATGCGGTTCCCGGTCATCCGATGGTGGCAGAAGCAGCGGTGCAGTTGCTTAAGGAGCGTTGTCCTGCGCAAGGGATTGAACTGAACATTCTGGGTGGCGAAAGTTTCCTGGATGAAGCTTTTGTGCGTCTTGGTTTTGATCCGATCGAGGGTTTCCAACTGTTGGACGCAGGTACACTGGATGCCAGCTGGCTCCAGCCTCAGTTGCATACGCTGATCGGACAGGTGTATGACACCTTCACGGCTTCTGATGTGAAGCTGTGCCTGATGGAGCGGTATCCTGACGATTATGAGGTGTACGTCGGTCACGCTCTTGGGGTGGAAGGCGAGGAAGCGGTGCACAAGGTGCCGCTGTACGAGCTAGATCGAGTAGAGGGCTACGGGAACCTATCCTTGGTATACATACCTCGCAGTGAAGATGAGGCGCTGAAACGGCGTTCTTTTGACCGTTTACACGAGATTGTCGATATTTTACGCAGTCCGGAAGGCTGTCCATGGGATCGTGAACAGACACATCAGTCGATCCGCAAAAATCTGATCGAAGAAACGTATGAAGTCATTGAAACGATAGATGAGGACGACCCTGAGCATATGAAGGAAGAGCTGGGCGATCTGTTGTTGCAAATTTTGCTGCATGCCCAAATGGAAGAGGAAGTTGGAACCTTCAATGTGTATGATGTTATCCAGGGGCTGAATGATAAGCTTATTTTCCGTCATCCACATGTATTTGGTGACAATCAAACGAATGATGCGGAAGAAGCGCTGCAAAACTGGGAGCAGATGAAGGCTGAGGAAAAACGGCTTAAAGGCACGACGGCAGCAGACCCTTCCGTACTGGATGGGGTTCCACGTGATCTGCCTGCTCTTATGAAATCGTACAAGCTCCAGAAGAAAGCAGCTAAGGTAGGCTTTAACTGGGATAGCATTGAGGGCGTATTCGATAAATTGGACGAAGAAGTGGCTGAGCTGAAGGAAGCGGTTCGTGAAGGGCATGCCGTGGAAGCCCAGTTGCTGGAGTTAGGCGATGTATTATTTGTTGCAGTGAATGCAGCCCGGTTCATGGGAGTAGATCCGGAAGAGGCATTGTCCGCCACCAATCGCAAATTTGTCGACCGTTTCCAGTATATTGAGCAGAAATTACGCGAGCAAGGACGCCGTCCCGAAGACAGCAGCGTAGATGAAATGGAGACTTACTGGCAGGAAGCAAAAAAGCTCCTTGGCAAAGCGTGATTCCACATATTCGCTTTTGGCTGCACAGAACAGTAAAATGAGACATATGCAGGGTTGAAAGAAGGCCCAGTTTGTGAAGACTTGCCAATGGGCAGAGTTTTGTAGTAGGATGTTGGCTTAACTGGGGTCGAATAAAAAAACGCCTGTCATTGCAGGATTTTTACGGACAAGCCAGAATAACTTGTAGTAATTCTGAAAATAACTGTAGCTTATAGTTAAGCGTGTTACAGTGACATTCAGGAGGGCTTCGGCCACAGTTGGACCTCACGTCTGCTCCATAAATGGACATGCAGCGTGATGATTATTTTTTGACATTTGGGAGGCTTTTATCTTATGAACAAGACAGATCTGATCAACAATATTTCCAGCAAAAGCGGTTTGAGCAAACGTGACGTTGAAGCTGTATTGAATGGCGTTCTTGGTGAAATTACAGATGCACTTGCTAGCGGTGACAAAGTGCAACTGATCGGCTTTGGTACTTTCGAAACACGCAAGCGTTCCAGCCGTACAGGCCGCAATCCACAAACCGGTAACACGATTGAAATTCCAGAATCGACCGTTCCTGCTTTTAAAGCCGGTAATAAGCTTAAAGAAGCCGTTAACTAATGCGTCTTGATAAATTCTTGAAAGTCTCGCGGCTGATTAAGCGGCGTACGGTAGCCAAGGACGTCTCCGAACAAGGGAGAGTGCTGGTGAACGGACGCGAAGCCAAGCCGAGCAGTGCGGTCAAAGTAGGCGATGAAATTACCGTCCAGTTTGGCCAGAAGCTGGTGACCGTGCGAGTGGAACGGCTCGCCGACACTACACGCAAGGACGAGGCTGCAAGTATGTACACTTTGGTAAAGGAAGAGCCTATTGCCAGGGACAATGGTTTGAACTGGTAAGCAGACATCTGATTTTCTCACAACTGTACATGAAAGCATTCCTTCATTATTTTATGAAGGAGTGCTTTTTTTTCTTTAGATGACGAGGTTTCGTCCATCATATGCTGATTAACAGCAAAAGCGGTTCTAAATCATACGGCCCCCTTCATAAGCTAAGAACAGAAGGAGGGGTACATGCCATGATTGAACAAGGGAAGTCCAAGCACCATGATCTGCGCATGCAAAGCCGCAAGCAACTCGATATTTCAGGCGTCAGCAATGTGGAGAGCTTTGACAGTGAAGAATTTTTGCTTCAGACCGAGCTGGGCCATCTCACCATTCGCGGACAACATTTACATATCAAAAACCTCAGTCTAGAAGAGGGGCTGTTGTCCATTGAAGGTTTGATTACTTCCCTCGTCTACCTGGAGCCCGGGGCCCCGGCCAAAAACGGAAAAAGCCTATTCGGCAAGCTCTTCAAATGAACCCTTACACACAATGGCTGACATTGACATGGATGCTGTTGTCGGGCATAGCCATGGGAGTGGTGTTTGACAGCTACCGGGTGCTGTCCATCCGCTTTCATTTTGCCCGCTGGAGCGTTCATATGTTGGACGTGCTGTACTGGGTGGCCTCGGCTTTGTTTATTTTCCGTGTGCTATACGCGAGTAATCGCGGTGAGCTGCGGTTTTATGTCTTTTTAGGACTACTTTTGGGGGTTTGGCTCTATTTTTGGGCCTTTAGTGTTACAACCCAACGTTTTGTGGTAATGTTATTAGAGATAGTTCGCAGACTGACGTTGATCGTGAACAGCATACTGCGCATCCTGATTGTTCTTCCGGTGTTAGCGCTGTATCGGCTGTTACGCAAGCTGGTCGGATGGACATGGACACTTATTGTGTTCCTGGGAAGGATGCTGATATACATCCTGATGCCGGTTTGGAAGCCGATCCTATGGCTGATCGGTCCGCTTAAAGCGCGCTGGAAGACTCCAGAGTTGCTCGTAAAGCTGGGTATCAGACTGAAAAACACAGCGAAAAGATGGTTTGGAAGGAGGTAGTATCATGCGTAATTCGTCTGTAGATCGCCATTCATCTTCTACGTCCAAGTCCAACGCGGGCGGGCGCAGGCGAATCATGATTTGGTTGCTATCGCTTGCCGCCTTTGGTAGTTGGGCAATTTTTACCTTTTTTTCTCAAGGCATGATTATGGCCGATCGAAGTGAACAGCTCACCCAGAAGGAAAAGCAGAAGCAAGCTGCTACACAAACGGAACAACAGCTTCAAACCGAAGTGAATCGTCTCAAGGACCCTGAGTACATTGGCGAGATTGCCAGAAGCAAGTACGGTCTTTACAAACCGGAAGAGACGCCAATCATCGGAGATCAGAAATAGGAACATTATCGGGCCAATGCTTAGTTGACCTTGGTTCCGCCATTTTGTATAATCAAATCACCACAGCGGGATTTTTTTGCAAAAAAATCGGTTGTATATTTTAAGGGAGGATCATTTTATTCTATGGCAATTGAAGTGGGCACCAAGTTAGAGGGCAAAGTGACAGGCATCACGCATTTTGGAGCATTTGTGGATTTGTCTGGAGGTGTCACGGGTCTCGTTCACATCTCGGAAATCGCCGATAACTATGTTAAGGATGTTAACGACCACCTGAAGATTAATGATGTTGTGACGGTGAAAGTCATTAATGTTGACAAAGATGGCAAAATCGGACTTTCCATTAAGCAAACGATTGACAAGCCGGCAAGTGAAGCCCGTCCCCCAAGAGCTCCAAGACCGGAGCGTACAGGAGGACCAGGCGGAGGCGACCGTTTCGGCGGTGGAGGTTCAGGTCCAAGTCAAGGACGCGGTGGTGGTGGCGGTGGTTTCAACCGCGATCGTGGAGGCCGTTCTTTCAAGCCTGCACCGGGTAAACCTTCATTTGAGGATAAAATGTCACGCTTCCTGAAAGATAGTGAGGAACGCATTTCGTCGCTGAAAAAGAACACCGAAGGTAAACGCGGAGGACGCGGCGCGAAGCGTGTTTAATTCACTTTGACAACCGTATCAATCATACACGGAAAACCGTACAGTCGAGAGACTGCTACGGTTTTTTTGCGTTCTACCGACAACAGATGCGATAAGCAGCGGCTGTCGGCGCTGAATCCAGTGGTTAGTCGTACGGGCATTTATGAAATTCGCAATTTTGGCGAAGAAGATAAGCGCTACGATGCTGGAAAGTGGATGTTTTTTTTGTCGTGAGGACATAATCGTCCGACAAACTCCAACGGTTTTCCGTCTATCTTCTGTGCAAATCGCTAGTCTGGGCATCAGGACGAACGACATCGAGAGGTCATGTAAAGAGTAGCGGGACGCTTCTTCCATCGGCTTCCATACGGGCGTAGCTTGATGTTCAGAGTGATGCTCTGTCCTTTCGCGCAGAACGTTTTTTTGTCGGAAATTTCTTGGAATAAGACGTGAGGTTCTGACAAACTTTCTCAGTCGTTCCGGTTTAAGATGGGAACATCAAATTGATGAATGGGGTGCCTGACGCATGATGGAGAAATGGAACGTGGTACATTTTCCGGGGTTAAAATCTAGAAAGTCCAAATCCAAAGAGCGTACGGAAGGGTGGTCTTCCAGACTCAAGAAACGGCTGGATTCACATAAAGTGGTGCAATGGGTAACGGCGCAAAGATGGATGCTGCTATTGTCAGCTATGGGAGTTCTACTAGGACGCGCCACTATTTTGGACGAGCTTTCTCCCTTTGCCCTCGCTTATTTTGCGGTCATAACGTTTCTTCGGCGTGATCTGATGCTGCCTGTAGCTGTATCAGTTGTGTTAGGCAGCCTGCTAGCTCCTTACCCATCGTTATTTATGATTGGTGGTGAGTTACTGGTATTTTATCTCCTGTATCGCGGGCTACGAACCTTCGACCGTCTGGAATTATCCTATGCCCCGCTTATGGTTTTCTTGTCTGTGTTTATGGTCAATTTATTTAACGCCGTGATGGCTCCAACTTTCACATGGTATGAACTTATCATTGTGGGAACGGATGCGGTTCTCAGCTTTATGCTTACGCTGGTGTTCACGCAGGCCATACCGTTGTTTACGTACCGCAAGAAGACAAGCCAGCTCAAGAATGAGGAAATTTTATGTCTTATTATTTTATTAGCCTCTGTGATGACGGGAGCAGTAGGATGGACTGTTCATTCATTGTCTGTCGATCATGTACTGTCGCGATATTTGGTCTTGGTGTTTGCTTTGGTGGGAGGTGCTTCGCTGGGTGCATCGGTCGGTGTAATTACTGGCTTAATTTTAAGCTTGGCCAATATGTCTGCAATTGTGCAGATGAGTTTACTCGCTTTTGCAGGTTTGCTGGCAGGAATGCTGCGTGAAGGAAAAAAAGGTGCTGTTGCGCTTGGGATGCTGCTAGGCTCCTCAATCCTGACAATCTATTTGGACGGGACCGGAGACGTGCTGACGTCAACCTGGGAGAGCTGTGCGGCAATTCTATTATTCTTAATGACCCCAAAAAGTTTCTTTAAAGCGGTTTCTACCTATGTTCCCGGTACGCAGGACCACGCCAAATCTCAGCATGAGTATGCCAAAAGGGTCCGCGACCTCACCGCAGAGCGGGTAACGAAGTTTTCTCGTGTATTCAGTCAGCTATCCCGCAGCTTTCATCAGATATCTGCGAGTGAGAGCACGAAGTCGGATGGTGAAATCGAACACTTTATGAATGCGGTGGCGGAAGGGACATGTGCCTCCTGCTTCAAGTGTGAGCAGTGCTGGGATGGAAAGTTTATGCAAACTCATCAGTATATGACGGAAATGATGAGCGCCATTGAGGATAACCCGGATTTGGAACCGGAGCAGATCCCGCCGCAATGGAGCAAGGCATGTGCTAAAACGGGCGCTGTCCTGCAAGTGATGAAGCAGCAGTATAGCCTCTACCAACATAATATGCAGTGGAAGCGCCAAGTATACGATAGTCGTCAGCTTGTTGCTGACCAACTATCGGGTGTATCACAAATCATGGAGGATTTAGCGCGAGAAATTCAGCGGGAAGGGCAAACCATGCATCGGCAGGAAGAGCAAATACGAGAGGCTCTTGATAGACTGGGCTTGTCCATTCAATCCATTGAGATCATAAACCTGGATGCAGGTCAGGTAGAAATTGAGATTGTCCATGCCTATACAAGGGGATTTGATGAATGTCGGAAAATCATTGCTCCACTTTTGTCGGACATACTGGACGAGCATATAGCTGTGATGCGCGAAACGGAGGCAGATCGCCGCCAAGGCTTGGCTACAGTCATGTTTGGCTCTGCTAAAACGTATGAGATTGCTACAGGAGTAGCTAGTGCCGCCAAAGGAGGCGATTTTTTCTCAGGTGACAGCTACAGCATGATGGAGCTAGGGAACGGGACTTTTGCAGTCTCTTTAAGTGATGGTATGGGGAACGGAGAGCGCGCGCAGCAAGAGAGCAGTGCAGCACTTAACATTTTGGAGGAATTACTCCAATCGGGTATGGACGAAAAGTTGGCGATCAAGTCGGTCAACTCTGTCCTGATGCTGCGATCACCTGAGGAAATGTATGCTACGGTCGATATGGCGCTGATTGATCAGTACACGGCCCAGACAACCTTTATGAAGATTGGGTCTACGCCGAGTTTTATTAAAAGAGGGGAGGAGGTCATTCCCGTATCTGCCAGCAACTTGCCGATTGGCATTATACAGGATATTGAAGTTGATTTGGTATCACTGCAGCTCCAGCCGGGTGATATTCTCATTATGATTACAGACGGTATATACGACTCACCGGGTTATGCGGTTAATAAGGAAATATGGATGAAACGCATGATTCAGGAAATTGAAAGCGAAGATCCACAGCAGTTGGCCGACTGCTTACTAGAAAGGGTTATTCGATACCAACAAAATCAAATCTATGATGATATGACAGTAGTCGTTAGTAAAATAGATCACTTCCGCCCAGAATGGGCAACTCTCCATGTACCTGGCATGAGGTGGTTGGAACGTCCACGGACGGTGAGCTAATCCGACATTGCCCGGGAAATTCCTTATTCGTTTTTAAAAATCCGCATCCTTCGTTTGAATCGTTCCGGATTAGGCAAAGATAGAATCTATCGGGATAGATTAAGAGGAAGCGGAGGTCAAAAAACGATGAAGCAAATTTTGATCATTACAGACGGATGCTCTAATGTAGGTGTTAGTCCAGTCATGGCGGCTGCCCAAGCTTTACGAGAAGGTATTACAGTGAACGTCGCCGGAGTCATAGATTATGGAACTATTGGCGAGCTTGGCAGCGCGGAGATTCAAGAAATTGCTAAAGCAGGGGGAGGGTTTAGCCAAATCGTTGGGACGAAGCAGTTGGCTCAGACCATGCAGATGATGACGCGCAAAACGGTGGTTCAAACCATTCAGCAGGCGGTTAATAGAGAGTTAACGCACATTCTGGGTGAGGGTGGCGCCAAACATATCGGTGAACTTCCTCCGGCAAAACGAGCCCAAGTGGTTGAGGTAATGGATGAGCTGACAGAAACAAGCACCCTGGAGATTGCTTTGCTCATTGATGCAAGTGCGAGCATGAAGCCCAAGCTGCCTGCTGTAGAGGACAGCATTCGTGATTTGCTGCTCAGTTTACAGTCCAGAAGCGGACACAGCCGTATATCTGTATTTCATTTTCCGGGCGGAAAAATGGGAGAAGACGCAGTCATGGATATCGGTTGGACCTCTGAGCTTAACCAGATCAAATCGATATTTGGACGCTTGCGGATGAAAGGGGCAACACCGACAGGTCCTGCCATTTTACAAGTGATTGATTATTACCGATATGTTACACTAGGAGAACAGAAAGATCTGGAAGAATCCTATGGCAAAGGAGAAGGGATGCTCGGTGACTACGTCGTCTGATCCCGTTCTTGCACCCGGAACGGTCATCAAGGGCAAGTGGAAGCGGAGCAGCTATGTCATCCAGCGCTTGCTGGGCCGGGGAGCGAACGGAACTGTATATTTGGTAAAAGAAGCACAGGCCGATCGGCAATTTGCTCTGAAAATGGGGAAGAACACGCTTGATCTGCAATCAGAGATTAATGTGCTAACCACATTGCAGTCTCAGGGGACTCAGGCCGCCCTTCAGCGAAATGGAAATCCTTCCTTTTTGTTTGAGGTGGATGATGTAGTGTTACGCAGCGGAGAAATCCCCTTTTATGTTATGCGATATGTTAAGGGTGATCCGCTTCATCGTTTTGTGGCAGCCAAAGGGCCGGAATGGTATGGTG
The DNA here is from genome assembly GCF_900116035.1 of Paenibacillus sp. cl130. Lineage (NCBI taxonomy): Bacteria > Bacillati > Bacillota > Bacilli > Caryophanales > Paenibacillaceae > Paenibacillus > Paenibacillus sp. cl130. The sequence goes on from NZ_FOYG01000012.1 coordinate 41,094, forward strand.
TGGCTGGAACCGGTATACTGAATCGTCTGGCGGATCTCCATCAGGCAGGATGGGTGTTTGGCGACCTGAAGCCGCAGAATATTTTGGTCAATGCCTATGGAGAGGCTGAATTAATTGACTACGGTGGGGTGTCTCTTGCTGGTCGGAGTGTTAAACAATTTACAGAATGGTATGACAGGGGATTCTGGAATGCTGGCAGCCGAAATGCCGATTCCCAGTATGACCTGTTTGCCTTCGCTCTTCTAACGATTCATATATTGGAGAGCGAATCGTTAAAGGCGGCTGCGAGCAGGCTGCCACAGTTGCGTAATACGGCAGAATTGACGGTCATCATTCGCCGCAGCCGTGTATTACGCCCCTATGCCGAATGGCTACTGGGTGCGGTGCGTGGAGAATATTCCGATACTCGTGCAGCGGCCCGATCTTGGTCACGTTTGGCTTCCGCACATGTCAGGCAATCGTCGGTCAAAAGAGGGAACCCACGCTGGCTGGGATATGCTTTTACGGTATCGCTTTTGCTGCTTGCCGGAGCGCTCTGGATTGCGTTAAGGTAGCAGCATGACTTACATAAGATAACAGATGATCATCATTTTTACGGTCGGGAGAAAAGAGGGTCGTGAATGGGAACAACAAAACCGACCGGTGTTGTACAGGAAGTGCTCGCCTTGGCGCGAGATCATTCACTGTGGAGCCCCGGAGACCGCATTGTGGTTGCTGTATCCGGTGGGCCGGATTCGGTGGCCCTTTTGCACATTTTACATGAAATATCCGTTATACATATGCCTTTACAACTCGTCTGCGCTCACGTTCATCATGGCTTCAGACCAGAGGAATCGGATGCGGAGGCTGAAGAGGTACGCAATATTGCCCGAAAGCTTGAACTTCCATTTGAAATGGCTCGGGTGGATGTACCCGCTTATATGAAGGAGAGCGGGAAGGGGCCACAGGAAGCAGCCCGCGAGCTGCGCTACAGCTTTTTACATGATACGGCTACAAAGTGGGAAGCGCAGCATATTGCAATGGCCCACCACGGCGACGATCAAGCCGAAACGGTTCTCTTGCACTTGCTGCGTGGTAGCGGCCCAGCAGGTTTGGCGGGTATGCGTTTGGCGCGCAGGGAAAAAAATGTGCAACTCATTCGCCCGCTACTACGTATGTACAAGGCTGACCTGATTGAGTTTTGTAACTTTTATGGTCTTTCCTATGTGATAGACAGCACTAATTTATCTTCCAAATACCGTCGTAACGCCATTCGCATGGATGTGCTTCCTTTTTTGGGGCAATATAATGAGCGACTGACACCGTCCCTAAACCGGCTGGCCGAAACGATGGCTGACGAAAATGACTTTATGGAGGCATCCACACTGTCGGCATACGAGAAAATGGTGCGCTTGGATAATGGCAGGTACATGTTTCCCATCGCTTCATACCGTAAGCTATCCGTTGCTTTACAACGGAGGTTGATTAAACTAATATTAAATTATCTGCCTTCGGACAGTGAAAATTTTGATTTTCGTAAAATTGAGACCGTTCGACTAAGACTTCTCCAAGAGGCATCGTCTACATGGAGTTTGGATTTGGGAGGCGGTGCGGTTGGAGTCCGCGAATATGACCAGGCGGTTTTGTTTGACCGTACGCAAGTCGTTATGGGCGAATGGTGCTATGGACTAAGTGTATTGCCTATTTCCGGTGAGCTAGAGTTGCCTGAGGCAGGTGGTATACTTCGGTGGCGAAGGGCTTCCTATTCGGATGCGGACCATCCGGTGAATAAGGAGGAAGCGTGGTTCGACGCAGATCAATTGAGTCTGCCTTTGACTGTACGCTCGCGATTACCTGGAGATACCATGTATGTAATGGGATTAAACGGAAGAAAAAAGGTTAAAGATATTTTTATTGATGAAAAAATACCTCCTTCAATGCGTTCCGTTATTCCCATCGTCTGCGACCACTCTGGGGCTATTCTCTGGATTCCGGGCGTACGACGTTCTGTACATGCCGCGGTGCAAAAGCACACGTCTTCGGTTATATATATGTCATGGCAAAGACGAGAGAGTCCGGGGCACCGGTAATTGCGCAGGAACGGCTTTCATAGTATAAACTTAGGAGGTTTACACCGTTGCAGAATGATATTCAGGAAATATTGATCAGCGAAGAAGAAATTCAGAGTAAAATTAAGGAATTGGGTGCACAGCTCAGCGTAAAATATGAAGGAAAAAATCCATTGGTGATTTGCGTGCTGAAAGGTGCGTTTATCTTTATGGCTGATTTGGTTAAATCCATTACAGTGCCGTTGGAGCTTGATTTCATGGCTGTATCAAGTTATGGAGCGTCTACAAAATCCTCAGGTATCATCAAAATCATTAAAGATTTGGACGCATCTGTGGAAGGACGCGACGTTCTGATTGTCGAAGATATTATCGACAGCGGCCTGACGCTGACGCATTTGATTGAATTGCTTAAGAATCGTAATGCCAATTCGGTATGTGTCGTAACCTTGTTCGACAAGCCTGCACGCCGGACAGTTAATCTTGAAGCAGATTATACTGGATTTACGCTTCCAGATGCGTTTGTTGTCGGCTACGGTCTGGACTATGCCGAGCACTACCGGAACCTCCCATACATAGGGATTTTAAAGCCGGAAATCTACACCAGCTAATCTCAGCCTCCAGTCCTAGGACTAAATAAGGCCCTTTGTTGAGAAGGACTTACAGGCTATGGTAAAATAACTTAAGTGTCTCGAGAGGAGGTAGGGGATGAATCGGTTCATCCGGAATTCTGGTTTTTATTTGATTCTTTTTTTAGTTGTGGTGGGTATCGTTCAGTTTGTTAGCAACAGTAACGAAGCCTCCGATCTCCCTAGATATGACCAATTACGGCAAGAGGTTAAAGCTAATAACATCTCTAAAGTAACGGTCCAATTTGACGGTTACGCCTATCTTGTAACCGGTGCATATAAGAAGCAGCCGGCTAATGCTAAATCGACCAATTTTTCCGTATATGTTCCACCAACGGATCAAGCACTAAGTGAACTGGTGAATGCCAGCGAAACGAACGGGTTTGAATACGTGCAGAAGAAAATGGAAGGCGAAAGCATTTGGCTGACGTTTTTGACTTCTATCATTCCTTTGGTGATCATGTTCCTGTTGTTCTTCTTCCTGTTTAATCAGGCACAGGGCGGTGGCGGCAAAGTTATGAACTTCGGCAAGAGCAAAGCCCGTCTGTATAACGAAGAGAAGAAGAAGGTTACGTTCGAGGACGTGGCAGGGGCTGACGAAGAGAAGCAGGAGCTTGTCGAAGTCGTAGAATTCTTGAAGGACCCACGCAAGTTTGCAGCTGTGGGCGCTCGTATTCCAAAAGGTGTTCTGTTAGTGGGCCCTCCAGGTACGGGTAAAACACTCTTGGCGAGAGCTGTTGCAGGCGAGGCCGGAGTGCCGTTTTTCAGCATCTCGGGTTCTGATTTTGTAGAAATGTTTGTCGGGGTCGGTGCTTCCCGTGTTCGTGATTTGTTCGAGAACGCGAAGAAGAACGCACCTTGTATCATTTTCATTGATGAGATTGATGCCGTTGGACGTCAACGTGGCGCCGGATTGGGTGGCGGACATGATGAACGTGAGCAGACGCTCAACCAATTGCTCGTAGAGATGGATGGATTTGGCGCAAACGAAGGTATCATCATCGTAGCGGCTACAAACCGTCCTGATATTTTAGACCCGGCGTTGCTTCGTCCAGGACGTTTTGACCGTCAAATTACGGTTGACCGTCCAGATGTTAAAGGCCGTGAAGCAGTATTGTATGTACATGCTCGCAACAAGCCATTAACGAAGGATGTTAAATTGGACGTAATTGCGAAACGTACAACAGGCTTTACAGGCGCTGATCTGGAAAATCTGTTGAACGAAGCTGCCTTGTTGGCGGCTCGTCGTAACCGCAGAGATATTTCGATGCGAGAAGTAGATGAAGCCATCGACCGTGTTATCGTAGGTACAGAAAAACGCAGCCGCGTAATCAGTGACCGCGAGAAACGAATTGTTGCTTATCATGAAGCAGGCCATACGATTATTGGTTTCTTCTTGGAAAATGCCGACATGGTTCACAAGGTAACGATTATTCCACGTGGACGTGCAGGCGGATATGTCATCATGCTTCCGAAGGAAGACCGCATGCTGACTACCAAGCAGGAATTGCTGGACAAAATCACTGGATTGTTGGGTGGACGCGTATCCGAGGAACTGTTCATTGGTGAGATCGGAACGGGAGCTTATAGCGACTTCCAGCAAGCGACAAGCATTGCACGCAGCATGATTGTAGAATATGGTATGAGTGAGAAGCTTGGTCCGATGCAGTTCGGTACTTCACAAGGCCAAGTATTCCTTGGACGCGATATCGGTCATGAGCAGAACTACAGTGATCAGATCGCTTATCAGATTGACCAGGAGATGAATCGCTTCATCACTGAATCTTATGAGCGTGCTAGAGAACTCCTGACCAAGTATTCCAAAGAGGTTCATTTGATTGCTCAAACCTTGCTGGTAGAAGAAACCTTGGAACTTGAACAAATCAAACGTTTGATCGAGACAGGTTCTTTGGATGGTGGCACGACTGAGGGAGAAGGAACACCGGAAAATGGTGAGCCTGTGATCGACAACATTGGAGACGTCCGTGTACGTATTCAAGGTAAGGATGACGAGCCTAAGAATACAACGGATCAACCGAATGATATCCCTAATCTGCAAAAGCCAGAGGATGATAACAATTCGGGCAACTCCGGTGGTACCCCACCGACAACAACCTAATCATCCGATGGATAGTTGAATAAGCGTATATGTAAGCTCCGGGGAACCAGGTATTATGGGTTTTCCGGAGCTTTTTAAATGGAAGATTATTGCTAACGTGATTTGACAGACACCGGAACGTTGTGTACATTTATTGTTAAATAAACGGCTGTCGTCTTCTTAGCTTATAAAAGCCAACAGCCGCTGCAATCGACTTTCTATCATTTTGAACATATACGTGAGCGCATACTGTAGAACCTATGGTGTGCGCTATTCTTCTGTGAAATCAGGTGAAGGCATGATTCCAAGATATCTAGTTGATTTTGATGTAGCGGAATTGACCCGATTGGAGGCCGACGTGTTAATTATCGGCTCGGGCATTGCGGGCTTATATACGGCGATTAAGGCTGCGGAGAATCGGAAAGTGTTGCTGATTACCAAGAAGACTTTGATGGAAAGCAACACGCGTTATGCTCAAGGCGGCATCGCTGCTGTCACATCGGACGAGGATACACCAGCTTATCATATGGAAGATACCCTGATTGCTGGTGCAGGTCTGTGTGAATCTGAGGCGGTCAGAACGCTTGTCCATGAAGGTCCAGTTGGCATTCAGGAGTTAATACGTTTGGGAACGGCCTTTGATCGTGTGGATGGTGAACTAGCGTTGACGCGGGAAGGAGCGCATAGTCATCGGCGTATTTTGCATGCAAATGGAGATGCTACGGGTTATGAAATTGTTCGTGCGTTGTCAAAGCAGGTTGCTGCCCATCCCGATATCGAAGTATGGGAAGAGTGCATGGTAATTGATCTGCTGACGGAGCATGGTGAGTGTATTGGGGCCCTCGTCCAAAAGCCAGGTGGGGAAAGGTCGTATATAACCGCTAATGCAACGATTTTGTGCTCAGGAGGTAGCGGGCAATTATACCGGTATACGACCAATCCGGATATTGCAACCGGGGATGGTATCGCTATGGCATATCGTGCTGGGGCGATTGTACGGGATATGGAATTCATACAGTTTCATCCTACGGCGTTGTGCCATCCGGGCGCTCCAAGGTTTCTAATTTCCGAAGCCGTACGGGGAGAAGGAGCCGTGTTACGCAATATTCACGGAGAACGCTTCATGGACAAGTATGATTCCCGGCAGGAGCTTGCACCCAGAGACATCGTAGCTCGTGCTATCATTCATGAGATGGAACGCACCCAAGCTGCGTTTGTATACCTGGATATTACACACGAGCCGCCAGAGCGGGTGAAGCAACGTTTTCCAACAATTTATCGGACATGTCTGTCATTTGGTTTGGATATGACGACAGACTGGATCCCCATTGCGCCTGCTGCCCATTATATGATGGGTGGTGTCCAGACCAATTTACACGGGGAAAGCTCCATTGCGCGTTTGTTCGCCTGCGGGGAAACCTCTTCTACAGGAGTTCACGGAGCTAATCGTCTGGCGAGCAATTCGTTATCTGAAGCTATTGTATTTGCCAGCAGGATTATTGAGCGACTGCATTCATTGCCACCGCTGGTCGGCCATACATTGATATCTTATAGCGATAACCGTACAGAGTTCCCGGCTTCATCCGTCACGGAGCAGCGGCATAAGCTGCAAGAAGCAATGGTTCGTTATGCTGGAGTTCGTCGGCACGGCGAGGGGCTGAAAGCAGCATTAGACGAGATGCAAGGGCAAATGCCTATTTTTGAGGCTGTGATCGCTAGCCGGGAAGAGATCGAATTTGCCAATTTGCTCACCTGTGCTTTATTAGTAACAGATGGTGCGCTGCTGCGTGAGGAGAGCCGGGGAGCGCATTATCGCGAGGATTTTCCTGAGACAGATGATAGCGTCTGGCGAAAGCATGTTCAGCAGAGACGTGAGCAAGGGATAACGGAGGAGTACGTTCATGACATCTAACAGCGAGCTTTATGGAGAGTTTAGTGGATATCAGGAAGAACTGACAGCACAAATTCGCAGCTGGCTGCGAGAAGATACGGGCTCTGGCGATGTGACCACGCGCTGGACGATTGAGCAGGGCCACCAATCCAAGGCTGTCATTCATGCCAAGGAGAGCGGCGTGGTTGCCGGTTTACCCGTGGCTGCCCTTGTATTTCAGGTAGTGGACCCTTCCTTGTCGTTCACTCCGCTGGTGACGGATGGACAGTGGATTGAAAAGGGAAGCGTTTTGGCGGAAGTGACGGGTAGTACCCATGCGATTTTGACTGGAGAACGACTGGCGTTAAATTTGCTCCAACGGATGTCTGGCATTGCCACGCGGACTCGGGCTTTTATAGATCAATTGCATGGTTTGTCCACTCGCTTGGTGGATACACGTAAAACAACACCGGGACATCGGCTGCTGGAGAAGTATGCTGTGCGTGTAGGCGGTGGCTCGAATCATCGCTTTGGCCTGTACGATGCTGTTATGATTAAGGATAATCATATTAAGGGTGCAGGTGGGATTGAACAGGCTGTAAGTCGAGCGCGCGCTAATATACCGCATACGATGACGATTGAAGTAGAGACGGAAAACATGAAACAAGTTCAGGAAGCCCTGGAAGCTGGGGCGGATATCATTATGCTGGATAACATGTCTGCCCCAGATATGAAGGAAGCCGTTCGGTTCATTCGGGAACGGGCACCACATGTCAAAACAGAAGCCTCGGGCAATGTATCGCTGGATACAGTGCGTGAGATGGCTGAGAGTGGCGTAGATGTGATCTCTGTAGGCAGGCTGACATACTCTTTTCATAACCTGGATATCAGCCTTGACCTTAACGCAAAGAAAGATAGGTGACACCCATTGATTCTTGTAGTGGATGTAGGTAATACCAATATTGTTCTGGGGATATACGAAGGGCGGGAGCTGTTGCACCATTACCGGATCAGTACCTCCAGACAGGCAACCGCAGATGAATACGGCGTACTCATACATAATCTTTTTAGTATGGGTGGCGTATTAAAGGATGACATCCAGGGAGTTATTATTTCCTCTGTCGTTCCGCCGTTGGTCCGTGTATTAGAAGAAATGTGCGATAAATACATAGGCAAAACGCCTTTAATCGTCGGACCGGGAATCAAGACCGGTCTTAACCTGCGTTATGAGAATCCGCGTGAAGTAGGTGCGGATCGGATCGTGAACGCTGTTGCGGCTGTCGAACGGTTCGGCGGGCCGCTGGTTGTGGTGGATTTTGGGACAGCGACGACGTTTGATTGTATTGACGATAAGGGAAACTACTTGGGCGGTGTAATTGTGCCGGGTATCGGGATTTCGACGGAGGCACTGTATCAACGGGCTTCCAAGCTACCCCGCATCGAGTTGGAGAAACCCAAAAAGGTTATTGGTCGTAATACGGTTCATGCCATGCAAGCTGGGATTATCTTCGGTTATGCTGGGCAAGTGGATGGCATTGTGCGGCGCATTAAGGAAGAAATGCAGGCGGAGCCTACAGTTATTGCTACCGGAGGTCTTGCAGAGCTAATCGCATCAGAGGCGGAGAGCATTCAGAAAGTGTTGCCGATGTTGACGCTCGAAGGATTGCGCATCATTTACCAACGTAACGCCGAATAAAAAAGTGGGTATAAGCTGCCGCTGAGTCCAACCGAATGATTTTATCGGTTTGGATTAGCGGCGTTTTTCGTCTATACTGAAATATGTTACGTTTTTGAACAATTCGCGTGATCTGTCGATGCAGGTTGTTTATATAGTAGGAAATTATGCTTCAATGATGAGCAATACTAACGAAAATAAGCAGCATAGCTGTCCTGGTGAATAGGGGAGGATATCAATATGGAAAATAAGCAGGATCGACTTATTCGTGGCACAGCCATGGATGGGAGGGTTAGAGCTTTTGCTGTTCGGACAACTCAATTGGTAGAGGAATTGCGGAGAAGACACGATACGTATCCAACGGCTACCGCTGCTTTGGGGCGAACCCTCACAGCAGGTGCTATTATGGGTTCTATGCTAAAAGGAAAAGAGCGATTGACCATTCAAGTTAAAGGTGATGGACCGATTGGGCAAATCGTCGTTGATGCCAATGCTGTAGGGGAAGTGCGAGGTTATGTTACTGAACCGCATGTGCATTTGCCAAGCAATAGTATGGGCAAACTGGATGTAGCGGGTGCCGTAGGTACAGAGGGGTTCATTCATATCATCAAGGATTTGGGGTTAAAAGAACCGTACCGCGGCAGTACTCCGATTATTTCCGGTGAACTGGGTGAGGATTTTACCTATTATTTTGCCAAATCGGAACAGACCCCGTCAGCGGTGGGCTTGGGTGTGCTGGTAGATACGGATAACACGGTTATTGTGGCCGGTGGATTTATTATTCAGTTGCTTCCAGGCTTGAATGATGATGAAATTACTGCGATCGAAAATGCAGTCAGCTCTATTCCACCCGTTACTGCTTTGCTGGATCAAGGGTTGGAACTTGATGAAATGCTGCGCTGGATGCTGCCGGACGTTCGGATTCTCGATGAATTGGATATCCATTTTCAATGTGAGTGTTCACGTGAGCGCGTGGAAAAAACATTGATCAGTTTGGGAGAAAGCGAATTAGAGCAGTTAATTGAGGAAGAAGGACAGGCTGAGGTCGTATGTCACTTTTGTAATGAGGCTTATCAGTTTAATAAGGATGAATTGCAAAATCTGTTAGATCAAGCCAAATCCTAACCGGATGGGCGGTGCAAGCGATGACTACACGGGAAAAAGGATTATGGACAGCTGTCATTATTCTGACCGTTAGCGTCGCCGCCTTGGGTGGTCTTATCATGCTTCGGGGGCTGTCAAAGCCGGGTGATGTAAGCAAGGATGACGGCGATCATACTGTGGCGGAGATGGGTCAGGAAGGCATATCGGAGGAACAGTGGGTAGCGGAACTGAAAAAGCGATATGGAACCAATACGCTGTTGCAAATGTTGAATCGTAAAGCCGTGCAGGCTGAAACCAAGCGTCTCGGTATCAAGATCACCCAAGAGGATTTACAGCAGGTGCTGGAGCAGGATAGTAAAGGGTATGACTCAGATCATGCCTACTTTGATGAAATGCAGCGACAGTTTGGCTTAGATCCGGTTGACTTGCGGAATGAAGCGGAATACCGGATTGGTTTGGAGAAAATAGCCACGCAGGGTATTCAAGTTCAGGAAGCTGAGATTGACGAGTATTGGGAACAGCACCCTGAGGAATTTGCCGTCGGTAAGCAGATCCAATTGGCAGCTCTTTATGTGGATAATGCGGAGGAAGCAGAAGCGTTGCTAGATCGGGTCAAGCAGGGGGAGAGCTTCGATGTGCTGATTCAAGAGTACTCAGGTAAGCCTTTTGGCAAGGATAGCAGCGGGCAGTTGGGATGGGTGGATGAATATGATCCATTGCAACCGGAGGCGATCATGAAGGCGGCGAGAGAGCTAAGCTCCGGGGATGTTGCAGGTCCGATCTCTGTTAACGATGGCTATGCTGTCATTTATGTACAGGATGTCCGGTTGAAGAATTCTCCGGATAAGCAGCAGATCCGGCAGCAAATTCGCCGATCTCTTGCGCTTGCACAGGCCGCTCCTTTGGAAGAGGTCGAGAAGAGTCTACGTGATAAATATGGAGCGCGTATTTTATCTGGAAAAGATGCATCCTCCGCTGCTCTGTAACGTAGTGAAAGAATATTGGTTTGAAGGAAGCACGATGCTGATAACGCGGGTTGACAGCATCGCGGCTTACTCACTCGTATTGACATTGGAATTGAAGATTGTTATGATTAGCGTATAAAACCCACTATTTTTATCGGAAATTAAATGAACGGTACAGAATTAAAGTGATTGACTAAGAATGATCTACAAAATGATTTCGCAATTTTTAATACATCATCTACAGTCAGGGAGGAATTATCATGGCTAAAGTTGTTAATAACATCACCGAACTTATCGGGGAAACTCCCCTCGTTCGGCTCAACCGGATCGTACCGGAAGATAGCGCCGAAATTTATTTGAAACTGGAATATCAGAACCCAGGCTCCAGTGTAAAAGATCGTATTGCGATTAGCATGGTAGAAGAAGCTGAACGTGAAGGTCTGCTTAAGCCAGGCGGTACGATTATTGAAGCAACTAGCGGTAACACAGGAATCGGCTTGGCTATGGTTGCTGCTGCGAAGGGCTATAAGGCAGTAATCGTTATGCCAGAAACGATGAGCATAGAGCGTCGTAATTTGTTGCGTGCTTATGGAGCCGAACTTGTGCTAACACCAGGATCAGAAGGCATGAACGGGTCCGTTAAGAAAATGGAAGAATTGCTGAGTGAAAATCCGGAATATTTTGCTGCTGAGCAGTTCAAGAACAAAGCTAATATCAAAATTCACCGTGAAACGACCGGTCCTGAGATTGTGGAAGCCATTCGTTCCATTGGCGGAACTCTGGACGCTTTTATAGCGGGAATAGGTACTGGCGGAACCATTTCTGGTGCCGGAGAAGTGCTTAAGAAAGAATTCCCTGATATTAAAGTTGTGGCTGTAGAGCCTGCCTCTTCCCCACTGTTAGCAGGCGGTAAGCCAGGACCCCACAAAATTCAAGGACTTGGTGCCAACTTTATTCCTGAAATTTTAAACCGCGATATCTATGATGAAATTATTCATGTAGAAAACGATGAAGCTTTCGAGGTAGCACGTAGAGTGGCCAAGGAAGAGGGCATTTTGTCCGGTATTTCATCTGGCGCAGCTGTTCATGCGGCTTTGAAACTTGCTAAGCAATTGGGCAAGGGTAAACGGATCGTTGTCATTGTTCCAAGTAATGGAGAACGTTACCTGAGCACACCACTATACAATTTCGAGCTGTAATTATGTCGTAATTGTGTATACTATACGTAAGGATTCCCTCATTTCCCTGTTGCAGGGGGGTGGGGGTTTCTTTTTAAGGAGAGAATATAGACTTATTGAAAAGTAGGGAAGGGGAAGCACACACGGATGAAATCGACAGCTAGAGTGACGGAGGCGCAGTGGCAGGTTTGGCAGGAGGAAGGCTGGAGCATACTTCCCTATATTGCTGAGTACCCATTACCCGTGGGGGGGCTACCGTCATCGTGGCGGAAGGCTTGGGAGGATTCGTCGCCATATGCCTTTTTGCTGGAGAGCGCTAAAGGTGGGAGGTACACCTATCTGGCCTTAAATCCGGTTGCTATATTGGAGGGCAAGGGAGAACATGCAGTTTGGACTGATTTGCAAAGCGGGAAACATGGAGATATGCATGGTCAACCTTTGAAAGTCATGAGCAACTGGATCGCTCCTTACCGTGCGCCGCGTGTACCTGGCATGCCTTTTTTCTCTGGAGGATTTGCGGGTTATCTTGGCTACGATGTAGCTCGCTCGTTGGAGCGTTTGCCATCTCAAGCTGCAGACGATACAGACATACCTGATTATGTATGGATGAGGGTGGATGAGCTATGGATTTACGATCACGAAAAATCCTCCATATATTGTGCTGTTCATATGCCCGCTCCTGCGCATTCCGATAAAGTCAGCAGTGATACCGATTTGACCAATCGCGTTATGCTGGATGGGCCGAATCCTATACTTTGCGAGCATTACGCGGAAGCTGCCCAACGTGCAGAACGTATGCTGACTCAGTGGAATAACATCATAAATGCAGGAGAGATTGATCCTGCGTACCCTCGTCGTTGTGCTAGGCTCGCCGAAGAAGGGTTAGAGGCTGCTCATCTTGAATCTGAAGGCTGGACAGCGGCATTCAACCAACAAGATTTTGAACAAGCCGTGAAACGTGTGCAGGAATACATTGCCCAAGGGGATGTATTCCAGGTCAACTTATCGATTCGTCAGCAACGTGCGCTTACAGCCCTCCCTGAAAATATATATGAATGGCTTCGTCTGCTGAATCCTTCCCCTTATATGGGTATGCTGCGTATGCCAGATTTACGGATCGTTAGTGGCTCGCCGGAATTGTTGGTGAAGCTGGAGGATGGACGTGTGAGCGCCAGACCAATTGCAGGTACGAGAAGAAGAGGGCTAACACCGGATGAAGATGCCGCTATGGCAGCAGAGCTTCTATCAAGCGAAAAAGAACGCGCCGAGCATATTATGCTCGTCGATCTGGAGCGTAACGATATCGGACGGATTGCCGAATACGGATCGGTGCATGTGCCTGAACTGCTGACGGTCGAATACTATTCGCACGTTATGCACCTGGTTTCTCAGGTTGAAGGAAAATTAGCCTCGGGTCGTACAGCTATAGATGTAATTGCTGCTACCTTTCCAGGCGGAACCATTACCGGGGCACCCAAGGTGCGCACCATGGAAATTATTGAAGAATTAGAGCCCGTTCGTCGGGGGCCTTATACAGGGTCCCTTGGATGGATTGACTATAACGGCAATATGGAATTAAATATTATAATAAGAACACTAGCTGTTAAAGGCAGCACTGCCTATTTACAGACAGGTGCGGGGATCGTCATTGATTCAGACCCGTACAGGGAATATCGGGAATGTCGGAACAAGGCTAGAGCTGTCATGAAGGCGGTACAATGTGGTGAAGAAGAAGCCGCTTTGAGCAGAAGCGGTATCACAGGAGGGTGAGTCGTATGATTTTGGTGATTGATAATTATGATTCGTTTACGTACAATCTTGTTCAATATTTAGGTGAACTTGGCGAAGAAGTAACCGTAAAGCGGAACGATGAGATTGATGTGAAAGGCATAGAAGAGCTGGCACCAGAGCATATTTTGATCTCGCCGGGTCCATGCACGCCGAATGAGGCAGGGATATCACTGGATGTGATCAGCCATTTTAAAGGTCGCATTCCGATTTTTGGCGTTTGCCTCGGCCACCAGGCCATCGGACAGGCTTTTGGCGGTAAGGTTATCCGGGCTGAACGACTCATGCACGGTAAAACATCACCGATTCTTCATCACAATACGTCAGTATTTGAAGGCTTGCCTTCTCCGTTCACAGCAACCCGGTATCACTCATTGCTGGTGGAGCGCGAGAGTCTGCCTGAGTGTCTAGAGATTACCGCGGAAACCGCAGAAGGTGAAATTATGGGTTTGCGGCATAAAGAATTTGCCGTAGAAGGAGTTCAGTTCCATCCAGAATCCATTATTACGGATTATGGGCATCAACTGTTACGCAATTTCCTAAAACGCAAGGTAGGCGTCTGATTCATGAAATATATCGGAGTCAACGGCGTCCTCACGGAAGCCGCAAAAGCCGTGATTCACGTAAGTGATCACGGCTTTTTATACGGAATGGGCTTGTTTGAAACATTCCGCACCTACAAGGGTGTCCCATTCTTGCTGGATCGGCATCTATATCGACTGCAGGAAGGTTGCCGAATGCTCGGCATTCCTTTTCAACCGGATGAGGAGCAACTTACGAGACACATCCAACATCTGATGGTGGCGAATGGACTGGATGAAGCCTATATCCGTTACACCGTATCAGCGGGCGAAGAGGTGCTAGGCTTGCCGACAGGGGACTATACGCGTCCTAATCATATTCTGTTCGCTAAACCGTTGCCCTCTACCAATACACAAACCGGGCAATCCACTTCCCCATCGGCGCTTCAGTTGTTGCGAACTCCCAGAAATACTCCAGAGGGTGAGGTTCGCTTAAAGTCGCTCCATTATATGAATAATATTCTTGCAAAGCGGGAACTTCAGCAGTATGCCGAGGCTGTCCGTTATAAGGCTGAAGGAATGATGCTTACGGCGGATGGTTTTCTGGCAGAAGGAATGGTCAGCAATCTGTTCTTTGTGCGGAACAATACATTGTATACCCCTGACTTGTCTACAGGGATTCTGCCAGGCATTACGCGTGAGTTCATTTTGGAGCTGGCGCATCTGCGAGACATTCCTTGTGAGCAAGGCCTGTACCGCTGGGACGAGCTGAAACAGGCTGATGAAATTTTTATGACCAACTCTATACAAGAAATACGGGCCGTGGATTTGTTGTTGGAGCCGGGAGGAGCAACGAACCATTTATCGGTTCCCTTGACGCAGCCCAGGTCCATAACAGCTTTGCTGTTGCACGATTATAGACAGAAAGCAGGGATCAAGTGAACATACCGACCCTTTATCAACGTAGTTACCGAATGGGGGATGCCGAGCTTACGCTCGGACATTCCACACAGATCATGGGTATACTGAATGTGACCCCGGATTCATTTTCCGATGGAGGATTACATTATAGTCCCGAGATTGCTGTTTTACATGCATTGAAGCTGGTGGAAGATGGAGCGGATATCATTGACATTGGTGGGGAGTCTACTCGCCCGGGTCATGATCCAGTAGGTGTGGAAGAGGAGCTGGCTCGGGTCATTCCGGTCGTTCAGGCTATCCATCGTATCGCACCGCACATTCCGTTATCTGTAGATACTTACAAAGCCGAGGTAGCCAGGCAGGCACTTGAGGCTGGCGCACATATCATTAATGATGTGTGGGGGTTTAAGGCAGACCCCGATATGGCACGTGTAGCTTCGGAATTCGATTGCCCGGTCATTTTGATGCATAATCGTCATGACCGTAACTATAGTGATTTGGTTTCTGATATGCTGTCCGATTTAAAAGAAAGTATCCGATTAGCGCTGGATGCGGGGGTACGTGAGGAACAGATCATTTTAGACCCAGGTATCGGTTTTGCCAAGGATTACGATGAAAATATTCATGCCATGACTTCTCTCGATACATTGAGTCAGCTGGGCTTTCCGCTGTTATTGGCTACGTCGCGCAAAAGGTTTATTCGTACAGCACTGGATTTGCCTGTGAATGATGTGGTGGAGGGCACGGCGGCTACCGTTGCCTTTGGCATTGCTCAAGGGTGCCAGATTGTGCGTGTACACGATGTGGCGCAAATCAAGCGCACCGTACGTATGTGTGATGCGATGGTGTACGGGTCTAAAAATGCACTGAGTTATGGTGGTTAGAAGACGCTTCATGAATGATTTGATCCTGCGATCGCTGTTGCAACGGGATTCTTTTGAATTGGTAAACATATGACTGTTAGAATCCCGTTGCAAAGGCGAGCGCTTCGCTTCTCCGGATTCAAATCCTTCATTCCGCTACAACGCGCCATAAAGTCACTGTTTTTTTAGGGAGTTATTTATTGTGTAAGGTGAACAGAAGAATAGATCAAGTAGAACGAGAACGGAGTAGGCGGAATGGTGCTGTACAAGCAAAGCGGTCGCTTTAAAAGCTTTCCGTAGGAAAGCTCGCTTCGGAAGCATCACTTCCCCGAATTTCTACCTTGGTTATAGGTTTTATTCAAGAAATCTGGGGGCGGTGGCGATGGGGAGCACCATCCGACTGCGCAGTGGCACGATACGAAACTTTTAAGTTGAGCTTATTGAGAAAATCTAATAAAAAACAGGGGGGCTACCCACGATGGATAAAATGGTTTTGCATCGTATGGAGTATTACGGATATCATGGCGTTTTTCCAGAGGAGCGCAAGCTGGGACAACGTTTCTATATTGATTTGGAACTGGAGCTTGATCTGCGTGAAGCGGGTGAGCAGGATGCTTTGGACAAAACGGTTAATTACGCCGAGGTGCATTACACCGTTAAAGATATTGTAGAAAAGGAATCTTACCAATTGATTGAAGCTTTGGGCGAACGTATTGCATCTTCCCTACTGGACACTTATACTAGTGTCAATGCACTGACTGTCAAAGTCACAAAGCCGCATCCGCCGTTTGATATTCATTTTCAAGGCGTGACGGTTGAGCTTTATCGCGCAAGAAAGTAGGAACGATACATGAATGCACATTCGACCTCTGAGGCATCAGAGGCTTATATTGCTTTAGGGGCTAATTTGGGGGAGCGCGAGCATACCCTGTATGAAGCCATTACGGCGCTGGACGAACATCCGGGTATACGGGTGCTTCGGTGCTCCAGCCTGTACGAAACAGAGCCTGTTGGGTATCTGGATCAACCTTCTTTTTTGAACATGACGGTAGCCGTATCTACAACACTTGCTCCAGAGGAGCTTCTGGTATATATGCTGGAGGTGGAGAGTCGTCTGGGGAGAGTAAGACACATTCCTAATGGGCCACGAACCATTGATCTGGATTTGTTATGGATGGAAGCGGCGCAACTGGCTACACCGGATTTGGAGCTTCCTCACCCTCGTATGTTGGAGCGTGCTTTTGTGCTGGTTCCTTTGGCTGATATCGTTCCGAACCAAGATCCGTCCGGTCTGTACAGTATCGTGCATACTGCATTGAATTCTGTGGATGGAAAGGACGGCATACAGCTTTGGAAAACATGCAGCTGGCGCAACGACTCCGCGCCTTTCGGAAGCTAAAAGGGTTCACACAGCAGGAGTTGGCAGAACGTACTGGTATATCTTTGACTGTATTAGGTGCTGTGGAGCGAGGCAATCGTAGAGTAGACCCAGACATGCTGGACATCATCGCCCAAACGCTAGAAATTGAAGTCCGGGAACTGACGGAATGACGATAAGTATACGATATAAAAGAAGGAATAAAGGGGTGAACAGATATGTTGAAAATCGGCGATATTGAAATGAAAAACCAAGTCGTCTTGGCACCCATGGCAGGCGTGTGCAATCCTGCTTTTCGCTTGATCGCCAAGGAGTTCGGTACAGGCTTGGTATGTGCAGAGATGGTTAGTGATAAGGCCATCATTCACGGCAACAAGCGTACACGTGAGATGCTGTTTGTAGATGAGCGCGAGAAGCCGCTTAGCTTGCAAATTTTTGGAGGCGACCGCGAATCTTTGGTGGAAGCAGCGAAGGTGGTAGATCAGGAAACGAATGCAGATATTATTGATATCAATATGGGCTGCCCGGTTCCCAAAGTGACCAAATGTGATGCAGGTGCTCGTTGGCTGCTCGATCCAAACAAGATTTATGAAATGGTATCGGCGGTAGTGGAATCGGTAAGCAAGCCGGTTACCGTGAAAATGCGTATTGGTTGGGATAGCGAGCATATTTATGCCGTAGAGAACGCTCGCGCTGTTGAACGTGCCGGAGGTCAGGCCGTTAGCGTACATGGCCGTACACGGGAGCAACTGTATACGGGACATGCGAATTGGGATATTATAAAAGAAGTTAAAGAAGCAGTTTCCATTCCTGTAATTGGAAACGGTGATGTGGCATCACCGGAAGATGCCCGCCGCATGCTGGATCTGACCAATTGTGATGGCGTTATGATCGGACGCGGTGCTCTGGGGAATCCGTGGATGCTCTACCGTACGATTGAGTACTTGCAATCAGGTGAGCTGTTGCCCGATCCTTCACCGGAAGAAAAAATCCGCATTGCCATTCTGCATATGGATCGTCTGGTTGCATTGAAGGGTGAAGCGGTAGCTGTCCGTGAAATGCGCAAGCATCTGGCTTGGTACCTCAAGGGGTTTAAAGGTTCTGCACGTATTAAGGATGTCATTATGGAAGAAACAAAGCGCGACGATATGGTACGTATTTTGGATCAATTTGTATCTCAATTGCACATGGTAGAAAACGATGAGCCTTCTACAAGTGCTGCTTCTCCTGCTGCTGTTGCGCAATAAGGAAGCTGTTCCGGCCTGCGCACGCGATTGACTTTTCCAATTGCTTGCCCTATAATCGTTCAGTATAAAATCTTGATGTATGCTACAAATTGTGTGCAGCTCTCAAGACAACAGCAGGAAATGTTCTCATTCCCTCAGAGTGGCATATTATGTTTTGAAAGCGTGCATTCCGATGCACTTTTAAACTTTTCCCATGACAGGAGAATCGGTTAAGATGAGCGATAAAGAAGTCATTCTGACACAGGAAGGTCTTAGAAAGCTCGAAGATGAGCTTGAGAACTTAAAGTCTGTCAAACGCCGCGAAGTGGCTGAACGGATTAAGGTAGCCATCGGATACGGAGATATTAGTGAAAACTCCGAATATGAGGATGCGAAGAATGAGCAGGCCTTTATTGAAGGCCGTGTAATTACGTTGGAAAAGATGCTACGCAATGCCCGCATTATCAATAGTGATGAAATTGACACCGATGTTGTGGGAGTAGGTGCAACTGTGACCGTTGAAGATTTGGAATTCGGAGATATTACAGAGTATGCTATCGTAGGTTCCGCCGAATCCGACCCGCTACAGAATAAGATTTCGAATGAAAGTCCGGTTGGCAAGGCAATTCTCGGTAAGAAAAAGGGAACTGTTGTGGATGTCACCGTTCCAGCAGGCGTTATTCAATATAAAATCGTGGATATCAAGAAATAAGACACGGACTTTGGAATTTAATGTAAAAGCTTCCTTGTGGAAGCTTTTTTTCTCTACACCCGGACGGACCCCGGCCCGTCTATTCATATTGAAGGAGCTGATTTAGCACCATGTCGGATGAAACTACTAACCAGGAAACACAAGAAAATCGCGAGGAATTAAGTGAACTATTACAAATTCGTCGTGCCAAATTGGACGAGCTTCGCGCATTGGGCATTGATCCTTTTGGACGCAAATACATACGCACGGCTGAAGCGGGCGTACTACTGAGCAAGTATGACAGTTTGACTAAGGAAGAACTGGAAGAAAAGAATATTGAAGTTAGCATAGCAGGCCGTATTATGGCTAAACGTGTTATGGGAAAAGCCAGCTTTGCTCATATACAGGATCTTAGCGGACGTATTCAAATTTATGTTCGTCAAGACACGGTACCTGAATCCAAATATAAAGCATTTGGTATTTTGGATCTGGGTGATATTGTTGGTGTTAAGGGTGTGCTCTTCAAGACCAAAACGGGCGAAACGACAATCAAAGTGCTGGATATTGAGGTCTTGTCCAAATCCTTGTATCCATTACCAGAGAAATATCATGGCCTGAAGGATGTTGAATTGCGTTACCGTCAGCGGTATGTCGATTTGGTTATGAACCCTGAAGTACAAAAAACGTTCATTACACGGTCCCGTATTATTCAATCCATGCGTCGTTATCTCGATTCGCTCGGCTATTTGGAAGTTGAAACCCCAACATTACATTCCATTGCTGGCGGGGCGGCGGCGAAGCCATTTGTTACGCACCATAATGCATTGGACATGCAGCTTTATATGCGTATTGCTATTGAACTCCATTTGAAACGACTAATTGTCGGCGGAATGGAGAAAGTATATGAGATCGGTCGTGTTTACCGTAATGAAGGTATTTCGACCCGCCATAACCCTGAGTTTACGATGATTGAGCTGTATGAAGCGTATGCTGATTATAAAGATATCATGCAATTGACGGAAAACATGGTTGCACATATTGCGCAGGAAGTACTGGGCACACAGCATATTCAATATCAAGGCCAGGAAGTGGATCTGACGCCGCAATGGCGCAGAGTCTCCATGGTTGATGCTGTTAAAGAAGTAACAGGCGTAGACTTTAGCGTGCAGATGAGTAATGAAGAAGCTCATCGCCTTGCGAAAGAGCATAAAGTTTCGGTTGAACCGCATATGACATTTGGCCATATCCTGAATGCATTCTTTGAGCAGTTCGTAGAGGAAACGCTTATTCAACCTACCTTTATTACTGGACATCCGGTTGAAATTTCGCCGTTGGCCAAGAAAAACGAACAAGATCCGCGGTTTACGGATCGCTTCGAGCTGTTCGTGGTTGCTCGTGAGCATGCGAATGCGTTCACTGAGCTGAATGATCCAATCGACCAGCGCCAACGTTTTGAAGCACAATTGCTGGAACGTGAGCACGGTAACGACGAGGCGCATGAAATGGATGATGACTTTATCCGCGCCTTGGAATACGGGATGCCACCAACAGGTGGACTGGGCATCGGCATCGATCGTTTGGTTATGTTGCTGACAGATGCGCCTTCCATTCGCGATGTGCTGCTTTTCCCGCATATGCGTAACCAACAGTAGAATAACATAACATTATGAATATAGAGGATCAGCCGGGCTTCCCGTGTCTTGTTCCTCTTTTTCATAAGAACGGATGGAGAGAATACTCTAATGAAACGCAGCGTCAAGCTTAGTCGGTTCGCATCGCCTCCTTTTATATTGGTCATCGGATATTTATTGATTATTGCATTGGGTACTTTGCTACTGATGCTTCCTGTTGCCAATCATAGTGGTCATGCTCCGCATTGGATTGATTCGCTTTTTACGTCCGTCTCAGCCGCTTGCGTCACAGGACTGGTCGTTGTTGACGTCGATTCAACGTATACGATGTTTGGCGAAACCGTCATTTTGGTGCTGATGCAGCTAGGCGGGCTGGGGTTTATGACCTTAGCGACCTTGTTTGCGCTGTTGTTGGGGCGGCGATTATCGTTAAAGGATCGGTTGCTGCTTAAGGAGGCTATTAATGCCGATAGCATGGAAGGGATCGTGCGTATTATTCGCAAGGTGCTGATCTTTTCTTTTACCATTGAGGCGATAGCTGCCGTCGTCTTAGCTTTGCGGTGGATGCGAGAGATGCCTGTCGGACAAGCGATATATTATGGAATATTCCATTCCGTATCCCTCTTTAATAACGGGGGATTCGATCTGTTCGGGACTAGCTTCCAACAGTACGCTGGAGATTTTGTTTTCAATATGATTGCATCTGTGCTCGTTATATCAGGAGGCTTGGGTTTCCTTGTACTTAGCGATCTGTTCGATTTTCGCCGTACCCGGAGACTGTCTCTACACTCCAAAATGGTGCTTAGCGTGTCGGGAGTGCTCATTGTGGTTGGTGCGCTGGTTTTATTTGTTTTTGAGTTTACCAATGCACGAACCTTGGGTGCGCTGAACTGGGAAGGCAAAGTATATGGAGCTGTCTTTCAATCGGTCTCCACGAGATCATCAGGTACGAGCACAGTCGATATCAGCGGGTTAAGGCAGGCAAGTCAGTTTTTTATTATGTTGCTGATGATTATCGGTGCTTCTCCGGGCTCCACGGGAGGAGGAATTAAAACGACTACGTTTCTGCTTATGGTAGGTGCGCTAATCGCCGTCATGCGAGGACAGAAGGAAATTGTGTTTTTCCGTCATAGGGTCCCCAAAGATATCATGATGCGGGCGCTGACCATTATTGTACTGGCCCTATTTATATTCTCGATTGTGGTTATACTGCTCTTAATGACAGAGGATGCGCCATTTCTCTCCCTTGCATTTGAGGCTGCTTCCGCAATCGGAACGGTAGGGTTGTCTGTAGGAGTGACGCCAGGATTGTCTGACGCAGGCAAGCTGATTATTTGTGTGACTATGTTTATTGGTCGGATTGGTCCTCTTACGATTGCCTATGCCATTCGTCCACGCTCGACCAAGACATTGTACCGTCGTCCCGAAGGTCATATTGTAATTGGATAGTGTATCTGTAAAAAAAGATGTACCCGTGCTGATTAGCATAGGTACATCTTTTTTCATTTCAGATTATCATAATTCTTTATGGGTAGCATATCATGTAAAATGCCCATTTTGAGAACAAGACGAAATGGGCTGAACAGATACTGATTTTCGCAGAAAAAAACGGCTATTTGTTTCCTTTTATGTAATTATAGACAAAATACTAGGAATATTATGTATAATATTGTATGATAGTGGGCATGAAAGGGGGATAGTTGAGGTGAATACCAATTTCTAATTTGAAAGGAATCATCTATTATGTATTTATTTATTATTAGTGCTGAAGTTTTATTTTGGGTTTTTGTTGTTGCAGGCTTGATCGCAAGGTATATGTTTGGCTTGAAGAAATTAGGCGGTCTTCTTTTACTATTTACCCCCATTATTGATATCCTGTTACTGATTGCGGTGTTCATCACGGTGAAAAGTGGCATGGAGATTACGACTGCTACTGGCTTGGCGGCCTGTTATTTTGGTATTACAGTAGCATTTGGTCATAGGTTAATTAAGTGGGCGGATGTACGGTTCTCCCATTGGTTTGGTAAGGGACCCAAGCCTGAACGTAAGTATGGTGCTGCTCATGCAAAAGAGGAACGGATAGGTTGGTTGCTTCACCTTTTGGGCTGGGCTATAGGTAATGCTTTGTTGCTCGCAATCATTGTGTATGTTGATGATCCGCAGCGTACGGTGTCTTTGGAGGGCATTATGCAAACATGGGCGATCGTTCTGGCAATCGACTTTGTTGTCTCCTTTAGCTATACTTTAGCTCCCAAAAAACAAAAGCGTAGTCTATAGAGGTTAAGCTTTACACTTAGATTAGATAAAATCTGGCTGGTCACTCAGGATGTTCAAATCGGAAGACTCATTGTTGGTGAAAATGAAGTGGTTACTTCCGGTAAATGGGGTGAGTCCGTTGTTGGAATGTAAATATTTACAAAAATATGAGGATTTTATGTTTAACTTACTTTGACAGTCACCTTATTTTTGCCTCGCTATCTTTTTTCACACACATGTATCCCTTTCGATTTGAACACAGACCAACGGAAGCAACACAACTATTTTTTGTGAGATGACAGACAGCATGCAAGATGTGTTCCACAAATTTTAAAATAAATTTTGTGATTTGCCTAAAACGTCGCCTATCCAAGTTTGGCAATTAACGCGATAATATTCCAGGAAAGATTACATATGTCTATAAATGTAGACATACGCAGTTAAGTTGTTATTTTGTTTAAAAATGTAAAAAAGAAAGGTGGTTTCTGTGGCAGTACTACTGAGCGGTAAGAACATTTTGATTATGGGCGTGGCTAATAACAGGAGTATTGCCTGGGGGACAGCTCAATCTTTAGCTGCTGAAGGAGCACAGCTCATTTTTACTTACGAAAATGAGAGGGTTGCAGAGCGGGTACTAAAGCTCGTTGAAACCATTCCAGGAGCACTGGTCTGTCCTTGTAATGTTCAAAGCAATGAAGAGCTTGATGCATTGGCGGATTTTCTAAAAGAAAAAGTAGGCGTATTACATGGTTATTTTCACAGTGTCGCCTATGCTAAGGCTGAGGATTTGGATGGCTTGTTCGTTGACACTTCTCGTGAGGGATTCGCCGTTGCACAAGAAATCAGTGCCTATTCTCTGGCTGCTGTCTCCCGTCGAGTATACCCACTGATGACAGAGGGTGGAAGTATCGTCACCATGACGTATATTGGCGCAGAACGAGCGATCAAAAATTACAACGTTATGGGTGTGGCGAAGGCTTCACTGGAAGCCAGCATGCGCTATCTGTCGAATGATCTGGGCACATATGGCATTCGCGTAAATGCGATTTCCGCTGGTCCGATACGGACCTTGGCTGCCTATGGCATTAAAGATTTTAACACAATGCTCAAACATATTGAAGAAACTACGCCCCTACGCAAGACGGTTGATACGTCGGAAGTCGGAGATACGGCGTTATTCCTATTTTCCCATTTATCGAGAGGCATTACGGGTGAAGTTATCCATGTAGATGCTGGATACCATATTACGGGGATGTAAGGAGGGAACGTTGTGCTTATTACGCATACGGATTGCCGTATTATCTCACCTGAAGGAATTATGACTAGGGAGCGTCTGGAGCGAGACGTTACGATCTTCTCCCGGATGTTGACGCTCAGAGGAATTCCCGAAGACGGTAGAGTGATTCTGAAAGCGGCCAATTCCTATTGGTTTGTTGTGTCTCTGTTCTCCCTGTGCAATATTGCTGTTTCGGTGACTGTGGTGGACGAGCAGACTGTGCTCGATGAGGTGGCCCAAATCTATGATGAAGCGGGTGCCTGTTGCATCCTTACGGATTCCGATTTAGAACTTCCTCATGCTCTCGTTATTCTAATTCAAGATCTGATTCAAGAAGAAGCAGTACACCCGGATTGGGTGGGAGAGCCAAAGCTTGAAGCCCTCGACTTTAACAAGTGGTGCGAGAGGCCAGATGCGCTCATTCTGTATTCTTCAGGTACGACGGGAAAACCCAAGGGAATCGTGAAAGCTGGTTCAGCTTTTATGGAGAATATCAGGCATTCCATACACGCCATGAACTACCTACCGTCTGACCATATGCTCCCCGTTGTGCCTTTTTCTCATTTTTATGGAATCTCACTTATTTTCTCCTGGTGGTTAACCTCATGTTCTCTCATCATCTGCAATCCCAAAAACCTCTGGAGCGTCATTGCAAGTATTACGAAAGACCGGGCGACGGTCGTAGACGCTAACCCCTCTGCTTTTTACACCTTGTTGCGTATGCTAAACCGAAAACCCGAACAACTGGAAATGGTCAAGGAAGCTCCGGTACGCATGTGGTGCGTAGGCGGTTCCCCACTTACCCAAGACCTTGAAGAGAAATTTAACAACATATTTGGACAGCCCCTCCTGAATGGTTACGGCCTTTCTGAACTGGGCAACGTTACACTGGGGACGCTAGAATGTCCGAAGGGTTGTGGTCTACCATTACCTGGTGTGGATCTGAAAATACTAGATTCTACAGGCAACCAGCAGGCGGATGGTATCGTAGGCGAAGTGTGGATACACAGTGCTGGACGCATGGAAGGTTACTTGAATCGTCCAGACTTGACGCAATCGGTTCTACAGGACGGCTGGTTCAAGACGGGGGATCTGGGCTATCTGGATGACGGAATGCTGTATGTCATTGGTCGCAGCGGTAAGACGGTCAACCGGATGGGCTATATGGTATCTCCTGTCTATATTGAGGATCGGATTGGTTCGCTAGGTTACCGATCCTGCGTGATCACCTTGGAGGATGAGGCTAAAGGGACATTGCTTGTCGCATTCATCGAAAGTGATTCCTCACAGGTCGTGCCTGTGCTCCGCAAAGAGATGAGTCAGGTACTCCCTTCATACATGTTTCCCGATCTTTTGCTTCCGCTCGATCATTTTCCTTTAAATCGCAATGGAAAAGTAGATCGTCTGGAGATGGAGCGTGTTGCTCTAGAGAAAGCTGCTTCTCGCAAAGCATAACAAGATATATACCAAAACTGCATACAGGAAAGGGAGAATGTGCCATGAGTATAAATCCAGAACTGGCAGAAAACACACTGTTTCTGAAAAGGCATGAATCTATTCTGAAATGCCTCAATTATTTGATTGAAAATCGGCAGGAAGTGATGGATATTCTCACGCAATTTTCATCCTATCGGGCCGCCAATGCAGAAATTGACTCCACGATCCTCACACTTCAAGGTGCTCTGCAAGAAGTGCAGACCTATCAGCCAAGCTGGCAACGATCTATGGCTGTATTCATGCCTTCCAACGTCATTTTGTACTCCTATGCATTATACCTCTTGATTCCGTCCCTGTACGTTGAAAATATAGACTTTCGCCCTTCTTCTCACGTAAACGAGTACGTCAACATGCTGCATGAAAAGCTTCAGGCTGTACACGGATTACCCATCTATATTCGTAAGGTCAGTCAAAGGGTTTTTATGGAAAATTCGGTTATGCCAGCTGATATTGTGGTGTTCACCGGGAGCTATGTCAATGCGGAGAAGATCAAAAAACAAATCCGAAAAGACCAACTCTACATCTTCTATGGACAAGGGATCAATCCTTTCGTCATCGGACCCGATGCTGATCTGGAACTGGCGGTTACCGATGTAATCCGAATGAGACTGTTCAACTCAGGACAGGACTGCCTGGGACCCGACATCATTCTGGTACATCAAGATGTGACAGAGAGCTTCAAAAACCTGCTGATTATGCGGCTTGACCAACTTGTGTTTGGAGCCAACGATGATCCGAACGCAAACTATTCCCCTATTTTCTATAAAGATGCGCTGAACTCAGTTTCTGAATATTTTAATACGAACGATAAGTTTATTATCTACGGCGGTGGCATTGATTTCCGTACGAAAAAGATGGAGCCAACGGTTGTATATAGCGAGCTAGATCAGGATTTGGAGATTATTGAGTATTTTTCACCGGTCTTCAACGTGGTTAGCTACCGAGACGACGAGCAGCTGATCAAGCGTATTTCCTCCAGTTATTTCAGTGAACGAGCAATGGGTTGCAGCTTATACGGGTCTAGTCACCTGGCGGACGTTCTGCGAAAGAAGCACACGCTGACCATTAATCAGACGCTTGAGGATGTGGATCAAGGCAATAAGCCTTTTGGTGGCTATGGCACGATGTCGAACTATATTTTTTACGATTTCAAGCTCATTTCGAAGCCGATCTTGATTTCAGAAATTGTCGCAGAATATTTGTCGGAAAAGAGGAGTTTGGTATGACTGCGAGTTTATTCCCTTGGGATGCCATCATTGGCTACTTAAAATCGGCTGGGGTTCAGCATCTCTTTGGATTACCAAGTGATGATCTCAAAATCGTATCGTCACTCCCCTCATCCGGTATGGATTTTATTCTGTGCAAGGATCAACGCAATGCTGTGTTCATGGCAGCAGGTTATGCGCTCACCACTAACCAGATGTCCGTATGCGTTGTGGGGAAAGGCCCTGCGCTCAGTAATACACTCACAGGGCTACTGGAGGCCAAGAACCTGGGCGCTCCGCTCCTGCTTTTGGCGCTTGGCACTGGCGGAGACAAGCTGGGTACCCGATCCTTTCAGGAAGCCGATCAAATCTCACTCGTGAAGCCACTCGTAAAATGGGCTTATCGTGTCGAGCATGTGGATCGGCTTGTATGGGCGATGGAGCGGGCTGCCTTTTTGGCTATCAATGGAGCACCGGGTCCTGTCTATATCGAACTCCCTGAAAACCTGATGGACCAGCCTGTGCCAACAGGGCTTCAGTTTACCCCACCAGAAAAGCTGTCGTGCTCTCCGTCTCGTCGGGAGTTGGATGCATCGTGGGGAATTATTGAGAACGCCCGCAGACCACTCATTCTAGTCGGAGGCGGCATGAAGTCAGGTACAGGTGATGTGATTGAGCGGTTCGCTAACCAACATGGAGCGGCCTTGTTCGCAACCGCCTCGGGACGGGGTGTAGTTGATGAAGACCACGAACTCTTCTGTGGTGTTGCGGGACTCTATACAGATCTCAGTCTAAGACAAATCTGGAAGGAATCTGATGTGGTGATCACACTGGGCAGTCGATTGGAAGAAACGGCTACCTTCGAGTGGGATATTTTGCTACAGGATACACCTTTGATTCAAGTTAATGTAAATCTGGAGGATTTTGCACACGAATACAAGGGTATCAAGGTGCTCGGTGATGGATATGCAGCGGTGGAGCAGTGGCTTGAACGACGTGGGCAGGAGCCTGATGGAGTGTGGCTTGAAACGATTGGGAGTTGTAAACAGGAGGCTTTTTCTCACAGGGCTATTTATCTGGAAGAGCTGAAAAAGACCCCTGGAATCCACGTTCCTGAGCTGTTGGACATGATTCAGACGGAGTTCCCTGAAAATCTGGTGCTTCTTCAAGAGAATGGATTGCAGGATATGTGGTCCTATTTTTATCCATATTTTCGCTTTGCCCACGGTTCTCTTTCGATTGTTCCTAGTGATCAAACGAGTCTTGGATTCGGTGCGGCGGCTGCTCTGGGAGCAAGCGTGGCGACACAACGTCCAGTAGTGGCACTTGTAGGTGACGGTGCGTTCAATCTCTTCTGTTCGGATTTTATGACGGCGGTGGAGTATCAAATACCGTTAATCTATATCGTACTCAATAATGGTGGCTATGGTTGGTTGCAGAATCAGATGAATTATAAACATCTCACAGGGCGGTCCCTCCCGTTTGTTTCTGAGGCGGCCAAGACAGGAATTCAAATTCCTCAGTATGAGTTTGTGGAAAGCCTTGCAATTCGGAGTAAGGGAGAGGCACGGGAACAGCTTCAGCTTGCTTGGCAAAAGTATCAGGAGAACAAGCTTGTGGTCGTCGAGGTATATGCTGATCTTGCGGATGTGCATGAAAAAATCAGTCATGTGTATGGCGACTTTCCTCTCTACGAGCAACAGGCTTCCAAGAATTAATTTCAACGAAGGACGTGGATACAGTGAGAAGACGTGTTGTAGTGACTGGACAGGGAGTCGTAACGCCGGTCGGGCTTAATCTTACGGATTTCTGGAATTCACTGTTGGAAGGAAAAAGCGGAATCGGACCTGTCACTGCTTTCGATACAGCGGACATTCCGACAAAGATCGGTGCACAGGTTACGGGCTTTGACCCATTGCAATATATGAGCAAGAAGGAAGCTAATAAAGTCGCACAGTTCACTCAGTTTGCTTTGGCGGCTGCCCGGCAGGCAGTGGAGCAATCAAAATTAGTGATTGATGAGCGGAATGCAAGTCGCGTGGGGGTTATTGTCGGCTCTGGAGCAGGCGGCCTCGACGTTATAGAGGAGAACTATGGGAAATTAACAAAGCTTGGTCCCAAAAGAGTTTCTCCTTATTTTGTTTCCTCGATGATGATTAATTCAGCACCTGGTGAAATCTCCATTGCTATTGGAGCCAAGGGGCCTTCTTTTGCTGTGGTTACGGCTTGTGCCACAGGAAGTAATGCCATTGGTGAGGCATTACGTACGATCCAGTACGGCACGGCTGATGTTGTGGTTGCTGGTGGAGCAGAAGCCAATTTTAGTCAGCTTGATCTGGCATCTTTTGCGAATATCCATGCTCTCTCCAGACGTAATGAAGAGCCGCAGAAGGCTAGTCGTCCGTTTGATGTGGATCGCGATGGATTCGTCATCGGTGGAGGAGCAGGAGTTTTGGTGCTGGAGGAGTTGGAGTATGCTTTGAACCGCGGAGCCACCATTCTGGCCGAAGTTGTGGGTTACGGATGCACAACTGATGCGTATCATATCACGGCTCCAGATCCCTCTGGCTCCGGCCCGGCAGAAGCGATCAACATCGCACTGCAGGATGGCGGCTTGACACCGCAGGAAATCGACTATGTCAATGCCCACGGTACGAGTACGCCATTTAATGACCGTATGGAGATTAACGCTATTCAAAAAGTATTCGGGGAGCATGCCCCCCAATTGGCGATATCGTCTATTAAATCCATGACTGGCCATTTAATGGGCGGTGCAGGGGCAGTCGAATTAATTGCGACTGTGCAGAGTATGATTCACAGCAAAGTACCACCGACACTCAATTGCTACAATCCTGAAGCTCCTGAATTGAATTTTGTGCCGCATGTATATCAGGAACGCGAGGTCCGCGCGGCGATTAGCAATTCATTTGGTTTCGGAGGGCACAACGTCTGCCTTGCTGTTCGCAAGTGGGAAGGGGAATAAGCCTGTGAGCGAAGAGCTAATCCATATCCCGGATGTGCTTCCGCACCGGTACCCATTTCTTCTGTTGGATGGCGTGACCGGGTACGAAACGTCGCAATGGGCGAAGGGATACAAGCTTGTCACCTGGAGTGAGTGGTTCATTACTGACACTAACCCATACATGCCTCCTATGTTGATTGTGGAGTCGCTTGCACAATTAGCGGCATTCGCTGCGATTGATAAAAAAGGAATTTCATACCTGACTAACCTCAATGGAATTCGATTCCACAGCTTGGCCAAGCCTGGGGACCGAATTGATCTTTATTTTGAAGTGATCAAGCGTCGGCGGGGCTATATTCTTGGAAGCGGTCGGGCTTCCGTAGGGGATCGATTGGTGGTTGAGGCGGAAGAAATTGTTTCACTGGATCAATGACAGGGTGGAAGCGCACTTTAAACTGTCCTTTTGTCCTCCTGACTGCCAGGTGCAGCGGGAGGATATTCACATCATGGAATAGGAGTGAATGAGATGAATGACATGCAGTTATATGATTTAACAAATGCGCAGAAGCGTATATGGTATACCGAATTACTCTACCCAGATACGTCAGTGTCACAGCTTTCCGGTACAGCTAAGATGAAGGGGCACATCAATATTGCTGCCTTTATGCAGTCCATTAATTTGATTATCAAACAGTATGATGCGTTCCGCATCCGTATTACCTCAGTGGATGGAGTGCCTCAGCAGTACGTCGTTCCTTATGAAGAGAGACAGCTGGAGTGCCTGGATCTTAGCCACTATGAAAGTGTATCTGAGGTGGAAGCCTTACTTGAGCAACACAAAAGCAAACCTTTGCCCCTGCTGGAATCTGAGCTCTTCCAGTTTTTAATTGTGAAGATTAGCGAGGAAGAGTATTGGATTAATATCAAGATGCACCATATTATTTCTGACGGAATATCAATGGTGGTCTATGGCAATCAGCTGACAACATTTTACATGGAGTTAATTCAAGGAAATGAACCGAAGCTGGGCGACGATTGCTCGTATATTCAATATATTGCAGATGAGAATGCATACGAACTTTCTGACAGATACCAAAAGGATAAGGCTTACTGGCTGGATAAATTTTCTGATTTGCCTGAGCTTACGGGTTGGAAGTCATATAATCCGTTATCTTTAAGCACCCACGCCGTTCGGGAGCATTTTACCGTACCAGAAGTGCTATATCACGAGCTGCAAGCATTTTGCCAACAGAACAGGATTTCTTTGTTCCAGTTCTTCATGGGTGCGATGTATATCTACATACACAAAATGACGAATCAGCCGGATGTGGTGATTGGCACTTCGTTCGCTAACCGGGGGAACAAAAAAGAGAAGCAAAAGATAGGTATGTTTGTCAGCACCGCTGCTGCCAGAACATACGTCAAAAAGGATATGGATGTGTTGAGCTTCCTGCAGGATGTAGCCAGAGATCAGATGTCAGTCCTGCGGCATCAGAAGTATCCGTACAATCAGTTAATTCAGGATCTTAGAGAAATGCATGGTAACAAGGATATTCAGCGGCTTTTTGGCGTTTCAATGGAATATCGTCTTATCAATTGGGTTGATTTGGATGATGTGCGCATTTTGACGGATTATGATTTCTGCGGGGACGAAGTGAACGATTTCGTGCTTCATATCGTGGAGATCCTGGATGAAGGCGAACTGGTACTGGATGTCGATTATCGGACGGAGCTGTTTGAACGCAGTGAAGTTAAGGACATGGTTTCCCAGTTGCTTACGATCGCCGAGCAGATCATTCATTCACCTCAGCTTTCTATCGCAGAGGTAAACTTATTGGGTGAACCAGAAGAGCAATCCATTTTGGCTCTTTCGGAAGGCGCTGCAGTCGATTATCCACGTGAGAAGACCATCCATGGCTTATTCGAGGAACAAGCCGAGCGCACGCCAGATCACGTAGCCGTTCAGATGGACGAGCAGAGCATTACATACCTAGCTCTAAACGAGCAGGCTAACCAGCTTGCGAGATATTTGCGCTCCGAGGGAGTAGTTGCAGATACGCTCGTAGGGATTATGGCTGACCGTTCCTTGGAGATGGTCATTGGGATGTTGGCCATTTTGAAAGCAGGTGGTGCCTATGTACCGATTGACCCTGATTATCCCGAGGAACGTATCCATTATATGCTGGAGGATTCAGGGGTCCGTCTGTTGCTCACCCAAAGTCATCTATGGGAGAGCACCACTTTTGACGGAAAGCTTGTAAGTTTGGACGAAGCTACAACGTATACAGGAGATGCTTCCAATCTGGAGAGTATTTCGGGACCAAGCCATCTAGCCTATGTTATCTACACGTCGGGTACGACCGGCAAGCCAAAGGGCACGCTGATTGAACACAAAAATGTAGTTCGACTGCTCTTTAACGATAAAAATCTATTTGATTTCAGCTCTCAGGATACGTGGACGCTATTCCATTCGTTCTGCTTCGATTTCTCCGTTTGGGAGATGTACGGAGCGCTTCTTTACGGAGGGAAATTGGTGATTGTTCCATCTCTCACAGCCAAGAGCCCAGCAGCTTTCCTGGAGTTGTTGAAAGGCAACCAAGTCACCATTTTAAATCAGACGCCAACGTATTTTTATCAGGTGCTACAGGAAGAGTTAACGCACTCTTCGACAGAGCTTGGCCTTAGAAAAATCATTTTTGGTGGAGAGGCCTTAAGTCCATCTCTTCTGAGAAACTGGCGGGTCAAGTATCCTGATGTGCAGCTGATTAATATGTACGGAATTACGGAAACAACAGTCCATGTCACCTACAAGGAAATCACGGAACATGAGATTGAAGCGGGGAAAAGCAATATTGGCAGAACGATCCCCACACTTAGCGCTTATATTCTCGATGAGCAAAGACGGCTGCAGCCTGTTGGGGTTCCGGGAGAGCTATACATTGCAGGGGACGGTCTTGCCCGTGGGTATTTGAATCGGCCGGATTTGACGTCTGAGAAATTCGTTGAGCATCCGTATCGGGCGGGAGAGCGGCTGTACCGAACTGGGGATCTTGCTCGTTGGTTGCCTGATGGCAATATTGAATATTTGGGACGGATCGACCATCAGGTCAAAATTCGCGGCTACCGAATTGAGCTTGGCGAGGTAGAAGCCCAAATTCTCAAGGCTCCGAACGTACGAGAAACGATTGTCCTCGCACGGGATGACGAACAGGGCCAAAAATTGCTGTGCGCCTACTATGTAGCCTCCAGTGATCTTTCGCCGGGGGAATTGCGGTCTCAGCTGGCAGCGGAACTCCCCGCTTACATGATTCCTTCTTATTTTGTCCGGCTGGAGCAAATGCCGCTTACGCCAAATGGCAAACTGGATCGCCGTGCGTTGCCGGCTCCTGAAAGCAGCGTACAATCCGGCGAGGCTTATTTGGCTCCGAGAACTGCTGTGGAAGCTCAGATGGTACTCATCTGGCAAGATATCTTGGGAGTTGCCCGCGTCGGTGTCAGAGATAATTTCTTTGAAATTGGTGGTCACTCTTTGCGGGCAACAGTGCTCGTTTCACGGATTCACAAAGAATTGGGATGTAGCATTTCGCTGCGTGAGGTGTTTCAGTCACCTACGGTCGAATCCTTGGCGCAACTTGTGAAAAAACACATCCCGACCCTGTACGAATCCATCCCACAGGCAACGGAAAGCGAAGCTTACCCAGTGTCCTCAGCGCAAAAGCGGTTATACGTGCTGAGACAGATGGATGGGGGAGAGCTTAGCTACAATATGCCAGGGGCCTTCACAGTGGATGGACCGTTGGATCGCACGCGGCTGGAGTCCGCGTTCCAGGCACTGATCCAGCGTCATGAATCCCTAAGAACCGGCTTTTATATGCAGGATGGAGAGCTTGTTCAGCGTGTGCATAGGAATGTGCCGTTCGCGTTGAACTATACAGAGGCTTCGGTGGAGGAGACGGATACGCTCATTCACAACTTTATTCGTGCCTTTGATCTGAGCCAGGCTCCATTACTGCGTGTTAGCTTGGTGAAGCTCCAGGAGGAGCGTCATCTGTTGCTGTTTGATATGCATCACATCATTTCAGATGGGGTTTCTATTCAAATATTGATACAGGAACTTACTCATTTGTATCAAGGAGAACAGCTACCAGAACTGCACATCCAATACAAGGATTATGCCGTATGGCAACGAGAACAGTCAGAGAACCAATGGCAAGATCTTGAGAAATATTGGCTGCAATCCTTTGAAGGAGAGTTGCCGGTATTGGATTTGCCTACAGACTTCCAACGACCTTCAGTTCGGAGCTTCGAGGGTAGCCGAATTGATTTTACATTGGATGAGTCTGGAAATAAGGCGATACAAGAGCTTGCATCCCGTACAGGTACTACACTGTATATGGTATTGCTGGCCGCTTATTCGGTACTACTGCACAAATATACAGGACAGGAGGACATCGTCGTAGGTTCTCCAGTAGCCGGAAGACCGCAGGCTGAGCTTGAGGGCATCATCGGAATGTTTGTCAACACACTGGCCTTGCGCAGCTACCCGGCAGGAGATAAAACCTTTCAGGATTATCTTCTGGAAATCAAGGAAACGGCGCTCAAGGCGTTTGAGCATCAGGATTACCCTTTTGAAAAATTGGTCGAAAAGCTGGGCGTAGGACGTGATGTCAGCCGCAATCCGCTCTTTGACACCTTATTGGTATTACAAAATACCGAGCAGGAAGAGCAGGATATGGACGGAGTGCACTTTACTCCTTACTTGATGGACACCGTCACAGCCAAGTTTGACCTGTCCCTCAATGTAGAGGAGAAGGGATCAAAATTAGCCTTTGGCCTCGAGTATAGTACGGCTTTATATCGGCGTGAAAGTGTAGAGCGACTTGCAACGCACTTGCTCCGGGTTCTGCACGCAGTCTCGGCCAATCCTCAGTTGCAACTGGCCGAGATTGAAATGATCACACCGGAGGAGAAAGTACAGATCGTTGAAGTATTTAATGCGACATCGGCTCCTTATCCAAGGGACAAGACCATTCATGAGCTGTTCGCAGAACAAGTCAAGCGTACACCAGAGCAGACGGCGCTTGTATTCGGCGATGTCCAGCTAACGTACCTTGAATTGGAAGACAAGGCGAGCCGACTGGCCCAAACACTGCGTCGTTTGGGAACGTTGAGGGAGCAGCCTGTGGCCGTGATGGGCGGACGAAGCATTGAGATGGTCATTGGTATGCTCGCGGTGCTTCAGGCAGGTGGAGCCTATGTGCCGATTGATCCTGATTACCCGGAAGATCGGGTACGTTATATGCTTGATGATTCCGACGCCAAGCTATTATTGGTGCAAAAGGGCGAGCTTATAAGTGTAGACTACGGTATACCAATTGTCGATCTTAGCAGTGAAGAGGCTTATGCTGCTGAGCCTGCCCAGCCGGAGACGGCTCAGGGATCGCAGGGGCTTGCTTATGTCATCTATACATCGGGTACGACGGGTAGACCGAAGGGCGTTATGGTTGAACACCGGAACGTGGTCCGTCTGGTCAAAGAGACCAACTATGTGGAGCTGAATGAATCCACACGAATTTTGCAAACAGGAGCCGTGGCCTTTGATGCTTCTACATTTGAGATATGGGGAGCGTTGCTTAACGGTGGGCAGCTCTATTTCGTAGAGAATGACGACATTCTGATTGCTGATAGGCTCAAAGCGGCTATTGCCAAGTACGGGATTACAACATTGTGGCTTACTTCACCCCTTTTCAATCAGCTTTCCCTGCAGGATGAGTACCTGTTCAGAGGGCTAAAAGCATTGTTAGTCGGCGGTGACGTACTGTCTCTATCTCATATGAATCGTGTAATTGAGGCTAATCCTGATCTTGTCCCTATCAATTGCTATGGTCCGACAGAGAATACGACCTTCTCCACCACCTACAAGATTCCAGGTCGTGCCGAAGGGGGTGTGCCGATTGGTCGCCCAATTAGTAATTCGACCGCTTATGTGGTCAATGGATCGCTGCAATTACAGCCTATTGGTGCTTGGGGTGAACTCATTGTCGGCGGTGAAGGTGTAGCACGCGGATATCTCAATCGTCCTGATCTCACAGCAGAGAAATTTGTTCCTAGTCCTGTTAAGGACGGAGAACCCTGCTACCGAACTGGGGATTTGGTACGCTGGCTTCCAGATGGGAATTTGGAGTTTAAAGGAAGAATTGATGAGCAGGTCAAAATACGTGGTTACCGCATCGAACTCCCTGAAATCGAGGCCCAACTGGCCAAGGTGGAGTCGGTAATCGACGCCGTAGTGGTCGTTCGCGCGGATGAGCTTGGAGAGAAGCAGCTTTGCGCTTATTATGTGGCGGATCGTACGCTCACGGCAGGCGAAGTACGTCTTTCCCTATCGCAGGTACTTCCGGGCTATATGATTCCATCCTACTTTATCCAGATGGACCGTATGCCATTAACGTCAAACGGAAAAGTGGACCGGAGGTCTCTGCCGGCTCCTCAAGTAGGCGCGCATACAGGACGGAAGTATACAGCTCCTCGTACACCGGCTGAAGAAGCTTTGGCATCTGTCTGGCAAGGGGTACTGGGTGCCGAACAGGTGGGTATCCATGACAATTTCTTTGAATTGGGTGGAGACTCCATAAAAGCTATTCAGGTGTCGTCACGGTTACTGCAGGCCGGCTATCGGTTAGAGATGAAACAGCTGTTCAAATCGCCAACCATTGCCGAGCTAGGCGCTGAAATACAAACGGCTGTGCATATGGCTGAACAGGGAGTTGTGCGTGGAACGACTCGCTTGACTCCAGTCCAACAGTGGTTCTTTGGACGGAAGCAGGCAGAGCCTCATCACTTCAATCAAGCGGTTATGCTGTATCGTGAACAGGGATTTGAGGAAAAGGCCTTGCATCAGGTGCTAAGAAAACTCGCTGAGCATCATGACGCCCTTCGCATGGTTTTCCGTCAGACAGAGCATGGCTACGAAGCTTGGAATCGTGATCTTGAAGAAGGAGAGCTTTATAGCCTGTTCACCGCTGATTTACGGAATGAATCCGATCCGGCTGCAGCCATTACATCGCTGTCGGATGACATTCAGCGCAGTATCAATCTGGCAGAAGGTCCGCTGCTGAAGTTAGGACTTTTCCATTGTCAGGATGGAGACCATCTTCTGATCGTGATCCACCATTTGGTGGTGGACGGAGTATCCTGGCGGATTTTGTTCGAGGATATTGCAGCAGGCTATGAGCAGGTGATTCAAGGACAAGCGCTGACATTCCCGCAGAAGACGGATTCCTTCCGTGACTGGGGAGACGCCCTTGCTCGTTATTCGGAAGGTCCTGAAATGGAGACTCATCGGGCGTATTGGAGGGAGCTGGAGAATCAGCCACTCGAACAGTTGCCGAAGGATGAGGCTGTGGAAAGCCTTCTTTTACAGGATAGCAAAGTAATAACAGCACAATGGACTATAGAAGAAACCGACCAATTGTTGAGAAAAGCCCATCGTGCTTATCAAACAGAGACGAATGATCTGCTATTGACTGCTCTGGGCATGGCGGTATCCAAATGGTCTGGCATCGGAAAGGTTGCTGTGAATCTGGAAGGACACGGTCGTGAGCCGATTATACCGAATATCGACATCACCCGTACCGTCGGCTGGTTTACAAGTCAATACCCGGTGATTTTAGACTTGGGGGATGACCCAGAAGTGGCCTCCTTGATCAAGTCTGTGAAAGAAGGGCTGCGCCGAATTCCGAACAAAGGTATTGGCTACGGGTTGCTTAAAACGATGGCAAGTCAGTTGGATGAAGACAGCTTCAGCTTGCAGCCTGAGATTTCTTTTAACTATTTGGGGCAATTTGATCAGGATTTGCAAGGCAGCTCGTTGCAGATTTCTCCTTATCCGACCGGAAGCGCCCAAAGCTTGTTGGAGGAACCAGCCTATACGCTAGATATCAATGGCATGGTGACGGACGGAGCCCTGACTCTGACGATTACTTATAACGGAAAACAGTATAAGTTATCTACGATGGAACAGCTCGCTGGATATATTGAAGAAAGCCTGCGAGAGCTTCTCCAGCATTGCGTAACCCAAGAAAAAACCGTATTGACACCAAGCGACGTGCTTGCGAAGGGTCTAAGCATTGCCGATCTGGAGGAGCTTTCTAAGCAGACCAGCCACATAGGCGATATTGAGAATGTATATAGTCTGACGCCGATGCAGAAGGGCATGCTGTTCCATGATATGTTTGAGCCGCATACAGGTGCTTATTTTGAGCAGGCTGCCTTTGACTTTAAGGGTAGCTTTGATCCGACTGCATTCGGACACAGTCTGGATGCCGTGGTGGAGCGTCATGCCATCCTGCGCACGAACTTTTACAGCGGATGGGGCAGCGAGCCTTTGCAGGTTGTATTTCGACACAGAGGCGCTAAATTGGTGTACGAAGACCTGCGTGAGATGAATGCATCGCAGCGCGAAGCTTACCTGAAGACATTTGGTGCTAAGGACAAAGCACAGGGCTTCAACCTAGCTGAAGACGAGCTTCTCCGTGTATCCATTTTACAAACAGATGAAGAGAGCTTCCGCCTCTTATGGAGCTTTCACCACATCGTCATGGATGGCTGGTGTGTTCCGTTAATTAC
This sequence comes from Paenibacillus sp. cl130, assembly GCF_900116035.1. Classification (NCBI taxonomy): domain Bacteria; kingdom Bacillati; phylum Bacillota; class Bacilli; order Caryophanales; family Paenibacillaceae; genus Paenibacillus; species Paenibacillus sp. cl130. The sequence goes on from NZ_FOYG01000012.1 coordinate 79,501, forward strand.
GCAGGAGGTATTTGAACACTATTTTGCCCTCCTGGAAGGAAGAGAGCCGCAGCTGGCAGAGGTCCATCCGTACAGTCGATATATCGAATGGCTGGAACAGCAGGATGAAGCAGTTGCGTCCAACTATTGGAGCCGATATCTGGCCGGTTACGAGCAGCAGACGCTTTTACCTCAAGTCGGTGGAGCAAGTAAGGGAGAAGGCTATGTAGCAGAAAAGCTGAATTATCCTCTCAGCAGGGAATTGACTGAGCGCCTTGAAAAGGTGGCTAGGGATGCTCATGTCACGATGAATATATTGCTGCAGTCCCTCTGGGGCATTGCGCTTCAACGCTATAACGGTAGCCGGGATGTCGTGTACGGAAGTGTAGTATCAGGCCGACCAGCAGAAATTCCGGGCATTGACCGGATGATCGGTTTGTTCATCAATACGATTCCCGTTCGTGTGAAGACAGAGGAGAATCTCCCCTTCACCGTTCTGATGAAGCAGCAGCAGGAACAATATATGGCTTCTCATATGTATGACACCTACCCGTTGTTTGAGATTCAGGCTCAGACGGATCAGAAGCAGGATCTAATCTCCCATATTATGGTGTTTGAGAACTATCCTGTGGAGGAGGAGGTAGAGCGTCTGGGTGGTGGCGAGGCTGCCTTTGAGATTGAGGAAGCGGAGCTTCTTGAGCAAACGAATTATGATTTTAATTTAATTGTCCTCCCTGGCGAAGAGATGAGATTGCTGTTCCAGTACAATGCACTTGTTTATGACCAAGTGACAATTGGGCAAATCAAGGGCCATCTGGTTCACCTTATGGAACAAATTGTAGAGAACCCTGTTATTTCCGTGGATGCACTAGAATTAGTCACGCCGCAGGAGAGAGAACAGATTCTGAACGTATGGGGAAATACAAAAGGCATTTACGAGCACTGTAACACGTTCCACGGGCTATTGGAGGAACAGGCGGGACGAACGCCGGATGCGACTGCCATTTGGTTCGAGGACGAGAGTTTGACCTATGCCGAGCTCAATGCAAAAGCCAATGGACTGGCCAGAAGGCTCCGTACTCAGGGAATCAAGACGGGAGATCTGGTGGGACTGATTGCTGAACGGTCGCTCGAAATGATCGTTGGGATCTACGGCATTATGAAAGCCGGGGGTGCCTATGTTCCAATCGATCCAGAGTATCCGAAAGAACGAATCAGTTACATGCTTGAAGATTCCGGGGCGAAGCTAATCCTTACACAGGCCCATTTCTTGGAGCATCTCGGATGGACGGAAAATGTTTTGCTGCTGGATGAATCATCGACCTATGATGCCGACACCTCGAATTTGGAGGATACTGCTGGCCCGGATGATCTGGCTTACGTGATCTATACTTCAGGTACGACCGGTCAGCCTAAGGGCGTATTAGTCGAGCATCGGGGACTACCAAATCTTTCAAACGTATATGGGGCACACTTCGAAGTTACACCGCAGGATCGGATCGTTCAGTTTGCAAGCCTGTCGTTTGATGCATCGGTTTCGGAAATTTTAACGGCGCTGAGCCATGGGGGTGTTCTGTGCATCCCTTCTACAGAAGATATTTTAGATCATGCCCTGTTCGAGCAGTTCATGAACGATAAGGGGATTACGGTAGCGACTTTGCCACCCGCTTACGCTATCCACCTTGATCCAGAGCGTTTGCCAACACTGCGGTGCCTGCTAACCGCTGGATCGGCCGCATCGGTCGAGTTGATCGAAGAGTGGAGGAAGCATGTACGTTACTCTAATGGCTATGGCCCAACGGAGGACTCCGTATGCACCACAATCTGGTCTGTCCCGGACAGTGAGGAAGCAACGGATATTGTATCTATTGGACGACCTATTGCTAACCATAGTGTGTACATCTTGGATGACCATTTTAGATTGCAACCTGTCGGTGTAGCTGGAGAGCTATGCATTTCGAGTATCGGATTAGCACGGGGGTATCATAACCGGCCTGAGTTAATGGATGAGAAGTTCGTGGACAATCCGTTTGCTCCAGGAGAGCGTATGTATCGGACGGGTGACCTGGTTCGCTGGTTACCGAATGGAACCATCGAGTACTTAGGCCGAATAGATCATCAAGTCAAAATCCGCGGCTACCGTATCGAGCTAGGCGAGGTAGAAGCACAAATGCTCAGAGTGCCGTCCGTTCAGGAAGTCGTAGCCATGGCTGTAGAGGGCGATGACGGCTACAAAGATCTAGTCGCTTATTTCGTAGCTGCTCAGAAACTTGAGGTATCCGAGCTTCGGGCCGTCCTGTCGGAGATATTACCTGGATATATGGTCCCTTCCCGCTTCATACAACTGGAGGATATGCCTCTGACGTCGAACGGAAAAATCGATCGAAAAGCGCTGCAGGGCGAGCGTGGATGGGCAGCGGCTTCATCTGAGGCTCCAAGGACACCTGTGGAAATTCAATTAGCCGAAATCTGGCAAGAGGTGCTGGGTGTAGAGAGCGCGGGAGTGAAGGATAATTTCTTCCATTTTGGAGGTCATTCACTGCGTGCAGCCCTGCTAGTCTCACGAATTCGCAAGGAAATGAATCGCGAGATTAGTCTGAGAGCAGTGTTCGAGTCTCCTACTATTGAAGGATTGGCTCGTGCCATTGAGGGCTATACACCGCTGAATTTCGAAGAAATTCCTACAGCGGGAGCAAGAGAGCATTATCCATTGTCCTCGGCCCAAAAACGACTGTTTATTCTAAGTCAGCTGGAAGGTGGAGAGCTGAGCTACAATATGCCGGGTATCCTTACCGTTGAGGGAGCTTTGGATCGGGAACGGCTAGAGCAGGCATTCCGTCGTCTAATTCATCGTCATGGTTCGCTGCGTACTCGTTTTGTGACCGTGAACGGTGAACCTGTACAGCAGCTCCTGACGGATGTTCCGTTTACTGTGGAATATGCGGAGTTGAGCGAGGAAGAGGCAGGAGCTACCCTTCAGCAGTTTGTCCGTCCTTTTGATTTAGGTGTAGCTCCATTGCTGCGGGTCGGCCTTATTCGAATTGCACATGAGCGCCATTTACTATTGTTTGACATGCATCATATTGTCTCAGATGGGGTTTCTATGAATATTCTCATAGAAGAGTTTCTCCGCTTCTACCAAGAGGAGGACGTATTCCCTGAACTACAGATCCAGTACACAGACTATGCTGTATGGCAGCAAGAGCAGCTCGGAAGCGAGCGTCTTAAGGCCCAGGAAGCTTACTGGCTGGATGCTTTCCGCGGAAGCTTGCCAGTGCTGGATTTGCCAGGGGATGAAGTTCGTCCTGCGGTGCGAAGCTTTGCGGGCGATCGAATCGACTTCCAAATTGATTCTTCTCTGAGTGCTTCACTTCAGGAGCTGGCTACCCGAACGGGTTCCACTCTGTTCATGGTACTGTTGGCAGCCTATACAGCGCTCTTGCACAAGTACACAGGTCAGGAAGATGTCATTGTCGGTTCACCTGTGGCAGGAAGATCCCATGCGACACTCGAAGGCCTCATCGGTATGTTCGTCGGCACAGTGGCACTTCGTACTTATCCAGAAGGAGAGAAGCCTTTCGAGGCTTATCTGCAGGAAGTGAAGGAAACAGCGCTGCGGGCCTATGAAAACCAGGATTACCCGTTCGAGGAGCTGGTAGAAAAGCTGGAGCTTCAGCGTGATTTGAGCCGTAACCCGCTATTTGATACCATGTTTGTCCTGCAAAATATCGAGCAGGGAGAACAAGAAATAGAAGGATTGCGCTTCACTCCTTACGATAATGTACATCCGGCTGCCAAGTTCGATCTCACGCTGACCGTGAGTGAAGCAGACGGGGTATTGAACTGCACGCTTGAGTACGCGACTGCGATCTACAAACAAGAGACTGCCCAGCGGATGGCAGGCCACTTTGTACAGCTTATTCGGGAAGCCGTCTCCAATCCGGGAATGCCGTTGTCATCCCTTGATATCGTGACACCTCAGGAAAAATCAAGGCTGATGAAAGCGCCGGACGAAGCCAAGGCAGATTATCCTCGTGACAAGACGATCCATGCGCTGTTCGAGGAACAGGCTGCACGTACTCCGAATGCAGTGGCAGTCGTATGTGAAAATACAGCCCTGTCCTACAGCGAGCTGAACGAGCGGGCCAATGGACTTGCCAGAACGCTGAGGGAACGTGGTTTGCAACCAGACGGTTTGGCTGGAATCATGGCGGATCGTTCTCTTGAAATGGTGGTTGGAATTTTAGCCATCTTGAAGGCAGGCGGGGCCTATGTCCCTGTAGACCCTGAATATCCAGAGGACCGCATTCGCTTTATGCTTGAGGATTCGGGAGCCAAGCTACTGCTGACACAAGCGCATCTGGAGCAACGTGTCTCCTTCGCTGGGGACATCGTAAGTCTGGATAAAACGGCTTCCTATAAGGAAGATGTCTCAAACCTGCAGCCTGCAGCCGGACCGGAGCATCTTGCCTACGTCATCTACACATCGGGCACGACAGGCAAGCCAAAGGGAACGCTGATCGAGCATAAAAATGTAGTTCGCTTGCTCTTTAATGATAAAAATATGTTTGACTTTGGTCCTCAGGATACGTGGACACTGTTCCATTCATTCTGTTTTGACTTCTCTGTATGGGAAATGTACGGAGCATTGCTGAACGGAGGACGGTTGGTCATCGTTCCATCGCTTACCGCGAAGAGTCCAGATCGTTTCTTGCAATTGCTTAAGGATCAGAAGGTCACCGTTTTGAACCAGACACCGACGTACTTCTACCAGTTGCTACAGGAAGAGCTCTGTCATCAGGCGGTAGAACTGAGCCTCCGTATGATTATCTTCGGTGGAGAGGCATTAGCCCCGGCCCTGCTCAAGGACTGGAGAACGAAGTATCCGCAAGTGCAGCTCATTAACATGTACGGCATTACCGAAACGACCGTGCATGTAACCTACAAGGAAATTACAGAGTTGGAAATTGAACAGGGTCGCAGCAATATCGGCACCACGATTCCGACACTGCGAGCGTACATTTTGGATGAACAACGCCGTCCACAGCCGATTGGCATTCCGGGTGAACTCTATGTGGCGGGCGTAGGTCTGGCGCGAGGCTATCTGAACCGACCGGAATTGACGGAAGAGAAGTTTGTCGCTCATCCGTTTGAAGCGGGCGAGCGCATGTACCGCTCGGGTGACTTGGCACGCTGGTTGCCGGATGGAAGCATGGAGTATTTGGGACGCATTGACCATCAGGTTAAAATCCGTGGTTACCGTATTGAGCTGGGCGAAGTGGAAGCGAAGCTGCTCCATGCTCCGTCTGTAAGGGAGGCCGTTGTGCTCGCCCGGGAGGATGGAAGTGGACAAAAAGTGCTTGTCGGCTATTTCACTGCCGATCAGATGCTGACGGTAGGCGAGTTGAGAAAAGCCTTGGCTGCCGAACTGCCGACTTATATGATTCCATCTTACTTTATGCAATTGGAACAGATGCCTTTGACACCCAATGGCAAGCTGGATCGCAAAGCGCTTCCGGCTCCAGAGGCCAATGTGCAGACTGGGGCGGTTTATGAAGCGCCGAGAAACGCAGCTGAGGAAGCTTTGGCTTCCGTATGGCAAGGTGTGCTGGGAGCGCAGCAGGTCGGCATCCATGATCATTTCTTCGATCTGGGTGGTGACTCCATCAAGGCGATTCAAGTGTCCTCGAGATTGTTCCAAGCTGGATATAAATTAGAGATGAAGGATCTCTTTAAATATCCGACAATTGCCGAGCTAAGCCCGTATCTTAAGGCAGCTGGACGTATAGCGGAACAGGGCGAAATTAAAGGTGCAGCAGAGTTAATGCCAATTCAGCGTTGGTTCTTTGAACGCCATACAGCGGAGCCGCACCATTATAATCATGCCGTCATGCTCTATCGGAAAGACGGCTTTGATGAGGCTGCACTCCGGTTGACAATGGACCAAATTGCGATCCATCATGACGCGCTGCGCATGGTTTTCCGGCCTACAGAAGCTGGATACGCAGCTTGGAATCGGGGAACGGACGAAGGCGAGCTCTACACATTGGACATTGCCGATATGCGGCAGGCGGAAGACCAGACAGCTGCGGTTCAGGCCCAAGCCGATGCCATTCAGGCAAGCTTTGACTTGGAAGGTGGCCCACTGTTCAAGCTAGGCCTGTTCCATTGTGACGATGGCGATCATTTGTTGATTGTCATTCATCACCTCTTGGTTGACGGCGTATCCTGGCGCATCCTGTTTGAGGACATTGCAGCGGGGTACGAGCAGGCATGGAATGGACAAGCAATCGTCCTTCCACAAAAGACCGATTCGTATCTTGTATGGTCTGAGCAAGCGACGAAGTATGCAGCAGGGCCTGCTCTGGACAAGGAGCGTGCATACTGGCAGCTGATCGAGGAGGCGATTTTGGCTCCACTGCCGAAGGATGAGGATCAGAAGCCGGGCACCATTCGGGATACTGAATCGGTTACGGTAACGTGGTCTGCGCAGGAAACTGACCTGCTGTTGCGACAAGCGAACCGGGCGTATCATACGGAGACGAATGACTTGCTCTTGACTGCTCTGGGGGCAGCCATTCAGCGCTGGACAGGCATGGAGCAGATTTTGGTCAATCTTGAAGGACATGGACGGGAAATAATCGTACCAGACCTGGATATTACCCGTACCGTGGGTTGGTTCACAACCCAGTATCCAGTTCTGCTGAACCTGCAAGGCAGACAGGAAGTATCTGCGCGAATCAAGCGCATCAAGGAGAATTTGCGAGAGGTTCCGCATAAAGGAATCGGCTACGGTCTTCTGAAGTATATGGCACCGGAGAAAAGTGTCGGATTCGGCGTGGAGCCGGAAATTTCCTTCAATTATCTTGGGCAGTTTGATCAGGATTTGGAGGGTAATGCCCTTAGCCTATCCACACATTCAATTGGTAAAGCGCTCAGCGATCTCACACCACAGCAATATGCTCTGGATGTGAATGGCATGATTGCCGAAGGCCAGCTATCACTGACGATTACGTACAGCAGCAGGCAGTATCGTAAGGAGACGGTGAGTCATTTTGCTGAATTATTACAGTCAAGCCTTAGTGAGGTCATCCGTCATTGTGTAGCTCAGGAGCGTACACAGCTTACACCAAGTGATGTTCTGTTCCAAGGATTAACATTGGAGCAGCTTGATCGACTCACGGCGCAGACGGCTCATATCGGAGAGATTGAGGATGTGTACAAGCTGACGCCAATGCAGAAGGGAATGCTGTTTCACAGCCTGCTGGAGCCGGACTCCTCTTCATACTTTGAACAGGCAACGTTTGAGCTGCGTGGTAGCTTCGATGTAGATATCTTCTTCGAGAGCTTCCAGGCTTTGGTGCAACGACATGCCATACTACGTACCGGCTTTTACAACAACATTGCTGATGTACCGCTGCAAGTTGTCTTTAAGCAACGGTTAATCCCTCTGCACTACGTAGATTTGCGCGACGCATCTATGCAGGAACAAGAAGCCCGAATCAAGGCTTATATTGCTGAAGATATGGTTAAGGGGTTCAGCTTGTCAGAAGATCCGCTGATGCGAGTGACCGTCTTGCAGAAGGATCAAAGCTGTCTTGTATTGTGGAGCTTCCACCATATTGTCATGGATGGCTGGTGTATCCCGATCATTACACAGGAGCTGTTCGATTATTATTCTGCCAAGAAACAGCAAATACAGCCTGTCCTGCCGCCAGCTCAGCCCTATAGTCGTTATATCGAGTGGCTTGATGCACAGGATGATCAAGAAGCTTCAACGTATTGGAGCCAATATCTCGAAGATTATGACGGGAATACTGTATTGCCGGAAGGTAAAACGAAATCTCAAGCCAAAGAGGCGGGCTATGTTCTGAATGAGCATGTTCTCCATCTGGGTGCATCCTTGACCGGTAAAATGGATGTTGTTGCGAAGCGCAATCACGTGACAGTCAACACACTCATGCAGACAGCTTGGGGACTGATTCTCCAACGTTATAATGCCAGCTCGGATGTCGTTTTCGGCGGCGTTGTGTCGGGTAGACCTGCTGAGATTGCAGGGATCGAAAATATGGTGGGTCTGTTCATTAATACAGTACCTATCCGTATACAGTCATCCAAAGACGAAGCCTTTGTCGAGGTGATGAAACGTACACAGGCACAGTCATTGGCTGGTCGTGCCTACGACACCTATCCACTGTATGAGATTCAGGGGAAAACAACCCAAAAGCAGGACCTGATTTCTCATATTATGATCTTTGAAAATTACCCGCTCGACGAGCAGGTGGAGCAATCGGGGAATCAAACGGAGGACAATCTCGAAGTCGCCAACTTCACCATGTTTGAACAAACCAACTATGACTTTAACCTGGTTGTAATCCCAGGCGAAGACATCAAGGTCTGCATTCGCTATAATGCTTCGGTTTACGAGCAAGAAAGCATTGCACGAATCGGAGGACACTTGTTGCAGATGCTCGACCAGGTGGCTGCTCGTCCGCAGGCGACGATACAGGAACTGGAGATTGTAACATCTGAGGAACGGATGAACCTGCTTGACTGGGGCGGCAAGGCCCATACCTATCCAAGTGATCAGGGGCTGCACACCTTGTTTGAGGAACAGGTGGTCCGTACGCCGGATAAGATTGCGGCAGTAAACGGCGACATCCAGATCACGTATCGGGAGCTGAACGAGCAGGCGAACAGACTAGCTTCCACCTTGATAGACCAAGGACTACGGAGTGAACAAGTGGTAGGTCTGTTGGCAGATCGGTCTGTAGAGCTGCTTGTCGCCATCATGGGTGTACTCAAAGCGGGTGGAGCCTATGTACCTATTGATCCTGAATATCCGCAGGAGCGGATTCAGTATATTCTGAAGGATTCTGGCGCTGAAATTCTGCTCACACAGAGCCACCTGACTAAGTTGGCCTCTTTTGAGGGAACGGTTATGGAATTGGATTCCCCGCACATCTACGGAACCGAGGTGGATAATCCCAATATTCCTGTTGGAGGAAACGATCTGGTGTACTTAATCTATACCTCGGGTACAACCGGAAATCCGAAGGGAACCATGATTAACCACAAAGGGATCGTGAACTACATCTGGTGGGCCAATAAGGTCTATTGTGCTGGGAAACCAACGGATTTCCCGTTGTATTCATCCATTTCGTTTGACTTGACGATGACATCAATGTTTACTCCGTTAATAAACGGAGGAATAGTGCGGATTTATGATGGTATAGATAAAGCGGAGGTTGTTCAGCATATTTTGCGCGAAAATGCGGTCGATATTCTCAAGCTGACGCCAACGCATCTCAGTCTGATAAAAGACATGACCATTCCAGCGGAAAGTCGTATTCAGCAACTCATTGTGGGCGGAGAAAATCTGACCACACATTTGTCCAAAACGATTACCGACCTCTTTGGTGGCAACATCAAAATCTACAATGAATACGGTCCGACCGAAACCGTCGTCGGCTGCATGATTCACCTGTACGATCCTGCGAAGGATACACGGGAATCCGTACCGATTGGGTTGCCGTCCGACAACATATTCATCCATATTCTGGATGATCAGCTTCGTCTCGTACCGTTAGGCGTGGAGGGCGAAATGTACATCGCCGGGGACGGGGTAGCCCGTGGATATCTGAACCGTCCTGAGCTTACCGCAGATAAATTCATTAGAAATCCGTTCGCTTCGGAAGGAAATATGTATCGCACTGGGGATTTGGCTCGTCGCCTTCCTAATGGAGACATTGAGTACATTGGACGCATTGACCATCAAGTTAAAATACGGGGCTATCGTATTGAGCTTGGTGAGATTGAGGCCAAGCTGCTGGACATTCCACTTGTCGAGGAAGCTCTCGTTGTTGCGTGGGCAGATGCTCATGGGCAGAAATCGCTGTGTGCTTACTTCGTAGCTGATCGCGAAATGTCTGTCAGCGAGCTGAGAGACGAACTGTCTGCCGGACTGCCTGCATATATGATTCCGTCTTACTTCGTCCAACTGGACGTGATGCCTCTGACACCGAATGGCAAGCTGGATCGCAAGGCACTGCCTGAACCGAACTCGGGTATAAAGGCGGGAGCAGACTTTACCGCTCCGCGGACGGATGTGGAGAACATTTTGGCTTCAATCTGGCAAGGTGTACTCGGCGTGCCGCTTGTCGGCATACATGATAATTTCTTTGAGCTTGGAGGTGACTCGATCAAATCCATTCAAGTATCCTCAAGGCTTCTCCAAGCAGGCTATAAGCTTGAAATGAAGGATTTGTTCGGTTATCCGACAATTGCAGAGTTGGCGCAGCGCGTTAGTGTGGTCAGCCGAATTGCGGATCAAAGCGAGGTACACGGAGCGGTAAGACTGGGGCCTGCCCAGCACAGATTCTTCCATGAACAGTCTATGGATCTGCATCACTTTAATCAGTCGGTCATGTTGTACCGACGGGATGGCTTCAATACCGATGCGCTCGCCGAGGTTGTTCGGAAAATTGCAGAGCATCATGATGCTTTACGACTGGTGCTCCGCCAAGGAGAGCAGGGGTTGGAGGCCTGGAACCGGAGCGTGGGTGAGGGAGAACTCTATAGTCTCCAAATCCATGACCTGCGGGATGAAACAGACCCCGCTTCAGCGATAGAAGCAGGTGCGGAAGCCATTCAGCGTAGCATCTCTCTGGAGGATGGACCTCTCTTTAGACTGGGTCTGTTCCGCTGTGTGGAAGGCGAACATCTGTTGATCGTTATTCATCATCTGGCTGTGGATGGCGTATCCTGGCGTATTCTCTTTGAGGACCTGCAGGAAGGCTACGAGCAGGCAGTACGTGGAGAAGCGGTCAAGCTTCCACAGAAGACGGATTCGTACCGTGCATGGGTTGAGGGAATCACACAATTTGCAAACAGCCCGGCGGCTGAACAAGAACGCAGCTATTGGGCAGAGGTAGAGGGAGATGGCTTTGCCCCTCTTCCAAAAGACAAGGTAGACGGCGCTCTTCTCATCAAAGACAGTGAGGCTGTCACGGTGAGATGGTCACCAGAAGAGACAGAGCAGTTCCTGAAAGAAGCGAACCGCACTTACAATACGGAGGTTAACGATCTGCTCCTGACGGCTCTGGGTATGGCTGTTCACGAGTGGACGGGAATCGAACGTGTAGGCATCCTTCTGGAGGGACATGGGCGGGAGCCTATTGTGCCGGAACTGGATATTACTCGCACAATAGGCTGGTTTACAAGTCAATACCCTGTCGCCCTTGAGATGGGAGGGGAATTGGAGATCGGCGCCAGAATCAAGCACATTAAGGAAGGCTTGCGTCGTATCCCGAACAAAGGTGTCGGATATGGTATTTTGAAATATTTAAACGGCGGTTCTGGTGTGTCCTCCTTCTCGGCTGAACCTGAGATTACCTTCAACTACTTGGGACAGTTCGACCAGGATCTTGCAGGAGGGACGATGGAAGTATCGCCTTACTCAGTAGGACCTGAGGTCAGTGAGCAGATGGTGCAGCATCAGACATTGAACATTAATGGACTGATTGCCGAAGGACAGCTTCAACTTTCGGTCAGCTATAACCGTCATCAGTTCCACGGGGAGTCTGTGGCTAAGTTTGTTGACATTCTGAAGAACCGTCTCAGCGAAGTCATTGGACATTGCGTAAGTAAGAAAAGAACAGAACTTACACCAAGCGATGTACTCCTCAAAGATATCAGCTTGGAAAAAATCGAGGAGTTAGAAGAGCAGACACGGCATATCGGCAGTATTGAAAATATGTATAAACTGACGCCGATGCAAAAAGGAATGTTGTTCCACAGCTTGCTGGAGCCTCATTCGGAAGTCTACTTTGAGCAGGCCAAGTTTGAAATTCAGGGAGCATTCTATCCTGAGGATTTCAAACGCAGCTTAAAATATCTGATGAAACGGCATGCCATATTGAGAACCAATTTCCATGCCGGGTGGGGCGATTTCCCTATTCAGATTGTGTTCAAAGAAAGAGCATGTGACTTCGTATACGAGGATCTGCACGAGCTGGAAGCCGATGAAATTCAAGCGCGTCTTGCAGCTTATACTGCTCAGGACAAAGCAAGAGGCTTTAATCTTGCTGAAGAAGCATTGCTGCGTGTTGCTATTCTACGTACAGCAGAAGAGGCTTACCATTTGCTGTGGAGCTCTCATCACATCATTTTGGATGGCTGGTGTATGCCGCTTGTGCTCCAGGAAGTGTTTGAGACGTATGGGGTTCTGCGTGAGCAAAGGGAACCTGAGCTTCCTGCAGCTGTATCGTACAGCCAGTATATTCAATGGTTGGAGAAGCAAGGCGAGGAAGAGGCATCCTCTTACTGGAGAGGGTACCTAGAAGGCTACGAGCAGCAGACGAAGCTGCCACAAGCCATCACACAGCCATCGGCAAAAGCAGAAGCCTACGTGTCGGAGAAGCTGGTATTCACGTTGGATGCGGAACTGACCGATCGCCTGGAACAGGTGGCCAAACAGCATCAGGTGACGATGAATACGCTGATGCAAGCAGCCTGGGGAATCGTGCTGCAGCGCTACAATAGAAGCCAGGATATCGTCTTCGGAAGTGTGGTATCGGGAAGACCTGCCGAGATTCCGGGTATTGAAAGCATGATCGGTCTCTTCATTAATACAGTTCCGGTTCGGGTACAGGCCGAGGGAAGCGATTCGTTCTCCCATGTGATGAAAAGACAGCAGGAATTATATTTGGCAGGACATGCTTATGATTCCTATCCGCTCTATGAGATTCAAGCACAGAGCGAACAAAAGCAAGATTTGATTTCTCATATTATGGTGTTCGAAAATTACCCGGTAGAAGAGCATTTGGAAGAGAAAATTGCCAGTGAAGAGGCTGAATACAAAATTACGGATGTTCAGATGTTTGAACAGACGAATTATGATTTTAACCTCATTGTGCTACCGGGTCGTAATCTAGAGTTCTTGTACCGTTACAATGCCCGCGTCTATGATCGGGAGAGCGTGGAACGAATTCAAGGACACTTGACGAGAATTCTGACAAGCGTTGCTGTTCAACCTGCTATCCGTATTGATGAGCTGGAGCTGATCACGCCAGAAGAGAAATCGCAGATTATAGAGGTGTGGGGCGATACAGCAGCTCCTTATCCGCGTGAGCAGACCCTTCACGGTATATTTGAGGAAAAAGCAGCACTCACACCGGATTGTACAGCACTTATTTACGGTGAAACGGAGCTTACCTATGGAGAACTTCATCAGCAGGCGAACCGCCTTGCACGTACGCTGCGTGCCCAAGGGGTCAGACCGGACCAACCAGTCGGCATCATGGTCGAGCGTTCGCTTGAGATGATCATTGGCATTCATGCCATTCTAAAAGCTGGCGGGGCCTATGTACCGATTGATCCGGAGTTTCCAGAAGATCGTATTCGCCACATGCTGGAGGATTCGGGAGCGAAGCTTCTGCTGACGAAGAACCATCTCAAAGATCGTTTTCCGTTCACTGGCACGATCCTGGCACTTGATGATCCGCAGGCGTATCATGCGGATAGCTCGAATCTGGAGCCAATTGCGGGGCCGGAGCATCTGGCGTATATCATTTACACGTCAGGTTCAACCGGCAAGCCGAAAGGGGTAATGATTGAACATCGCGCTGCCGTCCATACGCTGAGTCAGTTGGAAGCTGAATATCCGATGTTGGCAGGCGACCGTTTCCTGCTCAAAACGACATTTACCTTTGACTTCTCCGTGCCGGAGCTGTTCTGCTGGTTCTTTGGAGAGGGGGCTCTCGTGATCCTGCCACAAGGCGTGGACAAAGACCCGATGGCACTGCTAGGGGCCGTGGATACGAACCGTATCACGCATCTCAATTTGGTGCCGTCGATGCTCAGTGTGCTCGTTCAATACTTGAAAGAAAGCGGCACCCAAGGATTCCTTACTCTGAAATACCTGTTTGCCTGCGGCGAGACGCTGCCTGCCAAACTTGTGGAAGAGTATTATAAAGTATCTCCTTACGCAGTACTGGAAAACATCTACGGTCCTACGGAAGCAGCCGTATATGCGACTCGGTATACAACGAACCTTGAGACTGCGGCCCTAACGCATGTGCCGATCGGCAAACCGTACGCTAACGTCCAAGTATGGATGATGGACAGCGCTTCTCAGGTATCACCTGTGGGGGTACCGGGAGAACTCTGCATTGCGGGCGAAGGGGTAGCGCGGGGGTATTTCAACCAGCCGGACCTGACGGCAGAGAAGTTCATTCCTCACCCGTACAAACCGGGAGCGCGAATTTACCGAACGGGCGATTTGGCCCGATGGCTGCCAGACGGGAATATTGAGTATTTGGGACGGATCGATCATCAGGTAAAAATCCGGGGTTACCGCATTGAGTTGGGAGAAGTGGAAGCACAAATTTTGAAAGTGCCATCTGTGCAGGAAGCGGTTGTTCTTGCACTGGCTGATTCTACTGGAAGTACTCAGCTTTGTGCATACTTTGTGGCCGAAGAGGGGCTTGCAGCCGGCGTACTACGCGAGGCACTGGCCAGCGAGCTGCCAAGCTACATGATTCCGACTGCTTTCGTACAGTTGGCACAAATGCCGCTGAATCCGAATGGCAAATTGGATCGCAAAGCGCTACCGGCACCGGAAACACTTCTGCGGAGCACAGCGGAGTATATCGCGCCGCGTACGCAGACAGAAGTAGAGCTCGCTCAAATTTGGTCCGAGGTGCTCGGCGTACAGGAAATCGGGATCAGGGATCATTTCTTCGAACTTGGGGGCCATTCCCTGAAAGTATTGGGCTTGATCCAAAGGATCTCGTCCGGTATGGGCGTCCAGCTCCCACTCCAAGTCGTGTTTAATCTGCCGACTGTGGAAGAAATGGCGCATGAAATTTCCAAGCTGCAGGCAACAACTGCTGCTAATGAAGAGGAAATGGAAATTATCCGCTTCCCAGGGAAAGGAACGCTCAAAGTGTTTTGCTTCCCTCCACGGGTAGGCCACTCTCTGGGGTACTATGAGATGGCCAAGGAGCTGGAAGGGCTTTGCGAGGTGTACGGGATGGAATTTATCGGCGATCGTTTCCAGGGTCAAGATATGCTGGATCGATACATCGATGCCATCGTGGATATTCAAGCAGAGGGTCCGTATATATTCCTGGGATACTCACTTGGAGGAAATCTCGCCTTCGAGGTAGCTAAAGCCATGGAAAGCCGAGGTCACCATGTTAGCGACCTTATTATGGTAGATGCTATGAGAAAGATGTCCAAGGATGAATCGACACCGGAGGAGCTTGAAGAGATTGTCGAGATGGTACTGGACAGCATTAGGGACCAGTACAAAGCATTCCTCGCCGATCCAGTGGACAGGGAGCGAGTCATGGACAAAATGTTGGTTTACTCCGTCTACCGCGATGAGCTTATTAACTCAGGTGAAGTTCATGCGAATATCCATGCTCTAATTGCAGAGGATGATAGTATTGGTCCGGATACATCATTAGATAAATTGTTATGGCAACAGGCGACACTTGGTCAATACAAAGAATACGAAGTCATCGGAACGCATGATGTGCTGCTTGATTCCGGTTTTATTGGGGAAAATGCTAAAGTACTGAGACAGATACTTGGCAAGGTCGCAGAGGCCCCATCTAAAAATAAGCCCATTTTGTCCTAAGCTCAATCAAGCATAATAAGTGTTAGGCAGCAAAGACGCCCGGATTCCTTTATATAGAAGGAACTCGGGCGTCTTTTATTTTTTTATGCTGTTTAACATATAAAGTCCCTAATCATCTGTGTATGCTTTAGACATGGTTGACTGAAAGTGTCTTGTGTCGATGATGAGTTCACGGATGACTTGGATGACAAGCTCCGGTTGATCATGGATGATCATATGCTCGCTCTTCTTGGCAACAATAAATTTGCTGTTTGTAGAGATGTTAAGCATCTCGCGCTGTCCCATTTGCCAGCTTTGTTCGATCTGATCATTTCCGCGTTTACTAATACCGAACTGAGTCAAATCTTGTTGAATGCCCCGGGCAATTACACGTACAGGGAGGTTACCCAGATGCTGTCCCCGTATGGCATCTTCGGTAGTGCTTGCTAGATCACCCTCCTCCGCAACAGATCGAAAGTATTTAGAGGAAGCGACAATATTCACAAAAGATTTTCTATCTTGATATTCGACCCGACCCGTTAGCATTAAATTGGGGAACAGGCGAAAAGCCCCTGACTTTTCTAGGAGAATGGATATTAACGGGGAGGGATTGACTTTAGGCCGTTCCTTGGCATAGATCTCATTTGTCCGGCGAGCGTCATTTTCAGGCCTGGCATCCACCAGAACCAATCCTGCCACTTCGTCTTTGTATGTCTGCGCGTACAGTCTTGAGTACATCCCTCCAAGGGAATGGCCTACCAGAATATAAGGAGCTTGGATGTCTGCGTTTTTTAAGGCGACATGAAGCTCTCGAACGATGTTTTCCCCGGTTCGTGGAGTAGCAGCCTCCTCGCTCCAGGCATAGCCTGCCCGGTCATAGGATACAACAGTGGCGAATGATGACAGTTTTTCGGGAATATCTCTCCATGACAGGCTACTTTCCCCGCTCCCTGATTCAAGCAATATTGTTGGAGAGCCGTTACCGAGTTTACGAATATGGAGTCGATAACCCCCGGCATCGACCAATTCCCCCGGAGGTGGGTATTGTGATTTATCCTTTTTGGATGCAATCCACTCATACACAAATCCTGAGATCACGAAAAGCAGTAAGCAAGAGATGATAAGAAACACAATTCTCGTCCATGTTCGCCTTCGTTGCTTCATTAGTAAATCTACTCCTCTATACAGTTATAATTAATCATTACCTAAAGTTGCGTGAAACAAAGCTGCTATCGCATGGTTTGTTGCTAGCTCCTTATCTTTTTTACCCATCCTTTCTTTGTCAAATCATCAATATTAAAGAAAAAGCAGAATATGCACTTGAGTTGTAATGAGCAACACGCGTATTCGAGATCATTGAATGGATCTCACGTCGTTCTTGGATGCAGATAACTAAGTCCATTTAGCAAAAGTACAGAGTACACAGGATGTCATTACAACAATAATGATAGTAAAAACAATTTATTAAAAAACGGTTGCATTTAAATATGCGGAGTGGTATACTCTAATTCCGGCCAAGAAATACAATATTGCGAGCGAGTGTTACAAAAAAAGATTTAAAAAAGTGCTTGCAAAGTTGGTTCGGAGATGATATGATATAAGAGTTGATGAAGTGATAAACTGAATCGACCGAAAAAGAATGTTTGATCTTTGAAAACTGAACAACGAGTGAGTAAACGATTTTGTTCGCAAAATCAAACAAGAGATATTTTTATCTCGTCAGTTTCAAAATGAGCTTATCGCTCTTTTCTATAAACCAACTTCGGTTGGTCTTTAATGGAGAGTTTGATCCTGGCTCAGGACGAACGCTGGCGGCGTGCCTAATACATGCAAGTCGAGCGGGGTTGATTAGAAGCTTGCTTCTAATCAACCTAGCGGCGGACGGGTGAGTAACACGTAGGCAACCTGCCCACAAGACAGGGATAACTACCGGAAACGGTAGCTAATACCCGATACATCCTTTTCCTGCATGGGAGAAGGAGGAAAGACGG
>NZ_FOYG01000019.1:0-6577 GCF_900116035.1 Paenibacillus sp. cl130
AGCTCATTTTGAAACTGACGAGATAAAATATCTCTTGTTTGATTTTGCAAGCAAAATCGTTTTACTCACTCGTTGTTCAGTTTTCAAAGATCAAACATTTCTCTTTCGCTGCATTTTTCAGCAGCTATAATATCATATCATATTCATTTCAAAAATGCAAGGGTTATTTTTTCTTTTTTTGAAGATCGTTTCACCCAAGTTTTTCGCTTTTGAAACTGCTGTTTTGTTGTCAGCTCAAATAATATATCATTTTCAGCAAAAGAAAGCAACTTGTAAATAATCCCTTTTTCAAACTTAAAATCCCTTTCACCGTTTAGTCAACCATTATTAGCTCCAATGTTATTTCAAAACAGCTAGTTCATAAAATGTCATGTGTTCAGTTCCATTTAATATAAATACATTATTGGTAATTAACCGCTATACGACGTTAATTAGTTTTTTTGTAATCTATTTTGTTCGTTAACCCCGTTACCCCATGTGCTAGATTGTTAGAAGACATGCAACAAGGCGAAGTCTCTTGGACCTCGCCTAATGGTATTCATAATATTAGAGGCGACAAATTTCATGGGCACATTGGCCGTACGAAGGACAGCAGCACATGCCACGTAATACCTTGAGATCGTGAATGACAATCTTTCCATCCCTTGTATCTAGGGTTCCCTGCTCTTTCAGCGCGCTCAGCATCCGGTTCACACTCTCTCGCGTCGCTCCAATCATCTCACCTAATTCAGAGTGACTTAGCTTCATATTTAGTAAAATGCCATCCTTCACAGCCACGCCACATGTATTGCTAGCACGGATCAATGTAGACGCTAGCGCTCCAGTTTTACCATACAACAGTAAGTCCCGAAAACGCGATTGCATAATGCGTTGCTTCATCGCCATCCACTGGATGAACTGAAGTGCCATTTCCCCATTTTTGGACAAGAGCGACTCCAAATCCTTAACAAGCACGACGCCTAACTCACACACATCGGCTGTTTCCGCAGTGCAACTATACTCTTCTCCATCTATCCCGCTAAATTCCCCAATTAAGTCGCCTTGATGCTGAATGGTCAGAATCAGTTCTTTACCATCTTCTGTCGATTTACGAAGTTTAACATGACCTGAATGTATATAATAAAGCTGCTCTGCATCATCGCCCTCTCGGAAAAGCATAACGCCTGCCTTTACCTTCTTCCAGGACATAATATCTTTTAGCAGATCCAAATGTTCTTCTGTCAAATAAATCTGAATTCCCGTGCGTTCCGCTTCGTCCCCAAACCGTTCCATACAAGTGGCTTGCATGTTAGCGTCCTCCTCGTGTTTACCTGATATCTATATCATAATGTTTTATTGCCTGGGTTGTTATCGGGAGAACACCTGATTTTATACCTTCCTACTCCCTGATTTGCTGTGATAAATATCACTTCCAAAGTAAGCTAACGCCCCATTTATCGGCCTTTTCCCTACTCCTTACCCGACCAGATGAAAAGTCAGTGTTTCCTGCGCCTATAGATCAGGGGGTTCCCTGATCTACTTTTGTAACTGTCGGAACTACAATGAATTAGAGATATAGTTTGGTTATGAAAAAGGATGTGTCTTCTATGCTACAAATAACGGATGAAATGCGAAAAGAACTGAATCAGTTGAGAGATACTATTTATGGTGATCTCACTGCCCTTGCATTTATGTCCAAGTCGGGTGGTAAGTTGCATTGGTATTACGCCTCCGGTAGCCGAAGCAATCGCTATCGTCTTATTTCTTTTAAGATTGGCCATGGTATTGCCGGGATGGCTGTTCGCTTGGGACGTACCGTGACTGTAAGTGCTTTGCTATCAGGTAGTATACGTTTGCGTCAGGAATGTGCACTAATGCTGGCCGAGCAGCTTCACTCTGCTGTTGCTATTCCCTTTTCCAGCACAGGGGATCTGCCCAACGGTGTGCTGCTTCTTGGTAATCGTGATGTGAGGATGTTCACAGAGTCTGATGTAGCCGAGGCCACTCAAGTCGCTCAACGCCTTAGCCAACTATGTGCTTACCCTCTTACTCCATAGATCAACAATGTTTCTGTAGATAATGAAACTCATAAAATACTTGATATCACTGTCCCTAACTATCTTTGTTGATTGAAATCCCTAAAATTTGCTATGATTATGACAAAACGCACGGTTTTTTTACCGTTCGAGGGGATGACAAATTGATTCGTATACTAGTAGTGGATGATCACGTTGTCGTACGTTCTGGCCTCATGGCCCTATTGGACGGCAAAAACGGTATCAAGGTAGTAGGAGATGCAGCAGACGGGGATGAGGCAATCCACAAGGCAGTGGAGCTACAACCTAATGTCGTGCTCATGGATTTTAGCATGCCACCTGGCAAAGATGGTCTCACGGCAACCACTGAATTAAAAAAAAAGTTGCCCGACACAGAAGTCCTTATTTTAACAATGCATGATGATGAAGAATATCTGTTCCGGGCCATTCAGGCTGGAGCATCCGGATATATTTTAAAAAGCGCACCTCACGAGGAGTTGCTCGCTGCCATCCAGTCTGTAGCCGAGGGTAGTGCCTACTTGTACCCGAATGCAACCAAACGACTGATGAGTGAATATCTGGACAAAATCAAACAGGAAGGCATAGCCGGACCCTATGAATCCCTATCTGAGCGGGAAAAGGAGATTCTATCGTGGGTAGCCAAAGGATATGCCAACAAGGAAATTGCCGAGCACCTAGTGATTAGCGTCAAAACCGTAGAGTCCCATAAAAGTAACCTTATGGAGAAGCTTAACTTGAAAACACGACCTGAGCTAGTCAAATTCGCACTAAAAAAGGGGCTACTCCATTATGAATGAACCTTCTAATCCTTTACTGCAGCATGCCTTTGGTGAATCAACCGATACATTGCTGAATGATCTAGAAATTTATATACCAGAGTCCCCTTTTCTCCATGCACTACGTAACTCACTCCACCAACTATCCAATCTAAAATTTGCTCTAGATACGTCTTCCATTGTTGCTTTGACCGATCATCGAGGTATTATTCAGTACGTGAACGACAAGTTTTGTGAGATTTCGCAATACAGTCGTGAAGAGCTGATCGGTCAGGATCATCGTCTCATTAATTCAGGCTATCATACCCCTGCCTTCATGAAAAACCTGTGGACTACAATCCGTTCAGGTGAGGTATGGCAAGGAGAAATACGTAATCGTGCTAAAGATAACAGCTACTACTGGGTGAATACTACGATCGTTCCGTTTATGGACGAGGAAGGTAAACCCTATCAGTACTTAGCGATCCGCAATGAGGTCACTAAACTGAAGAAAGTAGAAGCGGAACTCCAGTCTATGATGACGCAAGTCATGCAAATACAGGAAGAAGAACGTAAACGCTTTTCAAGAGAGCTACATGATGGGATAGGACAAAGCTTGTTTTCACTTATTATTCAGTTAGATAGCCAACTTGCCGAACAACCTAGTGCTGCTCTGGAGAGTCTTCGTTCGCAGGTGACCGACATCATCAAAGATGTTCGTGGTCTAGCGTGGGAACTTCGTCCCTCAGTTCTGGATGATTTGGGTGTCGTCCCAGCTATAAGAACCTATATTGAAAACTTCTGTTCTCATTACGGGATTGAGGTGCATTTTCAATGCACTCTACGTAAACGCCTTGATATTCGCAAGGAAATAGCAATTTATCGGATTGTACAGGAGGCATTAACGAATGTAGCCAAATATGCAGATGTAGCGGAGGCATATGTCGACGTTGAGGATCAAGATGAAATGATACAAGTGACCATTCGGGATGAGGGCATTGGATTCTCTGGAAAGTCCCAAGGAGAGGGAGTTGGATTGTTCAGTATGGAAGAACGAGCTAGAGGGGTAGGGGGATTTATGAGCATGATCTCTGCTCCAGATGAGGGAACCTCCATCCAGCTGACCATTCCCGTGTAAAAACTGTCCACTAGATCGGTTATCGGCGTATACCAGTTGTATGATCAGAACGATATACACCGATACCGAGATTATGAATAATCAATACATTGTGGGTACATGAAGATAAATACAAAAAAAGAGAGAGCTCTGTCCCCAGACAGGCTCTCTTTATTTATAAGGTGTCACCACTGAGGCAACAAGAATCCGCTATAGCAAAAAGCGGGTGATGGGAATCGAACCCACGCTACCAGCTTGGAAGGCTGGAGTTCTACCATTGAACTACACCCGCAAATCAGTATCGGGATGACACGATTTGAACATGCGACCCCCTGGTCCCAAACCAGGTGCTCTACCAAGCTGAGCTACATCCCGACATTATACTTTTTTTAAGAAATGGCGCGCCCTGAGAGATTCGAACTCCCGGCCTTTTGATTCGTAGTCAAACGCTCTATCCAGCTGAGCTAAGGGCGCATATTTAAATCCATAATGAGCAGTCAAGGCGCCACCCAGATTTGAACTGGGGATGAAGCTTTTGCAGAGCTTTGCCTTACCACTTGGCTATGGCGCCGTATGGATAATGGAGCGGACGACGGGAATCGAACCCGCGACCCTCGCCTTGGCAAGGCGATGCTCTACCGCTGAGCCACGTCCGCAAAATATGGTGCGGTCGAGAGGACTCGAACCTCCACGGGGGTTAGCCCACACGGACCTGAACCGTGCGCGTCTGCCAATTCCGCCACGACCGCAAAATAATTATAAATGGTGAGCCATGAAGGACTCGAACCTTCGACACCCTGATTAAAAGTCAGGTGCTCTACCAACTGAGCTAATGGCTCTTAATGGCTGGGGATATAGGATTTGAACCTATGCATGACGGAGTCAAAGTCCGTTGCGTTAACCACTTCGCCACGACCGCCATATGATTATGAAAAGACTGGTGGAGGATGATGGATTCGAACCACCGAACCCGTAAGGGAGCAGATTTACAGTCTGATGCGTTTGGCCACTTCGCTAATCCTCCAAAATGGTGCCGGCGAGAGGACTTGAACCCCCACGTCAAAGACGCTAGATCCTAAGTCTAGTGCGTCTGCCAATTCCGCCACACGCGCATGTAATACAATGGTGAGCCATGAAGGACTCGAACCTTCGACACCCTGATTAAAAGTCAGGTGCTCTACCAACTGAGCTAATGGCTCTTAATGGCTGGGGATATAGGATTTGAACCTATGCATGACGGAGTCAAAGTCCGTTGCCTTACCGCTTGGCTAATCCCCAATATGCATATGATTCACAATTCCCCAAGATTTCATCCAGGTAAGAGAATGAAAAATGGTGGAGGCTGAGGGGCTCGAACCCCCGACCCTCTGCTTGTAAGGCAGATGCTCTCCCAGCTGAGCTAAGCCTCCATAATATCCTATGACCCGTAGGGGATTCGAACCCCTGTTACCTCCGTGAAAGGGAGGTGTCTTAACCCCTTGACCAACGGGCCATCCTATAACAAGCTCTCAACCGGGTTCGAACCGGTGACCTCATCCTTACCATGGATGCACTCTACCTGCTGAGCTATGAGAGCAAATGGCTCCCCGAACAGGACTCGAACCTGTGACAACTCGATTAACAGTCGAGTGCTCTACCAACTGAGCTATCAGGGAATATTGGTGGAGCCAAGCGGGCTCGAACCCCCGACCCTCTGCTTGTAAGGCAGATGCTCTCCCAGCTGAGCTAAGCCTCCATAATATCCTATGACCCGTAGGGGATTCGAACCCCTGTTACCTCCGTGAAAGGGAGGTGTCTTAACCCCTTGACCAACGGGCCTTACAAAATAAGTTCTGATTCCAATAAATTTATGGCGGAGAGAGAGGGATTCGAACCCTCGCACCACTTTCGCAGTCTAACCCCTTAGCAGAGGGTCCCCTTATAGCCACTTGGGTATCTCTCCGAGTAGCGGCAGAGGGGATCGAACCCCCGACCTCACGGGTATGAACCGTACGCTCTAGCCAGCTGAGCTACGCCGCCACCTTATATATAAAAGTCAGAAATATTCAAAACATGGCTCCCCGAACAGGACTCGAACCTGTGACAACTCGATTAACAGTCGAGTGCTCTACCAACTGAGCTATCAGGGAATATTGGTGGAGCCAAGCGGGATCGAACCGCTGACCTCCTGCGTGCAAGGCAGGCGCTCTCCCAGCTGAGCTATGGCCCCAATCTTTTTGTTATTCTAGAAGTGGTGGGCCTTAGTGGACTCGAACCACCGACCTCACCCTTATCAGGGGTGCGCTCTAACCAGCTGAGCTAAAGGCCCTAACATGTAAAACTTCATCATCCTTTAAAGGATATCGCTTGGCGACGTCCTACTCTCCCAGGACCCTGCGGTCCAAGTACCATCGGCGCTGGAGGGCTTAACGGTCGTGTTCGGGATGGGTACGTGTGGAACCCCTCCGCTATCGCCACCAAACATGAATTTACATCGTAAATTCTTTAACAGGAATCAGCATCGCCAAATGCTGTGTGTTCGCTTGTTTCATATAAGCTACTTGAGCTTATACAATACAAAACTTACACCCTGAAAACTGGATCCGAAACTTATTTGCGTTTTATTCTTAGGATAAGCCCTCGACCGATTAGTATTGGTCAGCTCCATGCATTACTGCACTTCCACCCCC
>NZ_FOYG01000021.1:0-5212 GCF_900116035.1 Paenibacillus sp. cl130
CTCTTAATTTTCTGGCCAGTTGGTTTGCCTTTTCGTTTAGCTCCCTATAAGTCAGCTGTTTATCTTCAAACACTACAGCAATATTATTGGGTGTCCGTTCCACCTGTTCCTCAAAAATCTGATGGATGGTCTTTTCCCGAGGGTATCCTGCTTTTGTATTATTAAATTCATATAATATTTGATGTTTTTCGTCTTGTGACAGCATATCAATTTCTAATAGCCTTTTTTCAGGAAAGGCTGCTGCCTCTTCCAATACATTAAGGTAATGGGCAATAAGCCTTATAACTGACTCTTTCTTAAACAACCTGGTAGCATACTCCAATTCAAATGCAATACCGTCCTCTGTTTCCTCAGCGTTTAAAGTCAAGTCAAACTTGGATATTCTTACTTCACTGTCATAGGGCATAAACCTTAGCCCATCCATCTTCACTTCTGATGCCTCGATATTTTGCAGTACAAACATAGTATCGAAAAGTGGATTTCTGCCCAGATCCCTTTCCAGGTTAAGCTTATCTACCAGTTCTTCAAATTGGTAATCTTGGTTTTCGTAAGCCCTTAAGGAGTTTTCTCTTACTTCATTAAGGAAGTCCACAAAAGTCTTTCCACCTTGAGGGTGATTCCTCATGGCTAGCGTGTTTACAAACATACCAATAACGTCCTGAAGATCAGTATGCGGCCTTCCTGCAACGGGACTTCCAACTATAATATCTTCCTGTCCGGTGTACTTGGATAAAAGGACATTGTATGAAGCTAAAAGTACCATGTAGAGCGTGGCACCATTATTCACTGCAAGTTTGTTCAGTTTAACAGCAAGCTCCTTGCCTGCTTTGAAACTGATCACATCTCCCTCAAAACTCTGTATAGCTGGCCTAGGGTAGTCTAGCGGCATATTAAGCAAAGGAATTTCTCCTTTGAATACTTGGAGCCAGTATTCTTCCTGCTTACTAATTGTCCCATCAGCAAACAGCCTGTTCTGCCATACGGAAAAATCCTTGTACTGAATCTTAAGTTCCGGAAGTTCCTTACCTTCATACAGGCTCATAAATTCTCTTACCAGTATGTCGTCAGACACCCCGTCAGATATAATATGGTGCTTATCAGACATCATAATATATCTGTCTTCTCCAACTTTTATAAGCCCAACCCTAAGTAAAGGAGCCTCATCAAGGTCAAAGGTCCTAATAAATTCACTGGCTATTTTCGCAGCTCTTTCCTCATCGGTTTCCATATACATAACACTAAAATCCACATTGCTATGGACCTTTTGTACCGGTTTACCATCTATCATATGGAATGAGGTACGGAAAGACTCATGTCTGTCAACAAGCTCCCTAAAAGCCTGTTCAAAGCGCAGTTTATCGAGTTTGCCTTCAATTAGCATAATACCAGGCATGTTGTATGCCATCCCAACTGCGTCAAGCTGGTTTAGAATATACAGCCTTTTCTGGGCGGATGAAATTGGATAGTACTCCATCTCCCCAGCCGGCCCAATAGAATGAAATACACTCTCCTTTGCAATCTTGATGCACTCGGCAACTTCAGACATATTTGGGCTCTTAAATATTTCTTTAAGCGGTATGTTTACATTGAACTCTTTGTGAATCCTGGCAATAAGATTTGCTGCCCTTAAGGAATGTCCCCCCAGCTCAAAGAAATTGTCGTTTCTTCCCACTTTCTCTATACTAAGGATATCCTGCCACAACCCCGCAAGTTTCTCCTCCACTTCACCCAAGGGTGCGACATACTCTATTCCAGCATCGATATTGCCGTCAGGTTCGGGCAATGCCTTCCTATCTATTTTGCCATTGGGAGTCAGCGGCAGCTTTTTTAACTGCATAAAATAGGATGGTATCATATAGTCTGGAAGGTCCTTTAAGAGATGTCCCCTTAGTTCTGCTATTGTTAATTCATTTTCCCCTGCCACATAGGCACACAGATACTTGTTTCCCTTCTGATCTTCCCTTGCAATAACCACTGCTTCCTTTATTGAAACGTGCTTTAGCAGTTGTGCTTCTATTTCCCCCAGCTCTATTCTAAATCCCCTTATCTTTACCTGATGATCTACTCTTCCTAAAAATTCCATATTCCCATCAGACAGCCATCTGGCCAGATCCCCTGTACGATACATCCTTTCCCCTGATATAAACGGGTTAGGTACAAATTTTTCAGCTGTCAGTTCGGGCCGGTTTAGATATCCCCTTGCAAGCCCTTCTCCCCCTATGCACAACTCACCCAAAACCCCTGTAGGCTGAGGTCTCAAGTGTTTGTCAACAACGTAGTATTTTATATTTTGCATTGGCTTTCCGATAGGTACACTCCCGGATTCCAAATAGCTTCCCAGTCTCTTTTCGTAATAACTGGAATCTATGGTGGACTCAGTAACCCCATAGCTATTAACAACCCGCAGTTTCTCTCCATACCAGGATTGTAATCTTTCATAATCTTCCACAGAGAGAGTATCTGATCCAAGTATAAGCAACTTGAGGCTATCAATAATCAAAGCATTATCATGGATATAATCCATAAGAGGAATAATCAGTGCCGGTGTGGATTCAAAGATGGTTATTTTATGGGTTTTAATAAGTGAATATAATCGTGCAGGATCGTATCTCTCCTCGGATGAACAAATAACCATTTGGCCTCCGTTGAGCAGCGTTCTCGAAACATCTCCCACAAATACATCAAAAGAAAAACTTGCGATTTGCAACAGCTTTACATCCATATCCGCAAGCCTATATTCCTTTTTCCATGCGTAAGATATGTTGACAAGACTTCTATGCTCTATCATGATCCCCTTTGGCTTTCCTGTGGTTCCTGATGTATAAATGACATATGCTAAATTACAAGATTTATTAATGACAGGAAGATTTTCTGTTCTCCCGTTGTAATTCACACAGTCATCAAAGCTTATAATATCAAGATCAAATTTAATTTTTTCTTTATGATGTTCTTGCGTAAGAATAATTCCAGCCAAGCTGTCATCGATCATATATCTGATTCGTTCTTCAGGATATTCGGTGTCTATGGGTAAATACGCGCCTCCTGCTTTAAATACAGCAATTACACCTATTATCATTTCTATGGACCGGTCTACCATTATAGCTACTACACTGTCAGGTTTTAATCCCTTGTCCCTTAAGATCCAAGCCAGTTGATTGGCCTTTTCATTAAGTTCTCCGTAAGTCAAGTATTTATCTTCAAATACTACTGCTATGTTATCAGGCGTCTTTTCCACTTGTTCTTCAAATAGCTCTTGTATGGTCTTATCCTTAGGATATTCTACTTTTGTATCATTGAAGCCATAGATTATTTGCTGTTTTTCCTCCTGGGACAACATATTTATTTCCGACAACCTTTTAAACGGATTTGCGGTTATCTCTTCCAACACGTTAAGGTAATGAGCCGCCAACCTTTTTATAGTCTCTTTTTTGAAAAGCCGAGTACAATATTCAAAGCTAAAAGCCATACCATCTTCACGCTCTATTGCATCAATGGATAGGTCAAATTTTGATATTCTATACTCTAGCCCGTTATTAAAAGGTCTGAAGCTTATACCAGGTACTGCAAATTCTACCTTAGAGGCATTTTGCATGGTAAACATAGTATCAAACAGTGGGTTTCTGCTCATGTCCCTCTTCAAGTTAAGCTTCTCAACCAGTTCTTCAAATTGGTAATCCTGATTGTCATAAGCCCTTAGAGCGTTTTCTCTTACTTCATTCAAGAATTCTACAAAGGTACTATCTCCCTTGGGGTAATTTCTCATAGCCAAGGTATTTACAAACATACCAAGGATATCCTGCAGGTCTGAATGTGGCCTTCCGGCTATAGGGCTTCCAACGATTATGTCTTCCTGTCCGGTGTGCTTAGACAGCAATATGTTGTATGCCGCGAGCAGTGTCATGTAAAGCGTAGCCCCATTATCCCTTGCAAGCTTGTTTAATTTATTCGTAAGCTCACTGCCTGCTTCAAAGCTAAAAAAATCCCCTTCAAAGCTTTGTATTACAGGCCTTGGATAGTCTAGCGGCATATTCAGTACAGGTATTTCTCCCTGGAATGCTTGGAGCCAGTATTCCTCCTGGCTGCTAATTCCGCCCTCATCAAACAGTTTATTCTGCCATACAGCGTAGTCCTTGTACTGTATCCGAAGTGCTGGAGGGTTGTTTCCTTCATAAAGATCCATAAACTCACGAATCAGTATGTCCATGGAGACACCATCGGATATAATGTGATGCATATCAAACATCATAAGATGCCTGTCTTCTCCCGTTTTTACAAGCTCTACCCTTAGCAGAGGAGCCTTGCCAAGATCAAAAGGTCTGGCAAATTCCCCAGCATACTCTGCGGCTTTTTCTTCGTTAGTTTCAAAGTACATCACGCTGAATTCCACATGGTCATGAACCTTCTGGACCGGGTTACCATCGATCATGTGGAACGATGTTCTAAGAGTCTCATGCCTTTTTACCAACTGCCTGAAGACTTCCTGGAAACGCGCTGTATCAATGCTTCCTTCCAGCAGCATAATACCAGGCATGTTGTATGCTGTCCCTGCCCCTTCAAGCTGGTTTAGTATATACAGCCTTCTTTGTGCAGATGACATAGGGTAGTATTCCATTTCTCCTGCCGGTTGGATTGACTGATATAGGCTCTCCTTTGAGTCTTTAATATATCTGGCAATTTCTAAGATGGTTGGTGTCTTGAATATTTCCTTAAGAGGTATGTCTATATTGAACTCTTTGTGAATTCTTGCTACAAGGCTTGTTGCCTTTAACGAGTGTCCCCCAAGCATAAAAAAGTTATCATTTCTTCCTACCTTCTCTATTCCAAGGATATCCCGCCACAACAGCGCAAGTTTCTCCTCTATTTCTCCCGAAGGTACTACGTATTCTACGCCGGTATTAACATTGCTATCGAGCACAGGCAATGCTTTCCTGTCTATTTTTCCATTAGGGGTCAATGGCAGCTTTTCCATCCGCACAAAGTAGGAAGGGATCATGTAGTCCGGGAGCTCTTTTGACAAGTGTTCCCTCATCCCCTGTACGGTTATTTCTTGATCCGGTACGACGTATCCACAAAGATACTTATTTCCGTCAGCTCCTTCTTTGTCCAATACCACCGCTTCTTTTATTGCTTCATGCTTTAATAACCGGTTCTCTATTTCACCCAGTTCTATCCTGTAGCCTCTTATCTTTACCTGATGGTCGATCCTGCCCAG